>JAAEZG010000001.1 GCA_018222985.1 Gammaproteobacteria bacterium
TCGTCTAGAGGCCTAGGACACCGCCCTTTCACGGCGGTAACAGGGGTTCGAATCCCCTAGGGGACGCCATTTCTTTAAGAGCAAATGCGATATCAGCTGTTAGATATTTGATATTAGATCTGATATCTCAAGCTTTATCCAAACAGCTGCCAGTTTTCCAATATCCAATATCGCCGTTGTTTTTCTAATATCCAATATCTGATAGCTAATATCGTTTTTGCACTAGTTTCAGTAGGTGGGGTTCCATGATGTCGGCGATAAGCGGCTGCGCCTCACGATTTGGATGAATACCATCTCCTTGCATTAAATTCTCATCAACAATAATTTGCTCCATGAAGAATGGAATTAATGGCACTTCTTTTTTTTCTGCTACCTGCGAGAACAGTGACGAGAACATGTCGTTGTAGCGAGGGCCGTAGTTCGGCGGAATTCTAACCTGGCTTAACGCAACTTTAGCGTCTTGCTGTTGCAATTGGGTGATGATTTGTTCCAAATTGTTTGCGATAGTAGCAGGGTTAAAGCCGCGTAATCCGTCATTTCCCCCTAATTCGACAAAAACAGCATCGGGTTGATGACGCTCGATAACGCCGGCTAATCGATTTAGGGCGCCTTGGGTGGTGTCGCCGCTAATACTGGCATTGATTAAGGTAATGTCAGGATATTTTTCGGCCCAGCGTTGTTGTAACACGCCAACCCATGACTCGCTTTGCGCCATGCCATAACCTGCGCTTAGGCTGTCGCCTAAAACAACAAGTGAGACATTTGCCGAAACTGGACGTATAACAACGAACAGTGCAACGATGACCAACAATTTAGCTAGGAAATTTTTCATAAATGCTTATACAAACCACTCAATTAGAAAAACAAGTGACCACTCAAGACGGCACCTTACACATTCTACAACCAATTGACTTGGCGATAAACGCCGGTGAAACGGTTGCTATTGTTGGGGCCTCGGGGTCGGGCAAGTCCACGTTATTGTCATTACTTGCGGGTTTAGACATCGCAAGTAGCGGTGATGTTCTTATAGATAACGTAAAGTTGAGCGATTTGGATGAAGAACAACGTGCAAAACTTCGTGCTGACAAAGTTGGCTTTATTTTTCAGTCGTTTTTGTTAATTCCAAGCTTAACGGCATTAGAAAACGTCATGCTGCCTGCTGAGCTAGCTGGCCACAAGAATGCTGAGCAGCAAGCTCGGGAATTACTGACTAAAGTGGGGCTGGGAGAGCGCTTAACCCATTACCCAAATCAATTGTCTGGTGGTGAGCAGCAGCGGGTTGCCATTGCTCGTGCGTTTATCGGTACACCCAAAATATTGTTTGCTGATGAACCTACGGGAAATTTGGACTCGACCACGGGCCACAAGGTAGAAGACTTGCTGTTTCAGATGAACCAAGAGTCGGGCACCACCTTGGTGATGGTGACCCATGATGCAGAGCTTGCAGAGCGTTGTCAGCGTGTATTGCGCATGGACTCGGGGCGGTTAACTGAGGTGGCTCGCGATGTGGCATAAAATTTCATGGCGCTTGCTGCGCCACGAGTTGCGCCGCGGTGAGCTGACGATTATGGCGGCAGCTATTGTGCTGTCTGTGACCGCGGTTTTATCGTTGTCGTTGTTTACCGAGCGCTTGCAGTCTGGGCTGCTAGAGCGTAGTGCCGAGTTTTTGGCGGCGGACCGCGTGCTGAGTTCGCGCCGTGCAATTGATGAAAGTTGGCTGGACGAGGCGGAAAAACGTGGCATACAAACCGCTGACCGCGTGGTTTTTAATAGTATGGCCTTTGCCAATGATCAGCTTGCTTTAGTTGACATTAAGGCAGTAGGTGACGGTTATCCGTTGCGCGGCGAGTTACGCACGGCAGACGAACCTTTTGGTGCTGAAGAGCCAACCACAGGCTTGCCGAATTCGGGTGAAGCCTGGGTTGCAGCTGCACTGTTTCAAGAGCTTGGCTTGCAAGTTGGCGATACTCTTGAAATTGGCTCTAGCCAATTTGTGGTCAGCCGCGTGCTTACTTACGAACCAGACGTTGGGTTTTCGGTGTTTACCGATAGCCCAAATGTATTGATTCGTTATGATGAACTTGGCAAAACAGGGCTGATTCAGCCGGGCTCACGAGTGCGCTATAACGTGCTGTTTGCCGGTGAGCCAAGTCAGCTTGAGGCCTATGAGGAATGGCTAACCCCGCAACTTAATGACGATACGCACAACTGGCGTAGCATTGAAGATGGCGATAGCCCATTGTCGCGCAGCCTGCAACGCGCCGAACGTTTTATGCTGTTGGCGAGCTTGCTTGGTGTGGTATTGGCCGCAACTGCGGTAGCGGTGGCTGCGCAGCGTTATTGCCAGCGCAATTACGACGTGGTGGCTATTTTCAAAACCTTGGGGGCTGAAAAAGCGCAGATTCAAAAAATATTTATTCTGCATCTGCTGTTACTTACCTTCATTAGTATTGCTGTCGGGCTTGCGCTTGGTTGGTTTATTCAGGCGCAAGTTATTGAAGTGGTTGCCGACCAATTGGGGGCGAACTTGCCAAGTGCAAGCTGGCAGCCTTATGTTTTAGCGTCTGCCACTGGTTTAGTTAGTGCGGTTATGTTTACGCTTTACCCCTTGCTGCGCCTTATTGGTATTCCTCCATTGCGGGTGCTGAATCGCCAATTAACCGGAACCGATAAATTGCGTTGGCTGCATTGGGTTGCGTCAGCCGGAACTATTTATGCGTTGCTGCTGATTTATAGCCAACAATGGCTGCTATCAACCGCGTTGTTTGTGGGGGGCTCGGTGGCGGCAATATTGCTATTAACGGTTGGTCGTTTATTTATTCGCGCGAGCCGGCAAGCTGGTATGCAAGCTGGAAGCGCGTGGCGATTAGCGATGGCAGGGTTACAGCGTCGTGCCCAAGCCAATAGCGTGCAGATGCTGAGCTTTTCAACGGCCATTATGTTGTTGCTGTTGGTCTTAGCGCTGCGCAATGAGCTGCTGGCAGATTGGGAGCGCCAGCTGCCAGATAACGCCCCAAACTACTTTATTGTTAACGTGGCGGGCAGTGATGTTGATGCGTTACAGCAGCGCTTCGCTGAGCGCAATATTGAATCTAACGATATGTACCCTGTGGTGCCAGGCCGAATGACGGCGGTGAATGGTGTGCCGGTGCGTGAAGAGGTGACCAAAGAAGCGGGTGGTGATGAAGCCGATACCGCAACCAACAACGCTGAGCAGCGTGAAGGCTTTGGTCGCGAATTGTCGCTGACGTGGCGCGATGATTTACCGCCCAACAATACGTTAACTGCAGGCCAATGGTGGGGAGACGATCCGCAGCCCCAAGTGTCTATTGAGCAAGAAGTTGCGCAACGCATGAACTTAACCATTGGCGATGAGCTGCAATTTAATATTGGGGGCAACACCTTTACCGTGCCGGTAACCAGTATTCGTGAAGTGAATTGGGCGTCGTTGCAGCCTAATTTCTTTATGATTTTCAATACCGCCACGCTTGAAGAGTTTCCGGCAACTTTTATTTCTAGCTTTAATTTGCCGCCAGAACGCAAAAGTGAACTGTATGACTTGTTTAAACCGTTTCCGCAGGTTTCGTTGATTGATCTTGATGCGGTGATGGAGCAGTTACGCGAAGTTATTGATCAAGTCAGTATTGCGATTGCCTTTGTATTGGTACTTGTGCTTATTGCTGGCGTGCTGGTGTTACTGGCGCAAGTGCAGGCATCTATGGAAGAGCGCCAGAAAGAGCTGGTGATACTTCGCACCCTAGGGGCGCCGGCCAAGCTACTCAGCCGCAGTGTCACTTATGAGTTTGTCATACTGGGTGCTATTAGCGGCTTGATTGCTACATTGGCGATGGAATTGTCGCTTTATATCTTGCAAACGCAGGTATTTGAAATGGCTGCGACAATACACTGGCGCTTCTGGTTATTCGGCCCGGTGTCTGGTGCTGTGGTGGTGGGGGTGCTTGGCCGCTTAGCGTGTGCGCGTTTGGTGCGCCGCAACACCGCGCAGTTAATTCGCAAATTGGCTTAGCTACGAAGTGTGCTTGGTGCGAGGGCTTTTTCAATATGTTGTTGAAAAAGCTCAGGCCAATAGGCTTGGTAGCATGGCCGAAATACCGAAAAATGGCCGATACGCCGCGTACCAATTTGTTCTGGTGTAATAACATGCCGCTGCTGCACCGCTGTTTTATAAAAGTTGTGCATGGCGGTTATGTTGCGCTCAGTCAGTAACTCATCGTCGCTAAATGCTAGCGAGGTAATGGGAGTTTTTACTTCGGCGTAACGCTGATATAGGTTTTCTGCGCCGACTAAATAATCTGGGTGCAAGCACCAACGCCGCCACTGCTGCATGGCTTTTGCGGGCACGTTGCCGACAATGCCTAAGGCTCGGCCAGGGAAATAGCCACGCAGTGGAATGAGCCACGGGGTAATAGCCCGCCACAATAACCATGACTTGTACTTAAGTTGTGGTTTAGTGTCTTTCCAAAAGCCGGTACCGGTTGCCACAGTGATCATATGTTGCACGGCGCTGTGGTTGGGAATCATACCGAATAATTGCCCGCCAATACTGTGCGCAAACCACAACAAGGGTAGCTGTGGGTAGTTACTGGTGGCGTAGTCGATTATCGCTGCGGCGTCATAGGTGGCCCAGTCGGTTATTGAGGTACTGAGCTGGCTAAGTGGTTTATCAATTGACGCGCCAATACCGTAATAATCAAAGCTAATCACGTGAAAGCCTTGCGCCGCCAACCAATTACAGAAATGCTGGTAGTAGGCTTGTGGCACCGCCATGGCTGGCGCCATGATAATCACGGCGCGTGGGGCTTCAGCTTGCCACTGGTACGCGACAATATCGCGCTGAGGGGCGGTATGGAGTGTAATTCGCTTGGGTTGTTGCATCACTTATGTCATTCGTTAGGCCAGTAGCTATGCCAGCACTTATGGAAGTACTTTAAGGTAAGGTTTTACCGTAACCTTTTCGTACACGCCGGCAGCCAAATAGGGGTCGGCATTTGCCCAAGCTTGAGCGTCAGCCAAAGTGTCAAACTCTGCCACCACCATAGAGCCGGTAAAGCCAGCATCGCCGGGGTCAGTGGCTGCTATAGCTGGGCATGGCCCCGCTACTAATAAACGGCCTGCTGTTTGCAATGCTTTTAAGCGGTCTAAATGAGCGGGGCGAGTTGCGCGGCGCGCAGCTAAACTGTTGGGTGCATCTTCTGCCCAAATAACAAACCACATTATTCTATTTCCTCTGCATCTTTTTCACGATCGGTGTGATGTTTAAACATATACGCACCGGAAAACACACTAAAAATAAGCGTCGCGCCCAAGGTGCCGAACACCTTAAAGTTTACCCAAGCGTCTAGGCTCATTTGTTCAGCGATATAAAGATTAATGATGGCTAAGGCCAAGGTGAAAACAACCCAAGCATAAGTTAGGCGGCGCCAGGCAAATAGTGGCAGGTTAATTTCGCTGCCAAGCATACTTTGCAGTGGGCTGCGTTTTTTCCACCACATGCCAATAAGCAAAAACAGGGCAATGGCGATATAAATAACGGTCACTTTGATCTTCACGAACCATTCGTCGCGTAAGAACAAGGTAATACTGCCGAAAATAAGTACGCCCCACATGATAATCCAGTGGCGGGTAGTGACCGGCTCACGCATAAATTTCATGCCGACTATTTGAAGCACTGTACCGAGCATGAGTACGCCTGTGGCAATAAAAATATCGCCCATCAAATAGAAGATGAAGAATAAAATAATCGGTAAATATTCCAGTACTAACAGCATGATGAAACCCAATACTTAAACGAAACCGCAGTGTGCCAGAAATTTTCATAGGGTACTAGATTCTGTAGGTAGACTATAGTTAATAAAAACCAATAAACATGACGAAGCGACAGCTTAAAGGGTAACGGTATTATGAAATTATTGATCACTGGCGGAACGGGGCTGATTGGGCAGGCGCTCATTTCGCATTTGCTTGAAAATTACCAAGTGACAGTGACCAGTCGCAATCCGCAACGGGCCATTGCGCGGCTGGGCCAGCAGGTGCATGTGGTGCGCAGTCTTGACGAAATTAGTGATATTAGTGAGTTCTATGCGGTGATTAATCTTCAAGGTGAAGGTATTGCCGACAAACGCTGGAGTTCACGGCAAAAACTACGTTTGGAACAAAGCCGATGGAACATAACGCGGCAACTTACCGAGCGCATTCAAAGTGCGGCGCAACCGCCGCAAGTATTTATTAGTGGCTCGGCTATAGGTTTCTATGGGCCACAAGGCAGCACCCCAGTTACCGAGTCAAGTGCGGTTGAAGCCGATGATTTTGCGCACCACTTATGCGCCGAATGGGAGCGTTTGGCATTAGCCGCAGATTCACCTAAAACACGGGTGTGTGTTATTCGCACAGGCGTTGTATTGGCGCCCGAGGGTGGGGCATTGAAAAAGATGCTTCCACCTTACTTGTTAGGGCTTGGGGGGCCGTTAGGTCACGGGCAACAAGGGTTTAGTTGGGTACATATTGACGACATGGTGGGGATTATTCTATTTCTGCTTGAGCAGGGCGAAACACGTGGTGTTTATAATGCCACCGCGCCTAACCCCGTGAAGCAGCAGGAGTTTAGTCGCTCGTTAGCGAGAGCTCTACGCAAGTCGCATTTTATGCGGGTACCGGCGTGGGCACTTAAATTAATGTTAGGGGAAATGTCAGACATGTTATTAACCGGCCAACTGGTGTTGCCTGAGCGATTGCAGCAGGCCGGTTATTCGTTCAAGTTTGCGCAGGTAGAAGCAGCCCTTAAAGACTGCTTGTTGCCGCCTTCATAGATTGCACAAATTCTTGCAGATGCTGGGTTAGAGCGTTTTCATCATGTTGATATTGCTCGATTATTTTCACAATGGCCGAGCCACAGATAGCCCCGGCAGCACCGGCGGATAAGGCCGCCTGCACGTGCTCGGGGCTAGCAATGCCAAAGCCCAAAAGCGGAGGCGCACTATGGTACTGGCGTAGTTGATCGATGACGTCGCTAGCTGGTGCCTGCATTTGTGTTTCGGCGCCAGTCACCCCCGCTCGACTGAGTAAGTAAACATAGCCGGCACTGTTCTTAGCAACCTGTTGCAGTGTTGCTGATGAGGCATCGGGTGGCGCAATAAAAATAGGCTCGACGCCAAATTCGCGCGCAATGGCGGCAAATTGCTTGCCTTCGCGCACCGGAACATCGGCAATCAATACCGAATCAACCCCGGCTTGCTGGCAGCGTTGATAGAAACTATCCATGCCATTACTCACCACCAAATTAGCGTACACCAATAGGCCAATAGGTAGCTCTGGGTAGCGCGCGCGCACTTGTTCAATGATGTGAAAAGCATCACTAATGCGGGTTCCCGCAGCTAGCGCGCGAATATTGGCCTTTTGAATGGTGGGCCCGTCGGCTACAGGGTCAGAAAAGGGCAGGCCTAGCTCTAATGCGTCGGCACCACCGGCCACCAATGCATCAATCACCTTTAAGCTGAGCTCTGGGGTTGGGTCGCCCAAGGTTACAAAAGGAACGAATGCGCCTTGTTTAGCGGCGGACAGACGTGAAAACAATTGTTCGTAGCGGCTCATGCTTGGCCTCCTTGCGGTGTTAACTGCGCTTCGGCACGTTCCTGTAAAATACGACGCACATGATCAATGTCTTTGTCGCCTCGGCCAGATAGGTTAACCAAGAGCACTTTAGGCGCATCGGGTTGCGCTGCACGTTTCAGTGCATAGGCCAACGCGTGGGCAGATTCTAAAGCCGGAATAATACCTTCGTGCTTGGCAAGTACTTGAAAGGCTTCTAAGGCTTCGTCGTCAGTCACTGATTCATAGCGGGCGCGACCAATAGAGCGCAAATACGCATGTTGTGGGCCAACGCCAGGGTAGTCAAGACCGGCTGAAACCGAATAGCTTTCTTCAATTTGGCCTTCGTCGGTTTGCATTAAAAACGAGCGGCAGCCATGCAAAATGCCAGGCTTACCAGCTGCTAGCGTGGCGCCGTGCAGGTGCGTATCGACCCCTTTACCCGCCGGCTCAACGCCCACTAAAGCAACGTCTTGTTCGTCAATAAATTCGGCAAACATACCAATGGCATTCGAACCACCGCCCACACAGGCAATGACTTCGTCGGGTAGGCGGCCGATGCGTTCAAGCATTTGTGCTTTGGCTTCGGCACCAATCATGCGGTGAAACTCGCGCACAATGGTAGGAAACGGATGCGGCCCAGCTGCGGTACCAAGCAAATAATGCGTGGTACTGTAACTTGCTGTCCAGTCGCGCATGGCTTCGTTAACCGCGTCTTTTAGGGTGCCACTGCCGGCGTCAACAGCGACCACTTTCGCGCCCATAAGCTCCATACGGAACACATTGGGTTGCTGGCGAGCAACGTCTTTGGCGCCCATGTAAATAATGCATTCAAGGTCAAGTAAGGCGCAGGCTAAAGCTGTTGCCGTGCCGTGCTGGCCAGCACCGGTTTCAGCAATAATACGCTGTTTACCCATGCGCTTGGCTAAGAGAGCTTGGCCAAGCACCTGATTGGTTTTGTGCGCGCCACCATGCAGCAAGTCTTCGCGTTTTAAATAAATTTCGGTACCGTTGGGCGAGTTTTGCGGCAAGTTACGGCACTTAGACAGCGGTGTGGGGCGGCCTAAGTAGTTTTTCAATAGGTCGCGAAACTCGGCTTGGAAAGCTTCGTCGTTTTGCGCATCGATAAATGCTTGTTCAAGTTGATCAAGCGCAGGTAGAAGTATTTCTGGCACAAATTGGCCACCAAAATCGCCAAAATAGGCGGATAATTTTTCAGTTGAAGAGCTCATAAATACTGCACCTTGTTATGAATTCGATGAAAGTGTTTCGTGTTCGCGCGTTGCCACACGGCCATACTGACGAATTGCAGCAAAAAACGCGATAATTTTGCCGGCATCTTTGCTGGCTTTCGCATGTTCTACGCCCGAGTTGACATCGAGGCGGTTGACGCCGGTTTGCTGCGCTGCACTTAAGTTACTTAGCTGAATACCACCAGCTAGCACACACTGTTGGCGTTGCAGTTCGGTTAGCCCATTGAGCAGTTGCCAATTGAAGGGCTGGCCGCTGCCGCCAAAGCGGTTGTCGAGCAAAAACGCATCAACGTCCATTTGTGGAAGCACAAGCGGCTCATCGACGCCGATGGCCTTCCAAATTTTGGTGCCAGCGGGCAATGCTTTGCGTAGTTCACTCACATAGTCGAGGTCTTCTTGACCGTGCAACTGCACCACAGCAAGCCGAAGCTGTTTGGCAATGTCGCTTACTTGGGCCAGCGGTTGATCAGCAAAGACGCCCACGAACTCGAGTTGTGGCTCGGTGGCAACTATTTCCGCTGCCTGCTCGGGAGTGACACAGCGCGGCGAATGGCCGACAAAAATGAGCCCACCATAAGCGCTACCAGCCGCACGTACCACGCTTGCGTCTGCCGGTTTGGTTAGGCCACAAACTTTGTGTTGGCCGTAAATAAGTTCACGGCAGGCTTGGTCAACATTGGCTTGTTGCGACAAGGCACTGCCAATTAAAAAACCGTCCACATGTTCGGCGGTTTTACGTATGGCTTGATGCTCACTGTAACCAGACTCGGCCACCACCAAGGTACCAGCAGGTATTTGCTTGCTCATGCTGATACTACGCTGCGGATCAATGGAAAGATCGTGCAGGTTACGGTTGTTAATACCAATCATTTTGGCGTTTAACTTAAGTGCGCGCTCAAGCTCTTCTTGGGTAGCCACTTCAGTAAGAACATCAAGCTGGTAACGCGCTGCTAACTCGGCTAATTCACGATATTGGGTGTCGTCGAGTATCGACAGCATTAATAAAATAGCGTCGGCGCCGAAATGCCGTGCTAGCAGCACTTGCTCGGTAGTAACAATAAAGTCTTTGCATAGTACCGGCAGATCTACGGCGGCACTCACTGCCGCTAAGTAGCTAAAATCACCCTGGAAAAAGTCGGGCTCGGTGAGTACCGAGATGGCATCGGCGTACCGGCTGTAGGTTTGCGCTAGGCTTACCGCATTAAAATTAGGGCGAATGAGGCCTTTGGAAGGCGACGCTTTCTTGCACTCTAAAATAAAACTGGCTCGGGGTTTGGCGAGGGCTTCAGCAAGGCTGCGGGTACTCGGTTTTAGTCCCGCGGTTAGCGCTGGCATATCCATCGTCTGCAATTGCTCAGCAAGCCGCAGTCGGCGTTTAGCCACAATTTTTTGTAATATTGACGGGGTATCAACCACGGTTAAACTCCTGCAGCTTTTGTAAGTGTGTCAGCGCTGCGCCACTGGCCAAGTGTTCGCGTACCAAGGCGGTTGCTTCAGAGAGTGAAGTTGCTTGGTTGGCAATATACAGCATGGCTGCAACGGTTACTGCAACGGCGTTCAATTGTGCCTCGGTGGCTGTACCAGCCAAAACGTTCTGCAGTAATTTAGCGTTAAAATCGGCGTCGCCACCGCGCAATTCTTCAATGCTCGCGCGTTCTACGCCGAAGGTATCTGGGCTTAAGGTGTATTCGTGCAGTTCACCGTCTTTCAATTCGACCACATGGGTTTCGCCATGCAGGGCAATTTCATCTAAGCCTGAACCGTGCACCACCATGGCCCTTTGGCAACCGAGTAGGCGCAGGGTTTCAGCCATAGGGCGGCACCAACTTGGGTCGTAAACGCCCAATACTTGTGCATCAGGGCGAGCTGGGTTCACCAACGGGCCAAGTAAATTAAACAGCGTGCGGGTTTTCAATGTTTGGCGGCTTGGCATGGCATAGCGAATGCCTGGGTGATAATGCGGTGCGAATAAAAAGCAGAAATTAAAGGCATCAAGTTGGCGCTCAGCAACTTCGGGGTCTTGTGTGACAGACAAGCCAAGGCTTTCTAACACATCGGCCGAGCCTGATCGCGACGACACACTGCGATTGCCATGCTTAGCCACGGTTAAGCCCATACTCGCAGCCACTAAGGCGGCGGTGGTTGAGATATTCATGGTATTACTACCGTCGCCGCCAGTACCGCAGCTATCAATCACTAATCGGGCAGGGCGCTTAAAGGTTTTTGCGGCACGCCGCAGTGCTTGTGCCGCACCGGCCATTTCGGGTGGTTGCTCACCGCGTAGTTTCATGGCAACCAGTGCTGCTGTTATTTGAATGTCGTTTAGCTCACCTTTTACCAGGTGATCAAATAGCTTCTCAGCCGCTTTGGCGCTAAGTTCTTCGCCTGCAAGTAGTTGATGAATGGCTTGCATGTTAACTCCCGTATTGCTGCATTAAGTAGGCCACGGTTTGCGCCAACAACTGGCTGCCATGACTGGTTAATATTGATTCTGGATGAAATTGGAAGCCAATGGCTTGGTATTCTGGAAACTCAGCGGCCATGGGTATTGCCCCGGTGGCAGCTAAAACATGAATACGTTCCGGTAACCGGTAACCGCACAACGAATGATAACGCGCCACGGTTAAAGGGTTGTCCAGGCCTGCAAACATGGCATGAGGCTGCGTCACAACCTGTGCTTTTTTGCCATGCACGGTTTCGTGGCAGCGGTCAATGTCACCGCCTGCGGCATGAATGAGTGCCTGAAAGCCCAAACAAATACCTAACATTGGGAAACGGCCTTTGGCCCCTTCAATAAATGCTAATAAATTACCTGACTGCGCTGGATGACCAGGGCCTGGCGATAAGCAAATAAGCTGAGGGCCGGCATAATCGGCCATTTGTGCAAGTAACTGCTCGGCATCCATGTTGTTACGATAAATCACTAACGGGTAGCCAAGTTGGCGTAACTCGTCAACTAGGTTGTAGCTAAACGAGTCAAAGTTGTCGATCATGACAATGCGTGCAGGAGCTGTGTTAGTGGTGTTCATGGTTTACTCCTGTCCCTGTTGATTGGCAATGCGGATGGCCTCTAAGACGGCCCGCGCTTTGTTCTCGGTTTCCGCAACTTCAGCAGCAGGGTCTGAGTCGTGCACGACACCGGCGCCGGCTTGAACCACGGCTTGACCGTTTTGCACAAACGCTGAGCGAATCACAATGCAGGTGTCCATGTCGCCATGTCCGTTGATATAGCCAACAGCGCCGCCATAACTGCCTCGGCGCTGCTTTTCGACACCACGAATAAGTGCTGCGGCGCTTATTTTAGGGGCGCCAACTAAGGTTCCCATATTCATGCAGGCGCGGTAAGCATGCAGGGCGTCAAGGTCATCAGCAAGCTGAGCCACAACCCGAGACACAAGGTGCATTACGTGTGAATAACGATCGACTTGCAATAAGTCAGCGACATAACGGGTGCCTGGCTGGGCAATACGGGCTAGATCATTGCGTGCTAAATCAACCAACATCATGTGCTCAGCAAGCTCCTTTTGATCAAGGCGTAACTCAAGCTCCAATCGACTATCAAGGTCTGCGTGAATACTGCCATCGGCGCGTTTGCCGCGCGGGCGAGTTCCAGCAATAGGGTACAGTTCAACTTGATTGGTGTTTTTGGTGTATTTCAGCGCTGACTCAGGCGATGCGCCAAACAGCTCATACGCCGGTGTGCGCATGAAAAACATATAGGGCGACGGATTCATTTGTTTCAACTGGGCGTATGCGGCAAGACTGTCTTGGCAGGCCATGGTGAAGCGTCGTGAGGGTACCACTTGGAAAATATCACCTGCGCTAATGTGCTCTTTAAGATCAAGCACCTGCTGGGCAAACTCTTTTGCCGATGGCGTTGCGCTTACCTTGCTGTCAACTACTTGCGCTTGCGCAGCTGAAGAGCTGCTTGAGCTATTGACGGCCGGCAGTTGGCATAGCGCCGCAATACGGCCGAGTTGCTGTGCGATGTCTTGATAGTATTGCGCACTTTGTGGGCCGCTGAATAAACTCGCAAGTAGCTCGGTGGTTTGCTGTTGATGATCAATTACCAATAGCGTTTCAGCAACGTAAAACTGGTAGTCAGGGCATTGGTTAACCCCGTCATCAACGGTAGGTAACTGCTCGAAGCTAGCCACGTAGTCGTAGGCAAATACACCGCCAATAAATAGCGCGAGTGGATGGATATTACCTTGTTGCGCATGCTGCTGAAGGCGCTGCTGAATAATACGCAGGGGTTCAACGTTACTCACCATGCGTAAACGTGAGTCTTCATCGGCTGCGGTCGGCAAGGGTTCGAACGTGCAAATAAGCTGACCTGGCAGGGTGCTTAGCTGACAGACATCACCTAACTGCTCAGTTAACCAAGGTAACAAGGCTTCGCCGTTGGCGGTTAACGCTTTGATGGTTACGGTCTGGGCTTGGCAGGTTAGTTCTAATGCCGCGTTAACCATGACTAAGCTTTTCAGGTTTTGGCGTGACTGTATTTCGGCTGAGTCAAGCAACAAGCTAGCCTGAGCTGGCCCGCACAAGCGCTGATACAGGGCTAAGGTGTCGGCCTGGTAGGGCAACTTCATTCGTAAGCTGGTGACATGGCCTGGTTGTTCAATAATGTTCACAATGACGGTCCGCTTTAAGTTGTTTGTAAAGTTGTATAGTTATTTTCGCTTCATTCGGATTCAATTTGCGGACATAAAAAAACCCGCTCATTGAAGCGGGTTTTGAAGCATTACGTGAGAAACACGCACACAAGCATCGCCCGCTAGGTCGGGAAATGCCACCACCAGTTCTTTTGTGTTTGGGTAGTTAATGTGATGTTCAACACGGTAAATAGCCTTTTTCGTAAACTTGTCTAAATGTGAAACTGAACTTATCGTTTTTTTATCTGCATGTCAACGCACATTGTGCTTCATGATGCGTGCTTTTTGGCGCTGCCAGTCGCGTTCTTTAATGGTGTCGCGTTTATCGTGAGATTTTTTACCCTTGGCCAGATAAATTTCCAATTTCACCAAGTGCTTTTTCCAATACATGGCGGTGGCGACAATGGCGTAGCCTTCGCGCTCGCTAGCGCCGATAAGTTTATCAAGCTCGCGCTGCTTTAACAGCAGCTTGCGGGTGCGTTCTGGGTCGCAAACCACATGCGAAGAGGCTGAAATAAGCGGCTGTATTTGCGCGCCCAATAAGTAAGCCTCACCGTTTTTGATGATGACATAGGTATCGCTGATATTCACTTTGCCGGCGCGAATACTTTTTACCTCCCAACCCTGCAGGGCGAGACCGGCCTCGAATTTGTCTTCGAGAAAATATTCATGACGTGCTTTTTTGTTCAGCGCGATGGTATTTGAATTCTGATTTTTTTTAGCTTTGCTCATAGCGCGTATTATACCTATGCCAATGAAAAAGAAAATTTGTTTGTGCATGTGAACACGTGCAAGAAATGCGCTATCATGCGCATCATTTGTAACGAACGAGGAAACCGATGCCGACTATTGAACGAAGCGCCTTGGTGCCATATAGCGATGCGCAGATGTACGCTCTGGTCAACGATGTCGATCGTTACCCGGAATTTGTGCCGGGTTGTCGTACCGCCACCGTTCTGGAAAGCACCGACGTTATGAAAGTTGCGCGGTTAGACATTAGTAAAGCAGGCATCAGTAAATCTTTTACCACGCGCAATACCCTTGAGCCGCATGAACGCATTGGCATGGAGCTGGTCGACGGGCCGTTTCAATATTTGCGTGGCGGCTGGAGCTTTCATGCGCTTGATCAGAACGCGTGTAAAATTGTGCTGAAGCTTGAGTTTGAATTTGCCAACCGTTTGCTTGGCATGGCTTTTGGTAAAATATTCAATGAATTACAAAGCCGTATGGTTGATGCGTTTGTGCAGCGAGCACAACAGGTTTATGGGAACAGTTAGCCATGTCAGCTGAGCAAATACAAATTGAAGTGGCTTACGCGATTCCGCAACGACAGCAAATTATTCCATTGCGGGTCGTTGCTGGCACCACGGTTGCCGAAGCGATTGAGCAATCGAATATCAAACACTATTTTCCAGACATCGATCTTGAGCAACAAAAGGTTGGTATTTGGAGTAAAGCTGTTAAATTGGACCAAGAATTACGCGAGGGCGATCGGATAGAAATTTATCGTCCGTTGATTGCCGATCCGAAAGCTGTGCGTCGTCGCCGTGCTGATCAAGCCAAAGACGAAGGTCGTGCAGACCCCGTGACTGGTGGGCGTCGTCGGCGCCGTGCCGAGGCGGATGAGAATGAGGGTTAACAAGTCGTGGCGGTAACCTTGTTTATTATGCGTCATGGTGATGCAGAGCCAGCGCAAGCATTAAAAGCAGATGCAGTACGACCGTTAAGTACCATGGGCGAGCATGAGGTGTTAGCGAGCGCAACCTGGCTGAATGACTATATTCAGCAGCGCGGCGGTAATGGTCTCGATTGGCTAACCGTAAGCCCCTACATTCGTGCGCAACAAACCGCAACCATTGTCGAGTCTGAAGTTGCTGTTAGCACGCGTGATATTTGCGAAGACGCAGTGCCGGAAAGTAGCCCAGAAACTTTTGTCGATTGGTTTTTTGCCATGTTGCAAACGCACCATATGAACGCCAAGCACGTGATGCTAGTGTCGCATATGCCGTTTATTAGTTATTTAGTTGCTACGCTAGATAAACAAACACCACCGTTATTATTTCCTACCGCAGCCATGGCAGAAATTCGTATTGATGTGAACGCTGGGCGCGCTGAATTTGTGCGTATGATTGCCCCAAGCGCAGCGGAGTAATTACAAACCGCGCAGCTGAATAAGTACCAATAGTGCCGCGGCGCCGCCGTACTCTTTTGGCGCCTGATGAAATGCTCGAACCGCAGGGTGTTGAATCAGCCAGTGCGGTAAATTTTCTTTTAATATTCCCTTACCGTGGCCACTCATAATTGAGCAGCAGGCCAGTTGCTCGCGCTGACAGGTATGCAGCAAAGCAGCTATTTCGCGTTTGGCCATTGCTTGTGTCATACCGTGTAAGTCGAGCATGATTTCCGGTGGATAGTCGCCGCGACGCAGTTGCTTGAGTACGTGCGTCGACTCACCTTCAACACAATAACGCACCGCGCCTTCGGGCAAATGCGCTCGAAACGTATCTGAAAAAAAGAACTCGGCGTGTTGCTGTTTCGCGGCGGCGCGCTGGCGCTTGTCAAGCTGTTGGGGTTCGCGCATGAAGGTGTTGCTGCGGCGTCGCTCGGGCTGATGAGTTTCACTGCGAATGCGGCGATCAACTTTCACTTGTTCACGAAACAGCGCGAAATCGTCGTCAAAATCTTTATTCATCGTGGTTCTATTGGTGCGAAATGAATGGTATTAGGGTATCTTATGTCGCTAAATATGCAATCGATTAAGTACTTAATCAGTTTAACTTCGGAGACAACGGGTGACAAACTTTAGCACCACGACACTGCATGACGCCATGCGTTGGAGTGTCAGCACCATGCAAGCGGCAGACATTTACTTTGGTCACGGTACGGATAACGCGTACAGTGAAGCGCAGCTGTTGTTAGGGCATGTTACTCAACTTAATTTTAGCCAACTGGATCAGTTTCAATCGGCACGTTTGCAAGACTCTGAATGGCAACATTTTACCAAACTTGTGCAGCAGCGCATTGATGAGCGTAAACCGGCGGCTTACTTAATTGGCCAAGCGTGGTTTGCCGGCTTGCCGTTTGTGGTTGATGAGCGTGTGTTAGTGCCGCGTTCACCTATTGCCGAGTTGATTGAACAGCGTTTTTCACCATGGTTAACCGACGCGCCGACACGCATTCTTGATTTATGTACGGGCAGCGGCTGTATTGCCATTGCGTGTGCGTATGCTTTTGAAGAGGCAGAAGTAGATGCGTTAGATTTGTCGCTTGATGCGTTAGCCGTGGCTGAGCAAAACATTGCCATGCATGATCTCGAACATCGTGTTATTCCCATTCAGTCGAACTTATACGATGCGATTCCGAAGCAACGTTATGATTTGATAGTGACCAATCCGCCTTATGTCGATGCGGAAGATATGGCTGATTTGCCGGATGAATTCCACCATGAGCCGGAGCTTGGGCTTGCTGCTGGCGACGATGGTTTGGACCTAGTGCGGACCATTTTGCGTGAAGCGCCCGATCATTTGACCGAAAACGGTTGGTTGGTCTGCGAAGTCGGCAATTCTATGGTCGCGTTAGCGGAAGAATTCCCTGAAGTTCCTTTTGAATGGGTGCGCTTTGAACATGGTGGGGACGGCGTATTTGTATTGTCTTATCAAGATCTAATAAAGTACCACCAACTGTTTTAACTTAACCACAGCGGCGAAAAGGCATTATGGCAGCAAATACTTGGGGTGAATTATTTCGAGTGACAACCTATGGCGAAAGCCACGGCGCCGCTCTTGGTGCAGTTATTGACGGCTGTCCGCCGGGCCTAGAGTTGTCAGAAGCTGATATTCAACCGTTACTTGATAAGCGTAAGCCGGGCCAAAATCGTTATACCACGGCGCGCCGTGAAGCTGACAAAGTGCGCATTTTGTCGGGTGTTTTTGAAGGCAAAACAACCGGTACTCCTATTGGTCTACTCATTGAAAATACCGATCAACGCAGCAAAGATTACAGCGACATAAAAGACAAATTTCGCCCTGGACACGCGGATTATACCTACGCCCATAAATATGGTGTGCGTGACTATCGTGGCGGTGGCCGCTCGTCGGCGCGCGAAACCGCCATGCGAGTTGCAGCAGGAGCTATTGCACAAAAATATTTAGCGGCAACGCTCAATATGCAGTTTCAAGCCAGCGTGGTACAAATTGGGCCGCATAGCACGCACCCAGAATTAGCTACCTTTGATTGGCAGCAGGTTGCGAACGACCCACTGTTTTGTGGCGATGCGCAAATGTCAGCTGCCGCCCAAGACTATTTAAAACAGCTATTAAAAGAAGGCGACTCGGTGGGGGCACGGGTGCGCCTAGAGGTGAATGGTGTTCCTGTGGGCCTCGGTGAGCCGGTATTTGATCGACTAGACGCCGATTTAGCGAAAGCCTTAATGAGCATTAATGCGGTAAAAGCAGTCAGTATTGGCGATGGCTTTGCGGTTGCAGGGCAGCGCGGTAGTGAACATCGCGATGCGTTAACGCCACAGGGGTTTAGCAGCAATCATGCAGGCGGCGTGCTAGGTGGCATTAGTAGTGGCCAACCATTGATTGCCGAAGTCGCGTTTAAACCGACCTCTAGTATTACCACCCCAGGTGATACCATTGACGTAAACGGGCAACCAACCACCATTGTTACCCGCGGGCGCCATGACCCTTGTGTCGGTATTCGTGGTGTACCTGTGGTTGAGGCAATGGCCGCATTGGTGCTCATGGACCACGTATTGCGTCAGCGCGCACAAAACGGCGCTGTTACGCATTCGTATCCGCAAATTTAAGGGGTGTTTGGTCAGCAGTATGTCGGACAAGCATCATTATTCTGATTTGATTACACTGTTTGCGCGGTGTTTTTACGACGAATTTAACACACGCCTAGTGTGTGGCGACGACGAACCCTATTATCAGCCGGCAATAAGCGAGCAAGACCATCACCGCATTGTGTTTGCCCATGGCTTTTTTGCTTCGGCGCTGCATGAAATAGCTCATTGGTGTATTGCCGGTGAGCGTCGCAGGCAGCTCTTTGATTACGGTTACTGGTATGAGCCAGACGGCCGCACGGCACAGCAACAAGCTGAATTTGAACGGGTAGAGCATAACCCCCAGGCACTGGAATGGCTGTTTTCATTGTGTGCGGGTGTTCCTTTTCAAGTGAGCGTGGATAACTTAGGCGGCATTGAGGTTAATCGGCAGGCTTTTACAAAAGCTGTTCAGAAACAACTAGCTGCGTATATAATTAACGGAATACCACCACGCGCTGAAACCTTTGCGCGGGCATTGGCTGAGTTTTATCACCAACCATGGCCCGCAGCTTTGATTCTTGCGTGGAATAATAATCAACAAACTAAGGAAGTTACTTATGAAAATTAAATACTTTTTTATGTTATTAGTTGCTCTGGGCGTTAGTGGCTGTGCCACTGTAGAGGGCATCGGCAAAGACCTCGAAAAAGCCGGAGAAACGCTGCAGAAAGAATCTCGCGACCAAAGTGAATAACTCCCACAGTTTTCGTATTGGCTTGGTGGTGAACCCATTCGCAGGTTTGGGTGGCTCCGTTGCATTAAAAGGGAGCGATGGCGCTGAAACCGCCGCGAAAGCCTTAGCTTTGGGGGCAACACCAAAGGCGCCAGAGCGCGTCAAACAGGCGCTTCGGGTTATTCTGCCGTATCAAGCACAAGTTACCTTTATTACGGGCGCGGGTAACTTGGGGGCGGATATTTTAGAGTCGATGGGCTTCACGTACGACATTGCTTATAACGCTGAACAAGAAGTCACCACGGCTGCAGATACGCGAGCATTAGCCATGCACATAGGCGCGACAAAATCAGTGGATATTTTAGTGTTTGCTGGCGGCGATGGTACAGCGCGCGACATTTGTGAAGTTTACCCAGCCGAACAGCCGGTGCTAGGTATTCCGGCTGGAGTAAAAATTCATTCCGGTGTTTATGCCATTTCGCCAACCGCCGCCGGTAAAGTGCTGGAGCAAATGCTCTCTGGCCAGCTGACAACGGTAACTCAAGCCGATGTTATGGACATTGATGAAGATGCGTTTCGTCAGGGAACTGTGCGCGCTCGCCGCTATGGCGAAATGCTGGTACCTGCCGAGCTGCGCTATGTGCAAGCGGTAAAAATGGGCGGAAAAGAGAGTGATGAATTGGTGTTAGCCGACATTGCAGCCGACGTTATTGAAGGTATGGATGACGATACTTTGTATGTCATGGGCTCCGGTTCAACCGTGGCAGCAATTATGGACGATCTTGGGTTTGATAATACCTTGCTTGGGGTTGATGTTGTGGTGCAACAACAACTGGTTGCTAGCGACGTGACGGCCCAGCAACTTGAACAACTTATTCAGCAGCATAACGGGCCAGTGCAACTGGTGATTACGGTCATTGGTGGACAAGGCCATATTTTCGGTCGTGGCAACCAACAACTCAGCCCAAGTGTTATTCGTTTGATTGGAAAAGACAATATTCATGTTGTGGCCACCAAAGCGAAGTTGCAAGCGCTTGGCCAACGGCCTTTAGTGGTTGATACCGGCGAGCCTGAACTCGATGCAGAACTTGCCGGCTTAATGCGGGTAACCACCGGTTATCACGACGAAGTATTCGTGCGTGTTGAAGGGGTTCATTAAAACTGCGATTTAGGTAGCCGTACGACAATGCCGTCGAGCTCTTCAGTCATATCAATTTGACAACTTAGGCGGCTGTTGTCTTGTGGTTCAATAACCATATCAAGCATGTCTTCTTCCATTTCGCTGGCCGGTGGTACTTTGTTCACCCAAGCTTTGTCGACATAGCAATGACAGGTGGCACACGACATAACGCCGCCACATTCACCTAAAATTCCGTCGATCATATGGTCAACTGCACCTTCCATGAGGTTTTGACCTACTTCAACGTCAGCTTCAAATTCGCCGCCTTGGGCATCTATATAAATCACGCGTGGCATTTTGTTACTCCCATGATGTTGCGTGCCTTTGCTGGCGCAGCTTATCACAGTCTCACTAGATGATAATAGTCGAGAAATTAGCGGTGAATTAATGTAGAATACGGCAATTTTTTTAACCAGCAACGCAAGAGTGGGGGCTTATGCAAGCTTTATTGGAGCGACTGTTTCAGATCAAAGCGCAGGGTAGCACGGTAAAAAGGGAAGTTATTGCCGGTTTCACAACCTTCTTAACCATGGCATATATTATCTTCGTCAACCCTTCCATGCTAAGCGAAGCAGGTATGGACTACGGCGCTGTATTTGTTGCCACTTGTTTAGCCGCTGCCATTGGTTGCTTGGTGATGGGCTTGTGGGCCAATTACCCCGTTGCATTAGCCCCAGGTATGGGGTTGAACGCCTTTTTTACCTACAGTGTGGTGTTGGGCATGGGCTACACGTGGCAAACCGCGCTAGGGGCCGTGTTTTTCTCGGGCATTCTCTTCTTCTTATTGTCTGCCCTGCGTATTCGCAGTTGGATTATTAACGCCATTCCGGTGACGCTACGCTTGGCCATAGCCGCTGGTATTGGTGCGTTTCTTGCGTTAATTGGCTTAAAGAACGCCAATATTATTGTCGCTAATAACGCCACCCTCGTTACGTTAGGAGACATGGGATCGCTATCGGTTCTATTAGCGGGCGCTGGTTTCTTTTTGATTATTGGCCTAGTTGCTCGTGGTATTCAGGGCGCTGCGTTAATTAGCATTCTTTTAGTGACCGTGGCCGGTTTTTTACTTGGCGACGTACAGTACAATGGCATTGTCGCAGCACCTCCAAGCTTGGCGCCAACCTTTATGCAAATGGACATAGCTGCAGCCTTTGATGTGGCGATGTTGAGTGTTATTTTTGCCTTCTTGTTTGTTGACTTATTTGACACCTCAGGCACGCTCATGGCAGTGGCGCAGCGCGCCGGTATAGCCAAACCAGATGGCAGTTTGCCACGCTTAGAACGTGCGTTGATGGCTGATAGCACAGCCACTGTTGCGGGTGCCGCGTTAGGTACCTCAACCACCACAAGTTATGTTGAGTCGGCTTCTGGCGTCGCCTCTGGCGGTAAAACCGGTTTAACCGCCGTGGTGGTTGGACTATTGTTTGTGGCAGCAATATTTTTTGCGCCATTAGCGGCTATGGTGCCCGCGTATGCAACAGCAGGGGCTATTATTTACGTTTCTGTATTGATGTTATTTACTTTACGCTCGGTTGATTGGGAAGATATTACGGAAGCAGCGCCTGTTGCAGTGGTTCTATTGATGACGCCGCTGACATTCTCCATTGCTGATGGTATTGCGTTAGGCTTTATAAGCTATGTGGTGGTGAAGGCTCTGGGCGGCCGTATTCGTGAATTAAATTGGAGCGTGGCTGTATTGGCGGCGCTGTTTATCGCTAAATTTATTTGGTTGGGGTAAATCGTTATGGGATGGCATTCAAATCGCGAGTTTTTCGTTTCTTGGGAAGAATTGCATCGCGCAACTAAAGAGTTGGCACGTCGTCAATTACCGGCTGAGCAGTGGCGTGGCATTATTGCCGTTAGCCGTGGTGGGTTAGTTCCTGCAGCGATAGTCGCGCGTGAATTGAATGTGCGCGTGGTTGACTCTGTGTGCGTGAGCTCTTATGACCATGATAGCCAGCGCGACAGCGTCACCTTATTGAAAGATGTTAACGCAACAGAAGACGGCGAAGGTTTTTTGGTGATTGACGATCTTGTTGATACCGGTAACACCTTGAAGTTTTTACGCGAACGTTTTCCAAAAGCCAAGTTTATTACTGTGTATGCAAAACCTGCAGGTATGGATTTAGTTGATGATTTTGTTGCTGATTTAGAGCAAGAAACTTGGATTCATTTTCCGTGGGATATGCATTTGCACTATGTGGAGCCATTAGCAGGCTCTGAGAGCTAAGCTCGTACGAGCTCGGTTAAGCATAAAAAAAGCCCAGCTTGTTGTGCAAGCTGGGCTTTTTGTTTGTGCGCTTGCGGCGGTGCCGTGACGATTAAACCTTAGCTTTTAAGGTTGCAACCACGTCAGCAATAGCAACTTTGTCTTTATTGCCGCTACGACGGTTCTTGTACTCAACCGCTTGCTCGTCAAGGTTTCGCTCGCCAATGACAATTTGATGAGGAATACCGATTAATTCCATATCAGCGAACATAACGCCTGGGCGCTCTTTACGATCGTCAAACAGCACGTTAAAACCAGCTGCAGTTAATTCGCTATATAGTTTTTCAGCGACTTCTTGCACCCGTGCAGACTTGTGCATGTTCATAGGCACAATGGCAACATCAAATGGTGCGAGCGCGTCCGGCCACGTAATACCGTACTCATCGTGATTTTGCTCGATGGCCGCGGCCACAATGCGTGATACACCAATGCCATAACAACCCATGTACAAGGTTTCGTGCTTGCCAGTGTCAGTTAACACACCAACTTTCATGGCGTCGGAGTATTTTTTGCCGAGTTGGAAAATATGACCCACTTCAATGCCGCGCTTAATTTGCAATGTGCCTTGACCACATGGGCTTGGGTCGCCAGCAACCACATTGCGTAAGTCAGCCACTGCAGGCAACGCGATATCGCGTTCCCAATTGATATTGAAGAAGTGGAAGCTATCTTCATTGGCACCTGCGGCAAAATCGCTCATAACCGCAACGCTGCGATCAATAACCATCGGTAAGTTTAAGTTTACCGGGCCGAGAGAGCCTGGGCCTGCACCAACTGCGGCGCGAATTTCTTCTTCACTCGCAAATGTTAATGGGCTTGCAACCAGTTCGTGTTTTGCGGCTTTAATATCGTTGAGTTCATGATCGCCACGAACAATGAGCGCCACCAGTTGGCCTTCTTCGGCACCGTGCACGATTAATGTTTTCACGGTTTGCGTTATGGACAAATTAAACTGCTCAACCAAAGCGGCAATGGTTTTTGCGTTTGGTGTTGCTACTTTTTCTAACTCAGCACTTGGCGCAGGGCGCTGCGTTTGTGGCGCCACAGCCTCAGCTAATTCAACGTTTGCGGCATAGTCTGAGCTATCGGAAAAAGCGATATCGTCTTCGCCTGAGCTTGCCAATACATGAAACTCATGCGACGAGCTGCCACCAATGGAGCCGGTATCTGCGATAACTGGACGGTAGTCCAAGCCTAAACGTTCAAAAATACGGCAATATGCAGCATGCATGACGTCGTAAGTTTGTTGCAGCGACGCTTGATCAAGATGGAACGAGTAAGCGTCTTTCATGATGAATTCGCGTGAGCGCATGACACCAAAACGAGGGCGAATTTCATCGCGGAATTTGGTTTGAATTTGGAACAAATTTAATGGTAGCTGTTTGTAGCTACTGATTTCTTTGCGCGCAAGTTCTGCAATGACTTCTTCGTGGGTTGGGCCCAACACAAAGTCGCGGTTGTTGCGGTCATGCAAACGTAGTAGCTCAGGGCCGTAGTCTTCCCAACGACCAGACTCTTGCCATAAATCAGCGGGCTGTACCATCGGCATTAACACTTCTAATGCACCAGCGCGTTCCATTTCTTCGCGCACCACGGTTTCAACCTTGCGTAGCACGCGAAGGCCGGTTGGTGTCCATGTATAGAGGCCTGCTGCAACTTTACGAATCATGCCCGCACGCAGCATGAGCTGATGGCTAATAACCTCAGCATCGGCAGGCGTTTCTTTTAGTGTTCCGAGTAAATATTGGCTGGTACGCATGTGTTCCCCAATTTTCCAGCAAAGCAACAAAGTATTGGCGAATTCTACCAGTAGCGGGGCTTCGTCAAAAGCCTTTCACGACACTAATTACGTGATTTTGTTGATTAACGACCTGCCAACGAATATTCACGTCATAAAGTGTCATGCCGTAAGTCTTGTCTGTGTCGTGGCTATTGTTTTGATAAGCGGGGCGAGGGTCTTGCGCTAGAACCTGTTCGATGAGAAGTCGTAGCTGCGGGTATTTGGCTGATAGAACCTCAATTTGCGCTGTTGCCTCAGCACTAAATACGGTGGGCAATGTGGCGGGGCTAGTTTGAGCAAAACCGCCGTGAGCGTTGCTTATTGCGTCTGCATAAGGAACATAAGGTTTAATATCAAGCACAGGCGTTTGATCAACCCAGTCGCCACCAATAACGTCGATAAACATCCGTTCACCGTCAACTCGAACGGCCTCAAGTTCAACCACAGAAAGCCCTATGGGATTTGGCCGAAAGGTTGATCGGGTTGCAAACACGCCTAGCTTTTTATTGCCGCCTAGACGAGGAGGGCGCACCAACGGCTTCCAACCTTGTGCTTGGGTTTGGTGAAACACAAACATCACCCAGAGATGAGAAAATTGCGCTAAACCACGCACACTGTCTGGGTGCGCGGCAGCACCAACGAGTTCAATGGAGGCGCGTGCAGCGCGAACTAAGCCTGGCTGCCTAGGTACCGCAAACTTTTGCGCGTAAGGCGAATGAATTACACCAATAGCATGCATGGTTATGGGGTTTTGATGAGCTTGTTGAGCTGAGCCGTTGGTCATTCGCGCATTGAGTTTAGTTAAAAAATGTATTGCATATTTGAGCACAGTTTTGTGAATTTGACCAAGTTCTGATGTTTTTTTACATTTTAAAATTACTTAAGTCTTTGATATATAGGTGGTAAATAAATTGGCACGGTAATTGCTTGATAAACTTTGACGAAATTTGATGCGTCTTAACCAATACTTAAGCGTAATAATGAAAAAACGGAGAACAATAATGAATCGCCAACGTACTATTTGGAGTGTCGCGTTTTCAATGGTTGCTGGGGTAACTTTAATGAGCTTGCCTTTTACAGCTGACGCGGCCGAGCAAGAAAAAATAATGAATGCGGAATATACCGTCAGCACGACCACTGAGGTAGAGTTCGATTCAGGGGTTGGGCAGATTACCTTTGAGCGCACTGAAGGCAATGTCATGTTGGTTAGTGTTCGTGCTTATAAAGACAACGATGCAGTGTTTGATAAAGACGGCAACGTTGAAGCCGCTGAGCTAAGTGCTCGACAGTCAGGTGACCGCCTTATTCTTGAAGTTAAAGAACAAGATGGTATTCAACTTGATTGGGTTATAAAGCTGCCACAAGTAGCCAGTATTGAAACCGACCTTGGCGTAGGCGAAATTAGCGGCGAGTTGTGGGTGAGTGATATCAATATTGATATTGGTGTTGGTGAAGTTGATCTTGATATTTTTGGTGACTATGCCTCAATAAAATCTGATGTTGGTGTTGGCGACAGTAAAATTCGCGGCATTGGGCAAATTGAGAATAATCGCTTTTTAATGACGGCTAATAGTCGCGCCTCATCTAATGGCGACGCAAAAATATCTATCGACGCTGGCGTTGGTGATGTAAATATTCGAATTGAATAAAAAGAAAAGCCCACGAATGAAAGTTCGTGGGCTTTTAATTATGACTTCTGTTGGCTAGTTATTTAATTAAGAAGCTATCTAAAGATTTGCCATTTTCAATCGCTTGTTTTAACGCATTTGGCATACGGCCCTGGCCGGTCCAAGTAATACGCTCACCATTCACATGAATTTCATATTTAGGTGGTTTTGGAGCCCGTTTAGCGCGCTTCGCTTTCGCGGTAACACCCGCTTCGCCTGCTAGCTCAGAAACATTTATCCCAGCTTCGTCCATGGTTCTGCGAAGTTGTTCAATAATACGTTGCTTTTCTGCTTCAACTTTTAACAGTTCAGCTTCTTCTTCGCGACGATCTTCGATCACTTTCGCTAATTTTTCACTGACTTCTTCAAGTTCAGAAACCGATAATTCCTTTACCGCTGCTTTTAAACGTCGTCCATGGGTAAGAATATCTAAAAATTCGCTCATATTTATTTCCAAGTTAATAACAAAGTGTATTTATATTTAATACATTGTTTAATCAGACGACAATCTTAAATATTTGTCGGATATATCTTACAAATAAAATGAGCGAATTTAAACATATTACATATTTGGATAATTCGGACCGCCGGTACCTTCAGGAGTTACCCAGGTAATGTTTTGAGACGGATCTTTAATGTCACAGGTTTTACAATGAATGCAATTTTGTGCATTAATTTTGAATACCGCTTCACCATTTTCTTCAACCACTTCATAAACACCGGCGGGGCAGTAGCGCTGCGCCGGCTCGGCAAACTCAGGTAGGTTTACTTGTAGTGGAATCGTCGCGTCTTTTAACTGTAAGTGACACGGCTGATCTTCTTCATGGTTAGTATTTGACAAAAATACCGACGACAAACGATCAAAAGTTAATTGATTATCAGGTTTTGGATAATCAATCGGCTTGCAGTCGCTCGCTTTGCGCATTTGTGCGTGGTCAGCGTGATTATCTTTAATGGTAAATGGTAATTTTCCACCAAACCAGTTTTGATCAATGGTGTTATACGCGCCGCCTAGAATAGTGCCAAACTTATGCACGGCTGGGCCAAAATTGCGCGAACGATATAACTCGTCGTATAGCCATGAATTTTCAAAGCGCTCGGCAAAGTCTGGTAGTTCTGCCGGCGCGGATTCATGTTGTAGCGCCGCAAAAATACTCTCGGCAGCCAACATACCTGACTTCATAGCGGTGTGATTGCCTTTAATTTTGGCAAAATTTAAGGTACCCGCGTTACAACCCACCAACACACCGCCGGCAAACGTCATTTTCGGTAACGAATAAAGTCCGCCTTTAGCGATTGCACGGGCGCCGTATGTAACCCGTTTAGCACCTTTTAAAGTTTTCGCGATTTCTGGGTGGGTTTTAAATTTCTGAAATTCGCCAAACGGGTTCAAGTAAGGGTTGCTGTAATTTAAATCAACAATAAGGCCAACATAAACTTGACCGTCTTCGGCGTGATACAAATAGCCGCCACCACTGGCGTCATTTTCTAGCGGCCAGCCGGTGCTGTGAACCACTAGGCCTGGCTGGTGCTGGTCTGCCGGAACATCCCAGATTTCTTTGAAACCAATGGCATAATGCTGCGGTGATTTGCCGTCAGCCAGATTAAACTGCTGCTGTAAACGCTTGCCCAAATGGCCGCGACACCCTTCAGCGAAAACCGTGTATTTGGCACGTAGCTCCATACCCGGCTCAAAGCCAGCCTTTTGCTCGCCTTTGTTGTCTAAGCCCATGTCACCGGTAATAATGCCCGCTACGCGGCCTTCTTCAACAATGATATCGGCAGCCGGAAAGCCTGGAAATATTTCCACGCCAAGCTGTTCGGCTTGTTCGGCAAGCCAGCGACATAAGTTGCCCATGCTTGCAATGTAGTTGCCATGGTTATGGAAGGTTTTAGGCGCCATAAATCCAGGTAACCGAGTTGCTTTTTCAGCGTTCTTAAATAGCATAATGTGGTCGTCGGTTACCGGCGTATTTAAAGGTGCACCACGCTCTTGCCAATCTGGGAACAGCTCATTTAAGGCGCGTGGCTCAAATACCGCGCCTGATAAAATATGTGCGCCAACTTCGGAGCCTTTCTCGACAACGCAAATCATCAGCTCTTGCTCACGCTCTTGAGCTTGTTGTGCAAGGCGAATAGCACAGCTTAAGCCAGCCGGGCCAGCACCTACAATAACGACATCAAATTCCATACTTTCGCGTTGCATAGATTACTCCTATTTATTTCGCTTTAACTGTTCGGCTCACTGGGTTCTGCCTGCGAGGCTAGTAACGCAGTGATGTCTTGCTTGGGTAATGGCCGCGCCAAATAATAGCCCTGTGCAATAAGACAGTCGCGCTGTATTAAAAAATCGACTTGTTGTTGGGTTTCAACACCCACGGCACTAATTGAAATACCTACACTGTGGGCGAATTTAATCATAGTTTCTGCAATTAATGCATGCACTTTACTGTGCGGAATATCGACCATTAACGGTTGACTGATCTTTAGCAAGCTTGGCGGGAAATTTTGCACCGCATCCATTGTCGCTTGATTTAGCCCCATGCCGTCTATGGTCAATTTCACACCGGTGTCACGCAAGGTGGAAAGAACACTGTTGTCATGATTTGCATGAGCGCAGTAGAGGTCTTCTTTTATTTCAATGTGTAAGCTTTCAGGGCCGATTTGATTTCTGCGTACATGTAATTTCAAAATTTCAGGTAGCTCAGGCAAGGCTAATTGCTTACCGGATAAATTAATGCCAATTGTTAGTTCGGTATTACCACGTTGGGTGAAGTCTGCGTAGTCACTGACCACTTGGCGAATTAAGTTATCGGTTAATGGCACAATTAAACCGGTGTCTTCTATGAGCGGAAGAAATTCTTCCGGGTAAACTAATTCGCCATCTGGATGTTGCCACCGCATCAGTGCTTCAAAACCAACAATGCGCTGCTTGATTAGGTCATACATGGGTTGATAGTGAACAATAATGCTGTGAGTTTCTATAGCTCGATGCAATTGCTCGAGTAACACTTGACGCTTTGATAACTCCGACTGCTGGGCGCGCGTATAGGTTGCAATGCCATGATAGTCAGCAAGTTTCGCTTGAATAAGCGCTGCGTCTGTATGTCTTAATAGGGTGTCTGCGTCGTAATCGGCATCACTAGCAAAGGCAATACCAATTGATGCGGATGCATAAATTTCGTGGCGGCCAATAAAGAATTGTGGTTTGACCAAACGAGTTAGTTCTTCAGCGAGTTCTTTGGCCTGATGTTCCGAAGCTGTCACTTGTTTAATAACCAGAAACTCATCGCCACCAATGCGCGCGATAAAGTCAAAATTATGCGGACTGCTTTGTATTCTGTGTGCTAAACGCTTTAATAATTCATCACCGACTTTGTGGCCGAGGGCATTATTGATGTCTTTAAAATGGTCAATATTCAGCTGAATTGCCACCAATTGCTGGTTGGTTGATTCAACCTCGGTGAGGCGTTCGCCTAGAAAGCGAATCAAGGCGTTTCGATTGGGCACTTCAGTTAGGCCATCATGTTCTGAAAGGTAAGCCAGTTGTTTTTCTATCTCGTCACGTTTAAGAAGGCTTTGATTATAGTCTTCGTTGAGTTGCTGCAGCGCCTCTAATTGGCTTTCTTGTTTTCGAATACGTGCAACCAGCAGCATTAACATGCCGGTGACAAACATTCCTATTAATGGCGTAATTAATGGATGAATAATATGTAAGTCGGAGAATTTAGTTTGAGTTGGCCACATTTCAAAGTACCAACTGCTATTAGCGACTGAAATGGTAAAGTCTGCGGCCCAATGATCTTTTAATTGCTGGTCGCCAAAAAAATTATAAATGCTCTCGTTATTTTGCTTAACCGTTGCTTGGTAGCCTTCAATTATATGGTGGTGAACCGTTTGCTTAAGCAACTCATGGGTATCGATAATAGCCACCACAAAATAACTTTGTTGTGTGGTAACTATCGGAATAAACAAGGCTAAATCATGCGGCCGTGATGACAGGTTGCGCGCAGGCATGAATAGTGACTCATTGCTGACTTGCTCTAATTGCGCAACATTCACTGTTGTGCCTTGATATGAACCCGCACTGACCAATTCACGACCCGACACTAAGGTTTGGGCGACAATATTGAGATCTCTGTCGACAATATTGACTTGTTTTACCGATTGATAAAACGACGCCAAGGCACTGCGCAACAGGGGTAGCTGCTGTTGTGGGGTACGGTCGCTGGTTTTCAGCAAAGCGCCAGTCAGTTCACTGGCGTACAATAATCGCACTAAGCTGCCACGAATATTGGCTTCTAAACTTGAAGCATCGGCTTGAATACGCTCTTGCATACGGCGATGATCGTAACTTTCTAACAATAGTGAGGCGAGGGCGGTTAAGCCCAAGCCAAATATTGCTGTAAATACAATCGAGCGCCAAAATTTCATGACTAAGCTAACTCCGGTCGGTCACGGAAATATTCAAGTGCTTCAGGGTTAGCCAGAGCGTCTGTATTTTTAACGGTTTCACCGTGAACGACTTGGCGTACCGCTAACTCAACAATTTTGCCGCTGATGGTTCGCGGAATATCACTCACTTGCGCAATAATTGCCGGAACATGCCGAGGTGTTGCGTTGGCACGAATGACTTGGCGTATTTGCTGTTGCAGCTCGTCGGTTAATTGGACGCCTTCGCGCAAGCGTACAAACAATACCACCCGTTCGTCATCTTGCCAGCGCTGGCCAATGGCGATGCTTTCTAACACCGCGTCTATTTTTTCAACTTGGCGATAAATTTCTGCGGTACCAATGCGTACCCCACCTGGGTTGAGGACAGCGTCAGAGCGGCCATAAATAATAACGCCGTTGTGCGCGGTTATTTCTGCATAGTCGCCATGCGCCCAGGTGTTTTCAAACCGCGCGAAATACGCATTAAAGTAACGCTCGCCAGAGTCGTCATTCCAAAAGCCAATTGGCATGCAAGGGAAGCTATTACGGCATACTAGTTCGCCTTTTTGCTGAGTAACTGCTTGGCCTTCGTCATTAAATACTTGTACATCTAGGCCTAACCCACGGCATTGCAATTCGCCGCGATATACCGGTAGCGTTGGGTTGCCAAGCGCAAAGCACGAGACGATGTCGGTACCCCCGGAAATGGACGACAAACAGAGGTTTGATTTGATATCGCGATAGACATAATCAAAGCTTTCAGGCGCAAGCACCGAGCCTGTTGTTAAAATACTACGCAGCATTGGCAACTGATTTGACTCAGCTGGTTTGTAGTCCGCTTTTTCAAGTGCGGATAAATATTTAGCACTGGTGCCAAATACGCTAATTTTTTCTTGCTCAGCGATATCCCATAAGGCCTCAGGGCCCGGGTAAAATGGCGAGCCGTCAAACAGTAACAAGGTTGCGCCTTGCGCCAAGCCCGAAACAAGCCAGTTCCACATCATCCAGCCGCAGGTGGTGAAATAGAAGAGTACGTCGTCACGGTCTATGTCGGTGTGCAAGCCATGTTCTTTTACGTGCTGCAATAAGGTTCCGCCAATACCATGCACAATACATTTTGGCACCCCTGTGGTACCCGAGCTGAACATGATATACAGCGGCGCATTGAACGGCATTCGGGTAAAGGTTAATTCGGTGGTGCTGCGGTCTAAATAGTCATTCCAGTGCGCCCAGCCCGTATTTAATTTCGGTTTAAAACCAGCAAAATCAACCACAAGCGTACGCTTAACGGTTGGTAGCTGCTGGCGAATAGCAGTAGTTTTTTCACTAATATCAAGCTGTTTACCGTTGTAATAATAGCCGTCAACGGTAATGAATAGTTTGGGTTCAATTTGGCCAAAACGGTCAACCACACCCTGCACCCCAAAGTCAGGGGAACATGACGACCAAATGGCACCTAAGCTGGTGGTTGCCAGCATACCGATAATGGTTTCAATGCAGTTTGGCATCATGGCGGCAACGCGGTCACCAGGTTCTACACCATCGGCCTTCATGGCAGCAGCGAGTGCCGCAACTTCATGGCGTAACTCGGCATAAGTGAGTTGCTGGCGCGTGCCATTTTCCCCGCGAAATACCAGGGCCATATGATCGTCGTTAAAACGCAGCAAATTCTCTGCAAAATTTAATTGTGCGTCAGGAAACCATTGTGCGCCTGGCAACTTATTGGCGTTGCTAACCGTACGCTCACCGCGCTCGCCGATAACGTCAAAGTAACGCCAAATTTGTGACCAAAACTGATCACTATGTGAAACCGACCATTGATGTAAATCGTCGTACGTAGTTAATTGCTGATTCGCCTGAGCATTAACCGTATTCATAAAGTCGGCTATACGCGCTGCAGCGACTTGGTTTGCATCAGGCTGCCACATTATTTTTTGCGTCATTATTCTAGCGTTCCTGTTGTGCGTTTGTGTCTTACGTTTGTGTCTTACGTTAAGGTTCAGGTGTCTATTGAGCCAGCATGGCGTGTGCGACGTTTGAGCGCGGGCCATGGGCAAGGTGGCGACATATATCCGCGCCGGCCTGAACAAGGTTATTCAAATCAATACCGGTTTCAATGCCCATGCCGTGCAACATGTACACCACGTCTTCCGTGGCCACATTGCCGCTGGCACCTTTTGCGTAAGGGCAGCCGCCTAAACCGGCGACCGCACTGTCAATGGTTGCAACCCCCATGGGCAAACAGCTGGCAATATTCGCGAGCGCTTGGCCATAAGTGTTATGGAAGTGAAGGGCTAAGTTCTGCATGGGAACACGCTCGGCAACGGTACTTAACATGCGTTGCGCATGCAGCGGGGTGCCAACGCCAATGGTGTCGCCTAAGGACACTTCATAGCAGCCCATATTCCATAGTGTTTCAGCGACATAAGCCACATCGCTTAGGCTAACTTCGCCTTGATAAGGGCAGCCTAGCACACAGCTGACATAGCCTCGGACCTTAATATTCTGCGCTTTCGCCGCAGCAATAACGGGCGCGAAGCGCTCAAGGCTTTCGGCAATGCTGCAGTTGATGTTTTTTTGGCTAAAGGCTTCAGACGCCGCGCCAAAAATGGCCACTTCATTGGCTTGCGCCTGCACTGCTGCTTCGAAGCCTTTTAAGTTCGGTGTTAGGGCGGCATAGGTAATGCCTGCTTGACGGTCAATGCCAGCAAACACTTCAGCGCTATCGGCCATTTGTGGCACCCACTTGGGGCTAACAAAGGCGCCGGTTTCAATGTAGGTTAAGCCTGCCTTGGCTAATGCATTGACCAAGGCAATTTTAGCTTCTACCGGCACAGCCGTTTCGTTTTGCAGGCCGTCACGTGGGCCTACTTCTACAATTTTTACCTGTTGCGGTAATGTCATAGCGAATTAGCCTATTCGTCTTTGAGGCTGATGAGCTCAGCACCATCACTAACAAGATCGCCAGCTTGGTAATACACCTGTGCAATTTCCCCGTCACGCGGAGCGCGAATAGTGTATTCCATTTTCATGGCTTCCATGATCACTAAAGCTTGGTCGGCTTTCACGGTGTCATTGGCACTGACCATAACTTGAACCACGGTACCATTCATTGGCGCCGTTAAGCTACCAGCGGCGGTTTCTTGCTCCAGTGTGTCAGCCACATTGTGGCGCGTGAAACGTAAACTTGCGTGTTCTGTCATGACCACAATGTCGTGTTCAGTGCGCAAAATATGTGCGTTAAAACGACGGCCGTTCTGGGTGAAAGTGAACTGTTCACCGTGCTTATCAACTTGCCATAAGGCTTTTCCACCCACTTGCTGCCAACCGTTTTCGGTTGCCGTCAACTGAATATCAAGTAGCTGCTCGCCAAACTGTAAGTTTAGGCCAAATTGACGCGGCTGGTTCACACGAAAGCTATGCTGGGTATGCCAAGGGTTTTGTGACGCGCTATGCTTTTCGTCAAAGCGCTCAGCAAGAGTTGCCATCACCGCATAGTCGTTGGCCAAAGCGCTAGTGTCGGCAAACAAGTCGTCGTGGTATTTTTCAATAAAGCGAGTGGTGAGCTCAGCTTGGCCAAATTTTTTATGCCCAGCAATACGGCGTAGAAAGTCGATGTTGGTTCGTACCCCGGCCACGCGATAGTTGTTTAATGCTTGAATTAAGCGGCGCAGAGCAATGGTGCGGTTTTCACCCCAAACCACTAACTTAGCGATCATCGGGTCGTAGTATGAACTAACCTCGTCGCCTTCAATGACGCCGCTGTCAATTCGAATATGCTCAGAGCTAGCTGGCGGACGCAACACGTGCAAGGTGCCGGTGCTTGGTAAGAATTCGTGCTCAGGGTCTTCTGCGTAAATGCGCGCTTCAAATGAATGTCCGTTCACTTCAATTTGGTCTTGCGCAAGCGGCAGTGGCTCGCCACTGGCGACCAACAGCTGCCAGGCAACTAAGTCTTGGCCGGTGACCATTTCGGTGACCGGGTGTTCTACTTGCAAGCGCGTGTTCATTTCCATGAAGTAGAATTTGTTGTCGGTATCGAGCAAGAATTCAACGGTACCGGCGCCGACATAATCAATGGCTTGGGCCGCGCGCACGGCAGCTTCGCCCATGGCCACACGAGTGGAGGTGCTAATAGACGGTGCAGGGGCTTCTTCAATCACTTTTTGGTGACGACGCTGCACTGAACAGTCACGCTCAGCAAGGTATACCGCGTTACCGTGTTCGTCACAAAACACCTGAATTTCGACGTGCCGTGGGTTGCCAATGTATTTTTCGACTAGCATTTTGTCGTTACCAAACGAGGCTTGCGCCTCACGCTTGGCCGAGTTAAATGCTTCTTCAAATTGCTTGGCATTTTCAACAATACGCATGCCTTTACCGCCGCCGCCATAGGCTGCTTTTAGCAACACGGGGAAGCCGATTTTTTCAGCTTCGCTACGCAGGGTTTCTAGGCCTTGGTCGCTACCATGGTAGCCAGGCACCAAAGGCACACCGGCTTCGCTCATGATGGCTTTGGCCGCGCTTTTTGAACCCATAGCTGCAATAGCGCTGGTTGGTGGGCCTACAAAAATAATGTTGTTACTGGCACAAGTATCAGCGAAATCTTCGTTTTCTGACAAAAAGCCATAGCCAGGGTGAACGGCGTCAGCACCGGTTAGTTTGGCTGCGGCAATGATTTTGTCCATCACCAAATAACTTTCCGCACTTGGCGCTGGGCCGATATGAATGCTTTCGTCAGCCATTTGTACATGCTGAGCGTTGGCGTCAGCATCGGAATATACGGCGACCGTGCGAATACCAAGATCGCGAGCGGTGCGGATAATGCGGCAAGCAATTTCGCCGCGGTTAGCAATTAGCAGTTTGCGCAACATTGCTGGTCCTTATTCGTTGGTGGTTTTCCAGTTCGGTGCGCGTTTTTCTAAAAACGCGCTAAGGCCTTCTTGACCCTCTGCCGAAACCCGAATTTCTGCGATACGTTCAATGGTTAACTGCCGCGTGTTGGCATTTAATGGCTGCTGATCAACCGCCATGGCCAAACTTTTCGCCGCGGTAACTGCCGCAGGGCTATTATTAATCAGTGCCTCAATAAGCGGCTGTGCGGCCTGCTGTAAGTCTTCAGCGATATCATGAACCAAGCCAATGCGCAGCGCTTCTTCGGCGCTGAAACGCTCCGCGGTGAGCATGTAGCGGCGTGCTTGCCGAGTGCCTATGGCACGCATGACATAAGGGCTGATCACAGCCGGAATTAAACCGATTTTAACTTCGCTTAAGCAAAAGCTTGAGGCTGGTGTTGCTAGGGCAATATCACAGCAAGCAGCTAAACCAACGGCACCACCAAACGCAGCGCCTTGTACGAGGGCGATGGTGGGTTGTGGAAGCTCATCAAGTTCTTGCATTAAGCGCGATAGCTCTGCAGCATCGGCAATATTTTCGTCATAGTCTTTGGCAGCCATAGAGCGCATCCAACCCAAGTCGGCGCCAGCCGAAAAGTTTTTGCCTTCTGAACGCAACACCAGCACACGTACTTGGTTGTTGTTGCGAACCGCTGCAAGCGCGTCAAGCAGCTCAGCGATCATGCGATCGTCAAATGCGTTATGCACTTCAGGGCGGTTCAAGGTTAACCAAGCAACATGGTCAGCAACTGACAAAGTAATAGCGTGATAATTCATATTTGCCCCTTACATGCGGAATACGCCGAACTTAGTGTCGGCAATCGGTGCATTATTTGCAGCGGCAAGGCTTAAGCCTAATACAGTGCGCGTTTGGGCTGGGTCAATAATACCGTCGTCCCACAAGCGAGCCGAGGCGTAGTAGGGGTGCCCTTGCTTTTCGTAGGTTTCAATAATTGGCTGCTTTAATTTTTGCTCAGCGTCGGCACTCATGCTTTCGCCTTTGCGCGCTAGATTGTCTTTGGTGACTTGCGCCATAACACCTGCGGCTTGCTCGCCACCCATCACGGAAATACGTGCATTGGGCCACATAAACATCAGCGTTGGGTCATAGGCGCGACCACACATGCCATAGTTTCCTGCGCCATAGCTGCCACCAATAAGTACCGTAAATTTAGGTACTTGCGCGCAACTTACCGCGGTCACCATTTTAGCGCCGTGCTTCGCAATGCCTTCCGCTTCGTATTTTTTACCGACCATAAAGCCGGTAATGTTCTGTAAAAACACCAATGGAATTTTGCGCTGAGCACACAGCTCAATAAAGTGTGCGCCTTTTTGCGCAGATTCGGAGAATAAAATACCGTTATTGGCGACAATACCTACCGGGTAGCCGTGAATACGAGCAAAACCTGTCACCAGTGTATTACCGTAGTTTTGTTTGAACTCGTCAAAGTCTGAGTCATCGACAACCCGGGCAATCACTTCACGCACGTCATAAGGCTTGCGCAAATCGGTGCCGACAATGCCGTAGATTTCTTTGGCGTCGAAGCGTGGCTCTTTCACCTCGTGCTGTGGCACGGGGTTGGCGCCTTGATAATTCAGTCGTGCGACTGAGCGGCGGGCGAGGGCAAGCGCATGCTCATCGTTCATGGCAAAGTGGTCAGCCACACCGGAAATGCGGGTGTGCACATCGGCGCCACCGAGTTCTTCGGCGCTGACTTCTTCGCCTGTTGCCGCTTTCACCAACGGCGGGCCCGCTAAGAAAATAGTGCCTTGTTCTTTCACAATAATGCTTTCGTCGGCCATGGCCGGCACATAAGCACCACCGGCGGTACACAAACCCATCACCACGGCAATTTGCGGAATACCTTGGGCTGACATGTTGGCTTGATTGAAGAAAATACGGCCAAAATGATCGCGGTCGGGGAATACTTCGTCTTGGCGTGGCAAGTTCGCACCGCCAGAGTCAACCAAATAAATGCATGGCAAATGGCAACGCGCTGCAATTTCTTGGGCGCGAAGGTGTTTTTTTACCGTTAATGGGTAATAGGTACCGCCTTTTACTGTGGCGTCATTGGCCACAATCATGCATTGCACGCCTTCAACCATGCCAATACCGGCAACAACGCCGGCGGCAGGCACGTAATCTTCGTAACAATCCCACGCCGCAAATTGGCCGATTTCCAAAAATGGCGAACCACTGTCGAGTAGCTTTTCAATACGCTGACGCGCCAGTAATTTGCCGCGCGCTAAATGGCGTTCTTGATACTTCGGGCCACCGCCTTGCTTAATCTGCTCAGCTTTAGCGTACAAATCGTTGAGTACTTCTTGCATGGCTTGTTGATTGGCCACAAAAGTTTCGTCTTTTGGGTTCACTGTGCTGGTTAATACCGTCACGGTTATAACTCCTAATGCGTTAGCAAGTTAAGCAGATTCACTGAACAGCTCGCGGCCGATCAGCATGCGACGAATTTCCGACGTACCGGCGCCAATTTCATACAGTTTGGCGTCGCGCAATAGGCGCCCAGTAGGGTACTCGTTAATGTAACCGTTACCGCCGAGCAACTGAATCGCGTCAAGCGCTAATTGCGTCGCTAATTCTGCGGCATACAAAATAGCACCGGCGGCATCTTTACGGGTGGTTTCGCCACGGTCACATGACTGCGCTACTGCGTAAACATAAGCACGAGCGGCATTTGTACGGGTATACATGTCGGCAACTTTGCCTTGTACTAATTGAAATTCGCCAATGGCTTTACCGAATTGCTTGCGGTCATGCACGTACGGAATAACCACGTCTAAACAAGCCTGCATGATGCCGCATGGGCCCGCCGCTAACACTGCGCGCTCGTAATCTAAGCCACTCATGAGTACTTCAACACCGCGGTCAAGTTCGCCAAGAATATTTTCAGCCGGAACTTGGCAGTCTTCAAATACCAGTTCACAGGTGTTTGAACCGCGCATGCCGAGTTTGTCGAGTTTCTGCGCAGTACGAAAACCTGGGAAATCTTTCTCAATAATGAACGCGGTAATGCCTCGCGAGTTTTTGTCTGGGCTGGTTTTTGCGTACACCACTAACACGTCAGCATCTGGACCATTGGTGATCCACATTTTGTTGCCGTTTAATACGTAGTGGTCGCCTTTTAATTCAGCCTTCAGCTTCATGCTGACCACGTCTGAGCCGGCATTGGGCTCACTCATTGCTAACGCACCCACGTGCTCACCACTGCATAGCTTCGGCAAGTATTTTTCTTTTTGCGCTTGGGTACCATTGCGAGCAATTTGATTCACACACAAATTTGAATGCGCGCCATAGCTCAACCCAACAGACGCCGAAGCGCGGCTAATTTCTTCCATGGCAACAACATGCTCAAGGTAGCCTAAGCCAGACCCACCGAACTCTTCAGGAACCGTCATGCCAAGCAAGCCCAAGTCGCCCATTTTGCGCCATAAGTCAGCAGGGAATTCATTTTTTTCGTCAATTTCCGCAGCGCGAGGTGCAATTTCATCACGCGCAAACGCATTCACGGTTTCGCGGATCATCTCGGCCGTTTCGCCAAGGCCAAAATTAAAGGTGGTGTACTGACTAATCATAATGTCTCCTGGTTTGGTGCTGCAGAGTTTGTAGACGCCTTGCTGTTTTCTATTTCCGCAAGTTCATCGCGACAACGCTCTTCAAGGTTGCCAAGCTCTACCAATAGTACTTTGATGTCTTCAAGTTGCTGTTTTAATGACATCTTTTTGTCATCAATCAGCGCTAAAACGGTGTGTAGCTGACGCGCGCTACTGTTTTCCATATCGTACAAATCGAACAGGTTTTTCGTTTCGGATAACGAAAAACCTAAACGTTTGCCACGTAAAATAAGTTTCAAGCGCACGCGATCTTTATTGGTGTATAGCCGAGTTTGCCCCTGACGCTGAGGCGCCAACAGGCCTTGGTCTTCGTAAAAACGAATACTGCGCGTGGTGATGTCGAACTCTTTGGCCAGTTCGCCGATGCTGTATATGGTTGGTCGGTTCATTTGTGCTTGCTTGTCTTTATTGAGAGGGTTAAGCTTAATGCAAGTTGACGTTAACGTAAAGGTAAGAAAAGCGAAAGCGATATTAGCTATTAGATACCCGATATCAGGAAAACCTGAAACATCAGATCTGATATCCGATATCCGATATCCGATATCAGGAAAACCTGAAACATCAGATCTGATATCCGATATCTAATAGCTAATATCGCTTTTGCTCTTAAGGAGAGATTATGTCTGATGCAGTAGTTATTGTTGCCGCGAAACGCACCCCTATGGGTGGCTTTCAAGGTAGTTTAAGTGATGTGAGCGCACCTAACCTTGGCGCCATTGCAATCAAAGCAGCGCTGGCTGAAAGCGGTCTGCAGGGCAACGATGTGCATGAAGTGATTATGGGTAACGTGTTGCCTGCGGGGTTGGGGCAAGCGCCGGCACGCCAAGCGACGTTGTTTGCTGAGCTGCCACGTAGCGCAGGGGCTACCACCATTAATAAAGTGTGTGGTTCCGGTTTGAAAGCGGTGATGTTTGCTCATGACTTGATTCATGCTGGCTCGGCCGATGTGGTTGTTGCCGGCGGTATGGAAAGTATGTCGAACGCGCCGTATTTATTGAAAAAAGCGCGTGCGGGTTTCCGTATGGGCCATGACGCTATTTATGATCATATGATGCTAGACGGCCTTGAGGATGCCTATGAAGGCAAGGCAATGGGCTGCTACGCGCAGAGCACTGCGGATGAGTACGGTTTGGGTCGTGAAGCCATGGATAACTTTGCGCTGGCGTCGTTAAGCCGTGCGCAAACTGCGATTAAAGAAGGTTGGTTTGTTAATGAAATTACGCCGGTAACCTACAGCACGCGTAAAGGCGATGTGACGGTAGAAATTGACGAACAGCCGGGTAAGGCCATGCCGGAAAAAATTCCCGGACTACGCCCAGCGTTTGCCAAAGACGGCACCATTACCGCGGCGAACTCAAGTTCAATTTCTGACGGTGCGGCGGCGTTAATTTTAATGCGCGAAAGCGAGGCGAAAGCACGTGGCTTGAAACCTTTGGCACGCGTAGTTGGGCATGCGACGCATTCACAAGCGCCTGCTGAGTTTACTGTGGCGCCCATTGGTGCCATGAACAAATTGCTTGATAAAGTGCAGTGGAGCAAAGACGACGTTGATTTGTGGGAAATTAACGAAGCTTTTGCCATGGTCACCATGTTGGCTATGCAACAAATGAACTTAGACCATGACAAAGTGAACGTGAATGGCGGCGCTTGCGCGCTAGGTCACCCTATTGGTGCAAGTGGTGCACGACTGCTGGTTACCTTGCTGCATGCCTTGAAAAATCGGGGCAAGCAGCGCGGTGTGACCTCGTTGTGTATTGGCGGTGGTGAAGCCGTTGCCGTTGCTGTTGAAATGATTTAACGGCGGCGCGACGCAAGCCATACTGAAGCCAGTAATATGGCACCGCCAAGGGCAAGCCGAAGCCAGTCAACGGCTTGCCCCCAAAAGGCAAAGTTAATGAGTAAGCCGGCGGGTATTAGCATGTTATTCATGGTTGCAAGTTGGGCGACGTTAACGCGCTTGGCGCCCAGGTTCCAAGCTAGGTAGCCGAGGCCCGAAGCGCCGAAGCCAAGCCAAACCAAGATGCCCCATTGTAATGTCGTGCTGGGCCATTTGTCGAAGTTGGCAAAGGCCGCCATGGCCAAGCTTGAAACGATGGTTGCGCCAAGGAAAAACAACGCGAACACCTGTACTTGATTGCGCTCGGAACCAAGCTCTAAGCGTTTATAAAAAACTTGGCCGGCAGCGAAACAAATATTGGCTGCTTGAATAAGCAAAAAACCGATAACGAAGTCATCGCTAAGCGTATTGAACCGAATAACAGCGGCACCGACAACAGCGAGCGCTGCAGCCAACCACCACCTTGCTGGGAGGTGTTTGCGTTCGAATAAAACGTCGTCAATTAAGGTGACGTAAAGCGGTGTGAAAATGGTGAATAGCAGCACTTCAGGTACGGTCAAATATAAAAACGCGTGATACAAGAACAAGTACATCACGCCAATTTGAATGGCACCAATGGCTGCAAGCCGCCATTGTTGGGCAAAAGCGAGGCGTTTGGGCCGCCACAAAGGTAAAAATAGCAATAACGCGAGCAGCATTCGAATGTAGACCGCAATATAACCGTCTACTTGGCCGGCAAGAAATTCGCCGATTAACGAAAAGCTCGCTGCCCATAATGCGGTTACGGCCCATAAAATCCACATATTAACCTCGTTGGTTGGTAATGGTTTGACGATAAAACTGGGGTGACATGCCCATGGTTTTTTTAAACAAACGTGAAAAGTAGTAGGGGTCTTCAAACCCAAGTTGCTGACTAATTTGACGAATGCTATCGGCACTATTGTCGAGCAACTGACAGGCTATTTTAACCCGAATTTGATTGAAATAGCGCATAGGGCTTGTGCCCGTAAATTGTTTGAATTTTTTGCTGAAGTAATACCGTGATAATCCGGCAAACTCCGCAAAATCATCTAGGCTTAAGTCGCGATGCGAGTTGTCGTACATAAACCGCTCAAGCGCCGCTAAGTCAAATTCTGTCGGCACTTGCAGGGTTGATGTTAACCGCGGTAGTTCGGCGATGATTCGTTGCAGTAGGCTTGCAGCAACCACAGCGGCGGTAAATTGATGACGCTGAGTTTGCAAATTAAGTAAATCGGTTACCACAGGTATAAGCTGTCGCCAACGCGTTAATGTTAGAACCGGCTGGGCTGGTGATAAATCAAGAAAGTCCATGCAGGCGGCCGCAGAGGAGCCCTGAAAATGCGCCCAGTAAATGCTCCACGGCTGTGTTGTAGAGGCGGCATAGGTATGCGCCTCGCCGCTAGGTAGCAGCAATAGTTGCCCGGCCTTTAGCTCGCCTTGTGCGTTTGCAGTACGAAAGTAACCCTGGCCGCGGTGGCAGAAAATAAGCAAGTGATCGGTATGTTTTTTGCGCTCAACATGGTGCCCAACGGCATCCACATAATGGCCGTAGGCCAAAGGGTACAGGTGTTTGGTTAAGGCGTGGCTAGCTAATTGCCGGGTTAATTGCAATGGCAATACAACACGCGAGCTACCGCTGGGTAGTGGCCATGACGATGGTTGGCTCATGTTGGGGTCTCGGTTAAAGCAATTTTGTCCATTATAGGGGCAATATCGTCGATGTTAAAGCACATCAAAAACAACGACAATGGAAGTGATGAGAGCGTTTTTCGTTGTTCGTACGTTCACTGCGTTCACTGTTCGTGCGTTCGGCTTCGCCTCACTGTTCGCAACTTCATTTACGAACAGCGAAGCGTACGAATAACGAACAGCGAAGCGCACGAACAACGGTTTTCTAAATGAGGTAGTGAGATGAAAAAGGTTCCTTTATATATTGATGGTGAATTTGTTCAGTCGCAAAGCGACAAGTGGATTGATGTCACCAACCCAGCAACACAAGAAGTGATTGCTCAAGTTCCTTGTGCGACTCAAGATGAAATGAAGCAAGCGGTTGAGAGTGCGCAGAAAGCATTTTTAACCTGGAAAGAAGTGGCTGTTTCTGAGCGTGCGCGTGTCATGATGCGCTATCAAGCGCTATTAAAAGAGCACCATGATGAAATTGCTGAAATTTTAGCAAGCGAAACGGGTAAAACCTTCGACGACGCCAAAGGCGATGTGTGGCGCGGTATTGAAGTGGTTGAGCACGCCGCGAATATTCCGTCGTTACTGATGGGGGAAACGGTTGAAAACGTAGCACGTGGCATTGATACCTATAGCTTTACTCAACCTTTGGGTGTGTGTGCGGGTATTACGCCATTTAACTTCCCAGCGATGATTCCATTGTGGATGTTCCCATTAGCGATTGCTTGCGGTAACACCTTTATTTTGAAGCCGTCGGAGCAAGATCCATTAACGCCAACGCGTTTGGTTGAATTGTTTGAGCAAGCGGGCGCACCAAAAGGTGTGTTGCAAGTTATTCATGGTGCCAAAGACCAAGTGGACTTTATTCTTGATGAGCCTGCAGTTAAAGCGATCTCATTCGTCGGTTCAGTCGCGGTTGGCCAATACATTTATCGCCGTGGTACCGAAAACATGAAGCGCGTACAAGCATTCGCTGGCGCGAAAAACCACTGTGTGATCATGCCTGATGCCAATAAGTCGCAAGTGATCAGTAACTTGGTGGGTGCCTCTGTGGGTGCTGCAGGTCAACGTTGTATGGCTATCTCGGTGGCGGTATTTGTTGGTGCAGCGAAAGAGTGGATTCCAGAAATTGCCGCAGAGCTTGCCAAGGTGAAGCCAGGTGGTTGGAATAATAAAGACGCCGCGTACGGCCCATTAATTAGCCCACAAGCAAAACAGCGCGTTGAAAACTTTATTACCCAAGGCGTGAAAGAAGGCGCTGAACTGTTAGTTGACGGCCGCAACTGTGAAGTTGAAGGCTTCCCGAACGGTAACTGGGTTGGCCCAACGATGTTTAGCAAAGTGACAACGGACATGGAAATCTACAAAAATGAGATTTTCGGCCCAGTATTGTGCGCAACCGAAGTTGACAGCCTAGACGAAGCATTGGCGATGGTTAATGCCAACCCGTACGGAAACGGCACCTCTATTTTCACGGCAAGTGGCGCTGCTGCGCGTAAATACCAACATAACGTTGAAGTGGGTCAGGTGGGTATCAATATTCCAATTCCAGTACCACTACCGTTCTTCTCATTTACTGGTTGGAAAGGTTCGTTCTTCGGCGATTTGCATGCATACGGTAAGCAGGGCGTGCGTTTCTATAGCGAAACTAAAACCATTACGGCGCGTTGGTTTGAAAGCGATATTGCTGATGTAACCGGCCCAAATATGACGATTAACTTACGATAATAGGACGTTGTCATGAATTTTAATTTAACTGACGACCAACAAGCTTTTGTCGACACGGCAAAAGCTTTTGCAGACAAAGAATTAGCACCGTTTGCGGCGCAGTGGGACGAAGAGTCTCACTTTCCAATTGAAGTGTTCCGTAAAGCAGGTGAAATGGGCTTCATGGGCATGTATACACCAGAAGACGCTGGTGGTTTTGGCATGAGCCGCTTAGACGCAGCGCTGATTTTTGAGCAACTTGCGATGGGTTGTACTGCCACCACGGCGATGATGACCATTCATAACATGGTGTCGTGGATGATTGGTTCATTTGCCAAACCTGAAGTGATTGAGCAGTGGGTACCAGAGCTCGTTACCGGCGAAAAGCTAGGTTCATATTGCTTAACTGAACCAGGCGCGGGTTCTGATGCGGCAAGCTTGCGTACTACCGCCAAAAAAGATGGCGATGAGTACGTGTTGAATGGCTCAAAAATGTTTATTTCAGGCGCGGGAAGTACCGATGTGTTGGTCGTTATGGCCCGCACTGGCGAAGCTGGCCCGAAAGGCATTTCGGCGTTTGTGGTACCAGCCGACGCTGCCGGCATTAGCTACGGTAAGAAAGAAGCGAAAATGGGCTGGAACGCTCAACCAACTCGCTTGGTAACCTTTGAAGACGTGCGTATTCCGGCAGCCAATTTGCTGGGCCAAGAAGGCGAAGGCTTTAAGTTCGCTATGATGGGCCTAGATGGCGGACGTATTAACATTGCGGTGTGTTCAGTAGGTACGGCACAAGCGGCATTAAACACTGCGCGTAATTACATGCACGAACGCAGCCAATTTGGTAAAGAGTTGGCACACTTTCAAGCATTGCAGTTTAAGTTAGCTGACATGGCCACCGAGTTGGTTGCAGCTCGCCAAATGGTGCGCTTGGCCGCGTTTAAAGTAGACAGCAACGATGCGGATAAAACCACTTATTGTGCGATGGCGAAGCGTTTCGCGACGGACATCGGCTTTAACGTGTGTAATGAAGCGCTGCAAATTCATGGTGGCTACGGCTACATTAAAGAATACCCACTCGAACGCCATGTACGCGATGTGCGTGTGCATCAGATTCTTGAGGGGACCAACGAAATTATGCGGGTAATTATTGCGCGCAGACTGTTGGCCGATATGGACCAAGCCATCCTTTAAGGGTGGCTTTTCTGTCTTAAAGGAGTCGAAGATGGAACCCGTCGTATTATTTGAAGAACTTGATTGTGAACACGGTAAGCGCATTGGCGTGGCGACACTGAATTCAGAAAAATCATTAAACGCGTTAAGCTTGCCAATGATTCAATTGTTGCAGCCACAACTGGCAAAATGGGGTGAAGATGAGCGTATTGCCTGTGTCATGCTGCAAGGTGCTGGTGAGAAAGCTTTTTGTGCTGGTGGCGATATTGTTGCCATGTACAAAGCAATGCAGGCCAAGCCGGGAGTGCTGGTTGACGAAGTAGCTGACTTTTTTAGCCAAGAGTACCGTTTAGATTACGCAATTCACACCTTTCCCAAACCTATGGTGCTTTGGGGCCACGGTATTGTGATGGGCGGTGGCATGGGCCTAATGAACGGAGCTAGCCATCGTGTGGTTACTGAACGCTCGTTATTGGCGATGCCTGAAGTGACCATTGGTTTATACCCAGATGTTGGCGCGACGCATTTTTTAAACCAAATGCCCGAAGGCTGTGGATTATTTTTAGGTTTAACTGGCGCGCACATGAATGCCACTGACGCTTTGTATTTGAAACTTGCGGATCATTTTGTGGCTAGCAACAGCAAAGCCGATGTATTAGCTGGTTTGCAGCAGGTGAAGTGGGGCGACACCGCTGCATTAAATCACCAAAAAGTAACCGATGTGTTGAATGATATTAGTCAGCGCGACAGTAATCAACGCCCAGCAGGCCAAGTAGAAGCGCATCAGCCATTAATTAAAAAGTTAACCCGTGGCAACGATATTGTCGATGTGGTGGCTAACATTACGAACGACACCAGCGATGATAAGTGGCTCGCACGTGCGCGTCAGACGCTCGCAGCAGGTTGCCCAATGACCGCACATATTGTCTGGAATCAATTACAGCATGGTGCCGATTTAAGTTTAGCGGACTGCTTCCGACTGGAGCTGACGTTATCTGTGCAGAGCGCCATGCGCGGCGATTTCGCCGAGGGCATTCGAGCGTTGTTAATTGACAAAGATAAACAGCCAAAATGGCAACATGCGAGCGTGGCTGATGTGTCAGCCGACGATGTGGATGGCTTTTTCACTTCGCCGTGGGATGCTTCAGAGCACCCACTTGCAAATTTAGGTAAATAAAAGCAAAAGCGATATTAGCTGTTAGATATTGAATATTAGCCAGTTGTTAGGGCTTGTCTTCTGATAGCTAATATCTCCGTTATCAAATATCGATTTGGATCTTAATTATGGCAAACGTTGGATTTATCGGGCTTGGCAACATGGGCGGCCCAATGGCAGCTAACCTTGTAAAAGGTGGCCACAAGGTACAAGTTTTTGATTTGTCAGAAGCGGCGTTAAGCGCAGCTAAAGAAGCAGGTTGCAGTACCGTAAGCTCGGCTACTGAAGCGGCAACTAACGTTGATTTCATTGTCACTATGCTGCCAGCAGACAAGCATGTGAAAAGCGTCTATTTAGCTGACGACGGGTTAATCAGTGTACTTAGCAAAGACACGCTAGCTATTGATTGCAGCACCATTAGTGCTGAAACAGCGCGTTTTGTAGGTGCTGCGCTTAAAGAGAAGGGTATTGATTTTATTGATGCGCCGGTATCTGGCGGTGTTGGCGGCGCAAAGGCCGGTACTTTGACATTTATTTGTGGCGGTGAAGCCGGTGCTGTCGCTCGTGCTCGTGACGTACTGCAGGCTATGGGTAAAAACATATTCCATGCTGGTGATATGGGCGCAGGGCAAGTGGCAAAAATCTGCAACAACATGTTGTTGTCAGTGCTTATGGTAGGTACTTCTGAAGCACTGCAGTTGGGCATTGCGCACGGTCTTGATCCGAAAGTGTTGTCACAAATTATGGCAGCAAGTTCCGGTAGCAACTGGACTTTAGATGTATATAATCCATGCCCTGGTGTGATGGATAATGTACCGTCAAGTAATGGCTACCAAGGTGGATTTTTGGTTGACCTGATGAGCAAAGACCTAGGCCTGGCACAGCAAGCAGCACTGGCTAGCGGCGCAGCAACGCCGATGGGCGCGCTGACCCATAACTTGTACCGTAGCTGGTCGCAGTTGGGCCACGGTCGTGAAGATTTTTCGAGTATTTTCAATTACGTGAAACCGATTACGAAGTAACAGGTAACTTATGAATATTTCACAAAGCACTATTGTTATTACTGGCGGCGCACAAGGCTTAGGCCGTGCCATGGCTGAACATTTCGCGGCCGATGGCGCGCAATTAGCCTTGTTAGATATGAACGCCGAAACCTTAGCTGAAGCGGAAAAAATCTGCACCGAAAAGGGTGCGAAAAAAGTTAAAGGCTACGTGGTTAACGTGGTTGATGAAGCAGCTGTGGAAGCGGTATTTGAAGAAATTGTCGCTGATTTCGGCGGCATTAATGTGTTGGTCAACAACGCGGGTATTTTGCGTGATGGCTTAATGATTAAATGCAAAGACGGTGAAATTACGCATAAAATGCCGTTGCAACAGTTCCAGTCTGTACTGGACGTGAACTTAACCGGTACTTTCTTATGTGGTCGCGAAGCTTCTGCGCATATGGCAAAAGCCGGTAATGGCGGTGTTATTATTAATATTTCAAGTGTGGCGCGTGCTGGCAATATGGGCCAAACCAATTATGCCGCAACCAAAGCCGGTGTCGTGGCAATGACAGTGACTTGGGCACGTGAATTGGGCCGTTTCGGTATTCGCTGTGGCGCTATTGCGCCTGGGTTTATTGAAACACCAATGACAGCGCAAATGAAACCAGAAGCCATTGAGCGTGCTTTAAGCATGGTACCACTGCGCCGTTGGGGTCAACCTGAAGAGATTGCACACAGCGCACGTTACATTATTGAGAATGACTTCTTTAGTGGTCGTGTGGTAGAAATAGACGGTGGTGTACGACTTTAACGAGAACTGATGCGTAAATTACCCCCATTAAATGCTTTAAAAGCCTTTGAAGCCGCGGCGCGGCACCTAAGTTTTACCCGTGCCGCGGATGAACTGTACGTTACCCAAGCTGCAGTGAGCCACCAAGTTAAAGGTCTTGAAGAGTTTTTGGGGGTTCAATTATTTTTGCGTCGTAACCGTTCGCTCGTACTTACTCAAGAAGGGCAAACCTACTACCTTGAATTAAAAGAAATATTTGACCATATTGTGCAGGCGACGGAGCGCGTGAAATTTGCGAGTCAGCGCGGCTCGCTCACTATTTCTTTGCCGCCTAGCTTTGCTATTTTGTGGTTTGTACCGCGCTTAAGCCGTTTTCGCGAAGCTTACCCAGATATTGATGTACGTATTCGTGCCGTTGATGAAGTTGACGGCTCGCTCACCGATGACGTTGATGTTGCCATTTATTACGGCGCTGGCAAGTGGCCCGGTTTGCGTGCTTACAAGCTACACAATGAGTACCTTATACCTGTTTGTTCGCCACTGCTGTTAAGTGGAACCAAACCCTTACGTGAACCACGTGATCTGTTGAATCATACTTTATTGCATGACGAAACGCGTAACGCTTGGAAAGACTGGTTCAAATTGGTTGGTATTGATAAAGACAAAGGCGACAATGGCCCCATATTTAGCCATTCGAACCTTGCTTTGAAGGCGGCTGTGCACGGCCAAGGCATTGCCTTAGCCAACAACGTGTTAGTAAAACCAGAAATAGATGCAGGGCATTTAATTCAGATCTTCCCTGAAGCCTTACCTCGGCAAAAATCTTTTTATCTAGTTTGTCGTGACTCTCAGTCAGAAGTCGGTAAAATCGCCACCTTCCGAAATTGGCTACTACAAGTGGTGGAAGAAGAAGAGGACAGCTATGAGTGATTTGCAACGTGTCGCCATGAAGCAAGACAATGCGGATGGTGCGGTGCGAATTATTTTTGCCCACGGTGCAGGCGCCGGGCTGCAAAGCGATTTCATGCAGTATTTTGCCCTTGGCTTGGCATTAAAAAATATTGAAGTGGTGCGGTTTAATTTTCCATATTGGCAAAAGTTTATGGATACTGGCGTACGCCGCCCACCCAATCCGATGGCTGAGCTTGAACATTGCATGCGTACCGTAGCGCAGCAGTACAATGACAATAAGCCATTGTATTTAATGGGAAAGTCAATGGGTGCACGGGTGGCGTTTCGGCTTGCTGATGAATTGAACGCAAGCGCAGCAATTGCACTTGGATTTCCGTTTCACCCAGTTGGTAAGCCTGAAAAATTGCGCCTTGATGACCTAGATAATAGCTGCGACCAAAATTTAATTATTCAGGGTACGCGCGATAGCTTTGGCAAACCTGAAGAAGTTGCAGGCTATAATTTGCCTAAGAATGTCAGCTTACAGTGGGTTGAGCATGGTGATCACAGTTTAGAGCCAACGAAGCGAAGTGGGTTGGCGCGCGAGCAACTGTGGCAAAACGCCATTGAACAAATTGAAAAGCAAGTACGATATTAGCTATTAGATATCAGATATTAGCAGATGGTGGGAAAATTTAGGGTTTGTCTAATATCCAATATCTAATAGCTGTTATCGCTTTTGGGGTTAAAGATGAATGGAATTGTGGCCTATTGTCGGCCTGGGTTTGAAAGTGATTGTGCCGCTGAACTGCAGGATAAAACCGCAGCGCTAGGTATTTATGGCTATTGCCAAACTAAGGCGCAGCAGGGCTATGTTGTATATCGTTGTCAAAATGAAGAAGCAGAGCACTTAGCTAAAAAACTGGTATTGAAAGAACTTATTTTTACCCGTCAGTTCTTTGCATTATTAGCGCATGTTACGGATTTACCGCAAACAGACCGCGTCAGTGCGGTGCAAGTGGCGCTGCTTGATGAAACTGTGCAAGAAGCATTTACCGGTATTAAACCTTGTGGCGATTTGCGCGTAGAAACGCCAGATACGAACGACGGTAAAGAGCTATCAAAATTTTGTCGTAAGTTTACCGTGCCGCTGCGCCAAGGTTTACGCCAAATTGACTGGCTAACAACGAAAGAAAGCGATAGACGCCCAACACTGCATGCGTTCTTTTTGAGTAATCAAGAAGTGATGATTGGGTTTTCCTACTCGTTTAATCAGTCGCCTTGGTTGATGGGTATTCCTCGTTTACGTTCACCAAGTGAGGCACCTAGCCGCTCAACACTTAAATTAGATGAAGCATTTCAGGTGTTTGTGCCCGAACATGAACGTGAAGCGCGTATTTCATCCGGTATGAACGCTGTGGATTTAGGGGCAGCACCTGGCGGCTGGACTTATCAGTTAGTTCGTCGCGGTATGATGGTACAAGCGGTTGATAACGGGCCAATGGCCGAAAGCTTGATGGAAACGGGGCAAGTTAAACATATTCGGGAAGACGGCTTTAAATACCGCCCGAAGAAAAAGAACGTGACCTGGTTAGTGTGTGACATGGTTGAGAAACCTGCACGCGTTGGCGAGCTGATGACAAGCTGGTTGGTTGAGGGCGACTGCCAAGAAGCCATTTTCAACCTAAAACTACCAATGAAACGTCGCTATGCAGCTGTTTCAGAGTATCTTGAGCATATTAAGCAAGATTTAGTTGAGAACGGTCGCGGACGTTTCGAGTTGCAAGCTAAACAGCTGTATCACGATCGTGAAGAAATAACCGTTCATATTCGCTGGCTGTAACTTGTTTTTATGCAGGCTTAGCAAATTAAGGGATTAGTCTCAACGTTGTTACCTTTTGGTTTTTATTGGGACAATGCCTTTTTACTTCTAATTCGATCTTCAAAGGCGTTGCAAGGGACTGCACATGAAAAAAACCATCAGATTATTCGCCGTTTTAATGCTGCTTGTCTGCAAAGCCGCACTGGCAGATGTGACTTTTGTGCACACGGATGTCTTAGGCTCGCCGGTGGCTGAAACCAATAGCGCCGGGCAACTGGTTCGCTTATCTCACTACAAACCCTTTGGGGAAGAACTCGAGCAGAAAAAAGATGATGTCGCCTATACCGGCCATAAATATGATGCCGACCTAGCGTTAAGCTATATGCAGGCACGATACTATGATCCAGTCATAGGTCGTTTCTATTCGAATGATCCAGTTGGGACTTTGGAACATTTGAGTACATCAAATGGAATACATGGCTTTAATAGGTACGCTTATGCCAATAATAATCCATATAAATATACAGACCCAACAGGGATGACTTCTTGGCCTGTTGAAAAGAATCAAAATGGTCAAGTTGTTGTTACGAGTCAGTTTGGTCCAAGGAATACGGGAATAAAGGGAGCTTCTTCTAGTCATTCAGGTACAGATTTTAGAGCTGGCAATGGTGCAGACATCAAAGCAACAGAGAATGGTACTGTCTCTAAAATTGGTGGCGGTGGTAAAGGTGGCAATTACATTTTTATTTCGAATGATGACGGAAGTATGAGTGGACACGCACATACTCAATCTGCTCAAGGTTTGAAAGTAGGTGATAAAGTTGCCGAAGGAAGTACAATTGGGCAGTCAGATGGTTCAGGTACAGGTAATGCACCTCATCAACACTACACTTATAGAGAAGGAACACCAAGTAATCCTGCTACATCAGCTACACCTAAAGTGGACCCAATGAAAACTCAATTCAAGAATATGCCTAAGCAGGATGTATGTGTGAAAGGGAGTGGAAACGGATGTTAATTGGAAAGAGTAATGTTTTTGCTAGGTTATTGACCATATGTACTACTGCTTTGATATTCTCGTGTAGTGCGGCTGTTTCTTACTCTAATTTAGACCTTGATAAAGAAATAGATACCTTTGTTAAGGCATTAGTTGAAAAAGATGAAGCAAAATTGGTAACTGATTATTTAACTTCATCTGCTAGTTTCTCGAAAGAAGGTAAACTTAATTCAGAAATCTATGATTTTTTATATAAAGCTGACGCTAACGGAAAGAAAAAATCCGTAAATGAGATCGTCTCTTTAGGTGATTATAAAACCAAGGTTATTTGGCAAAAGAATAACGTTTTCACATTGTTGATTGCTAAAGCTATTGATTTCAAAAGTCTTGAAACTCTCGAATTTTTAGAAAATAGCTGGATGATTAATTACATAGCATGTGAGTTTGTTATAAAGAACGGTAAATTAACATTTTATCAAAATGTATGTTTTGCTGAGACTGGCGGACCTTTTCCTACAGATGATGATTTTTGAATCCAAAGCCTCGCCCTCAGGGAGCGGGGCTTTATTTTTTCTGGGGTAGCTTGCTTGGATTTTGTTTTCAAGGCTGGCATATTGAGCTGACTTGCCTTTGTAATCCCCCCCGAAAAATCGGAGCAGTTATAAGTAGAAAATTCCATTAAACTAAAGGGATGGAGTTTTCTATGCACAAATAAGCACATAGTCCAGCAGTGGCAGAGCACCACTGCTGCAGTGGAGTGTTTATAGGCGATCAATAACAGCTTGTGTAAAATCGGTAGTGCCGCCGTTGCCACCAAGATCACGCGTGGTGCGGTCGCCAGTGGCAATAACGTCTGTAACTGCCGCCAAAATACGTTTGGCCTGGTCTTGCATGCCTAGATATTCAAGCATTTGAATGACGGCCAAAATAACTGACGTTGGGTTGGCAAGATTTTGGCCTGCGATATCTGGCGCAGAGCCGTGAACAGCTTCAAAAATTGCTGATTTTTCGCCAATATTGGCGCCCGGTGCCATACCTAAGCCGCCGACTAAACCTGCACACAAGTCTGACAAAATATCACCGAACAAGTTGGTGGTAACAATTACGTCAAATTGCTCTGGGTTCATCACTAATTTCATGCAAACTGCGTCGACAATCATTTCGTCTGACTGAATATCTGGGTATTCGGCCGCGACTTCACGCGCAACTTTCAAGAACAAACCTGAGGTTGATTTCAAAATATTTGCTTTGTGTACCGCCGTCACTTTTTTGCGACCTTCGCGGCGCGCTAGTTCGTAAGCAAAACGCACAATGCGCTCAGCACCAGCTCGCGTAATTTTACTCATTGCCTGCGCTTCTGAACCGTCTTCTGATACCACTTGGCCAAGGCCTGAGTACATGCCTTCGGTGTTTTCGCGCACGGTAATAATGTCGATATCTTCGTAGCGTGCTTTGGTGCCCTTAAACGATTTAACTGGGCGTACGTTTGCATACAAATTAAATTGCTTGCGTAAGCTGACATTAATTGAGGTGAAACCCTCGCCAACAGGGGTGGTTAATGGGCCTTTTAACGTCGCTTTATTGCGCGCGATGGCGTCAAGTGTTGCTTGCGGCAACAATTCACCTGTTTTTTCAAGCGCTGCTAGGCCGGCATCTGCAAATTCATAGTTAAAATCGCAACCCGCTTTGTCTAAAATTTTCAGCGTTGCGTCAATAATATCTGGGCCGATACCGTCGCCAGGAATTACGGTAATAGTGGTGCTCATTTGATGTACCTTCTTACTTCTAGGTCAATTAATTGGAACAATTTGATTGTAATATTTGGTGATATTGAATGGCGCGAACTATAGCAGAAAACCACGCCTACATGCGTGTTGTGGGTCATTAAAACGATTGATATTCGCTATAAGCGTCGGCGCCCCAAGCGATTAGCTTGTCGTCTTTAAACAATAGCGGAGTGCATTCATCACGGGTGGTAATGCCGTCAGATTTCACATGGTGAGTACGGTAAAACAAAATAAGCACTTCGCCGTTATCGGTCGCTTTCGCTTCACTAATATCGGGTGAGCCAAGTAGACGAATCACGTCGCCTTTGTCTGCACCTAGGTCAAGGCGACCGATTTGTTTGAGATTAAAGGTTTCGCGTTCTTGCCAACTCATGTTTTCTGGGTCGGCCTGATAAAAATGCAATACAAGCGCAGCGGCCGCAACGTAAACGGCAAAGCCAATAATGATAACTTTTAGCATTTTTGACATGCGCTGCGCTCCTTGTCGAAGTTACTTGTCTAAGTTAATCGGTAATCACACGGTAACAAGGATGATACACCGAACCTGGTAGCTTCATGCGGCTTTGTTCGACGAATGCCTGTAACAACACGTCGAGCTTCTTCATCATGTCTTTTTCACCATGAATTTCAAACACGCCATGTTTACGAATCGCACGAATGCCATCGTCTTTTACGTTACCTGCTACAATAGCCGAAAAGGCACGACGTAAGTCTGCCGCTAGGGCTTGTGGGGCCTGGTCACGATGTAAGTTCAAGTTCTTGACGTTATCGTGATTTGGCACGAATGGACGTTGAAACGCTTCTTCAATATGCAGTGTCCAGTTGAAGCAATATGAGTCACCGGTTTCACGACGGTATTCTTTCACTGCTTGGGCGCCTTGTGTCATGGTTTTTGCCACTTCTGCAGGGTCAGCCACAATAATTTGATACAGCTTACGCGCTTCGTCACCTAAGGTGTCTGCAACAAAGGCGTCAATGGCTTCAAAATAACCACGGCTGCTTTCTGGGCCAGTTAAAATAATTGGCAATACCTGACGCTGGTTTTCTGGGTGCATTAAAATACCCAAAATATATAACAGCTCTTCTGCGGTACCAGCACCACCAGGGAAAATCACAATGCCGTGGGCACAGCGCACAAAGGCTTCAAGGCGTTTTTCAATGTCTGGCAGAATAACCAGTTCGTTAACGATAGGGTTTGGCGGCTCGGCCGCAATAATGCCAGGCTCTGTGAAACCTAAGTAACGGCCATCGACAATACGTTGTTTGGCATGACCGATGGTTGCACCTTTCATTGGGCCCTTCATAGCACCCGGGCCACAGCCTGTGCAGATGTTTAAACCGCGTAAGCCTAATTGGTAACCCACTTCTTTGGTGTATTTGTATTCCACTTCGTTAATTGAGTGGCCACCCCAACAAACAATCACATTCGGGTCGAGATTCGGCTGCACCACTTGGGCGTTGCGCAAAATATCGAATACCACGTGGGTGAGGGTGTGGGTGTCAGCGGAGTCTAAAGTTTGGGCATTGTAACGCTCACCGGTGAACAAAATGTCACGCAACACGGCTTCCACTAGCTCTTGCATACCTGCAATGAGTTTGCCATCGACAAAGGCTTCTTCAGGCGGGTTTACCAGTTCTAATTGAACACCGCGCTCACATTTAATGACGTTAACGTCAAAATCTTTGTATTTATCGAAAATCTCTTCACTGCTATCGGTGTTACTTCCGGCATTTAATACCGCTAAACAACAGTTACGAAATAATTTATAGAGTTGCTCGTCGCTACTTTGTTGTAAGCGATTAATTTCTAGTTGCGACAGTAAGCTCATGCTGCCGCGAGGTGATATTTTAAAACGCATTTAGTTTCCTTATTTTTTTGTTATTGGCGACTTAACCGAACAGATTCGGGTGTGGGCTCGAAGTCGGAACGAAATGGATTGATATCCAAGCCCCCGCGGCGCGTATAGCGCGCGTACACCGTTAATTGCTCAGGTTGAAGACGCTCTTTAATATCCATATAAAGCCGCTCTACGCACTGTTCATGGAACTCGTTATGGTGCCTAAATGATACGATATAACGCAGAAGGGCTGCATGGTCAACGGCTGGGCCTCGGTAGCGAATTAGTACTGAACCCCAGTCTGGTTGATTGGTGATTAAACAGTTCGACTTTAATAAATGACTGTGGAGTGTTTCTTCCACAATGTCATGGCTGCTTAGTTTCAGTAATTCAGGGCTGTAGTCATAGCTCGTAATTTCAATAGGCTGGTAGTCAATGCAGTGACCTGGCAAGTCGCCAAACGCTTTACGTTGAGCTTGTTGTACTGTACTTAGCTGCACCCCAACAGGGGCGCCGGCGCATTGGCTTAAATCGATACTAAGCTGTTCAGACACAGCTTGCCACGACGGCCAACGGCTATCATTGAAGCTATTGAGGTATAGTTTAAACGACTTTGACTCAATTAAGTTTGTTGAGGTTGCAGGCACCCGAAACTCGGCAACGGCCACTTGCGGTAACCCATTGCTATTTAGCCAGGATAATTCATAACCATGCCAAATATCGTCACCATGAAATGGCAACGGTTGGCCTTCGGCTAAACCAATTGGGGTACGATTTAACTGGCGCTGTACGCCTTGCAATAAACTGGCGTCGTACTGTGTTGGATACGCTGTGGGTTGTCCCAAGTTCAAATGGGCTAACGACTCATTCATCAAATTCAATTACCTGTTACACTACTGTTTTTTATGCAGTCGGCCATTGTAGCGCCGCTGCGCGATAGTTGCTAGTAAATTTAGGATGCTAAATATGTCAGTAGAAAGCGCACTTGACCAACTTATTGAACGTTACCAGCAGGCTTATCAGCAAGCGGGTGTGAAACTTGTCACCGAAGCACACGACGAGTGGCAAGCCCCCATATACGGAGAACGCGTTGATGACGACATGGTTGAGTGGCTACCTGCGCATCAGTCTAGCGCATTGCAGTTTACTGATTTAGCGAACGCCTTAGAGCAGCCTTTTCATACTAGCCTTGAAGCTTTGTACGGGCGTTGGTTTGCGGCAGATCTCAATGTCAGCTTTGCTAATCATCCCTTAGTTTTGTTACAGCTTCATGGCTCTGAAGATGGTGAGCGTTTGCAGGCGAATTTGGCTGGGCACGTATTGATGAAACGGCGTTTACGTCAACCCATCACGTTGTTTATTGGGTTAGCGGAAGAGTCTGATGACTTGTTGATTACCTTGAACAATGAAACGGGCCAAGTGGGCCTAGAGTTTGTGGGGCGTGAGCAACATGAAATATTGGCTGAAACATTAGAAGAGTTTTTGCAACAATTGCAGCCTCGTGTGGTGGAATAATTGATTCAGATCAAGTAATTTGGTTGGGTAAATAATCAACAACAGGTGGGACAATGACAACAATAAACCCAGCGCAGTTACAAGAAGGCCAGCTGACTTACTTGGTGGCAGAAGATTTAAAAATGGCAGCATCATTGTTGTTTCAAGCGTACCAAGATGATGCCTTACTGAAAGATATTTTTCAGGCTGACAAAGCGGACTACGAGCAGCGTTTACGTGCCGCTATACGAGAAGAGTTGGCGGCATTTTGGGAAGCCAAGCAACCTATGTTGGGCGTGTTCGACGGTGAGTCGCTGATAGGCGTGGTTTGTCTAACCCAACCCGGGAAAAGCTTTGGGCCGGGCAAATACTGGCACTGGCGCCTAAAAATGCTGCTCACGGCTGGTTATGTGAGCACCATGCAGTTGCTTGAAAAAGAACGTTTAATTCAAGAGGCCGTGCACGGTGATGACTACCATATGTTGGCTTTTATTGCGGTAAGTCCGCGCTATCAGCAACAAGGGTGGGGTGACTTATTGGTTCGTGCAGCGCATGCGGCGTTAGATGAAGAGCCGCAGTCTCGTGGCATTGCCGTGTATGTAACCCAACCCGAGCATTTGAAATTATTTGAACAGCACGGGTACCAGCATGTTCAAACATTAAAAGTAGGCCAAGTTAGCGGTGAGCTATTATTCCAGCCACGTCAACAATTGGTTGAGGTGAGCCATGCAGTTTAAGTCGTTTCGTGAATTTTACCCTTATTATTTAGCTGAGCACGCCGATGCGCGTTGCCGTGCCATGCACTACGTGGGCAGTACGTTGGTGTTGCTGGTTTTGGCATATGCCATTTTTACTCAGCAGTGGTTGTGGCTTATTGCTATACCTTTTATCGGCTACGGTTTTGCTTGGTTAGGGCATTTGGGCTTTGAAAAAAATAAGCCGGCCACGTTTAAGTATCCGGCGTATTCCCTGTTAGGTGACTGGGTTATGTACGGCGAGTTTTTATTGTCGCTGGTGGGTATTAAACCGAAGCGACCACCGAACGCACCACAGTAATTAGGCTTTTTCAAAGTTATGCTTGCGGTAACCGATATGGCGGCGTGGTGATGTCAACCAGCCGCATATTTAACAACGTTGCACACCCAGTGTAACGGCTCTCACCATCGCTACTAAAGTCAAACTCATATCGGCTCAACCAGCCGATATGGCGTTTAATTTTAGCTATTTTTCCGCTTTTCCAGGCCATGTCGATAAATTGCAATTGTTGTTGCTGACAATAGCGTTCAACGTAATTGCGTGCTTGTTCGGCCTGGCGACGGCCTTGCCAAAACAACATAAATGCGAAGCCAATGCCAATGAGTAGTAACGCGTCGGCGAGTATCATGCAGTTTTGCCCATAAATTGTTGCCACGCTTGATACAACGCCACGGGTAAGTCATTACGCTGTACCAAACCAAGTGCATGAATACGCGTATCGGGAACGCGCAAAATATCGCGTACTACGCCGGCAAAAAGCGCAGGGTTATTTAGTTCTGCAACGCGCACCAAATAAGGCAACATTAACTGCCCCTGTAATGCTGGCCACAAGCGAGCCGTTATGATCACTAGCTCGTCTATATTAGCGCTTGGTAATAATATACGTAGCTGTTGTTCAACGGCGGGGTCTGAAGCAAAGCCTGCCAATGCTCGCAATGCATTTACGCGAGTAGCTGCATGCTCACTGGCTAATGAACTAAGCAGCGGTTGCATGAGTTCGCTTGGTGGTGTGGTATGTTCGAGCGCTTCCGCTAACGCATTCTGCAAGCTTTCTGGGTAGCTGGTGAAGTGCTGCGCGACTGCTTGTGTTGTTTCTGGGTTAGCGGCTAAACGCACGGCAACATCGTGAATGCCTTGTATGCCGAGTTGCTGCCAGCCATTGTTGGTTGGCGAGTGCAGTTCCTGTTGTGCTGCGGCGAAATAACCTGAAGGTGCTTTCTGCCACCGTTGAGTCAGCTGTGCATGCAATGCCGCTCGCTTGGACTCGGAAGGCGTAAATAAGTATGCCGATTGTTGCAGCTGCTGTTCTTGCTCTGCATTCAATGCGCCGGTAATTTGCTGCCCGAGTAACGCAATCACGTGTGCCATAAAGTCTTGCTGGGCGGCCTGGTTTAGCAAACCACGCTCGTCTAATGGCATTTTTAAAAACCACAGAAATGGCTCCGGTTGTTCAGCTTTTAACTGCGGCCAAAACACCACGGCAAACCAGGCGTGATCTTGAAGTGGGTAAGGGTAGGGGCGTTGTTGCGCGCAAATGGCCTTAAAAGTATCGGCCTGAATGGGCTGCACACGGCGGCCTAAATCGTAAATAACGTAGTCACTATGGCTTTCGCTGAGTAGCTCAGCTAGGTTTGTTATGGTCATGAAACTTGCATCATTGTCATTTTTGCTTAAAGATGTCGCCCATTATAACTAAAATAAGTCGTGGAGGTAGTCATGGACCAACGACAACGAGCTGCTCGTTTACTTGAACGAATAGAAGCCGAACTCAATTGTTTGGGCTTATGGCAAAGTCATTATCCGTCATCGCAAGCGCTAGCTAGCACCGAGCCATTTGCGATGGATACTCTTGATTTTCATCAATGGCTGCAATTTATTATGTTGCCGCGTATGTGGGCAATGCTCGATGGTGAGCATCCGTTACCGCAAAACATTGCTGTTAGCCCTATGGCAACGCATGTGTATCGTGAGGAGCTTGAGCATCATGAAGGCTTAATCGCTTCGCTACGTGAGTTTGATATTTTACTCAGTGGGGCCGACCCCTTGGCAGATGATGTCTGATTTGTCTGACGCGCTTTCGGTTTTGTACCATGATGATGTGTTAGTGGCGGTGGATAAGCCCAGTGGCTTATTGGTTCATCGTAGCTGGATAGCGCGAGAAGCGACCGAGTTCGCCCTGCAGCGAGTGCGCGACCAAATTGGTCAGCGCGTGTATCCTGTGCATCGTCTTGATAGGCCTACTTCAGGCATTTTACTCTTTGCTAAAGACCCAGACACCGCGCGCCTGATGACCGAGCAGTTTGCCGAGCGCCAAGTGCTTAAAATTTATCATGCGGTGGTGCGTGGTTATTTAACCGACGGGGTACTTGATTACCCACTGAAAGAAGAGCTGGATAAAATAGCTGACAAGCTAGCCGATCAAAACAAAGAAGCGCAGTCTGCTGTCACTGAGTACCGTTGCCTACAGCAAATTGAATTACCTTTCGCGGTCAGCAAAAAGCACGCCACGTCGCGTTATTCGCTAATGGAGTTAACCCCAAAAACTGGGCGCAAACATCAATTGCGCCGGCATATGTCGCACTTGCGCCACCCAATAATTGGTGACAGTAACCATGGTGATGGCCGCCACAATCGGTTTTTCAGAGAACATTTTGGTCTTCAACGACTCATGTTGGCGGCTACTACTTTAGCGTTTGAACACCCGCACACAAAAAAGGCAGTTCGTATAGAACTGCCTATTCCAAATGACTTGTTAAAGCCGTTTGCCGAATAGTTTATTCGGCAGCGCGTAACAGCTCATTAATACCGACTTTGGCGCGCGTTTTGGCGTCAACTTTTTTCACAATAATTGCAGCATATAAGCTGTGTGAACCGTCTTTTGCCGGAAGAGTGCCTGGCACCACCACAGCGCCTGCCGGTACGCGGCCATAATGAATTTCACCCGTTTCACGGTCATAAATTCGTGTGCTTTGGCCAATGTATACACCCATTGAAATAACCGCGCCTTCTTCCACAATCACACCTTCAACAATTTCTGAGCGGGCGCCAATAAAACAGTTATCTTCAATAATGGTCGGTGCGGCTTGCAATGGCTCAAGTACGCCACCAATACCAACACCACCTGACAAATGCACGTTTTTACCAATTTGTGCACATGAGCCAACGGTTGCCCAAGTATCAACCATGGTGCCTTCGCCCACATAGGCGCCAATATTTACATAAGACGGCATTAATACCGCGTTGCGACCAATAAATGCGCCTTTACGCACCATGGCTGGCGGCACCACACGCATACCTTCGGCGCGGAAGCGCGCGTCGTCATAGCCAATGAACTTGCTATCAACCTTGTCAAAAAAGCGCGTTTCGCCGCCGTTCATGACGTGGTTATCTTGCGTGCGAAAAGACAGTAACACCGCTTTTTTAAGCCACTCGTTAACCACCCATTTGCCGTCAATCTTTTCTGCGACGCGATACTCGCCTTGGTCAATCTTTTGAATCACTTCGGTTAAGTCGCGTTGTAATTCAGCCGGTACACGGCTTGGAGAAATGTCCGCGCGCTGTTCAAATGCGGCTTCAATGCGTGCTTGTATACTGCTCATAATGGGTCCTATCGTTTTATTGGTTGTTAGCCGCTATTAGCGACTAAGAGCGGCAACGATTTGTGCCTTTAATTGCTGTTTCTGTTCATTACTGAGCGCCTCATTGCGGCGGGTAGTAACAATGAATAAGTCTTCGGCTTGCTCGCCAACGGTGGTGATTTTAGCGGTTAGTATATTTAAGTCCAGTTGTTGTAGCACTTTTGCTACCCGCGCTACTAGCCCAGGGCGATCTAAAGCGGTTAATTCAAAAGCGGTTCGCCGCGGGTTGCGCTCACTCACAAATTCCACTTTGGTGGGCACGGTAAAGTTACGTAATTGTCGCGGCAGTCGGCGGTGTGCGCTAGGAGCGGGTTGGCGTTGGCGCAACACGTCATGCAACTGCTGCTTCAGTGACTCAATGCGGCGCACGTCGGTCAGGGGGTCACCGTCGTCTTGCAGCACCACAAAGGTATCCATAACGTAGCCGTCACGCGTGGCAAGAATTTGCGCATCGTGAATACTTAAGGCTTGGCTGTCGAGTACAGCCGCAACCGCCGCAAAAAGGTTTTCATGTTCCAAATGGTACACAAATAGCTCGGTGGTGCCTTGGTTTGACTCATCACCAACCAGTATGAGTGGCAGTTGGTCGTCGTCTTGCAGGGGCAATATATATTGCGAGTGCCAAGCGATTTGCTCAGGCTGATGCCGCAAAAAATAATCGGCGGTAAAGCGGCTCCATAATTCGTTAACGGCTTGTGCACTAAAGCCCAAGCTTAACAATAATCCCATTGCATGGGCTTGATGCTGGTGTACCCGTTGGCGCATCTCATTGGCGGCAGAGGTTTTGCTGGTGGCTAAAAATTGCGTGGTTGCTTGGTATAAGTTTTCCAGCAAGGTGGCTTTCCAGTTATTCCACAGGCTACTGTTGGTGGCACGAATATCGGCCACGGTTAAGCAATATAAATAATCAAGCCGCCGCTGGGTTTTCACTGTATCCGCAAAATCACGAACCACTTCTGGGTCGTGAATATCACGCTTTTGTGCGGTGACAGACATGATCAGGTGATGACGTACCAACCAAGCAATCAGCTCGCCATCTGCTTCGGGCAACTCATGTTGGCGCGCAAAATTTAAAGCGTCTACTTCGCCAAGCTCGGAATGATCGCCGCCGCGGCCTTTCGCGATGTCGTGAAAAATGCCAGCCAGAAATAGCAGTTCAGGCTTGTCCATGCGTTTGACAATGGCCGCGCACAATGGAAACTCTTGCTCAGCGTCTTCACTTTGGTAGCGGTATAAATTGCGTACTAGCCGGAAGGTATGCTCATCAACGGTGTAAGCATGGAATAAGTCAAACTGCATTTGCCCGACAATTTGTTGCCACTGGGGCAAGTAATTCGCCAGTAACTGGTGTTTATGCATGAGCCGAAACGCCGCACCACAGCCTTGCGGGTGTCGCAACAACTGCATGAAAAGTTGGCGACATTGCGGATCGGAATTAAGTGGCTGGCGCAGTTGCCGCCGCGCTTCACGCAACAAACGGATCGTGTGCGCTTGTAAGTGTTTTATTTGAGGATTTTTAGCTACCAACAACATGCAATGAAGCAGGTTTTGTTGGTTTTCAAACACGCCATCGTGGCGAGCCGCAATTAAACTGCCAATAGCTTCAAAATGCTCATCAAGCAGCTGCGGGTTAGGTTCGGTGCTGCGGCCTAAAATGGTTTGCTCAAAAAACTGCAACAACATGTCGTTTAGTTCGGTAACGCCGACAACCGCATTGAAATAGTCTTTCATCATGGCTTCAACCGCCCGTTTACCGGGCTGACCATAGCCTAACCGAGCAGCGACGCCCGGTTGATAGTCAAATAACAGGCGATCTTCTTTTTTGTCTGCTTCTAAGTGCAGCGCAAAACGAATACGGCCCAGTAATTGCTGGTATTCACGCAGCTCAAGGAGTTCTTCGGCGCTGATATAGCCATGTTGCACAAGGCTTTCGTCGCTTTGCGTATGAAAATGGCGCTTGGCTATCCAGCCAATGGTTTGAATGTCGCGTAGCCCACCCGGGTTGCTTTTTACGTTCGGTTCAAGGTTATACGACGTACCGTGATAACGTTGATGACGCTGTTGTTGTTCTTCATACTTTGCTTGGTAAAAAGCGCGGCTTGTCCACGGAAATTCGCGCTGCATTTGCCATAAAAAACGCTCAGCAAGGGTGCTGTCGCCGCATATATAGCGCTGCTCCAGCAAGCTTGTGGCGACAGACACGTCGGCTGCAGCTTGCTCAATGCATTGGCGGGGGTTGCGTACGCTGTGGCCAACATCGAGGCGTAAGTCCCAAAGCATTTGCACAAACTGACTAATTAGCTGCTCTTGTTCGGAAGAAAGCGGCTGCTGGTGCAAAAATAGTAAGTCGATGTCGGACTGTGGATGCAAGGTGCCGCGACCATAGCCCCCCACAGCGATAAGACTTATCGCCGAGTCGGGTAGCTCAAATTGCGCCCACAGCTGGGTTAATAATTGATCGATGAATTCACTACGATGGGCCAGAAGATAATCGATATCAGCGGCGATAAAGGTTTCGGCTGACCAAGCTTGATAGGCTTCAAGGCAATCGCGCCCCGTGGCTAATGTGACCGTGGTTGGCCAGTTAGGTGGAGCGCTATGTGACATGGGCTTAGTTGGTGTGGCGAATAATACGCGGCAGGTCTTCGTCGCTGCGTAAGGTTAATACTTCAACACCATCTTCGGTCACCAGTAAGGTGTGCTCCCATTGGGCGCTTAAACTACGGTCTTTGGTCAGTACCGTCCAACCGTCGCGCATGAGTTTTGTATGGCGTTTGCCGGCATTGACCATAGGCTCAATAGTAAAACACATGCCCGGTTCTAATAAGTCGCCTGTACCGGCAGTACCGTAATGCAAAATTTGTGGCTCTTCATGGAATACCGCGCCAATGCCGTGACCGCAATATTCACGCACAATAGAATAGCCATGTTGTTCTGCATGCTTTTGAATAACCGCAGCGAAGTCGCCCGTGCGCATACCCGGCTTGACCATTTTAATGGCCATGTACAGTGACTCTTGGGTAACCCGAATAAGGCGTTCTGCTAAAATACTTGGCTTACCGACCACAAACATTTTTGAGGTGTCGCCGTGATAACCATCTAGCTTCACGGTCACATCAAGGTTCAGAATGTCGCCTTCTTTGAGTGGCTTTTCGTTCGGTATGCCGTGACACACCACATGATTTAACGACGTACAAACCGACTTTGGAAACCCGTGGTAGTTCAATGGCGCAGGAATAGCACCGTGGTCGACGATATAATCGTGACAAATTTGATTAATTTCGTCGGTGGTGACACCGGCTTTAATATATGGGCCAATCATTTCTAAAACGTCGGCTGCCAACTTACCTGCAGCACGCATTTTTTCGATTTCTTCAGGCGTTTTTATGGTAATGCTCATGAGGTGTTAATAATCCCTACGCAGTTTCGGTGCTTCAATGTGAAGCAAAGCCGTAAAATATTGCGCTAGTTTACCAATAAAGAGGGTGGTCGTGAAGCGCTGAAAAACTTGATTTATAGGCTTTGTTTATGGTATAAAGCGCCCGCAATTTTTAATTGCAAAAACTAACTTAAACACACACATACATCGACACATAGGTCGGGGTGCCCAAAAACTAGCGGCTAACATGGTTGCAGAGTATGGGTCGAACTATGGGATGTATGGAGGCATAACCCCTTAAAAAGGAAAAAGATCATGGCAAACGTGTCAATGCGTGACATGCTGAAAGCTGGTGTACATTTTGGTCACCAAACCCGTTTCTGGAACCCAAAAATGAAGCCGTTCATTTTTGGCGCGCGTAACAAGATTCATATCATCAACCTTGAAAAAACTGTGCCGATGTTCAACGACGCGTTGAATTTCTTGCAACACGTTGCTTCAAACAAAGGTAAAATTTTGTTTGTTGGTACTAAGCGTGCGGCATCTCAGCCAGTTCAAGAAGCAGCAGTGAGCTGTAACCAGTTCTTTGTTAATCATCGTTGGTTAGGTGGTATGTTGACTAACTGGAAAACAGTTCGTCAGTCAATCAAGCGCTTAAAAGAACTTGAAACCATGAGCCAAGACGGTACGTTCGAAAAGCTGACCAAGAAAGAAGCGTTGGTTAACACCCGCGAAATGGAAAAGCTTGAGAAGAGCCTTGGCGGTATTAAAGATATGGCTGGCTTGCCAGACGTATTGTTTGTAATTGATGCTGATCACGAGCACATTGCAATTAAAGAAGCGAATAACTTGGGCATTCCAGTTATCTCGGTTGTTGATACCAACTCAAACCCTGATGGCGTTGATTACGTAATTCCTGGCAACGACGATGCGATTCGTGCGGTACAGTTGTACCTGAACGCTGCAGCTACTGCTATTAACGACGCGCGTGGCGCTGTTGTTGAAGGCAAAGCTGACGATTTCGTTGAAGCTGAAGAAACTGAATAAAGTCATCTGATTAGAGGACAAATACATGGCTATTACAGCAGCTCTGGTTAAAGAACTGCGCGAGCGCACTGGCGCTGGCATGATGGATTGCAAAAAAGCATTGGAAGAGACCGGCGGCGATATCGACGCGGCGATCGAAAATATGCGTAAAAGTGGTCAAGCGAAAGCAGCTAAGAAAGCTGGTCGCGTAGCTGCTGAAGGTGTAATCCTGACTAAAACCGAAGGTAACGTAGGTACTTTGGTTGAATTGAACTGTGAAACTGACTTCGTTGCACGTGACGAAAGCTTCTTAGCTTTCGGTGACAAAGTCATCAACGCTGCATTTAGCAACAAGCATTCTGATGTTGAAGCGCTTAAAGCGACGAACATTGGTGACGGCACTGTTGAAGAAGTTCGTGAAGCTTTGGTTGCGAAAATCGGTGAGAACATGAATGTTCGCCGCGTTATCACTCTTGAAGGTGGTGACTTGGTAGAAGCTTATGTTCACGGCGGTCGTATTGGCGTGTTGGTTGCTATTACTGGCGGTGACGCTGACTTAGCAAAAGACATCGCAATGCACGTAGCTGCAAGTGCTCCACAGTTTGTGAAGCCAGAAGACGTATCAGCAGAAGTTGTTGAGAAAGAACGCGCAATTCAACTTGATATCGCAATGCAAAGTGGCAAGCCACAAGACATCGCTGAGAAAATGGTTGAAGGTCGTATGCGTAAATTCACTGGCGAGATCAGCTTAACTGGTCAAGCGTTTGTGAAAGATCCTTCAATGACTGTTGCTGACTTGCTGAAGCAAAAAGGTGCTGACGTTCTTACTTTTGTTCGCTTTGAAGTGGGCGAAGGTATTGAGAAGAAGTCAGAAGACTTTGCTGCTGAAGTTCAAGCACAAATGGCTGCAGCGAAAAAGGCTTAATGCCAATGACGCTAGCCACGACGAGCTACAGTCGATAATAGAAACCGCATCTTGCTCGGCAGGATGCGGTTTTTTTTAGGGTAAAACCCAATAAAAAACCTGAACATGGAGCGAACTGATGACACCAACCAAACCTGCATACCGTCGCGTGCTACTGAAATTAAGTGGTGAAGCGTTAATGGGCGATGAGCCTTTTGGCATTGATGCAAAAGTTCTGGACCGAATGGCTCAGGAAATTAAAGAACTTGTTGAACTAGGCGTTCAAGTAGGCCTGGTTATTGGTGGCGGTAACTTGTTCCGCGGTGAAGGCCTAGCGAAAGCAGGTATGAACCGTGTTGTTGGTGACCACATGGGTATGCTAGCAACGGTTATGAACGGCTTGGCTATGCGCGACGCATTGCACCGTGCATTTGTTAATGCCCGTTTGATGTCAGCCATTGAACTTAACGGCGTGTGTGATAGTTATAACTGGGCCGATGCGATTAGCTTGCTGAAGTCGGGGCGTGTGGTGATTTTCTCGGCAGGTACCGGTAACCCGTTTTTTACGACAGACTCAGCAGCGTGCTTACGCGGTATTGAAATTGAAGCCGATTTAGTTCTGAAAGGCACCAAAGTTGATGGCGTTTATTCAGCCGACCCAGTGAAAGATCCAAATGCGCAACTTTACAGCCAAATCAGTTATACTGATGTACTGCAAAAGCAGTTAAAAGTAATGGATTTAGCCGCGTTTACCTTAGCGCGCGACCATAATCTGCCAATTCGGGTATTTAACATGAATAAACCTGGCGCCTTGCGCGCGGTGATTATGGGTGAAGAAGAAGGTACACTCATTGCAAATGAAAGCGTGATTGAGCAAGCATAAAGGAAATAAAACGTGATTAACGAGATTAAGCAAGACGCTAAACAGCGTATGGAAAAGAGCGTAGAAGCGCTGCGTTCACAAATTTCTAAGGTGCGCACCGGGCGTGCTCACCCAAGTATTCTAGATGGCGTTATGGTGCCATATTATGGGGTTGATACTCCGTTGAAGCAGTTGGCGAATATTACGGTTGAAGATTCACGCACGTTAGCTTTGACGGTTTTTGACAAATCATCAGCTGGTGCGGTTGAAAAAGCCATTATGACTTCTGACTTGGGCCTAAACCCAGCTTCAGCTGGCACCGTTATTCGCGTGCCGTTACCGCCGTTAACCGAAGAGCGTCGCCGCGACTTGGTAAAAGTTGTGCGCAATGAAGCAGAGCAAGGGCGTGTAGCGGTGCGTAATATTCGTCGTGATGCGAACAGTGACTTAAAAGAGTTATTAAAAGAGAAAGAGATCACTGAAGACGAAGAGCGTAAAGGTACTGAAGAAATTCAAAAGCTTACAGATACTTACATTGCGAAAATTGACGAGCTTCTGGCAGAAAAAGAAAAAGATTTGATGGAAGTTTAAGCAGTTGCTCTGGAACCACGTTGGTGGATAGCGCCGTGTCAGGTATACTCGCACGGCGTTTTTTCTTGTATGGCATGACTATGACAACAGCGGAAGTCTCAACAATTAAAATGCCGCGACATGTGGCAATTATCATGGATGGTAATGGGCGCTGGGCCAAATTGCGCGGCAAACGTCGAACCTTCGGGCACAAAGCCGGAGCTGAGGCAGTGCGCGCGGCGGTGCAGTTTGCGCGTAAAAAAGGCATTGAGTCACTCACGTTATTTGCGTTTAGTAGCGAAAATTGGAAGCGTCCTGAGCAAGAAGTTTCAGTATTAATGGAGCTTTTTATGACGGTGCTCAAACGCGAAGTGAAGAAGCTACATAAGCATAACGTGCGGTTACGAATTGTTGGTGACAAGTCTGCATTTAGCGCTCGGCTGCAAAAGCAAATGCTCGAGGCTGAAACTTTAACGGCGGCAAATACCGCGTTAAATTTAAATATAGCGGCAAATTATGGTGGGCGTTGGGACATTGTTCAGGCAACGCAAAAACTAGCGAAACAAGTTCAAGCGGGGCAGTTGCAACCAGACGCAATTACCGAAACGATGTTAGCTGAGCAACTTGAACTAGCCGACCAACCCATTCCTGATTTGTTAATAAGAACAGGTGGCGAACACCGAATTAGTAATTTTCTGTTATGGCAACTGGCCTATGCAGAGTTCTATTTTAGTAAGGTACTATGGCCTGACTTTGATGACCGCGAATTTGCTGCGGCCATTGCTGATTTTAGCTGTCGCGAACGCCGTTTTGGGCTAACTAGCGAGCAGTTACAACAAGCCATTTTAGATACCGATGTGACAACCGGGGAATAATTTGCTGAAACAACGTTTACTTACTGCGATTATTTTAATTCCGCTAGCTTTATATGTGGTTTTTGCTTTGCCGTTGTTTTGGTTCGCGGCCGCAGTACTTCTACTTATGACAGCTGGGGCTTGGGAATGGGCACCACTGATGAACGTGACGCGTCGTAGCGGGCGTATTGCGTATACGGTATTTATTGCTGCGGCTTTAGCATGGCTAATGTGGGCTGTGCCGCTTGATAAAGTTTGGCAAGATGACGAGTTGGCCCCAATCATTTATGGGCTGATTGTTGCCGGCTGTTTATGGTGGCTGGTCGCCATTGTGTTGGTCATCAATTACCCGCGTAGCCGTCGCGTTTGGTCACGTACACGCTCCATTGTTGGAGTGTTTGGCATTCTAACCTTGCTGCCAGCATGGGCTGGCCTAGTCGCGGTTCGTTCATTGAACTACGCAGAACAGCCATTGTTTGGTGGCTTCGCTGTGCTTTTTGTACTGCTACTGGTATGGGCAGCCGACGTTGGCGCCTATTTTGCTGGGGTTAAATACGGCCGCAATAAATTAATGCCGGCCGTTAGCCCAGGCAAAACCATGGAAGGCCTTTGTGGCGGTATTACCTTGGCCTTTGTGGTGATGATGGTACTGGCACACTGGTTAAAAATTCCTGCCGAGCAGTTCTCTGGCTATTACATTACCGGTTTGGTGACTGTTATTGCGTCTGTGTTTGGTGACTTGAATGAGAGTATGTTTAAGCGCTGCGCTGGGGTAAAAGACAGTGGTTCACTACTACCTGGGCATGGTGGCATACTAGACAGAATTGATAGTTTAACTGCGGCACTACCGATATTTACGTTATCTTATTTGTGGTTTTTAGCCTGATATGAAGCAACGCATTACCTTACTTGGCGCAACCGGTTCTATTGGCCAGAATACTCTGGCAGTGATGGCGACCGAGCCTGAGCGGTTTGAGTTGTTTGCCGCCACAGCGAACGGTAATGTCGATGCAATGGCGACGATTTGTCAGCAATATCAGCCGCGTTATGCGGTCATGGCTGATGAAACCGCTGCCGCAGCGCTGCGTGAGCGAATTTCTTTACTATCAGCAAAAACAGAAGTGCTGAGTGGGCCCCAAGCACTAGCTGAAGTGGCAAGCGCTGCCGAAGTTGACACGGTGATGGCTGCCATAGTTGGGGCCGCGGGCTTGCTACCGACCATGGCCGCCGTAAAAGCTGGTAAGCGCGTGTTGCTTGCCAACAAAGAAGCCTTAGTTATGTCTGGCCAGCTATTTATGGACGCGGTTGCCCATTATGGTGCCGAGCTACTGCCCATCGACAGCGAACATAACGCAATTTATCAATGCTTACCAGCCGAAGTGCAGCAGCCGCTCGGGCATGCTGACTTAGCTAGCGCAGGTATTCACCAAATATTGCTCACCGGTTCGGGCGGGCCATTTCGTCAATTACCAATTGCTGAGCTGGCTTCACAAACACCCGCTGCAGCCTGTAATCACCCGAATTGGTCCATGGGCCAGAAAATCTCCGTTGACTCAGCAACCATGCTCAATAAAGGCTTAGAGTACATTGAAGCGCGTTGGCTGTTTAACTGCCAACCTGAGCAGCTTCAGGTTGTGGTGCATCCGCAAAGCGTGATTCACTCCATGGTCAGTTACATTGATGGCTCCGTACTCGCGCAATTGGGCCAGCCTGATATGCGCACGCCTATTGCCTATGGCTTAGGTTACCCTGAGCGTATTCACAGTGGCGTGCAGCCGCTCGACTTTATGCAAATAGCCGAGTTAACCTTTATGCCTGCCGAGCCGCAGCGTTATCCTTGTTTGCAGCTAGCTATTGATGCGTGTTGGGAAGGCCAGTGGGCGACCACCACATTAAACGCCGCTAACGAAATTGCCGTGGCTGCTTTCTTGGCAGAACGTATTCCGTTCACCGCTATTGCTCAGGTTTGTGATAGGGTATTACAACAAATAACGGCTGGGCAGTTGAGCTCCATCGAGGCATTGATAAACCTTGACCAGCAAGCACGTCAACTGGCGCAGCAACACGTAGAGCGAGTGCAGTAATGGGTAGTATTATTTGGTCATTAGGGGCCTTTGTGCTCACACTCGGTATTCTAGTGACTTTTCATGAGTTTGGTCACTTTTGGGTGGCGCGCCGCTGTGGCGTGAAAGTACTGACGTTTTCGGTGGGCTTTGGTAAGCCTATTTGGCAACGACAAGGGCGAGATGGCACCCTGTATCAAGTGGGTATTATTCCGTTAGGCGGTTATGTTCGCATGTTGGATGAGCGTGTGGACGAGGTTAGCGCCGAAGATCGGCAGGTTACTTTTAACTCTAAAACGCTGTGGCAACGTGCCGCAATTATCGCTGCGGGCCCGGCGGCCAACTTTGTGTTAGCGATTGCTGTGCTGTGGTTAATGTTTGTTATTGGCGTACCTTCGGTAAAGCCGGTTATTGGTAAGGTACAGGCGAACTCAATTGCTGCCGAAACGGGTATTAGCACGCCGGCAGAAATTATCGCAATTGACGGCAGTGAAACGGCTGATTGGCAGCAAGTTAACTTGCGTTTTGCAGCCGCTCTTGGCAACGATGTAGTGGCGGTAACGACGCTTGATGAGCGCAATCGTGAACGTACTTACGAACTGAACATTAGTCAATGGCGTTTGCAAGACAACCAACAGCCAACTTATGTAGCGTTGGGGTTGCAACCATTTCGGCCAGAAGTGTCGTTAGTATTGAGTTATATTGCCGCTGACTCGCCAGCTGCACAGGCCAATTTGCAGGTTGGCGATAAAATAATTGCGTTTGATGGAACTCCTGTAACTGAATGGCCTCAAACCAGAGACTTGATCATGCAAGCCGCTGGGCAACAGGTGTTGTTAACACTTGAGCGCAATGGCCAAGTCATTGAGCAAGCGGTGCAGTTGGGGCGCCGTGAAGCAAACGGTCAGCACTATGGATTTCTTGGGGTAGAGCCAACGGTTGCGGCCTACCCAGAAGAATACCGCTTTACCCAGCAATACGGTGTTATCGATGGGTTTCTTCAGGGGGCAGAGCGTACCTGGGAGCTCATGGCACTGAGTGTCAAAATGATTGGTAAATTACTGGTTGGCACGGTGTCGGTCAGTAATTTAAGTGGGCCGGTTGCGATTGCCGAAGGGGCGGGCGCAACGGCAAGTTATGGATTAGTTTATTTTTTAGGGTTTCTGGCTCTAATTAGTGTCAACTTGGGTATTATCAATCTGGTACCGTTACCGGTTTTAGATGGCGGTCACCTTGCGTTTTTAGCCATTGAAGGCGTGCGAGGTAAGCCTGTATCAGAACGCGTCCAAGAAGTTTGTTACCGCATTGGCGGGATACTAATTTTTGCGCTAATGGCAATTGCAATCAGTAATGATATTTTGCGGTTGTCGCAATGAAACAACATGTACAACATAACAATTAAGTAGCACAGAATGACGTTGAAACAGCTGTTTTTAAGCGCCCTAGTTGCGGCGGCTTCGCTTCCTACTCAAAGTTTTGCAGGGGGAGCCGATGAAGAATCACAAGTATTACAAGAATCATTCGTGGTTGAAGATGTACGTGTACGCGGGTTACAGCGCGTAGCACTTGGTGCGGCATTAACTTATATTCCTATTCGGGTTGGTGACGAGGTGGATGCAAGCGCTATTCGTAATAGCATTCGAAGCCTGCACTCGTCGGCCAACTTTGAAAATATCGTGGTTAAACGAGACGGCGGCACGCTCATTTTTGAAGTGACTGAACGCCCAACCATTACCGGCATTGATTACGAAGGCAATAAGGACATTGAAACGGCTCAGCTGGAAGACAGCTTGAAAGACAGCGGCATTGTCGTGGGTGAGCAGCTTGATCGAACAGTTATTTCGGGCATCGAAACCGCATTAAAGGACTTTTACCATGGGGTTGGTAAGTACAACGCCAAAATTAATGTCAATGTGATTGAATTACCTCGTAATCGTGTTCGCTTGAAGTTGGTTTTTCAAGAGGGCGATTCAGCGGAAATTGAACAAATTAACGTGGTTGGTAACGCGAGCTTTAGCGATGAAGAATTAACGCGCGACTTCGAACTCAAAGATCAGTTGCCGTGGTGGAACTTTATCGGCGAAAAACGCTATCAAAAGCAGCAGCTAAGTGGCGACCTTGAGAAGCTAGAGAGCTTTTACCGCAATCGTGGTTACCTGAATATGCAAATTGAGTCGATTCAGGTGAGCATGACACCCGATCGCGAAGGCGTATATATCACTATTAATGTCAAGGAAGGCGAAGTTTATAATATTCGCAATGTCAGCGTTATTGGCGATTTGAAAGGCCGCGATGAATTTATTAATAAGCTTGTAGCTATTGAGCCTGGTACCCGTTACAACGCCGCAGAAATGACCTACTTGGAAGAAGCTATCGCCATGACTTACGGGCGTTTTGGCTATGCTTACCCAGAAGTTCGTGCCATTCCTGATATTAAAGAAGACAGTAATGAAGTTGATATTACGTTTTCTATTAATCCCGGCAAACGCATTTATGTTAACCGCATAAACTTTGTTGGTAACACCACCACCGCGGATGAAGTTTTGCGTCGTGAAATGCGCCAACTTGAAGGGGCGCCTCTGAACGAAGATCAAATAGAGCAGAGTAAAGTTCGTTTAGAACGTTTAGGCTTTTTTGAAACGGTAGAAACCGAAACTCGGCCGGCTGACGGTCATGACGATCGCGTTGATGTTGATATTTTGGTGAAAGAACAACCTTCGGGGAACTTTAACTTTACGATTGGTTACGGTGATTATTCAGGCTTTCAATTAGGGGCCGGTGTGTCGCAAGAAAACTTCTTGGGTACGGGTAACCGAGCTGCTCTTAATATTAACACCAACCGTTATAGCAAAAGCGCCTCAGTCTCGTATACAGACCGTTACTTCACCAAAGATGGCGTTAACCTGTCTGGTCAAATGTACATGAGCGAGTTTGACGCGGGTAATCTCGATAACTTTATTCGCTACAATAAAAAACAATATGGGTTAGGTGGTTCATTAAGCTTCCCAATTAGTGAAGTGACGAGTCTTAACTTTGGATTGTCTTATCGCAACGAAGAAATTAACGACGTTGAAGGTTACGACCAAGTGACGCGTTTTTATCGTCCATATGTTGACGATCAAAATCCAAACTCAGGTGTGGCGTTCAATATCTTTGAGTTATCGACGGGCATTAACCGTGTCACGCTAAACCGTGGAATATTCCCAACTGCCGGTACGCAAAACTCATTGCAATTGGATGCTTCAACACCGAATAGCGATATCAATTACTTCCGAGTAAGTTATCAATTCCGTCAATACATTCCGATTACCAAAAGCCATGATTGGGTGTTTATGACGCGCTTTAAAGTGGGTTACGGTAATGGTTATGGTCAAGACGACAATAACAATGATTATTTATTCCCATTTTATGAGAACTTCCGTGTTGGCGGACAAGATAACCTTCGTGGTTTTGAAGCGAACACCGTAGGGCCACGAGCGGTTTATCGTTATCCGTCAATTATTTCTGGGCCCGGCGGATACTATGGCGTGCCAACAGAGTTTCCGGCTGGGGCAAGTTCAGATATGCTGTCGGTTAGTCAGTATTCGGTGGGCGGTAACGCCATGTTTGTTGGTGGCCTAGAGCTTATTGTGCCAACCCCGTTTATTTCGGAAGAAAACAAAAATACCGTACGCACTAGCTTCTATGTCGATGTTGGTAACGTATGGGATACCGAATTTGATTACGACGGGTATAGCCAGCTTCAGTTGGCGCCACAGTCGTTTGATCTGGAAGATTTCAGTGATCCGTCACGCTATCGCGTTTCGGCAGGTGTTTCGTTACAGTGGTTGTCACCCATGGGGCCATTAACGATTTCGTTAGGTCGACCACTGAAAACAGAAGAGGGCGATCGTACGCAATCGTTCTCGTTTAATATTGGAACAACATTCTAAAATAATAGTTCGAGGAGTTAATCGTGAATAAAATCGTAAAAACTAGTATTGCTGCAGCGTTATTATCAACTGCATTATTTGCAAATGCGGCTGAAGCGCAGCAGAAAATTGGTTATGTGAATATGCAACAAGTTCTGATGAACTTGCCGCAGGCGCGTAACTTAGAAGAAACCGTTCAAGAAGAATTCAAAAGCCGCATTGCGGAAATTGAAGAAATTGAAACGAAAATGAAAGGCTTACAAGAAAAAGCCGAGCGCGATAGAAACATCATGTCGCAAAGCGAAATGCAAAACATGGGTCGTGAGCTAGAATTACTTGATGCAACGCGCCAAGTAAAAACCAAAGGCTTACGCGAAGATATGCAACGTCGTGGTAATGAATTGCGTGACCAGTTAATGGCTGAAGTTGTCCGTAACGCACAAGCATTAGCAAGCGAGCAAAAGTTTGATGTTGTACTAAGCGCCAACTCATTGGTTTATGCGAACGAAAGTTTTGATTTAACCGATGACGTTTTGAAAAAAATGACAGGTGGAAACTAAGTTAATGCAAACACTGACATTGCAGCAGCTTGCTGAAGCAATTGGGGCAGAGGTGCAAGGTGATGCATCTTTGCCTATAAAAGGTGTCGCAACGCTTGCCTCGGCTCAGCCGGGGCATATTGCGTTTTTAGCCAATGCAAAATATCGCAGTCAATTAGACACCACGCAGGCGAGTGCGGTAATTTGCGCTCCCGATGTTGAGTTGCCTTCGGGTATTATCGGTTTGCGTATGCGTAACCCGTATGTCGGCTTCGCGAAAGCTGCGCAATTACTGGATACTACCCCTTCAGCAGCCGCTGCAGGTGTACATCCGTCAGCGCAAGTGCATGAGTCAGTAAAGATTGGGCAAAATGTGGCTATTGGTGCCAACAGCGTGATTGCTGAAGGGGTCGTGCTTGGCGATAATGTCACTATTGGTGTTGGCTGCTATGTGGGTCCGCAAACACAAATCGGTGCACACACGCAGTTGTGGCAACATGTGGTTATTTACCATAACTGCATTGTTGGTGAGCACTGCTTAATTCACGCCGGTACTGTTATTGGTGCGGATGGCTTTGGCTGGGCTAATGAAGGCGGTAAATGGATTAAAATTCCGCAGCTAGGTCGCGTGGTTATTGGTGACCGAGTCGATATTGGTGCAAGCACCACCATTGACCGTGGCGCCCTTGATGATACGGTCATTAACAATGGCGTTATCATTGATAATCAATGTCAAATTGCTCATAACGCCTTTATTGATGAAGACACAGCGATTGCCGGCTGCACGGTTTTAGCCGGTAGCAGCCGAATTGGTAAGCGTTGTTTAATTGGCGGTGCAAGTGCCATTAATGGCCATATTTCTATTTGCGACGATGTGCAAATAAGTGGCTTTTCTATGGTGATTAAAGAAATTACCGAGCCAGGTGCATATGCCTCAGGTATTCCGGCTGCGCCACAACGTGAATGGCGCCGCAATGGCGCGCGCTATCGTCAGTTAGATGACTTATTCCAGCGCGTGAAAAAAATAGAAAAACAACTTGAACAAGAATAACTAACGAGGATGACGCTTTGTCTGATAACGGCGCATTTGATATTAAAGAAATACTAAGTTTGTTACCGCATCGATATCCGTTTTTGCTGGTCGATAAAGTTGTTGCTTGCGATCACAAAACCAGCATTCACGCAGTGAAGAACGTGTCGGTTAACGAACCTATTTTTACTGGGCATTTTCCTGAAAACCCAATTTTTCCGGGTGTGTTAATTCTTGAGGCGTTAGCCCAAGCTGCCGGTCTACTTGGCTTTAAAATCACGTCAAGCAAGCCAGGGTCAAATGACCTATACTTGTTTGCAGGTATCGACAATGCACGCTTCAAGCGCCAGGTGTTGCCGGGTGACACACTTAATTTGCACGTGACGTTCGAGAAAGAGCGCCGCGGTATTTGGGTGTTTAAAGGAACAGCCGACGTTAACGGCGAATTGGCATGTAGCTGCGATATTATTTGCGCAAGAAGGGAAGTGTAAGTGATTCATCCAACCGCGATTATTGATTCATCAGCACGTATTGGCAAAAACGTCGAAATTGGTCCTTACAGTATTGTTGGGGCCGATGTTGAAATAGGTGACAACTGCGTCATAGGGCCGCATGTAGTGTTACGCGGCCCGACGGTGTTAGGAAAAAACAACCGAATTTTCCAATTCGCGTCGGTTGGCGAAGATTGCCAAGATAAAAAATACCATGGTGAACCAACGCGTTTGGTTATTGGTGACAATAATATTATTCGCGAATGTGTGACCATTCATCGTGGCACCGTGCAAGACCAAGGTTTAACCCAAATTGGTAGTCATAACCTACTCATGGCATATGTACATGTTGCGCATGACTGTATGGTTGGTGACAACGTTATTTTAGCCAATAACACAACCTTGGCCGGCCATGTGCATGTTGGCGATTGGGCGATTTTGGGTGGCTTTACTGGGGTGCATCAGTTTTGTCACATTGGCGCACATGCATTTACCGCGGTTAACTCGGTGGTGGTGCAAGATATTCCGCCATATATTATGGCGCAGGGCCATAATGCCGCCCCACGAACCATTAATGCTGAAGGTTTGAAACGTCGTGGTTTTCAGCCGAATCAAATTCTGAATATTAAGCGCGCGTTTAAGTTACTTTATCGCCAAGGTTTAACCGTTGAAGAAGCCGTACAAAAAATGCGCGAGCTTGATGCCGACACTGAATTAACCCCGCTAATTCAGTTCGTGTTGAACAGCCAGCGCGGCATTATTCGATAACCTTCTCACTATCATGTCAAAATATGCGCCTTTAATTGCCGTTATTGCCGGGGAACACTCCGGCGATTTACTTGGTTCTGGCATGCTTCGTGAATTGCGTCAACGCTACCCAAATGCTGAATTTATTGGTGTTGGTGGGCCATTAATGCAGGCTGAAGGGCTGACTAGCTTGGTGCCAATGGACGATTTAGCAGTGATGGGCATTGCTGAAGTGCTCGGTAGCTTGTTTAAATTGCTTGGTCATAGACGGTTACTGGTCAACACCTTTCTAGAGCGTCGGCCAGATATCTTCATTGGTATTGATGCGCCAGACTTTAACCTACCTATTGCTAAAAAACTTAAAGCCGCCGGCATAACCACCGTTCATTATGTTAGCCCTTCGGTGTGGGCGTGGCGTCAGGGCCGCATACATGGCATTAAGCAGTCAGTTGATCATGTTTTTTGCTTATTGCCTTTTGAAAAGGCCTTTTATGATGAGCATAACCTACCCGCAACCTTTGTTGGCCATCCATTAGCCGACAGTATTCCCGTAACATGGGATAAACAACAGGCTCGCGCTGAGGTTGAGCTTGACGCCGAGGCGACTTGGGTAGGTATTTTACCCGGTAGCCGCAAGGGTGAAATTGCTCGCATGGCACCGCTATTTTTGCAGGTGGCGCAGCAATTGCTACAGCGTCACCCCCATCTTCGCTTTGTAACGCCGATGATTAGTTCTGCCCGCGCGGAACAGTTTCGCGCGTTGCAGCAGCAAATAGCGCCGCAGTTGCCATTAACCATTATTGATGGTGCGTCACGCACCACCATGGCGGCCTGTGACGCGCTATTGCTCACCTCAGGTACGGTCACGCTGGAAGCCATGTTAATTAAACGCCCCATGGTTGTGGCTTATAAGTTTAACTGGTTGAGTTACCAGCTGATTAAACGCTTATTCAAAGCGGCGTTTTTCAGCCTACCGAATCTGCTTGCGGGCAAGCGTTTAGTGCCTGAGTTCGCTCAGCACGAAGCGACGGTTGAAAACTTAACAGAAGCATTAGCAACGCAGTTAACCCCTGCGGCACAGGAAACACTGGCAACCTTTGCTGACTTACACCAACAATTACGGCGCCATGCCGATGTGTTGAGTGCCGACGTAGTTCAGCAACTTATTAACCGCTAACACTTGCGGTTATTCGATAAAATCGAACAAAAAGCCATTTATTTTCAATAATCAATCGAAAGATTAGAGTCTATACTGTCGTTATATTCTAAGTAGGAGGCGACATGGGCTTATTAGTAGATGGGCAATGGCAAGATAAATGGTATGACACGGACAGTACTGGCGGAAAATTTGAACGCAGTGCCGCACAATTTCGTAACTGGTTAGACGCTGACCCGTCGGCTGAATTCCCAGCTGAAAGCGGGCGTTACCATTTGTACGTAAGTTATGCTTGCCCGTGGGCGCATCGCACGCTTATTTTTCGCAAGTTAAAAGGGCTTGAGCAGCACATCTCTGTGTCAGTGGTGCATCCACTCATGCTCAAAAATGGCTGGGAATTTGCAGCAGCGCCCTTAAATGACGATTTATATCAATTAGACTTCTTGTACCAACTGTATTTGAAAGCAGACCCACATTACAGTGGCAGAGTGACTGTGCCCGTGTTGTGGGATAAGAAACGTCAAACCATTGTCAGCAATGAGTCGGCGGACATTATTCGAATGTTTAATTCGGCATTTAATAACATCACCGGCAACACACTCGATTTTTATCCTGAAGCATTACAAGCTGATATTGATCGTATCAACGCCGATGTGTATGACCATGTTAATAATGGGGTATACAAGTGCGGCTTTGCGACCCAGCAAGCCGCCTATGAGGAAGCTTATCAGGCGCTTTTTGCGCAGCTTGATACATTAGAAACCTTATTAGGGCAGCAAAAATTCTTAGTCGGTGACACTCTCACAGAGGCGGATTGGCGCTTGTTTACCACTTTGGTTCGTTTTGACGCGGTTTACTTTGGCCACTTTAAAACCAACAAGAAGCGCATTGTTGATTACCCCAATTTATGGGCGTATGTGCGCGCGCTGTATCAAGTTGAGGGTGTTGCTGAAACCACCGTCATGGACCATATTCAACAGCACTATTACGGTAGTCACAAAACCATTAATCCAACAGGCATTGTGCCAGTTGGGCCCGATATTGACTTTATGGCACCACATAATCGTGGAGAGGTGTTATGAGCGTTATTTTGAGCCGCCATCGCGGCATGCCGGCACAAGATGGTGCTGGCGTGAAACTAACCCGAATTGTGAATCAACCGAGCTTGCGCTATCAAGACCCATTCTTGATGCTCGATGAATTTCGCTCGGATAATCCGAACGATTATATTGCAGGGTTTCCCCCGCACCCGCATCGTGGTTTTGTCACCCTGACTTATATGCTGGCAGGGCGTATGGAGCACAAAGACTCGAACGGTAATACCGGCGTGGTTGAAGCTGGCGGGGCGCAGTGGATGAAAGCTGCGCGCGGTATTATTCATGCCGAAATGCCAAAGCAAGAAGACGGATTGATGTGGGGTTTTCAGTTGTGGATAAACCTACCGGCGAAGCGCAAGTTAGAAGCCGCCGACTGGGCCGATCATCCGCAGGAAAAATTGCCAGTCATCAACGTTGAGCACGCAGAAATACGCTTAGTGGCTGGTGAGTTAGCCGGCCAGAAAGGCCCGATTGAGCAAGCTGAACAGAAGTTTTTCATGGCTGATTTGCGACTACAAGCAGCAGCGACGTTGGAGCTGGCCTCGCAACAGCAAGAAACGCGTTTAGCCTATGTTTACCAAGGCGAAGTGAGTATTAATGGCCAGTTGGTGCCACGCGGTGAATTGGTGCGCCTTAATGCGCAGGACGATCTCACATTTGTTAGCGGTAGCAGCGAGTCGGGTGTTATTGTTTTAGCAGGAAACCCCATTGGTGAACCGATTGCGCAATATGGCCCCTTTGTGATGAATACCCAAGCGGAAATAGAGCAAGCCATACGCGATTATCAAGCCGGCAAATTAGCCAGTTAAATAACGTTGAAGGAAAACTATGATGACCACGCCCATGCGTACCATTGTTGCCAGTTCTAACGCCCAGCCGCAGTGGGAGCACCGTGAACAGCCACAACCGGGCCCCGATGAGGTACTGATAAAAGTAGCCTATAGTGGCATGAATCGTGCTGACTTCATGCAATTAGCTGGGCACTACCCGCCGCCACCAGGCGCTTCGGATATTTTGGGCCTTGAGGTGAGCGGTACCGTAGTGGCGCTTGGCAGCGCGGCGCATCAGCTGCAGTTAGGCGACAAGGTTTGCGCGCTGTTAGACTCAGGCGGTTATGCCGAGTACGTTGCGGTGCCGGTTAATCAAGTGTTACCCATACCCCAAGGCGTCGATTTAGCTGCGGCGGCGGGTATTTGTGAGGTGTTTGCAACGGCTTGGTACAACATTTATGACATTGCGGCAACGCAACCTGGCGAACATATACTCGTGCACGCGGCAGCCAGTGGGGTGGGGCAAGCCGTGTTGCAGCTAGCTAATCAGCGTGGCAACCCAACCTTCGCGACTGCTGGAAGTGACGATAAATTGGCCGTGGCAGTTGGGTTAGGCGCAGAGAAAACGTGGAACCGTCAACAAGGTTCTTTTGTTGAGGCCGTAACTGCTTGGGGTGGCGCGGATGTCATTTTAGACCCTGTCGCCGGTGATTATATTGCGTGGAATCAGCAGGTTTTGAAGCAAGATGGCCGTTTGGTGGTGATTGGATTAATGGGTGGTCGCGCAGCACAATTAGACGCTGGGCGGCTATTGATGAAACGCCAACGCATTATTGGTAGTACGTTGCGCAGTCAGCCGAATACCGTTAAGGCACGCATTATGGCCGACTTGTTCACCCATGTGTGGCCGCTGTTTGAGCAAAAAAAGATAACCCCAAACATTGATGATGTCTTGCCAGTGGCAGACGTAGCGGAAGCTTTTGAGCGATTGCGTCATAGTGCCAATGCGGGTAAGTTGCTATTGGTTTGGTAACGCGTTGGGGAAAAGTGGTGGAGGGGGCAGGATTCGAACCTGCGAAGGCTGAGCCGTCAGATTTACAGTCTGATCCCTTTGACCGCTCGGGAACCCCTCCACACGAGGCCGGCATGATAGCAGATTGAGAGTACCTGTAAACCGGTTTATGATGTCTGTTGTTATGTCACCAAAGCAAAAACACTTATGAGCCAAAGCATTCCCGTGCACGTTGATGAAGAAATAACTCGGTTTATTGAGCGCCTTTGGCTAAAGCAAGGGGTGAGTAAGAATACCAGTTCTGCCTATCAAACCGATTTACGAAGCTTTCAAAAGTTTCTTACCGCGGAACAAAAAACCACATTGCTGAACGTTGATCAGCACGATCTTGAACGCTATTTGCTATGGCGACGGCAACAAGGTTTGTCGCCACGTAGTACGTCGCGCGCATTAAGTGCATTAAAAAAGTTTTATCAATATGCCATGGCAGAGCGCTTGATCAATCACGATCCCACGGCACGATTAGCACGGCCGAAGCAACCGCAGGCAATTCCTCATAGTTTGTCAGAGGCCGAAGTTGAGGCACTGCTGAACGCGCAACAGCTTGATGACCCGGTACAATTACGCGATAAAGCGATGCTTGAAGTGCTCTATGCAACTGGGCTACGGGTAACTGAACTCGTCAGCTTAACGGTTGACCAAATTCATTTTCAGCAAGAGCTTGTTCGTGTCATTGGTAAAGGCAACAAAGAACGACTGGTGCCACTTGGCGAGGAAGCTTTAGATTGGCTGCATAAATACTTTGCTGAGGCACGCGAAAAACTCTATGCCAAACCCGGTAACTGGGTTTTCGTTACACGCCGGGGTGGGCCGTTAACACGACAGGCATTTTGGCACCGAATTCGTTATTATGCGCAACAAGCAGATATTCGTTCGCATTTGTCACCACACACCCTGCGCCATGCGTTTGCAACACATTTGCTGAATCATGGCGCAGATTTACGGGTATTACAGATGCTTTTGGGGCATAGTGACTTGTCAACGACACAAATATATACGCACGTGGCTCGCGAACGTTTGCAGCAATTGCATGCAACGCATCACCCACGCGCCTAACCGTACAATTTTATATGACTTTAAAAAGGTAACTGCATGAAGTATTTGGGAGTTTTAGCATTAAGTTTGGTTGTAGCTAGCTGTAGCCCCGATAACCAACGCCTCGATAACCAAAGCTTAGCCGAACCGTCGTCAAAAGCGCCGATGATGCAAGGCGACTTTGATACGCGCCATATGCAAAATATGGGCTTTGCGGTTGAGTCAGCGAAGCCTTCTGAAATTACAGGCCTGTACCAGGTGATGACCGATCAAGGTTTGGTGTACGCGAGTGCTGATGGCCAATTTATTGTTAGTGGTCGTATTTTTGATATTACCGGTGATGCCCCAGTCAACGTGAGCGATACGGTGCTAAATGCGATGCGCGTCAACGACTTGGCAACTTACACCGACACCATGATTGAGTTTAAAGCACCTAACGAACAGCATGTTATTCATGTGTTTACCGACTCAACCTGTGGTTATTGCCGTCAGTTACATGAACGTATGGACGGATATTTAGAAAAAGGCATTACGGTGCGCTATCTGGCGTGGCCACGTTCGGGAATGCAAGGGCGTGCGGCAATGGAACTACAGTCGGTATGGTGCGCCGAAGACTCTAAAGCGGCATTAACAGCCGTTAAAAATGACCAAGCCCTGCCACCAGCAGACTGTGCGAACCCCGTTGCTGAGCATTTGGCGCTTGGCCATAAGTTTGGCGTACGTGGCACACCAGCTATCGTGCTGGAGTCGGGGCGCATGTTGCCTGGCTATTTACCACCAGAACCATTGTTAGCTGAAATTGAAAAAGACCAATGAGCCTTTCCACAATTAAGCGCCGACCGCAAGCACCATTAGGTGAGTGGGCGGCGCAATTACCACCCGTTATCGCCCAAGTACTTGCAAGCCGAGGTATTGTTGATGCGCAGCAGCTTGATCTTGGGTTGCGCCATTTGCCGCACTTTAACCAACTAAAAGGCGCTAGCGAGGCTGCACAGCGGCTCGCACAAGCCATTCAAGCTGACCACGCCATTTGTATTTGTGGTGATTTTGACGCCGACGGGGCTACCTCAACGGCGTTAATGATGTCGGTGTTGCAAGCCATGGGCGCCAAGCGATTAAGCTATATTGTTCCGAATCGCTTTGCTGATGGTTATGGGTTGTCACCTGCTGTGGTGGCGCAGGCGCAGCAACAGGGTGCTGAATTAATTGTCACGGTGGATAGCGGTATTTCATGCCATGCTGGGGTTCAGGCCGCAAAAGCAGCGGGTATTGATGTCATTGTTACTGACCATCATTTACCGCCCAATGAACTGCCGCCAGCAAATATCATTGTGAATCCAAATCTTGCAGACTGTCCGTTTCCTAGCCCCAATATTGCTGGAGTGGGCGTCGCGTTTTATGTGCTACTTGCCTTACGGCATGTACTGCGCGAGCAAGGGCATGAGGTCCCGAATTTGGCCCAGTGGCTTGACTTAGTGGCTTTGGGTACTGTGGCTGACGTAGTGAAACTCGATGGAGTAAACCGCATTTTGGTACAGCAAGGGCTGCAGCGTATTCGGGCTGGGCACTGCCGCCCAGGTATTGCGGCGTTGCTGCAGGTAGCCAACCGCGACCCGCAACAGTTGCAAGCCGCCGACTTAGGTTTTGCGCTTGGCCCACGCATTAATGCGGCAGGGCGCTTAGATGATATGGCAGCAGGCATTGAGTGTTTGCTTGCCAATAACCTCACCACGGCTCAGCAACTAGCCGCACAGCTTGATCAGCTGAATCAGGCGCGCCGTAGCATTGAAACCGAAATGCGTGAAGAAGCTGAAGCTTATGTGGCGCAGTTAAACACCACCGAGCATTTACCGGCGGCCATGGTGTTGTATCAACCTGGTTGGCACCAAGGTGTTGTGGGCATTGTCGCTGGGCGGGTCAAAGACCAATACCATCGGCCTGTTATTGCCTTTGCCGATAGTGATGACGGCCTATTAAAAGGCTCCGCACGTTCTATCCCGGGCTTGCATATTCGCGACGTACTTGAGCGTGTGCACAGCCAACATCCGCAGCTTATTGAACGTTTTGGTGGGCACGCCATGGCTGCCGGTTTAAGCCTAGCGGCTGACAACTTAGAGGCATTTCGCGATGCTTTTGTTACCCAAGTTAATGAATGGGTTGACGAAAGCATCTTAACCCAAACCATTTGGTCAGACGGCGAGCTTGACGGTAGCTGCTTACAGGAACCTTTTGTGCGCCAGTTAGAAGCCTATGGGCCGTGGGGACAGGGCTTTCCTGAGCCACTGTTTGACGGCGAATTTCGTATTATTCAGCAGCGCCTTGTGGGTGAGCGCCATTTAAAGCTGGTGCTAGAAAGCGCCGATCGCACGGTGGTTGACGCGATTGCCTTTAATGTGGATTTGACGGTTTGGCCTGATGCGTCGGTGAGAACGATTCATGCGGCCTATAAAGTACAATTAAATCATTTTCGTGGACGCACTTCTGTGCAGCTACAACTAGAGCATTTTAATGCTTTGCGGTAGAATACCCGCCCTTTACTTACAATCACTGTTATTGAGATTCCAAAACTATGTTCGAAACTAACGCCACTTATGTTGCGATAAAAGAAATGCGCAAGCGCAGCGAATTGCTTCGGGGGTATCTTTGACTACGCTCAGAAAGTAGAGCGCCTAGAAGAAGTGACGCGCGAGTTAGAAGACCCAACGGTGTGGAATGATCAAGAGCGTGCACAAGCCCTAGGTAAAGAGCGCGCAAGTTTAGAACAAGTGGTTGAAACATTAAATAATTTGGCGCAAGGGCTTGAAGACGTTGAAGGTCTTGTTGAACTTGCTGTTGAAGCCGATGACGAAGAAACCTTTAACGATGCTGTGAGTGAGCTAGACGGCTTAGAGCAGCAATTGGCAACATTAGAATTTCGTCGAATGTTTTCGGGCGAACAAGACGCTTCAGACTGCTATTTGGATATTCAGGCCGGCTCTGGCGGCACTGAAGCCCAAGACTGGGCCAATATGCTCTTACGTATGTATTTGCGCTGGGCCGAGTCACACGACTTTAAAGCCGAGATTACCGAGCTTTCTGAAGGTGAAGTGGCAGGTATTAAATCGGTGACTGTGCGCATTCAAGGTGAGTATGCCTATGGTTGGTTGCGCACTGAAACGGGCGTACACCGCTTGGTACGCAAATCGCCGTTTGACTCGGGTAATCGTCGCCATACGTCGTTCGCGTCGGTGTTTGTCTATCCGGAAATTGACGACTCTATCGAAATTGAAATTAACCCGGCTGATTTACGTGTAGACACCTATAGAGCGTCAGGTGCTGGTGGTCAGCACGTTAACCGTACCGACTCGGCAATTCGTATTACGCACGAACCAACGGGCGTGGTTGTGCAGTGTCAAAGTGACCGTTCACAGCATAAAAACCGCGACGCGGCGATGAAGCAATTACGCGCTAAATTGTATGAGTTAGAATTGCAGAAACAATTGGCTGAAAAGCAAGCGCTTGAAGACACCAAGTCAGACATTGGCTGGGGTAGCCAAATTCGCTCGTATGTATTAGACGATGCGCGTATTAAAGATTTACGCACCGGCGTTGAAAACCGCAATACCCAAGCGGTGTTAGACGGTGCACTCGACCCATTTATTGAAGCAAGTTTGAAATCAGGTTTATAAGGAAACGTACATGAACGATAAAACGCAAGCCCCTGAGTTGGACGTAAACGAACAAATCGCCCAGCGCAAGGCTAAGCTTGCTGCGTTGCGCGAGCGAGGCGTAGCATTCCCGAATGATTTTCGTCGTGACAGCTTAGCGGCTGAATTACACGCGCAGTATGACGGCCTTGAAAAAGAAGAGCTGGCGGCGAAAGGTGTGCGGGTTGCTGTTGCAGGTCGTATGATGACGCGTCGGATCATGGGTAAAGCGAGCTTTGCCACCATTCAAGATATGTCAGGGCAAATACAGCTCTACGTTGCGCGTGATAACTTGCCTGAGGGTTATTACAACGAAGAGTTCAAAAAATGGGACCTAGGTGACATTGTTGGTGCAACCGGTACCTTGTTTATCACCGGCACTGGCGAGTTGAGTGTGCAAGTTGACGATGTACGTTTGTTAACCAAAGCACTGCGCCCATTACCTGACAAGTTTCATGGTTTGTCTGACCAAGAAATGCGCTATCGTCAGCGTTATCTTGATCTGATTACCAACGAAGAGTCGCGTAACACCTTTATTGTGCGTTCAAAAGTGGTTGATTACATTCGTCGCTACTTCATCGCCAAGCAATTCTTAGAAGTTGAAACGCCAATGATGCAAACCATACCAGGCGGTGCCACAGCACGCCCGTTTATGACGCATCACAACGCGTTAGACATGCAGTTATATCTGCGCATAGCGCCAGAATTGTACTTGAAACGCCTAGTTGTTGGTGGTTTTGAGAAAGTATTTGAAATTAACCGTAATTTCCGTAACGAAGGGCTGTCAACACGTCACAACCCTGAGTTTACCATGCTTGAGTTTTACTGGGCTTACGCGGATTACAATGACTTGATGGACCTCACCGAAGACATGCTACGCGGCATGACCACAGAAATTTTAGGTTCAGCGCAGTTTGAAAGTGAAGGCGTACAGTACGACTTCAGCAAGCCATTTGCGCGCATGACGGTTAAAGAAGCTATTTTAGAGCATTTGCCAACGGCAACCGACGACCAGTTAAATAGCCTTGAGCGCGCCACTGAGTTGGCCGAGTCTTTGGGTATTAAAGTGAAGTCGAATTGGGGCTTAGGCAAAGTTCAAATTGAAATCTTTGAAGAAGTGGCTGAACACAAGCTTATTCAACCCACGTTTATTACTGCATACCCAGCTGAAGTATCACCACTGGCGCGCCGTAACGACAATGACCCGTTTATTACCGACCGCTTTGAGTTCTTTGTGGGTGGCCGTGAATTAGCCAACGGGTTCTCGGAGCTAAACGACGCCGAAGACCAAGCCGAGCGCTTCCGTGAGCAGGTCCAGCAAAAAGAAGCTGGCGATGACGAAGCGATGTTCTTTGATGACGATTATGTCACTGCGCTTGAGCATGGTTTGCCGCCAACCGCAGGCGAAGGTATTGGGATTGATCGGTTGGTGATGTTGTTGACGGATTCGCCGTCAATTCGTGATGTGTTGTTGTTCCCACACATGCGTCCGAAGAAATAAAAGGCGTTATTCGTTATTCGTCCGTTCGCTTCGCTCACTGTTGGTCCGCGCTTCGCGCTGTTCGACGAATAGTGAGGCCTCGCCGAACGGACGAACAGCGAAGCGCACGAAAAACGAAAAACGGTCATTTCGGTAGGGCTTGAAGAATATCGGCAAGCAATTCGTCTTTGTCTTCAATGCCAGCTGACAAGCGCAGTAAATCTGGCGGGCAGGGCGTACCTGCACCTTCTACGCTGGCGCGATGTTCAATGAGGCTTTCCACGCCGCCGAGTGATGTCGCCCGTTTCCATAGCTTGGTATTGGCTGCCAAGTGCACTGCTGCTTGTTCACCGCCTTGCACTCGAATTGAAAACATGCCGCCAAAGCCCCCGTGCATTTGCTTTGTAGCCACATCATGGCCACTAAAACTTGGTAAGCCAGGGTAGAGCACTTCGATTATTTGTGGGTGCTGTTCAAGTTGTTGGGCTAAAAACATGGCGTTAGCGCAGCTTTCGCGCACGCGTAAATGCATGGTGCGCATACCGCGTAATAGCTGTGCGGCATCATGTGGGCTTGGCACGGCACCGCCTTGAGCACGTACAGCCCGAATACGTTGCCAATAATCGTTGTCGTGTTTGGTAATGAGCGCGCCGGCAATCACGTCCGAGTGGCCGTTTAAGTATTTGGTGGCCGAGTGCATAACAATATCGGCGCCAATCGTTAACGGTTGCGTGAGTAACGGGGTGGCACAGGTCGAATCGACCGCAACAAATGCTCCGGCGCCTTTCGCTAACGCACTAATTTCGGCAATGTCGCTAATGGTCCACATTGGGTTGCCCGGCGTTTCTAGCCATACCAGCTTGGTTTTTCCCGGTTGTAATGCCTTGCTCACCTCGCTTAACTGGGTCATGTCGATAAATTCAATGACTAAGCCCCAATCGGTCGCAAAGTTCAGCAGCCAGTTGCGTAATGCCCAATACATAACTTTTGGCGCTAACACGTGGTCGCCTGGGCGCAGCCCTTGAAAAACTGCTGTGGCGGCCGCCATGCCCGAACCAAATAAAAGTGCCTGGTGGCCTTGTTCCAGTTGACATAACAGCTCTTCGACCGGCTTGTAGGTTGGGTTATCGGCCCTTGAATAGATATTACCGGTTGGGTAGCTGTTGTCCTTACCGCGAATATAGGTGGTTGCGACATGGATTGGGAGCACCACACCTTGGCTTTCTTGATCTATTTTTCCGAGGGCTTGGGCGAGGGCGGTTGCTGGTGTGTAAGGATAAGATTTGCTGCTCATGCTGGGCTCTAAATTAGTAACGATTGCACTAGTATACGCTTATTTTTAAGTAAGAAAATGGCCATAAAAAAACGCACCTAAAGGTGCGTTTTTTCATCATTCGTCGTTATCTTCGTCGTAAGATAACTCGAGCGATTAACCGTGGTTGTGGTTACCGTCAGCGTGCACATGGCCGTGGTCCAATTCACTTGGATCAGCGTCACGTACTTCAACAACTTCTACGTCAAAGTTCAGTGCGGTGCCGGCTAGTGGGTGGTTACCGTCAACAGTGACTTCGTCGTCGTTCACATCAACGATCATCACAGATTGCTCACCTGCGTCAGTGCTGGCGCGGAACTGCATGCCAACAGCAACTTCGTTATCACCGAACAAGCTGCGTGGTACGGTTTGAATTAAACCTTCATGACGCTCGCCATATGCGTCAGCTGGTTGAATTTCAGCTTCAAATTTGTCGCCAGTGGCTTTACCGTCAAGTGCATTTTCAAGACCTTTGATCAACATGCCGCGACCAAAGATAAACTGCAGCGGCTGACCTTCTTTTGATTGATCCAGAACTTGGCCTTCAGCAGTTTTCACGGTGTAGTGAATTCCTACAACTTTGTCCTGGCTAATAGTTTGACTCATGATTCATCCAATTTATAAGGCAGTGGGTAAATTTCCAAAAGACTCGCGTCATCATCTTTCACACGAAGTTTTGTGTCTGCTTCAATATCGTTCGGCAGCACCACTAACATGCTCAGTTGATTGTCAGCACGGCTCACTGCGTTAATTACCGTGCCGGCTCGTCGCCAGTTTTCGCCAAGCTGCTGTTCAACGGTAGCGCCCGCCACAACAGATTTGCCTTGGCCAACTAAACGAAACATAGCCCGCTTCTGCTTGCCCAGATATTTCATCCGAGCGATGGTCTCTTGGCCGATATAACACCCCTTGGTAAAACTAATGCCATTTAACGCCTGAACGTTCAGCATTTGGGGTACATACTCTAATAGTGTACCTGAAAGTAGGGTGGGTCGACCACGCTCAATTTCAAGTGCATGCCAGAGTGTTTGTTCTGAGTTGGTTGGAAAGCTATCGCGCTCGGTAACCAACAAGTACTGATCGGGGTGAACGCCCAAGGTTAACACGACGCCGTCTTCAAGCGCTGTAACAGCCTGCTGTGGCTCCGTGGTTAAAGGTTGTTCACACCATTGCGCCATACGTTCTGGCGCTGCTGTGCCAAACACCCCATACAAATGGTATTTGTCACTGGCGTCGATGATGTCGGTTTTGCTAAATACCCCAAACTTCTGCAACTGCGCCAAACTTGCGGCAATGGCGTCTTTATGTGACAGCAAAAGCACACTGTCACCGCAGCGACTGACAAACAACGTACTCATGGCTTTACCTTTGTTGTCGCAGTGTGCTGCGAACAACCAGTGGTTAGCGCCGAGTTGTTTCATGTCACAGGAAAGCTGCCCCTGCAAAAATTCATCGGTTTGTGGGCCGGTTAGCTCAATGACACCGTAATCTGTTAAGGAAACGGTTACGTATTCTGGCTGAGCTTTGGTAAACTCTGTATCTAGCACAATGAACCTCGCTTTTTCATCGATACTCACCTAGATGGGGATGAAAAAGCATTATACAAGCCGTTTTAAGGACTCGCATGGAAAAGTTGCAACAAAATGCCGAATTGCTGACCAATAAAAACCGTCTGCGCTGGGCTTGCCGCCGCGGCATGCTTGAGCTTGATGTTTTATTCATGCCATTTGTAGAAGAAGCTTATGACGACCTAAATGCGCAGCAACAAGAAGCATTTCGGCGTTTATTAACCTGTGATGACCCGGATTTGTTTGCTTGGTTTATGGGCCACCAAAAGTGCGAAGACCCAGAGCTAGCAGGCATGGTTGACTACATTTTAAGCCGCGTGAAGGTTTAATATGTTGCTGCACATTAGTGTGCAGCCTTGGCGCTGGTTAGGAAACCCGGCGTCGGTGTGGGGCATTAATTGCCGCACCGGCGAATGGTTAGAATTAACCGCCGCAGAACCACACCCCTGGCAGCAACAACCGTTAAGTTGGGTCACTGCGTGGGGGGCTTTAGTTATTTTGTACGCGCCTCAGCAACCACGGCGGTGGCTGTGGTTGCCGAAAAGCTGGCTTGGTGATGCAAATTATCGCCGGTTAGCCCGATTTTTGTTGCGTTGGCGTCAAAATGCTCGGTAACGCTTCGGGTAATAAATCTGGGTAGTCCAAATTATAATGCAAACCACGGCTTTCATGGCGGGTCATGGCGCTGCGAACAATTAGCTCAGCCACTTGCACGAGGTTACGTAGTTCAAGCAAGTTGTTGCTAACTTTAAAGTTACTGTAATACTCGTGAATTTCTTGCTGCAGTAGCTCAATACGGCGCAATGCACGTTGTAGCCGTTTGTCTGTACGCACAATTCCGACGTAATCCCACATAAATAGGCGTAATTCATGCCAGTTGTGCTGAATAATAACTTCTTCGTCTGAGTTGCTTACTTGGCTTTCATCCCAGGCTGGAAGCTCTGTAGGCGCCGGGCAGCTCGCCACTTTGGCGATGATATCTTGCGCCGCTGAACGGGCAAAAACTAAGCATTCAAGCAGTGAGTTACTTGCCATGCGATTGGCGCCATGCAAACCAGTGTAGGCAACTTCACCAATGGCGTACAAATTGGTGACGTCAGTGCGTGCGTGCAAATCAGTTTTCACACCGCCGCAGGTATAGTGCGCTGCAGGTACAACAGGCATGGGTTGTTGACTGATATCAATACCCAAACTGAGGCATTTCTCATAAATATTCGGGAAGTGTTCTTGAATAAAGGCTTTTGGCTTGTGCGAAATATCCAAAAACATACAGTCGGCACCAAGGCGCTTCATTTCAAAGTCAATGGCTCGTGCCACCACGTCACGCGGCGCTAATTCTGCGCTGGCGTGAAAATCTTGCATGAACCGAGAGCCATCGGGACGGCGCAAAACAGCACCTTCACCACGTAATGCTTCGGTTAACAAAAACGACTGGGCATTCGGGTGAAATAAGCAAGTCGGGTGAAACTGATTAAACTCCATATTGGCAACCCGGCAACCCGCGCGCCAAGCCATAGCAATACCATCACCGCTAGCAACGTCTGGGTTACTGGTGTACTGGTAAACTTTACTAGCGCCACCGGTGCACAGTGCGACAAATTTTGCCGCTACGGTTTCTACCCTTTGTGTTACGCGATTCAATATGTACGCGCCAAAACATTGTGGCGATTCGCCACCTAAGTGTTTATTGGTAATTAAATCAATGGCATTTACACGCTCAACAATGGTGATATTAGGGTGCAGTCGTGCTTGTTCAACCAAGGTTGTTTGCACCGCACGGCCGGTTGCATCTGCCGCATGGAGAATGCGGCGATGACTATGCCCACCCTCTTGGTTGAGGTGAAATTGGCCGTCATCGACACGATCAAAACCAACGCCTATATCAATAAGCCACTGTAAGCTTTCTTTGGCATGACGTGTGGTAAACTCAACGGCTTGTTGCTCACAAAGCCCAGCGCCGGCAATCAAGGTGTCTTCAATGTGGCTTTCAATGCTATCATTCTCGTCGAAAACGGCAGCGATACCACCTTGTGCGTAATAAGTAGAGCCTTCAGTAAGAGGGCCTTTAGAGAGAACAATCACGTTGGCATGGTCAGCCAATTGCAAAGCTAAGGTTAAACCGGCAGCGCCGCTACCGATAATAAGTACATCACATTGATAATGAGCCATTTGTTCCATACATTATGTGGAAGTCATACAACGATTTTACTGATTTGAATTTTTTTTGCGAACTTTTTACTACAACGTCGGTCATACTTTGCAGTTGCACAGCGGGCCTGAAATCTGACGTAGCTAGGGGTTGAGGAGAATAGGCTCGGATGAGCGAACAAGAAACAGATAAAGCCCTGGTAGAACGAGTTCAACAGGGAGACCAGCGCGCCTTTGATTTGTTGGTAAAAAAGTATCAACACAAGGTTATGAGTTTGATTTCGCGCTATGTAAAACAACAGGCCGATGTGCCTGACGTAGCGCAAGAAACCTTTGTGAAAGCGTATCGTGCCTTGGCAAATTTTAGAGGCGATAGCGCTTTTTACACATGGCTCTATCGAATCGCCGTGAACACAGCGAAAAATTATTTGGTTGCGCAAGGCCGTAAGCCGCCAGCTAATGATGTCGACGCTGAAGAAGCGGAGTATTACGAGGGCAGTGGAGCATTGAAAGACAGTGCTTCGCCGGAAAGTTTATTGTTAACCGATGAAATTCGTAACGTCGTGATGCGAACCATCGAAGCATTACCCGAAGATTTGCGGCGTGCTATTACGCTGCGAGAAATCGACGGATTAGGTTATGAAGAAATAGCCATTGAAATGGATTGTCCGATTGGTACAGTACGTTCGCGAATATTTCGCGCTCGTGAAGCTATAGACCAACAGTTACGACCGTTATTAGAGCGCTAAATTGAGATTGAGGATGCAATATGTCTGATCGTTTTAAACAGCAAGCTTCGGCATTGTTAGATAACCATTTTAGGGATTCTGACGTCGATGCGGAACGTCCGTTTGATGCTGACTTGTCAGCTTTGTTGGACGATCAACATGCCCAAGCTGCTTGGTCTCGCTATGCGTTAGTGGGGCATATTATGCGCGGCGATGCGCAAGCGCTCCAACAGATTGATATTAGCGTTCGCGTTGCTGAGCAAATTCAGCAAGAAGCTCAGCCAACAAACAATAATCTGGTGCAGCCAAGCGTAACCCAAGGTGGTGCTCAAGCACGAGCTGCGTCACGTTGGCTGAAGCCTGCCGGCAGCATTGCCATTGCGGCAAGTGTTGCGTTAGTAGCTGTACTGTCAATTCAGCAGCCAGTATTAGATGACACGCAGCCAGCAATGGAAACCCAAGTTGCGCCGGCGTTAATAACCAACCCATTTGGTGGACGTAACCCTGTGAGCTATAACACGGTTATTGAACAACCAATGCCAACAGAGGCCGAAATTGCGCAGCAACGCCAACTTCTGCAAACCTATATGATTGACCATCAGCGTCAAATTCAATTGTCATTACAGACAAATGAACAAACGACTGAATCCACTGTTGAAACTGTCAAAGAGTCGCCTGAACAGAATGACTAAATATATTGCCGCGATTGCCATGTGGTTTGCTGCAGTCGTGTCTTTTGCCGTACCGGCGCAAACCGATGAGCGTGCAGAACTTGCCGCAAATTTGGGCCAGCAATGGTTTAATCGCATGGCGGACGCGCTTCGTCATTTAGATTTTGAGGCCACTTTAGTTCAAGCTCAGGGCCACCGGGTTCAGCCACTCGTTTGGTTTCATGGTAGCTATGATCACGACACCGACCTTGAGCTACTTATTTATTTAAATGGCGCGGACATGCGCGTTTTACGAATTGGCGAGCAGAGTTATTATTATTCGGCAGGCGGTGCGCATGCTTATACCTTGCAGTCGGACGTTACTTTTGGCCTGATTCCTCCGGCGTTCTACAACGACTTCTCGAATATTTCCCAGCATTATCAAATTATTGCCAGTGGTGGTATGCGTGTCACGGGGCGTAATGCTCAATATTTACGTTTAATAAGCCGCGACAACCACCGCTACCATTACGATTTATGGCTTGATCGTGAAACGGGCATGCTGCTGAAGTTGCAAATGATGACGCCACAGGGTGAAGTGCTTGAGCAATTGCAATTAACCTCATTTGCAGTGACGAACGAACTTCCCGAGCCATTAATCGATTTAGGTAACTTTCAGCAGCCGCCAAGAATGTATGGCAGTGATGACTCTGTGCCAATTAAGTTTGCGTTGCAACCAGACTGGCTGCCTGATGGCTTTAAACAACGCGTCGCTACGCACCGAGCGTTGCACGACACGCGACTACCAACCGATTACTATCTGTTTAGTGACGGCTTAACAGAAATCTCGATGTATATCACCGACGGTCAGTTACAAAATTTACCGTCGTTGGCTCTACAAGGCCCAGACTCCATGGTAAACCTACGGGTTAACGGCTATGTAGTCACTGTGGTTGGTAAAGTACCGACTGAAACCTTACGCCTTATTGCCGAGCGTACGGCAATAAAAGCCACCAAGGACGGTGAATAATGATTCGTGAACTCGCCGAAATTGTCGCAGTTCGCGATGACAGCTTGCGCGTTTCGACAGAGCTTAAAACGGGTTGCGGCAGTTGTGCGCAACAGTCGACCTGTGGTGCAGGTATTATATCCAAGGCTTTTTCCGATCGACGTGCTGAATTTGATGTACGTAAACCAGCGGGCGAATTTCTGCAAGGGCAAGTCATTGAGCTGTTGTTACCAGAGCAAGCATTAACGCAGCTGTCATTAATGATGTACGGGCTACCGTTGTTGGCGCTGATGGTTACCGCCATTGGGCTTGGCCAATTTGCAAATATGAGCGAAGGCTGGGTGATTCTCAGTGCGTTCCTAAGCTTCGGTTTGAGCTTTTATGGGTTAAAGCGTTGGTTGCATCACCGTGATGTGCAAGTTAGTCAATTGTTGAGCGTGCAACAAATCGACTAATTTCGCCCGAAATTCTTTGTTCCTTTCCTCATAAATCAGTATGATCAGCGGTTAATTCTCTATTCCATTTGTTTTTGCGGGGGCATTAATGCCAGAAAAGGCGTTTAAGCAAACAAATATTCGCAATTTTTCAGTAATTGCGCACATCGATCATGGTAAGTCGACTTTATCTGATCGTCTCATTCAACATTGCGGCGGCTTAACTGACCGTGAAATGGCTGAGCAGGTGCTCGATTCCATGGATCTTGAGCGTGAGCGCGGTATTACCATTAAAGCGCAGAGCGTAACATTGCATTACACCGCGAAAGACGGTGAAACTTATCAGCTTAACTTCATTGATACGCCGGGCCATGTGGACTTCTCCTATGAAGTATCGCGCAGCTTAGCCGGTTGTGAAGGGGCGTTATTGGTTGTTGACGCGGCTCAGGGCGTTGAAGCGCAAACCTTGGCCAACTGCTATACAGCCATTGAAATGGACCTAGAAGTGGTGCCGGTTTTAAATAAAATCGACTTACCTCAGGCCGACCCAATGCGCGTTGCTGAAGAAATTGAAGACATTGTGGGAATTGAAGCCATTGATGCGGTTCAGTGTTCAGCCAAAACCGGTATTGGTATTGATGAAGTGCTTGAGCGTATTGTACGCCAAATTCCACCACCACAAGGTGATCCTGAAGCGCCATTGCAAGCACTGATTATTGATTCTTGGTTCGATAACTATCAAGGCGTTGTGAGCTTGGTACGAGTGAAGAATGGCATCTTGCGCGCTGGCGACAAAATGAAAGTGATGTCGACAGGGCAAACTTACCAAATTGATAAAGTGGGCTTCTTCTCGCCAAAACCAACGGAAACAGGCATTTTGCGTTGCGGTGAAGTAGGCTTCGTTATTGCTGGTATTAAAGAAATTCTCGGTGCGCCAGTGGGCGATACCTTAACCTTGGCGAAGCAGGCAGCACCGGAAGCCTTACCGGGCTTTAAACGCGTGAAGCCTCAGGTTTACGCGGGTATGTTCCCAATTTCGTCAGACGATTATGAGAACTTCCGTGATGCGCTGGCAAAGCTGTCGCTCAATGACGCGTCGTTATTTTATGAGCCTGAAAACTCTGCTGCGTTGGGCTTTGGTTTCCGCGTGGGTTTTTTGGGCATGCTGCACATGGAAATCATTCAAGAGCGGCTTGAACGCGAATATGACATTGACCTTATCACGACGGCGCCAACGGTGGTGTACAAGGTGGTAACCAAAGACGGCAAAGAGCATAAAGTTGATAACCCAGCGAATTTACCGGCTGTAAACGACATTGAAACCATTTATGAGCCGATTGTGGAAGCCAACATATTGGTGCCGCAGGAATATTTAGGCAACGTGATCACGTTGTGTGTGGACAAGCGTGGTGTGCAAACCAAAATGGCTTATCACGGTAATCAGGTGGCGGTAACCTACGAATTGCCGATGGCTGAAGTAGTGATGGACTTTTTCGACCGCTTGAAGTCGACCAGCCGTGGCTATGCTAGCTTGGATTACAATTTTAAGCGTTTCCAAGAGGCGGACATGGTGCGGGTTGACGTGCTGATCAATGGCGACAAAGTAGACGCATTAGCATTGATTACTCACCGCGATAACGCACAAGGCCGAGGCCGTGATTTAGTTGACAAAATGCGCGAGTTAATTCCACGTCAGATGTTCGATATCGCTATTCAGGCCACAATTGGTACACACGTGATTGCCCGCTCAACGGTGAAGCAGTTGCGTAAAAACGTGACCGCAAAATGTTACGGCGGTGACGTAAGCCGTAAGAAAAAACTATTACAGAAACAAAAAGAAGGTAAGAAACGCATGAAGCAGTTAGGGAACGTTGAAGTTCCTCAGGAAGCGTTTCTTGCCGTACTTAAAGTTGGTAAATAAAGAATACGTGCTCAAGGGAATATACCGATAATGGCAAATTTTTATTCAATACTGTTAACGCTAGTGACGCTGGCGGCGGGTTTGATTTGGTTGTATGACGCAAAATTCAAAAAGCCGCTTCGCAAAGCTAAAATTGCTGACGAAGAGCAGCGTTTGCAGCAACAACTTGACGACGAGGCGCGTGAGCGACTTGCACCTCAGGGGCGAATAGCTGAATTTGCGCAGTCGGTATTTCCAATTTTGTTTGTTATTTTAGTTGTGCGTTCGTTTTTTTATGAACCGTTCCGCATTCCGTCGGCGTCAATGATGCCGACCATGTTGGCGGGCGATTTTATTTTGGTGCAGAAGTACAGTTACAGCGTACGTGACCCGTTATTTCGTCACGAACTTTTACGCACAGGTACGCCGGAACGTGGCGACATTGCCGTTTTCAAATACCCTTTGCAGCCGAATGTCGACTACATTAAGCGTATTATTGGCACCCCGGGTGATCGCATTATCTACCGTAACAAAACCTTGTACCTAGAGCCTGCTTGCGTGGCAAGTAACGCAGAATGCCCAAAAATGCAGGTGATAGCGCGCGACGTGAAGCAGCAAGATGAAGTGTACTTTAGCCGCTCAACACCGTTAGTTCGCTATACTGAGCAAATTGGTGATGTAACCCATGATATTTTAATTGATCCGACAGTGGCGCCACGCACGGCTTATTTCTACCAACAGCCAGGCACCGCACCTGACGAATGGATCGTGCCTGAAGGGCAGTATTTCTTCATGGGAGATAACCGCGATAACTCCGAAGACAGTCGTTATTGGGGTTTTGTACCGCATGACAACTTGGTTGGCCGAGCGACCTTTATTTGGATGAGTTTTGAAATGAATCGAGACAGCAACAGCTGGTTACCGCAGTGGGTTCCAACGGGTGTACGTTGGCACCGCTTGGGCAGTGTGGAGTAAAGCGTGAGTTTACCCAAGCCGCCAATGAAACAACTGGAAAAAGCCTTTGGTTACACGTTTAGTAACCGTGACCTGCTACAACAAGCCTTAACCCATCGCAGCGCTGCAGCGCAGCATAACGAGCGCTTAGAGTTTTTAGGTGACTCGGTGCTGGGTATTATTGTTAGCGAAGCCCTGTTTGAACGCTTTCCTAATATTGATGAAGGCGACTTAAGCCGCATGCGCGCCACCTTAGTTTGTGGCAAACGCCTGGCGAAATTAGCGCAGCAGTTTGAACTTGGTAAATTTTTGGTGTTAGGGCCGGGTGAAATGAAAAGTGGCGGGCATCGCCGAGAGTCCATTCTGGCTGATGCGGTAGAAGCATTGCTCGGCGCTATGTACTTAGAAAGTGATTTAGTAACCTGTCGCCAGGTGGTTTTAACTTGGTATGCGAAGCAACTGGATAGTATCAAGCCGGGTGCAAGCCACAAAGACCCTAAAACGCGCCTGCAAGAATATTTACAGGGCCGTCAATGTGCACTTCCAGTGTATGAAGTGGTGGCCACGCAAGGCCAAGCACACAATCAACAATTTACGGTAAGTTGCCAAGTAGAAGGTATTGCAGAACCCATTCGCGGTACCGGTACCAGTCGACGCAAAGCCGAACAAAAAGCGGCAACCGATGCACTGGCGCAGCTTCTCGAACAGGATAAAACCTCATGACCGATTTGAATATCGATGAAAATATAAGTTCAGCGTCAGCCTTTGTAGCGATAGTTGGGCGACCAAATGTGGGTAAATCAACTTTGTTGAACCGCATTTTGGGGCAAAAAATTAGTATTACGTCAAGTAAACCGCAAACCACCCGACACCGTATTCTTGGTATTGAAACCGAAGGCGAACGCCAAATCGTCTACGTTGACACGCCGGGCCTACATAAAGACGAAAAGCGGGCCATTAACCGTTTGATGAATAGAGCGGCGTCGAGCTCACTGAGCGGTGTTGAAGTGATTTTGTTTGTGGTTGAAGCCGGCAAGTGGTCAAGCGATGACGACATGGTATTGACTAAGCTGAAGAAAATGAGCAGCCCAGTGATTCTGGTAGTGAACAAAATCGATCAGTTTAAAGATAAAACCGAATTGCTACCGTATTTACAAAAACTATCAGAAAAACACACGTTTGCTGAGATAATTCCATTGTCTGCAGAAACTGGCGCCCAAGTTGAAGCCTTGCGTACGTTAGTGCATAGCTACGCGAAACCAGGCGTGCACCACTTTCCGGAAGACTATGTTACGGATCGTTCGCTGCGTTTTATGACCGCAGAAATTATTCGTGAAAAGCTCATGCGTTTTACCGGTGACGAGCTGCCTTACAGCACCACGGTGGAAATTGAGCAGTTCAAGACGGCAGAGTCGGGTACAACCCATATTCACGCACTCATTTTGGTTGAGCGAGACGGGCAAAAACGCATGGTTATTGGCGCTGGTGGCAGCAAGCTAAAAACCATTGGTAGTGAAGCACGACGTGACATTGAACCATTAGTAGGTGGCAAAGTGCATTTGCAACTTTGGGTAAAAGTGAAGTCGGGCTGGGCTGACGATGAACGCGCACTGCGTAGCTTAGGTTACGGCGAGGACTAAGCCATGGAACCGGCGTTTGTACTGCATCGCTGGCCCTACCAAGATAGCAGCTTGCTGGTGGAATTACTGAGCGCACAGCAAGGGCGATTTCGGGTTATTGCCAAAGGGGCTAAACGCCCGAAAAGTAAGTGGCGTAGTATTTTGCAGCCGTTTACGCCGCTCTTTGTACAGGCAAAAGGGCGCGGTGAGTTGCTCACGTTGAGCGCCGCTGAAGCTAGCGATCAAGCCATGAACCTACAGGGTCACGCGTTATATAGTGGTTTTTACGTGAATGAGCTGGTACAACGCCTTACCACCCCCCATCAAGCCATAGACGAGCTGTTTCATGACTACCATGAAACGCTAAGCATGTTGGCGCAAGCCAGCCACGTTGAGCCGGTGCTTCGGCGTTTTGAGTGGCAACTGCTGTGTCATTTAGGGCATGGTTTTGATTGGCATGCAGATGACCAGCAACAACCTTTTTTAGCGGAACAGACGTATCAGTTTAGGCCCGAAAGGGGGTTCTTTATCGCAGCCCCTAACGCGTTAGAAAATAGCGCGGCTGAAACACCCTTAAACCCGTATTCGGCTACTGAGTTTTTAATGTCAGGCGCTGACATTACGCGCATTGCAGCGTTTGAGCAGCTTGATCAGCGCCTGCTAAACTTACTTAAACGTATTATGCGATCTGCACTGCAGCCTTATTTAGGTGATAAACCGCTGCGTAGTCGCCAACTCTTTACCCAATTTAAGGACAAATCATGACGCATTCTGCAGATATTGGCCCCATTTTATTAGGTGTAAACATTGATCATGTGGCAACCGTGCGTAATGCCCGTGGGGTGAGCTATCCAGACCCAGTGACAGCGGCAGCGATCGCTGAACAAGCTGGTGCCGACGGCATTACTGTGCATTTGCGTGAAGATCGTCGCCACATTGTTGACCGCGACGTTGAAATTTTGGCGCAAACACTGCAAACACGAATGAATTTAGAAATGGCGGTTACCGACGAGATGCTGGCCATTGCTAGCCGTATTAAACCAGCCTACTGCTGTTTGGTACCGGAAAAGCGCGAAGAGTTAACCACTGAAGGTGGCCTTGATGTTGCTGGGCAGCAAGACAAAATTAAAGCAGCGGTAAGCCAGTTAGCCGAACATGATATTGCGACCAGTTTGTTTATTGATGCCGATAAGCGCCAAATTGACGCGGCGGTTGCCTGTGGCGCACCAATTATTGAGCTGCACACCGGGCATTACGCTGAACAAACCAATGAACAACAACAGCAGCTTGCCTTGGCACAGATACGAGATGCGGCTGAATATGCCCAAGCTGCCGGCTTACAAGTTAACGCCGGGCATGGTTTGCATTACTTTAATACCGCCGCTATTGCTGCCATTCCACAGTTGGTTGAATTGAATATTGGTCATGCGATTATTGCCCGTGCGGTATTAGTCGGCCTTGAGCAAGCCGTTCGCGACATGAAAGCCATTATGCAGCAAGCGCGCTTACAAGTGCAGCAGCAAGGTCGCTAAGCCATGGCGCAAATTTACAAACCACAGTCGCGCCAGGCTAAAAATAAGCCTTTGTTAGCGCAAACTGTGGTTGGGCTTGATCATCAAGGGCGCGGCATTATTCGTACTCCGCAAGGGGTGCGTTTCGTGGCCAATGCGTTACCCGGTGAAACCGTTGACGTAATTGTTGATGGCAAGTACACAGCGACGCTACTCAAAGTTACAAAACCAAGTGCCCAACGCCTAAAACCCCCGTGTGACTACTATGACCGCTGTGGTGGTTGTGACTTTCAACATGTTGACCTCGCCGCACAGGTGGCTCACAAACAGCAAACTGTGCAAGAAATGCTGAGCAAGTTTGCGGGTATGGAAGCGCAGGTTTGGTTGACGCCGTTACAAGCGGATGCCTGGCATTATCGCCGCCGCGCCCGTTTAGCGGTGCATTATGATAGGAAGCGTCAGCAGCTTACCCTTGGTTTTCGGGCGGCGCAAAGTAAACGCATTGTAGCTATCGATAGCTGTTTAACGCTTGCGCAGCCGTTGAATAAACTTTTAAAACCACTGCGAGATGTCCTCGCTAAATTGGCATTGGCCAAGCATTTAGGCCATGTTGAACTGATTGAGTTTGCCCAACAGCCGGCAGTATTACTGCGTGTAGCAACCCGCTTAGAAGATACAGATAAAAGCCAGTTAGAGGCTTTTGCACAGGCGCATAATGTCGCCGTATGGCTGGCTTATGAGCATACTGTAGAGCCATTGGTGGCAACCCAGGCGTTACCGCAATATGGCACTGTTGGAGCCATGCTAAGCTGCCAACCGACGGACTTTATTCAAAGCCATCGGCAACTTAGTCAAACCATGGTAGCCCAAGCACTAGCGTGGCTAGACATTCAAGCCGACGAAGCCGTGCTTGAGTTATTTGCTGGCAGCGGTCATTTCACTATTCCACTGGCCCAGGCCGGTGCCAAAGTCACAGCCATTGAGGGGGTTAACTCTATGGTTGAGCAGTTGCAGCAAAATGCAAAGGCAAATTGCGTTGAGGTTGACGCGTTTGGTGCCAATTTAGAGCAGCCATGGCCGCAACAAAGCTGGGGCGCTAAGGTTTACAGCAAAGCCTTGTTAGACCCTGCACGCGCGGGCGCTGCTGCGGCGGTTCAAGAAATAGCTAAGCGCAATATTGCCCGTGTTGTGTATGTTTCGTGTGCGCCCGATACCCTTGCTCGTGACGCAGCAACCCTTAAAGCACATGGATATGTATTAAAACAGGCTCAAGTTATTGACATGTTTCCGCAGACCCATCACATTGAGGTAATCACACTTTTCGAACGGGAGTAACACAGTGGTTTGGGTGCGAAGTACGCATGTTGATAAACCGCATCAACAAGGCGATTGGCTAGCGGAATTAAGCTCAGAAACGCGACGCGAGGAATTGCGAGCGCATGCCGAACGCCTAAAAGCGTTATGTGACAATGCCCAAAAACCACAGCTATTGGTTAAAGGCGAAGAAATGGTCGAAATTCTTATCGGCCTGAACCTTGATCAAGAGTCGTTAGTTGCCGCCTTATATAGCCCTGCCTACGAGGCTGCTCTGCTAGATAGTGAAGAAGCATTATCGTGGGGTGGCAAAAGCCTACCTATTTTATTAGAAGCTGTGCAAAATATGCAGACCATTAGCGCGCTGCAGCACTTTCAACACGGCAAACCCAGCTTAGTGCAAATTGACAACGTACGGCGTATGTTACTGGCCATGGTGACCGATGTGCGTGCGGTGCTGGTGAAACTTGCTGAACGTATTTGTTTTCTGCGTGAGGTGAAAACCCTGGACGAAGAAACACGGGTATTAGCCGCCAAAGAATGTAACGAAATTTACGCTCCGCTAGCGAACCGTCTTGGTATTGGTCAGCTTAAGTGGGAATTGGAAGATCTTGCCTTTCGCTATTTACACCCAACCACCTATAAAGCCATTGCTAGCCAATTGCACGAGCGCCGTATTGACCGCGAAAACTACATTCAAAATTTTGTCGGTGGCCTGCAACAGGCGCTAGATGCTGAAGGGGTGAAAGCCACCGTTTATGGGCGCCCCAAGCATATTTATTCTATCTGGCGAAAAATGCAGAAAAAGCATTTAAGTTTTGAGCAATTGTTTGATATTCGCGCAGTGCGCATTATTACTGAATCGCTGAAAGACTGTTACGGCGCTTTAGGCGTGGTACATAGCTTATGGCGCCACATTGCGTCAGAATTTGATGACTATATTGCGACGCCCAAAGCCAATGGTTACCAGTCAATACACACGGTTGTATTAGGCCCAGAAGACAAGCACGTTGAAATACAAATTCGTACCCAAGCCATGCATGACGATGCCGAGCTAGGTGTGGCCGCGCATTGGATGTACAAAGAGGGTAGTGCATCGGGAAAAGGGTCAGGGTTTGAAGAAAAAATCGCATGGCTGCGTAAACTACTGGCGTGGCACGATGATATGGTCGGCAATGATGGTCTGGTTGAGGAAATTCGCTCGCAGGTATTTGAAGACCGAGTGTATGTGTTTACCCCTAAAGGCGAAGTGATTGACCTGCCAAGCGGCGCCACGCCTTTAGATTTTGCGTATTACATTCATTCGCAAGTGGGGCATCGTTGTGTCGGGGCGAAAGTGGATGGCCACATTGTGCCATTTACCTACACCCTTAAAAACGGCGAACGGGTTGAAATTTTAACTCAGAAAAATGTGCAACCACGCCGCGACTGGTTAAATCCGGCCAATGGCTATCTGCAAACGCCGCGAGCGCGTAGCAAAGTGGTGGCCTATTTCAAGAAACTTGATCGTGAGAAAAACGCCAAAGCCGGTCGTGAGTTATTGGAAGCCGAACTCAATAAAATTCATGTGCCATTAAGCCAAGCAGAGTCTGTGCTTGAACGCTTTAATATGGTGCATTTAGATGATTTGCTGGCGGCAATAGGGGCGGGCGATGTGCGCCTGCATCAGGTTGTTAATCAGCTGAAACCCGCTGACGACAATGCTGCTGAGCGCATTGAACGGTTAACCGCAAAGGCCCCTAAAACAAGCAAAAGCAGCAGTGGTAAACAAAGCGACGTGACTGTAGAGGGAATTGGTAACTTGCTGGTGCAATTTGCTAAGTGTTGCCAACCGGTTCCTGGTGATGAAATTCTTGGGTTTGTTACTCAAGGCCGCGGCGTGTCTGTGCACCGGCGCGACTGCGAACAGTTAGTACACTTATTAGAGCAGCACCCAGAACGCGCTTTGGCGGTGAGTTGGAGCCAACAAAAACGCGGCAATTATCGGGTTAATTTACGTATAGACGCCGATGATCGTCATGGTTTGTTGCATGACATAACCAGTGTGCTGGCGAACGAAAAAGTGAACGTAGCGCAGCTTGACTCACATTCGGATGCGGCCACGCGACAAGCCCGCCTAGCAGTAGGTATTGTGGTTGCTGACACGGAAAATTTACAACGTTTGGTGAATCGCCTTGGACAAGTGAAAGGCGTACATAAAGTCGAGAGAATAACGCAATGAGCAATAGCAACTTCAGTGGAACTCAAGCCTTACTTAAGGTGATGCAGCGTTTGCGTGACCCCAACGGCGGTTGCCCGTGGGACCTGAAGCAAAGCATGACCAGCTTAATTCCATATACCATTGAAGAAGCATATGAAGTAGCGGCGGCGATTACCGAAGGCAACCCCGATGAAATCAAAGATGAATTAGGCGATTTGCTCTTTCAAGTGGTGTTTTACGGGCAACTGGCGGCTGAACAGCAACAGTTTACCTTTGACCAGATTGCGCAGCATACAGCCGATAAGCTTATTCGGCGCCACCCGCATGTGTTTGGTAGCAGTACGACCCAAACCGATGAAGAGATAAAAGCCCAGTGGGAGCAAATAAAAGCTGAGGAAAGAGCGGAGAAAGAGGGTTCTGATAGTGTTTTTCACGGTATTCCGGATAACCTGCCGAGTATTTTAATGGCGCAAAAGTTACAAAAACGTGCCGCCAACGTTGGCTTTGATTGGCCAACTATAGCCCCTGTAATTGCAAAGATTCATGAGGAAATCGCAGAAGTTGAAGAAGAGCTGGCGAAATCAGAACGTGACCAACAAGCCTTAGAAGCCGAAATTGGCGATGTGTTATTTGCGGTAGTGAACCTAGCGCGCCATGCGCAGGTAAACCCTGAACATGCATTGCGCCGCACTAATGTGAAGTTTAAACAACGTTTTCAGGCCATTGAAAAACGCCTTGCAGAAAACGACCAGCAACCGGCGCAATTATCACTAGATGAGTTAGAGGCCCATTGGCAAGCCGTAAAAGTTGAGGATTAACGAAAATCACACGGCTTTATGTGATTTTAAATTGTCGGATTGCAGTGCTTCGGGTATACTGTTTTCCCGTCTTGAAGCAAATCCCTTTTAACCTGACGACTTAGGTTTCGCATGACAACTAATTATATTTTCGTCACCGGCGGTGTTGTATCTTCGCTGGGCAAAGGCATTGCTGCAGCTTCTTTGGCGGCAATTCTTGAAGCTCGTGGCCTTAAGGTTACGATTCTTAAACTCGACCCTTACATTAACGTCGATCCAGGCACCATGAGCCCCATTCAGCACGGTGAAGTATTCGTGACTGAAGACGGCGCTGAAACCGACCTTGATTTAGGTCATTACGAGCGTTTTATTCGCACCCGGATGACCAAAAAGAACAACTTTACTGCCGGCCGTGTGTACGAAGATATTATTCGTCGCGAGCGCCGTGGTGAATTTCTTGGCGCAACCATTCAGGTTATTCCGCACATTACCAACGAAATTAAACGCCGTATTGTTGACGGCGGTGAAGGCTACGATATTGCCATTATCGAAATTGGCGGTACCGTGGGCGATATTGAGTCGCAGCCATTCTTAGAAGCTATTCGTCAGTTGGGCACCGAAGTCGGGCGCGATCGTACCTTGTTCATGCACCTCACCTTGGTGCCATTCTTAGGTGCGGCAGGCGAAGTAAAAACCAAGCCAACGCAGCATTCAGTGAAAGAGCTGCGTTCAATTGGTATTCAGCCGGATATTTTGGTGTGCCGCTCTGACCGCGCACTACCGGCCAATGAACGCTCGAAAATCGCGTTATTTACCAACGTCGAAGAAAAAGCCGTTATTGGCTTGAAAGACGTTGATAGCATTTACAAAATTCCAGCTATTTTGAAGTCACAAGGCCTTGATGAAATTGTGGTACATCGCTTCCGTATGGACTGCCCAGAAGCTGACTTGTCAGAATGGGAACAAGTGTTGTATCAAGAATCAAACCCAAGCGGCGAAGTGACGATTGGGTTTGTTGGTAAATACATTGAATTACCAGATGCCTACAAGTCAGTTAACGAGTCACTAGCGCACGCTGGATTAAAAAATCGCTTAACCGTGAACATTCGCTATATTGATGCGCAAGACGTTGAAACCAAAGGCGTTGCTAAGTTGGCCGATGTGGACGCGATTATTGTTCCTGGTGGGTTCGGTGAGCGTGGTATTCAAGGTAAAATCATGGCCGCCCAGTATGCCCGCGAAAACAATATCCCATACTTGGGAATATGCTTAGGCATGCAAATTGCGTTGATTGAATATGCCCGTAACGTGGCTGGCTTAGCCGGTGCCAATAGTACCGAGTTTAACGACAAAGCTGAGCACCCTGTGGTGGGTTTGATCACCGAGTGGATGGACGCGAAAGGCCAAAAAGAAATGCGTGACCAAAGTTCTGACCTTGGCGGTACCATGCGTTTAGGCGCGCAGCCGTGCAACTTAGTTAAAGGCACTAAAGCGCGTGCGCTATATGGCAAAGATGTGATTCAAGAGCGTCATCGTCACCGTTACGAAGTGAATGGTCATTACGTTGAGCAGCTTGAGCAAGCCGGCTTGAAAATCTCAGGTTGGTCACATGACAATCGCTTAGTCGAAATTATTGAAATTCCGAATCATCCTTGGTTTGTTGCGGCGCAATTCCACCCGGAGTTCACCTCAACCCCGCGTGATGGTCATCCGTTATTCCGTGGTTTTATTGAAGCCGCAGGTGTTTATCAGAAGCAGCGTCGCGCCTAAGCGCCGCGTGTATTAACAGGAGTATTTTAGTCTCATGGCAGCAATTAAGAACATTGTAGCTCGTGAAATCATGGACTCACGTGGCAACCCAACTGTTGAAGCCGATGTGTTTTTGGATAATGGCCATTGGGGCCGTGCGGCGGCACCAAGTGGTGCGTCAACCGGTTCACGCGAAGCCCTTGAATTGCGTGACGGTGATAAATCACGTTATTTAGGCAAAGGCGTTGAGAAAGCTGTTGCGAATATTCACGACAGTATTGCACCGGCATTAAAAGGTGTGGACGCAACGGATCAAGCTCGCGTTGACCAAGTGATGCTAGAGCTTGATGGCACTGAAAACAAAGAAAAGCTCGGTGCGAACGCCATTTTGGCGGTATCGCTGGCGGCTGCAAAGGCAGCGGCGAGCAGCAAAGGCCTGCCGTTGTACGCACACATTGCCGAATTAAACGGCACCGCCGGCCAGTTCAGCATGCCATTGCCTATGATGAACATTCTTAATGGCGGCGAGCATGCAGATAATAACGTTGATATTCAAGAGTTTATGATTCAGCCTGTTGGCGCGCCGAACTTCCGTGAAGCGTTGCGTATGGGTGCTGAAGTATTCCACGCGTTGAAAAAAGTATTGCAAGCCCGTGGCCTCAGTACTGCCGTTGGCGATGAGGGCGGTTTTGCCCCGAACTTGGCGAGTAATGAAGAAGCTTTGGCGGTTATTGTGGAAGCGGTAGAAAAAGCCGGTTACCGCATGGGTGACGATATTACCTTAGCGCTTGACTGTGCAGCTTCTGAGTTTTATCGCGACGGTAAATACAATCTCAGCGGTGAAGGCAAATCATTTGACGCTGCAGGTTTCGCTGAATACCTTGATGGCTTGTGTCAACGGTACCCAATTATTTCTATTGAAGATGGTTTAGATGAAAGCGATTGGGATGGCTGGAAAGTTCTGACCGACCGTTTAGGTGACCGCGTTCAGTTGGTCGGTGACGACTTGTTTGTAACCAATACCAAAATTTTGAAACGCGGCATTGAACAGGGTATCGGTAATTCAATTTTGATTAAGTTTAATCAAATCGGTAGCTTGTCAGAAACCTTGGCGGCTATTCGTATGGCTCGCGAAGCTGGCTTTACGGCAGTTATTTCGCACCGCTCTGGTGAAACCGAAGACGCAACCATTGCCGATTTGGCGGTGGGTACCTCAGCGGGCCAAATTAAAACTGGCTCGCTGTGTCGTTCAGACCGTGTTGCTAAGTATAACCAGTTATTGCGTATTGAAGCCGAATTAAACGGCGAAGCGCCATATCGTGGTCGTGCTGAAGTTAATGCGAAGTAAGCACCGCGCGAACTAGGTCGCCACCATGACACAGCAAGGCGATATTTTTCAGCAGCTCACGTCTACCACTCGTGTAGGCGTGAGCTCTGCTGCATTTGCAGAGCTGTGTACCGCGCTTTATGAGCGCGAGTTAAATTTGCTGGCACACCAACCCCAAGTGTCGACAGGCCTTTTGCAGCGCCGGTTACAAAGTTTGCCTTACCATGTCAAAAATGCCGCACGCGGTATGCTTGAAAGCGATGCGCCATATTCTCTAGATATTCAAAATGCCAGTTGGCAGGCGCCGCAAAAACGTCAATTAACGGTGAGTGCAACACAAGGCGCAAAACTACAGAAATGGTTGTTACGCCAAGCTCGGCTGGGCGACACTGTCGCGATTTTTGATTGCCGAGGGCCTATTCAGTTAGCGCGATTAGACTCGATTGATCGTATCGACACTGCGCAGCAACGCGTGCATTGCAACATGCACGGTTGGTTCGACTTTACCGGCCGCTGCCAAGACACCGGTATTGATTCATCGCAACAAGCGCAACTTTCGCTACTTAAACCCGATGCGAGCAATTTAGCCCCCGCGTTTTGTGGTCATCAGTGGAGCCATAAGGGCAAGGTTGATCCGCGAACGTTAACATTGCGCGAAGTATTGTTGGCGACAACGGTCGACTTTTAAGGTTATAACGCCCCCCAAAAGGCAATAACACTAGCCGCCATAACCAATAACAGACTGATTTTTCGAAACAAACGCTCAGACAGATAGCTACTGACATTGTGTCCTACCCATGCACCAGCAATAGCTCCAACCAACAAGCAAATCATGGTTGCAATAAAGTCAGTGTGATAAAGCCCTTGCGCGCTAAATGACACAATATTGGTTAGTGCTAATACCCAAAAGAATACCGTTAATGTGGCACGAAAGGCCAAGCGGTCAAGGTTATTACCGGTAAGAAATAACACCACTGGGGGGCCGCCTAAAGTCAGTGCACCGTTGCTAAATCCGGCCAGTAGTCCAGTGAGGAATTGCAGGCGTTGACCACTTTGGTGGCGCCATTGCAGCCCAAACCAAAACAGTATGGCCACCATAAAAATCATCACGGCCATGGCCATTTGCAACCAGTCTAGGCGCATGTAGGCCAGCAAATAATTGCCGAGCAGGGTGCCGATAATGCCGCTCAGCAATAGCGCTCGCCATTGTTTCAGCCGAACATGATGACGCAAGGCCCAAGCTAGGTAGGTTGCCATGACAAAATTAACCACCGATAAGGTTGGCGTAATGACGGTTAGCGGCAATAACAGGGTTAACAAAGGCACCGCAATAAGGCCCGAACCAAAACCGGTAATGCCTTGCAAACAGGCACCGAGAAACATAATGGCAATAATTATTAGGTATTCCATAACCGCTCGTGTTATTTGTCGTTGGGCTTTGTGGCAAAGGTCGATATACTAGCAGAATCGTCGCGCCAATTTATAATAATCAACGACGGTCTCTGAGAAAAGCTACGGGAATGCCTATGCGACTTCTAAAAGTACTGTTTATTGTTGCTTTAGTTGCACTGCAGTATCGGCTTTGGTTTGGTAAAAATAGTTTACCGGACTATTGGGCACTGCAGTCCGATGTGCAACGTCAGGCCGAAACAAATCAGCGTCTTGAGCAACGAAACCAAGTTTTAAAAGCAGATATTACCGATTTGCGCGACGGCCAAGTTGCCCTCGAAGAGCGGGCGCGTAATGAGCTTGGGCTGATAAAAGAACACGAAACGTTTTTTCGGCTGGTTCCCATTAAACAATCAACAAATGAATAAACTCCATGGATAAGCATCCCTCATTGGCTGCCGTCATCCCTGCTGCGGGCGTTGGCAGCCGAATGAAGTTAGCAACACCGAAACAATATCTGACTATTGCCGGGCAAACCGTACTGCAACACAGCGTTGCCGCGCTCGCGCAAGACCCCCGAATTCAACGAATTTTTATTGCCATTGCTGCCACCGACACCTACGCGCAACAACTTCAGTTTGCTGTGGATGTGCCCATAACCTGGGTTATGGGTGGCACGACGCGGGCTGCCTCGGTAGCCGCTGGTGTGCATGCGGCTCAGCAACAGGGCTACGCCTTCGTTGCCGTGCATGATGCCGCGCGCCCTTGTTTGCAGGCCGATGAACTTGCCGCAGTGATCAGCGCCGGTATGCAGCATAGCGATGGTGCGCTGTTAGCTATTCCGGTTGCCGACACCTTAAAACGAGCTGACGGGAAGGTTGTACGTGAAACCTTAGCGCGTGAGCATTTATGGCGGGCACAAACGCCGCAGGTGTTTGCCAGCGATAAACTATTGCAAGCCCTTACCAAAGTTGGGGTTGAAAATGCAGCCATTACTGACGAAGCCTCAGCCATTGAATTACAAGGTGGCCAACCACAGCTGGTTGAGGGGCGCGCCACCAATATTAAAATTACCCAACCAGGCGACGAAGCCTTGGCAACAATGTATTTAAACAACAGGAATTTATAATGCGAATTGGTCATGGTTACGATGTCCATAAGTTCGGTGGCGATGGGCCGCTGACACTTGGCGGCATTCAAGTGTCTTATGCAGAAGGTTTAATTGCTCACTCTGACGGCGATGTGATTTTGCATGCCGTTGCTGATGCTTTGTTGGGCGCAGTAGCCTTAGGTGATATTGGCCAGCACTTTCCTGACACCGACGATACTTATGCCGGGGCCGATAGCGGCAAGCTATTACAGCATGTGTACCGTTTAGTGCTCGACAAAGGCTTTGTGTTGGGCAATCTTGACGTGACCGTGGTTGCGCAAGCTCCCAAATTAGCTGAGTACATTCCTGCTATGCGCCAACGTATTGCGCAGTTGCTTAATGCGAATGACGACGTGATCAATGTCAAAGCGACCACCACCGAAAAGCTCGGATTTGTAGGGCGCAAAGAGGGCATTGGTTGCCATGCTGTGGTACTGGTGGTGCCGCATGACTGAAGCTTATTTACACGGAAAACCAAGTTGCCAAGGCGTATTTAAAGCCAGCCCTGAAGACTTTCAAGTCACAGAAATACTTGAACTACCGGTTACCGAGCCAAGCGAACAAGTTGGTGAGCACCAATGGCTTTGGGTAGAGAAAAAGGGCGCCAATACAGCGTTTGTGGCGTCGCAAATAGCCGAGTTTGCAGGGGTTAAAGAACGCGATGTGAGTTATTCGGGGTTAAAAGACCGCCACGCGCTAACCTACCAATGGTTTTCGGTGCAGCTGCCGGGGCAGGCATTGCTCGATTGGGCCCGGCTAGACCACCCAGAATTTAAAGTTTTAACATCGGCTTTGCAGCCACGTAAATTGAAAACCGGCACCCATAAAGGCAACCATTTTGTGCTCAGAATTCGCCAAATTGATCAGCCCGAAGCTTTTGCGCAGCGTTGGCAAGCGATTGTTGAAAAAGGCGTACCTAATTACTTTGGGCCGCAGCGCTTTGGCCACAATGGACAAAATATTGAACAAGCAAAACGTTGGTTTAACGGTGAGTTAAAACGCCGACCAAGCCGTCATCAAAGTGGTTTGTATTTGTCAGCTGCGCGTTCCTTTTTGTTTAATCAGGTGGTACACGAGCGGCTGAGTGCAAATCGATTGCAGCCAGAAGTAGGCGATGCGATGATGTTACAAGGTAGCCAATCGTTTTTCGTTGTCGAAAGTATTGATGACGCGCTTAAAGCGCGCTTTGCCAGTGGCGATATTCAACTGACAGCACCATTGCCGGGTAGTGGCCGACAGCTGACCCAAGCTGCGGTTGCTGAGCTTGAAGCTACGGTATGTGCGCGCTTTGCAGAATTACACCAAGGGCTACGCAAACAACGTATTGATGAAGCTCGTCGCGCGCTATTGTTGCAGTTGCAAAAGCCGCAATTACGTTGGCTTGCCGATGATTGCGCCGAGCTTGAATTTACGCTTGGGCGTGGTGCTTTTGCCACCAGCGTTTTGCGTGAATTAATCGACGATGTACCGCTCGAAGAATAACGAGATAGTCATTTAATACAAGGTAATAAAACTCATGATGAAGTTACTAGTCAGCAATGACGATGGAGTTCATGCGCCGGGCATTGAAGCGCTTTATTTACGCCTAAAAGAAATCGCACAAGTTAGGGTCATTGCGCCCGATCGCAACTGCAGCGGTGCAAGTAATTCACTGACGTTGCATAATCCGTTGCGCATGCAAAAATTGCCTAATGGTTTTTATTCGCTCAATGGCACGCCAACTGACTGCGTGCATTTAGGCACCAACTCGCCACTAGCCGATGATGTTGATTTAGTGGTTTCGGGCATTAATGATGGGCCGAATATGGGCGACGATGTGTTGTATTCAGGCACGGTGGCTGCGGCAATGGAAGGGCGTTTTATGGGGCTACCAGCTATAGCTGTGTCCATGGGCTCACACAACGATGCGTTCTACGACACCGCCGCTCGTGTGGTTGCAGATGTGGTGAACCGCATGGCAGAACAACCGTTACGCTTAGATACCATTTTAAATATTAACGTGCCGGCAATGCCTTATGAGCAACTTAAAGGCTTTAAAGTCACGCGTTTGGGACGTCGTCACCGGGCGGAAACTATGGTGCAAAGCAAAGACCCGTTTGGGCGTGATATTTTTTGGTACGGGCCTATTGGCGGCCATCAGGATGATGCCGAAGGCACCGATTTTCACGCGGTAAGAGAAGGCTATGTGTCCATTACGCCAATTAGCCTTGATATGACCGCGCGTAGTCATCAGGATACCTTATCAACATGGTTGGCTAATACGACATCATGATTCAAAACTTTCAAGGAATGGCACGTAAGTTAACCGCAAAGCTACGTGCCGAAGGCATTTCAAACGAGGCTGTATTGGCCGTTGTTGAGTCAACCCCACGGCATTTGTTTATGCCCGAGTCGTTAGCTCATAAAGCGTATGAAAACACCGCTTTGCCGATTGGGCAGGGGCAAACCATTAGCCAACCATTAATGGTTGCGTCCATGACGCAATTACTAATGCAGCATGATTGCCATAAAGTGTTAGAAATAGGTACAGGTAGTGGCTATCAGACCGCTATTTTGGCACAGTTAGTTGATCAGGTGTTTTCGGTTGAGCGCATTGCTGAATTGCAATACCAAGCCAAGCGGCGGCTGAAAAAACTGGATTTGCATAATGTGTCGATGCGTCATGGTGACGGCTGGCAAGGGTGGAAAACCAAAGGCCCATTTGACGGCATTATCGTGACCGCTGCCGCCAGCGAAGTACCGCCTGCATTGTTGCAACAACTTACCGATGGCGGTGTTATGGTGATTCCGGTTGGAACCGTTACGCAGCGCCTTATTGTGGTGCGTCGTTTTGGCGATGAGTTTGAACAAAAGGAGTTGGGCCAAGTGAAATTTGTGCCATTAGTACCAGGGGCCACCGTATGAAAATTTTTGGTTGGCTATATGACAAAGTACTTAGCTGGTCACAACATCGCAATGCGCCGAGTATTTTAGCGGGGTTGAGCTTTTCTGAGTCGGTGATATTTCCTATTCCACCGGATGTCATGTTAGCCCCCATGGCCATGACGCAACCAGAAAAAGCCTGGCGTTTTGCATTGATTACTACCATAGCCTCGGTACTCGGCGGCATTGCTGGCTACTGGCTCGGCTACTTTTTATTTGAACCTGTGGTGTTGCCATTGGTTGAGTGGGCTGGCTACCAAGAGAAACTGGCGCGGGTTACTGACTGGTTTCATCTTTATGGCTTTTGGATTATTTTCATCGCTGGTTTTTCGCCACTTCCATATAAATTATTTACCGTAACCGGCGGAATGCTAAGTGTTGCGTTTATTCCCTTTGTGCTGGGTTCGTTGATCAGTCGCGGCTTACGGTTTTTTTTAGTGGCCTGGTTACTCAAAACAGGTGGCCCCAAAATGGCCGTAAAATTACGCACCTATGTTGATCGTATTGGTTGGGGGGTGGTGATACTTGCCATCATAGCCTATGTTTGGACGCGTTAATTTTTACCTGATTTTTACCACGCTGCTAGCCCTTGTTTTATCAGGGTGCGCGCAACCGAGCGAACCGGCCCCCGTTACACGATTATACAAAGGCAAGTCGATTCATGACTTTGAACGCGCTAGTTTAGCGGCGCGCCACTATGAGGTTGAAGCTGGCGATACGCTTTATTCTATTGCCTTTAGAGCCAATGTGGATGTGCGCGAAGTGGCTGCTTGGAATCAAATTCCAGCACCTTATACCATTGTTCCAGGGCAAAAAATCAATCTACAGGCGCCCGTGGCAAAGCCAGCACAAAGCATTGCGTCGAAGCCCAAGAAAGAGTATGTTGGTAAACAAAATAAAAGCAAAGCTGTAACAGTAAAACAACAGGCGCAAGCCAAGCCAGCAGTATCGGCAACGAACAAAGCACCTGTTTTGAGCAATAGAAGCGAACCAGCACTGCCAGCGAGTAAGGATATCCGTTGGCAATGGCCTACACCGGCTAAAGTTATTCGAGAGTTCTCAACCGCTGAAGCAGGAAACAAAGGCATTGATTTTGCCGGAAGCGAAGGGGATCCTGTTTACGCAGCCGCGAGTGGGAAGGTGGTTTACGCAGGTAATGCTTTAAAAGGTTATGGTCAATTAATTATTTTGAAACATAACGATGATTACATTACAGCTTATGCACACAATCAAAAGTTGTTGGTCAAAGAGCAACAGTGGGTAAACAAAGGCGATGAAATTGCCGCAATGGGGGATACTGACGCAGAACGCGTTAAATTGCATTTTCAGGTGCGGTTTCGTGGCAAGTCAGTAAATCCTCGGCATTATCTGCCTCGGGGGACGCAATGAGTCGAGATCAAGAAGAGATTGAAGAGATTGATGAGCAAGAATTGCTGTCAATGGAACAATCCGCAGCGGATAATAGTGACGAAGCGTTCGAAGAAATACTTGCGAACCGCGCGAACTATCAGAAAAAAATGGATGCCACTCAACTTTACTTAAGTGAGATTGGTTATTCACCGCTATTAACAGCCGAAGAAGAAGTTCATTTTTCCCGCCTAGCGCTTAAAGGTGACGGCAAAGCACGTGCACGGATGATCGAAAGTAACTTGCGCTTAGTGGTTAAAATAGCGCGCCGTTACACCAATCGAGGCTTAGCGTTATTAGACCTAGTGGAAGAGGGTAATTTGGGTTTAATTCGTGCGGTGGAAAAGTTTGACCCTGAGCGCGGCTTTCGTTTCTCAACCTATGCTACTTGGTGGATTCGCCAAACCATTGAACGCGCGATCATGAATCAAACGCGTACCATTCGACTTCCTATTCATGTGGTTAAAGAGCTTAATAGCTATTTACGTGCGGCTCGCGAGCTAGCTCATACGCTTGATCACGAACCAACAGCTGAAGACATTGCAGAAAAACTTGATGTGTCAGTGGCCGATGTGACCCGAATGCTGCGACTTAATGAGCGTGTAACCTCTGTAGATACCCCCATGGGCGGTAGTGATAACGATAAAGCCTTGGTCGATATGCTGACCGACGATAACGACTATGGGCCTGAAGGCGAAATGCAAGAGAATGATGTGCGCGAGCACATTATGACCTGGCTTGAAAACCTGAACGAGAAACAGCGCGAAGTACTGGCGCGCCGCTTTGGCTTGTTGGGTTATGAGCCGGCTACGTTGGAAGATGTGGGCCGTGAAATTGGCCTCACGCGAGAGCGGGTAAGGCAAATTCAGGTGGAAACATTGCGCCGTTTACGCGACATGCTAAGGCAACAAGGCCTTAGCCTTGATGCCTTATTTCACCGCGACTAAGCTTTATTTACTTTAGGCGTCGCTGCCAAGTTGCCAACCAGGTTAAAGCTTCCAGCGGCGTGAGCTCATTGATATTCAATTCGTTCAACGCCTGTTCAAATTCACTTGGCTGCATGGCTGGCGGTGTCGCTTCTGTCGAGGCAAATAAGTCCGCTTGATCGGCGGTAACTTCATGTTTATGCGCTTGTTCAAGCTGTACTAAGTGACGCTTCGCCTGTGCCAATACCGGCGCCGGTAACCCTGCCAATTGTGCCACTTGCACCCCAAAGCTACGGCTTGCTGCGCCGTCTTTTACTTTGTGTTGGAACGCAATGGTGTCGCCGTGTTCAGTGGCTTCCACATGCACATTAACCGCACCTTGGTGTTTGCCAATGGTTTGGGTTAATTCAAAATAGTGCGTGGCAAATAGTGTTAGCGCGCGGCTGTTATCAAGTAAGGCTTCGGCACACGCCCAGGCTAACGCTAAGCCGTCATAAGTGGAAGTACCGCGACCAATCTCATCCATAAGCACCAAACTTTGTGCGGTTGCATTGTGTAAAATGTTGGCGGCTTCGGTCATTTCAACCATAAACGTTGAGCGGCCTGAGGCTAAATCGTCAGATGCACCAATGCGTGTGAAAATACGATCAACGGGGCCAAAAATAGCCTGTTTAGCAGGCACAAATGAACCGCAGTGCGCCATAATTGTGAGCAGCGCAGTTTGGCGCATGTAGGTTGATTTACCCCCCATGTTTGGGCCGGTAATCAACAACAAACGTCGGGCTGGGTTCAGTGACACGTCATTGGCTATGAATGGCGTGGTTTGCAGTCGTTCAATAACCGGATGCCGAGCGTCGTGAAGTTGAATTTGTACGTCACTGCTTAATTGTGGACGCGCGTAATGATGGTCGTTAGCGTGCGCGGCAAAGCAGCGAAGCACATCAATTTCCGCCAACGCTTTCGCCGTCGCTTGCAGCGCAACTAGGTGCTCAGCAATTTGTTCGATCAAATTGTCGTAAAGCCATTTTTCACGAGCGAGGGCGCGGCTTTGGCTTTGTAGTACCTTGTCTTCATAGGTTTTTAATTCGGGAATAATATAACGTTCGGCATTTTTTAACGTTTGACGACGTTGGTAGTCCGCCGGAATTTGGTGGCTTGCTGCACGGCTTGCTTCCAAGTAATAACCATGCACTTTGTTGTAGCCAATTTTTAAGGTGCTGATACCGGTACGTTGGCGTTCGCGCGTTTCAATTTGTTGCAAAAAGTCGGTTGCGCCAGCGGCAAGCTGACGTTGCTCATCAAGCTCGTCATCAAAACCGTCTCGAATGACACCACCATCGCGAATCAACACTGGCGGTTGTTCCACTAGCGCGGTATCGAGTAAGTCTGCAAGCTCTGGAAACAATTGAATGCTTTCGGCCCAAGGTTTAAGAGCCTTTGCCTGCAATAATTGGTGTAAATGCGGCAGCGCGTGGAAAGCACTGCGCAAGCGGGCTAAATCGCGTGGACGCGCAGATCGTAAGCCTATGCGGGTTAGAATGCGTTCCACATCACCAACTTCACGCAAATAGTCGTGAATGCCATGGTAGTCTGACTGTTGCAGCGCGGCGACGGCATCATAGCGCTGTTCAAGTATGTGGTGATGACGCAACGGGCGTTGTAACCAGCGTTGCAATAAGCGGCTTCCCATTGCGGTGCTGGTGTTGTCGAGCACATTAAATAGCGCCGTTTTCTGACCGCTTAGCGAGCGCACGATTTCTAAGTTGCGACGTGATACCGCGTCAAGCACAATAGCGTCGTCATAGCGCTCCGCAATAATAGACGTGATGTGCGGTAAGGCTGCTCGCTGCGTTGCGCGAACGTAATTTAACACAGCTCCGGCGGCGCCAATGGCTTGAGGAAGATGGCCGATACCAAAGCCATCAAGGTGGGCCACCTGAAATTGGCGCAAGAGCATTTCATGGGCGCTGCTTCGATCAAATTCCCACTCAGGGCGACGACGGCTGCAGCTACAGTTCAATTCGCGTTCGGAAAATTCCCAGGTTTCTGGGTATAACACTTCGGCTGGCTGTAGACGTTCTAACTCGGCCCGTAATTGCTCACGCCCGGTGACTTCAAGAACGCTAAAGCGGCCGCTAGCCATATCTAAACAAGCCAAACCGAAACTGTCCCCGGGGGCAATGGCGACGAGTAAGTTCTCGTGTTCGGCGCTTAGCAATGCTTCATCGGTTAAGGTGCCGGGGGTAAGTACCCGAACAACTTGGCGCTCTACTGGGCCTTTACTGGTTGCGGGGTCGCCAATTTGCTCGCAAATTGCGACCGATTCGCCAAGCTCCAGTAACCGTGCCAAATAGTTCTCGGCGGCATGGTAGGGAACACCAGCCATAGGAATAGGCTGGCCATTACTTGCACCGCGCGCGGTGAGGGATATATCTAACAGCTCAGCTGCGCGCTTGGCGTCGTCATAGAATAACTCGTAAAAGTCACCCATACGATAGAATAAGAGCGTGTCAGCATGCTCTGCTTTTATACGCAGATATTGCTGCATCATGGGCGTATGAGTTGATAAAGATTGTGTGTTATTTTGTGCGTTCGACATGCCTGTTATTATCCGTATAGAGTCGATATACCGCTGATCAAGGAATAGCGAAATGGTATCACAAACACGTCATGATTTAGCAGCCGTTTTCGGTAAATGGTTGCAACAAAAACAGTGGCAAATGGTTACCGCTGAGTCATGCACCGGTGGTGGAATCGGTTATGCTATGAGCGCAGTGCCAGGAAGTTCGGCGTGGTTTGCTGGTGGCTTTATCACCTATAGCAATGACATGAAGCATCACTTACTGGATGTGCCAACATTTACCTTGGCGAAGCATGGGGCTGTGTCAGCAGAAACAGCTGCGGCCATGGCTCGTGGAGCATTAGCCAATAGCGGTGCTGATTTGGCCATTGCCGTGACTGGTATTGCCGGGCCTGATGGCGGAAGCGATGAAAAACCGGTGGGGTTGGTGTGGTTTGGTTTAGCCTGGGCTAACCACTGTATAACCTGGTCACAAAACTTTGAGGGAAGTCGAACCCAGGTGCGCAAAGCCACAATTGAGGAGGCTTTGCGAAGTTTTGAAAAAATAACTTGATACTGTATAAATTTACAGTACACTTACTAGCAACATGAATAACTAAAGACGGACACTATCATGAGCAACGATAAGCAAAAAGCACTTGATGCAGCGTTAGGCCAAATTGAGCGTCAATTTGGTAAAGGTTCAATTATGCGCTTGGGCGACAACCAAGCTATGGATATCGAATCAGTATCAACCGGTTCATTAACATTAGATATCGCATTAGGTATTGGTGGCCTGCCATTTGGTCGTGTTGTCGAAATTTATGGTCCAGAGTCAAGCGGTAAAACAACCTTAACTTTGCAGGTTATTGCCGAAGCACAGAAAAAAGGTAAAACCTGTGCGTTTGTTGATGCTGAGCATGCGCTAGACCCTATTTATGCGGAAAAACTTGGTGTAAACGTTGATGAATTGCTGGTTTCACAGCCCGACACCGGTGAGCAGGCACTTGAGATTTGTGACATGCTCGTGCGTTCAGGTGCCGTTGATGTCGTTGTCGTCGACTCTGTAGCCGCATTGACACCGCGTGCTGAAATTGAAGGTGAAATGGGCGACAGTCATGTTGGTTTGCAAGCACGTTTAATGTCGCAAGCGTTGCGTAAGCTGACAGCGAATATTAAAAAATCAAACAGCATGTGTATTTTCATCAACCAAATTCGGATGAAAATTGGTGTGATGTTTGGCAACCCAGAAACCACCACGGGCGGTAACGCACTGAAGTTTTATTCATCCGTTCGCCTTGATATTCGTCGCACTGGCGCGGTGAAAGAGGGTGATGAAGTTGTGGGTAACGAAACGCGCGTGAAAGTTGTGAAAAATAAAGTGGCGCCACCGTTTAAGCAAGCTGAATTCCAAATCATGTATGGCGCTGGTATATCGAAAGAAGGTGAGTTAATTGATCTTGGTGTGAAACAGAAGATCGTCGATAAAGCCGGCGCGTGGTATAGCTACAAGGGTGACAAGATTGGCCAAGGTAAAGCGAATGCCATGAAGTATATGATTGAAAACCCTAAAGTGGCAGCCGACATTGAGCAACAAATTCGCGAGCAGTTATTAGCGAAGCCAGTAAAAGCACCGAAAGGTGGCGCTGCAAATGTTGCTGATGACAATGCCGATGTTATGATGGATGACGATCTTATTTAATCATTCAGGACGAACGTTAGCATGAGTCATGTTCAAGTTGCATTAGCCCTAGGTTCAGGGGCTGCCCGAGGCTGGTCACACATTGGTGTTATTAAAGCCTTAAAAGAAATGGGCATCGAAGTTAACATGGTCGCAGGCACTTCAATCGGCTCCCTTGTGGGGGCCGGTTTTGCTTCTGGCCGACTCGATGAATTAGAAGAGTGGGTGCGAGACATGGGCCGCTGGCAGGTGTTTAACCTGCTCGATTTTGGTTTTAGTCACGGTGGCTTGGTGCAGGGCGAAAAAGTGTTTAATCACGCCCGCGAGCGTTTCGGCGCAATTAACATTGAAGACATGCAAGTTACTTATGGTGCTGTAGCCACCGATTTATTTACTGGCCGAGAAGTTTGGTTGCGTAAAGGCGATGTGTATGACGCCTCACGTGCGTCTTGCTCAATGCCTGGCTTGTTGGCGCCAACTGGCATTAATGGGCGCTGGTTAGTCGATGGTGGCTTAGTTAATCCAGTACCCGTGTCGTTATGTCGCGCGTTGGGTGCAGATTTCGTTATTGCGGTGAACTTGAACTCACAGCTCACCACCACAGCGGTTGAGGCACGTAACAAATACCTAGCACCTGGTAAAGATCATCAAGAACGTGAGCCCCAAGCCGACCTACATGGGCATAACACGCCAACGACCACACAGCCAGCAGAAGGCAATAAGCCGAGTGATGAAGCCGAAGAAGGGTTCTTCAAAAGCTTCCTATCAACAAGCCAAAGCTATTGGGATGGCATGAAAGAAAAGTTCAATGGCCCATCGTACAAAGCGCCGGGCATGTTGGGCGTCATGGCAGGCTCTATTGATATTATGCAAGAGCGTATTACTAAGGCTCGTTTAGCAGGTGATCCGCCCGATATTCTTATTCAGCCGAAGCTTGGACATATTAGTCTGATGGAATTTGAGCGCGGCAATGAGGCCATTGATGTGGGTTATGAAACCACAATGCGTATGAAAGACTTCATTCTCTCAGAGCTACAACTCTACTCCGAACGTCGTGGCTGAGAAGAGCAAAAGCGATATTAGCTAGTGGATATTAGATATCAGCTAACAACTAACAACTAACAAAAAAGGCGCCACATGAGGCGCCTTTTTCCTTTCTGATATCCGATATCCAATAGCTGCTATCGTACTTGCCTTTCTTCTGATATCTAATATCTACTAGCTAATATCGCAGTTGCCCTTAATGGTGCAACTGCTGTTCCATTTTATCGAACGTTGATTGCAACTGTGCATCTGGTTCAGCCGTTAAATGGCTTACCACAAGAACGGCAATGGTGCTAAGAATAAAGCCTGGAATAATCTCATACACCGTGCTACTTAAGGTCGCACCGTCAGCTAGCACTGGCGCGTATATCCAGAACAATACGGTAGCGGCACCCACAACCATACCGGCTAAAGCACCGTGACGATTCATGCGCTTCCAGAACAAGCTAAGAATAATCACCGGACCAAATGCCGCACCGAAGCCAGCCCAAGCATTCGCGACAAGACCTAAAATGGTATTTTCTGGGTCCCACGCTAATGCGATAGCAACTAACGACACCAGTAATACCGAAATACGGCCAACAGTCACTAATTCTCTGTCGCTAGCGTCACGGCGTAAAAAGGCTTTGTAGAAATCCTCGGTTAATGAGCTTGAGGTAACCAATAGTTGCGATGAAATGGTACTCATAATCGCAGCTAAAATAGCAGCTAACAAGAAGCCTGAAATAAGTGGGTGGAATAAAAACTGCGAGAAGATGATGAAAATAGTTTCAGCATCTTTTAATTGCATTTTTGTCTCTGCAACGTAAGCAATACCCACAAAGCCGGTTACCATGGCACCAATAATGGAAACAAACATCCACGAGATACCAATGCGACGCGCCGCCGGTACGTCTTTAACCGAACGAATTGCCATAAAACGCACAATAATATGCGGTTGCCCAAAGTAGCCTAAACCCCAAGCTAGCAGCGAAATTATGCCGAGAAAAGACAGCTGGTTGAGCATGGGGTCAGCTATGTTTGCGTCGCGGAAAAAGGCAAGAAAATCAGGGTTGATTGACTCAACCGTGTTGGTCACTTGGCCAATACCACCTAAGTCAAAAATGGCGACAATAGGTACCAGCACAAGCGCAACAAACATGATGCAGCCTTGCACAAAGTCGGTCATAGAAACCGCTAAAAAGCCACCAAATAGGGTATATGCACAAACCACACCCGCAGTAACCCAAAGGCCTAGGCTGTAGTCTAAGCCGAACGCTGAGCTCGCGAAGAGCTTACCGCCAGCAACCAGACTTGCTGATGTATATAAAGTGAAGAAAACGATAATGACTACCGACGAGAACACGCGTAAAAGGCGGGCTTTGTCGTCAAAGCGATTGGCAAAGTAGTCAGGAATGGTAATGGAATCGTTGGCAACCTCGGTATAGGTTCGCAACCGTGGTGCGACAACGATGTAATTTAAATACGCACCAATGAGCAAGCCAACAGCTATCCATAATTGCGACACACCGGAAACGTAAATGGCGCCGGGTAAGCCCATGAGCATCCAACCACTCATGTCTGAAGCCCCTGCCGAAAGGGCAGTAACCGCCGGGCCTAGCTTACGGCCGCCGAGCATGTAGCCCGATACGTCGTCAGTTGATTTTTTATATGCATAAAGGCCAATGCCTAGCATAACGATAAAATAGAGCGCTAATGAAACGAGTGTACCTGTTTCCAAAGCCTTACTCCTGTGTTGTTGTGTGTTTAAGCGCTTTATTCAATTGTTCCGATTGCAGCAAGTTTTTACTAATTTGCTCTTTCGGATTTGTTAGTAGCGCCTGTGTCGAATCAAACTCAATCATTTTACCACGATGCATTATTAAGATCTTGTCAGCAACGTGCTTCACGATCTCCGGCGAATGTGAGGCGAAAATAAAGGAAATACCCATATCTTCCTGAAGATCGAGAATTAGGTTAATAATTTGAGCTCTAATCGATGGGTCTAATGAGGCGAATGCCTCATCGGCTACGATAATTTGCGGCTCAAGAATAATGGCACGTGCAATACATACCCGTTGTTGTTGCCCACTGGACAGCATATGCGGGTAGAAATGAAAATGGTCGGGCAGTAAGCCTACTTTTTGCAAGATCACATAAACCCGCTCAAGTTGTTCAGCCTGGCTCCAACCGGTATTAAATTTCAGCGGTTCGAGCAGCTGGCGGCCAATAGTTAGCTGCGAGTTGAGAGAGCTTAAACTGTCTTGAAATATCATACGAATTTCGCGACAACGGGTTTGGTAATCATGCGGGTTCAGCAATTCACCATTGAGGTATATTTCACCGCTGCTTGGTGCTTCAGCACCTGCAATAAGCCGCGCGATGGTTGATTTACCCGAGCCGGTTTCGCCCATAATAGCAATGGTTTCGCCGCGCTGAATGCTAAAGCTTAGCGGTTCTAACGCACAGATACGACGTTGCTTTAGCCAACCATTTTTGGCGCGGTAATATTTACTGATGTTTTTGACTTCCAGCAAGCTAGTCATGGCTTTTCACCTCTCGAATAGGGAAGTGACAGGCAAATTCGCGTTGCTTAAATTTGGTCAATCGCGGTTGGTGAATGCAGTCGCGACGTGCATTCGGGCAGCGTGGTCCCAAGCGACAGCCAATGGGCATGTGCTGCAAGGTCGGTATGGCCCCAGTAAGGGTAGGTAACCTTGTTTTGGGCGCGATGTCTTGATCAAAAAAGCTCATTTGTAGCATGGCTTGCGTATATGGGTGCATGGGCGTTGTCAGTAGCTGTTCGGTGGCGCCTGACTCCATTAACTGACCACAATACACCAAGCTCATGCGCTGACTTTCTGGCACTATCGAGGTTAAGTCTTGCGTGACCATGAGAATACTCATGCCTTGACCGGCACTTAGCTTGGCCAATAAGCGGTAAATTTGGTTGCGAGTATTGGGCTCCATAGCGGTTGTTGGTTCATCGGCAATCAACAATTTCGGATTGTGCGCAATGGCCATGGCAATACTGACTTTTTGCGCCACGCCCTCGGAAAGTTGATATGGGTAACTTTCCATAACTTTTTGATGATCTTTAATGCCCACACGATGCAGTAAGCGTTCGGCGCGTACTGTGCGAGACGCTTTGCGGCGTAAATAAATACCTTTAAGGTCTGCTTTGGGTATGGTTTCGCGAATTTGGTCGCCAATTTTGGTGTTTGGATCGAGATAACTGCCGGGGTTTTGGAAAATCATGGCCATGTCTCGCCCAGTAACCAAACGACGTTGCGCAGGGCTAAGGCTTAGCAAGTCATAATGACGCCACCAAAGCCGGTCCGCGGTGATTTTCCAGCGCGGATTAATAAACCCCATAATTGCTTTTGCCAACAAACTCTTGCCTGAACCAGACTCACCCACAAGGGTGTGAATTTCGCCTTCAGCAAGTTGCAGGCTGACCTTGTCTAACACTTTCACGGTGCCAGCACTGGTTTCTAACTCGATGGTTAAATTGCGAATATCTAAAATGGTACTCATGTGCCACGAACTCGCTCTTGAATGGCTGCGCGTAAACTATCGCCAAGTACATTAATAGACAACACGGTTAAAAACAACGCGACCCCGGGAAGAATCATGGTCCAAGGTGCCAAATAAACTTGGTCCAAACTGCGGGCGAGCATGGTGCCCCATTCGGGTGCAGGCGCTTGCACCCCAAGCCCCAAAAAGCCTAACGCTGCGATATCTAGAATAGCGGTTGATAGCGCAAAGGTAACTTGCATAACCACCACGGTCGTTATGTTAGGGAAAATAACTCGCGTAAGAATATACCAGCGGCTGCAGCCATTTAAGCGCGAAGCGGCAACATAGTCTTTATTGCGTTCTTCATAAAAGGCGTTATGCACGCTATGAATAAACTGGGGAATTAATACCAAGGTAATGGCGATCATTACGTTATGCAGGGCAGGGCCAAGAATTGCGATAATAACCAATGCCAGCAGCAAGGATGGAATAGAGAGCACAACGTCTAATAAATGGTTTAATGTTGACGACTGCACCCCGTGGCTCATGCCGGCCCAGGCACCAATACTAATGCCAATAAGCGCAGCAACCGCAGTTGCCAATAAAGGATAGCCCAAGCTATACACAGAGCCTGCAAGTACCCGTGATAATAAGTCGCGACCTAAATCATCGGTACCAAAAAGAAATTGTATTTGACCCAACTCATGCCACGCTGGCGGCTGTGAAATAGCGCCAGAGAACTGTGCGTCAGGGCTATAAGGTGCCATAAGCGGCGACAGCACCATCAGCAATAATAAAAAACTAAAAATATAAAACGCCACCACGGCAAATGGATTGGCATTCATATGCAACCAAAGCAGCCGCAAGGGTGACGGCTCTCGATACTGGTAATAAATACTTTTACTCGGCATCGATTTCTTTCCTTATTTGCGGATAGCGCCACGCGTGAATCACGTCAACAAACACATTCACGAGCAAAATCAGTGTGGCTAAGACCAATAAGCCGGCTTGAATGACAGGAAAATCGCGTTCGTAAATACTTTTCACCAACCAACTGCCAACGCCTGGCCAGTTAAATATGACTTCGGTAATAATAATGTTCGTCATGAGCACGCTAAACTGCAGCCCTAGTTGCCGCACAATGGGCTGCATGGCGTTTGGTAAGGTGTGACGAAACATAATATGGCGATCGTTTAAGCCCCGAGCTCGTGCTGCTTTAATGTAATTTTGCTGAAGTACGTCAAGCACTGAGTTGCGCATAATTCGTATGAGCATAGTTAGGGGCATAATGGCTAACACCACCACAGGCACCCACAAGTGATGCAAGGCATTGTAAAACGCCGCAGTTTTGTAAGGCGAATCACTGATCAGAATATCAATGAGTACCGAGCCGGTTTGTACATCAATGGCATACAGCGGGTTGATTTGACCGGAAATTGGACTCCAACTGAGCTTTAAGGCAAACAACAAAATAAACAGCTGCGCTAGCCAGAAAACGGGAATGGAATAGGCGCTTAGACTCATCCCCATAATCACACGATCAAGCGCACCGCGTTGTTGAATGGCTGCGTAAACCCCCAAAGGAATACCAAGCACTAAAGCGAGAGCCATAGCTAATAAGCCCAACTCAAGGGTTGCGCCTAGTAACGGCTTGATTTCACCAAATACGGGCTGTTCGGTAACCAAAGAAATACCCCAGTCACCATGCAGCAAATGCTGCAGAAATAGCACGTATTGGCTGAACAGGCCTTGGTCAAAACCGCGTGCCAATTCAGCTTGTTGGTAGGCAATGGTATTGTTGGCGGTAATACCACTCATATTGGTGAGCGGATCGCCAGGGTACCAATAATTTAAGCTAAACAACAACAGGGTTAATAGCCACAAGGTAATAATCAACAAAACCACGCGGCGCAGACTATAACGAATCATCGCTTACCCTCCGCGCGTAACGAAAATTAATACCGCCATAGGGTGGTAGTTCAACCCCTTCAACGTCACTGCGATGGGCTTGGTAACGCAACGAGTTGGCGATAGGCACTAGGGGCGCCTGCTGCATGACCATGTCTTCAATAAACTGATAGAGGTGTTTACGTTGGTCAATGTCGCTTTCACTGATTGCAGCGACCAGTAATTTATCAAATTCAGGGTTGCACCACATGGCGCGGTTATTGCCGCTGCGTGCGGCAGCACAACTTAATATAGGGCGGAAAAAGTTATCTGGGTCGGCATTATCGGCCACCCAACCAATGAGTACACTGTCATGTTGACCGGCAACTAGCCGCTGACGGAAGGTATTCCATTCATAACTAACAATGGTTGCGTCAATACCAATGCGCGCAAGGTCAGCTTGCATTAACTCGGCCATACGCTGTGCATTGGGGTTGTATGCGCGTTGCACAGGCATAGCCCAAATAGACATACTAAAACCGTTGGGGTAGCCCGCTTGTGCTAATAGTTCGCGAGCTTTCGCTGGGTCATATGGGTAGGTTTGCTCGACATCGCTATAAGCCCAAGATGTTTCAGGTAGCATGCCAGACGCCAAACGTGCGTTGCCGTCATAAATGGTTTGCACGATGGCTGGGCGGTTAATGGCATGCGCTAATGCGCGCCGCACCAGAACATTATCAAAGGGTGGGCGTTTGGTATTAAAGGCCCAAAACGAGACGTTGGGGCTAACCGACGAGCCCACCTTAATTTCTGCGTCTTGGTCAAGCTGTGATAGCTCATTGACCAGCGGGTAGGGGATAACGTCACATTCGCCAGTGAGTAATTTCAGCATACGCTTATTGGCGTTAGGTGTGATGACATAAACCAAACGCTTAATTTCTGGAGCTTCGCGCCAGTAACCCTCATGCCGTTGATAACGAATAATAAAGTCTTTGCGAAACAATTCGAATTGAAAAGGCCCAGTGCCTACCGGTAATCGGTCAATTTGTTCGGGTTGATTGTTTCGTAATAGCTGTTGCCCGTATTCTTCGGACAAAATTACAGCGAAATCGGTTGCTAAGTTGGCTAAAAACGAGCTGTCTGGCTGGTTCAGTTTAATATCAACCGTGTACTCGTCAATACGCTCAATAGAATGAATAAGTCGAATGAGCCCACTTGAGCGAAAGAACGGATAGCGCCCGCCATTAACGTGATGATACGAATGTTGCGGGCTTAACCAGCGATTAAAGCTAAACACCACGTCATCGGCATTGAATTTGCGCGTTGGAGTAAACCAATCGGTGTGATGAAAAGCGACATCGGTACGCAGATCAAAGCGGTAGCGCGTTCCACTGTCGAGCGCTTGCCAACCACGTGCGAGGGCAGGAATAAACTGCTGCCGTTTGGCGTCGTAATCGAGCAAACGGTCGTAAATCTGCGCTGAGGTTGCATCAACGGTAGTGCCTGACGTGCCTAACTGCGGGTTAAAACCTTCAGGGTTGCCTTCTGAGCAATACACTAACCCGTCTTGCTCAACCTGCGCATGTTCGGCAACCGGCCCGCAAGCAGCAATAACTGCGGCACTACAAATGATGGCAATACGTTGAAGCATATTAAGCTTGCCCTTCAAGTAGTTGATATTTTTTTAAATAACCACGTAATTGATGATAGGTTAAACCCAGCAGGTCTGCTGTTTTCTTTTGGTTAAATTGTGCGTGCTTCAGTGCGCGCTGAATCACATCAATTTCAAATTCAGCAGTGACTTCTTTGAAGTCTATATTGCCTTGCTCAAAGTCAACGCAAAAGCCGACAGCCTGAGGTAAGTTTTGTGTTTCGGTTGGTGTGCTGTTGGTCACATTATTGGTATTCGTTTCAGTGGTGCGATGCGCAGCTGCAGCTGGCCGGTAGGGGCTTTCAAATGGGTCTAAAATAATGTCGTTGACCGGAACCTGACCGCTGCCAATACGATACACCGAGCGCTCGACGACGTTTTTAAGTTCACGGACATTACCTGGCCAGTGGTAGTCTAATAATATTTTGCGAGCAGACTCGGTAAAGCCACTAAACAATTCATAGTTCAGTTCACGCGCCATTTGAATTGCAAACTGTTCAGCTAATAACATGATATCTTCGCGCCGTTCACGCAGCGGCGGTAGGGTAATGACGTCAAAGGCTAAACGATCAAGTAGGTCGGCACGAAAGTCACCGGCTTCAGCTAGGCTAGGTAGGTCTTCATTGGTGGCGGCAATGAGGCGCGTATCGACACGCACGGTTTTGGTGCCGCCCACGCGTTCAAATTCACCATATTCAATAACGCGTAATATCTTTTCTTGCACCAATGCTGATGTATTTGCTAACTCATCAAGAAATAGGCTGCCGCCATCGGCACGTTCAAAACGGCCTTCATGCCGTTTCTGGGCGCCGGTAAAGGCCCCAACTTCGTGCCCGAATAGCTCACTTTCTAATAAGCTTTCGCTAAGCGCGGCACAGTTTAGCTTGATGTAGTTTTGTTCCCATCGTTTTGAAAGAAAATGCAATCGTGCGGCAATGAGCTCTTTACCGGTACCACGTTCACCAATGATCAACACGGGTTTATCAAGCGGTGCAATTTGCGAAACTTGTTCAAGAACTGAAAGAAAACTATTTGCCTGGCCGATTAAATTATCGGCCTCGCGGAAGCGACTCATGGTAAACACCACGCTGTTATTATCGTTATTGGTGAATTTGACTAATAATTAGTGTATTTCATAACCGTGGTGCGTCAAATGTTTTTTATCTCAAATAGCAAAAAAGCTTGCAAATAAACGGCTTGCGAACTTTTTGAAAAGTTGGCACGGTACATGCAAGTCAACTCAGCGAACGTAATTAAAATTTCAATTTGACGCTTTATGAGGAAATGAACATGGGTATCTTCACACGTTTTACAGATATCGTAAATTCAAACATCAACGCATTATTGGATAAAGCGGAAGATCCAGAAAAAATGGTTCGCCTGATTATTCAAGAAATGGAAGACACTTTGGTTGAGGTGCGCTCAACATCTGCGCGCTTAATTGCCGAGAAAAAAGATACTGAGCGCCAATTGGGCCGCTTCGAGAAAGAAGTTGCTGAGTGGGAAAACAAAGCGGAATTGGCATTAAGCAAAGACCGCGAAGACTTAGCTCGGTTAGCTTTAGTTGAGAAACAAAAAGCCGCCGCCGATGCGAACAGCTTGCAAGCCGACATTACACGCATTGATGAACACTTGACGCGTTTAGGTGAAGAGGTTGGTCAATTGCAAGAGAAGTTGGCAGACGCAAAAGCACGTCAAAAAACGATTATCATGCGCCAACGTGCTGTTAGCAGCCGCTTGGAAGTTAAAAAACGCATTGACAGCGGCAAAATTGATGACGCGATGTTGCGCTTTGAACGCTTCGAGTCAAAAATTGATGATTTAGAGTCGCAAGTTGAAGCATATGACTTAGGTAAGAAAACCTTACGTGACGAATTTGCTGAGCTTGAAACCGACGACCAAATCAGTGATGAGCTCGCTGCAATGAAAGCTCGCGTAAATAAAGATAAAGCTGATAAGAAAGCTTAATTCTTAAACAGTTATCAGTAAAAAGGTGGTGTGGTGTCTGCGGACACCCCCCTATATTTGAACGACGAGAGACGAGACACACATGGATATTTTAGTCCCAATAATTGGCGCCCCGATTATTCTGTTTATGATTTTTGTCGCGCCAATTTGGATCATTATGCATTACCGCAGTAAGCGCAAAATTGGTCAGGGTTTAAACCAAGACGAATTGTTGCAACTGCAGGAGCTTGCGCACCAAGCCGAGCGCATGCGCGAGCGCATTAAAACCCTCGAGTCAATTTTAGACGCCGAGTCACCGAAGTGGAGGGAACGTGCATGAGTATTGATAGCCGCCCCCGTCGCAGCTTAATGCGCGACAAAGCTAACGGAAAAATTGCTGGTGTTTGTGCAGGTTTAGCTGAGTATTTTAATATTGAAGTATGGTTAGTACGTATTATTGCAGTCACAGCCTTAATATTTAGTTCAAGCTTTGTTTTCGTTATTTATGTTGCTATGTGGTTTATTCTTGACGAAAAAAAGCCCGATCCGGTGAGCCATTCCCAGCATACCGTTGGCGTTAAAACCAAAGTATGGCAAGCCGGTGAGCCACCACAACGTGCGTTTCATGACATTGCACGTGAATTTCAGGACATGGAACAGTCGTTACAGAAAATGGAACGCTATGTGACATCGAACGCTTACAAGCTTGATCGCGAATTGGATCGCTTGTAAGACGGCGCTTGGCCCTGGTAAAAGAGCACCGTGAATAGCCCGCTGTTAGGCTTGTCCTGCAGCGGGTTTTTTTATGTTTGCTTGCAGTTAGAGTGGAAAAAAATCGTTACAGTAAAAACTGATCAGCATCAAAGTATTCCGTTGCTTTCGACGCTTGCGGCATGCAATCTGTTGCCCGACAACAAGGAGAATTTCTGCCAATGCGCACTAAAGACAACAACAAACCGCAATGGCAGCCAGCGACGATAACAATTCATGGCGGGAAGACCCGTGATGAACACGGCGCTTTGGTTGCACCTTTATATCAAACTGCGACGTTCTCATTTGAGAATACGGCGCAAGGCTCTGCACGTTTTGCCGGCGAGGAAGCTGGTTACATTTATAGTCGTTTGGGTAACCCAACCGTTACCGAACTTGAGCAGCGCGTTGCTGCGTTAGAAGGCTACCCAGCAGCAGCGGCTGCAGCCACGGGTATGGGTGCTGTTTCGGCAAGTATGATGGCGTTTTTGGCTCATGGCGATCATGTGCTGGTGTCTGACGCTATTTATGGCTGTAGTTTTGCTTTGTTTTCGCATTTATTCACGCGCTTTGGTATTCAGGTCGACTTTGTTGACATGAGTGACCTAGAGAAAACCGCGAGTGCTATGCGTGACAACACCAAATTGGTGTTTTTAGAAAGCCCAGTTAACCCGCATTTAAAGGTCATTGATATCGCCGCTGTGGCCGAGATCGCACATGCCAAAGCGGCACGCTTGGTCGTAGACAACACCTTTATGACGCCATTGTTGCAGCAACCAAAACAACAAGGGGCCGATTTAGTTCTGCACAGTGCCACCAAATATTTAAATGGGCACGGTGACGTGGTCGCCGGTATTGTCTGCGGAAGCGAAGAAGATATTGAGCTGATAAAGCTCACCACATTAAAAGACATGGGGGCAACCATGAGCCCGCATGACGCTTGGTTAATTCTTCGTGGTTTGAAAACCTTAGACGTGCGTATGGAACGTCACTGTACAAATGCCGTCAAAGTAGCTGAGTATTTGCGCGAACAACCCTTGGTAAAAACGATATTTTTCCCAGGGTTCGCTGATCATCCTGCGCAGCAATTAATGGGCACGCAAATGCATGGGGCAGGCGCGGTTATTGCGTTTGAATTGCATGGCGATTTAAATACCGCGCGTTTATTACTGGATAGCCTGCAGCTTATTACCATTGCGGTAAGCCTAGGCGACGCTGAAACGCTTATACAGCACCCAGCATCAATGACGCATTCACCCTATACGCCAGAAGCACGCGCTGCAGCAGGTATTAGTGATACGCTGATTCGTATTTCCGTTGGTTTAGAGGCGGTGAGTGACATTATTGCCGATCTTGAACAAGCATTCGCTGCTTGTACCAACAGCAACACACAGAACAACGAGGAACAAGTTCAATATGGGTAAGCAAAGTAACTATGTTTCACGACAGCCAGACGCGAACGGTATTATTGCCTGGAGTGATGAAGAAAATGCCATTTGGAGCGAGCTTGTTGCGCGGCAACTTAAGCACATTCCTGGCAAAGCCTGTGACGAATACATGCACGGCTTGGATTTGCTCAAGCTACCGCAGGATCGTATTCCGCAGTTGCATGAAATTAACGAAGTTTTACAGGCGACAACCGGTTGGCAAGTGGCGCAAGTGCCGGCACTGATTCCGTTTGATGAATTCTTTCGCTTGTTAGCGAACAAGCAGTTTCCGGTCGCGACCTTTATTCGTACCCGTGAAGAGTTTGATTACCTGCAAGAACCTGATATTTTCCATGAGATTTTTGGCCATTGCCCGTTGTTAACGAACCCGGCGTTTGCGCACTTTACGCATCAGTACGGTAAATTAGGTTTGGCAGCAAGCCCGAAAGAGCGCGTGTATTTGGCGCGTTTATATTGGTTCACGGTTGAATTTGGTTTATTGCAAACCGACGATGGCTTGCGTATATATGGCGGCGGTATTTTGTCGTCACCGGGCGAAACCGAATATGCTATTCATAGCGATAAGCCTGAGCGCAAGCCGTTAGTACCGGTTGATGCGCTGCGCACGCCTTATCGCATTGATATTATGCAACCTATTTACTACACCATTAGCAAAACCGACGAATTATTCGACATTGCTGATTTAGATATTATGGCGTTGGTGCGCGAAGCGATGGAACTTGGGTTGTTTGAGCCGAAGTTTCCACCCAAAGACAAAACCAACGCCGCGTAACTTGAATACTTATAGTTTTTAGACGAATGACAGAGGACGATAATGTCAGATTTGAAACAACAAAAATGTGAAGCCTGTAACGCCAATGCCCCGCAAGTAACAGACGCAGAGCTGGCAGAGCTAGTTCGCGAAATTCCAGAGTGGACGCCAGTAGTGCGTGATGGGGTGATGCAACTTGAGCGCGAGTTTAAGTTCAAGAACTTCAAACAAGCGTTGGCATTTACCAATCGTGTGGGCGAAATTGCTGAAGAAGAGTTTCACCATCCAACCCTAACCACCGAATGGGGTAAAGTGACGGTAACGTGGTGGACCCACGCCATTAATGGCTTGCACAAGAATGACTTCATTATGGCAGCACGCACGGATGGCGTTTTAGACGCGTAATTCTTAGCTGCTCCGACGACTTTAAAAAAGCCCCTCTGGATGCTTATCCGAGGGGCTTTTTCTGTGTATACTTATGTTTACAAATAAACCCTTCGATAACGGCGTTACACAGCTATGCGTTTGGAAATTACCTGCGATGATCGGCTTGGCATTGCCCAAGACGTGCTACAAATTTTGCGCGATTATGAAATTGATTTGCGTGGTATTGAAGTTGATCCTAAGGGTAAGATCTTTCTTAATTTTCCAGAGCTTGAGTTTGAAGATTTTCAGCATTTAATGCCAGAAATTCGCCGTATTGCCAACGTTAAAGACGTAAAAACCGTCGCTTACATGCCCTCTGAGCGTGAGCATTTTGAATTCAAATTATTACTGAATAAGCTGCCAGACCCTGTATTGTCAGTTGACAGCAAAGGCTTTATTGATATTGCCAACGACGCTGCTCAGCAGGTACTCACCGATAACCGTAGCGAGCTCATTGGCACTGCCATTAGCCATTGGTTAAGTGGCTTTGCGGTGCAGCGCTGGTTGGATAAACAGCCAACCGAACCCACCACACAGCAGGTGAGCGCCAGTGGCGCTAAATATTTCGCCGATTTAATGCCGGTTTGGGTGGCCGATGAAAATGGTCATAATAGCTTCGCTGGCGCCGTGGTAACCTGCAAACCGCAACCCTTGGTCAGCCAATGGCAACGCGGCAATCAACAAGAAGTATTCGGCCAAATTCTTGGTGAGCATGCCAGCATGAAGCGATTACTAAAAGAAGCCGCGCGTATGGCGCAGCTTAATGTGCCGTTGCTAATACATGGCGAAACCGGTGTAGGTAAAGAGCTGTTGGCGCGCGCTTGCCATCAGGCAAGTAGCCGTGCCGAGCAACCTTTTCTGGCGATTAACTGTGCAGCGTTGCCTGACAATGTGGCCGAAAGCGAATTGTTCGGCCATGGCAAAGGTAGTTTAGGGCCTTATACCGAAGCCAAAAAGGGCATTTTTGAACAAGCTAACGGCGGTACAGTGCTGCTTGATGCTGTTGGCGAAATGTCGAATGGTTTACAGGCCAAGCTGTTGCGCTTTATTCAAGACGGCCGTTTTCGTCGCATAGGCGAAGAGCAAGAAGTTACGGTAGACGTTCGGGTTATTTGCTCGTCGCACGATGATTTAAGTGAGCGCGTCGAAGCTGGCAAGTTTCGTGAAGACTTGTTCTATCGGCTGAACGTGTTGAGTTTGCACGTGCCGCCGTTGCGTGAGCGCAAGTCAGATATTCCGTTGTTAGCAGAACACTTTACCGTACAAGCCTGCCAGCGCCTTGGCCGCAGCTTGGTGGTGTTAACCCGCGCGGGGCGAGAGTTAATGCAGCGATATCAATGGCCGGGCAACGTGCGTCAACTTGAAAACGTGTTGTTTCGCTCAATTTCAATGGCAGAAAGCGACACCCTTGATGTCCGTGATATTCACCTGCCTGACATTGATAGCTTGCCGGAAAACCTGCCTGTTGATCTTGAAGACGGCACCTTGGATGACGCAGTGAAAAAGTTCGAAGCGACCATTTTGCGCCGTTTATACCCAAGCTACCCAAGTACCCGTCAGCTGGCTAAAAAGCTTGGTTTATCGCACACAGCTGTCGCCAACAAATTGCGTGACTACGGTATAGGAAAACGGAAACGATAGCTGTCTGTATTGATTTGTTTACAGTTTAATTGGTCGTTGTAATCTTTTCGTGACATCACAGGGCGGTTCAAGGCCTTGATTTTGATCTGTATCAATTTGTTTACACTTTGTTTGTTTTATCGGCGGTGCACTATTGTGGGTGCTGCGCTAGCTTCTCCCCAATTTCTCTCTCAATATGTAGAAAAGTAAAAGCGATATTAGCTATTAGATATTGGATATCAGGGAGAGGTGTTCCTGTGATCTGCTGATATCGGATATCTAATAGCTGATAGCTTATTTCAAATAACGAATAACGAGGACTTTATGACAGATATTAATTACAACCCATTACAAACCGACGGCTTTGAGTTCGTTGAATACACAGCACCAAACGCTCAAGGTATTGCCGACTTAAAAGACTTGTTCACTAAGTTGGGCTTTACCGAAGTCGCTAAGCATAAAACCAAGGAAGCTTGGTTGTTCAAGCAAAACGACATTAACTTTATTATCAATGCTGAAGCTGGCGGCCAAGCCGAAGAGTTTGCGAAGGCACATGGTGCCAGCGTTTGCGGTATGGCTTGGCGTGTAAAAGATGCGAAGCACGCGGTTGAGCACGCGGTAGCGAATGGCGCGAAGCCTTTCCAACGTCATACAGCAGCGGGCGAAGCTGAATTTCCTGCGGTTTACGGCATTGGTGAAAGCGTGCTGTATTTTGTCGATAGCGATATTTATTCAGCTGATTTCAATTTCTATGACAACTGGGAAGCGAAGATGAAAGATCACGCTGCCGGCTTATATGAAGTTGACCACTTAACGCATAACGTATTCCGCGGCAACATGGACACTTGGGCAGGGTTCTATGAGCGCATTGGTAACTTCCGTGAGATTCGCTATTTTGACATTGAAGGTAAGTTAACTGGCTTATTAAGCCGTGCTATGACTGCACCTTGTGGCAAAATTCGTATTCCAATTAACGAATCGCACGACGACAAGTCTCAAATTGAAGAGTACTTGCGTGAGTACAACGGCGAAGGTATTCAGCACATTGCGTTAACCTCTGACGACATATACAAGACCGTACGCGACCTTCGTGCCATTGGTATGGACTTTATGCCAACGCCAGATACCTACTATGCGAAGATTGATGAGCGTGTTGAAGGCCACGACGAGAATGTGGATGAGCTGCGCGAACTGCAAATTTTGATTGACGGCGCGCCAATGAAAGACGGTATTTTGCTGCAGATCTTTACCCAAACGGTTATTGGCCCTGTGTTCTTTGAAATTATTCAGCGTAAAGGCAACGAAGGTTTTGGTGAAGGTAATTTCAAAGCCTTGTTTGAATCGATTGAAGAAGACCAAATTCGCCGTGGAGTATTAAGCGATGCGTAAATGGATTAGCTTTCCGAAACAAGTTGGCGTGGCCTCGAAGCAGGCTCACGCTGATTTTCCGGAGCAAGCGATCTATGAACGCGAAGTAGGGCGTAGCGGCTTTTTTGGGCCGGCTACGCACTTTCATCATCGCCATGCTCCAACCGGTTGGAGTGAGTGGGAAGGCGACTTACGCCCACGCAATTTTGACTTTAATAAACTGGACAACGTTGCCACCGAATCACCATGGCAAGTGCCAATGTTATTGCACAATGCCCAGTGTAAATTCCGTATTTGGCACTGCAATAAGAATATGGATTTCTTGGTGCGCAACTCGGATGGCGACGAGCTGTTGTTTATTCATGAAGGGCGCGGCGAGTTGTTTTGCGACTATGGCCATATCACCTTAGAAAAAGGCGACTATTTTGTCATACCCCGTGCCACGTCATGGCGCATTGAGGCAATTGAGCCGATGCAAATTGTGATGATTGAGGCGACCAACAGCGCGTACCAGCTGCCTGAAAAAGGCCTGGTGGGTAATCATGCGATTTTTGACCCCGCGTGCTTGGACACACCAGATATCGACGACGCGTTTAAGGCGCAATACAGCGAAGATAGCTGGCAAGTTCAGGTAAAACGGCATGGCAAGGTTTCGGTGATCACCTATCCGTTTAATCCGTTAGACGCAATTGGTTGGCATGGCGATTTAGCCCCGGTGCGCATAAACTGGCGCGATATTCGCCCATTAATGAGCCACCGTTACCACTTGCCACCATCGGCACACACTACTTTTGTCGCTGATGGCTTTGTGGTTTGTACCTTTGTACCACGGCCCATTGAGTCTGATCCGGGCGCGTTAAAAGTACCGTTTTATCATAACAACGACGATTACGATGAAGTATTGTTCTACCACGAAGGTGACTTCTTCAGCCGTGATAACATTGATAAAGGTATGGTAACCTTCCACCCAGCTGGGTTTACCCATGGGCCACACCCGAAAGCCTTTCAGGCTGGGCTAGAGTTTCGGAAAAAATTCACCGACGAAGTGGCGGTAATGCTTGATACCCGTAACGCACTAGAAATGGGTGAGGCGTGTGCTGGGGTCGAAAACCCAGACTACGTGAATAGCTGGAAAGCGAAAGACGACAACAAGGCATAAATTTTATGAAGTTTGCGACGTATCGAAATGGAACCCGCGACGGCCAGTTGATGGTGGTGAGTCGAGATTTAACCAAAGCTGTTAAGGTGCCAGCGCTAGCTGCAACCTTGCAGGAAGTTTTAGACGATTGGGACGGCGTAGCTCCAGAGCTCGAAAAAGTATATCAGGCATTGAACAATGGCGAGTTGGCTGACGCAGAAGCGTTTGATGAGCGCCTTTGTGAATCGCCTTTACCACGAGCTTATCAGTGGGCTGACGGCAGCGCATATGTCAACCACGTTGAGCTAGTTCGCAAAGCGCGTAACGCCGAAATGCCACCTAGCTTTTGGACGGATCCGTTGATGTATCAGGGCGGGTCTGACGACTTTTTAGGCCCGAAAGACGATATCGAAATGGCTGACACAGCCTGGGGTATCGACTTTGAAGGTGAAATTGCGGTCATTACTGACGACGTACCTATGGGCATTGAGCCGAATCAAGCCGGCGAATACATTCGGTTATTGATGTTAGTGAATGACGTGTCGTTACGCGGCTTAATTCCTAACGAATTGGGCAAAGGATTTGGCTTCTTCCAGTCCAAGCCTTCGTCAGCATTTTCGCCAGTTGCCGTAACTCCTGATGAGTTGGGCGCAAATTGGCGTGACAACAAGGTACATTTGCCATTATTGAGCTACTATAACGATAAGCCATTTGGTAAACCCAATGCCGGAGAAGACATGACGTTTGATTTTGCGCAGCTTGTTGCACATGCGGCGAAAACACGTCACTTAGGGGCCGGTGCAATTATCGGTTCAGGTACAGTGTCAAATAAGCAAGGCACTGATCATGGCAGCGCCATCGCCGAAGGCGGCGTGGGATATAGCTGTATTGCCGAAGTACGAATGATTGAAACCATTCGCGACGGTAAACCTGCAACTGGGTTTATGCAATTTGGTGACACCATAAAAATCGAGATGACCGACGAAAACGGCCACAGTATTTTTGGTGCGATAGACCAAAAAGTGGTGCAGTATTCGCCGAATGACGAATAATTGCGGAGTAAGCATGGAACTCTACGGCTACTGGCGCTCTAGCGCCAGTTACCGGGCGCGTATTGCGCTCAATTATAAGCAACTAGACTATAACTATATTCCTGTTCACTTAATCAAAGAGGGCGGGGAGCAGCACAAGCAAGCTTATCGCCAACTGAATCCGAATGGCTTAGTGCCAACCCTTGTGGATGGTCCGGTTATTCTGCATCAGTCGTTGGCGATTATTGAGTACCTAGAAGAAACCCATCCGAAACCTTCGTTGCTGCCTGGTAACGCGCAGAAACGCGGTGCTATTCGTGCCATTGCATTAGATATTGCCAGTGAATTACAGCCGTTAATTAATTTACGCGTTCAGCAATATTTAGTGCGTGAATTAGACGCGGATGATAACGCGAAACAAGCTTGGCTTGCGCATTGGTTTAAGCAGAGCTTTACGGCGCTTGAACGAAACCTAGAAGAAGTTTCTGGGCAATACTGCGTGGGCGATGATTTCTCGTTGGCTGATGTATGCTTAGTGCCGCAGGTGTACAGCGCTGAGCGGTTTGGCATTGCCCTAGACGACTACCCATTAATTCAGGCTATTTATCAACGCCTGTTAGAATTGCCTTGGGTTGCGGCTGCGCATCCAAGCAAACAGCCTGACGCTGAAAGCTAACCCAAGAACCGCGAATTTCATCGCATTCCGACTATGCCCAGCTCGTATATTGCTGGGCATTTTGGTTTAATGAGCCGGTACAAATAGGCTAACAAGGATCTAAAAATGAAAACAAAATTAGCAATAGCAATTGCAGCCGCGCTAATGAGTGCGTCTTGTGCTATCACTGAGCCGGCGAACACCAATACAGCTGCCGTAACACCGCCGACGGTGTTGACGACTGCTGCGAACGCACAAGCAACAGCGGACCAAGCGCTGACCATAAAACAAATTATGGCAGACCAAGACTGGGTTGCACGTTCACCAGAAAATGCCTACTGGATGCTAGACGGCAGCGGGGTGCTGTACCAACAAAAACGCGAAGGCTCAATTTTACGTGACTGGTATCATCAACCGCTGGATAAAGGGGCGCATGAAATACCGGTAGAAAAACTACATAATTACGCGTACAACAATGGCGTTTACAACGCAGATGGCTCGCTTTTAGCGTACACCTTTGAGGGCAATATTTTTGTTCGAGACCTTGCTAAGGGCGAAACCAAACAGCTAACCCGTGATGAAGCCCGCCAAAGTCAGCTACTATTTTTAACGAACGGACAGTTAGCGTACCGCCAAAACAACGACTTTTTTGTGGTTGACCCGGCTTCTGGTTTAACTCAACAAATTGCTGCGCTAGAAACCAAAGATGCGCCAAAAGCCAATACTGAGGCAAAAGACTTCGTTGCACGCGAACAACAAGAACTGATTAAGTTTGTGCAAGTAGAGCGTAAAAACAAAGCGGATCGTTTTGCCCAACAGCAACAGTTAAAGCAGAGCAACAGCTCGCTTGCACCTCAACCATTTTACTTGGGCCAAGGCAAGCAAGTTGTCGCGGCAAGCTTATCACCTGCTGGCGATAAACTGATTGTAGCAATTAGTGACCCGCAAAAATGGCGTGCTGACGGCGATATTATGCCGAATTATGTCACTGAAGACGGTCGTGTTGCAGCAGAGTCAGTGCGTGCCCGCGTGGCCGATGCCAAGCCGGTTGAACATCAGGTGATGGTGCTAGATTTAACTTCTGGTGAGCAAACCCAACTAACCTACAATACCTTACCTGGTTGGAATGATGACGTGCTAGCCGATGTGCGCAAAGAGAATTACGCGGCCCAAGGTAAGACTTATACATCAGAAAAAAAACCGCGCCCAATTACTTTAATGCAGGACTGGGGGTGGCAAAGTGGTGCTATTCGTTGGTCTGACGACGGTAGCGAAGCAGCGCTTATGCTTGAAGCATGGGACAACAAAGACCGCTGGATAGCCAGTGTTGACTTCGGCGGTAAGCGTTTTGTGAACCAAGAGCGCTTGCATGACGACGCTTGGATTAATTACACGCACAATGAGTTTGGATTTTTACCGAACAGCAAAACCTTGTGGTTCCAGTCTGAAGCCGATGGCTATGCACATCTTTATGTGAAACCGTTAAACGGTAAAATTAAACAACTAACGCAAGGCAACTTTGTCACTGAAGACCCGACCGTTAGCGCCAACGGCGAATACATTTATTTTAGTGGCAATAAAACGCACCCAGGCAACTACGAAGTTTACCGTGTACATACTCAGTCTGCGCAGCTTGAACAGCTGACGAAGCTTGGCGGCATTAATAATTATGAATTAAGCCCGCAAGAAGACAAACTGTTGGTGAAGCACTCTGAAGCATTGCAACCAGAGGAACTGTATGTACAAACCATTGGTGAGGACAACGCCAAGCGTTTGACGCAAACTGTAACGGACCAATTTATGGCGTTTGATTGGGTTGCTCCAGAAATTGTGCCTGTTCCTTCAAGCCATGTTGAGCACCCAATTTATACGCGGGTTTATTACCCGAAAGATTACGACCCAAATCGCGCAGAAAAATACCCAGCTGTGGTATTTATTCACGGCGCAGGCTATTTGCAAAATGCGCATGCGGGTTGGTCTGGCTACCAACGTGAATTCATGTTCCATACGTTTTTAACCCAGCAAGGTTACGTGGTGTTAGACCTTGATTACCGGGGTTCAAAAGGCTATGGCCGCGATTGGCGTACGGCAATCTATCGACAAATGGGCACGCCAGAAGTTGAAGATTTAGTTGACGTTGTTAAGTGGGCGGGTGAGAACACCAACGTAGATACCAATCGTATGGGCACATACGGGGGGTCTTATGGCGGTTTCCTAACCTTTATGGCGTTATTTAAAGAACCAGGCTTGTTTAAAGCCGGCTCGGCATTACGCCCTGTAAGCGACTGGGCACACTACAACACGGGCTACACGTCGAATATTTTGAACTTGCCTGACGATGACCCTATTGCGTACCGTCGCAGCTCGCCAATTTACTTCACCGAAGGTTTAGAAGATGCGCTGTTGATCAATTCGCCAATGGTTGACGATAACGTGTTCTTCCAAGACAGCGTGCGTTTAGTTCAGCGCTTGATTGAACATGAAAAAGAAGATTTCGAAACAGCAATCTTCCCAGTTGAACCACATGGCTTCCGTCAGCCATCAAGCTGGTTGGATGAATACCGTCGTATTTTCAAGCTGTTTGAAGAAAACCTTAAGTAATAGCGCCTAAGCAGAAGGGCCTAACACGAAAGTCTGACGGTTTTATAAAGAGAGAGTTCGCTCTCTCTTTATCATTTAAAAGCCGTAGATTAAGACCATAAAAAAAGCCAAGTTGAACTTCAACTTGGCTTTTTATTTGTTTGAGTTTCTAGCTTCAAACGTTTGAGCTACTGCGTTTTACTCATTTCAGCAACGGTGACTGAACGCGCTTCTTTAAAGCTTGCCGTACGGGCATCTTTATTAAATGGCAAACGTACGTCATTTTGCGCAACAGCCAACGGCTGGAATGGGTCAGTGCGTGCAACGGCACTGGCTTTAGCCATTGGTGCTGAGGTAACGAAACCTTTTACTGCGCTTTTCTTCGCAGCTGATTTAGCTTTCACTTTAGGTTCAGCTTTCACTTCTGGTTCAGCTTTCACTTCCGGTTCAGCTTTCACTTCTGGTTCAGCTTTCACTTCCGGCTCAGCTTTCACTTCTGGCTCAGCTTTCACTTCTGGCTCAGCTTTCGCTTCTGGCTCAGCTTTCGCTTCTGGCTCAGCTTTCGCTTCTGGCTCAGCTTTCACTTCTGGTTCAGCTTTTGCTACAGGCTCCGCTTTCGCTTCCGGCTCAGCTTGGCCTGATGTTTGCGTTGCTTCAACGTCGTTGCCTTCGGTTACTTCTTGCTCGGCAGCTTTACGACGCTGACCTGCAGCGCGTTGATGACGAGGCGAGCGGCGGCTGCGATTGCGGCTGCGTTCTGCATTGTCACCCGTGCCTTCAGCTTGGCTTTCGGTTGTTGTTTCGCCCGCACTTTCTGAAACTTGCTGCGCGTCATTTACTTTTAAGTCTGGCTTCGCTTTCTGCTTAGCTTCTTGTTTCACTTCAGGCTGAGCTTCTGTCGAAGCAGGCTTCGCTTCTGCTATTGCCTGTGCCTGCGCGCCAATCTCACCATCTGCAGCTACACGAACCGACTGTTCAAGCTTGCGACGCTGACGACGCGGCTTCGGTGCACTTGGCTTACGCTCTTGACCTGCATCTTCGGTTGCTTTGTCTTGCGCCTTAGCTTGAGTGCTTTGTACATCTTGTTGCTCAGCATTTGGCTTATTACGGCCACGACCACCACGTCCACGGCGACCACCGCGCTCATTGCGCTCTTTTGCTGAGTCATCTTTATTGGCTTTGTTATCAACCGCTTTATCGTTGTCTACTGCCGCTTTATCGCTGTCAGCGTCACGGTGACGACGGTTGTTGTTAATACGGCGACGGTTGTTATTGCCACCACGAGTATTACGGCGCTGATTATTACCACGACGTTGTTGATTCGACTTATTGTCTTTGGTTGATTTGCTTTGGTCTTCTTCATCGCTAGCAAACAACCCAGTAAGCCATTTGCCTAAACGCGACAATAAACCTGGTTTCGCAGCTTCTGCAACGGCAGCTTTTGCGACTGGCGCCGGTGCTGCTGGTGCTTGTAAACCTTTTAATGCAGGTTCTTCAAAGCTTGGCTTATCTTTGTTCAAAACAATTTCAGTGCTGGTGTCTTCTGGTTTCTCAATCAAAGTGAAGCTATTCGCTTCTTCAACTTCGTCATTGCGAAGACGTTTCACGTCGAAATGCGGGGTTTCCAAGTGTGGGTTAGGGATAACCAAAACCGAAACGCCATGGCGCTTTTCAATGTCAAAAATTGACTGACGCTTTTCATTCAGCAAGTAGGTAGCGACGGTAACAGGAACCTGTGCTTGAACCTGAATGGTGTTGTCTTTAAGCGCTTCTTCTTCAATAAGGCGCAAAATTGACAGCGCCAATGACTCAGCTGAACGAATAGTGCCGTGACCACTACAACGCGGGCACACATGATTTGAGGCTTCACCAAGTGAAGGGCGCAAACGCTGACGTGACATCTCTAATAAACCAAAGCGCGAAATTCGGGTGACCTGAATACGCGCGCGATCTTGCTTTAAGCTGTCACGTAAACGGTTTTCAACTTCGCGTTGGTGGCGGGCAGGGGTCATATCGATAAAGTCGATGACCACCAAACCACCTACGTCACGCAAGCGGAGCTGGCGAGCAATTTCTTCTGCGGCTTCTAGGTTGGTCTGAAATGCTGTTTCTTCAATATCGCCGCCTTTGGTAGCACGTGCCGAGTTGATATCGATAGACGTAAGCGCTTCAGTTGGGTCAATAACAATGGAACCACCTGAAGGCAAACGAACTTCACGTTGGAAAGCCGACTCAATTTGGCTTTCAACTTGATAATGGTTAAACAGCGGCACGTCGCCTTGATAAATCTTAACGCGATTCACGAAGTCAGGACGAATTAGGGTCACGTGGTCACGAACCTGATCAAAAACTTTCTGGTTGTCGATAAGGACTTCGCCAATATCACGACGCAAGTAATCGCGAATAGCGCGAAATACGACGTTGCTTTCTTGGTGAATTAAAAACGGAGCAGGGCGTGAGTTTGCTGCTTTTTCTATAGCTTCCCAATGGTGCAACAGAACGTTTAAGTCCCACTCAAGCTCTTCTTGCGACTTGCCAACCCCAGCTGTACGTACAATAAGGCCCATACTGTCTGGTAGGTTTAAGGCGTCTAAAGTTGCTTTAAGTTCGCTACGCTCTTCGCCTTCAATACGACGTGAAATACCGCCAGCGCGTGGATTATTCGGCATAAGTACCAAATAGCTTCCGGCTAACGAAATAAATGTGGTTAATGCCGCGCCTTTTTGGCCGCGCTCTTCTTTGTCGATTTGGACAATAACTTCTTGGCCTTCAGAAATAACATCTTTGATGTTTGGTCGGCCTGAGAACGAATATCCGTCTGGGAAGTAGGTTTTAGCGATTTCTTTTAATGGAAGGAAACCGTGGCGCTCAGCGCCGTAATCAACAAATGCGGCTTCTAAGCTAGGCTCAATTCGGGTAATTTTACCCTTATAAATATTTGATTTCTTTTGCTCATGACCTGGGCTTTCAATATCCAGATCATAAAGGCGCTGGCCGTCAACCAGCGCAACGCGCAATTCTTCTTGCTGCGTTGCATTAATTAGCATTCTTTTCATTGTTTGTGACTCGTTCTTACGGGCCACAACACAGTACGACAGGCGTTCGCCATCGCTATTTCGAGATTGAATTGTTTTAGCCAAGGGCTAATAAAATTAGCACCTAACACCCCCCGTTTTAACAACTTAAGCTTAAACGTGAGGTCGCAATTTGTTACCAAGCCGAAATGCGCTTGTAAAGGCCATACTGCGTTGCAGCACTGGTTCTTTAAATAGGTTTGATTTAAGGGCGGCGCGTTTAGTCAATCTTCATAACTTGGTGTGAAGATGAGCCAATGTTATTCCGTGCCATCAACTTCTCGATGCTTTTGCGAATCGTAAGCTGAGGTGGACGTATTGGCAGAGACGCTTTCCGCTCAAACCACGCGTTAAATTTTTTACTCTGTTCTTGCACTTTGGCAGCGTACTTTTCGTTCGCCCAAAAGTGTACCGCTCTCTGTCAACCGGTGCGGATTTTTCCGGCAGCTGATTATCACATGAAAAACGTTGTAAATACAAGATGAACATTGTCAAGAGCTCGTGCTAAAATCAGCGCCCTATGAGCGAACGAACCACACCATCACAAGGCGTGCGCTTTCAGACAGTCGAAGCGGGCTATCAAGAACAGCGTATTGACAACTATTTAATGGCGCAACTGAAGGGCGTACCCAAATCATTGGTGTACCGAATTCTGCGCAAGGGAGAGGTGCGCGTTAATAAAAAACGCGTTAAGCCCGAATATAAGCTGCAAGTGGGCGACATTATTCGTATTCCACCTGTGCGGGTGGCCGAAGCTAACCCGTTGCCATCGGCTAAACTAGACCAAGTGCAAGCCCTGCAAGATCACATTCTTTACGAAGACGATGTGTTAATGGTGATGAATAAACCTGCGGGGTTGGCAGTACATGGCGGTTCGGGGTTGCAGTTTGGGCTTATTGAAAGCCTTCGTGCGTTGCGGCCAGACGCCAAGCAAATGGAATTGGTGCATCGTTTAGACCGTGAAACTAGCGGCTGCATATTAATTGCCAAACGCCGTTCGGCACTGCGTAGTTTGCATGAGCAACTGCGTAATAAAACCATGGATAAACAGTACTTGGCGTTGGTTCGAGGGCAGTGGCAGAAACACGTCAAACTTATCGCTGCGCCATTATTAAAGAACACATTAAAGTCTGGCGAACGCGTTGTCCGTGTAGATGTCGAAGGGAAACCTTCTGAAACGCGTTTTCGAATTGTTGAAAAATATGCGCAGTGTACTTTAGTTGAAGCCTCGCCAATTACCGGGCGCACCCATCAAATTCGAGTCCATGCATTACATGCTGGGCATCCGATAGCCTGTGACCCTAAATATGGCGATGCGGAGTTTGATCAAAGCATGCAACAACTTGGCTTGAATCGACTGTTTTTGCACGCGCATCAATTAACTTTCAGCCATCCGCAAACGGGCAAAGCCGTTACGGTGAATGCGCCGTTAGATGACATGTTAATGAATACCTTAAAACAACTCGGCAGCCGAAAATATTCATGAAGTTTCCGCTAGTTATATTTGACTGGGATGGCACCCTGATGGACTCGGTGGGGCGAATTGTTTCATCGATGCAGCGTACCGCAGCACAGCTTCATCTCAAGCAACCCTCTGAAATTGCGGTACGCGATATCATTGGTATTAGCTTAGAGCCGGCCATTGAAAAACTGTTTGGCCGTTTAAGCAATGCTGATATGGCTGCATTTATAGAGGTGTATCGGCAACAGTATGTGCATGATGACATGACGCCTTCGCCGTTATTCCCTGGCGCCAGAGAGTTGCTTGAAGACTTGCGGGCGCGTGGTTACACCCTCGCGGTGGCGACTGGTAAAGCGCGGCATGGGCTTGAGCGGGTGTGGCAAGAAGCCGATATTCGTCATTTGTTTCATGCGTCGCGGTGTGCTGATGAAACTGCATCAAAGCCGAACCCACTGATGCTCACTGAGTTACTTGATGAAACCGGGTATGATGTCGAGCACGCGATTATGATTGGCGACTCAACCCACGATATGCAAATGGCTCAAAATGCCGGAATGGCGCGAATTGCGGTGCGCTTTGGCGCCCACAGCGCCGAACAACTTGCCCCTCATCAACCGATAGCGATTGTTGATGAATTATCCGCCTTAACGCAGTACGTGTAGGCGTTATGCCAACGCATTATCCAGAGGACAAAAATATGAATTTGGTCTTGGCCTCAACATCACCTTTTCGACGCGAGTTGCTCGGGAAAGTTATTCGTCATTTTGACGTGGCAGCCCCTGAGGTTGACGAGACTCCCTTGTCTCACGAAGCGCCATGGCGACTGGTCGAACGCTTGGCGCAAGCAAAAGCCAAAGCCTTAGCCGCACAATTTCCTCAACACATTCTTATTGGTTCTGATCAAGTTGCGGTGATTGACGGCAAAATTTTAGGAAAACCCGGCACCAAAGCGAATGCTATTGCGCAGTTGCAGTCGATGCGCGGCAAACAGGTTACGTTTTTAACCGGCTTAGCGATTTATGATAGCCAACAACAACGTATGCAGTCGTGTGTTGAACCTTTTGATGTTTTCTTTCGTGATTTAACCGATGCTGAAATTGAAGCTTATGTTGCCCGCGAGCAACCGTTAAACTGTGCCGGTAGCTTTAAAAGTGAAGCGCTAGGTATTAGCTTGTTCTCGTCATTGCGCGGCGATGATCCGAATGCTCTTATTGGTCTGCCACTCATACGTTTACTAGCCATGCTTCGGGAATGGGGGATTAATCCGCTACTGGATGAAAATAGCCATTAAAATGCTTGTGTTCAGGCGCTGATTCCTTTAACATTCGCGCCCTATGCAGAAGGTTCGAATACCCATTACGGTAGATCCGGTAAAAAGCGCCGGCAAACAGTTGACTTATATCGGGCTTGTTCCGGGGACGTCGCTTGCTCGTTTGCAGGAGTTATTAGCAGAGCCTTGTCCTGATGTTGATGTCTCTTTAGGTTTTGACGTTGACGAGCAGGGCATTAAACGCATTCAAGGCGAAGCGCAGGTTACTGTATGCGCGCATTGTGAGCGTTGTGGCGATGCTATGACGATGCCGTTATCGTGTACATTTATTTATGCACCGGTAACTAAGCGCCAAACGGCCACCGATATGCCTGAGGAATATGAACCTGTTGAGCTTGACGAGCTAGGTGAAGTGAATCTGCATGCATTGGTTGAAGATGAATTGATATTGGCGATGCCTGTTGTGGTAAAACATGACGAACGCGAATGTCGAGTAGATAGTAATGCAATGCAATGGGGCGAAATTGATGACTCCCCAGAAGCAAAAGATAATCCTTTTGCGGTATTGCAAGAATTAAAGCGTAAATAAACTTAGGAGATAGCGTAAAATGGCTGTACAACAGAATCGGAAAAGTCGTTCGAAGCGCGACATGCGTCGTTCTCACGATGCACTGAGCGGCCCTACACTGTCGGTTGACTCTACCTCTGGTGAAACGCATCGTCGTCACCACGTAACAGCTGACGGTTTTTATAAAGGCCGTAAAGTAGTTAACAAGTAACCAGAATCGAGAAGTGAGGCTATGGCCGCACTGACACTGGCACTTGATGCAATGGGGGGCGATCTTGGCCCCTCAGTTGTTATAAACGCCCTGGAACGGGCGTTAGAAGCATTTCCTCAAGTTCACTTTATTGTCGTTGGCGATGAAGAAGAGCTCATTCCTTTATTGCAGCAAGCAAAACTTACTCAGCACTCGCGTGTTACCGTAAAGCATGCCAGTCAAACGGTCACCATGACCGACAAACCCGGTTATTCTTTGCGTGCTAAACCTGATTCATCAATGCGTGTTGCGTTAGAGCTCGTTGCCGCTGAAGACGCTGTGGCGTGCATTAGTGCCGGAAATACCGGTGCCTTGATGACCAAAGCATACTTCACCTTAAAAACCTTGCCTGGCGTGTTACGCCCCGCACTTATGTCTGCCATTCCGCAGCAAAACGGCGGTTCAGCTTTTGTGCTCGACTTAGGCGCAAACCCAGTTTGTGATTCGGACACCTTGTTTCAATTTGGCGTCATGGGCTCAGTCGCAGCACAAGAAGTGCTCGGTATTGCGAAGCCGCGGGTTGCGTTGTTGAACATGGGTGAAGAAGAAATCAAAGGCAATGATGTGGTTAAAGCCACTGCTGCGTTACTGCAACAGTCACAACATATTAATTACATTGGTTTTATTGAAGGCGATGACTTGTTTTCTGGCAAAGCGGACGTGATCGTTTGCGATGGTTTTGTCGGTAATATTGCATTAAAAAGCTGCGAAGGTTTAGCAGACTTACTGCTGAATAATATCAAATCAAATATTCACGCTCACTGGCTTACGCGCTGGTTCGTGAAACTCTTCTATCAACGTTTGCAACGCTCGTGGGATTGGCTGAAGCCCGACCACTATAATGGCGCTAGTTTGATAGGATTACGGGGCGTGGTTATAAAAAGCCACGGTGATGCCAATGAGCGCGCGTTTTTCAGCGCCATTGAGCAAGCGGTTGAAGAAACCCAACGTGATCTGCCGACGCGTATTCGCGATCGGGTTGAACAAGTACTGTTAGAGCAGGAATAAACGTTATTATGCAATCAGAAATTGCAGGAACTGGCCATTATTTACCGGGTCAGCGCCTAACCAATGCCATGCTTGAACAGCGGGTAGAAACAAGCCATGACTGGATTGTGGAACGCACCGGTATTCATGAACGGCGCATTGCTCAGGCGGGCGAAAATGCCGCTTCAATGGGTGTGGCCGCAGCGCGTGAAGCGCTTCAGGTGGCAAACTTACAGGCCGACGACATTGACCTGATTGTTGTTGCAACAACATCAGGCGAGCGGGCATTTCCTAGTGTGGCATGCGAAATTCAAGCTGCATTAACCGAAAACAATATTCCAGCCTTTGACGTCGCAGCGGCGTGCTCTGGTTTTATCTTTGCCTTAAGTGTTGCGGATCAATATATACGCAGCGGCACCTACCAACGGGTTTTGGTGATTGGTACGGACGTGTTGTCACGCTTGTGTCACCCGGATGATCGCAATACCTTAGTGTTGTTTGGTGACGGCGCGGGGGCCGCCGTGCTGCAGGCTTCCGACAAGCCAGGACTTATTTCGACACATTTAAATAGTGCCGGTGAGTTTGCCGATTTACTTGGCGTGAACCACGTATCACGCACGTCGCCCGAAGAGCTCAGTGAAGCTTGGATGTATATGAAAGGCAACGAAGTATTCAAAGTAGCGGTGAGTAAACTTAGTGAACTTGTGGTGGATACCCTTGCTGAAAATGGCCTGGTGGCAAGCGATTTAGACTGGCTAGTACCACATCAAGCCAACATGCGTATTATCAAGGCAACCGCAAAAAAACTAAAAATGCCTATGGAACAAGTGGTTACCACGTTAGAATACACAGGTAACACGTCGGCGGCGTCAGTGCCTATTGCACTAGATGTTGCAATTCGTGATGGTCGCATTCAACGTGGCCAAAAATTATTATTAGAGGCCTTTGGCGGCGGTTTCGCCTGGGGCTCAGCACTTATTGAGTATTAACTAAGGAACAATTCATGCGAGCTTATGTTTTTCCGGGTCAAGGATCGCAAACCGTGGGCATGCTAGCCGATGTGGCAGCCGAATACCCAGTGGTTGAAGAAACCTTCGCCCAAGCAAGCGAAGTACTTGGCTACGATTTATGGGCTTTAGTGCAAAACGGCCCAGCTGAGCAACTGAATGAAACACAACGCACCCAGCCGGCTTTATTGACCGCCAGTGTGGCGCTATATCGCGTGTTAGAGCACGCTGGCGTAGAAGCGCCAGAATGGATGGCAGGCCATAGCTTGGGCGAGTATTCGGCGTTAGTGTGCGCCGGCGCCCTAGACTTTAAAGATGCCGTAAAGCTAGTCGCTATGCGTGGTGAGTTTATGCAAACTGCCGTGCCGGCTGGTATTGGTGCCATGTCGGCGATTATTGGCTTAGACGACGAGCTGGTTGAAAAAGCCTGTGCTGAAGCGGCACAAAATGAGGTGGTGTCAGCGGTGAACTTTAACTCGCCAGGGCAGGTGGTTATTGCTGGCCATAAAGCCGCGGTTGAACGTGCTGGTAAAGCTTGTTTAGAAGCGGGTGCGAAGCGTGCACTCCCATTACCAGTTAGCGTACCATCGCACTGCGCTTTAATGCAGAGCGCGGCTGAACAGTTAGCCGTTGAGTTGGGTAAGTTAACCTTTAACACGCCGCAGGTGCCGGTTCTGAATAACGTTGACGTTGAAGCGCCACGCGAAGCTGATCAGATTCGTGACGCCTTGGTTCGCCAGTTGTATTCACCGGTGCGTTGGACCGAAACGGTACGTTATTTGGTGGCACAAGGGGTCACCGAAATTTATGAAATTGGCCCAGGCAAGGTATTAACCGGGCTCAATAAACGAATTGATAAAGCAATTAACGGCGATGCGGTAAACACCGTCGACGCTATTGCAGCAAGGAAATAATATGACAGACTTAATGAATTTAAACGGCCAAGTTGCGTTGGTAACTGGTGCGAGCCGTGGTATTGGCAAAGCCATTGCGCAACAGCTAGTTGCGCGCGGTGTTAAGGTTATTGGCACGGCAACCACAGATCATGGTGCGGCTGCTATTAGTGACTATTTAGGCGAGCACGGCGAAGGCTTGGCGCTTAATGTGACTGACGAAGCAAGCATCGCAAGCGTATTGAAGCACATTGATGACACCTATGGTCAACTCGATATTTTGGTCAACAATGCCGGCATTACGCGTGATAACTTATTGATGCGCATGAAAGATGACGAGTGGGATAGTGTCATGGACACCAACCTAAAATCTGTTTATCGCTTATGCAAAGGCGTTATGCGCGGCATGATGAAACGCCGCACTGGCCGCATTATTAATATTTCGTCAGTGGTTGGTACCACAGGCAACCCAGGGCAAACCAACTATTGTGCAGCAAAAGCAGGTTTGGCCGGGTTTACTAAGTCGTTAGCTCAAGAAATTGCATCGCGCGGAATTACCGTTAATTGCGTTGCGCCAGGTTTTATTGATACGGACATGACCAAAGCGTTGACAGACGATCAAAAACAGGCCATTTTCAGCAATATTCCTGCCGCACGACTTGGGCAGCCAGATGAAATTGCTGCAGCCGTGGTGTTTTTAGCTTCACCAGGTGCTGCATATATTACGGGTGAAACCATTCATGTGAACGGTGGTATGGCAATGATATAAAGCCAAAGGGGTACGACCTGTTAGGGTTGAGCCATTTTTTGCTTTATTATTGCGGCCGCATTCACTACACTAAGCCCAATTTTGAACACGTGACCTAAAATCAAGGGACATATATAAAATGAGTACTATTGAAGAACGCGTTAAAAAAATCATCGTTGAACAGTTAGGCGTTAAAGAAGAAGAAGTAAAACCAGAAGCTTCTTTTGAAAACGACCTTGGTGCTGACTCACTTGATATCGTTGAATTAGTGATGGCTCTTGAAGAAGAGTTTGAAACTGAAATTCCTGACGAAGAAGCTGAGAAAATCAGAACTGTTGAAGCAGCTATCGATTACGTGAAAAATCACGCAAACGACTAAGCTAAGCAGTACGGAAGGGCGGAATGAAAATTCCGCCTTTTTTGTATGTGGTTCAACGGCCAACCCCTCGCATCGAACTCACTTGACCGTGGCCTGCAATTTGGCGACGGGCACTTCACTACACTTGTTATTCGACACGGCCGCGTTGAATTTTGGCAGCGCCATTGGCTGCGCTTGCAGCAGGCAAGCTCGCGCCTAGCTATGAGCTTACCCGCGCAGCAAGACGTTACGCGTGTGCTTGATGACATAGCCCAACAGCATCCCAATGCTGTCGCGAAAATTATGATTACCCGCGGTAATAGTCAACGTGGCTATGCACCAGACGCGGCTACGCCAATCAATTGGTATGTTACCGTCAACCCGCTTCCCAGTTGGTCAGCGCAAGGTATTGCCGTAGCGCAAGCTAATTTGCAACTAGCCCAGCAGGCGGCGTTAGCTGGCTTGAAAACGTTAAACCGCTTAGAACAGGTGTTGTTGAGTCAAGAACGCCAACAACGGCAGGTTGATGATTTAATTTGTTGTGATACATCGGGTAACGTGATTGAAGCAGTTAGTAGTAACCTGTTTTGGTTCGATGGTCACAAATGGCGTACCCCGCGGCTAACACTTGCCGGTATTGATGGTGTTATGAAGCAGGAAATTTGTGCGCACGTGTTACCCGCAACAGTGTCTTCCCTAGCAACCTTTACAGAATTTGCCTCTGCCGAACAGGCGTTTTTATGCAATACTGTGTTGGGTCCGCGGCCAATAACTCATATTAATCAACGGCCGTTAGCAAAATCAGTATTACCAGAGGTTGTGTATACGTGGTATTCAAACGTGTTGTCCAATTCTTCATCGTCTTTCTCGTAATTACTAGCGTAGCGCTCGGCGCAGGCTTTTGGTTTGCGCAACAGCGTTTGCAGCAATCGTTGCAGCTAGCGCAGCCACTGTTATTTGAAGTAAAACGGGGTATGCACGCGCGCACTGTGTTGCAACAGCTGCAGCGTCAAGGCGCAGATATTCATGTTTCTGAGGCCTATATTGTAAGCCGGCTGTTAGATAACCCAAGCCGTTTACAAGCTGGAGTCTATCAATTATCCAAGCATGACTCATTGCGCAGCCTGTGGCGCAAGTTGCGACAAGGCGAGCAACACTTATTTCGTGTGACTCTTATTGAAGGGCGTACCCTACATGAGTGGCTACAAACGCTCGCTGAAGCCGAACGTATTGCCCAGCCAATGCGCTATGACAACAAGCATGAAGCGGCTGAGCAAATAGCAAAGTTACTTGCTCTAGATAGTCATACAGCAGAAGGTTGGTTATTCCCCGATACTTATAGTTATTTGGCCGGTGCAACGGTGCTAGAAATACTGCGTGAAGCCCATCAGCGCATGCAAGCTGAACTTGACGACGTATGGCAAAATCGTGCGGCAAACTTACCCTACAAAAATGCCTATGAGTTATTAATTATGGCGTCAGTTATTGAAAAAGAAACCGGTTTAAAAGGCGAACGAAAACGTGTAAGTTCGGTATTTGTAAACCGAATAAACGCGGGAATGCGGCTGCAGTCTGATCCAACCACGATTTATGGCATTGAACCTTTTGATGGCAACCTTACACGGGCCCATTTACGCGAAGAAACCGCGTATAATACCTACCGTATTTCGGGGTTGCCACCAAGCCCAATTGCCATGCCGAGTCGAGCAAGCCTTGAGGCAGCAGCGCAACCAGAACATACAGATTATTTTTATTTTGTTGCGGATGGTTCAGGTGGTCATGTGTTTTCCAAAACGCTTGCCGAACATAATAATGCCGTAAATCGATATCAAAGGAATCAGCGCTAATGCCAGTGGGCAAGTTTATTGTCATTGAAGGGTTAGAAGGGGCAGGGAAAAGCTCAGCCATTGCCAGTGTGGTAAATCATTTGCACGCCAAGGGTATTGCGACACAAACCGTGCGCGAGCCAGGCGGTACGCCCCTTGCCGAAGCAATCAGAGAGTTGGTAAAGCAAGACTGGCAGGAACAGTTAACCGCAGAAACCGAATTGTTACTGATGTATGCAAGCCGTTCTCAGTTGGTGGAAAATATCATCAAGCCAGCGCTTGCTAAAGGGGTGTGGGTAATTGCCGATCGTCATGATTTATCGTCACGCGCTTATCAAGGCGGCGGGCGGCAATTGGGTGACGAAAAGCTAACCACGTTGCGTCAGTTAGTGCTTGGCAGCTTTGTGCCCGACCTCACCTTATTGCTAGATGTTGACCCGAAGAAAGGTCTTGAACGTGCTCGTGAGCGTGGCGAATTGGACCGTATTGAACAGGAAGATCTGACATTTTTCGAACGAACTCGAGACCGTTACCTACAAATTGCTGAGACAGACCCTTCGATTTGCGTGGTGAACAGTAATCAACCTATGGAACAAGTGCATCGAGATCTGTTGCAGCAATTGGAAGTTCAACTGTTTCATGAGATGGGAAGTCTATGAGTTTACCTTGGTTGCGCGAGCCATGGTTACAGGTGGTCAGCGATATACAAAAACAACGATTTGGTCACGCGCACTGCATACCTGCTCGGGCTGATTTAGGTGCTGACACATATTGTCGTGCTTTAGTCGACTATTTGCTGTGTTTGCAGCCCCAAGGTAAGGCTTGCGGCGCCTGTAAAAGTTGCTTATTGCAGCAAGCAGGTACACACCCTGATTATTATGAAGTGCGTAGTGAAGACGACAAAGCCATAGGCGTTGGTAAAATTCGCGAGTTAACTCAGAGCTTACAAGAAACCGCCAACCAACACGGTGCCAAAGTCGCTTGGATAAAAGATGCTGAGCGAATGACCGTTGAGGCTGCCAATGCGTTGCTAAAAACACTCGAAGAACCCACTGAAAATACGTATATTATTTTAACGCCATTGAAAACCAACGGGCTGTTGCCGACGCTACGTAGCCGAATGCGTTTGCATAAGTTCAAAGAGCCTAGCTGGGCGGAAACTGAAGCTTGGCTGACCAAAAAGCGAGGGCACGCCTTAAGCGCCGATGAACAATTGCGCTGCCGCCACCTTGCGCACTCCCCCTTAAAGGCGTTAAGTTTACTCGAGGGAGAGTTAGCCGATGACACCGATCATGTCGGACAATTGGCGCAAGCGATGTGTGCGAGTGGCGTGTGGCCACAGCCGGGCAAGCCAGACTGGAGCGCTTGGTTACAGGCGTCAGAGGCTTGGTTGCAAGAGCTGATTCGGCTACGCCAACGGGTGGCAGCGGAACGCTTACGTTTTCCACATTTAAGCGAATTGGCTCATGATTGGTTGCAACGGCAACAAATAACCGTGAGTGAATTAAATGCTTGGCTTGCTTTATGTTATAATTTGCGCAAATTAACGAGCGAGCAGTCGGGATTGAACGCCCCATTACTATTACAACAACAGTGGTTACAATGGAAACACAAACCGTAGCAAACGCTGAAGCAGCAATGCCAAAAAAACGAATAGTGTTGGGCACCGAAGCTCAGCTGCGTCGCTATTATATGCCGTTCATAAAAGGGGGCGGGCTATTCCTAACCACTGACGAACCACTCAAAATAGGTGATCACTTTTTACTAGAAGTGCGCTTATTTGGTGAGCAAAGCTCAGTGTTGGTGAAATGCAAGGTTATCTGGTTGGCGCCGTCCAAACCAGGTCGGCCAGAGCAGCAGGGCGTTGGCGTACAGTTTATTGACGATAAAGCCATGCTTAAGAACATGATCGAGTCTAAATTAGCTGCTATCGGTAATACTGCAACCCCCACTGCAACCATGTAAATTTATCGCGATAGGAGTTGTTGTGTTTGTCGATTCCCATTGTCATCTCGACAAAATAAATCTTGAACCATTCAACGGTAAACTCAGTGGCGTTATTGACGCTGCCCGTGCTGCTAAAGTTCAACACATGCTATGTATTGGCGTGACATTGGATGATTTTCCGAGCATGCGCGAGCAAGTTGCTGAATTTCCAGATGTGAGTATTTCTTGCGGTGTTCATCCGCTGTATGTTGCTAAACACCCTTTAAATCGTGAGCAACTTGCGCAATGGGCAGCTTTACCTGAAGTGGTGGCCATTGGTGAAACAGGCTTAGACTACTACTATGATCCTGAAAGTAGGCCGGTGCAGCAAGAAAGCTTTCAATACCATATTGAGTTAGCCAATGAGCTTGATAAGCCATTGATCATTCACACTCGTGACGCACGCGAAGATACCATTGCGATGTTGCGTGATGGGCAGGCTGAGCGTTGTGGCGGGGTGTTACATTGCTTTACCGAGTCGTTAGAGATGGCCCAGCAAGCCATAGAGCATCTTGATTTTTACATTTCGATTTCTGGCATTGCGTCGTTTCGAAATGCCACTGAGCTGCGCGACGTGGTAAAAGCCTTGCCACTTGAGCGTTTGCTGATTGAAACCGATAGCCCTTGGTTAGCTCCTGTGCCTTATCGCGGCAAGGAAAACCAACCAGCCTATGTCAGCGAGGTTGCAAAATGTGTGGCCGATGTGAAAGGGCTGACATTAGCTGAGGTGGCAGAGACCACTTCACAAAACTTTTATAACTTGTTTAAGCGCGTGCGCTAAAAACTAGTACGTTTTTTACACAAAAAATTCGCATTTCTAAAAATTGCGTCTAAACTAATTTTTACCCTCGACATTTATCGAGTTAGCGCACGGCTCAATCCCTTGAGCCATTCCCCTGAGCTCGGGACAACTTGGATTGGTCCCGAGCCTTTTTTTATCTGTCGTAAAGTGCTGATTAGGCAGTTAATTCGCCGCGAAGATTGGTTTCAAGCTGCGAGTTAATTTGCGCCTGGCTTAAACCTTTTGACAGCAGATAATGCAACTTGGTTAAGGCTGCTTCTATGGTCATATCATGGCCACTCACCACACCCACTTGGGCGAGCGCATTACCGGTTGCGTAGCCACCCATATTCACTTTGCCTTTGAAGCACTGGGTGCAATTGAGTACGACGGTACCGGAGGCTATCGCACGCTCTAAGCTTGCTAATAATTGTTTGTCTAGTGGCGCATTACCAACCCCATAGCTTTGCATAATGAGGGCCTTCACAGGCTGTTGCAGCATGTTGTCAAAAATAGCGGCTGACACGCCAGGGTATAGGGTGATCACCCCAATGGCTTGTGGCGTTACCGCCGACACTTGCAAGGGGGCGTGACCGATTGGCTTAACCTCGCCGGCATCAACACTAATTTGAATACCTGCTTGCAACAGTGGCGAGAAATTCGGTGAGTCAAACGCGTTAAAACCGTTGGCATCGGCTTTGGTGGCACGGTTGCCACGGTATAGGGTGTTATTAAAAAATAAACCTACTTCGTGAATCGGGTAGTTGGCCGCTATATACAGAGCGTTCAACAAGTTTGTTTGGCCGTCAGAACGCAATGCGGCTAGCGGAATTTGCGAGCCGGTAATGATGACGGGCTTAGCCAAGTTTTCAAACATAAATGACAAGGCCGAGGCGGTGTAAGCCATAGTGTCTGTGCCATGTAAGATCACGAAACCATCGTAGTCGGCATAATTGTGTTGAATATCTTCAGCAATATGTTGCCAGTCGGTCGGCGACATATCAGAAGAGTCCATCAGCGGGGTGTATTCGTGAATGGTGAATTCAGGCATTTCGTCCCGATAGAATTCGGGCATACGCTGAACGCATTCGGTAAGAAAACCCGGCACAGGAATGTAACCCTGTGCCGATTTTTGCATACCAATAGTGCCGCCAGTATAAGCGACGTAGATACGTTTTTTAGTCATGTCTTATTGCAACGGACAAAGTTCACACAGTGCATAAACACCGTTAGGGTCGTTAAATTTGTCGAGTAATTTAACTTCCTTCCACACGCCTTGCAATTGCATTTCAATAGGCGAGCGAAGTTTTTGTGTCGGTTCAACTGGCAATAAGATACTTGCTTGACCAAAAAACTCACGCATAAATTGATCGCGAGGTGACAGCTCTGGCTCAACAAGTTTAACGTCATACTCGGTTAAGTCGGCATATTGTGCGGCTGCACGAATGGCGTCATTCAGCTCGCCGAGCTGGTCAACTAAGCCGTGCTCAAGGGCTTGCGAGCCGGTCCAAACACGACCTTGTGCCACTGCATGTACTTCTTCGTAAGTCATTTCGCGGCTCTCAGCCACCATAGATACGAAGTCTTTGTAAAACTTCTCAATACTCAGCTGCACAACACGCTTGGCGTTATCGTCTAAACCTTTAGTAATATCCAAAACCGGTAGGTTGGTGGTGTGGTAGCCGTCATTGTATACGCCAATTTCAGCAAGTGAGTTTTCAAAGGTGAAAAACATACCAAACACACCAATAGAGCCGGTAATGGTTGATGGTGCAGCCCAAATTTCGTCCGCACTTGCAGCAATCCAATACCCGCCTGAAGCGGCAACACTACTCATTGAGGCAATAACTGGTTTGCCTGCTTTTTGTAGCTCAAGTACTTCTTGACGAATAATTTCAGAAGCGAAACCGCTACCGCCCGGGCTATCGATGCGCAGCACGACGGCTTTTACGTCATCATCTAAACGTGCTTGGCGCAAAAGCTCAGCTGTGCTGTCGCCGCCAATCATGCCCGCCTTTTGGCTGCCGTCGACAATAACGCCGCGAGCGACAACAATAGCGATATTCTTACGTTTCTTGTCGTCTGCCGCGTAGGCTTCGCCGTTAAGCGATTTCAAATAATCACCATGAGAAATTTGGCGCCATGATTTTTCGTCTTTGTCCAGACCGGTTAAGGTGATCATTTCTTGGCGGAATTGTTCGCGCGAATATAAATCATCCACTAAACCAGAGGCTTTAGCGAGTAGGGCAAAGTCGTTGTCATGTTCCGCAAGTACCGCATTAAATGCGTCGATATCACCTGACAAAATTCGCGCGTCAATGTCACGTAAATTGCCTAAGTCATTGATATAAGCTTGCCAAAGTTCATCATATAGCACTTTGTTTGCTTCACGCGCTTGGTCAGACATATCGTTGCGGGTGTACGGCTCAACGGCAGACTTGTACGCACCCACTTTGAATACGTGAGTCGATACTTTGAGCTTTTCTAGTAGCTCTTTGAAATATAAGCGATATGAACCAAAACCTTCAAACATCATCATGCCTAAAGGGTTCATGTACAGGTTGTCAGCGTGCGCTGCTAAATAATACTGGTTTTGAGCGTATGAATCGGCATAGGTAATAACAGGCTTACCGGTTTCACGGAACTGCTGTAAAGCCAAACCAACTTGTTTGAGCTTATTAAAGCCACCGCCCATAAAATTGGTTAAATTGAGCTGAATGCCGCTAATACGCTCGTCGCTAGCTGCTTTTTCAATGGCCTTAAGCAGGTCTGCTAACAATATTTCAGGTGGCTCACCACCGCCACCAAAGGCTTCATTGAAAAATTGGTCAACTGGGTCAACCCAGGTTTCTTCTTCAACCAAAAAGCCATTTAACTCGAGCACCAATACGCCATTTTCAGGCACTACAATGGGCTCTTCTTCGGCCGCGAATATGCCGATAACTAAAATTAGTACGATAAAGAAAACGATATTCACAATAATTTTGCGAATGGCGTTGACCAAACCGAATAACTTTTTAAATACTGAAGCAATCCCGCTCATACGGTTTATTCCTAATTTGACAGATACATGCACTGAAGATTACCGCAGAAAAAACAGATAAACCAGTAAGACAATGTAACAGAGCGTGATCATTTGTTAAGCTAAGCGCATAAATCACTCTGGCGCTGTTGCGCCTTGCAAACGAGGTAATCATTGTGGTGACTATGGATGCCATTGAACTGTTGACTACGCGCTCGTCGATGCCGCGTTTGATTGAGCCGGGCCCGTCAAATGAACAATTCGATTTGTTGCTGAAGGCCGCGGGCCGAGCGCCCGATCATATGGCGTTAATGCCCTATGAATTTATTGTTTTTAGTCAAAACAAGCGCCAGCAGTTGGGTGAGACTTTTAGCCAAGCTGCGCAGTATAAAGGCTTAGAAGCTGCGCAAGTAACGCAAGCAAGCCAATTACCGCTGCGCGCCCCCATGGTGATTGTGGTTGCAATGAAGTATCAGGCGCACGACAAGGTGCCGCGCGATGAGCAGTTATCGAGCGCTGCATGCGCAGCTTTGTTGATGCAGCAAGCAGCGTTTGCGCAAGGGTTAGGGGCAATTTGGCGCACGGGCTGGTTTGCTGAAGATGAAACCGTAAAAGCGGGCTTAGGGCTTCGGCCTGAAGATGCTATTGTGGGTTTTTTATATGTGGGGACACCCGCGGTGCCAACCCCGATAAAACCCAATAAGGATATTATGAGCAAAGTGCGCATCGCATAAAAAAAACCAGCCGAAAGGCTGGTTTTTTGTCACAACTAATAGGTCGTTAACCCCGCTTAGGATTAAAAATCAGCGGTTTTTGGCGCACGAGGGAATGGAATGACATCACGAATGTTGCCCATGCCAGTTACGTAGGTAACTAAACGCTCAAAGCCAAGCCCAAAACCGGCATGAGGCACTGTGCCATAACGACGCAAATCGCGGTACCAGCTGTAGTCTTCCGTTGGCAGACCAAGCTCGTGCATGCGTGCATCAAGGCGTTCAAGGCGCTCTTCACGTGCGCTACCACCAATAATTTCACCAATACCTGGCGCTAACACGTCCATGGCGGCAACGGTTTTGCCGTCGTCGTTTTGGCGCATGTAAAATGCTTTGATGTCTTTCGGGTAGTTTTTCAAAACAATGGGTGCCCCAACGTGTTCTTCCGCAAGGTAGCGCTCATGTTCTGACTGTAAATCCATGCCCCATTCAACTGGGTATTCAAATTTCTTGCCGCAGTTTTGCAAAATTTCTACAGCGTCGGTGTAGTCCATGTGCACAAACTTGTTGCTCACCACATGCTGTAACCGATCCAAAACGCCTTTGTCGACGCGTTGCTGGAAGAAGGCCATGTCATCGGCACGTTCAGTGAGTACGGCATTAATACAGTACTTCAGCATGTCTTCAGCTAAGTAAGCGATATCGTTTAAATCGGCAAACGCAACTTCAGGCTCAACCATCCAGAATTCTGCCAAGTGGCGACTGGTGTTTGAGTTTTCAGCGCGGAATGTCGGGCCAAAGGTATAGATTTTTGACAGGGCGCAGGCGTAGGTTTCGCCGTTTAATTGGCCAGAAACTGTTAAAAAGGCTTCTTTACCGAAAAAATCTTTGCTGAAATCTACGTCACCTTGTTCGGTGCGCGGCAAGTTTAATAAATCAAGCGTGGATACGCGGAACATTTCGCCTGCGCCTTCAGCGTCTGACGCAGTAATAATTGGCGTAGCCACCCACAAGTAGCCGCGTTCGTGAAAGAAGCGATGCAGCGCTTGCGATAAACAGTTGCGTACACGCATAACAGCGCCGGTAATATTGGTGCGTGGGCGTAAGTGCGCAAACTCGCGTAAGTATTCCATTGAATGTGGTTTTGGCGACATTGGGTAGGTGTCTGGGTCTTCAACAAAACCATAAACCTGTAACGCGGTTGCCTGTATTTCAAACGACTGGCCTTTACCGGCCGATTCAGCCACGGTACCTGTGACTGCCACGCTGCAGCCTGTAGTCAACTTGAGAACTTCGCTGTCATAATTGTCGAGATTATTCGGTACGACCGCCTGAATAGGATCAAAACACGAACCGTCATGCACGTTAATGAATGAAATACCTGCTTTTGAGTCACGACGGGTGCGCACCCAGCCGCGTACAGTTACTTCATCACCAACGGCAACTTTTCCCGATAGTACATCGACAATTGTAGCGAAGGACATAAGCCTACAAACTCCGTAAGTTAAGGGTATAAAGATAAAATAGGCTGATATGTTACCTTGCTTTACGCCAGACTCAAGCGAAAATCACGCTTGTTGCGCAAGTTGCTTCATGGTTTGAGTTATTTTGCTTAGTTGCGCGCTTGAAATTACAAACGGTGGCATCACGTAAATAAGCTTTCCAAAGGGCCGTATCCACACGCCGTTTTCAACACAAACTCGCTGCGCTGCAGCAACATCAACTGGTTCGCGCATTTCAATAACACCAATAGCACCGAAGCAACGAACATCGGCAACCCCGTTAAACTGGCGAGCTTCTGCAAGCTCTTCGGTTAGTTGCGCATGAATGCTTGCAACACGTTGCTGCCAAGGGCTTGTTAGCAACAGCTCAAGGCTTGCAACCGCCACCGCGCAAGCCAGCGGATTCCCCATAAAGGTGGGGCCATGCATAAAGGTACCGCCAGCCGGCCCATGACTAATGGTGTTGGCGACTTCGTCTGAGGTTAAAACCGCGGCCTGCGTCATGTAGCCACCCGTTAAGGCTTTACCTAAACATATAATATCTGGCGTTACATCAGCATGCTCGCAAGCAAAGAGTTTACCCGTGCGACCAAAGCCCGTGGCTATCTCATCGGCAATGAGTAATACCTGGTATTTATCGCACAGTTGCCGTGCGCCGCGCAGGTACTCAGGGTGATAAAAGCGCATACCCCCAGCCCCTTGTACTATGGGCTCAAGAATAAGTGCAGCGAGTTCGTGATGATGGTTTTTGAGTAGGTTCGCGAGCGGCTCTAACACCTCTGGTTGCCACGTGTCTTCTGGACTAAGGTTTGGAATAGGGGCAAACAATTGTTCACGCAGGCTGCCTTTAAACAGGCTGTGCATACCGTTAACAGGGTCACATACCGACATGGCCGCAAAGGTATCACCGTGATACCCACCACGAATGGTTGCGAGGCGATTTTTGGCCGGCAGGCTGCGGCTAAACCAATACTGCACCGCCATTTTTATTGCAACCTCAACCGCCACCGAGCCGGAGTCGGCCAAGAACACTTTAGTCAGCCCGTTCGGAACAATATCAAGTAGGGCGCGGCTTAACTGAATGGCCGGTTGGTGTGTTATGCCGCCAAACATGACATGGCTCATACGTTGAATTTGCTGTGTTACAGCGTTGTTCAGCTGTGGATGGTTATAGCCGTGAATCGCTGCCCACCACGATGACATGCCGTCGACTATGCGGGTACCGTCCTCTAATATCAGCTCACAACCCTCGGCCCCAGCGACAGGGTAAACCGGTAAAGGGTTAGCAAAAGATGTGTACGGGTGCCAAATGTGTTGACGATCAAACGCTAAGTCATTTTTTGTTATCATTGGTTGTTTAATGTTCAGTTGTTATCTTATGGGTGTTTAATAAGTTGACAGTGTAGAGAATCTCCGTACCCTACACAACAACCAACATCGAATAACGAACAACGAACAACGAACATAAGGACTGGCCGTATGTCTGCCTCCACAGCGCCATTACGTCATGACTGGCAAGTAGCCGAAATTGAAGCACTGTTTGCACTGCCATTTAACGAATTACTATTTCAAGCGCAGTTAACCCATCGCGAAAACTTTAATCCGAATGAAGTGCAGGTAAGCACCTTGCTGTCGATTAAAACCGGCGCTTGCCCTGAAGACTGTAAATATTGTCCGCAAAGCGCGCACTACACCACAGACGTTGATCGCGAACGGTTAATGGCGGTCGAAAAAGTGTTAAAGGAAGCTGAGGCAGCTAAACAGCAGGGCGCTAGCCGGTTTTGTATGGGCGCCGCATGGCGCAACCCGAAAGATCGCGACATGCCTTATGTGATTGAAATGATCAAAGGGGTGAAAGAGCTTGGCTTAGAAACCTGTATGACATTAGGAATGTTGAGCCCGCAGCAAGCGCAGGCCCTGAAAGAAGCGGGGCTCGACTATTACAATCATAACCTGGACACATCGCCGGAGTTTTACGGCGAAATTATTACCACACGTACTTATAAAGATCGCCTAACCACCTTACAGAACGTTCGTGATGCCGGGATGAAAGTGTGCGCTGGCGGTATTGTGGGTATGGGCGAAAGCCGTCGCGATCGAGCTGGGCTGTTAGTGCAACTAGCGAATTTACCGCAGCACCCTGAAAGTGTTCCAGTGAACATGTTGGTTAAAGTAAAAGGCACGCCATTTGCCGAGTTAGACGATTTAGACCCATTTGAATTTGTTCGCACTATTGCGGTAGCGCGCATTTTAATGCCGCAGTCATTTGTGCGTTTATCTGCTGGCCGAGAAACCATGTCAGATGAGTTGCAAGCCTTGTGCTTTATGGCCGGTGCCAACTCAATTTTCTATGGCGAACGGCTGTTAACGACGCCAAATCCAGAAACCAATCGTGATTTGCAGTTGTTCGAGCGTTTAGGCTTGCAGCCTATGGCGCATGCAGATTATAGCGATGACGTGCATGAAGCGGTTATTACGGATGCGGTGAATGAACAGCAGCAACCTGCGCGTTTTTACGAAGCTCGCTAGGGCCAACAAAAGCAGCCAATCATGCACATTGCAACCGAACTCAGTGCGCAACTAGGCCAACTGCAACAGCAGAACTTACTGCGTAAACGGCGGGTATTCCAGCCTGGCGCGCAGCAGTATTCATTTGCTGGCAACGATTATTTAGGGCTGAGTCAACACCCGCTGGTTTTAAAAGCCTATGCTGATGGGCTGCAACTATGGGGGGCTGGTAGCGGCGCCTCGCCGGTAGTGAGTGGCTTTCAACCGCCACATGCATACTTATGTCGACAATTGGCCGAGTGGTTGGGGCGTGACGATGCGTTGTTATTTAGCAGCGGATTTGCGGCGAACCATTGCACGATGCGAAGTTTGGCGCCGATGTATTCGCGCGTGGTGGTGGACAAGCTCAGCCATGCATCGCTGCTTGATGGTATGACAGATGCGACCAACAGCTGGAAACGATTTCGCCACAATAACGTGCAGCATGCACAACAATTGTTGCCTGCTGAAGGCGCAAGTTTATTGGTAAGCGAAAGCGTTTTTAGTATGGATGGCGATCAAGCACCGCTTAAGGCGCTTGCTGATTTAGCGGCGCAGGCGACAGCTGATTTGTGGATAGATGATGCCCATGGGCTGGGTGTGGTTGGCGCTGAAGGCTGCAGTGCAGCAGGGCAGTTAACGCAGCGCCAGTTGCCAGTTCTTACTGCAACCTTTGGTAAAGGTCTTGGCGTCATGGGCGCAGCTATTGTTGGGTCTAGCGATTTAATCGCCTATTTGCATACCCGTGGACGCGAATACATTTATTCGACGGCCTTCAGTGGTGCGCAAGCAGCGGCCGTTAGTACCGCTATTGGGCTAGCTCAAGGTCATGAGGGGCAGCGCCTGCGAGCGCGCCTCGCTGATAACATTGAGGACTTTCGAAGCACGTGTGCGCAAAACAATATTATGTTGGCGCCAAGTGAACATGCCATTCAAATTGTCCCAGTGGGCAGCGAGCAAGTGGCTTTGACTATTGGTACTTTGTTGGCAGAGCAGGGCATTGTGGTGGGGGTTATACGCCCGCCGACGGTCGCCAAAGGCAGTGCACGCTTACGAATAACCTTAAGTGCTCAGCACGCCAAAGAGGATATTCAGCGGCTCATTCAAGCACTTAGTCAAGCGCTTACTCAAGCACTTGTTCAAGAAAAATGAGCAGGAAATTCATGCATGTAAATAATGATGCCAGTGCTCCACATAAAGTACGGATAGCACAAAGCTTTGGGAAAGCAGCACGCTGCTATGCGCGGCACAATCGTTTGCAGCAACAGTGCGCGGAGACTTTGCTTCATCGTTTGCCGAACCGATTAGGCGTGGTGTTAGACGCGGGCTGCGGGCCAGGGGTTAATGCACAAGCATTGAGTGCTCGCGCGGCTTGCTATTACGGGTTTGATTTATCAGCCGGCATGTTAGCGCAAGCAAAGGAACACTTTCCTCAACACACCTGGTTGCAAGGTGATCTTGAACAATTACCCTTTGCAGCTGAGTGTTTTGACCAGATTTATGTGAACTTGGCACTGCAATGGGCCGATAACTTAGCTGGCGTATTGCACCAGCTGATTCAGTGTTTAAAACCGGGAGGAACCTTGGTGTTTAGCACTGTTCTTGAAGGTTCTATGGCACCTTTAGGGCCATTGTTTCGGCGGGTAACGGGGCACAGTCATCATAATCAGTTTTTACCCAAGCCTGAGCTCCTGATGTGCTTACAGCAAGTGACAGCACAAGCAAGGGCTGTTGATGCTTGTACGACTAAGTTTCATACCGAGCATATTGGTATTCCGTATGTGAGTATGCGTGACATGCTGTATGACCTTAAAGGTATTGGCGCGAATTATCAGCCAGCGGGCAGGGCGCGCTTAACGCGCGAACAATTACGACAGGTTGAAGATGGCTTAGAATGTTATCGCGAAACCGATGGTATGCTCTATCTGAATTGGCATATCGGTTTTGTGAGCATAACTAAAAGTGTTGCGTAATAGTTAATTAGAATAAACTAAAGGTAATTCAATATGCGCCCAGTTTTTGTCACAGGCACCGACACCGATGCCGGCAAAACCTTTTGCTCAGAGGCCTTAATACATGCCTTACAGAGTCACCAGCAAAGCTGTCGAGTACTCAAACCGGTCGCCGCTGGCGCCGAGTATGAAACCACGGATAATGAGCATTCACAGCTACGCAATGACGATGCACGACGTTTGTTAGCAGCAACGGGTGCGGCTATTACCCCATTAACTTATCACCAAGCCAACCCGTTTTGTTTTGCCCCTGCCATTGCGCCGCATATTGCTGCGCAGCAAGTGCATCAACGGGTAAGTGTTGAACAGTTGCTGCAGCACTACAACGAGTTACCGCGTGACGCCCACTGGTGTGTTGTTGAGGGCGCTGGTGGTTGGCTAGTACCGCTGAATGAACAGCAGTCGTTAGCTGATTTCGCACAAGCTCTGGGCGCGCCAGTGGTACTTGTGGTGGGTATGAAACTAGGGTGTTTAAACCATGCATTGTTAACGGTGGCAGATATTGAACGCCGCGGTTTGCAGTTAGCCGGTTGGATTGCGAACAACACGCAAGCAGAAGTCATGCCGAATTATGCTGAAAATGTCGCGACCTTGCAGCAACGTATTGCTGCGCCGTTGTTAGCGGAAGTGCCGTTTCAAAAACAGGCAAACCCCGCTGCTGCAGCAACGAGGTTTGATGTTACGTCATGGTTGAATAACTAGCGTGACAACCACTGGCTGCAATCGGTGCCTGGGCTGATGGCTTGTTTATTTCCGTCTAAGAACACGTAGGCTGGGCTGTTTTGACTAAACGCAGTGGCTTGGTACGTTAAACGGCCATTTTCCAGCTGCAGTGCGCTACCTTCAGGAATGCCGATAACAGGCGTCTGTGGGGCAATAGCCATAAACTCACCAAGCCGCTGATCGCGCGTTTCACCATGAAAGCCCGGAGGCTGATAATCGGTGTAGTGCGGGTTGAGTTGAAACGGCACTAATTGCAGGGCTGCAAATGATGGCGGTTCAATAATGGGCATATCGTTGGTGGTACGAATGCTTAAACCGGCAATGTTTGAACCTGCGCTCCATCCCACGTATGGCGTACCATTTTGCACCGCGTATTGAATGGTAGCGATTAACTCATGCTGATACAGTTGGTGCAATAAGTGAAAGGTATTGCCGCCGCCGACCATGATCGCTTGCGCCTCGGCCACCGCTTGGTGTGGATCATCAAAACTTTCAATGCCTACTACGTCAATGCCTGCTGGCGCTAAAGCGTGTTGTACCTTGGCGGTATAATCGCCATAGGGCATGCAAACGCCGGCGTATGGTATAAATAGGATACGGCGCGAGCCACAATGCTGCGCAATAGCGTCAACACACGGGGCTAAATAAGCACTATCGCCAGCTTTTGAGCTGCTCAAAAGCAACAGTTTTGCATCTTGGGGTGATACAGACATAGGGTCTCCAACGTAAGAACAACGGATAGGCGTATAGCGTAACAAAAATAACCATAAATAGCAGGCTAAAAGCCTTGTAATTACAGGCTATCGCCCTTATAAATCAGGGTGTCCGTTGAAGTCATTATGAGGTTACGAAGTATGTTGCGGATTGCTTTATTTTTGGCAACCAACCTAGCTATTTTAGTGGTGCTGGGTATTGTGATGAATATTGTGCTGCCAGCGTTTGGCGTACAACCGTCGCAATATCAAAGCTTATTTGTTTTTGCCGCAGTGTTTGGTTTTGGTGGGGCGTTTATTTCGTTGGCGTTGTCAAAATGGTTGGCCAAGCGGTCTGTCGGGGCGCACGCCATTACGCAACCACGTAATAGCACCGAGCAATGGTTATTAAATACTGTTGGGGCGCAAGCCAAAAAAGCAGGTATTCCGATGCCTGAAGTTGCTATTTATGACTCACCTGAGCCGAACGCATTTGCTACCGGTGCAAGTAAGAAGAGCTCGCTGGTGGCGGTAAGCACCGGCTTGCTACGCAACATGACACAAGACGAAGTTGAGGCTGTGCTCGCCCACGAAGTAAGCCATATTGCCAACGGCGATATGGTAACATTGACACTTATTCAAGGCGTGGTGAACACCTTTGTGATGTTTTTTGCGCGGGTTATTGCCACGGTTATTGATAACGCAACGCGCAGCAACTCGCAAAGTGGCGGGGGCTTAGGCACGTTTGCTTATTTTGGCATCGTGATGGTGCTGGAGTTAGTGTTTGGCATATTAGCCAGTATGATCGTGATGTGGTTTTCACGGCAACGTGAGTTCCGTGCCGATGTCGGCGCGGCTACATTGGTTGGAAAACACAAAATGATCGCAGCGCTTCGCCGTTTACAAGGTTCGCAAGAGTCAACTTTGGACGGCTCGATGATGGCGTTCGGTATACAGAGCAAACGCGCGTTTAGCGAATTATTTATGAGTCATCCGCCACTCACAAAACGCATTCATGCGCTTGAGCGTTTATAACAATAAGGAATAACATGACCAATTGGAGTGCCCGAAGCTGGCGGGATAAAGCAATCCAGCAACAGCCGCAGTACGCATCGCTCAATGAGTTACAGATGGTCGAACAGCAGCTGAAAAAATTCCCACCGTTGGTATTCGCTGAAGAAATTCGGGCGTTGCGTTCGCAGCTGGGGCGGGTTAGCCAGGGGCACGGGTTCTTATTGCAGGGCGGCGACTGCGCTGAGTCGTTTAGTGATTTTACCGCACCGAAAATTCGCGATACGTTTAAAGTCATTTTGCAAATGGCTGTGGTTATGACGTTCGCAGGCTCGTGTCCAGTCACTAAAGTTGCGCGCATGGCGGGGCAATATGCGAAACCGCGCTCTAGCGATTTTGAATCGATTGATGGCGTGTCACTGCCGAGTTATCGCGGTGATATTATTAATGGCGCTGACTTTACTGAAGAAGCACGTCAGCCCGACCCGAACCGCATGGTGAACGCGTATCATCATTCCGCCGCTACACTGAACTTGCTGCGCGCTTTTGCCCAAGGCGGTTTAGCCGATCTGCATAAAGTACACAAATGGAACATGAGCTTCGTTGAAGCGAACCCATTGAAAGAAAAGTACATGCAGGTAGCCGAGCAAATTCAATCGGCTTTAAAATTCATGGAAGTACTGGGTATTAACGCCGAGAGCAATGCGACTATTCATGAAACCCAGTTGTTTACCTCGCACGAGGCGCTATTGCTGCCCTATGAGGAAGCGTTAACCCGTACCGATACCTTAACTGGGCTGCCTTATGATTGTTCGGCGCACATGGTGTGGATTGGCGAGCGGACACGACAAATTGACCATGCTCACGTTGAGTTTATGCGTGGCATTCATAACCCACTCGGTGTTAAAATAGGGCCGACGACGAAGCCGGACGATGTTATTCAATTGCTTGACGTGCTTAACCCGCAAAACGAGCCAGGGCGCATGACGTTAATTACACGCATGGGTGCTGACAACTTGGGGGATGCCTTACCAAGCATTGTACGACGAGTGAAAGCCGAAGGCCGTCATGTGGTGTGGTCGAGCGATCCGATGCATGGGAATACCGTCAAAGCTGAAAATGGCTTAAAAACGCGTAATTTTGACGCCATTCACCGCGAATTACGTCAATTCTTTGCCGTGCACCAAGCCGAGGGAACCTACCCAGGTGGTGTTCACTTAGAAATGACCGGTGAAGATGTGACGGAGTGTACCGGTGGTGCTTATCAAATTAGTGAGCATGATCTCACGCAGCGCTACCGCACCCAGTGTGATCCGCGGCTAAACGCCGATCAAGTTTTGGAATTGGCCTTTTTAGTGGCTGATTCATTAAAAGAAGCGCGACAAGGTCGCGGTTAATCTTATTTCACGACATTTTCGAGGTTTAAGTAGTATATGTCACAGTCTGTCGAGCAGTTTTTTGACAACCTATGGAACGATTACATTCAGTTAACCCCATCGGCGGCAAAAGTTCATGAAGTGCTCGGTCAAGGCCGTGCCATCATTAATGATCATGTCGCTTTTCGCACGTTTAACATTGCCCCTGTGCGCCTGCAAGCACTTGCAGCACACTTTGAGGCAATGGGCTATAAAGCCTGTGGTGATTACCAATTTGAAGCTAAAAAATTGGTGGCGAAGCACTATGAACATAGCGATCCGAAATTGCCGAAAATCTTTATTTCAGAGCTGTTAGTTGAAGAGTTTTCACCGAAACTACAGCAAATTGTGCAAGCATTAGTCGCGCAAATTAACCCTGCAGAGGTTGCGAACCCAGAATTTTTATATTCAGGTGCGCACTGGCAGATCAGCAGTGCCGATTACGAGCAGTTGCTGGAAGAAAGTGAATATGCAGCTTGGATGGCCGCCTTTGGTTTCCGCGCAAACCACTTCACGGTGAATGTGAATGAACTGCCAGACTATGAATCGCTAGAGCAAGTGAACCAGACCCTTAAAGACGCAGGGTTTAGGCTGAATACGTCGGGTGGCGAAATCAAAGGCTCAAGTGACGTGTTTCTTGAGCAGTCATCCACCATGGCCGATCACACAGCCGTGCGCTTTAGCGATATGGAAAAAGTGATTCCTAGCTGTTTCTATGAGTTTGCAAAGCGCTATGAAATTGCACCCAATCAGTTGTATACCGGGTTTGTGGCGGCGTCGGCGGATAAAATATTTGAAAGCACCAACGCGCGTGCAGAGACCGCTGCAGAGCAGGGCGACAAGGCTTAAAAGCGATGCCGCTCGAGATTGGTTTCGGCCAAAATTTTAGCGGCAATTTCTTCCACTGAAAAACGTGTCGAGTCGAGAAATGGTATCGCTTCGCGGCGGTACAGTTTCTCGACTTCTTGCAATTCGTAACGACATTGCTGCATGGATGCGTACTGGCTGCCTTCGCGGCGTTTGCTACGTATTTCATGCAAGCGCTGGGGGTCTAAGGTTAAGCCATAAATTTTGTGACGAAACGGCTTGAGCACCTTAGGTAGCTGTAAATTCTCCATGTTATCGTCTTCTGTCAGCGGGTAATTGGCCGCTTTAATGCCGTAATGCAAGGCTAAGTACAAGCTAGTAGGGGTTTTCCCCGTACGTGAAACACCCAGCAAGATAATATCCGCTTCATCGTAGTTCGACACATTGCTGCCATCGTCGTTCGCCAGCGTATAGTTCACCGCATCAATACGAAAATCGTAGTTCTCACGCACATCGTTACTTTCTTGTATGCCGTGGGTACGGTGGGTTTTCGGTTGGGCCGGCATATTTAACTCTTTGCTTAATGGCGCCACGAAATAATCTAAAAAGTCATAACAGCTGCCGCGGCTTGAGGTAATGACACGCTTAATGTCAATACTCACAAAGGTATGAAAAATAATTGGGCGTTCGCCTGACTCTTCAAAAGCTTGATTAATGCGGTTCACTGCAATCTCGGCTTTTTCTGGGGTGTCAATAAAAGCCAGAGTTTTGTGAATGACTTTTAAGGGGAACATCGACAGCATCGCTTTACCAAAAGCTTCGGCCGTAAGGGCGGTTCCGTCTGAAATGTAAAAAATTGTGCGCATTGTGGCGATATTCCTAGCAGATAAAAGTGCATAAGATGTTAACTTGTGAGGTGGCAGTGTGTAAAATACAATGCCATTCGGGCAGCCAACATTCTGGCTGTGTCACGCCTAAACTCCACGAGGAACTCAACGTGCAGAATAACGTACAAGATTATGTGCTTTGGTATGATCAATTAGGAATGAACGATGTTGGCCGGGTGGGCGGTAAAAACGCATCGCTTGGCGAGATGATTAGCCACCTGGCAGGCGCTGGTGTGGATGTGCCAAATGGATTTGCAACCACTGCAGAAGCTTTTAATGAGTTTCTTGAACAAAGTGGCGTGAATGAACGCATTCACCAAATTCTCGACGATTTAGATACCGACGACGTTAAAGCGCTTGCTGAAGCCGGTAAACAAATACGCCAATGGGTTATTGATACCCCATTTCAACCTGAATTAGACCAAGCCATTCGTGCGGCTTATGAGCAGCTTAGCGGCGGCAACGATGAAGTTAGCTTTGCAGTGCGTAGCTCCGCCACCGCGGAAGACATGCCAGATGCATCATTTGCCGGGCAACAAGAAACCTTTCTGAACGTACGTGGCATCGATGCCATTATGGAAGCCATTAAACACGTATTTGCTTCGTTGTTTAATGACCGAGCTATTTCTTACCGTGTGCACCAAGGTTACGATCACCGCGGTGTGGCATTGTCGGCGGGTATTCAGCGCATGGTTCGCAGTGACATTGCAGCGTCTGGGGTTATGTTCTCAATTGATACTGAGTCTGGTTTTGACCAAGTGGTGTTTATTACATCATCGTTTGGCTTAGGTGAAATGGTCGTGCAGGGTGCGGTTAACCCTGACGAGTTTTACGTTCACAAACCAACCCTAAAAGCCAATCGCCCTGCGGTATTGCGCCGTAACTTAGGCAGCAAAAAAGTACAAATGGTTTACTCGGATGCGGTTGACCATGGCAAACAAACCTCGATTATCGATATTCCGGCCGACATGTCGTCGCGCTTTTCAATTACCGACGACGAAGTAGAGGCGTTAGCACGTCAAGCTGTGATCATTGAGCAGCATTATGGTCGTCCGATGGACATTGAGTGGGCCAAAGACGGTATTGACGGCAAGTTATACATTGTTCAAGCTCGCCCTGAAACCGTGCAGTCAAACAAAATCGGCCAAGCCTTAGAGCGCTACACGTTGCAATCGAAAAGCCAGGTTGTGGCTGAAGGCCGCGCAATTGGGCAAAAAATTGGTGCCGGTGTTGCCCGTGTTCTAAACGATATTTCTGAAATGGACAAAGTGCAGCCTGGTGACGTGCTTGTTACCGATATGACCGACCCTGACTGGGAACCGATTATGAAACGTGCATCAGCGATTGTGACGAATCGCGGTGGTCGTACTTGCCATGCGGCAATTATCGCTCGCGAGTTGGGCATTCCTGCAGTGGTGGGGTGTGGCGATGCCACTGATCGCATTGCTGCCGGTGCCGCTGTCACTGTTTCGTGTGCAGAAGGCGACACGGGCTACATTTACGATGGCGAGCTGCAGTTTGATGTGACCACATCGGATGTTGGCGATATGCCAGCACTGCCGTTAAAAATCATGATGAACGTGGGGAACCCAGACCGTGCGTTTGACTTTGCTTCGTTGCCACATGCCGGTGTTGGCTTGGCGCGCCTTGAGTTTATTATCAACCGTATGATTGGTGTGCACCCGAAAGCGTTGTTGAACTTTGATAAGCAAAGTGCTGAATTACAACAACAAATTCGTGGCTACATGGCGGGTTATGATAGCCCACGAGAATATTATGTTGGTAAACTGACGGAAGGTATTGCAACCCTAGCGGCAGCATTTTCACCAGAGCGCGTTATTGTGCGTATGTCTGACTTTAAGTCGAACGAATATGCCAACTTAGTGGGCGGGCGCCAATACGAGCCACATGAAGAAAACCCAATGTTAGGTTTCCGTGGGGCCTCGCGTTATATTTCAGAAGAGTTCCGCGACTGTTTCGCTATGGAGTGCGAAGCCATCAAACGTGTTCGTAACGACATGGGCTTAACCAATGTCGAAGTGATGATTCCGTTTGTGCGTACCTTGGAAGAAGGCCGTAAGGTTATTGAGTTATTAGCTGAACAAGACTTACGCCAGGGCGAAAATGGCCTGCGCGTTATTATGATGTGTGAATTACCGTCAAACGCGCTGTTAGCAGAACAGTTCCTGGATATTTTTGACGGCTTCTCAATTGGTTCAAATGACTTAACTCAGCTAACCTTGGGCTTAGATCGTGACTCAGGCGTTATCGCGCATTTGTTTGATGAGCGTAACGAAGCGGTGAAAGCCATGTTAGCCATGGCCATTCAAGCTGCCAAGAAAAAAGGTAAGTACGTTGGTATTTGTGGCCAAGGCCCATCTGATCACGCTGACTTTGCCGCTTGGTTGGTTGAACAGGGCATTGATTCGGTTTCATTAAATCCAGATACGGTGGTTGAAACTTGGTTATATTTGGCTAAGCACCACGGTTAAGGTTATTGAGCGCGTTTTATGACTAAATCGGAGCAAGTATTACCGGCATATACCGCATTTGAGCGGCGTGAAACGCGCATTGAATCAGTGTATCAGGGCTACCTGTTAGCCCTTGAACAAGCTGGTTTTGATGGTGATATAGACGGTTCGTACAGTGGCCGATTAGTTGCCGCTACTGACAACAGTGTGTACCAGCAATTACCCCAAGCTGTGCTGTATCCGCGCACCACAGCCGCGGTGCAGCAGGCGTTTGCACTCGCTCAACACGAGCCTTTCCGTTCAGTGCAATTCTCACCGCGTGGTGGTGGCACGGGCACTAACGGCCAGTCGCTTAGTGCCGGCATAGTGGTCGATTTAAGCCGCTACTTTCATCAGGTTATGGAAGTGAATGCTGATGAGCACTGGGTGCGTTGTCAAACGGGTGTCGTTAAAGACGCCCTTAATGACGCAGTGCGCGAATTTCAGTTATTTTTCTCGCCCGACTTATCCACCAGTAACCGCGCCACCATTGGAGGCATGATTAATACCGATGCCTCGGGGCAAGGTTCATTGGTGTACGGAAAAACCAGTGACCATGTGCTTGAGCTTAAGGCTGTTTTGCTTAATGGTGAGTGCATTACCACAAGCCCCAAGTCGCTTGAGCAAGCGCAACAAATAGCCGCCACAGAAACGCTTGAAGGCGCTATTTACCGGCAGGTGTTAGCAACCTGTGTTGATTTGCGCGACACCATAGTAGCGAAGTTTCCACCACTAAATCGCTTTTTAACAGGTTATGATCTTAAGCATTGCTATGACCCTGAACGTCAACTTATTGATGTTTCTAGGCTGCTAGCGGGCTCAGAAGGCACGTTAGCGTGCATTGTCGAAGCCAAGCTAAATTTAACGCCTATTCCGCGCCACAAAGTGCTGGTGAACGTAAAATATAGTGATTTTCAAGCGGCGCTGCGCAACGCACCGTTTTTAGTGAAAGCACGCGCAACCTCGGTTGAAACTATCGACAGCAATGTGCTTAATTTAGCCCGCCAAGATATCATTTGGCACCAAGTTGCGGCGCAGTTGGAAGAGGTTGAAGGGCAAGCCATGCACGGCATTAATATGGTGGAATTCACTGCGGTGGATGACGCTGAAATTGATGACAAAGTGAACAGCTTAACCACAGCACTTGACGCTCTCATTAGTGAACAACCTGAACTTGGGGTTATTGGCTATCAAGTTTGCCGTGACGCCAGCAGTATACAAACAATTTATGCCATGCGGAAAAAAGCCGTTGGGCTGCTTGGCGCAACCAAAGGGCGCCGCAAGCCAGTTGCTTTTGCTGAAGATACGGCTGTTCCGCCAGAAAATTTGGCTGACTTTATTGCCGAGTTTCGCGCTATTTTAGACAGCTACAATCTGCATTACGGCATGTTTGGGCACGTTGACGCCGGCGTGTTACACGTGCGCCCGGCGCTAGATATGACTGACCCAGCTGATGAAGTGTTACTACGGCAAATTAGTGATCGCGTGGCCGCTTTAACCGCAAAATATGGCGGCTTAATGTGGGGCGAGCATGGTAAAGGTTACCGTTCAGAGTATGCGCCGAGCTTCTTCGGCGATGAGCTATATCGTGAACTACAAAAACTGAAAGCTGTGTTCGACCCGGATAACCGCTTGAACCCAGGGAAAATATGCACGCCGTTCGGAACCAGCGCTAAGTTAGTGTCCGTGGATGCCACCAAACGGGGTTTCTATGATCGGCAAATTCCAATTGAAGTGCGTGATGATTACGCCGCGGCAATGAATTGTAACGGCAATGGTTTATGTTTTAACTATGCCGCCGACTCAGCGATGTGTCCTTCGTTTAAGGCCACCGGCGATAGACGCAATTCGCCGAAAGGGCGCGCGACGCTGATACGCGAATGGTTGCGTTTAAATGCCGAGCACGCGTTTGATGCAACGGGCTTTCCACAACGAAATCGTTTCGAATTATTAAAACAAATTCCAAGTGCCGAGAAATTTGACTTCAATCATGAGGTTAAGACCGCGATGGATAGCTGTCTGGCGTGCAAAGCTTGTGCTAGCCAATGCCCTGTGAAGGTTGATGTGCCTAGTTTTCGCGCTAAATTTTTGGCATGGTATTACGAATTATACCGGCGCCCAGTTAAAGACTATTTAGTTAAAAATGTTGAGCCATTAGCACAAGTTATGGCCAAGTGGCCACGATTGGGTAACTTACTCAGCCACAACCCAGTAAGCTTATGGGTAACCCGCAAATTATTTGGCTATATTGACGCGCCTAAACTCTCGGTGCCTTCTGCTGCGTCGCGTTGGAAAAGCCGACAGTGGCTGCACCTAAATGAACAACAATTGGCAGCGCTGCCAAAGCAAGACTTAGAGCAGTGCGTTGTGATTGTGCAAGACCCATTTACCAGTTTTTATGAAGCTGAGTTGTTAGAAGCCTTTGCCCAACTGGCAGCGCAGCTGGGCTTTAAGCCCGTACTGTTGGCATTTAAAGGAAATGGCAAGGCACAACATGTCAAAGGCTTTTTGAAGCAGTTCAAACAAACGGCGGACAAGGTAGCGACACAGCTAAATGCCGTCGCTGACCTGCAAGTACCTATGATTGGTCTCGATGCTTCGACGGTACTTTGTTTACACGATGAGTACGCGCAGTACACGAAGCAGCCGATTCATTACCGCGTGCAATTAGTTCAAGAATGGCTACTTGGCGTGCTACCGGAGCGTGCTTCTGCTGTGGCAATGAATACCCCCACGCATTCCTTGCAACTGTTTACTCACTGTACTGAGCAAACGGCGATGCCGAAGGCCGCCAGCCAGTGGCAGCAAATTTTTAATACTTGGCGTATACCATTACAGGTGCAGGCGAGTGGGTGTTGCGGTATGGCCGGAACCTTTGGCCATGAATTGGAAAATCAACAGGTTAGCCAAAAACTGTATAACTTAAGCTGGCGTGACAAGGTCGAGCAGGGTGCTGTAATCACGCTCGCAACTGGCTTTTCATGTCGCTCACAAGTTGAACGAATGAGCACAAAAAAGCGGGCATTACACCCGCTTCAATGGCTTGCTGAAAACTGCGCTTAACGCGCAGCTTTCGCATTGGCAATAACTTCACGCGCCATTTGGTCAGCAATTTCACCCGTAGGGCGTTGCTCTGCGCTAGAACGTGTGAAGATCTTATCTAAGGTGTCGTAAATATCACGAACACGCTTATCCGTTTCTTCACGGCTCATGTTTGCCGCTTCGCTACATACGTGAATAACGCCACCGGCATTAATCACGTAGTCAGGTGCATATAAAATGCCCATGTCCATGACAATTTTGTCATGCGCTGGTGTGGCTAACTGATTGTTCGCGCTACCAGCAATAATTTTCGCGTTGATTTGCTTTAAGGTTTCGTCGTTAATGGTTGCGCCTAAAGCACAAGGTGCGTACACGTCTACGTCTAAACCGTAAATGTCGTCTAAGCCAACAACCGTTGCATTTAATTCAGCAGCGGCCTTGTTGCAGGCTTCTTCGTTAATATCTGTGACAAACAACTGAGCGCCTTCTTTGGCACAGTACTCAGCAAAGTCATAACCTACAGCGCCAAGGCCTTGTACGGCAATTTTCAAGCCGTTCAAGTTGTCATTTCCAAATTTATGCTTGGCCGCAGCTTTAAGGCCTAAGTAAGTACCTAATGCCGTGTGTGGCGATGGGTCGCCTGCTTTTTCAGCGGTACCGGCAACGAAGGCTGTTTCTTCAGCAACGTGTGCAATGTCACTGGTACGAATGTTAACGTCTTCAGCGGTAATGTAACGGCCGCTGAGTGAATTAACGAAACGACCATAAGCGCGCATTAGTTCAGGTGTTTTAATTGTTTTTGCGTCGCCAATAATAACGGCTTTGCCGCCACCAAGTGGCAAACCGGCCAAAGCACTTTTATAAGTCATACCGCGTGATAAACGTAATACATCGGTCAACGCTTCAGCAGATGACGCGTAGTTCCACATGCGCGTGCCGCCAAGCGACGGACCGAGGGTGGTATCGTGGATGGCAATAATTGCTTTTAAACCTGTTTCTTTGTCATGACAAAACACGACTTGTTCGTGTTGGTCGAACTCTTTGTGTTCGAATAAAGACATTCTAGGTATTCCTCGTTCATCCCAAAAAATTGCGCGAACATTATCATTTTGACGGGCATTTCGCTAGTGAATTTCTGAAATAAACTATTAACGTTTACGTAAACTGTTGCAAGCTTTCTTTACAGTTCCAAAAAGCATTGCGTTTGCAGTAAATAGCGGTAGTATTGATGGGTCATTACACATCTAAGGCAGCATAAGCCTGAGTTAAAATAAAGTAGTAGGAAGAGACATCACATGGCCGACAATCAGCCGAAATATACCGAAGAGCAACTTCAAGCTTGGGTTCGTACTAAATTTCAAGAAGCTAACAAATACCTTGCAGAACAAGGCATTATTTCTGATCAAATTTTATCAAAAGACAGCCGCTATTTAGCGCCGTTGGTTGCGGTTTGGAAATTTTCAACCAGTGACAAACATAAAATTTGGGTGATTAACGGTGACGTACCAACCGATATGGTTACCGAGAAAGTGGCGCAAACAGCGCGTGATGCGGTGCGCCATTTTGCATTAAATTGGCAATTAAAGGCCGACGCAATTTTGCGTTCTGAGCAACCAGCTCAAGAACAACGCAACTACGCGAATTATTTAATTAACCGCGCTGAAAACTTGTATCAATTATTTGAGCAAGAAAAACTGTGGGAACAGCAAGCTTAGTCTTGCTGTGCCACAATATCGAGAACCCCTGCGTTAATTAATTCACAGCACAATAAAACACTGGGTTGATTTTGCAGTAATGGGGCGAACGTCGACAACGGCTGATCGTCCCAAAGTTGCGCTATAGCTTCGGCCAAGGCTGTGTTGTGCTCATTGAGTGGCCACGCTTCGCCATTGGCGTATAACGTGCTGTTCGGGCCTATCAGAATGCGCGCGCCAGGCGTGCGAACTAATAACATATCCGGTTGTTCTACAATAAATTGTGCGAGCTCTTCGGCATGCAATAAGCCATCGGCTTGCGGCAATGGGCGTTTACTTTGTGACAGCACCAGCAACATCGCGTGGTCGATGTCTGTTTGGGCAAGGCTTTGCAGCAAAAATTCGCGCACGTGGCTTAGCTGCTCAGCGGTTACGTTAAACGGTTGGCCATAGCTTGACGCTTGCGCATCACGATAACGTGGTAAAGGCACCTCAAGTTGGCTCAATGAGTCTGCAACAGCTGCAGCTAGTTCGGCCGTATTCGGCGCTCGAAAACCAACGGAGTAATTTAAGCTCGGCTCTAACGCCACACCATTGTGTGGACAGCCAGCTGGAATATAAAGCATGTCGCCGGGTTCCAACACGGCATCTATGATGGGTTCAAAGCTGTCTTGCAGTTGTTTTAAATCGGGGTGAGGGCAGATTTCTGTTGCATTATGTACACGTGCACCCACTTGCCAGTGGCGCTTACCACCGCCTTGAATAATAAACACGTCGTATTGATCTAAGTGCGGACCAACGCCACCGTTTTCGGTTGCGAAACTAATCATCACGTCATCAATACGCCAGTCGGGTAAAAACCGAAATGGCGCGATAAGCTGCTGTACTTCGGGAATCCATTCATTCACTGACTGTACGAGCAAAGTCCAACCGTCTTCGCCAAATTGGTCATAGGACTCAAAAGGGCCGTGGCTCACATTCCACTGCCCGTTATGGTTTTCAATGACCCGCGAGTCGACGCCTTCTTCTAACGCTAAGCCAGCCAAAATTTCGGGCTCTACCAAGTCATCGAATTGACTAAATGCACCACGAATTAAGCGTGGCTGTTGCTGCCACGCTTCGGCTAAAAATTGCTGTATGTCTACGTTAAGTTTTAAGCGCATGTGTCAAGCTCATCAACAAACGCAATCGCGCGGCCGATGTAGGTAGCTGGGGTTAGCGCTTTTAGTTCAACCTTGGCAGCTTCAGGCATATCTAAGCCGTCAATAAATGCCGCCATTGCAGGTTGATCAACACGTTTGCCACGAGTTAACTCTTTTAGTTTTTCGTATGGCTTTTCAATACCATAACGGCGCATAACCGTTTGAATTGGCTCAGCCAGTAATTCCCAATTTTGGTCAAGCTCACGCAACAAGTTGTCAGCATTGACTTCTAACTTGCTAATACCTTTTAGCGTGGCTTGGTAAGCGATCAATGCATAGGCAAAGCCCACGCCGAGATTACGCAATACAGTTGAGTCGGTTAGATCGCGCTGCCAGCGGCTAACCGGTAGTTTCTGTGCCAAATGGGTCATGATGGCATTGGCTAAACCAAGGTTGCCTTCAGAGTTTTCAAAATCGATAGGGTTAACCTTGTGCGGCATAGTTGACGAACCTACTTCGCCCGCTATTGTGCGTTGCTTGAAATGATTCAAGGCAATATAACCCCAAACGTCACGGTTAAAATCAATAACAATGGTGTTAAAGCGAGCTACCGCGTCAAAGAGTTCCGCAATGTAGTCATGTGGCTCAATTTGTGTGGTGTAGGCGTTCCAGGTTAACCCTAAAGACGTGACAAACTGCTGTGAAACCTCGTGCCAATTTACGTTCGGGTAAGCAGCTAAGTGTGCATTATAGTTGCCCACTGCACCGTTAAGTTTACCTAGCAAAGGTACGGCTTGCAGTTGGATTAGCTGACGTTGCAAACGCACAAATACGTTGGCCATTTCTTTACCCATGGTGCTTGGTGTAGCGGGCTGCCCGTGGGTACGCGCCATCATTGGCACGGCTTTGTGTTCAATGGCTAAAGCTTTAATTGCTTGGCTAAGCTCAGTCATGCTTGGCAACATAACTTCGGTTAAGGCTTCGCGCAGCATCAGGGCATGCGATAGGTTGTTAATGTCTTCTGAAGTACAAGCAAAATGAATAAACTCGCTGACAGAATTAAGTTCTTGATGACCTGCTACTTGCTCTTTTAAAAAGTATTCGACGGCTTTAACGTCATGATTTGTGGTGCGCTCAATATCTTTAACGCGTTGGGCCTGGGGTTCACCGAAGTTATCGATAATGTTTTCTAAAAACTGGTTCGCGTCGTCAGAAAGCGCGGGAACCTCAGTGATTTCAGCAACGGCAGCTAGTTTTTGTAACCAACGAATTTCAACAATGACGCGATTACGAATTAACCCGTACTCGCTAAACATTGGACGCAATGCCGCAGCTTTGCTGCCGTAACGGCCGTCGACTGGAGATAACGCAGTTAATGCAGAAAGGTTCATCATGATAAAGGCTCCGAATGCTCTCGTAATTCGCGCAAGATTAATTGAGCAGCACGTACCATGCGCTGCCGAGAAAAGATGAAATGGCGACGTTTACCGCCCAATTGACGCCATAGTACAGCATTGCGCACACCCGCTAGAAGTAGGGCGCGTATAAGATGCTGATTGGCCGCTTGTTGCAAATGCTCTTGTTTGCCGTTTATTTTTAAAGGCTGGCCTAGCGGTGAAATCAGGTCGCTATATGTACCGCCCATACTGGCAATAATAGTGTCTTCAGCAAATTGAAAGTCATGACGCTGACGATGAATGTGTTGCAAACGCTGGCCTAATGTATCGAGAGCTTGTGGGCTGCGGCTTAAGCGCCGTTCAAGCGCAAGTATTCCTACCACATAGCGGGTTACTTCGACGTCTTTGTCGCGCGTGGCGCCAATTTGTTGCAACAGGCTTTCTAACCCTAAACGCAAGTCGGCAAGATTAGGGTAAAGCTCAGATATACTGCCGGGCGACTGATTTAATACACTATCCAATAATGAATTGGTGGTTGATTGGTCGCGAACGCTACCGAAGCGGGCAACTTGCTTTACTGCCGCGGCAGATTGTACCAATGCTGCTAATGCCACCACGCGTTCGAACCAAACATCATGGGTTGCTTTATTCACAGCAGTACCTCATGGTCGGCGAGGCGTTGCTCTATAATGCCACCGCCCAAACACACATCGGCCTGATAAAATACCGCAGACTGACCGGGTGTAACTGCGGCAACAGGGTTGTTAAACTCAACCTGCACACGGCCATCATTCAGCGGCGTAACCGTGCAAGGAATGTCTTCTTGACGATAACGGGTTTTCACGACGCAAGTGAACGACTCTTGCGGTTGTTCACGGTCAACCCAATGCAGCTGACCGGCAATTAAACCTTTTGAATACAGTCGCGGATGGTGTTTGCCTTGCGCCACAATCAGCACGTTACGGGCAACGTCTTTGTCGACCACATACCAAGGCTCATCGCCAGCGTTGGCTAACCCACCAATGTGCAACCCTTTGCGCTGCCCCAAGGTGTGATACATCAAGCCTTCGTGTTCACCCAAAACCGTACCTTCAACACTTTCAATTGGCCCTGGCTGAGCGGGAAGATACTGTTGTAGAAAGTCTTTGAATTTGCGTTCACCAATAAAGCAAATACCGGTCGAGTCTTTTTTATCGGCGGTGACTAAGTCTTGCTCTTCGGCAATACGACGTACTTCTGGCTTCTCAAGCTCGCCAACAGGAAATAGCGTTTGTGCTACATGCGAATGCGCTAACGTATAAAGGAAGTAGCTTTGATCTTTGTTGTTATCTAGCCCACGCAGCAATTGGTATTTACCGTTATACTCACGGCGGCGTACGTAATGGCCCGTTGCTATATAATCGGCACCGAGTGCACCTGCGGCAAATTCAAGAAATGCTTTAAACTTGATTTCTTTGTTACACATAATATCTGGGTTCGGTGTGCGCCCAGCGCGGTACTCTTCGAGAAAGTACTCAAACACGTTATCCCAATACTCTGAGGCGAAATTAACGGTGTGCAGCGTTATGCCTAATTTGTCACAAACAGCTTCGGCGTCGGCTAAATCGGTCGCGGCGGCACAATATTCATCGGTGTCGTCTTCTTCCCAGTTCTTCATAAACAGGCCTTCTACTTGGTAGCCTTGTTGTAAAAGAAGGTAAGCTGACACGGATGAATCTACACCGCCGGACATGCCAACGATGACTTTTTTAGTGGCGTTTTCGCTTTGATTTACAGACATTTTGCTCTTCGTTTGTTGCATAAGTTGTTGCATCAACTCGATGCGATATTGATTGCAAGTACAATGGGCGCGGATTTTACCACACCGGAGGTTCTTCGCGCCACTCGCCAGGCTGTAAACTGCGTAAAAGCCACGGACCAATACCGGCACGAATAAGTCGCAGAGTGGGGAAGCCAATAGCTGCAGTCATTCGTCGTACTTGTCGGTTACGACCTTCAGAAATTTTGATGCAAATCCAACTGTCGGGTACTGTCTTACGTTCGCGTACTGGCGGGTTGCGAGGCCATAAAGTTAACGGCTCGTCCATTAAAAAGGCTTCGGCTGGTAATGTCATACCGTCATTCAATTCCACCCCTAAGCGCAATTGTTGCAAATCGGCCTCGCTGGGAATGCCTTCTACTTGCACCCAGTAGGTTTTCGGCATTTTATGTTTTGGGTGGCTAATTTTATGCTGCAAACTGCCGTCATTCGTTAGCAACAACAGGCCTTCGGAGTCTTTATCCAAGCGGCCCGCGGGGTAAACGTCATTGTGCGGAATGAGGCCTTTTAATGTCTGCTCATCGTCGCTACCCGAAAACTGGCTAAGTACGCCATAGGGCTTATTTAACAAAATGAGCTTAGGGTTGGCAGGGCGAGGCCGTGACGTGGTCGCTTGACGTTTTGAAAAGCGCCGCTTTGGTGCTTGAGCTTTCACCTTAAACTCCTTGTTACTATACGTTTTTATCGAGGTTTCAATGAGCCATTATCCCACAGTTTAGCGGGATTGCCATTGGTATAGCGACAATCTATGACGTATAATCGGCAAACTTTAACAACATGGAGAACTACCGCGTGTCTGATAATTCAAATAATACGACACCTGCCATTCCAAGTGGTGACTTTGCTAAAGCGCTACGTGGCGACATTAAACTTGGCGTTGGCGCAATGCTGCAACGAGCTTGGGAAATTACCCTGCGTTCATTGCCATGGATGCTTGGCGTATTTGTGGTACTGCTACTGATTAACTTGTTAGTGTCAAACGTTTTAGGCATGTTTTTCCCGTTTGACGAAGAAGCTTTAGCAGCGCAAAACTCTATTGATTTCGAGCAATTACCGCTTGGTAACATTATTGCCAGCAGCCTGTTACAAGAAATTATTATGGCGCCTTTTTCGGCCATGTTGATCTATATCGGTTTAGTGAATGCAGCCGAGAAGAAGCCAAGCGTTGTTGGCTTACGCAGCGTACTACAGCATTCCCCACAAATTATGCTGGTGGCATTGTTTAAAATTGTGATCACCGCGGTTTTAGCGGCCGTATTAATTGGTATTGGCAGCTTCATTGGTGGCGGGTTTGCCGTGCTTTTGGCTGTATTAGCGGTTATTTATTTGCAGTTAAGCCTGATGCTTGCGGTGCCGTTTGTTATTGACCGTGAATTGAATGCATTCCGCGCGCTAATTGCATCGTTTTTGGTGATCAATAAAACCATGTTCCCCGTACTCGGGTTAATGGCTTTAATGGCGGTGATTTTATTGATTAGCGCAATTCCATTGTTATTAGGCTTAATTTTTACACTGCCGATGGCGTTTAATGCCGTTGGTGTTGTGTATCACAGCCTGATCGGGGTTGACGAAGAAACCATTTAAAACGGAGATTTTATGCGAATTTTAGGCTGGTTAATTGCGGTGGGTTTAGTGGTGGCGGCTATTTGGCTGCCAACGCAACTGCATGAACAACCTAAACCTGAGCAAAATGTGGAGCAAGCTACGCCTAACGTGATTCGCGTTGGGCGTATAACCCAAGTTCCTGATTTTAGCGTTTACCCAGACGTGCGCGATAAAAAACAGGCGTTTTTCAGTTTTTTAGCGCCTATTGTGCAAGCTGAAAACGCCACCATAGAGCAAACCCGCGAGCAGCTCATGTCGCTTATGCAAAGCTATGAGCAGCAGGGCACCCTTGAGAAAAAGCAGCGCCAGCAACTGGAGCGCATTGCTCAAGACTACAATGTGACCCTAGAAGAGACAGATCTTAACGCGACCTTTGGGGTGTTGCTTCGCCGTGTTGATGTGGTGCCAGAAGCTTTAGCTTTAGTGCAAGCTGCCAATGAGTCGGCATGGGGAACATCACGGTTCGCTTTAGATGGCTTAAACTTTTTTGGTCAGTGGTGTTTTCGTAAAGGTTGTGGCCTAGTGCCTGACGCGCGCGGGGAGGATATGACCCATGAAGTGCGAAAATTTGCTTCAGTCAATGCGTCTGTGCGTAGTTATTTACGCAACATCAACACCCATCCGGCATATTTTGAATTGCGTCGATTGCGGGCTGAAAAGCGTAAATCGGGTGCGGACATTCGCGCTTTAGACCTAACCGAGGGCTTATTGAGTTACTCGGAACGGGGCGAAGACTACGTTCATGAGTTGAACTCAATGATACGCGTTAATCGCCCCATTATTATTGACGTGCTTGAACCTAACTCAGATTTAGCACCCGAATAACACCCGTGCTGTCGGCTTGTTCTGAGCTGGCAGCATCATCTTCTTCATCGCGGTAATTCAAAAAGTCTGTCGGTGTTGAATGGTCGAAGGCAGTATCGCCATCGGCATTTTCAACGCCGTCGGCCGCAATTGTTTTGAAATCAAATAAACTGGCATCTGCTAAATGGGATGGCACGACATTTTGAAGCGCTGAAAACATGCTTTCAATGCGGCCAGGAAACTGTCTATCCCATTGTTTTAACAGGTCTTTTATTACTTTTCGCTGTAAGTTTTCTTGTGAGCCACACAAGTTACACGGAATAATTGGAAACGCCAATTGCTCGGCATATTTCACAATATCTTTTTCACGCGTATACGCAAGCGGGCGAATAATGACGTGCTTGCCGTTGTCGCTGACTAATTTAGGTGGCATAGATTTCATTTTGCCACCGTAAAACATATTCAGCATGAGTGTTTCAAGCATATCGTCACGATGATGCCCTAAAGCGATTTTGGTTGCGCCAAGTTCACTTGCCACGCGGTACAAAATACCGCGACGCAAACGTGAGCATAGTGAGCAGGTTGTTTTACCTTCGGGAATTTTTTCACGCACAATGCTGTAGGTGTCTTCTTCGATAATACGGAAGTCTACACCTTCGCGTGTTAGGTATTCAGGTAAAATGTGCTCCGGAAAGCCAGGCTGCTTTTGATCAAGGTTGACCGCAATGAGCTCGAAATTGACCGGCGCAATGCGTTGTAAAAAACGCAAAACTTCAAGCAGGGTGTAGCTGTCTTTACCGCCTGATAAGCAAACCATAATGCGGTCGCCATCTTCAATCATGTTGAAGTCTTGTATGGCTTGGCCGACCGTGCGGCGAATGCGCTTTTGCAGCTTGTTAAAGTTGTATTGTTGCTTTTTGGCTTGAGCCGTATTAGTTGATGCGCTCATGATTACCTTAAACCGAAAAATCGTGCGAATGAAAAATTGGCGCGGATTATACCTTAATCGGCGACACAAATCCTTCTGGTTTTAAAGCTAACAAATCACAATTTATTGAACTGATTACATGCTCCGCGGTATTGCCAAGTAGCGCGGCGGTAAAGCCCGTGCGCCCAATGGTACCTAGCACCACTAATTCGGCATCGAGTTCTTCAGCAAGCTCTGGAATGACTTGTTCGGGTAGGCCTTCGCGAACATGTTGTTGGGCTGGTGGTATATGGAAAGGCATAGCATGTTCAGCCAAGGCCACTTGATGGTTTTCGGCAATAGCCTCACGGTAGTTGCTAGTGTCGAACTCCGGTATTTCTGCGGCAATGGTGATGGGCGCGCCCGGATATGCGTTTACTAAGTGAACTTCGCTATTTAAACACTGGGCAAATTTTAAAGCGGCCTCGGTAATGCGCGTATTCAGCCCACGGTGGTGCTCGTGTTCTCCGGTGGTATGAATGCCGGCTAAAATTTTACCGTGTTCAGGCCACTCGTGTTCTTTAACGAGTAACACTTGGCATGGGGCTTTACGCAGCAGGTGCCAGTCGGTTGGTGTGAACAGCAACGCAGCTAAGCCTTCTTGTTGGTGAGTGGCTTTCACAATAATGTCGTATTCACCTTCAATGGCGGTTTCAATAATCGCCTCAAAAGGGCGGTTATGCCAAAGTACTTGTACGTCGTAGTTGATGTCTCTGGTGTTGTAATCTTCAAGCAGATCATGAACCCAAGCTTTGCGATCATTAATGAGGCTGTCGCGCATCATGTTGCGTTCGTCAGCGGCAAGCATGGTGGTCATTTCATATGAAAAATCATAAATAGACAGCATGAAGGTAACGTGCGCACCGCTTATGCGGGCTAAATGTAGCGCCCGATTCATGGCCTTTTGTTGCTGTTTATCGGCATCGAGAACAGCGAGAATTTTGGTTACACAGCTCATAGAGCACCTCAAAATCACTATCGACTTGCTTGAGTTTAGCCAACAAAAACAGGTTGAGCCAACTTATTGAAGTATCTGTAATTGACGCAGCGCAATGATCAGCGTCCATAGGCCGTAAATGATCATGGCAGCGCCCATGAGTTGCCGAAAGCCGAGTGATTGCAGAAGTTGCTGCAATTGGCGGCTTAACCAACCAAAACCAAGCATGCTAGGTAAGGTGCCGAGGCCAAATGCGAACATCAAGAGCGCGCCTTGTGGGGCTGAACCACTCACCGCAGACCAGCTTAAGGCACTGTACACCAAACCGCAGGGCAACCAACCCCAAAGCATGCCTGCGGCAAATAAAGCGGTATAGCTACGACGCTGCCGAAATGTTGCAGCAAGCGGCTGTAATCGGCGCCATAACGGTTGTCCTAAACGCTCAAGATAGCGCAAGCCAAACCACCATTGGCCCAGATATAAGCCAAAACACACGAGTACCAAGGCGGCAATAACTCTTAGGCTAACCAGGCCATGTTCTGCAATGCCAGCAACGCCAGCAAAGGCGCCCCCAACAACGGCGCCCGCTATAGTATAAGAGGTTATACGACCGAGGTTGTAAGTGGCCAACTGACGTTTATTCACTTGCCCAGCGAAGGCACCAGCAATGCCGCCACACATCATGACACAGTGGCCACTGCCAGCTAAGGCCATTAATAATGCGGCAAAAACATCAATCGTCATGGTGATTATTTGAGGGGGATTTTTGCTGGGTGTCTTTAGGTCTGCTGTCGCTCGGTTGATCATCGAGCAGAACATTCATACCTTGACGTTCTAGGTCTTCAAATTGATCACTGCGTACGGCCCATAAAAAAACGCCTACGGCAATAATGACGAATAAAATCGCAATCGGGATCAACACGTAAAGACTATCCATTAGCGATATAACCTTAATGAGTTAAGTAACACAATCAATGAGCTGGTAGACATGCCAATGGCAGCAATGTATGGCGTAACGTAGCCAGCCATAGCAATGGGCAGAATGCCAATATTATACACCAAGGCCCAGGTAATATTCTGGCGCAGTATGCGCCGTGCCAACTGCGTGATGGTGCGAAACTGCGTCATGGCGCTGAACTGGTTGCGCAACAAAATAACATCGGCTGCGGTGCGCGCTAAATCGGCTGCATGACCAAAGGTCATCGACACATCCGCTTGGGCGAGCACAGGACCATCATTGAGGCCATCACCAATCATTGCCACAGGCGCGTTGGCTTGGGCTGCATTGAGTATAGCGAGCTTATCGGCCGGTAAGCAATTCGCGTGTACTTCAGAAATACCTAACTGGTTGGCAACGCGTTGGGCAAACTCCAGTTTGTCGCCCGTTAGCATCACCACATGTATGCCAGCCTGCTGAAGCTCTGCAATAGTTGCTTGCGTATCGGGGCGCAATGCGTCGCCAACTGCATATTCAGCGAGCACGGTGTCATGAGTTGCCAAAAATACTTGAGCGTCTGGTAACCGAGGTTCAAATTGCGGGTGCCATTGCTGTATGTAGCGCAAACTACCCAATCTCACCGTCACACTGCCACCACCTTGCTGTTGCCATTTGCCAGTTAGCCCCATACCCATTTGTGACTTTATTTGGGTGAGCGGCTCTGAATGCTCAGTTAACTGTTGTAACGGCACGGCAAGCGGATGATTCGAGCTTCGTTCTAATGCTTGTGTTACCGCATCAATTTCAGCTTGCCGCGCTGTCGCGTAGTAATGTCGCTGTTGCAGCACAAACTCACCGGTGGTTAATGTGCCGGTTTTATCAACAAACATGGTTTTAACTTCGGGAAGCACCTGCAACACGTCTGCGTTGCGCAGCAAAACGCCTGATTTATTGAGCTTATGAATGGCACCGGTTACTGCGGTTGGTGCCGCAAGCGCTAAGGCGCAAGGGCAGGTGGCAACTAACACGGATAAAGTGACCCAAAAGGCTTCAGCAGGGTCAATAACTGTCCAAATCAAGAATGTTGCTGCGGCAAGTAACAAAATACGAACCACAAATTTGCTGGCCATGCGTTCTGCAACACGCGCAAGTTTGGGCTTACGTGACAGTGCAAGGTCTTGTAACTCAATAATACTCGCCAGCACAGTTTGCTGTTGGGTGGCGGTAACCCGAACGCGTATAGGTTGGGTTTTGTTTAAGCTACCAGCCAACACTAATTCGTGTTGATGCTTTTCAACTAAACGACTTTCGCCGGTTAATATACTTTCGTTAACCGCGGTGCTGTCACTGAGCAGCTCGCCGTCCACCGGAATGGTGGCGCCAGGATAGACATGCACAATATCGCCCGGTTTAAGTTGGCTGACTGAAACAGGGTTTATTTGCCCGTCGCTAAGTTCTTGTTGGGCGATAGCCGGAATTAATTTGACTAAATTAGCCGCTGCGCTCACTGCTTTTTGCCGTGCCAGTAGCTCAAAATAGCGACCAACTAACAAAAAGAAGGTGAACATAGCAACCGACTCAAAGTAAACTTCGCCTTCGTTAATGACTGTTGCGTATGCACTGGCGCCATAGGCACTTAATAATGCAACAGTGACCGGTACATCCATATTCGGGCGGCCCGCCTGAATGCTGCGAATGGCACTGACATAAAAGGGCTGTGCACTGTAAAGCAGTACTGGGGTTGCCATAAACAGGCTAATCCACCACATAAATTGACGTAGCTGGGGGTCAAGGTCGCTGACAACGCCAAAGTATAGGCCGATGGCAAGCATCATCACTTGCATAGTCGCCAAGCCGGCAATACCAAGCCGTGTGACAAAATAGCGGCGGCGTTTTTTAAATTCTTGCTCTTGTGTTGCTGACTGAAATGGCAGCGCGCGATAACCTAGTTCGGCAATGGCCTTTAAGATGTCGCTTAAACGCAGCTGATCGGGGTGCCACTGCACTTGCACTCGCTCGGTAGTTGCATTGACTTGAACATTGACCAAGCCTGGTAGGCGTCGCGTGTGTTGCTCTATCAGCCAGGCGCACGCCGAACAGGTCATGCCTTCAATCGACAAGGAAATGCTGCGTAGGTTGTCTTGTTGACGGGTAAATTGCTGCTGCAACTGTTCGTCGTCATAGGCTTCAAGTTGCTGTAGTTCGTCGGGAACCAAGGGCACTTGCAGTGGATTGCTGGTGTCACGATACTGGTAAAAATGCAGCAAATTCTGCTGCCCAATGGTTTCGGCTACGGCTTGGCAGCCGTAGCAGCACACTGAATAGTCATGGCCGCCTAAATGGACCGAGTAGCCGCCGTTTTCCGGTAAGGGTTGTAAGCAATGAAAGCATTGCCCTGGCGGCGGCAGGGGTAGGGCGTGACTCATAGACTACACGCCATAAGTTAAAGGCTTAATGGCCAACTTACGGTAAGTGGGAAGCTGAATTTGTTGCGTGACACGCCAGCTGTTGTCAAACGGCGTAATGGTAATGGTCCACTTGCCTTTTTCGCTATGCTTCAGCGTACCGCGGTAAACGCCTTGTGCGTCAGCTGTTAAGGTTTCGCTAAAGTCTTTTTCAGCTTGAGTGCTGTGATAAAAGTTTACTTTTAATGCACTTAATTGCTTAGGCGCGCCACTTGCATAGCTTAGTGTGAAGATTTGCTCTTGTTGCTCAAATGAAAATTCAATATTCAACGCCTGCGCAGCTTTTACTTTTTCAACTTGCGCATTGATGCCTCTGCCTTTTTTGTAATAGTCATCCACCACCATGGGGTTATCACCCTGTTGGCTGGCGATTGTAAGCGTGATGATCATGGCGATGATCACCGAGAAAGGAAGGAGCATGAGGAACCACGGCCAAAACTGCTTATACCAAGGTTTTTCCATTCGAAGCACACCTCAAATTTAAATAAATACAGCCAGTTAAAGAAAAAACCCCGCAGCAGCGGGGTTTCTCAATTATTCCTGCGATAGCCCGTATACGTATGAGCTGATCACGTGGATTTTATCCTCACCGAGGATATCTTTCCAAGCTGGCATCACACCATTACGACCATTACGAAGGGTCTCTTCAATGGCGTCTTGTGAACCACCATAAAGCCAGATGTTATCGGTAAGGTTAGGAGCACCTAACGCTTGGTTACCCTTGGCATCTTGACCATGGCACGCAGTACACACCATAAAGTTTGCTTTACCTGCTTGGGCAAGTTCAGGGTCAACTTTGCGACCACTTAAACTCATCACATAAGTTGCAAGCTCGGTGATCTGCTGATCGTTAAACTGCGACTGTGCTGGCATGACACCATTGCGACCTGCCATTAACGAGTGCTTAATTGCAGCAGGGCTGCCGCCATAAAGCCAGTCGTTATCGGTCAGGTTAGGGAAGCCTTTGCCACCCATGGCGTTAGAGCCATGACACTGAGCACAGTTTTGCAAGAACAAACGCTGACCAATTTTTACCGCTTCTTCGTCTTGTGCCAATTCTTCAATTGGACGCTCAGACAGAGCCGCGAATACCGGGCCAAACTTTTCTTCTGCTTGGTCAACTTGACGGTCGTACTCAACAATCAAACCAGCCTCACGCGCAGCGGCGGTGGCTTGCTTGGACTCTTCAAGTGAACGCACGTCTTGGTTAGAGCTACTCCAACCGAGTAAACCGGCAAAATTACCTAAACCTGGATACAGCGCAAGGTATAAAAAGCCCCATACGATGGTAATCCAGAATAAAATTGTCCACCAACGCGGCATTGGGTTATTAATTTCCACGATTCCATCGAATTCGTGATCCATTAATTCACCTTCTTTAATGCCAGTATAGTTTTTCATGTTCCAGCGTAATAGCCAGATAATACCGACCAAAAAGGCCAACGTTAGCACGATGATCCATGCACTCCAGAAGCTACTCATTATTCTTCGACTCCTGTTTGGTACTGTCGTTTACGTTATTTGATTCTTTATCTTCATCAAAAATGGAATTGGCGGCTTCGTCAAAACGCTTTTTGGCGCCTTTGCTAAACGCCCACCAAACCACACCGATAAACAGTACGAAAACTAAAACGGTGTAAAAACTACGCCAAGTGATGTAATCCATCTTACTTAGCCTGTGTTAAGCCAGTTCCCAGTACTTGCAAGTATGCGATTAAGGCTTCCATTTCGGTTTTACCTTGTACCGCAGCTTTTGCACCGGCAATGTCTTCATCGGTATATGGCACGCCAAACGAGCGGAATACCTCAAGCTTTTTCGCAGTTAACTCACCGTCAAGTGTGTTTTCCGCAAGCCATGGGAATGCCGGCATGTTGGAGTCTTCCACCACATCACGCGGATTCATTAGGTGAACGTAGTGCCATTCGTCACTGTAGCGACCACCAACGCGAGCCAAGTCTGGACCTGTGCGCTTAGAGCCCCATAAAAACGGGCGCTCCCAAACGTGTTCACCCGCTAGCGAGTAATGGCCGTAACGCTCAGTCTCTGCACGAAATGGACGAATCATTTGGCTGTGGCAGTTGCTACAACCTTCACGAATATAAATATCGCGACCTTCCATTTGTAGGGCAGTGTATGGCTTAAGGCCAACCACAGGCTCGTTGGTTTGCTTTTGGAATAACAACGGGGTGATTTCAACTAAACCACCAATTGAAATTGCAACAGTCATAAAAACCGCTAACCAGCCAACGCGCTTTTCAACGAAATCGTGTTTTACGTTTTTGCTCATCGAATCGACCCCTTACGCTGATTGAGTAGCTGCTGGAGCAGGGCTGTGATCAACTGGAGCGTCAACATACTCAACAGTTGGTTTGCCTGCGCGAATAGTACGGTACATGTTAACCGCCATAAGAATCATACCGGCAACGATGAATAAACCACCAACGAAGCGGATGAACCAGAACGGATAAGATGCAACAACACTTTCTACGAAACTGTAGGTGAGGGTACCGTCAGTTGCGTTGACTGCGCGCCACATGAGGCCCTGCATAACGCCTGAAATCCACAGCGCAACGATGTACAGCACAACACCAATGGTGTGTAACCAGAAATGCGTGTTGATCCATTTGATACTGTGCATTTGAGTTTGACCCCATAAACGTGGAATCAAGTAGTACAGCGAGCCGATGGTGATCATCGCAACCCAACCTAAAGCGCCTGAGTGTACGTGGCCAACAGTCCAGTCAGTATAATGAGACAAGGCGTTTACTGATTTGATTGCCATCATTGGGCCTTCGAACGTTGACATGCCGTAGAACGACAAGGATACGATCAAGAAGCGCAAAATTGGGTCTGTTTTCAGTTTATGCCAAGCACCTGAAAGGGTCATGATACCGTTGATCATGCCGCCCCATGAAGGCACAAACAAAATCACAGACATGACCATACCCAGCGATTGTGCCCAGTCAGGTAACGCGGTGTAGTGTAAGTGGTGAGGGCCGGCCCAAATATATAATGAAATAAGAGCCCAGAAGTGAACCACAGACAAACGATAAGAGTAAACCGGGCGCTCAGCCTGCTTTGGTACGAAGTAGTACATCATACCTAAGAAACCAGCTGTTAACAGGAAACCTACCGCATTGTGGCCATACCACCATTGCACCATGGCATCGACCGCACCGGCGTACAAGCTGTACGACTTGGTGAACGATACGGGAATAGCCATGCTGTTCACGATATGCAGCACCGCAATGGTGACAATAAAGCCGCCATAGAACCAGTTAGCTACATAAATATGTGAGGTATTGCGTTTGACCAAGGTGCCGAAGAACACAATGATATACGCCACCCATGACAGGGTAATGAGAATATCAATTGGCCATTCTAGTTCAGCATATTCTTTGGTAGAGCTTAAGCCCATTGGCAAGGTAATTACGGCTAAAACGATAACCGTTTGCCAAGACCAAAACACAAAGCTAGCCAAGCGATTTGAAAATAGGGCCGTTTTACAGGTCTTTTGAACGATATAAAACGATGTACCTATTAGCGCTGAAGTACCAAACGCAAAAATAACCGCGTTGGTGTGCAATGGACGTAACCGAGAATAGGTTAGCCACGGGGTATCAAAATTCAATTCTGGCCAAATCAACTGCGCAGCAATAAACACGCCCAGTGACATGCCAATAATCCCCCAAATAACGGTCATTACGGCAAACTGCCGAACAACCTTTAGGTTATACTCAATTTGTTGTGGATTTGTTTGGCTCATTTTTGGTTTCCGCGTTGATGCTCTGAAAAATGGAGACAGAGTAACGTGACAAATGTAATAAAGTTGCCTGTCGGTAACCTTATCGGTAGTTTGACAAACAGCTGTATTTTACGGTTTATAACGCCAAATGAACAGGCTAAAAAACAGGAAAAATCCATGCCTGATAGACGCTTGGCTGTTTTTTATACACAATCTGAATTTCCCTATAAAAAGGTAAAATATACCCACATGATTGTTAAGGTCTTTATTGGTGTTGCTTTGAGCGTCATTGCGTTAACAGGATGTGGCCCTGATACCCCCTCGGCAACGCTTGTCACAAAGCATAGTTCAAATGAAAAAATCTTCCATAAAATTGATCCTGATCAACCACGTGTGGAGCAGCAGATATCTGTTTTAATTCAAGCGCCTGAGGAGTATGAGTTTGGGCTAGGAAAAGTGCAGGGGGTCAATATGAATATGGGGTACATGCCAATATCGCTGCGGCGTATTCATGCCACTGAATGGCAAGCAACATTATTTATTGGGGCCTGTACAGAGCCGCGTATGCAGTGGCGAGTTAGCATACCCTGGCAGTCCACTACCACGAAGGGCCAAGGCGTTTATCAATTTGACTTTTACACCGAAACTAATTGAAACAATTATGCGAAGTGTTAAATCCGTTAAGGTGATATAGTAAAAATATCAACATAAACAACCAAAGGTGTAACAATGTCGATTGCATTAATATGGATAGTTATTGGCGTTTTACTCATTGTTTCCGAACTGCTACTTACGAGCGTCGTTGCAGTGTTCTTAGGCATTGGCGCGATAGTAACGGGGCTGTTGTTGCATTGGGGTGTAATTGACGATATAGCAATTCAGTTTGCGGTTTTTGGAACAGTTAGTTTGCTGTCGTTAGTATTCGCGCGGGGCCGGATAAAGCAATGGTTTACTGGCTATACGGCTGATAGCGACGAGTCAAAACCTAATTTTCAACGCGACATAGGCGCGCGTGTCACCGTGGTGAAAACGTTTAAACACGGCGCCGGTCGCGTCGTGCTCAATGGTGTGCAATGGGATGCATTTTCTGAAGATGACTTGCAACAAGGCGACACTGCTTGGGTTGTGGCCAACGAAGGCATTCAATTAACGGTACAAAAACAACGCGTTTCACGCGAGCAGAAATAAAACAAGGATAAACAAACTATGAGCTTCTCGTTAACTCCTGAAAGCGTTTTAGCAATTGGTTTCGCCATTGCTGTCGTTATTATTGTACTGAAGTCAGCACGTATAGTGCCACAGCGTTCAAACTACGTTATTGAGCGCTTGGGTAAATACAATCGTACGCTTGATTCTGGCTTTCATTTTTTAATTCCTTTTATTGATAAAGTTGCGTATCAGCACACGTTAAAAGAAGAAGTGATAGATGTTGAGCGCCAAGCCTGCGTAACACGCGACAATATTCAAGTAGGCATAAACGGTGTTCTTTACATTCAAGTGGTTGATGCGCACAAAGCCAGTTATGGCATTAATGACTACCGTTATGCGGCGTCACAATTAGCCCAAACCACAATGCGCTCGGTTATTGGCCAAACGGACTTAGATAAAACCTTTGAAGAACGAGCGCAAATTAACGAAGTGGTGGTTCAGGCTTTAGACGAAGCGGCAGCACCGTGGGGCATAAAAGTATTGCGCTACGAGATATCTGACATTGAATTGCCAATGAGTATTAAAGACGCGCTCGAGCAACAAATGCGTGCTGAACGTGAACGCCGTGCAGCAATTGCCAAGTCTGAAGGCGAACGACAGGCCATGATCAATGTTTCTGAAGGCCACAAACAAGAAGTGATCAACTTGTCAGAAGCAGAAAAACAGAAACAAATTAACGAAGCCGAAGGTCGTGCTCGCGAAATTGAGCTCATTGCCGAAGCGACAGCTGAAGGTTTAAGCAAAATAGCATTGGTTATTCAACAACCAGGTGGGCAAGACGCAGTGAGCTTGCGCGTTGCTGAACAATACGTGAAAGAGTTCGGTAATTTAGCTAAGGAAACCAATACCCTTATTTTGCCAGCTCAACTGGCAGATATTGGTAGTGCGGTGGCCGGCTTGACCGAAATTATTAAGAAAAAATAAAGGCTTTGGTGACGGTTTTATCAACCTGAGCTATTCGCCAATTGGGCTTGTATTAAAGGCTGTTCATCGAAGATGAACGGCCTTTATTGATCAAATTTGACAAAATAGCACTATGTACAGCTAATTAATTTAATACAGGGAACAGTCAATGCAGTGGTTTAACCGCTTTCTTATTGCTAGCAGCATCGTGTTTTTTACGCATAGCGTCGTCGCTGAGGCGCAGCAATGGGGTGGAGGTGATCGTGCGGCGCTGGTTGTTATGCAGCCGGTAGGGTTTGAGCGCATTCAGCGCTTTGTTGAAGCGGTGGGTTATGCCGAAGCGGTTCGTTCTGTGGCGTTATACCCAGCGGTAAGTGATTTAGTGCTTGCCGTGAATTTTAAACCCGGTGACGAAGTGCGCCGTGGGGAAGTGCTTGTGCGTTTAGATGATCGGCGCCAGCAAGTTGAATTAGAACGCGCTCGCATTGAATTAGCCGATGCTGAACGCACTGTGAAGCGGCTTAAGTCAAGTCGCGCACAAGGTGCCATTCCACAAAATGAGCTAGACGCCGCTGAAACAGCACGTGACTTATTGCAGGTTGCGCTTCGCGAAGCAGAAATTGCTTATGAAGATCGTCAAGTTCGTGCGCCGTTTGACGGCGTGGTGGGTATAACAGACGTGGAGGCGGGCGATCGCATTACCACGCAAACCTTAATCACCACAATTGATCAACGTAGCGAGCTATTTATCGACTTTGAAGCGCCTGAAGCCGCTATTGAACTATTGCAAAAAGGTGCTGAGCTATCGGTTCGGCCGTGGACAAGTCGCTCAACAACAATTGACGCCAAGGTCGTACAAATCGATTCGCGCGTTGATATGACCAAACGTACCATTCGAGTGCGGGCTAAAATTGATAACGCCAATGACTTGTGGCGCCCAGGCATGAGCTTTCGGGTTGGCTTAAGTTATCAAGGCGATAGTTTTGCTGTGGTTCCAGAGGCCGCTTTAATGTGGAGCGCTGATGGTGCCTACGTGTGGAAGTCGGTAGACGGCAAAGCACAGCGAATCAATGTTGAAATTCGCCAACGTTTAGAAGGGCGCATTTTAGTGTCCGGTGACTTGCAACTCGGTGACAGCCTTATTGTCGAGGGCGTTCAAACATTACGTGCTGGGCAAAGCGTTCGTGACGTAGCCGAGGCGGAGACGCAATCATGAAGTTTGCTCCGCAACTGAATGATTTGCCTTCATTGGCAATTCGTCGGCCCATTCTTATTATCGTTCTGAATTTATTGATTATTATTGCCGGCTATGCCGCAATTGGCGGGGTTGAAGTTCGGGAGTTACCCGACGTAGACCGCCCCGTAATTAGTGTGACCGCCAGTTTTCCTGGCGCCGCGCCTGAAACCGTTGATACCGAGGTGACCAGCCGACTTGAAGGGGCGGTCGCACGGGTTAGTGGGGTGAAGCAAATTCGTGCCTCGAGTGAAGAGGGCAGCTCACGTATTGTGGTCGAATTTAGACCAGGTATTGACCTTGATGCCGCCGCAAATGAAACTCGCGAGTCAGTAAGCCGCGTGCAACGCCAGTTGCCGGAAGAAGTAGAAAACGTGGCAATTATTAAAGCTGACAACGATGCCGAGTCTGTCGTTTCACTGGCTATTTCTAGCGCCACTCTTGACTTAGAAACCTTAACCGAACGCGTTGAAACAGACTTAGCGCCGAATTTTCTTAGTGTGCCAGGGGTTGCAGATGTTCGCTTAAATGGCGCTCGGCAACGGGTGATGCGCGTCATTCTAGACCCGCTTCGCTTAACAAGCTTTGGCTTAACGGTTAGTGACGTAGCAAGTGTATTGCGCCAAGCGCCATTTGACGTACCGGCCGGTAGTTTGAAGTCGACCGATCAACAGCTCATTGTGCGTGCCGATGCCAGCTCGGTCACGGTGAAAGATGTAGAAAATATTGTTATCGACGGAACCACCCGAGTGGGTGACGTTGCAACCGTGTATTTTGGCCCGGCCGATGCGAACAGTATGGTGCGCTTAGATGGCAAGCCGGTGTTGGGGTTAGGTGTAATTCGCCAAGCTCGTTCGAATACCATTGAAATTTCAGATGAAGTACTCAAGCTCGTCGAACAGTTAAAAGTTCAGTATCCAGATTTAACCATTCAGGTAACTCAAGACGACGCCAAGTTTATTCGAAGCTCAGTGGAAGAAGTATTTATTTCACTGGCATTAACGATTTTATTGGTGATCGCGACATTATGGTTATTTATTGGCTCAGGGCGCGCCACGATTGTTCCTGCGTTATCAATACCCGTGTCGCTCATTGGCGCGATAGCTGTAATCTGGGCGCTTGGTTTTTCAATTAACATTTTAACGCTGCTAGCATTAGTGCTTGCTACAGGCCTTATTGTCGATGACGCCATTGTGGTTTCTGAAAATATTCAACGTCGTCGCTCGTTAGGATTTGGGTCACGTGCAGCGGCGGTGATTGGCACACGTGAGGTATTCTTCGCCGTTATCGCAACAACCGCGGTTCTTGCAGCCGTTTTTGTTCCCATTGCATTTTTACCATCAACGGCGGGACGTCTGTTCCGTGAGTTTGGCGGTGTACTTGCTGCGGCCGTTATTATTTCATCGTTTGTTGCCTTGTCGTTGGTACCGGCGTTAACCGCCAAGCTACCGTTGAAATCAAATAAAGAGACGAAACTTCAACATTTGGGTGCGAAAGTTCGCGATTATTACGCGAAAACTTTGCACTTTTGTCTAGATAAAGCACTTTGGATTTTCGTGGCAAGTACCCTTATCGCGGGCTCTGCTGCGTATTTATACACCCAAGTTGATAACGAATTAATGCCATCTGAAGACCGAGGCACCATTCGAATCTTTGCTCGTGGCCCAGACGGTGCAGGTATCGATTTTATGGACCGCCAAGCGAAGCAAATGGAAGAAATTTTGCTGCCATATGTTAATGGCGGGGCGGTTGAAAGCATCAACACCGTGGTTGGACAGTGGGACCCGAATCTGGTGTTTATTACGGTGCGCTTAACTGACTGGGAAGAACGCGAACAGTCTCAACAAGACATTATTAATGAAATTAGTGGCCCACTAAGTCAAATTCCTGGCGCGCCGGCGCGAGCCTTTGGTTCCAACAGTTTGAATTTGCGTGGCCAAGGTGGCGGGCTTGAGTTTGCGTTAACTGGCGAAGATTATGAAACTATCTTTGCGGCGGCACAGAAATTTACGGCGCGGCTGCAGCAAGAAATGCCAGAAGTTGGTTACCCACGAATTGGCTACCAGCCAACGCAGCCACAATTACGCGTTAACATTGATCGCAAACGCGCAGAAGAGCTTGGTGTTCCGTTAAGCGACATTTCGACCACGTTGCGGGCTGCAATTAATGGTGACGACATTACCGACTTAAACATTGGCGACCAAGCAGTGCCAATTATGTTACAAGCACAGCGCAGCCTTATTCGTAATCCAACCGATATTGAGAACTTATATGTGGGCTCAGCGACCAACGGCCTGGTGCCGCTTTCAAGTATCGCGACTATTACTGAAGAGGGCGTGGCAGCTGAATTGGAGCGCCGAGCTCAGCGCCGTGCTATTCAAGTAGATATGCAACTACCAACATCGATGCCGCTTGAAGATGTGGTGGAACGTTTAAGGAATCTGGCAGCCGAAGAGCTTCCCAATGGCATTGGTATGGTATTGCTTGGCGAAGCAGAAGCTTATGAAGAAACCGCACGCGAAGTGGCGCTAACCTATATTCTTGCGTTTCTTATTGTATTTTTGGTGCTTGCTGCGCAATTTGAAAGCGTCAACTCTGCAGTGGTTGTTATGGCAACCGTACCTTACGGTATTGCCGCGGCATTTTTTGCCCTTTACGTAACGGGCACCTCCATTAATATCTTCTCGCAAATTGGTTTGGTGATGTTAATTGGACTTATAGCCAAGAACTCAATATTGTTGGTGGAGTTTGCCGATCAACTTCGTGATCAAGGCCAAAGCGTTCGTCAAGCTATTGAAAATGCGGCTGAAATTCGTCTTCGCCCAATTATGATGACGTTAGTTTCAACATTACTAGGTGCGTTGCCGTTAATCTTATCCATGGGTGCCGGCGCTGAGTCGCGCAATGCCATTGGTTGGGTTGTATTTGGCGGTCTTGCTTTTGCTGTACTATTCACGCTATACCTAACGCCAGTCATCTACTTGGCCATAGCTCGTTTCACCAAGCCGCGAGCCGATGAAACAAACCGACTTGAAAGCGAAATGAAACGAGCAGGGGAATTGTAATGAGAAGCCTGGCGAACACATTACTTTATGGAGCGTTAGCGCTAACAAGTGCGAGCATCAGCCTCGGCGTAGCTGCCGAGGTTGTGGATAGCTCAACGCAGGGTTTTACCATTGAATTTAAACAGGTCATCAATGCATCCCCAGCTGACGTGTATGGCGGATTGACGGATAACGTCGGACAATGGTGGCTGGATGACCATACTTGGTTTGGTAACGGCAAGAGCATGCAGCTTGACGCGCGAGCCGGTGGTTGTTTTTGTGAGATTTTTGGCAGTTCACAGACGCAGCATTTGCAGGTTGCCATGGTTATTCCTAATCAGTTTGTGCGCTTGCACGGTGGATTAGGGCCATTACAAGGTGAGGGTGTCAGTGGCGTTATGGAATGGCGTGTAAATAAGCTCGAAGAAGCGTCAACGGAGCTCACGGTGTTTTATCGCGTTGGCGGTTATACACCAAATGACTTGAGTCAATGGGCGCCCGCAGTCGAGAGCGTTCTACAACAGCAAATGGCAGCCATGAAAACCTTTGTTGAAAATGAATTAGGAACTCGCTAATTTAGCCAAAAACGTTTGATTATTTGGTGTTTTTTCAAATATTGCGTAAGGTTAAAGAATCTTTAAGTAGCCGAGTGCAATTATGTTTTTACAAAAACTTCCCCGATTAACAGCTGCTCTTGCGTTGTGCGGTATTGGCGTAGTTCATGCGCAAGCAGCCGACGACAGCAAAACACTACCTATCTGTAAAGCTGAAGCTAGCTTGTCGCCATTTTCTCTAAATGCAACGCTGGTCGAGGATGATATGGGAAGTGTTTATCTTTCTATTAATGGTCGGCGAGTGTTATCGCAAGATACCAAGATCATGACTTCTGATGACCAGAATTTGGAATTTATTAAGAAGTTTGTTGGCCAGTCATCCTTTAACTTTCAAATGTATATTAGTGAAAACGAGCAGGGCGAGCGGACTTATCGTTTTGAATCAGCAAATTTTTTATTGCCGAGCTATTCCAATACAAATGCAGAGGGCAATAAAATTCAGCAATTTGCGAAGGTCCATCAAATTGCGCTCGGAGACAAACAGTATGTTTATCAAGTTGAGCCCAAATTACCCTACAATAATTTTTATGAATACCCAGTCATTGCAGGTTTCGCTAGCGCATCTTCAGGCTCGTGGCTTCGGGGCGAGCCGACAAGCATTTCGCTGCAATTAACTGACGAATCATATGTTACCGAAATTGTGCTGTTGCCGTCTAATTGGGCAAAGTTTGCAGAGATCATCGATCGCGATGCCTCATCGTTATTTGAAAAATATAGCTCAGGGAAATGCCAAGCTGATTATGCCTGCTTTTTTACGACAGCTGCTGTACATACCATTGGGTTGGCTGATAACTGCTGGGAATTAACGCAATTAAGGTCGTTTCGTGATGAGGTCATGAAGAGAACCATTATCGGTCGCAAATTAGTCGAGCAGTATTACGCGCAAGCGCCAAATATCGTGCAGCGTATCAACACATTGAGTCAAGCGAAACGAATTTGGCTTAAAACGTATTGGTTCGATATTTTACCCAATGCGCTACTGGCAAAAGTGGGACTAAACGCACTTGCACAGAAACGATATATTAAATTGTTTACGCGATTACAAAAGCTTGCCCTAAACGCATAAATTCATCCATTTCTAGAATCGTTCGCTACGTGAAATCTGAAAGAGTTTGCGTGGTGAGCTGCCTAATTTTTTAAATTAACGCAAGGTATTCCAAATATATGTGAGTCATCACATCGTTTTAATTGCTTTTATATTATATTATTTAACATAATATACATTATGCGAAATAGTTAATTGGTGAAAACGGGGCCACCTCGCGCGCAAGTTTTTTAGTGGTTTTTAATGGTTTCAGAAGCCTCGTGCTATATTACGAACACGACTTGTTGTTTAAGGTGAATTAGTTCATGTATCTACTCTGCAGAAACGTATTACTTGGCTTGTGTGTTGGCTGGATGACTTTTAGTGCATCAGCGAATGTGTTCTTTAAAGTAACTCACAAAAACGCACCTAATGCGCCGCCTAGTTATTTGTTGGGTACCATGCACCTTTTATGCAAAGACGAGTTTCAGATACCGGACCAAGTTTACTTGTCGCTAGTAGCTACCGAACAGCTGATTGTTGAAGTTGATATAACAGACACATCCGCGTTAATGGCTGCGCGTCCAGCGATGTTTCAACAACCTCGGAACTATCTTAAAAACCACTTAAACGACGCACAGTATTCCTTACTTGAACAACAAACCCAGCACCATTTGCAGCGCTCGCTGGCTACAATTGCCCCGCTTCGGCCAATGATCATTAGCTCACTGTTTTTAGCTAACTATTTGCCATGCGAAAGCGAAACCATATCGGTTGATGAAACCGTGATTACACAAGCTATCAGTTACAACAAGCCGGTATTGGGTTTGGAGTCTGCCGTATGGCAACTTGAGTTGTTTGACCAAATTGATTTAGCCGAACAGGTTTCAGCGCTCTATGACATTGTTGCGGACCAACAAACCGCGCAGCAAGAGCTTACGCACATGGCCAGCGCTTATTTAAGCGGTGATGGCGAAAAATTGAATGAGATCATGATGTCACAGGAAGACTTTTTAGGCGCTTCGGCGATATTTTTAGACCAACGCAATCAAACTTGGGCTAAGCAATTACCCTCAATATTGGCGGAAAAACCGAGTTTTATCGCGGTCGGTGCCGGTCACTTATACGGTGAGCAAGGGTTATTAACGTTGTTACAGGCTCAAGGCTTTCAAATAACCCCTATTCCAGTGCGCTTTGGTGCTGTTGGTAAGCGTTGACAGTGGTATGATAGCCAACTTAATTAAGGGAGAATTCAATACCATGCGCATTGCTGCCGAATCACTTCAGCCACAAATATTCAACTGGGCCACTCAACGACCAGACACTCCGCAAGCGAATGCTTTAGTTGGCCAAAACCGTGCCTTAAACGCCCTGCAGCAAGCTTTAAGCATTGGCGGAAGATATGCCCATGGCTTTGTGGTAACACCAGCAGGCATGCGTACTTACGACGTATTGCAGCAAGTACAAAACGAACAACAGTGGGTTCATGCCAATAAATTTGACTGGGTTTATGTTGCGAACCCAGAAAGCGCTGCTCAGCCATTATGCGTTAACCTGCCTTGCGGCAAAGCCAATGACTTTCTGATTAAGTTGTGGGAGCTATTGCAAGCCGATGTCTCTGTGCGTAAACCTCTTCTTGACTTTATTCTAGAAACATACCCAGGCGAACGCGTGGCGCGGTATATTGACCTAGTTAGTGATAAAACCTTTGATGATTTGCCAGGCACAGAGCTGGCTACTGTCATTGTGACACATGAAGAACACGAACCATTTATGTTGTGTGATCGTGTTACAGAAGCCAGTCTGTTTGGGAGTATTCGGTTGCAGAGTGTGGAAGGCACCATTTCGTCCGACCTACACCTGATTGAGGCCGGTGCCATTCTAAAGGCGAATGGCGGTGTCTTGGCAATTGATGCCGAAGAGCTTTTATTGCAGCCGGGCCTTTGGCGTAAGCTGAAGTATATTTTAAAAACCAGTGAATTTGATTGGCCACAGCCCGGTGACGCAAACATTGCAGCTTACTACCAGCCAGAAGCAATACCTGTACATATAAAAGTGCTGTTGTTGGGCGAGCGTGATATTTACGCGCAGTTGCGCGAGCTTGATCGTGATTTTGATAATTTATTTCCATATTTAGCCGACTTTTCATCGCACTATTCACTGAATCAAGAGCCGCTGCAGGCCTATTTTGATTATTTAGCCTATGTTGAGCGCGAAGCGGCGGTATTACCATTAGCCAGCGATGCCTACCCTGCTCTGTTTAAATTTGTGACGCGTATTACCGACTTTCAAACAGAGTTGTCGCTCGACACCATTGCAATTATGCAGTTGCTTCGCGAATCCTGCGCTATCGCACGCGAACGACACGCCGCTTCAATCGCCGCTGAAGACATTAGTTCAGCACTGAAACAACGTGAGTCGCGTGAAGGCTACATTGCGGAGCTAAGTCGCCGGGCGATTTTAGAAGGTCAGGTTTATATAGAAACCGAAGGTGAAGTTGTTGGGCAAATTAACGGGCTTACCGTGATTACAGCTGGTGGTCACGAGTTTGGCGAACCAACTCGAATTACAGCAACCGTGCATTACGGCGATGGCGATATTATCGATATTGACCGCAAATCTGAACTAAGCGGCAGTATTCACACTAAAGGTGTGATGATTTTAAGTGCCTACATTGCCAACGTGTTTGCTCGCAATGAAGCCATGGCCCTTTCGGCGACCATCGTGTTTGAACAGTCTTATCACGAAGTTGACGGTGATAGTGCATCGCTCGCTGAGCTATGTTGCTTGTTATCAGCACTAGCAGAAGCCCCTATTCAACAAGGGCTCGCTATTACAGGAGCGGTTGATCAGTTTGGTCGCGTACAAGCCATTGGCGCGGTGAATGAAAAAATAGAAGGTTATTTTGAGCTTTGCCGCACGCGAGGACTAACCGGCAAACAAGGCGTTATTATACCCGCAGCGAATTTGAGCCAGCTCAATTTAGCTGACGATGTGATTGCCGCGGTAAAAGCCGATAAATTCCACGTATTTGCCATTGAACATGTGGGTGAAGCACTAGAATTACTGACACAAGTTGAGCAAAAACAGTTATATGCAAAAATAGAACAGCGCCTGAATGAGCTTCAGCAAATTGAACGTGAAGTGCCTTGGTGGCGGCGTTGGTTCAATTAAAATACTAGTCGGACTTGTTTAGCGTACACGTGTTCGCTAATCTACGCGAGTTAGCCCAAAACAAACTCGCGTAGACACGTGATTTACGTAGCAAAACAAGGTATTTATGAAACAAAATAGTTACACTCGCGAAGAGTTACTGGCCTGCTCTCGCGGCGAAATGTTTGGTCCAGGAAATAGCCAACTTCCAGCGCCTAATATGTTGATGATGGATCGTGTGGTTGAAATTACCGAAGACGGCGGCGCTTATGGCAAAGGTTTTATTCACGCCGAACTCGATATCAATCCTGATTTGTGGTTTTTTGACTGCCACTTCATCGGTGACCCTGTTATGCCAGGCTGTTTAGGCTTAGATGCTATGTGGCAATTAACCGGTTTCTTTTTGGCGTGTCTTGGTGGGCCTGGGCGTGGCCGAGCACTGGGTGTTGGCGAAGTTAAATTTACTGGTCAAATTCTACCTACCGCGAAAAAAGTCAGCTATTTTATTGATATGAAGCGCGTTCTAAAACGCTCTTTGTATATGGGGATTGCCGATGGTCGTGTTGAAGTCGATGGCAAAACCATTTATACCGCGAAAGACTTAAAAGTTGGGTTGTTTACCGACACCTCAACGTTCTAAATGTAAAAAGCCCGCTTCTGGCGGGCTTTGTCATTCTATTCTGTGTCGTTTTTATGACGTAACGTGCTTATTGACGGAACAAACCGCCACCGCGCGCCTCCATGGCATCGCGCCAACCACCTAACCACTGAGAACGTACATCTTGATTCTGGTACGGGCATAGTTCTTTCGAACGACCCGATACTCCAGCTTTGAAACCTTGTGCATGCGCACGTTCTAGGCGATCGCGTTTTTGTCGTTTCATGATTACACTTCCTCGTCCGGTTTTTATACGATTCATCTTCTTATTAACAGAGTCACTTTTTTTGTGCTCTCAATAAATAGATAGCAATTCTGACGAGGAGTTCAAACAAAAAAAACGACGCTTTGTGTCGTGACTGATTAAGTCAATGAAAAAGCGTCGTTTATTTAAATGCGTTTTTTTAGAACAAGTTAACGCGTTATGCTTTAAATTTTCGGCGTATTGTAATAAGACCACCGATCAATAACATAGCTAACAATGCCCCGGGTGATGTGGCAGCACCTTGGCGCTCAATGATTTTCTTTTCTTCGCTACAGTTTTCAACTGGCGCAAGATTGTCGGCATCAATGAGCAAGCTTGTCGTCACCTGTTCGGTGTGCACAACGCCGGCTTCATCAGTGATTTCTTTTTCAGTTGTAGCCGTGGCCACAATTTGGTTCTGCGCGTTAATTCCATCAGCTGACACGATAAAGTAGTCGGCACGACAACCAATGGCGTCATTTAAATTGATAAGCCCCTGCTCAGGGTTATTCAAGTCATAAATAAAGCCTACACGACGCCGTGGTGCATTTAATGACGATTCAATTTCGGCGCTACCAACCACAATACCCTGGTTACTAATGGCATTTGGATAGGTTGCTGACCCTGTGAAAAAGGTCGGTAATTCATTAAACTCCGCTGTATCGACGTTATAGATAAAGGGAACTGCACGATTAACGCCAACAAAACGCTTCAATAAGAAGCCTATTGCTAGGTTGTCATCGTTAATATCAACCGCCGCACCCCATGTGAAGGAGCTGTCACTGGTTACGGCTCGTGTTTCACCATTAACGAAAATGGCCGGCATACGAGCGCGAATTAAATTATTTTCAGCTTCAGAGCCTAAGTACGTCCAGCTTTGCCCAACAGCAACATTGTTGTTATTTAATGCGAAGGCATAGGTTCCCATACCTTCTAAGTCGTCTTCGCGACGTTCCATAAGCGGTTCATAGGTTTGGTGGCTAAGTACCTCACCTTGCGCATCAAGCTGCCATACGGTAGCTCGCATTTCATATATTGAGGCATTGGTGCGGAAACCGGTACCAAAGAATCCGGTTGTGCCATTTTGAATGCCAAACCAAGCGCGCCATACACAGTTATATACCGTGTTGCTTGCACTTGGGTCGCCTTCAATGGTTAAACAGGTATCAATGCGATCTGAACCTGTTGGTGTCAACCCAACGCTCATAAATCCGGCTGCAGCATTTTGTTCATTGATATCAAATAAAGCCGATTCACCACCCAAAATAGTTTGTTCTAGCGGCTCTATTAGCTTTAAGGTCGTTCCGTCATACCAAATGCCGCGGCTGGTAAAGTCGCGCTCGGCATAACTTAAGGTGATTGGGTCTGGCGGTGTTTCCTCGCCCTCTTCTGGCTCCGGCTGATACGTGTGATCGACACGATAGTATGGTGCTGAGCCAATACCGACGCGAACGTTATTATTATTTAAGCCGCGAAATTCATGATCGCCAGAATTGAGTTGGCTAGAGGCACCATTGCCGTCGGTATTGAGTAACGGCGGCATACTGACAGTTTGGCCGTCATATTCCGCTGCAAATTTTGTCGCTAAACGTAAACCCAAGGTGCTGGCATTTCGGCGATCAGGAAACCGCGAAATTAGGCGATAGTATTGCTCGTAAGTGAGAGAGTCAGTTTCCGGATCAAATTCTGCAGGAACGCCAGATTCCAACAGGTAAATAGCTGGTATAAGCGAGAAATCAATCTCTGCTGCACGCGGTGTTTCTGCGTTTAAGGTAACGAGCCCTTGATCATTAATAGCGACACCAAACGCGTTTTTAACGCTATCTGGTGTGTTGATAATTTCGAAATTGTACGACTGTGCTGCGGCACCAGTAGATGCGAGGGCTGCAACAGATGCAGCAAGCAAGCAGGTTTTAAATAATTTCATAAATGACTTAACGACTCTCTTGTTGTAAGTTTTCTAATTCGGTCCAGCGTTCTAGTGCTGCCATGAGCTCTTCTTCTATCGCACCTAAACGCTCTAACACAGGCCCGGTTTCACTGTGGTCGCGCTGATAAAAATCAGCTGCACTAGCCTGTTGTTCTAATTTTTCTTGCTCTTCTTCTAACGCAGCAATCTGCTCAGGCAGCATATCTAATTCGCGCTGCAGTTTGTAGGATAACTTTTTCTTCGGCGTAGCAGAAGTCTGCACTTTTTTATCAGCACTTTGTGACTGCGGTTGAACCGATTTAGTTCCCTGTAACTGACTTAAGTAATGGTTTATTTCAGTAAAACCACCCACAATTTCAGTAATTCGCCCCTGCCCTTCAAACAACAACACGCTGGTTGCCGTGTTATCGACAAATTCCCGATCGTGGCTTACCAAAATAACGGTGCCCTGATACTCGGCAATAATTTGTTCCAGCAGCTCTAAGGTGTCAATGTCGAGATCGTTGGTTGGTTCATCAAGAATTAAAAAATTACTTGGCTGTAGAAACAGTTTTGCCAACAACGCACGATTTCGTTCCCCGCCCGACAAAGCCTTCACCGGCGTGCGGGCTTGTTTGGGGCTGAACAAAAAGTCTTGCAGGTAGCTTAGAATATGGCGTGTACGGCCATTATAGGTCACATCTTGCTTACCATCGCCAATGTTTTCTGCCACCGATAATTCAGGATCTAACTGAGCGCGATGCTGATCAAAATAGGCAACTTCCAAATTAGTACCTAACTTAATATGCCCGTTATCAACGCCCTGCTGCCCAAGTAACACGCGAATTAAGGTACTTTTGCCGCAGCCATTGGGGCCAACCAAAGCGACTTTGTCGCCGCGTTGTAGGTTTAAGCTAAAGTCTTGCAAGATGGTTTTGTCGCCGAAGGTTAAATTTAAATGTTCACCTTCAAAAACCAATTTTCCAGAACGGTTAGCCTCTTGTACCGCAAGTTTGGCTGAGCCTTGTTGTTCACGTCGGGCCTGACGTTGGCGTCTAAGGTCTTGCAAGGCCCGAACTCGGCCTTCGTTGCGTGTGCGGCGTGCTTTAACACCCTGCCTTATCCACGCTTCTTCTTGCGCAAGCTTTTTGTCGAATTCGGCATTTTGCGCTTCTTCAACTTCAAGCTGCTCTTGTTTTAACGTTAGATATTGGTCGTAATTGCCAGGAAAGCTGGTTAAATGACCGCGATCGAGATCAACAATACGGGTTGCCAAGTTGCGAATAAAAGCCCGGTCGTGACTAATAAAGAGTACCGCCCCACGAAACTCTTTTACTTTATTTTCAAGCCAAGTCACCATCTCAACATCAAGGTGGTTGGTGGGCTCGTCGAGTAACAATAAGTCGGGGTCAACGACCAAAGCACGAGCTAGCGCAACACGCCGCAACCAGCCGCCAGATAACGAGCTCATGGTGGCGTCTTCGGGTAACTCCAGCTGCGTTAAGGTACTTTCAATACGCGATTGAATTTGCCAGCCATTGGCCGCTTCAATGGCGGTTTGCAAAGTGGCCATGCGATTCATCAGTGTTTGGCTTGTTGGCTGCTCGTTAAGCTCTTGCACAACGTGATGATATTGCTGCAATAATTGGCCAAGCTCGGCTAACCCTTCGGCCACAAAGTCATACACGGACTGATCGGAGTTTGCTGGAGGGTCTTGCGGTAATCGTGCTACCACGGTGTCGCCTACAACTTGAACATCGCCATCATCGAGTAACACTTCGCCGGCTATTATTTTCAACAAGGTTGATTTACCCGCGCCGTTACGGCCCACGATACAAACGCGCTCTCCCGACTCAATAACCAAATCGGCATGGTCTAAAATAGGATGGTTACCGAAGGCAAGTTGAGCCTGATGTAAACGAACTAAATTCATGCGTTCAAAAATTCCTCAATAGTCGTTGGAAACGGCCAACGCAGTTCAGCATCGTCATGCGCTCTAACTAGCACCGGTACAAGCCAACCATACTCGTCCTGTAGCTCTGGCTGATTCGAAATATCAACCACATTCAGCCGAATTGGCGACTCCGGAGTCGCTTGATGAAGCATTCGCAATGCTTCATCACATAATGGGCAGTTAGGTTTAGTGAGCAGATAAAACTCAGTCACTTTGGCGTACCTTAAATAGGTGATGAATACCTTTGTGACGCGCAAAGTCTGGCGAAATTGAACGCTGTGTTAGGTCTTGCGCGACTAAAAATGCCTCAGCTAGGCCTTCTTCATCGAGCTTGAAACGTCGTTTGTTATTGGAGAACAAAATAACGCCGCCGTCTTTTAACAAGCGCGCAGCAAGTTTCAGTAGTTGTACGTGATCACGTTGAATATCTAACACGTCGTCCATTTTCTTAGAGTTTGAAAACGTCGGCGGATCAAGAAAAATAACGTCATACCGTTGTTGTGGCCGTTGTTCGCGCAGCCATTGCACGCAATCAGCCTGAACAAACTGGTACTGCCGCCCGTACAACTTGTTTAAGGTGAAGTTGCGTTGGCCCCAGGCCAAGTAGGATTTCGACAAATCAACCGAGGTTATATCACTAGCCCCACCTAACGCGGCATGCACCGACGCTGTGCAGGTATAAGCAAATAGATTCAGTACGCTTTTACCTTCACTGAGTTTTCCAAGCTCGCGTCGCGCCCAACGGTGGTCTAGAAATAGGCCGGTGTCGAGATAATCACTTAGATTGACCTCAAACTGTGCGTCGTACTCGTGGACAACGCGTACCAAACCACGCGGCTCTTGTTTTTGATATTGTTGTTTGCCCGACTGCCGCTGACGCACCTTAAGCGTAATATTTTCCGCCGAATAAGGCAGGGCTTGGGCTACGGTATCAATTAAAAACCACAGTCTGTCTTTTGCTACCGCTTCTGGAATGTCTTTTGGGGCAGCATACTCTTGAATAACAACGCAGTCGTCATAAATATCAATTGCCGCATTGTATTCAGGTAGGTCTGCGTCATACAGGCGCCACGCGTTAACCCCTTCTTTTGCGGCCCATTTTTCAAACTTCTGGTAGTTTTTATTGAGCCTATTCGCCAAATCATTCGATTGCGATTGGGTAAACTCTGGTTGCTCTTGGGTTAAGTCATAAAGTGCTAATGTCGTTTCTAAAGCGCCGTTAAACAGTTTGTATTTGCGCTGACTGCGTAGTTTCATGCGCTTTAACAAGGTGTCGTCACCCGCTAATACCGCAACCTGCCAACCGTTAAAATGTTCACGCAACTGGGCGCCAAATCGACGATAAAGCAACAGTGTTTGTATTTCTTCGCCGAGGCGCTCCCCATACGGCGGGTTACAGACCAGCAAAGGAGCTTGTTCTTGGCTGATAGACACCGCCGGTGCACTCACCTGTTCGGCGTTAGCTACCTGCCAAGTACAAAATTCATTTAAACCAAGCCGAATGGCATTTTGCTCCGCTATGGCGAGCACTTTGGGATCATGATCAAAGCCAATAAATTGTGCTTGGCGCTCAGCCTTGGCTGTTTCGAAGCGTTGCTGCGCTTGTTCAAGCTCAGCAGCCCAAATAGATTGGTCATGACCGCTCCAGCGTTGGAAGCCCCAGTCGGTGCGAGCCAAGCCTGGAGCACGTTCAAAACGAATCATTGCGGCTTCGAGTAACAATGTGCCCGAGCCACAGAATGGGTCAAACACAACGCCCTGTTCGCTCGTCATGCCGCTACGAATAATCACAGCTGCAGCCAAGGTTTCACGCAATGGTGCAGCGCCTTGCTGTTGCCGATATCCACGTTTATGCAAACTATCGCCAGCAAGATCGAGATACCAGGTTAATTTTTCTTTCTGAATATGCGCATTAATACGAAGGTCGGGTTCTTCTTTTGAAACATTTGGGCGTTCTAGGCCTTGCGCTCTGAATCGGTCGACAATGCCGTCTTTTATAAGCTGTGCGCCAAATTGGGTGTGGCGTATTTCATGGTTGCGACCACTAAAGTCGATCAAGAATGTTTGCTGCGGCGATTGAAATACAGTTTCCCAAGGCGTTTCTGCTACGGCAACAGGAATATCTTGCGCACGCTTAATAAAGCTTTCGCCCAACATAAGTAATACGCGATTGGCGAGTCGCGTCCATAAACAAACGCGATAAGCACAGGCTAAGTCGCCCTCAAACCAACAACCACCTGCGGTTTGCCGCACATTTGTGGCACCGAGTTGCTGTAGTTCGTCAAATAATAAAGGTTCAAGCCCTTTGGCGCAGGTTGCAAACAAGCGCATCGCTGAAGACGTGGTAGTCATTAAGATATCTTTGTTAGTGGTCATAGTCGCTATTATAGCGAAGTCGCAGCGCTGTGTATCGCGACAATTGTGCGTTTATTGCGCGGTTGAACGCGAATCGCTTATTAAATAGGCGAACGGTGAAATAAGCTATTGCGTTATGTGTTGTGGGGCAGTAACATGCGCAGCATCGGACGCGGGGTGGAGCAGTCTGGTAGCTCGTCGGGCTCATAACCCGAAGGTCGTAGGTTCAAATCCTGCCCCCGCAACCAATTCCTTTCAATGTAATTTCCAATTTCGAATCAGTTCGTCTTGATATCCCGGTTTTCCTAAGTGCTCCAAGTAATTTATCAAAATATGTTGAATTTGATCCGGAGAGCTAAACACAACTTGCGAACCATCTAAACCAGCAAAGCCACCTCCCCCTTGGGCACGGTAGTTATTGGTGGCAACATAATAGGTTTCACTTTGCGCAAAAGAAATTGAGGCAGAAACACGCTCTCCTACCGGCTTGCTAACGTCAATTTGATAATCAAACCCAGCAAATGTATCAAATTGGTATGACGGTATATCTTGAACGACGTGCCCCCACGCCGAGCTGGTGACATTTGGTTGCAATGCTGCAGCCGACTGCTCAAGCCAGCGCTTAAGCTGCACACCCGTTACTGCAACCACCTCAAGCGTATTTGGGTAACGATAAAGATCGCCGATATGGCCTAGGGTTAAAACCCCACTGGGAACAAATGTAAACTGATTATCATTGTACATCTGTTCATTAAGTGCGGCGTTAAAAGGTGCAACAGCGCTGAATAATGGCCGTTGCGGTAACTTGTTACCCACTTCGCTATTGGCAAAAGCGCGTTCAACATACCAGCGTTGAGCCCAATGAATGAACTGCAACGCGTGAGTAGGTTCAACACGCGCCTTAGCCAAACTTAAGTCATGAGTACTATGACCTATAGCTTGCTTCATGTAGGTTTCAGTTGCCCGATGACTACTCGTTAAATGCTCTAGAACTTTAGGGTCAGGATGTTCCGCCGCGGCAATGACCTGACTGCTAGAAGCGACAATTTGCCATTTCGATTCGCTAAACGTCAGCGACAAATCAATGACCCCCAAAAACTTGCCTTGCGTACCCGGCTGCACACTTGGTTTGCCGAATAAAGTTCCTTGCTGGCTGTTTACATGCGCTAACTGGTCATAAACCTTGCTACCCGGGAACACCTCATGTTGATGACCAAAAATAATGGCATCCACTGCTGGTATTTGTGCAAGTTGCCAAACGCCCTGTTCGCTATCGACACCATCATCGTTGTTCTTCGGCATGCCAGAGTGCGCCGCTAATGCAATAATATCCGCCCCAGCGCGTTGCGCTTCTGCGACGGCTTGTTTTGCCGCTGGCAACATGTCTGCTACCTTAACGTGATCACGTAAATGGTGTGCGTCCCACTGCATAATTTGTGGCGGCAAAACGCCGACAACAGCAACCTTTAAAGGTTGTTGCCGGCCGCTGACGACGGGGCTTAATGAAAACATATGAAAGGCTTTGTGCCGCAGCGAACGACTCGCTAGCGCCGATATTGCCGTTAAGTTGGCACCAAGCAGCGGTAAAGTGTGTTTGTCACCGCCATAAGCATGCTGCAAATAGGCTAGCCCGTAGTTGAACTCATGATTGCCTAAATTTGCGGCGTCATAGCCCATCAATGCAAGCAAGCTGGCAATCGACGGTAGGCTTTGTGATGACTCAAGCGCTTGATAGTTTGCAACCAGCATATCGGTCATCGGTGACCCTTGAATCAAGTCGCCATTATCAATCAGTAGCGATATATCAGCCAATTGCCGTTGCTGTTGAATAATTGGCATTAAATGCGCAAGCCCAAATGGCTCTGCCTTTTTGCTGAAATAGTTATAGCCCGAGAAGTGGCCATGCACGTCGCTGGTAGCAAGCAGCTTTAGCTTGATCGGCTGGTTAGCATAACTGTTTGACATAAGTAGTACTATTGAGGGAAGCAGAAACAACAACCAAGCAAGTTTACGTGTTGCCATGGTGAATCAAGCTTGCTTTAAATGGCTATCAGTACTGTTTTCGTGACTTTCATGTAATGCTTGTAACCGATTCGGCATTACTTTAATAACATCGAATTGGCGTAGGGTTTTAATGTCTGACAGCGGAAAGTCGCCGCCTAACACCATACACTCAACAAACTCTCCGTCGGTTGAAGTGATTGCACAAATCGACTCGGCCATACCTGAGTTAAGGCTGACCAACTGCCCTACTTCTAGGCTGGTTGGGGCATGTTCTGCGGTTTGAAAGTACCAGCTTTGAGGCATCTGTGGCCGACCATATCGCGAAAAGATTAGGTAGTTTAATGATGCTTCAAGGGCGGTTTGGGCGGCAACAATGCCGGAGCTTTCTAAAGCGTCGTAAAAGCTTTGAAACTGTTCGGCATCGTCTGTTGAAAAGGCGGCGCGCATAGCGTGCAACGGCACCAACCGCGAGCTTTTATAAGGCGCCGAATGAACGATGCCTTGCTCAAGCTCAATTTGCAGTTGCTGTTGTTCGGGGTCATAAACCCAATGCCATTGTGCTATTGCGTGCACGGTAATTTCCTAAATGTTAGTCAGTTGTTTATAAATTAACGAACTATACGGCGTTTTACAAGGCATTCACGACATTGCGAATTAATTTAGGACCATGGTAAATAAACCCTGTATATATTTGCACAAGGCTAGCCCCCGCGGCTAACTTCGCTTGTGCAGCCTCTGCGCTATCAATACCCCCCACTGCAATAATGGGAAGCTTACCTTGCGCACGCTCAGCAATGGTTTTTACCACCTTGGTACTGGCTTCAAATAATACTTTACCACTTAGGCCACCAGCTTCTTCAGCATGGGGTAAGCCCGCGACGGCATCGCGACTTAGTGTGGTGTTGGTTGCAATAACCGCATCGATTTCATGTTCGACTAAAGCGTCCGTAATCGCTTGAATGCCTTCTTGTGTTAAATCGGGGGCAATTTTTACAGCAATTGGAACATAGCGTCCATGATGATCGGCTAAGGCAGCTTGCTCTGCTTTTAAAGCACTCAGCAGCTCATGCAACGCGCTGCCGTGTTGAAATTCTCGCAACCCAGGCGTGTTCGGTGACGAAATATTTACCGTAATGTAAGCCGCGTATGGATAAACCTTTTGCATGCAGTGAATATAGTCTTGCACTGCTTCTGCCTCTGGTGTGTCTTTGTTTTTACCGATGTTAATACCAAGCACACCGTTGAAACGGCTTTTCTTAACCTGTTCAACAAGATAATCCACGCCAAGGTTATTAAACCCCATACGGTTAATAATGGCTTCTTTTTCGACAATTCGAAACAAGCGCGGTTTCGGGTTACCAGGTTGTGGGCGCGGCGTTACCGTACCCACTTCAATAAAGCCAAAACCCATTTGCGCAAACGCATCAATGCATTCGGCGTTTTTGTCTAACCCAGCCGCAAGACCTACCGCGTTTGGAAATTCTATTCCCATCACGGTCACGGGCTTATGCGCTATCTTTTGGCGCCAAGCCAATGCCAGTGGCGTATGCGCAAAGCGTTTCAGCAGTTTCAAGGTTAATTCATGTGACTGTTCAGCGTCCTTACTGAACAGCCATTTACGGGCAAGTGAATACATGAATTAATTCACCGACGACGTGCAGTTATGGTTCAACAACATCAACTCGCGCAACGCCACCGAGAATTTTGCAAACTCGTGCGCTTTCGTTGTACGGAAGTCTGACAACATCACTAACCAACGATCTACGTACACTTTGTTGTCGGCTAACCAGGTTTCTAAAACAGCCAAGCCGTCTTGTTTTGCATCGCCTGACTTGAGCATGCTCATGGTTAGTGAGCGCTGTTGCCAATCTAACTCTTCACGGAACGCAGCGCGTGCCAACGCCTGCCAGTGGTTATCAACCGGTTGGCTGTTAATTTGATCAAGGAACCAATGTAACGACACACGTGAACCCAAGTTGAAGTATGCGTTAGCAACAGTGCCAACTTTACGGCCGGTTTCATGGGTAATGTCCGCAATATCAAGCGCCGAGAACAAGGTGGTTAAAATACCAATGTTATGGGCTAATTTTGCCGGTACACCTTGCGCTTGTAACTTGTCAATTTGCTTCTCAATTTGTGCACGCTCGTCGGCTACCAAGTAGTTGAGAACGTTCTTACGCAAATCGTCAAAGCTCGCTTTATAGAAATCAATACGCTCTTGAATGGTCGTCAAACTTGGGTTGCGATGACGCAAGAACCAACGAGTTGAACGACGCACGACGCGGCGCAGCTGGAACAACATATTATTTTGTACTTCAGCTGGTATTTTGTTGTTGCCGGCTTCAATTTCTTCCATCAACCCACGTAAGTTAAAGCATTCGCGTGCAACCACGTAAGCCGAAGCCACTTCAGCAACCGTAGAGCCCGTTGCGTCAACCTTGCGGTAGACAAAGTTAGGGCCCATGTCGTTCACAATGTTATTAGCTAATCGCGTTGCAATAATCTGAGCGCGCAATGGATGATTCTCCATCGCTTCCGCATACTTTTCTTGCAATGGCACTGGGAACGCATTGATTAACGAGCGCGCATGGAACGGATCAGCCATGATTTCATCGTCAAGCAATTGCTCTTTTAAAACCATTTTGCCGTACGCGGTAATAACGGCCAATTCTGGGCGCGTTAACCCTTTACCTTGCGCTTGACGCTCGGCTAATTCATCGTCATCTGGTAAGAACTCAATAGCACGGTTAAGCTGCCCTTCTCGTTCTAAGTGATGTATGAAACGTTGCAATTCTTTCACTTGGTCAGCGCCACGAATAGCTGTCACAGAAATAGACTGCGACTGACGGAAACAGTCTTTAATGACGATTTGCGCCACTTCGTCGGTCATGTCGTACAACAGTTGGTCACGTTGTTTTAACGTCAAATCACCGTTGTCAACCAAGCCGTTCAGCAGTATTTTAATGTTTACTTCGTTGTCTGAGCAGTCAACACCGCCTACGTTGTCTACGGCGTCAGTGTTAATGCGACCGCCGTTACGAGCATATTCAATACGGCCTAACTGGGTAAAACCGAGGTTGCCGCCCTCGCCCACAACTTTTGCTCGCAGGTCTTTACCGTTAACGCGCAATGCGTCGTTGGCACGGTCGCCTACATCGCTGTCGCTTTCACTTGACGACTTCACATAGGTGCCAATGCCGCCGTTCCAGAACAAGTCGACGTTCAGGGTCAAAATAGCTTTGATTAACTCATTAGGTGTAAACGACTTCTTCTGAGTATTGAACAGCTTTTTCATTTCTGGCGACAGTTCAATCGCTTTTGCACTGCGCAAGAAAATGCCGCCACCCTCAGAAATCAGTGACTTGTCGAAATCTTCCCAAGAAGAGCGTGGCAACTTGAACATGCGCTCGCGTTCGGCATAGGTTTTCGCCGCATTTGGATTCGGGTCTACAAATATATGCATGTGGTTAAATGCTGCAACTAAGCGCGTGTGTTTTGACAACAACATGCCATTACCGAATACGTCACCGGCCATGTCACCTACGCCAACGGCAGTAAAGTCTGTGGTTTGACAATCAATGCCTAGCTCACGGAAGTGGCGCTTCACCGATTCCCACGCACCACGTGCGGTGATGCCCATTTTCTTATGGTCATAACCTACAGAACCACCCGATGCAAAAGCATCTCGCAGCCAGAAGTTATATTCTGCAGAAATACTGTTCGCGATATCTGAGAATGTTGCCGTGCCTTTGTCTGCAGCTACAACCAAATAGGTGTCATCTTCATCATGGCGAACCACATCTTTTGGCGGTACAACTTCGCCGTTTACAATATTGTCCGTAATGTCTAGCAACGCGCGAATAAATGTACGATAGCAAGCCTTACCTTCTTCAAAGAAGGCTTCGCGCTCTTCGGGTAAATGTTTACAGAAGAAACCACCTTTCGCGCCAACCGGCACAATTACAGTGTTTTTTACTTGTTGCGCTTTTACCAAGCCTAGCACTTCAGTACGGAAGTCTTCTCGACGGTCAGACCAACGCAAACCACCTCGCGCAACCTTACCACCACGCAAGTGAACACCTTCAACGCGCGGCGAATAGACGAAAATTTCATATTTCGGCAGTGGTAACGGCATTTCTGGAATCATTTCTGGCATAAACTTCACAGAAATATATGGTTTTTCATTGCCAGCTTGGTCTTGTTGGAAAAAGTTGGTGCGCAAAGCCGCCAAAATCAACTCAACATAACGACGAATAATACGGTCGTCATCTAGGTTCGCAACATTCTCAAGTTCTGAGTTAATGCGGGCTTCAAGTGCTTCAATTTTCTTCTCGCGACTTTTTTCTTTCGGGTCGAATTTTGAGTAGAACAATTTAACAATAAGTTTGGCAATTAACGGGTACTTGCTAAAGGTGCTTTCAATGTATGCTTGGCTAAATGTGGTACCAATTTGACGCATGTATTTTGCAAACATACGTAAAATAATTACTTGGCGGCCCGTTAAGCCAGCGCTTAATACTAAGCGGTTGAAACCGTCGTCTTCGTAATGACCGTCCCACACTTTCGCAAAAGCGTTTTGGAACACGTCGCGGCTAGCTTCTAAATCTAGCTTGACGTTGCTGTGCAACATTTGGAAATCGAGAATCCAGAACACATCGCCGTCTGTTGTTTTAATTTGGTATGGGCTTTCACCAATAATACGCAAACCAAAGTTTTCCAACATTGGCAACACGTCAGACAAATGAATTGGTTCGTCTTTATGGAATAATTTCAGACGAATTTTCTTACTGGTTTCATTTTCTTCACGCGAACGGTAGAACAACATGCCAAGCTTGTGATCATCGTCAAGTGCTTCAATTTGTTGTATATCCGCAATAGCAACCGACGGTAGAATTTCTTCTTTGTAAGCACGCGGAAACGCATTCGAGTAACGCTTATTCAGGGCATTGGCTTTGGCTTCGCCAAAGGTGCTGCTTAGAATGCGTTCAAAGTTATCTTCCCATGTACGGGCGGCTTCAATGAGGTTTTGCTCTAATTCTTTCACGTCAATGTCCTGTACGTGTTCGCCAATGCGCACGGTGTAATGGGTGCGAGCTAGCGACGACTCTGAAAAATAGGTGGTGAAATCTACATCGGCTTTGCTATGAAGCGTATTCGCCAAAATTTGCTGGGTACGCTGACGCAGTAATGTGTTGTAGCGCTCTTTAGGCACGTACACCATACATGATGCAAAACGACCAAATATGTCGCGGCGAACGAATACGCGCGTCATATCGCGCTCTTGCATTTGCAATACGCCCAAGCCAACTTCAAGTAAGTCGTCTTCGTTTGCTTGAACAATTTCATCACGTGGGTAGGTTTCTAAAATATTCAACAATGCTTTTGCGGCGTGCGAATTCGACGCAAAGCCCGACGCTTCCATCACGCGTTTAATTTTATCGCCCACTAATGGCACGTCGCGCGCACTGTTGTTATAAAAGCTGCTTGAATACAAACCAATAAAACGGTCTTCGCCAATCACTTTGCCGTTCTTATCGAAACGCTTAATACCTATATAGTCGCAATACGCTGGACGGTGAACCCGTGATTTTGTATTGGTTTTGGTTAGCAGTAATAAGCTATCGTCAAAGGTTAAATCACGCGCGACTTCTGGCAGTGAAGACACTAAACGCTCTTTGTTATTAGCGCTTTTACGCATTAACCCCAAGCTTGAGTCTGTGACTTGACGAATAACGTAGTCACCTTCAACAGGCTTTAAGTCATAACGACGGTAGCCCATTAACGTAAAGTTGTCTTGGGCTAACCAGCTTAAAAAGTTCTGAGCTTCCTTCAGTGCTTTTTTGTCGCCCGGATAACTAATATCTTTTAGTTCATTCGCAATCGCACTTAAGCGCTCACGCATTGGTAGCCAGTCAGAAACCGACAGATTAATTTCGTCCATTACCGACGCAAGTTCTTTCTTCAATGTAGAAATGGAGTCTTTAGTTGTTTGACGATCAACCTCAATCAAAAACACCGTGTCGACTTCATTGTCTTCTTTGCGGGTACCTGCTTTTAACAACTCAGAAATCTGGTTGTTTTCGTCACGTTTGTGACTAATTGGCAAATGCAGAAGTAAATGCGAGGTAATACCTAAGCGAGACAACGCCATACGAATGGAGTCAACCATGAATGGACTATCCGACTGGATAATCTCAATAATGGTGTGTGCCGACTCCCATCCATGACGGGCTACTTCAGGGTTATAAATTTTGATTAATGCTTTTTCACCTGGCTTATAGTCGTTAAAACTATGCCATAAGCCCATCACTGCGCCATACATATCGCTGTCATTGCGTAACGCCAGATCATCCGGTGAGATGTTGCGAAATAGCCTCATCGCAAAGTCTTTGATTAAATCGGCACGATCGGTGGCTCGCTGCTGAATCAGATCGGCCACCTTTTGCAATACAACGGGAATCTGGCCTTCGCCAAACGCATTCATGATGGTGTCCTTTTTACGTGATAGGTATAACGAAGCGGCGTGTTAATTGGCTACTAACATCACCCTACGAAATAATTGCTATTATTGTCGGACATTTAGGTAGGTTATTCAATGCTTATTATCAGGAAAAACACAGTGTTCAGACCACGAAATTCGGGGCCTGAACATGTTTATGAGAAAGCTTTGCATGAATATTACAAAGGCGCCAAACTTTGACTGATTTTTTCGTCTAAATCAGGGGCTAAATTTGGCATTTGCTGCAGCTGACGTAACTGCGCTTCAAGCAACGTTTGACGTTTAGCATCAAAGCGGCGCCATTGCGTTAACGGCGTTACAAGACGCGCTGCAACCTGTGGGTTTTTGTCGTTGAGGTAGGCAATCATATCCGCCATTAACGCATACCCTGCCCCGTCTTCACGATGAAACTGGGTTACATTACGCCCAAACGTGGCCCATAGCGCATACACGCGATTCGGGTTGTCACGATTAAAACGCGAATGATTATGCAATTGCGTGACTATTTCAACAACATCGGCGTGCGGCGCACTCGCTTGAATAGCAAACCACTTATCTAACACCAATGGGGTGTCGTACCACTGGTGTTCAAACGCCCGAAGTAATTGTTCCTGACACGGTAGTCGCAAATGCACCGCGGTTTGCAATGCTGATTGCTGGGCCGTCATGTTATCGGCTTTTGCATAGTACTTTGCAACAACATCGCTATATTTATCAGGCATATGCAGTGCTAGGTAGTAGAGTACTGTGTGCTGCAAACTGCGCTGCGCAATGGCATTTCCGGTTAAGGTATAAGGCGCATCAGCGCTAGCCGCGTAGCCTTGCCAGAGGCCCTCAAATTCAGCAAACAGATGTTCTGCCAGCTGTTGCCGTAACTGATGAACCGCCGTAGAAATGTGGGCTAGCGGTATGTCGCGCGGATAATACTCCGCAATTTCTTCAACGGTTGGTGGTGTTAGTACTTGAGCCTTCAGGGCACTGTCCATAGAGCTGGCGACAAACTGTTGCAGCGCCTGCGCAACTTCTTGGGGTAATACCAAGGCCTGCTGAGAAGCCACTGCGCTGCGAATAAGTTGCGTAAAAATTTGCTGTGCAGCCTCCCAACGCGTGACTTCTTGCTCTGCGGAACCTAGCAGTACCACTTGGTCACTGAAGCTTTGGGCAAAATTAAGCTTAATCGGTGCGCCAAAGTTTTCATTTAACGCCACAACCGGTTCGGCCGTGATATTGTCAAAGATCAATTGGGCTGTTTCAGTTGTCAATTCAAAAAGTAAGCTACCAGACTCATGGGCGCGCACCGCGCCAGCTGATTGCCGGTCAGTACTGGCTGAAGTCACTGCAAGACGTTGCCCATTTTTACCGTATAAACTCAGTAACATGGGAATGTGAACGGCCTGTTTCTCCGTCTGGCCAGGGGTTTCTGGCGTATATTGGGAAAAACTAAGGGTTAAGCGCTGCTGGTTCAGATCATAATGTTGCGTCACCTCGACAATGGGCGTGCCAGCCTGGCTATACCAGCGCTTAAACACCGATAAATCAGCTTGATTTGCGTCCGCCATAGCCGCGACAAAATCATCGCAGGTTACGGCCTGGCCATCGTGGCGTTCAATATAAAGCCGCATACCGGCTTGAAAGCCCTGTTCGCCGAGTATGGTATGCAACATGCGAATGACTTCTGCACCTTTGTTGTATACCGTCACCGTATAGAAGTTATTCATTTCGACCACTTTGTCGGGCCGTATCGGGTGCGCCATGGGGCTCGCATCTTCATTGAATTGATGCGTGCGTATAATACGAATTGCATCAATGCGGTTCACAGCACGAGAACCTAAGTCAGAGCTAAACTCTTGATCGCGAAATACCGTTAAACCTTCTTTCAAACTCAGCTGAAACCAATCACGACAAGTAATGCGATTGCCTGTCCAGTTATGAAAGTATTCGTGCCCTATTACTGACTCAACGTTGAGAAAGTCTTGGTCGGTTGCGGTTTTAGCGTCAGCCAACACATAACGCGAATTAAAAACATTCAGGCCCTTGTTTTCCATGGCGCCCATGTTGAAGAAATCGACCGCGACAACCATATAAATATCTAAGTCGTACTCAAGGCCAAAGCGCTCTTCGTCCCAACGCATGGAGTTCTTGAGCGATGTCATGGCAAATTCAGCACGGCTTAAATTGCCTTTGTCGACAAACAACTGCAATTGTACGACACGGCCGCTACGGGTAACGAATTCATCGTTAAGTACGTCGAAGTCGCCGGCAACGAGCGCAAATAGATACGCAGGTTTTGGGTGTGGGTCGTGCCATGTCACCCAATGGGTACCGTTACCATTGTTTCCTCGCGCAACGGCGTTGCCGTTACTCAACAAATAGGGAAATAGCCCTGCATCACCAACCACCGTCGTGGTAAATTCAGCCAAAATATCCGGCCGATCTAAGTAATAGGTAATGCGCCGAAACCCTTCAGCTTCGCATTGCGTGCAAAACGCCCCGCCTGACTTATAAAGTCCTTCAAGGGCCTGATTAGCCGCTGGGTTGATCTGGGTTTCTATGGTTAGTTCAAAAGGCTCGTTCGGCACGGTTAATTGCAGTGATTTTTGATCAATGTGAACATCATCACGTGCAACCTGCTCGCCATTTAAAGCAATTTGAATAAGCTCAAGGTTTTCCCCGTGAAGCACCAAGCTATTGGAACTCCCCACAGGGGTGATCTGCATGGTGTTGTGCACACGTGTTGCGGTTTCATGAAGGTGAAAGGTTAAATCGACGGTTTTGATAAGGAATTCCGGAGCGCGATAGTCGCTCCGGAAACTTGCTGATTTTACTGACATATCAACCTATAAGTTAAGCTTGTTGGCGTTCTGGTAAGCGTAGAATACGTATGCCGGTGTAGGCATAAAACAGTGCCATTAACGGTGTTATCCAATTGAAGAAAGCGAACGGCGCATAAATCCAAGGGCTTACACCTAAGGCTCCCATCATAAAGGCACCACAGGTATTCCACGGAATTAACGCTGAAGTTAAAGTTGCACTATCTTCTAATGTACGTGAAAGCAGGCGCGGGTCTAACCCGCGACGCTCAAACTCTTCACGGTACATGCGCCCTGGTAAGACAATGGCCATGTACTGATCGGCGGTTAGTACATTGGCCCCGAAACAAGTAAATAAAGTTGCTGCAATTAAGCTGCCTAACGACTTCACGTAGCCTAAAACGCCGGCAATTAAGCGCTGCAATAGGCCTAGTTTTTCCATAATCGCGCCGAATGTCATGGCACTTAAAATTAGCCACACGGTGTTGAGCATGCTTGACATGCCGCCGCCACTTAACAAGTCATCTAAATCTGCTGAGCCTGTTTCAATTGCAACACCGTCAGTCAGTGCGCCCCAAACTACCTTTAACGTAGCAATGGCGCCAGCGTCTCCACCTGCTAACTTTGTAATCATGTCGGGTTGAAAAATAACAGCCCATACACCGCCTAACAATGCGCCAAAAAATACCGTTGGCAGCGCTGGTTTGCGGGTTGCTGCTAAATAAAGTAAAACTAGCAACGGCACTAACATTAGCCAGCCGATATTAAAGGTATTGCGCAGCTCAAGTTGCATTTTTTCAAGCTGTAATACGCTAACAGCACCGTCAGCGTTAAAGCCTAAAATGACAAAAATAATCAGGGTGATAACAAACGCCGGCACGGCGGTATAAGCCATGTAGCGAATATGCGAGAACAGTTCAGAACCAGCAACAGCTGGTGCCAAGTTGGTGGTATCGCTTAATGGCGACATTTTGTCACCAAAATAGGCGCCTGAAACAACCGCACCGGCCGTAATGGCTGGCGACAAGTCCATGCCTACCGCAACGCCCATTAATGCAACACCTATGGTGGCAGCTGTTGTCCAAGAGCTGCCGATAGCAAGCGAAATAATGGCGCAAATAAGCGCAGTCGCGGCATAGAACCAACTTGGATTAAGCAACTCTAGGCCGAAGTAAATCATACTCGGCACCGTACCTGCTAATAACCAGGTACCAATCAGAGAGCCTACAGCGAGAATAATCAATAAAGCGCCAAGCGCAACCGAAATGCCCTCTTTAATGCCGTCTTCAATTTGTTCCCAACTAAAACGATTATAAAAACCAATGGCTATGGCAACGCCAGCTGCTATCCATAATGCGATTTGGTTGGGCCCATATGACGAGTCTTCGCCAAATAAATAAACCGACAATGCCAACATGGCAATAAGCGCTAATAAAGGCAGTGAGGCTTGTAAAATACTGGGGCTGCGTTGTTCGACAGCTTTATTGTTTTGCATAAAAATTCTCTAACCCAAGAAATAAAATCTAATTATTTTTATAATAATTTTAATGATAAAAAAGCCGCATAAAGCGGCTTTTTCGTCACGATATGTCGCAGTTTAATTCATTGCGAGCTTCTGCGCATCAATCATTGCGAAGCTTAGCGCCATGGTTTCTGTCAAATATGGGTCCATGACATCAATATCCGCTGGAATATCTTCCACCGATTCAACAGGTTCAAGCCCTAAGCGCTTTAACCGTTCGTTTGCACGGGCTAATTTTTTGGCTTCTTCTTCAGCTTGTTCAGCTTTGCGTTCATCAAGCACCAAACTCACCCAAGTGCGATCTTTTTCCTGCTGGTATTCAGCAATATCCTCAAACACGTATTTGAACTCAGGGTTGTCATTGATACGTTTATTAAGGGTGGCTTGCCATTGCTCGAAGTTTTCAACAGCCACGGTGCTCACCGGCTCATATTTGGCAGCCGGTAATTGGTCCCACGGTAATGCGTTGTCTTGGCTACTTTCACCGAACTCTTCGGCGTCAATAACCGACGGCATGACTAAGTCAGGGCTAACACCGCGTAATTGCGTACTACCGCCATTGATACGGTAAAACTTGGCAATGGTGAACTGTACGCTACCCAAGGCGTTGTCATAGTTGTCAAATGGATACATTTGTAACGCCCGGTGGTGTTGAACAGTACCTTTGCCGTAAGTGTTTTCACCAACAACAACAGCGCGTTGGTAGTCTTGCATAGCTGCAGCAAAAATTTCTGAGGCTGACGCGCTATACCGGTCAACCATAATCACTAAAGGCCCTTCGTAATGAAGCTTGCCGTCGCGATCGCCATTGATATCACGGCGTTTACGGTGATCTAAAATTTGTACCACTGGGCCTTTATCAATAAACAAGCCGGTTAACGAAATGGCTTCCGATAATGACCCGCCGCCATTGCCACGAAGGTCAATGACAATACCTTCAACGTCAGCTTGTTTGGCTTCGTCGATTAGTTTTTGCGTGTCTTCGGTAAGGCCATTGTAAAAACCAGGAATATTAATAACCCCTAATTTACGCCCTGCATAAGTACCTTCTTTAGGCGACTCAATTTCTAATTTAGCGGCGCGATCTTCCAACTTAACTTTATCGCGTACAATGGCAATCTCTTTCGGAGTTGCGCCGGCGCTCTGGTTTGCTTTTAAAACTTGCAACCGCACGGTTGACCCTTTTGGCCCTTTGATCAGCTCAACCACGTCGTCTAATCGCCAACCCACAATATCAACAAAATCATCTTCGCCTTGTGCGACGCCAACAATTTTATCGTCCACTGCTAAGCTACCGTTTTTATCAGCAGGGCCGCCCGGTACCAAGCTGCGAATTACGGTGTAGTCGTAATCGGCTTGCAATACCGCACCAATTCCCTCAAGCGATAGATTCATGTTTTGTTCAAAACGCTCAGCATTAGCCGGTGAAAGGTAGCTAGTGTGTGCTTCAACGCTGCGCGCAAATGCGTTCATCACGGTTTGAAATACATCTTCGCTATTGGTTTGCGTGAGGCGTTTCAGCGTGCTGTTGTAACGTTTCCCTAAGGTTTCAACCACTTCAGGCCACGTTTTTCCGGTCATGGTTAAATTCAAGGCATCGTACTTCACCCGTTGCCGCCATAGCTCATCAAGCTCAGCTTGATTTTCAGCCCAAGGCTTGTCTTCACGCTGAAAGTAATATTTGTCGTCGGGTTTGCTAAAGTCGAACGGCTGCTCTTCATCCAGTAATGAAAGCGCGTAGGTGTAGCGTTCAAAACGGCGTTGTAACGACTTGTCATACAGCGAATAGGCGGCGTTGAGCTTGCCAGTTAAAATCATATCGTCAAAAAGCTCACGATATTCAGAGGCTTGCTCAATATCCTGTTGCAACAAGAACATCTTGTTGTAATCCAACATTTCTAAATACCGCTCAAGAATTTGCGCAGATAACGCATTATCAAGCTGCATTTGTTTGAAATGATCTCGTGTGAAAAATCGAGCGACGCGCCCGCTTGCTACACCGTGTTGCTCTTGCGGTTGCAACTCAGGTAGCTCCTCGGGAGTGTGCGCTGGTGGAATAGCAACAGCAGTAGCACTTAACCCAAGAGCTACCGATACTGCTAACGCAAATTTAGACATCGCTCGCTTCGTCATACTTCACTACTCCTATTTCGTGACAAACACTGCGCTTACCTTCACTTTGACCGTTAAACCATTTTGAAGTTGCACATGAATATCATCACGATCAATTTCTGTAATTTGACCGGCTACTGGAAGTTTGCCAGCCTTTACTTGCACTTGCTGCCCAACCTGTAATTGTTCGTGCTTCACTGCCTTTAATTGCGCGACAGGTTTAGCTGCTTTTGCTTGCCCTGATTGCGCAGACCGCTTGGCTGGGCTTTTTGCTCGGGCTTTACGAGCTGCCGCTGCATTTGATTTTGGCTTATCATTCGCCGCAGCTTGCTTGTTTGCAGCTTGCTCGGCTTTACGCTTGGTTGCTGCACGCTCGGCCGCAGCTGCTTTTGACTCGGCCAGCGCTTGTTCAGCATGTTGTTGGTGATCTTCTTCAATCATACCGGCTTCGGCACCATCAAGATCAACACGTACAGCACCTACTTTAACCGCACGCAAATAGCGCCAACTATTGGTGTAATGGCGTAACGCCGTACGAATACGCGTTTTACTTACGGTTTCGTCATTGGCTAAGCGCTCTGCTAATTCTTCAAAAATACCAATTTTTAATGGTTTCGCATCGCCCTCCAGTGAAAAACACTCTGGAAATTTCTCAGCTAAATACGCTATTACTTCTTTGGTATTCGTTAACTTTTTAACGTCAGTCGTCATCGTCATTAAATTCCTGCTGACGCACGTCAGCTAATTGATCCATGATATAGGCTTGCATTTCATCGCTATCGAGAGCTAATAACTCAGGGTTTTCTATCCACTCAAATAACGTTCGTCGTACTACTTCTTCAAGTTGCTCAATAGTGTCTTCAGGTTCACTGTAATCGACAATATAGTGCAACATTTCATTCATTTGGTCGGTTGCTGTTTCTTCGTCGCCTTCAAAAAAGGCCATATCCACGTAACTGACTAAATAGGCATAAATATCAAAATCACTGTACATAATGAATCAGTAACCTATGCCGGCCAGTTTAGCGTTTCAATAAATCGCCCTAACTGGGTTAAGCCCTGCGCGTCAGCTTCGCTGAAACGCCCAACGCTTGGACTATCTAAGTCAAATACACCCACCACCTCATTGTTAACAATCAGAGGCACCACAACTTCAGAGTTTGACGCGGCGTCACAAGCGATATGGCCAGCGAATTCATGCACGTCGACCACCCGCTGAGTTTCACGGGTGGCGGCTGCGGCGCCGCAAACCCCTTTGCCAAAGGCAATACGCAAACAGGCAACCTTGCCTTGAAAAGGCCCCAAAACCAAAGTTTCGGGTTCACGAGTTAGGTAAAAACCAACCCAGTTTACGTCTGATAAAGTGTCATAAACTAAAGCTGACAGATTACTTAAATTAGCAATTAAGTCTGGCTCGCCGGCGGTAATTGCCTTCGCTTGTTCAAGCAGTAAGTTATAATCTGTACTAGTCATAAATGGCTACGAATTCGCCTCATGGGATTGATTTAAGGAAAAGCTAGCAATGGTTTGCTCGCCTTTGATGTCGGCTTTCATTGCCCGCTTAGTACGGGTAACTAATTGGCCATCAGCGCCAATGCGGAAGGCTTCTTCAGACGGGCGATATTTGGCTTGGTAGGCCATGACTAACTGAATACAGTGTTCGCGCTGTTCATCAGATAGCGTCACGCCGTCAGGCCACTTTCCAAGCTCAACAGCTTGAAGGAGTCGCTCAAAAGTTTCGGGGGTAATTGATGAAACCAAATCATTAAACTGCATTTATTACGGCTTCCTTTTAATCATAACTAACCGAACGCGATTAACAATAAACCAAATCACCCCAACAATCATCAAGCCGTAGGCGGTATTCGCTTGCCAGCTATTTGGTAATGGTTGCTGAATGAAGTAATAAGTAAATGCAGCAATCGCAATAAGTAAGGCGAGCATTGACTGACCGACAACTTTTTCGCGTTTAGCCATCATGACACGCCGCCATTCACGATCGCGTTCTTCCGGCGATAACCCGGTTAACTTAAAATCGCAATGTGGGCAGTTGGTTGCTTTGTCAGACACCCGCTTAGAGCACGAAGGGCATTGAATAAGCGCCATGTAAACCTCGGTTACGTCACAGTTGAATAGGCAATATAAGGGATCTGGCCGGAAATTCAAGCTGTGTAAGGGTTATATAAAAAACAAACCCGCCGAAGCGGGCTTGTTCGATGAGCTATTAGCTTAATCTTTGGCGCTTTTTTCTCTTTGTTCAGCGTCAAAATCTTGCCAGTAAGCTTTCACGGTATCTTTCATTTCACGTCGTAACAACACAATACCGAGTAAGTTTGGTAGCGTCATGAGCACAATGGCCACATAAGACAACGTCCATACTAGCGTGGTGTCTGCAAACGAAGCGACAAAGAAACCGGCAACGTAAATAATCCGATATGGCATAACGCCACGTTGGCCAACCAAATAAACGACGGCACGGTCGCCATAATAGGACCAAGCAATTGCCGTCGAGAAGGCAAACAACATTAAGCTAATCGGAATAATGTACTCACCTGGTTGCCCCAAAAAGCCCATACTAAATGCTTTCGCGGTTAATGCAGCTGAATGTAATAACGAGTCACCGACAATAACAATGTCTTCTTTTTTCAGTTGACCCTTTTCAATACGCAGTACACCTGTGTATGGGTCTTCGCCGGCTACAATAAAGCGCACGTTTTCGGCAACAGAACGAGCATGCAACATAGTGTAACCATTACTAACAGCCTGGCCATCGCGCACCGTAATGGTGCCGGTGAATTTCTCGATGGTGTTTTGCTCGGTGCCATTTAAGTAATGGTACAGCGCTTCACGGTCAGCTTCGTTTGCGTCTGAGTAATTACCTGAAACAATCTCAAGATCTGTTCGCGAGAAGGTGTTTTCGTGCTTCTGTGACCACACACCAGACGACAAAATAACCAAACCGGTTAAGGTACAGATAATAATGGTGTCGATGAATGGTTCAAGAATTGACACCATACCTTCAGATACCGGCTCATCAGCACGCGCTGAGGCATGAGCAATGGGTGCTGAACCCTGCCCGGCTTCGTTTGAGAACAAGCCGCGGTTAACACCACGATTAAACGCGTACGCAAAGGTTGCACCTAAGAAACCACCAGTGGCTGCAGAACCAGTGAAAGCGTCAGTAAAAATAGCCGCAAATGACGGGCCAATTTGCTCAAGGTTATATAAAATAACACTTAACGAGCCAAGCACGTACAGCACACCCATAATAGGTACAATTTTTGATGTTACCGCTGCAATGCGCGTAATGCCGCCAATAATGACCAAAGCTAACAAGATAGACAGCACACCACCGACAATCATTGGCTCAAAACCAAAGCTCATCTCCATACTCTGCGCAATGTTATTGATTTGCGGCATATTACCCGTGCCAAACGAGCTGATAATAGTGGCGATGGCAAAAATAACCGCCAACCACTTCATGTTTAAGCGGCGGTCCATGTAGTACATAGGGCCACCGGCCATAGTGCCATCTTCGGTTTGCACACGATATTTATGCGACAAGGTGACTTCCACAAACTTGGTCGTCATACCCAAGAATGCCGTAATCCACATCCAAAATAGCGCGGCAGGGCCACCGAGGAATATCGCTAATGCAACACCACCAATGTTACCCGTACCGACGGTACCAGAGAGCGCAGTTGATAACGCTTGAAAATGGCTGGTATCGCCTTGGGCGCCCTTCTTGGTGAATTTACCGGTGACGACTTTCCAAGCATGGCCGAAAAATCGAATTTGCGGAAAGCCAAGATAGAGCGTGAAGAAAACACCCACACCCAACAGAATATATGGGAAATAAGCTGCCGAGCCTAAATAGCTATCGAGCAGCAATAAAAAGTTGTTGATCGCTTCCAAGGTGTCCCCCTTGTGGAATTATTATTGTTGTTGTTGTTCGCATTTAACCTAGCTTGCGCAGCTTAACTGCGCAAGCTATTTGCGATACCGTAAATTGCGCTTAGCACATCAGCGCCGAATTGTTGACTACGATTTGCCGACCAACCAAAGTCGACGTCTGGCAAGTTGGCATTATCTTTGAACGGCATTTCTAAAGTAAATGCTAAACAGTTAAAACGCTCGCTGACTGCGTTGCTTGCCACGGTTAAATTTGCCTCGCCAGGCTTATCAACCTCATAACCGTATTCCACCTGAAATTCTGGCGTAATTGACAATAAAATCTGTTTGAACTTTTCACCAACTTGGTGCATTTCATCATTGTAACTAGGCACGCCCTCACAACCAGCTAAGAAATTGTAAGGCAAAGCTTCGTCACCGTGTACGTCAAGATAAAAGTCGACGCCAGTTTCTTGCATGGCATTCAGCACATAATATACTTCAGGGCTTTTTTCTAAGCTCGGTTCAGCCCACTCACGGTTTAGGTTTACCCCCACCGCGTTAGTACGCAAATGGCCACGCACACTGCCATCTGGGTTCATGTTTGGAACAACATAAAACACGTTATTTTCTAGCAGCTTGCGTGCTGTACCGTCTTCATCGTCAAGTAAGCGGCTAAGCATGCCTTCAATAAACCACTCGGCCATTGACTCGCCTGGGTGCTGACGCGCAGTAACCCAAATTTTGTTTTTCTGCTCATCCGGCTCGCCAATCACTAATAAGTTCATGTCACGACCATCTAGGGTTGGCCCTAACAATACATGTTGGCATTCAATAGACTGCTGCGCCCATTGAATTAAGTCTTGATGGCGCTCATACGAGTACGGCGTGAAATAGGCGTAGTATACGCTTTCTTGGTCTGGAGAATGACGAATGATCAGCTCTTTGCCATTATATTCAGTCGGCACACGAAACCAGTTTTCGCGGTCATAAGAAGCAAGCGCTGAATAGTCTTTCCAGCCATCAGGATAGGCAGATTGGCCGGCATTAGTAATCTTCATAACGTGCTCAACACCCGGCTCGCCATAAAGCTTAAAATGAAACCACTGGTAAAAATCAGATTGGTTGTCGTTACGAATGGCCAATTGAATATTATCGGCATTATTGGCTTCAATGACTTCAATGTTACCGCTGTCAAATTGGGCAGTAATAAACATGAAAGCTCCTTGTTTTTATATATTTTTTATAGAATACGGGAAAAACAAAAGCGCCTAAGAAGGCGCTTTGTTAATGCAGAATTACTTCGGCAGATTCAATAACTGCTGCCCTGCCATTTGTTCAGCAACACGAATCACCTGGCAGCTATAACCAAATTCGTTGTCATACCAAACATAAAGCACAGCACGGTCTTCATCAACAATGGTTGCTTGCGAGTCAACAACGCCAGCATAACGAGAACCCACTAAGTCAGTTGAAACAATTTCAGTTGACGCAGTAAAATCGATTTGCGCTTGTAACTCAGAGTGCAAGGCACGATCTTTCAAGAAGTCATTTAAGCCTTCTTTGCTGGTTGTTTTGTTTAAGTTCAGGTTCATAATCGCCATAGAAACGTTTGGCGTCGGAACCCGAATCGCATTACCGGTAAGTTTACCCGCCAGCTCAGGAAGTGCTTTCGCCACAGCTTTTGCCGCACCTGTTGAGGTTAGTACCATGTTTAATGGCGCTGAACGGCCGCGACGCTCGGCTTTGTGATAGTTATCGATCAAGTTTTGATCGTTAGTGTACGAGTGCACGGTTTCAACGTGACCATTACGAATACCGAATTCGTCGTTAATCACTTTTAGTACCGGAGTAATAGCATTGGTGGTACAGCTGGCCGCACTCACAATGAAGTCTTCCGGCAGAATATCTGTGTGGTTTACACCGTAAACGATATTCTTGATGTCGCCTTTTGACGGCGCAGTTAACAATACTTTTTTCACACCTTTCGATTTAAGGTGTAAACCTAAGCCCGCTTCGTCTTTCCAAATACCCGTGTTGTCGATAACAATCGCATCGTTAATGCCGTATTGCGTGTAATCAACTTGGTCTGGGCCATCTGAATAAATGACTTTAATGCTGGTCCCGTTGGCTTTAATTGCCGAATTCTCGTGGTCAATTGTAATTGAGCCATTAAACGGCCCATGAATTGAGTCACGACGTAACAAACTTGCACGTTTTTCAAGGTCGCCATCGCGCCCGCCACGAACCACAATGGCACGCAAACGCATTTTGTTGTTGCTACCGTTACGCTCAATCAGTAAACGTGCTAACAAGCGACCGATACGGCCAAAACCATAAAGTACGATGTCTTGCGGAGCAATTTCATCAGCTTTGTCGACGATATCAACTAATTCACGCTGCAAGTAGGTTTCAATGCTGTCGCCTTTGCCCGCGTCTTTGTGCAAGTAATTAAATGCCAATTTGCCAAGGTCAACGCGTGCTGGCGCTAATTTCATTTTGCTCAGCGCTTCAATAAACGGGAAGCTTTCACGTAAACGTAATTTCACACCTTCATGGCGACGAATCAGGCGATGCGCCTTAATGATGTTGATGGTATCGACATTCAACAGTGAGCGTCCATAAACCAAAATTTCTACACCATAGTTGCGATACAAACGACCAATAATTGGCTGCATCATTTCGGCGTATTCTTGGCGCTCCTGCCAACTCGCTAAGGTTATATCCTGTTGCTGATCACTCATGAGGTTACCTTTATGTTACGTAAATTTAACGGTTGCATGAAAATTGGCGGGTATTGTACTTAATTACGCTGCCAAGCGCTAGATTGACTGTAACTGTGCTCTGTGCATGGTATAATTTGCGCAAATTAATCGAGGAGTAAGATCATGTTACGGCGTACAAAAATAGTTACCACCCTTGGCCCTGCTACCGACGATCCGAAAGTGTTAGAGGCACTTATTCAAGCCGGCGCAAACGTGGTTCGTTTAAACTTTTCACATGGTACAGCCGATGATCACAAGCAACGTGCAACACAAGTGCGCGAAATCGCCGCTCGTTTAGGCATTCACGTAGCGGTACTTGGCGACTTACAAGGTCCGAAAATTCGTATTGCGAAGTTTGAGAGCGGCGCTATTACCCTAGATATTGGCGACGTGTTTGTGCTTGATGCGCAGCTAGACAAAAACGCCGGCAACCAACAACGGGTTGGTATTGACTATAAAGAGCTTCCTGAAGATGTGAGCGAAGGCGATATTTTGCTGCTTGACGATGGTCGTGTTCGGCTCAAGGTTGAAGACGTTTCAGGCGCACAAATAACCACCACGGTTACCGTGGGCGGCAAATTATCAAACAACAAGGGTATCAACCGTTTAGGCGGCGGCCTTTCTGCAGCTGCACTAACTGAAAAAGACTACCAAGACATCGTGACTGCCGCAGAAATTGGCGTCGATTATTTAGCCGTAAGCTTCCCTCGAAGCGGCACCGATATTCACGAAGCGCGACGTTTACTACGCGCTGCTGGTGGCCGCGGCTCGCTATGTGCGAAAATTGAGCGTGCGGAAGCCGTTGCTACCGATGCAGCACTTGACGACATTATTCGTGCTTCCGATGCTGTCATGGTGGCCCGTGGTGATTTAGGTGTAGAAATTGGTGATGCGCAGCTAGTAGGTAAGCAAAAACGAATTATTGAGCGTGCCCGTCAATGCAACAAAGTGGTGATCACGGCAACTCAAATGATGGAATCTATGATTGAAAGCCCAATGCCAACGCGCGCTGAGGTCATGGACGTTGCAAACGCCGTGCTTGATGGCACCGATGCTGTAATGTTATCGGCAGAAACGGCTGCTGGTAAATACCCTGTGGCAACCGTAAAAGCCATGGCGGAAATTTGTTTAGGTGCTGAAACGCACCCAAGCGTTACCATTGATAAACATGACCTTGATGAAACTTTCACGTCAATTCAAGAAGCAACGGCTATTACTGCTATGTACGCAGCCACTCATTTGGCGGGCGTAAAAGCCATTATTGCACTCACCGAGTCGGGCTCTACGGCTAAGTTAATGTCGCGCATTAACACTATTTTGCCAATTTTCTCATTATCTCGTCATGGTGAAAGCCGCGCGCGCTGTGCGCTTTACCGCGGTGTGTACCCTATTGCTTTTGACTCAACAAAAAGCGAGCCCCATCAGTTAGTGTTTGACGCTATTGAAGAGATTAAACTGCGTGGTCATGTGGTACCGGGTGACCTGGTTATTCTTACTCATGGCGATGTGATGGAAACCGTTGGCTCAACCAACACCTGCAAAATTATCGAAGTTAAATAAGAAGTAAAAGAAAGTTACACACGGGCTTACTTAGTTAAGCCCGCGTTCTTCAAAGTGCACAGCCAATTCATTGCAGTCTTCAATATATTCATCAAGCTTAGCAACCACACGCTGCCGTTGTTTCGAATTAAGCGATAAATATAGCTTGTAAAACATACTCATCGTTAATTCGCGGTTATGGCGAACACGCTCGGTTAATTCTGGTGAATATAAGTTATTGGATTCATACAACAGTTGATTTAATTGTTGCGGAAATTCGTGCAGGTTACGGCGTTGTTGTAATGCGGCGATAAAAGCTTTATGCCATTGTTCGGTGTAAGCAAGCCAAAGTTCGCTAGTGGGTAATCGTTCTTCATACCATGTTTTTAAGAGCCGATCTTGTAACGGCGTTGCCCGTCGTAGCCAGGTTTGCGCGTTGCTTCGAGAGCGCTTCAATATCTTAGCCTGACGCTCTTCGCTAGACAGCTCACCAAACTCTTCTTGTTCTTCAGCCAGCCGCCTTGCCAATTCGGCTTCAATTTGTGCAACTTGCGCGTCTGACAAGTTCGGTAATAAGGTTAATGCATAGGGCTTGATGCCGTTCAACATGCGCTGCCACGCCACAACAGCAATGTCATAGGTGGCGCTAATATCTTCTTCGGTGAGTGTTTCGGTGGCGATTTTATCACGTAGAATTTGAAGCTGTTCGGCGTAAAAAGGAAGTTCCTTGGTTGCATGCCAGTGGTGTAATTCAGTAATTGCGATATCGACCTGCTGGCGTTGACTCTCATTGAGCTCAACAAACTCGTCAAGCTCCCACTCCACGAACGTATCCGCAAAACGATAGCCGATCTGGGTTGAACAAGCTGTCGCTAGTAGCATAGCCCCAACAACGATTAGCATCCTGGCAAAGCGCATAACCTTCCTTCCTCATCATTCGAACTACGAATTTAGAATAAGTTTCTTGATGCGATCTTTGTAACTGCGACTAACTTTTAGTTCCTTACCATTACGCAAAATCAAATGATATTCACCATTTTGTCGGCTACAAAGCTTCTCGACATGTTCCATGTTAACAATGGCAGAACGATGAATACGTTGAAAACGTTGCGGGTTCAGCTCTTCTTCGAGTTCTTTCATAGTGCGGCGTAGAATGTGAGTTTCATTGCTTGCGTGAATACACATGTAGTCGCCCGCTGCGTCCACCCATTCAATAGAATTAATGGCTACCCGAGTAATTTCACCACTTTCTTTTATCGCGATATGTTCAGGGTAACGCGCCACGCCAACTTCTTCGCCGCTTGCTAAACGCTTCAAAATTGCTTCGCAGTCTTCACCGGTCGCATCAGCTAACAAGTTTAAAATACGCTGTTGCTGAACTTTCTGTTCACGTGCGGCTAAACTTTTTTCAATGCGCTGAATACTTTGCGCCAAGCGCTCGTGATCAACCGGCTTCAAAAGATAGTCAATTGCGCGCACTTCAAAGGCTTTAATGGCGTATTGGTCATATGCAGTCACAAAAACAATTAATGGCATTTTATAACCGTGTGACTGTACTTCACGCAAAAGCTCGAACCCGTTCATGCCCGGCATTTGAATATCGAGAAACACTAAGTCTGGCTTTTCATGACCAATTAACTCAAGCGCTTGTCGTGCGCTTTGGCACTCTTGTAGCACTTCAATTTGCGCAAAATCTTGTAGGCGAACGACTAAACCGCGTCGAGCAAGTGACTCGTCATCGACAACTAAGGTTCGAATTTTCTGGCTCATGTTTATTCAACCTGCTCTAACGGAATGCGAATTTCAATGCGTAATCCACGCGGCTCGTTGTCTGTTAATGTAAAGGAGTAGTTCTTTCCATACAAGGCCTGTAAACGTTCTCGTGTATTGACCAAGCCAACACCACCTTGGGTAGAGAGCGTATCGAGTGGTTTAGAACAGCCCGGACCGTTATCAGACACCTGAATAACAAGATCTTCCCCTAGCCGACGTGCGGAAATGACAATTTCACCGCCCTCTTCTAATTTTGCAATGGCATACTTAATTGAGTTTTCAATTAACGGTTGCAGGAACAAGCTTGGTACCAACGCTTGTTTCACCTCATCGGCAACATCAATAGTTACTTTTAGGCGTTCGTCAAAACGAACTTTCTCAATGTCTAAATACAGTGACAAAGCTTCTAATTCGCGTTCTAAAGGTATTTTCTTAATAGGTTCGTTATCTAAGCTGAAACGAAGAAATAAGCTCAGCTTCGACATCATACGATTCGCTAAGTCGTTTTCTTTCACCAAAATTAAAGTTGAAATAGCGTTTAGGGTATTAAACAAAAAATGCGGATTTAGCTGATAACGCAGCATTTTTAACTGCGCTTGATGTGCCATTGAAGTGGCCATAAGAGCTTTTTGCTTTTCATCTTGCAGCATTTGATAGTATTTAATACCGAAATATAAGCCGCTCCAACTGAGCAATATATAAAACTTAGCAATGGTATTTTTAAAGTAAAACCAGTGGCTGTCAGGGCTAAAGCCAAACTTATAAATTTCCCAATAGGTCGCGTTATCAACCACAGCCCACAATGCAGCGGCAATATAGCTTGCTGCTAACACCACAATAATTAATAGCCAGGGGCTCGCATCCCAAATTCGACGATATAAATAGCGCAATGGCACTGTTAATAAAAAGCCCGCATATGCACCTAATAGCAAAATCAATGCATAAATATCACGCATTTCATGCATTAAAGAGCCAATATAGTGCACTAAGGCATAACCACTCCAGCCGGCTACCTGCAGCACCCAGAAAAAGCGGTTGCGGTCGTCAAGCAGCCCCTGCCAGTGTGACAACCATTTTTTGCGCCAAGATGTTTGCATAAACCGCAAATAGCCTCTCATAAAACCAAGTAATTGTTCTTCATTATACCGATAACTGCACACTAAATAACACGCTTCATCGCAATGCAAGCGCTATATAGCGCGCTGAACTCATGGTAAGCTATTTTTCAAACGCTAACGATGAAGTCACGGGGTTGTCTATGTTGCATTATCAAGTTCAGGTACATGATGCCAATGCACATGTTTTCGCTGTAATCATTGAAATACCTGTTACGCAGGCCGATCAAGAGCTCACACTAAGCCTTCCCGCCTGGATTCCCGGTAGTTACATGATTCGTGACTTTGCGAAAAATATCACCGCATTACGTGCAACAATGAACGGTGTTGCGGTAGCCATACAACATCACGACAAACAAACTTGGACGCTCACCGCTCCTCGTGTTGGCATGCTGATAGTCAGCTATGAAGTGTATGCGTTTGATTTAAGTGTGCGAAGCGCATATTTGGATCAATTCTGGGGCTTCTTTAATCACTCAAGTTTATGCCTACAAGTGAAAGAACTCGCGCAAGAGGCCTGTCGAGTCAGCATTGAAGGCCATGACCAATGGCGTATTGCCACCGGCATGAAACGCGTCAGCGGTAAGCATTTTGGCCCCGGTGAGTTTATTGCTGATAGCTATGAAGCGCTGATTGATTACCCAGTTTTAATGGGCATGCTTGATATTCACGAGTTTATCGCTGGTGGTGTTAAGCATGCATTAGTGTTCGCGGGCCGGCATTACGGTGACGTTGACAGAATTTGTAGCGATTTAGCGGCTATTTGCGAGCACCAAATTGAAATGTTTGGTCAGCAACCGCCGTTTTCCGAATACCTCTTTCTTACCATGGTTGTCGGCAAGGGCTTTGGCGGCCTTGAGCACAGAAACTCAACCGCACTGGTGTGCAGTCGTAAAGACCTGATATTGCCCGGCAAGCGCGTGATTGATAATGATTACCGTACGTTTTTAAGCTTGTGTAGCCATGAGTATTTTCACAGTTGGAACATAAAAACCTTAAAACCTAAAACTTTTATTCCATACCGTTTAAATCAAGAGCATTACACCGAGCAACTGTGGTTTTATGAAGGCGTAACCTCGTATTTCGACGACTATGTGTTGCATCAAACGGGTCTAATTGATGCCAACGCTTACTTGGCCTTAATTGGTGAAACTATGGCGCGAGTGCAACGCGGCGTCGGTACCGATAGACAGACCGTTACCGAATCAAGCTTTCACGCCTGGACAAAGTTCTACAAACAAGACGAAAACTCACCGAATACCATTGTTAGTTACTATGCAAAAGGTGCACTCATCGCGTTATGTTTAGACTTAACTTTGCGTTTGCGCTCAGCGCATCAAGTAACGCTTGCCCAACTCATGCATGATTTGTGGATGCGTTATGGTAAAACCTTGGAAGGTACCGATGATGACACCGTGATTCATTTTGCGCGCGACACCTACCAAATAGATTTGGCGCCATTTTTACATCAGGCACTCTATACCACAGCGCCATTGCCAATAGCGGAGCTATTGCAGCAGTTTGGGGTGAGCATTAAGCGAGAAGCCGCAAGTGATGACAACAGTTTTGGTGGCAAAGCCGCACCGAATAAGTTACCCGTTGCGCTGGGCGCGAAATACAAAGCAAGCGCGCAAGGCCTTGACCTGCAAGTGGTGTATGCGGATGAAGCGGCTCAACTAGCGGGTTTGAGCGCTACAGACCGCATTATTGCCATTGACCATTTACAGGTTACCGACACCAACGTGCGTGAAATTTTTGAGCGATACCACCCTGGCGATACGGTGACCATACATGCGTTTCGCCGTGATGAATTGTTAACGCTAACGCTCAACTGGCAAGCGCCTAAATTAAACAATCATATTTTAAGCGTTAGCGATCCGCAGCTGGCACAGGGTTGGTTGCAGCTGGCGAAAAAAACTCAATAGCCAACGCGGGGTCAAGGCGCTCATGGCGCCAATTGATGCGCCAATCGAGATGAGGCCCAGTAACGCGCCCTGTGGCCCCTATTTCGGCTATGCGATCGCCCTGCTGTATTTCATCACCGACTTTAACGTGCAATTTGTGCAAATGAATATAGGTGCTAGTGACGCCATAGCCGTGCTCAATGATTAATGTGCCACCAGAGTAAAACAGATCGTTTTCGGCAAGCACAACCTTGCCTGGCCATGGCGCGAATACTGGGGTACCTGTTGGCGCGGCAATATCTAAACCGAAGTGTGGGTTGCGTGGCGTACCATTAAAAATACGCTGACTGCCGTACACACCACTAATACGCCCAGTAGCTGGCATTTCTATCGGCATTAAAAAGTCCGTACGCGCACTGTTTGCATTGTTACGGGCAGCCCATACTTTAGCTGCTTCTTTACGAGCTCTCGCTTGCTGTTCGGGGTCTGGCGTAACGGTTTTTTGTGGCACACCGTCCACTCTGTCAATTTTGTACTGCCGTGGGGCAATATCAATAACCCGAGTTAACGTTTGGCCATTATTCCCTGTGATAACCAATCGCTGCGGCCCGCTTACATCGCGGCCAAAGCCAAACACCACGTGGCCAGAGTCGGTTATAGGCAACGGGTTACCGTTAAGCTCTGCAGCAACAGCATGTTCTACTTCGCCAATAAGTAACCCGCCGGATACCTGGGCCCCGTTTAAGGTTATTGTCGGTGTTTCGGTACTTACTGGCGCAGCAGCAACCATAAAGCTAGCCACGGCCGCCGTTAGCACACCCAACATGCGTATACGTTGCTTAAGCATAACCAATAGCTCCTTTGCCGACGCCTTCAAACCCAGTTACTTGCACCGCATCATTTGGGTGTTCGCGCTTGATAGCTTGCGCCAAATAATTGGCAATACATTCCACGGTTGAATCGGTTGGAATCGTATAATTTTCTGCCACCGGTACTAAAATTTCAAATAGCCCCTGATCGGCGGTGTAGCTGTAGGCAATGTGAGTTTGCTCAGTAATGCTGATGTTTTGTTGCGCAAATACCGGCGAAAGCTGTAGGTGCGTTAGTGCAACACCATCTTCTTCTGAGCCCAAATAAATGTCTTGCCAGGTTTGCGCCCAATGCTGCTCTAGCTCGGCGTTACGCTCGCCATTCAATGCCACATACAGGCGTGAACGATGCCCGTGGGCTATGCGCTGGCAGTTGCCATCATGCTTTTTTAAACCGTGGGTATAGTGGTAAAACGCCCCAGGAATTTCTTCAGCACGCAGTTGCAACGTTAGCCCCTGCACGTTCTCTGGAAGTTCGCGTTTAATCACTGCACGCAAATAGTCGGTAACGCTTTGCATGGTCACTTGCTGGGCATCAATAAACGCAAAGGCGTCCGCCGGACAAAACAAATGGATTGACCGTTGATTCGGGCGCAAAAAGTCAACCCAGTGGCTATTTCCGTCGTCGTGATGAGTCACACAGGTATACGGATGCTCAGCTGGAACCGCAAGCTTATGGTCAACCGCATCATCAATAATGCGCTTGATTTGCTTTTTAACACGACCAAAATCGAGCACCATGGACTGTTCGTTTAACGAGCCGTCTAAAATAATATCAACGATCCAACTTTCGCCAACCATGCCGCGCTCAGGGCAAAGATAAGAAAAATCGATAACGGTTAAATCGTTCACAAATAACTGCATTGGCGTCTCTAAAAAATTAAATAATTAGCAATAAAATTAAGGGTAAGTATACCACTACCACGCGCTAGGCGATAATTTTGATTAGCACCAACCAGTCATAAATTAGTTTCAAGGCTAACCCTAAAAGCGCAATACCCATGGCCCGATCAATCCAATGGCTAATTGCCCATAAACGATTTAAAAATGGCGGCCAAGTTATTAATGTTGCGAGCAGTAAAAACCATGCGGCGGTCGCTACTGCCATATATATGCCGTAACCCACTTTAATTAATGTGGGCGTGCTTGGAGCTATAACGGTACTAAACAACGCCAGAAAAAACAGCGTGGCTTTCACATTAAGGCCATTGGTTAAGAAGCCAATGCGAAAAGCTTTACTGGCTGGCAAGCTAAGGTGTTCAGCTTGGCTAATACCGACGCCTTGGTTTGCTGGTGCAGCGCTTGGCTGCGCTTGAATGGCTTGCCACCCAAGCCAACCTAAATAACCCGCACCGAGTAATAGTAAACTACCGTAAACCCACTGATAGCGGTGAATAACCAAGGCGACACCAAGTACCGAGTAAGCGACATGCAAAAAAATACCGGTACCAATTCCCAACGCGACCCAGCGCCCAGCATGACGGCCATAGCTAATGCTGTAGCGCGTGGTTACAGCAAAATCGGGGCCAGGGCTTGCCACAGCAAGGAAGTGCAATGTGGCTATGGTTAAAAACTCACCCAAATAAATTGATAAATTTTCCATTCTGATTTACTTTTAGTTAATTAATCGCGTGTTTAAATTAATAAATAACAACGAGATGACGCCCATGGCACAAGATAAAAGCCCTTCACTAAATGCATTACGTGTTTTCGCTGTTGCAGCTCATGCCGATTCTTTTAAGCAAGCGGCCCAGCAACTTGGTGTTTCACAGTCGAATATTACGCGACAAATACAAGCACTTGAAGAGCAATTAGGTACACGATTGTTTCAACGTGATAATCGCGTTCATGCGCTCAGTGCTGCCGGTGAAGTTCTAGCTCCTGACCTATTTCGCATTTTTCGTGAGCTTGATCGGGTTGTTGATCGCGCTCGCTCAGTAGGTGACAGTGAATTAACCACCTTGCGCATAGCGGTGCCGGAAAGCTTTCTACGTTGGTGGCTTAGCCGACGTTTGGCTGAGTTTTACGCTTTATACCCGCATATTCAGGTGCAATTTCAAACCGTTGAATTATTTCCTCAAAGCCACGGCCAAGCGACGTTGTGCCAACAATTGGCCCATGAAGAAATTGATTTGGCCATTCACTACGGTACCCTGCGCGATAAATCGCTGCATAGCGCTGTATTGTACACCCCAACCTATATTCCTGTGGCGCAAACCAGCAGTGAAAAAGCGCTCGCATCGCGATTATGGTGGGTGGATACCCAAGCCCCTTACTGGCGTCAGTTTAAAAAGGCTCAGGCCCATTTAGCGCGTCAATTAACCTTACGTCACGTTAGCAGCTGCAATATCGCCATTGATTTAGCCCACGGCACCGATCATTTGACGCTGATCGACCAGTTGTTTCTTATGCATCCTCAATTACAAAGCTATGTAAAACACACTGAATATCAAGTCAGCCTACCTGAGCCCATGGTGGCAAGCTACAAGCAACGAGCGCGGCAACCATTAGCGCTCGTCGCTTTTCATAAGTGGCTTGATGCGCGGCTTACCAGTGCTTTGGCGGGTAACGCTCAGCCAAGCTAATGCTGTCGCCTGTATGGGTAACGACCCGCGCGTGACGTCGATTTAGCTGGCGTGGGTCTGAAACGCCGCACGAGTGCGCAATAATATTCACGCCATACTCTAAGAATTTATGGTAGTTGGCCACACGAACACTTTTATCGGCGGGGTCTAAGCCGCGCTGCAGGTCTCGGTCGTGGGTGGTGATACCTGTTGGGCAGGTGTTTTTGTTGCACTGCATGGCCTGAATACAGCCCAGAGAAAACATAAAACCACGTGCCGAAACAACAAAATCTGCACCAATGGCTATGGCCCAAGCGACATCTGCAGGGGTGATCATTTTTCCTGATGCAATCACACGAATACGTTCTTTTAGGCCAGCAGCGGAAAGCTTATCAACCAAAATAGGCAAACTTTCTGATAGCTTAAGCCCAACATAGTCCATTAATGGCTGAGGAGCCGAACCGGTGCCGCCATCTGCACTGTCGAGGGTAATAAAATCAGGAGCGCTTTCGTGCCCTCGTGCGTTAATTGTCGAAACTAATTCATCTATCCAGTTCGGTTCACCCATTACAAACTTAATACCTGTGGGCTTGCCAGTGATACGACGCACGCGCTCAATAAAATCAAGTAATTCATCGTTATTGCTTATTTCAGGGTGCCGATTCGGTGATATTGAGTCTTGGCCCACCGGAATACCTCGAATTTCTGCAATTTCTTGGTTTACCTTAACACCTGGCAATATTCCGCCTTTACCCGGTTTTGCGCCTTGGCTAAGTTTAATTTCAAACATCTTTACTTCACGTTTACTGGCAATATCACGTAGTTTGCCCTCGTGTAGCTCACCTGACGGCGTGCGCACACCATACTTGGCTGTGCCCATTTGAAAAACCACATCGCAGCCACCAGCAAGATGATAAGGGCTAAGCCCCCCCTCACCCGTATTCAACCAGCAATTTGCTATTTTCGCGCCTTTTGACAACGCAGTAACCGCGACCGGTGACAGCGCACCATAGCTCATACCTGAAATATGAAAATAGCTAGTGGGTGAATACGGTTCGTCACAATGCGGCCCAATGGTAACCGGTTCAGGTTGGGTCTTTTCTTCTTCTTGATGCGGGTATGCGCTGTTGGCAAAAATAATGGTGCCATTTTTGGTTAAATCGCGCGTTGAACCAAAAGCCAAAGTGCGGTCAGCATTTTTAGCAGCTCGATACACCCAGCTTCGTTGTGCACGATTAAATGGCATCTCTTCACGGTCCATGGCATAAAAATATTGCCGAAAAAACTCACCGAGGTGTTCAAATAGGTACCGAAAACGGCCAATAACTGGGAAGTTTCGGCGTATGGTATGCCGAGTTTGGTGTTTATCCACCACATACATCACGCCAATAGCAATAACGCCAATAATTAGTGCCAAAATAAACAAGGCAACCAACCATTGTGCAAGCGTCAATAATGTCGACATCCAACCATTCACTTCCATGACTTGTTCCTTTTGCAGTGAAGAGAAACTTATATGTGCTTAAGTGTAGATACAACATATAAAAATCCTTCGACAAGTGCGAGGGTTTTCGTTGGTAAAAAGGAATTGTTCTGCGCGCGAAGAGGCGCACGATGCTAACTAAAACAAGTGTTGATTGAGGTAATACTTAAAGATAATTCGAGGAAGTGGTGCCCGGGGCCGGACTTGAACCGGCACGCTGTTACCAGCGAGGGATTTTAAATCCCTTGTGTCTACCAATTTCACCACCCGGGCACTTCTATAACAAGGCTCAGACTTTCGACTTCATTCTCAATGGAGGCGGGTCCCGGAGTCGAACCGAGATCCACGGATTTGCAATCCGCTGCATAGCCATTCTGCCAACCCGCCATTGAGTTTGGAGCGGGAAACGAGATTCGAACTCGCGACCCCAACCTTGGCAAGGTTGTGCTCTACCACTGAGCTATTCCCGCGTCCAGTGCTTGCGCATTCTACTGTCTATTTCGGCAAGGTCAACGACTTTTTTAACTGAAAGCGTTTGTTTGGCTATTTTTAATCCACTTGGCTTAAATCTGACCAAGCAGCGCGCAAATATTCGACCATCGACCAAACTGTTAGAACGAAGGCAATATACAATATTATTGTTGCTGTGACGACAATAAATGTATTTGCTTCCCAAATTAACCCGCCAATGGCGACCATTTGTGCAATTGTTTTGTATTTGCCAATGTTCGACACCTTCACTTGTTCTTGACGGCCAATTTGTGCCATCCATTCGCGCAACGCTGAAATAACAAGTTCGCGACTAATAATGACCAACGCAGGAATACTAATCCACCAGCTTGCGTAGTCTTCAACAATGACGACCAAAGATGCCGCAACCATCACTTTATCGGCCACTGGGTCCAAAAAAGCCCCGAACTTGGTAAATTGGTTAAATTTCCGCGCCACCCAGCCATCTAGGGCATCTGTAATGCCTGCTATTAAATACACAAAGGCCGCCCAAAAGTGCGCATCGGGCCATGGCTGATAATAAATGATTAGAAAAACCGGAATTAACGCAATTCGAAAGATCGTTAAAATGTTTGGCACATTCCACATCAGGTCTATTTTCCTCTATTCGTCGCGAAATGCGTGATAAATAGTTTCCGCAAGTTCACGACTAATTCCTGGTACGGCGGTAAGTTGGTCAATACTAGCTTGTTTTACCTCCTGTAATCCACCGAGATTTTGCAATAATTTCTGCCGCCGCTTCGCCCCAATGCCAGGAATATCTTCCAAACGTGATGAGCGACGCACCTTTGCGCGGCGTTGTCGATGCCCTGTAATGGCAAACCGATGAGATTCATCGCGAATATGTTGCACTAAATGCAAGGCTGCGGCATCGGAAGCTAATGGAACTGTTTGATGACTGCCGGCTAAAATTAAAGTTTCTAAGCCCGGCTTACGCGACTCGCCTTTTGCTACGCCAATGAGTAGCGGCGCACGAACGCCCTGCTCATCGCCCCAGTCATTGAAGTAGGCCTCGGCCTGCGCCAATTGGCCTTTACCCCCGTCAATAAATAAGATATCGGGTATGGCGGCTTTCCCTTCGTCGCTTAACAAGGCAGCGTCAAATCGACGCTGCAGTGCTTGCGCCATGGCTGCATAGTCGTCGCCTGGGGTTATGCCTTTAATGTTGAAACGGCGATAATCTGACTTTTTTGGTCCTTGGCGGTCAAACACTACACACGACGCGACCGTTTCTTGGCCCATGGTGTGACTAATATCAAAGCATTCCATACGCTGTACGGGCTTTTCTAAGTCGAGTACTTGTTCCAGCTCGCTCAAACGCAGCAACATAGTGTTCTCTTGATTCAATTTGCTTTCTAAAGCATTCAGCGCATTTTTTTGGGCCAGCGTTTGATACTGTTTTCTTTCACCGCGCACGTTATGAGTCATTCGTACCTTTTGCGCTAACGCTTGCTCAAGCACTTGCAAATCATGTTCAGGGTCAAGTAGCTGCGCGGCATTGGTTTCGGGCAATATAATTTCACGTGGTAGCGAGCGCCCTACTTTATCGTTTAAATAAAATTGCAGCATAAATGCCAATAAAACTTCGCTGTCTTCGGTATTCGCGGGTACTTTCGGAAAATAGCTGCGGCTACCTTGAATAGCACCTTCACGAATAAATAGCATGTGTACCGCTGCAATACCGCCACGCCGCGCAAAACCGATGACATCCAGCTCTTGCTGATTACCAGTTACGGCATTACGTTCCTGTACTTTACGCATGGCTGCTATTTGGTCTCGAAACCTTGCAGCTCGCTCAAAGTCCAGCGCAATGCTGGCTTGTTCCATACGTGTCACTAACTGCTCAATAACCTGTTGATTTTTACCCTGTAAAAAAGCTTTGGCTAAATCCACTTGCTCTTGATACTCGGCGTCGGTGCAATAGCCTTCCACGCAAGGCGCAAGGCAACGTTTCAGTTGGTATTGCAGGCAAGGTCGGCTACGCGCTCGATAATAGGCGTCTTCGCATTGTCGAACAGGAAATAGCTTTTGTAATAAACGTAGGCTTTCACGCACGGCCACCCCACTTGGAAATGGGCCAAAGTAGTCGCCCTTCTCACGCCGGGTGCCCCGATGAAACGCCAAGCGAGGATGTTGATGGCCGCTGACAAAAATAAACGGGTATGACTTATCGTCACGCAATAAAACGTTATAGCGCGGCCGGTATTTTTTTATGAAGTTATTTTCAAGAATAAGCGCTTCAGCTTCGGTATTGGTGACCGTTACGTCCATCTGCGCTATTTGTTTGACAAGGGTTTGAGTTTTAGGAACATCTATGTTGCTGCGAAAATAGCTACTTACGCGCTTCTTTAAATCTTTTGCTTTACCGACATAGATGACAACACCGTCAGCATCATACATGCGATATACGCCAGGCTGATGCGTCAGGTGTTTTAGAAATTCTTTTGCGTTAAATCCCGTATCAGTCATAACCCTGCGGTAATTCAATTTCAACAAGCCCTGATTGTATCGCAAGATGCGTTAATTCGACATCTCCAAGTACACCAAGCTTTTGAAAAATTCGATACCGAAAAGTATTCACTGTTTTGCTACTAATGTTTAAGTGTTTAGCAATATCCACAACACGAATTCCGCGCCCTAGCATTTGGGTGACTTGCAGCTCGCGCTCACTCAATGATTTCATCATACGGCGATAATCATGGGTGCGTGGGTTTTTTGCTAAATACTCTGCAACAGCACTGGCCACATACATCTGCCCTTTACTGACATTCATGCAAGCGGTTTCAAATTCCGCGTAACTTGCATTGGACAACAAAAATGCGTCTACCGTGTGCGTATTACACTGAAAATCTAATACATCTTGAAAATTTTCAGCCCATAAAATGATCTGAAGATCATTAAACCTGCGGTGTAGTCTCCGCCAACTTTCTATGGTTCCATCACCTGCAAGTCGACTCGACAAAATAACCGTTGCAAACGGGTGATTTTTCACCTCGTCACGCAAATCATTAAATGTCGAAACGCTTGCGACCACGCGATACTTTTTACTGCTAGAGCTTAATGTTGTGTACATACCTGAACGCAACAAGTCGCCCGGAATAGCTATAATAAAGTCGGTCATGACGACACGTTCCTTGTGAGGTTATTCTTGATAAAGGAGTTACCAAGTGAGTTAAGATATGACTCATCCATGAGCTTTTTTCAACAACTTTTTTCAGTATTTACAGCAAGATACATAAATATCTTACAAGTTGATCGCATTTTAACCAAACACGGTCACAGTTTGTCGGCTAATGGCGACTAATTCTCCAGACTCATCCCAAATATGGGCATGTGTGTGACCATAGCCATGTGCTGCATAATCAATATGCGCCACATATTGCCACCAATCACTGCTTTGCCGTTGCGGATTCAGCGGCTCAGGGAATTCAATCGTCCAAGTTAACGAACTGGCGGGCGCAGGTTGGCTCAAGTGAGGTAGCAGCGCTGGCGGCCAAGCGTCCACTAAGCCAAGTAAATAACCTATGTTCATTGGGTTACTCTCTGTGCAAAAACGCATCCAACCACCAAATTCGCGTGACTTGTTGCCTGTAAAGGGTAAGCCCCCGACAGTCACGGCATAATCAAAATGGTGGGTAAACTCTGGCATTAACGCTACCTTGGGAAATGGCAATCCCTGCTCCCTTGGCGGCACGTGCGCTACCGGTGTGTCAGTCACTGTCACGGCGGACTCGCGCGTGCGGCCGTAACTAGCAAGCGCAGAAAGCACCACGTTATCGCCTTGAATAATTTCCGCGGCTATTTGGGTCACGTTTTTACCTTCGCGCAACAACCGCCGCCGCAAAACAGCTTGGCCGGGCTGCACAGGCGCAACAAAAGACACCGTAAACGAACGCAACGCCTGCTCTTCTGAAGCCCCATAATGAACATGTTGCCAAGCAATCGCTGCGGTGAGGCCACCAAACAACGCGCGGCCTTGCCCCCAGCCTTCAGGTAGTGAAATGCTTTGTTCGGCAGCAGGTGTAATTTGTGCAAGAATCTCAGAAAACAACATAAGCCCCTCAAAAAGTCGAAAACGATATTAGCTATTAGATATCGGATATTAGAAGATCGAAAGCGATATTAGCTATTAGATATCGGATATTAGAAGATCGAAAGCGATATTAGCTATCGGGTGCGGTGTGGCGGGTATTTATTTTTTGCTGATATCTAATATCCAATAGCTGATATCTTATTTCGCTCTAGTGCAAAACGAGAAAAGCCCGCTCATTTGAGCGGGCTTTTGGAATAGTGGCGGAGAGAGAGGGATTCGAACCCCCGGTGGGCGCGAGCCCACGCCTGATTTCAAGTCAGGTGCATTCAACCGAACTCTGCCATCTCTCCGCAGTCTTTATGGCTTGTTGCCTCAAGACGAAGCGAATGATAAAGAGCTAAAACTCCGTTGTAAAGTAAAAATTTAAACCATTTGGTTCGTTTGCTGTCATTTTATACAATCAGGGCAAATATTCGCTTGAAAGCATTGCCCTGAGTACCCATTTATAGGGTACACTCTCGGTACACGACTTGTCGTTAGATAGGTTTTTGAGAACAACACGGAGAACTACATGAGTAACCAAGCTCACATTTCAACCACTCAACGTGGTGAGTCAGTATTACAAACCAATAAAGTATTGCGTAATACATACATGTTATTGGGTCTTACGCTAGCGTTCAGCGCCTTGACAGCGTTTTTGTCAGCAAGCATGGGTTTACCTCACCCTGGCTTTATTATTACGTTAGTAGGTTTCTACGGCTTGTTGTTCTTGGTTCATAAAACGGCAAACAGCGCGATGGGCTTAGTCTCTGTATTCGCGTTAACTGGTTTTATGGGCTACACCCTAGGCCCTATACTTGGCATGATTAGCGCCATTGGGCCAGCTGGTGACCAAATCATCATGACCGCTTTAGGTGGCACCGCACTTATTTTCTTTGCCTTGTCAGCTTATGTATTAACCACTAAAAAAGACATGTCGTTTTTGGGTGGCATGATGATGGCGTTATTTGTGGTGTTGATTGTTGCCTTCATTGCCAACATCTTCCTTAATATGCCAGCTTTACAGCTAACGCTGTCAGCGTTGTTTATTTTATTCTCAGCTGGTGCCATCTTAATGCAAACCAGCGCGATTATTCATGGCGGCGAGCGTAACTATGTATTGGCGACAGTGACTTTATATGTCTCTATCTACAATATCTTTATTAGCTTAATTCAAATTCTATTGGCATTTGCTGGTGGTGATGAATAACAGCCAACTTATGTAAGGAATACGCGTGGCGCGACTTGTTTTAGCTTTACACGCTGCTCCGGCAGCACCCGCCCCCGCACAAAACCGCAGCCTGTTAGCGTTTAAATATGCACAGGCTGCGCTTGTTTCTGGGCACCAAATAGACATGATTTTCTTTTATGCGGACGCCGTTTTGCACGCCTCCACTAGCGCTCAAACCGCACTTGTTGACGACTGGGTGCAACTTTCGCAGCAGCATAATATTCCCTTGGTCATCTGTAATACGGTTGCTGAACAACGCTATTCAATGGCAACAGACGCGCTTGTACCGCCGTTTCAAAATGGCGGGCTGACCGAGTTCGCCATGGCTGCGGCGGCTGCTGATCGGGTGGTACAGTTATGAGTATGGCAATCATTCAAACAACCAATGCGAACTCGCCACAAGCAAAGCTTGGTCAAGACATGTTGTTAGCCCTGGCAAGCTTAGATTTAAACCCGCAATTGGTACTCAGCGGTGATGGTTTACGATTATGGCTACGCAGCGAAGCAAATACTGTCGACGTTCAATCATTGCATAAACGCTATGCCATGCTTGAGTTATTTGACTGCCCTGCACCATGGGTGCATGCCGACGAATTAGCAGCTCACGGCTGGCAAACAGACGATTTTATTGCTCAAGTTGACGTACTCGATGCAGACAGTTGGCGCGAAAAAATCAACAGCCTTAGCAACACGCTGATTTATTAAGGAATACCCATGATGAATATCGAGATTGATGCGCCCCATATGCCGGAAACTCCGTCATCCGAGCAAACCAATAGCGTTTATTTGGTGCGAAATTGGCCTTCTAGCGAATGGCTGACAAGCTGGATGCATTCGGGCGTTACTCTTATAGTCAGTGAACAAGCGCTGCTGCACCTCGTTTCGAACCCGCAACTCATAGACTCCTTGCCAGTGCACCCGTATGCATTGCACTCAGAAATTGTATTAAATAACTTACAAGAGCAACTTCCAGCTTCAGTTATTCAGCTAGGTGACGCGCGCTGGGTAGAGTTAACAATTGAAGCTGACCAATATATGGTGTGGGACAATGTTTGAGTTCAACGGGCGCACCTACGCTACCGATAAACATGAATACTTGGCGAACTTTGATGAATGGTCGCCCGAGCTGGCGGAATATATTGCAACACTAGAAAATATCACGCTAACCGAAGCACACTGGGAAGTTGTCAACTTTGTGCGAGAATTCTATCAAACCTATGATACCAGCCCTGCTATGCGGGTATTAGTGAAAGCAATTGGTAAAAGTTTGGGTGCCGATAAGGCCAATAGCATGTATTTATATAAGCTATTCCCCAAGGGTCCGGCCAAGCAAGCAACGCGCATTGCGGGCTTACCGAAGCCCGCAAAGTGCATTTAAACACGCCCTACTTAGCCAATTTTTTCAACGCCACCCATATAGGGTTGCAACGCTTTTGGAATAGTCACAGAGCCGTCGTCTTGTTGATTATTTTCAAGCAGCGCAACCAAAGTGCGGCCAACCGCCAGGCCAGAACCATTTAAGGTATGCATTAATTCTGGCTTTTTCGCGCCTTTCCGACGGAAGCGTGCTTGCATGCGGCGGGCTTGGAAGTCCCACATGTTTGAGCATGAACTAATTTCACGGTATTTCTGTTGCGACGGCACCCACACTTCAAGGTCATAGGTTTTGGCTGCGCCAAAGCCCATATCTCCGGTGCATAACAACACCTTGCGATACGGTAATTCTAATAGCTGTAGAACTTTTTCGGCATGGCCTGTCAGCTTTTCAAGGGTGTCCATTGACGCTTCTGGTTGTACTAACCACACCAACTCAACTTTATCAAATTGATGCTGGCGAATTAAACCACGGGTGTCGCGACCATGAGAACCAGCCTCACTGCGGAAGCATGGCGTATGCGCCACATATTGAATTGGCAACTGACTTTCGTCGGCAATTTCGTCACGCCACAAGTTGGTCAATGGAACTTCAGCGGTTGGAATTAATGACAATGGCACTTGGTTTTCAGTCGCGCCTTTGACATGAAATAAATCTTCACCAAATTTTGGTAACTGGCCCGTACCAAATAAGGTTTCCTGATTGACCAAATAGGGTACATAGGCTTCTTCGTAGCCGTGTTCAGTAGTGTGTAGATCAATCATGAATTGCGCTAACGCTCGGTGTAAACGCGCAATTTGCCCTTTTAACACCACAAAGCGTGCACCGGCTAATTTCGCACCAAGATCAAAGTCCATGCCTTTTAAAATATTAGCGGCAACATCAACATGATCTTTGGGCTCAAACTCAAATTCACGCGGCGTACCCCAGCGGCTAACTTCTTGATTGTCATCTTCGTCAGCACCAACAGGTACACTTTCATCGGGTAAGTTGGGCACGCCTGCAATAATAGCCTGCAACTGCTCTTGAACGTCATTCAACTCAGCTTTCGCGGCTTCAAGTTGTGCACCAAGGTCATCAACGGCGGCTAATAACGGCGCAATATCTTGGCCTTTAGCTTTGGCTTGGCCAATTGACTTTGATCGGGCATTACGCTCAGCTTGTAGCGATTCAGTGCGCACCTGCAAGTCTTTGCGTTGTTGCTCAAGCGCTTCTAAACGCTCAACATCTAACGAAAAATTACGAGCTGTTTTAAGGCGCTCTGCGGTTTGTGCGAGTTCACTACGAAATAACTTAGCGTCTAACATGTGGTTCCCAATCGTTAATTTAAATCTTTATCCATAACGCCAACAGCACTGCACCAAGGCAGCCGAAGACGTTGAGCAATGCGTATAATGTAGCTTTCAACCAGTCGCCGTGTTGTAACAACAGCACCAAGTCTAACGAAAATGTCGAAAACGTGGTAAATGCACCGAGTACGCCCACACCTAAAAATAGCCAAAGTTGCTGGTCTGCGGCGGACACTGCATACTCTGCTGCGAATAGCCAAGCCAATAAAAATGAGCCTGCTATGTTAACGATTAGTGTTGCGAAAGGAAATAAATTACTAAAATTTATTAGCAATAAACCCACGCCATAACGCGCGCTTGCGCCTAATGCTCCGCCGAGTGCTACCCAAAGAAAGTTAGTCATCGTTATCTCGTTGCCAGGGGCTATTTTGATTGTGTTGTTGTAACCAATTTAATTTGTCCAGCAACTGCTTTTCAAGGCCTCTCTCGCTAGGCTGGTATAGCTGAATGTCTTTTAATTCATACGGCACATAGCGTTCGCCGGCAACAAACGCGTTCGGGTAGTCATGAGCATAGCGATAATCGACCCCATACCCTTCCGCCTTGTGCAGCTTGGTTGGCGCATTCGTTAAGTGCTTAGGTACCGGTAAATCGGGATATTCTTCGGCCAGTTGTTTGGCTTGATTATACGCGCGATAAACCGCATTGCTTTTAGGTGCCATGGCACAAAATATCAACGCTTGGGCTATCGCCCGCTCGCCCTCAGCAGGGCCTACGCGCGTGAAAGTGTCCCAGGCATTTAATGCTAATTGCATGGCCCGTGGGTCTGCGTTGCCAATGTCTTCTGAGGCAATCGCCAAAACACGGCGAGCAACAATAAGTGGGTCGCCACCGCCATGTAGAATACGTGCGTACCAATACAGGGCTCCGTCGGGCGACGACCCACGAACTGATTTGTGGAGCGCCGATAATAATTCGTAATACGCATCACCCTGCTTATCAAACGCCGCTTGGCGTTTGCCCACGGCTTCTTGTACTAACTTCAGGTTAATGCTGTCGTCGGTGGCCGCATCGGCACAAATTTCTAAAAAATTAAGCGCCTTGCGTGCATCACCAGCGGCACTATGAATAAGAAACTCGAGTGCTTCAGGGCTTAGCGCTAACTGGCGCGCACCTAACCCTCGCTCTTGGTCGGTTAAAGCTTGGGTAATCACTTGCTTAACTTCATCGTCGCCCAGCAGCTGTAATCGATACACGCGCGTACGTGACAGTAATGCGTTGTTTAACTCAAACGCTGGGTTTTCAGTGGTTGCCCCAACAAAAATAATGGTGCCGTCTTCAATATGTGGCAAAAACGCATCTTGTTGGCTTTTGTTAAAGCGGTGTACTTCATCAACAAACAAAACCGTACGTTTTTGCTGCACGTTTGCACGCTGCTTCGCGGTCTCTATTGCGGCCCGTATGTCTTTAACGCCTGCCGTTACGGCACTAATACGGTCAAGCTCTGCCGAACCACTTAGCGCCACTAACTCGGCCAAGGTTGTTTTACCGGTTCCGGGCGGGCCCCATAGAATCATGGAATGCAAAAGCCCCCGGTTTATTGCCTCATACAAGGGTTTTCCAGGGGCTAAAATGTGTTGCTGGCCAATATACTCAGACAACTGGCGTGGCCGCATTTTGGCGGCCAAGGGCCTGAAGTCAGGCGCGAACGCTAATTCGCCATTAGCGTTGGTCATCCACATCAACTCCGTCTGGTAATTCAAACTGGAACAAAGATTCACTGAGCGCTTGGTTTAACACCACGTTCTCTAAATTAATGGTGCTAATTTGCCCTTGCCCATCGTCAAGAATAATACGCGTTATGGCTGCGTCAGCGCCGTCTTCGGCAAAAACGAGCTGCAAACTTTGAGAACTGTCCGCATTGGGCTTCGGCTGCAAAGCAAAACTGTTACCCTCTGCTTTTACGTCATAGTGGTGCCAAGCCCCGCTCTCGCCGTCTAAGAGCAAGAGTAATGGGCTTTGCGAAACGGCATTGGTTTGATCATACACCGTAACTTGCTCTACAAATGGGTTGTAGTACCACAAATTTTGGCCGTCAGCGATCATGACTGTTTCGTCTGGTGCATCGGTCTGCCAATGCAATAAATTCGGGCGCGATAATGCCATATTGCCATGTAATTGCTGCACTAACTCGCCGTTTATGTCGGTTACCTGTTGGCTAAAGTCGGCACTTAAAGTCGTGAGGTTATGCAGCCGTTTCAATAAGGCTTGACGATCTGCTTCCGTCGCGCCAACCGGCGTATTGACTAAATAAATAGTTGTGCAAGCTGCCGTGGCAGCAATGTATTTCAATAGCTTCATGATGATTTATCCATTACAACTTAGGTTAATCACGCGGTGCGCGCGGCGCTAAAACTTCCCGCTGACCATTATTGCCTGCACTACTAACGACACCGCTCGCTTCCATTTGTTCCACAATGCGGGCCGCGCGGTTATAACCAATTCTAAATTTACGCTGTACACTCGACACGGACACACGGCGCGTTTCTGTTACAAAGGCGACGGCCTCGTCATATAAGGGGTCGCTTTCTTCATCGCCCAGATCAAGTTGCTCGCCCGGCAACAAATTGTCTTCGTCTAGGCTGCCGTTGAGTATTTCGTCCAAGTAATTGGGTTTACCACGCTTCTTCCAATCAGCCACCACCGCGTGAACTTCGTGATCGTCCACAAACGCACCATGCACACGCGTTGGTACACCGCTGCCTGGAGGTAAATAAAGCATGTCACCCTGCCCCAACAATTGATCGGCTCCGGGCTGGTCTAAAATAGTGCGTGAGTCAATTTTCGACTGCACTTGGAAAGCAATGCGCGTTGGAATATTCGCTTTTATTAATCCGGTAATCACGTCCACCGATGGGCGTTGTGTCGCCAAAATTAAATGAATACCCGCGGCACGTGCTTTTTGTGCAATTCGTGCGATAAGTTCTTCAACTTTTTTACCGACAATCATCATCATGTCGGCAAATTCGTCAATAACCACCACAATACTTGGCAGTTTTTCTAAATAAGGTGGTAACTCGTCCATCGAGTCACCTGGCTTCCAAATTGGGTCACGTAGCGGCTCACCAGCTTCAATGGCATCCAGCACTTTTTGGTTATAGCCTTTAAGGTTGCGCACCCCTAGCGCTGACATGAGCTTGTACCGACGCTCCATTTCACCAACACACCAACGCAATGCGTTGGCGGCATCTTTCATGTCGGTAACAACTTCGGTAAGTAAATGCGGAATGCCTTCATAAACCGAAAGCTCAAGCATTTTCGGGTCGATCATAATAAGCCGCACGTCTTCCGGAGAACTCTTATAGAGCAAGCTCAAAATCATGACGTTCACGCCAACCGACTTACCTGAACCGGTTGTACCGGCCACCAACAAGTGTGGCATTTTGGCTAAGTCAACAACCACAGGTGCGCCAGAAATACCTTTACCGAGCACCATGGTTAACGGGGCAGGACTTTGCTGGAAAGCATCACAGGCTATGACTTCGCTAAAGAATACTGTTTCGCGGCTTTTATTGGGTAACTCTAAACCCACGTACGACTTGCCAGGAATCACTTCCACCACACGCACTGAAATAGCACTTAATGAGCGTGCGATGTCTTTATCTAAATTCGAAATTTTTGATACTTTGACGCCGGGCGCTAAATCAAGCTCAAAACGCGTAATAACAGGGCCAGGCTGTACGTTGGCTACCTTGACTTCAACGCCAAAGTCTTGCAATACGGCTTCCACGGTTTGGCTAACTTGCGCGAGTTCTTCCGGAGTTAACGGGTTGCCAGTTTTGCTAGGTTTATCAAGCAACTCAATTGACGGTAGCGGGTCAACACTCAGCGGATTACTGCCAACGCTTTCTTCAGCGTTTTCTTTAGCGCTTACTGAAGCTTTCTCGGAAGCAGTCTTTTGCGCATCATCTTCTGCTTCTGCTGCGTCGGCAGCTTGGCTAGAAGCCTTGTTCGTTCCTGACTTGCGCGCTGGTTTAGGTGCATAACGCGAGTGCTCTTCCGGCATCTCATCAATGTCTACATCGTCATCGTCTACCGCACTTATTGCAAGGTCGAGATCAAGCTCGGGTTCTTGGCGTATATGCGTTGCTGGCAAGGTTTTCTGACTCGGTGCTAACGCAGGCTTCTTATCTTCTTTTGCGGCTTTTGGAACGCGCTCTTTACGCGGACGATCTTTTATCCAATGTACAAAACGCTGGCTATTTTTAATTAGGCCTAAAGTGCCGGCAATCGTTATCTCACCCAACTTATCAGCTAACCAAATCCATGAAATACCTGTAACTAACGTCAGGCCTGTGCATAAAAAGGTTAGCAACAACAATGTGGTGCCAATAACATTAAAATATGGCAGCAATGACAAACTAATCACATCGCCCACTACCCCACCGGCAGAAAACGAGTAAATATTGCTGAAGTTCAAAGAAGCTAATGCGGAAGCGCCTATCAGCGTAAGCACCAGACCAATTAAGCGCAAACCAACGGCTAAATAGTCCAACTCGAGTAAGCGATGCGGTTGGCGAAACATCACATAGCCCAACGCGGCAAGGCCAAAAGGCAATAAATAGGCAACAAAACCAAACGCAAACAACAAGGCATCAGCAAACCACGCGCCAATTGCACCGGCGGCATTATGAATAGTGCCTTCGTAGCCCGTTTGTGACCAACTTGGGTCGGCTGGGTTAAAGCTGGCAAGCGCTAAAAACAAAAATATCGCAAAAGCGCCGCACAGTATCAGCCCAACCTCAAGTACGCGTTGGACACCGCTCATGCATTGCTCCGTCGAGTTTGTTGATGTGCCATGGTTTTAATTATTCCCTTTCATTGTTCTGGTTATCTATTTTTTTTGTATTGTAGCGTGCCTTCATGGCTTATTCAGCTATTTATACCATGCTTTTCTTAACCTTTAATCAATACTTTATTGTCGTCCTTAATTTCTTCCATCACCACATAGGTGCGTGACTCGTTAACGCCCGGCATGGTTAAGATGGTTTCGCCTAACAACTTACGATACGAGGGCATGTCTGGCACGCGGGCTTTAATAAGAAAGTCAAAATCACCGGCGACCAAATGGCACTCAAGAATTTCAGGGGTTTCGCGTACCGCGTCACTAAACTCGGCAAATGCGTCTGGCGATGTACGAGTTAGCGTTATCTCAACGAAAACCATTAAGTTAGCCCCCAATTTAGCGGGGTTTATTCGAGCGTGGTAGCCATCTAATACACCTTCCCGCTCAAGCTTACGCACCCGTTCATTACATGCCGTTGGGCTCAATCCCACGCGCTGTGCGAGGTTGACGTTACTTATGCGACCATCGTCTTGCAAAATTCTTAAGATTTTTCGGTCAAGGCGGTCAATAGTTATTTCCACCGGTTCTTCAGGCTCAAACATTCTTTTTCCCTGTTTTGGTATTCTTAAACCTATTTATACGCTAAAAACAGGCTAAAAAAAAGCACGAAACACACCATGGTTATCATCTATAATGCCGCCGTTTATTTCACACAAGAAATGCATACAAGTCATTCCTTAACGACAAATACAGAATTGGAGAAGCACAACCATGCTGATTGGTGTACCTAAAGAAATTAAAAACCATGAGTACCGCATTGGTCTTACCCCTGCCGCAGTGCGTGAATATGTCGCACACGGCCATCAGGTAATGGTTGAACAAAATGGTGGCTTAGCCATTGGCTTCACCAATGAAGATTACGAGCAAGCCGGCGCAACCATTATTGCCGACGCCAAAGAAATCTTTGCCAAAGCTGAAATGATCATCAAAGTAAAAGAGCCTCAGCCACACGAATGCGAGCAGCTACGTGAAGGCCAGATTCTTTATACGTATTTGCACCTAGCGCCAGACCCAGTGCAAACTGAGTTGTTAGCGAAAGCTGGTGTTACGGCGATTGCATACGAAACAGTAACTGATCGTAACGGTGGTTTACCATTGTTGGCACCAATGAGCGAAGTTGCGGGCCGTATGTCGATTCAAGCAGGTGCACACCATTTAGAAAAAGCTAACGGTGGTAGCGGTACATTGTTAGGCGGCGTACCTGGCGTTGCACCCGCTAAAGTATTGGTTATCGGTGGCGGTGTTGTGGGTACTCAAGCAGCAAAAATGGCTGTTGGCATGGGCGCTGACGTGACTATCCTAGACCGTTCTTTGCCGCGCTTGCGTCAACTCGATGATATTTTTGCGGGCCGTGTAAAAACTATCTACTCAACTGTCGACGCAATTGATGTGTTCTCACGTGAAGCCGATTTAGTCATTGGCGCGGTACTTATTCCAGGCGCAGCAGCACCTAAATTACTCACTCGTGAACATTTACAAAACATGAAGCCAGGTTCAGTGGTTGTTGACGTTGCCATTGACCAAGGTGGCTGCTTCGAAACCTCGAAGGCGACCACCCACCAAGACCCAACTTATGTGGTTGAAGACGTTATTCACTATTGTGTTGCGAACATGCCCGGCGGCGTTGCACGTACCTCAACGATTGCACTGAATAACGCCACCCTGCCATTTGGTTTGGCGCTGGCAAACAAAGGCTTAAAAGCGATGGCAGACGATCCACACTTGCTGAATGGCTTGAACATGCACAAAGGTAAAATTACCTACAAAGCCGTTCATGACGACTTAGGCGCGCAGTTAGGCCTTGAGTATTTAGACCCTGCCGAAGCTGTTAAAGCGTAATCGTGCTTATGCCTAGCTTGCGGTGCAATTAGGCTGGTAGGCAAGCTTGACAAGACCCGCGTCGGATTTCCTGCGCGGGTCTCTTGTTTCAGAGGCTTGGAATCCCTACAATCGACCCCATGCTAGTGATAACAAATTAAAATATACGGAGTACATTTCTTATGGCAGACGCCAAACATTGCCGCCTACTTATTCTTGGGTCAGGCCCAGCCGGTTATACCGCCGCAGTTTACGCCGCTCGTGCGAACTTAAACCCTGTGTTAGTAACCGGTATGCAGCAAGGTGGACAATTAACCACAACAACGGAAGTTGAAAATTGGCCAGGCGATCCAGAGGGCTTAACTGGTCCAGACTTAATGGTTCGCATGCAACAACATGCCGAAAAGTTTAATACCGAAATGGTGTTTGATCACATTAACCGTGTGGATTTCAGCGCGAAGCCATTAAAACTATTTGGCGACTCTGGCGAATACACTGCAGACGCCGTTGTCATTGCCACTGGCGCCTCAGCCAAATATTTAGGCTTAGACTCAGAACAAGCGTTTATGGGGCGTGGTGTGTCTGCTTGTGCAACTTGTGATGGTTTCTTCTATCGCAATCAAAAAGTTGCCGTTGTTGGTGGTGGTAATACTGCGGTTGAAGAAGCGCTCTACTTAGCCAATATCGCCAGTGAAGTTCACGTTATTCATCGTCGCGATACCTTCCGCGCAGAAAAAATCTTGGTCGACCGTTTAATGGACAAGGCCAATAACGGCAACGTGACTTTGCACCTCAATAAAACTCTTGATGAAGTGCTTGGCGGTGACTCAGGCGTAACAGGCGTGCGTATGAAGGACACCCAAGACGGCGGATTAACTGATCTTGACGTTATGGGTTGCTTTATTGCTATTGGTCACCAGCCAAACACTGGAATTTTTGCCGACCAACTCGAAATGCACGACGGCTACATTGTGGTGAAATCAGGTTTGCACGGCAACGCTACAGCGACCAGCGTACCTGGCGTATTTGCTGCCGGCGACGTGATGGACCATATTTACCGCCAAGCAATTACCTCTGCTGGCACCGGTTGTATGGCTGCCTTAGATGCTGAGCGCTACTTAGACGGCTTAACCAAAGCTTAAACGTCAATTTAGCCACGTTTTAACAGGAGGAACTGGTGTTTCAGCTAAGTACAGCCACACATCAGTTCCCTTCTGTTCAGCTAGCCCTTAGCGAACCGAATGGCTTGTTGGCTTTTGGTGGCGACTTAAGCGTCGCTCGCCTTATTGCCGCATACGAACAGGGCATTTTCCCTTGGTATGCCGAACACGATCCTATTTTGTGGTGGAGCCCAAATCCACGCACCATCATAACCCCACAAAGCTTGCATGTGAGTCGCTCGATGCGGCGCCTACTGCGCAAAAACAACCTTGAAGTTACGTTAAATCATGCATTTAGCGATGTCATACACGCCTGTGCCGACGTACACGAAGCAGCGGGTCGTGGCGTATGGATTCATCCAGAAATGATTTCAGCATATTCTCAGTTGCATACGCACGGCCGAGCGCACTCTGTAGAAGTTTGGCAAGAAAACAACTTAGTGGGTGGACTGTACGGCGTTAGTGTGGGTGATGTGTTTTGTGCAGAAAGCATGTTTCATCATGTAACCAACGCCAGCAAAGTCGCCCTAATTACGTTCGCCCAGCACTTTTTCGCCACCGGTGGCCAATGCATTGACGTACAAATTAGTAATTCACACACCGAAACTTTAGGCGCTCATAACATAGCTCGTGAGCAGTATTTACGCTTTTTGAAACCGTCGCCAACCCAGTTTTGTCCAGATTTTTGGACAGTTCGCGCGTTAAAAGCCCCGATTAACGAATGTATAAGTGGCATTTGTCGGTAAAAACCGCTAAAATTCTGGCCACTTTTCGTAGCATCACATGAATTATCGAGGATTTGAATGGCAAAAGAAGACAGCATTGAAATGCAAGGTACGGTTTTAGATACCCTACCAAACACAATGTTTCGCGTTGAACTAGAAAACGGTCACGTCGTGACTGCACACATTTCTGGCAAAATGCGCAAACACTACATTCGCATTTTAACCGGCGACACCGTCACGGTTCAGCTTACCCCATACGACCTAACCAAAGGCCGTATCGTCTTCCGCGCTCGTTAATACGTGTTCGCTTGCAGTTCAACAGCCTAGTCGGCTGTTGAACCGCGTATTTCACGCTCTTCAATCGCTAAGTTTAACTCTCCTTTAGCGACAGTGACTCGCACCGCACCGCCCTGAGCTAGTTTCCCGAATAGAATTTCGTTGGCTAACGGCTTTTTCAGGTGCTCTTGAATGACTCGCGCCATGGGGCGAGCGCCCATGGTTTTGTCGTAGCCTTTTTCTGCCAACCAACGTACGGCGACAGGTTCAAGCTCTAGCGAAACATGCTTTTTATCTAGCTGCGCTTGCAGTTCACATACGAATTTATCAACCACTTGTTCTATCACGTCTTGGTTTAAGTGATTAAACCAGACAATGCTATCAAGCCGGTTTCTAAATTCAGGCGAGAAGGTTCGGTTAATTTCAACCATCGCGTCGGGTGCGTGATCTTGTTGCTGAAAGCCAATCGACTGACGCACGGTTTCTTGCACCCCAGCATTGGTCGTCATTACCAAAATAACATTGCGAAAATCAGCTTTGCGCCCGTTGTTGTCGGTTAACGTGCCGTGGTCCATAACCTGCAGCAAAATGTTGTAAATATCGCTATGCGCTTTCTCTATTTCATCAAGCAGCAGTACACAATGCGGATGCTTAATAATGGCATCGGTTAATAAACCGCCCTGGTCAAAACCAACATAACCTGGCGGCGCACCAATTAAACGGCTCACCGCATGGCGTTCCATATATTCCGACATGTCGAAACGTTGAAATTCAATACCGAGCGCTTTTGCTAGCTGTTGCGTAATTTCAGTTTTACCTACCCCAGTTGGGCCGGCAAAAAGAAACGAGCCGATGGGCTTTTGCTCAGCCCCTAAACCAGAGCGCGATAACCGAATTGCGGAGGTGAGCTGCTCAATGGCTTGATCTTGCCCGAACACCACTAATTTCAAATTGCGATCAAGGTTCTTCAGCAGTTGTTGATCGGTACGCGACACCGACTGTTCAGGAATGCGGGCCATTTTGGCGATAATACTTTCAATATCTTGCACGCCAATGGTCTTCTTACGCCGTGACGGCGGCAGCAGGCGTTGGCTAGCACCGGCTTCGTCAAGCACATCAATCGCTTTGTCAGGTAAATGACGTTCATTAATGTAACGCGCTGATAATTCTGCCGCAGCACGTATGGCCGGTTGCGTGTAACGAATACCGTGATGCGCTTCGTAACGCTCCTTCAAGCCTTGCAAAATTCGAGTTGTGTCATCAACCGACGGCTCTAATACATCAATCTTTTGAAAACGCCGCACTAACGCGCGATCTTTTTCAAAAATGTTTTTAAATTCGGTATAGGTGGTCGAGCCAATACATTTAAGTTCACCGCTACTTAACAAGGGTTTAAGTAAGTTAGAAGCGTCTAATACCCCACCACTCGCTGCGCCTGCGCCAATAATGGTGTGAATTTCGTCAATAAATAAAATAGCGTCTGGCTGATCAGCAAGTTCTTTCAACAGTTGCTTGAAACGCTTCTCAAAGTCACCACGATACTTGGTGCCGGCTAACAAACCGCCCATGTCTAACGAATAAATCACGGCGTTGGCGATAACCTCAGGCACCTCTTCATTAACAATGCGATACGCCAGCCCTTCAGCAATGGCAGTTTTACCAACCCCGGCTTCACCCACCAATAAAGGGTTGTTTTTGCGCCGACGGCACAGCACCTGTATGCAACGTTCAAGCTCGTCGTCACGACCAATGAGTGGATCAATTCGCCCGTCACGCGCGCGGGCATTCAAATTACTACAAAAACGTTTTAAAAAGCTTTGCTGCTCTTCAGCTTGGCTTTCCATGGTGTCGGTGTCCGAAGACTCTTGCTGCGGGTTTTCGTCATCAATTTTCGATAAACCATGCGACAAATAATGGACGACATCCAAGCGCGTAATATCGTGTTTATTCAGCAAGTACACCGCATGCGATTCTTGTTCGCCAAATATGGCCACCAACACATTGGCACCTGTCACCTCACTGTTACCAGACGACTGCACATGGAACACGGCGCGTTGTAGCACGCGCTGGAAACCTAAGGTTGGCTGCGTGTCGGTATCGCTGCTTTCATCGTCGAAACTAGGGGTACTACGTTCAACGTAACTTAAGAGTTCTTGTTTTAAGTGAGTAAACTCAAGCCCACAAGCCCGCAGCGCTTGTGACGCTTCCGGGTTATCTAATAACGCTAATAACAGATGCTCGACAGTCATCAGCTCGTGACGACGATCGCGCGCAATGCGAAAAGCATCATTTAACGTAATTTCTAGCGCTTTATTTAACATGAGTTACTCCTTTTAGGCCAACCAGCGTACCGCGCACAAGCATTAGGCTTTTTCCATGGAACATAACAGCGGATGTTCATGTTCCCGTGCATACTGGTTCACTTGTACTACTTTAGTTTCTGCAATTTCTGCAGAGTAGACGCCACAAATTGCGCGCCCTTTATAATGAATGGTGAGCATGGTGTCTGTTGCCCGCTCTTGGTCCATTCGGAAAAACTTGATGAGTACCTCCACCACAAAGTCCATTGGCGTGTAGTCATCATTATTCAAGATCACCTTGTACATTGGCGGTGGCTGCAACTTACTTTTATCGGCCACCTGTTCATCATGAACTTGGTGATGGCGTGTCATACCCATGACGCCCCTTAACTTATATATAGTCGGTTATTAAACAATTGGCTTAATAAAATTTTAAGATTGGTGCAAAAGTTCATACTAAATAATCAATTTGTTCAGAAATCACACAAAAAACGCCTTGACTATCACTCAAAGTCACCTAGAGTAAAACATGGTGTTAACAAGGCGCTTTTTCAACGCTTATGTTGGCAACCATTCTAACAATAACTAAATTTTAAATGCAGAATAAAGGAAGTAGAAGTATGGCAACCGGTAAAGTGAAATGGTTCAATAACTCAAAAGGTTTTGGCTTTATCGAGGCAGAAGATCGCGAAGGCGATATTTTTGCACATTACTCAACAATTGAAATGGAAGGCTACCGTACATTGAAAGCTGGACAAGACGTTGAGTTTCAACTCGAAGAAGGTCCTAAAGGGTTGCACGCAACCAACATTACTCCGGTGCAAGGTAAGTAAACACGCCATCGCACCAAATTAACAAAAACGCCGGCTTGCCGGCGTTTTTTGTTTTAGCTATCAATACCAAAGTAGCGGCGCAGTTGTTCGCGTAAGTTCGGAGGCGTTCCGTGCACCGTCAATTTATCGGTATGAGGGTCGTATTCTACACGGCTACCAAGTAGCTCTTGGTCAAAGCCAAGGCTTAAACCGCCACCCTGCCCCTGAAACTTCACTAACTTGCGAAGGGTCGTTCTGTCGGCTCGAATCTCTTCCGGCAACGGCTTGTCTTGGCTCGCGGTAAAATCGGCAAAACTACGCTCAGTTGGCACCGATTCACTAAGCTGTTCTGACAAATCTTTCACGCGCACCGGTTCATTGTTTTGCCATGACGTGTCGCAAATGTCGTACACCGATTTACGTAATGCATTCGCTTGCTCTGTTGGAAGCTCTGCGTCTTTCACATAGCTATGTAAGCTCTCAACCAATTGCTGAGATTGCTTTTTGGCATTTAAACCTTCAGCACAGCCAAGAAAGTCTAAAAAGAAATCTGAAACTTTACGACCAACACGTCCCTTAATGAATGAAATATAGGTGGCCGACTCAGGCTCTTCTTTCCATTCGGTCAAATTAATCGTGGCTGCCAGTTGCACTTTATTAATATCTAATTGCGAAGAACGGTCGACTGACAGGTCTGGCGCAATGGTCACGCCATCTTTGCTAGGCAAAAACGCAACCACTAAAAAGTCTTGGCCACGTTCGGTGTAGCTTGCGATAACTAAAAACCCGGGTTCTAAAATTCCGTAGTGTTGCAACTGTTGGTGCAGAATTTTTGCCGCTTGCTGTGAAAACCCAACAAACTCTTCTTGCCCTGCCCGCCAAGCTTCTAGTTGCCCCGGGAACTCGCTCACTTGATGCTGTTCTGCATCATCAACTTCAGCATCAATAAAACGCGCGTAACCTTTACTTGGTTTGGCGTTATAAACCTCGGTTAATTCATTCAATAACAAGCTTACTTCGTCATTAATTGCTAAGGTTTCTGGCGCAACGCGTAAGCCAATTTGCCCGTCGTTGGTATAAAACTGATGGATAATGCTATGTTTCACATCGGCTTGCATGGTATCTCGGTGTCCTTGTTTATTCCCTGTGGTACTATAGCGGCAAGTTTAACATGTTGAGAGTAAAAACGATGCCGATTGTTTCTAAGTACGACGTTGAAACACAACAGCAATTATTAGAAGCTGTACTGAATGTATTAGAAGAACACCAAACACCAGCCGATTTAGCCTTAATGACTTTGGGTAATGCGGTGTCAAATGTGATTTCAGCGCGTTATAAACCAGAAGATGCTTACAAGGTCGCTGAACAATTTGGTAAAGTGCTGCTACAATCGATGGCAAAACAAGCATAAAGGTAATACTGGCTCATGAATAAACGTAAACAGCGCCGCGACAAAATAGCCCGCCTTATTAGCTGGGGGCACTGGTTTACGTTTTTTAATATTTTGCTAGTGTTGGCAATTGGCACACTTTATATCGAAGCCAGCGAAATGCCTGAAACGGCCTTGGGCATATTGTATTTGATCGTCAATTGGCTTGGGCATTTTGCCTTTTTGCCGTTTATTACTTTTATTATTTTATTATTTCCGTTTTGCCTACTTATTCCTTACGCGCGCATTTTGCGCGGCATCGCCACGCTAGTCGCCTCGTTGGGCCTGATTGCGTTGGTAGCAGACGCGCTGTTTTATCGTAATTACGGCTACCATTTAAATACTTACTCTCTGTCGCAGCTTGCCACCGACGCAGAGTCTATTTTTGCCGGCGCAAGCTTCCTTATTTTGCTAGGCATGCTGCTGACCTTTGTCATTCTCTTAGTGTTTGAACTGGCTTTAGCTAATTTAGCCTGGAAACGGCTCGATAAATTGCGCGAAAAACACTGGGGCGCATCATTTAGCGCCGTATTTGTGCTGTGCTTTTTAAGTAGCCATAGCATTCATGTTTGGGCTGACGCGGTGTTTTACACGCCAATCACCAAGCAAGACGATATGTTTCCATTAAGCTACCCGACCACCGCGAAAACCCTGATGAGCAAGCATGGGTTATTGGTCGAGCAGCGCAACGAAGCTACCCAGCAACTTATTCGTAGCGGTACTTCCATTCAATTGCATTACCCAACCCGCGAATTGCAATGCGCACGCGTACCAGAGGCGCCGAATACCCTTGTTGTGGCCATACAAACGCTGAATACTGACGGTTTACAAAGCTTACAAGGTGCAGTACCTGAGCTCGTTCGTTTTAATTCAAGGGTCATTGGTCATCCAACAACTGACAGCGGCATGTTTGAGCTTATGTATGCTCTGCCTGACCTATATGAAACACCGATCAACCATGCCAATAAGTTGCCGGTCTATTTATCAACGTTGCTTGATTATCGTGTTGAGTTCACTGTAAACAACTTGTCTGAACAGGTGGCGTTGCCGCGCGCGTTTGACGCTTTTTCGGGCTTTAACTTAGCCCAGCCAAACGCGATTTTAGGTATTGCAGTAGCCGACCAAGTTACCCCTGAAATCATCGCCACCATTAAAAATCATCTGCAACGTAACGCCCGTATCTTTGTCGTTGGGGTCTCACCCACGGCAACACAGGCACAAGAACCCTTTGCTCCACAAGCCATGCAGGTCGCACTATTGCACTCGCCTAACGTACAGTTAAAAGCACAGCCAATGGTTATGCTGACAGATATTATGCCAACCGTGCTTGGTAGCTATATGAGTTGCGTAGACGACGCCAAAGCTTATGCGATTGGTTTAGATTTGCTAAACGATGAGCAACGTTTACCGTTACTCACTAGTTTTGGACAAAAATTGGTGGTTTATGATGAAGAAATGACATCAATCATCAATGCCGATGCCAGCATACGTACGTTTAGCAATGACGACTTAAAACTTCTTCCAGGAGTGTCACCGGCGACACCTGTGTTAGTTGACGGCATTCGTAAATTAAAGCGGTTCAGTGGCGAGCAAACTGGGCAGATGCCTAATTAATCAGCAGTTAAACGTCTAGCCCTTGCCTATTTGCGATTATTCAGTAATATAGCGGGCTCGGTCGGCGTGTAGCGCAGCTTGGTAGCGCACTGTCATGGGGTGTCAGGGGTCGCTGGTTCAAATCCAGTCACGCCGACCAACTTCCCCTTTTGTTTACTTCTCTTGTGCAATGTGAAAACGTTGTCTGCCCGCCTGTTTGGCGACATACATAGCATTATCAGCAGCATTTAGCAGTGCTTCGGCTGTGGTTCCATGCGTTGGATAAAAAGCAATGCCGACGGACGCGCCGACTTGTAAAGACAGCTCCCCAATTCTAAATGGCTTTTGCAGCGCATTTAGCAGCTTCTCAGCAATAAGGCTTACGTCATCACGTTGCTGTACTTGTTGAATCAATACCACAAATTCGTCGCCACCTAGTCGGCCAATAACGTCGTTTGCGCGCAGTGCCTCTTTCATTCGTGGCCCAATAGCCTGCAACAATGCATCGCCTATCGCATGCCCATAAGTGTCATTCACGGGTTTAAATTTATCCAGGTCAATAAACAACAAGGCAAAGTCATTCATGTGATCAGTGTCTGCTTTCGCAATGGCCTGGTTAATCACGTGTTCAATTGCAAAACGATTTGGCAAATGGGTTAATGCGTCGGTCATCGCCAAGGTTTCAATACGTTTTTGCGCTGTTTTTTCAGAGGAAATATCGTTAAAAATATGAATTAGCTGCGTTGCTATTCCGCCGCTGTTTTGCACCGGGGAAATTGTTTGCAATGCAGGAAATTTACTTCCTGCTGGACGTACATACCAAACTTCGCCCTGCCAACTTTCGTGCTGTCGAATATGTTTAGTCACGTCTTCACGCATGGCTGGGGTTACTTTTTCAAGGTCGGCAAAATCGAGTAAGCTTTTGCCTTTCAAGTTAGCAACATCCGTATCAAAAAGTCGCGAAACAGCACTGTTAGCTCGAATAATTGTTAATTTAGAATCGGTAATAACAATAGCTTCATGGGTTTTCTCAAATACCGTATTCGCTAATTTTAATTTATTGTTTGAGTCTTTTAATTGCGCATTTCTGGCAACTTGAGAGCGAATAATCGGCTGTAACCAATGTCGAATTAAATAGGCACCCAGTAAGGTTGTTAACAGTATGCCACCCAAAATCCAAAGCGCACCAGACTGTACACCGGTCGCTAGGGTTTTATTGGGCGTCGTAGCAATTAAGCCCCAGTTTGAATCTTTAAATGGTACAAAGTAGTGATTTAGATTTTGACCGGTTTCAGTGGCCGCGCGAAAGGCAAAAGGCTCATCGCCATAACCAGCTAAATGCATGGTATGTGTTTTGGTTAGTTGATGGTGCTCTAATTGCTGCGTCGTAGGATTAAACTGCAAATATACGCGGTCACGTGTGTTCACCAACTGGAACTCGGTTTGCGGACCAAACTGGTTTAAATCACGAAGAATTCTCAACACCGCATGACTATCGAAAAGTAACACATCCATGCCAATGAGTCGCTGGTGCTCAGCATCATATATCGGCGAGCTTGCCGAAATATAGATAGTTGTCGGCGCCGGGTTAACAGCATCGCGCGTAGATGTTTGCACCACCGTGGATGCTTGTGCCACATAATACAGTGACTTTTCGGCCAATGTGGCTAAGGGTATCGCATCAACTATCGCCTGGCTTTGTGCTGGCCCTGAATACTTTGACAGTAGTTGAAAGTTGCTATCAAGCCGGTACCCCATAATAAGCTCGGGAATAAGCTTTGCAGCATCTTCAAGTCGCAGTTGTGACTGAGCCGTTAATTCAGCTTTAGAAATTTCACCTTGATGGTATTGAAACAACAACTCACGAATATGAGAGCGACTGGAGAATTGCCCAGCAATTGCTGAATAATGTTCAAGTTGCTGTTGCACCGCAATTGCTTGGGCATTTGCATAGGCAAGTGATAAGTCATCGGTTGACTTTTCAATATAAAAATACAGTGGCACCAAGGTGCTTAAACTGGCTATGGCACCGGTCACTAAAATACCCACAACAACTCGGCGCGTGAGCTGTCTAAATGAACGAGGTATTTTTACGTGCCCTTCTGCCATAATCTGGCATCCTTGTGGTCATCACCTACTGTGACATATTTATTATAGCGCCAACCGATTAATTAAAAACGCCTCTTTGTAGGTACAACCAACTTCCCCTACGGTCAACTTTGTTGCCAAAAACCGCGACAGAGCTCGGTAATGTCATGAACGCACAATTGACGGTCATTATCACGTATAAAGCTGCGCTGGCTTAAACTGGACCATTGTGGGTTACGTCGCGCTACTTTTAACCGTGTTGATAACGCCCGTAAGAACTGATCACGCAATTTGGTTGACTGCGTTACCAACAGCAACTGCTGTGAGCCGTGCCCACGAGTCGCTAATTGCTGCAGTAAATTCATTTGGCGCAAGGTCAACAACTTGATAATTTCGTCATCGACAATAAGTTCGCGTTCGCCGCGCATATGGCTTAGAACCTTTTTACCATAATGGTTCCAGCCTTGCCACAAGCCACCAATCACAGCCCCAAATGCGGTTCCGGCGCCCAAACTTGCACCGCCAACCATCAAGTCAAGCCCTGCACCAACAGCGGCGCCACTGCCTACGCCAACACCTGTTTTCATACCAAAATTCTTCAAGGTTTCGGCGTCAAACAAATCGTCTTTGTAATCGCCGTCGCTTAAACGCAATTGCTGCAAGCGCACGTGTTCAATGCGAAACGCATAAAGCGCGAGCATTTCGGTGACGCAATTACGTTCGCGGCGCTTCACTAGCTGTTGCATGTTATCAATCAGTACACGCAGTGGCTTTTCAGTAATTTGTGCCGGAACACTCTCGGAATACGCAGCAACGTCAACCAATAATTCGGCAATTTGCGTTAAGCCGGTATTTAAGCGGTGTTCACGTTGCTGTTGACGATAGTCTGCAAGTTGCTGTAACTGCTCATGAAAGCCAGGAACAATAGCGCCGAGTCGACTAAATAATATCGACTCACCGCCCTCTGGCGGGCTTACCGCGTCATATTCAATGTACGCGTGCAAATTCACTTTGGTGAGCGCCAGTTTCCACTGGTTCATGTTATTTGGCTTTTGCCCGGTAAAATTAAGTACAGGTAAAATTGGCTTGCCGCAACGTGCTAATACGCTCAGTTCATCTTGATATTTAGGAAGTACCGGATCGCGTACGTCAATAACATACAGGGCAGCATGACACTTCAATAGTTGACGCAGCACTTTGGATTCTTGCTCAAACTCGCTCGCGGCAATTTTTGTATTCAAAAAGTGGCGTACTTGCGCGGGGCCGTCATGACGAAAGTTTGATTCGCTGTGTACTAAGTGATCATATAAATCAGAGCCAGCTTCTAAGCCTGGGGTATCGAACAACCGCATTAAAACTTGGCCATTGGCATCCACATCAATGCTTGTTACTTCGCGCGTTGTGCTTGGACGTGAGTCGACTTCACCAAATTGACTGTCGTGCAACAAGGTACGCATTAACGACGTTTTGCCGGTGTTTGTATGCCCGACAACCGCGAGCATTAACGCATTATTTAATTCCATGCGATGCCCTCCTCGGTTAAGCCTTGCTGCCAATGCCCCACCCGTTCATCATCGGGGTTATCACCAACCACTAGCTGCGCTTCAACATGGGTACAATATTGCTGTAATCGCTGTAAAAACCGCAGCGCTGCGCGATCTGGGGTTAATTGGGCATTCACACGTACCACCAGCTTCGCCACCGGAGCATCGTCAAGCCGCTGCAGTATGCGCTGGCGGTCATCGCTTCGCGCAACAATACCGCCGTACCATGATTCATTTTGATGCTGCTGCAGCCAGCGTTGATCATGTTCATGGTCTAGGCTAATCACTAATTCACCATGCCCCGGCTTCGGTTCCCGCGTTTGCCAGTCGTCCATTCCTGCCACGTCGCTGTCGGCGTCAACTAATTCTGTGGCCGCCGACGTGGTTAATTTGCGTATAACCGGTGCATAGCCCGGTAGCGTTAAGTCAATCTTCATTGCCGCCACACGGCGCAACACAACAACTAACGAGCCCATCAAGGCCAATGCTCGCCAAACCACACCGTAGACAACAATACAGGCAAGTAACCAACGCCCTGCATTCAATTGTTCGCCGGCGGCTGGGTTATCCCACATAGCCGCCACAGACGGCGCATCCACGCCGAACAATGACGGTATAAAATTAAGTACACTCACCCACACTTGCAGGCTATCTGCTGGCCAAATGGTTGTCGCCCAAGTGAAAGTGTATGCGCTGGTACTTAAGTGAAAAAACAGCACAAACCAAACCATCAGCATGAACAGTGTCCAATAACCGTGGGTTAATACCGCACCGGCAGGCTTGGTTAACCGGTACTGATTAGCAATGGTGAGTAAGGTATTGTTAAATTGCTGATTATATTGGCGCTGGCCAATGTGTTCTAACAGCCACAAGGAAATGCGTCCAATCCATCCGAAGCTGTCTTTGAGTAGCAAAGACACGCACCAAAGTACAAATAGGATAACGTGCAGCCCAAGCAGCATCATTAACGCATAACTTAGCGAAATAGGTTGAGTGACCGATAAGGTACCGCGCACCAGCGCAACCGCACCGAGCACAGCGAAAACAGACAGTAAAATAGCGATAAGACGACGAAAGTGGTCCCACAGACGAAGCTGATGAACGAGGCCTAACCGTGCCGCAAGCAGCTCTGCACGCTTAAATACGCGCTGCTCCATAGTTGGCAATTGACGCGCTTGATGGTCAATTGCGTCTGCGCGTTGAAAGCCATTTTGTAGTTCATAACGGCGAACCAGTTCCGCCATCCAAATGGAACGAAATCGGGAGAATAATTTGAACATAATACCGCTGTCTACTTCGCTAATTGGGGTGCCAACGCGGCACCATTTATTATAATTGTTATTTAACCCGAGAAGCGACGCTATTACAACGGCGGAATTACAGTTGTGTGCGTTGGCGGCAGCTAGCTTCCGATAAATCGTGATTAACGCTCACATAATGATCGTTCGGACAAACTAGCTTCACGTTTTTTCGCTTCGAAGACGGTGCAATTTCACTGAGTTTTACCGCCCAGTCAGATAGACTTACCTCTGGCGTAATATCGATATGCTGGTCTTGGTTGTAATATTTAAACGCCGCGCCAGCAAATATAAGTAGCAATATTAATTTACGCATAGCCACTTCCACCTTGTCGAAGCAATCGACTGTTAGACAAAACACTGCTCTAGTCTAAGTAAAACTTAGTATTTGCACCGTAAGTTTCAGGTAAATTCATTGTAAACATTCGTTCTGATTATCGGCAGTATTTGTTTTCACTTAATAGCCGTCGTACATTTACTTCTATTCACTACAAACTTCACGTTATTCGGGTAGAAAGCCGCCCGATTGTCGCGCCCATAATTGCGCGTAAATACCGCCACTTGCGAGGAGCTCTTCATGACTGCCCTGCTCAACAATTTGGCCTTCGTCCATGACAATAAGGCGGTCCATCGCAGCAATGGTCGATAACCTATGAGCAATCGCAATCACGGTTTTGCCTTCCATTAGGCGGTATAAATTCTCCTGAATGGCGGCTTCAACTTCAGAGTCAAGCGCTGAGGTTGCTTCGTCAAGAATGAGAATAGGTGCATCTTTTAACATCACCCGCGCGATAGCGATGCGCTGGCGTTGGCCACCCGATAATTTAACCCCACGCTCACCCACGTGCGCATCATAACCACGGCGCCCTTGCGCATCTTCTAGGTCTGCAATAAATAGATCTGCTTCGGCTTTGTGTGCTGCTTGCTCAATCATGGCTTCGGTGGCATCAGGGCGGCCGTAAGCAATATTGCCGCGTACCGAACGGTGCAATAGCGACGTATCTTGCGTTACCATGCCAATATGTTGGCGCAGGCTTTCTTGCGTCACGTTGGAAATATTTTGCCCGTCAATGGTTATCGCGCCTTGGTTGACTTCAAAAAAGCGTAGTAATAAATTGACCAAGGTTGATTTACCTGCACCCGAACGCCCAACCAAGCCTATTTTCTCGCCCGCTTTAATGGTCAAATTCAAGTGTTTTAATACCGGCTTATCTGCACTGTAGTGAAAATCAACGTGGTCGAATTGAATTTCGCCACGCTCAACCGCCAAAGGCTTCGCATTGGCGCGGTCTTGAATATCTTGCGGAACAGACACCGTTTTAATACCGTCTTGCACGGTTCCGATATTTTCAAACAGCGACGAGATTTCCCACATAATCCACTGGCTCATGCCCCATAGGCGCAAAACCAAACTTAGCGCAACGGCAATAGCGCCCACGCTAATTAGCGCATCCACCCATAACTGAATGGCTAAGAAGCCGACTGAAAACAACAATAACGAATTTAAAATATACAAGCAGGTATAAAGCTTGGTAACTAGGCGCATTTGCTTATGCACGGTGCCCAAAAAGTCGCTCATGCCCTCTTTCGCGTACGTCAATTCACGTTGCGCATGGGAAAACAATTTAACGGTTTGAATATTGGTATAGCTGTCAACAATACGGCCGGTCATAATTGAGCGGGCATCGGCCTGAGCGGCAGCAACCTTACCCAAACGCGGCACAAAATAGCGCAGCAGCACAATATAAAACCCTAGCCAAGCAATCAGCGGCAGCGCTAATCGCCAATCGGCACTCGCCACAATGGCCACTGTGCCAATAAAGTACACGGTGACATAGTTCAGCACATCAAACAGCTTGATCACGCACTCACGCACGGCCAAGGCTGTTTGCATAAGCTTGGTGGCTATACGCCCAGCAAACTCATCCTGGTAGAAAGTAATTGATTGATTTAGCAAGTACTTATGCACCAACCAACGAATTCGCATAGGGTAATTACCCAGCAGTGATTGGTAGGTAATTAACGAGTGCAACACAACCAACAAAGGCAAGCCAATGAGTATCACCGCCGCCATACCGGTTAGGCTCCAAAATTGCTCGCTAACAAAGGTTTCGCGGTTTTGTGCAGCCAGCCAATCAACAATATTGCCAATAAAACTAAACAGCCAAACTTCGGTCATGGCAATTAGCATCATCAGCGCGCCAGCCGCAAAAATATAAGGCCAAGCCCCTTTGCTGTAATAAATGCAAAACGCCACTAAGCCTTTGGGTGGCTGTTCGGGCTGCCCTTCTGGAAATGGCGGTAAACGTTGTTCAAACCAGCGAAACATTGCGGATCCTTCAGCAGGTGAATTGCGTAGAAATAAGCTAGACTTTGGTCGAATGTCCGTCTTAACTAGGTATGAAGTACCATAACGCAGTTATTGTCGTCCTAATAATAAACCAAAAAAGGTAATACCATGAACGCAATTTTGCTGATGTTACTCGGTTTAGGTGCGATGTTTCTTGGTTATGTCATTTATTCTAAGTTTATTGCCGAGAAAATATTCAAACTCGATCCTAACTTCCGAACCCCTGCTCACGAATTTGAAGACGGTGTCGACTTTGTTCCGACCAACAAATACGTGCTTTGGGGCCACCACTTCACCTCAGTTGCAGGTGCAGCTCCTATTATCGGTCCCGCTATTGCCGTTATTTGGGGCTGGGTTCCAGCTTTCTTATGGGTTGTATTCGGTACCATTTTCTTCGCTGGCGTGCATGATGCTGGCGCTATTTGGGCTTCCAACCGCAATAAAGCACGTTCTATTGGTGCTTTAACGGGTGATGTGGTCGGCAAGCGTTCACAAAGCTTGTTCATGATCGTGATCTTTTTAGTACTTCTCATGGTAAACGCGGTATTCGCCACCGCTATTTCAGGGCTACTGATTAATTTCCCAAGCTCTGTTGTACCCGTGTGGGGTGCCATTTTTGTGGCGTTGATTATCGGCCAAGTTATTTTCCGCAAATGGATGAACCTAGGTACGGTATCTATTCTTGGCGTTGTTGCTCTGTATGCACTTATTTACGCAGGCCCTAGCTTCCCTATCACACTGCCTGAAACGGTGTTTGGTGTGTCGGACAATGCCCAGTGGATTCTTGTGCTATTTGCCTATGCGGCGATCGCTTCGCTGTTACCCGTATGGATGCTATTACAACCGCGCGACTACATTAACGGCCTACAGTTGTTTATTGGTTTGTTCTTGGTGTACGGTGCGGTATTGATTAGTGGTCCAGAGCTGGTCGCTCCCGCCTTTAACACCAATGTCCCCGAGGGCACACCTAGCCTCGTTCCACTGCTCTTTGTTACCATTGCCTGCGGGGCAATTTCTGGCTTCCATGGCTTAGTCGCATCGGGCACTACCTCCAAGCAATTAGACAAAGAAACCGACCTGCGTTTTGTTGGTTATTTTGGTGCTATTGGTGAAGGTTCGCTGTCATTGGCAACCATTATTGCGGTCACGGCTGGTTTCGCCACCTTAGCCGATTGGCAAGCGGTGTACCATAGCTTTGGCCAAGGCGGTGTGACCGCATTTGTACAAGGCGGCGCCAATATTTTGCAAAATGGCTTGGGCCTTGATGTCGACTTAGCACAGACCTTGCTCACGGTTATGGCAGTATTGTTCGCGGGCACCACCATGGACACCGGCTTGCGTTTACAGCGCTATATTTTCCAAGAATGGGGCAACATCTATAACATTAAATGGATGGAAAAAGCCGCGCCTGCAACTCTGTTAGCCGTAGGTACCTGTTTATTACTAGCCTTTGGTGCTGGCGGCGCTGATGGTTCGGGCGGCTTATTAATTTGGCCGTTATTTGGTACCACCAACCAGTTGCTAGCAGGCTTAACGTTGCTGGTTATTACCACCATGCTAGTGAAATTAGGGCGGCCTATGTACGTAACCCTAATTCCGTTGCTGTTCTTGTTAGTCATGACTATTTACGCCCTACTTATTCAATTAATGGGCTTTTATCATAAGTCAGACTGGTTCTTGTTTAGCCTAGACCTCGTTGTCCTTATTGCGGCCATTTGGATTGCCCTTGAGTCAGCAGGTGTATTGACGCGTTTAGTGCGCGAAAATAAAGCAACCAAGGCCAGCTAATCATGAAAATACGTGCCATTATCGACTGGATAAAAAACGCCAACGCCTATGCAACAGAGGTGTATAACGCGCCATACCGGTCGGCAATTGCACGGGCCAAACGGGACGAGGACGATTTGTTCATGATGTTAGTATTTTCTGAACTCATGGGCGTTCCGAATCCCGCCTCTTATTACACGCTCGAGCTACAGCCATTGTTGCTTGAGCGTTTTCACCAATGGCACCTGCGAATGGGCATGGAGCACTCTCCGCTTGATGGCTTTCGTTGTTGCTAAGCGCTAAGGTGCTTGAATGCTTTGTGTAGATGATAAACAAATTGTATTTGTTGGCGGCAAAGGTGGCGTGGGTAAAACAACCATTTCATCAGCACTTGCGCTTCAGCAAGCAGAACGCGGCCGCAGGGTTTTGCTTATTTCTACCGACCCAGCGCACAGCCTCGCTGACGCTTTTGACATGCCTATTGGTGACAGCATTACGCCAATGACAGAGCGCGTTGATGCACTTGAAATTGACCCTGACGCTGAAGTTGAAGCACACATTGCCCGTGTGATGAAAACCATGAAGCGCTATAGCAAGCCCGACATGTACCCAGAAATAGAGCGACAAATGCGTTTAACTCAACAGTCGCCCGGTGCACAAGAAGCCGCACTATTGGAACGAATAGCTCGGCTGATTGATGAAAAACCAGCGGAGTATGACCTTATTATTTTCGACACAGCGCCAACTGGGCACACGCTGCGCTTATTAACGCTCCCCGAAGCCATGGCGGCTTGGACGCAAGGCTTATTAAAACAAACTGAACGCAGTAAAAAGCTTGAAGGTGTGCTTGAGCACCTAAGCCCTAAAGCCGGCAAAGACATCGCCAACCCTATGGCTGACCCTAAACAACATGAATCCGCTGAGCTTGATGATCGTACCACCGAAATTAGTGAGACCCTACTGCGTCGTCAACGTCTATTTCATCGCACGCGGCATGTGCTGACAGATTCGAGCAAAACGGCATTAATTTTTGTGCTAACCCCAGAAAAATTACCTATTTTGGAAACCGCCCGCGCGGTTACAGCCTTGCGACAAGAAAAGCTTCCCATTGCGGGGTTAGTGATTAACCGGAACTTGCCTGAGCAGGCAGACGGAGAGTTTTTTGCCAAACGACGTGCCCAAGAAGCCGTCTATCGTGATGATATTGAACAAGAGTTTCAAGACCTTCAACGGGTTTACTTACCTTTATTCCCCACTGATTTACATGGCCTTGAAGCGCTGAGGGACATTGCAGAACAACTGCCGTAGCGCTAAATCAACAGATAGCCTAAAAAAGCAGATACACTAGGTAAACCGAGAGTGCAGCAACTAGCACAACCCAGCCGGCTTTGCGGTTGTATTGTTGCCACCAGCGCAGCACGGCTTCACCAAACCAATAAACCAATAACGCCAGTCCGTAGTAACGAATACCGCGGGCAATAACAGCCGCCAGCATAAATAATCCATACGGGTATTCGGCACTGCCAGCACTGAGCATTCCTACTTGAAACGGAATGGGCGAAATTCCAACCAACAACAGTGTGGCAAAACCATGCTCTGCAAAGCGTGCCGTGAAGCTTTCAAAGGCGTCATGGTAACCAAGCCACGTGAGTATCGCGTCACCAATATCTTCAAAAAACCACAAGCCAATACCATAGCCGACACTGGCCCCAAGCAGGCAGCCAAACAAGGTTACCGTGGCAATAGACCAAAGCCGATCACGTTGGTGCATGAGCAAGGGTATGAGAATAAGCTCTAGGGGGATTGGAATGATCAGCGACTCTAAAAATGACGCGATAAAAATAGCGAGCAATACATAATTAGAGTCGGCAAAACGCGCTAACCAGCGGTCAGCGCGCTTATTATTAGTTTGCTGCACAGGTGTTATTCCACGGGCAACGATTATTCACCGAAAGCGCCCGCAGCACCCGGAAATACCACCGGGCTTTCATAGCCATCGTGACTCACACTCGCCACGCCAAAAAAGTAATTATCGATCACCACATTTTTGAGCGTAAACTCATTCACATTGCCAATGTACTGGCTAAATTCCCAGTTTGGTGCGTCGGTGTGACGCCAATAAATACGGTAGCCTTTAATATGCGCTTTTTCAGCCGCACTCGCCGGCGCCCAACTGAGCGTGGTGTCGGCACTTACGGCTCCAGCAATTTTTACCTGTGCCGGTGGGCTTGGTGCCCAGGCCATACTGGCTAAGCTAACGGCGTTCAGTGCAGTAAGTTTAGCCGCATAATCAAAGTCAACACCGTCAATGGTGTCACCATAAACAATACCGTTCTCGGTGCGCAGATCTTGATGTTGACGGTTGTAATTTTCGTTGGTTTCCATAATACGAACGCCCGGATACCCCAAGTCGTTAAATGGACGGTGGTGTCCGCCGCGGCCAAAGCGATCTAAACGGTAAATGACCATGGTATCTAAATTCGGAATGTAGCGGTCTGCCATCCAGTCTATGTAGCGCGCGACGTTGCGGCTTGGCGAGTCAACTTCACCGCCGGTAAAGCGTCGACGGCGCTCATCTGCTTCGGTTTCATCCTGCCGCGTGCCTTCTGCAAAAATACGTGCAGTGGTATTATTAATAACGCCATTAATGCCTTCGATGTTGCCGATCATGTCGTTGTTTAACACCGCTTTAATGCGCCAACCGTCTTTTTGTGCTTGTTCGGCCATAATGCGGCCACCAAAAAGCCCCTGCTCTTCGCCCGCTAGCGCGGCATACACAATACTGCCAGCAAATTTATACTGGCTTAGCACGCGTGCCGCTTCTAAGGTACCGGCAACACCTGAGGCGTTGTCATTGGCGCCTGGCGCATCCGAGGTATAGTCCATAACGTCAGAAACCCGTGAGTCAATATCACCCGACATAATGACATAGCGATTCGGGTCAACTTTCCCCCGTTGCACAGCGATAACGCTCACCACCTCAACCGGATCGGGAATACGCTTTTCACCTTGAATAACGCGTGACTGATAATACACGTCAAGGCAGCCACCACACGCCGCTGAAATTTTATCAAACTCAGCTTTTATCCAGCGCCGTGCAGCACCAATGCCGCGAGTGTCTGACTCGGTCTCTGATAACGTATGTCGTGTACCAAAACTCACTAATTTGGTAATGTCCGCTTCAATGCGTTTAGCCGATATCTGCGCCTGTATGTCATGCAGCGCTGGTTGGTCGACATATTCCACATCGGCACTGGCTGTACTGATCATCAATGCTGAACAAAGCCCGACTAAACTCGCCTTTGGGTGCAAATTCATGGAAGGTTCCTCTGGTTGATTGGGCAACAGTGTCATAGTATTGATGTTATACGTGAACCGGCTATGAGGAAGCAACCATGAAAGCTGTTGGTTATCGGGAATGCGGCACTATTGACCGCAATGATGCGTTATTGGACATAACTCTGCCAGACCCTGTGCTAGGCCCTAACGATGTGCTTGTTGCGGTATATGGCATTGGCGTGAATCCTGTCGATACGAAGATTCGTACCCGGCGAGGCCCGCTTGAAGGCGAGTTTGCCATTATAGGCTGGGACGCTGCAGGCGTGGTTTTAAGTGTTGGCGAAAACGTGCACGACTTTAAAGAAGGTGATGAAGTTTGGTATGCCGGTGAGCTCAATCGCCACGGCTGCAATGCACAGTACCAAGCCGTTGATGCGCGTTTAGTGAGTCGCAAGCCACGGTCATTAAGCTTTGCCGACGCCGCAGCCATGCCATTGACGTTCTTAACCGCCTGGGAATTGTTATTTGAACGACTGCATTTAAGCCACGATGAACAGGCAACATTATTGATTACCGGGGCTGCCGGTGGTGTTGGTTCAGCTTTGCTGCAGTTGGCTAAGCGTTGCCCGAATGTCACCACCATTGCCACGGCTTCGCGCACTGAAACCCAGCGTTGGGTTAAGCAAATGGGGGCCGATATCGTTATCAATCACCACGAGCCTTTGGCCCCGCAATTGGCTAAGCACAACATCAAGCAGGTAAGCCATGTTGCTAGCCTTACACACACCGACCAGCATTTTGAGGCGTTGGTTGAACTGCTTGCGCCTTTTGGTCACTTTGCACTGATTGATGACCCACAGCGAGCACTCGATATCAAATTGTTAAAACAAAAAAGTATCGCGCTGGTGTGGGAGTTTATGTTCACCCATAGCCTATTTAAAACGGCAGATATGCACCGACAAGGGCAAATATTGCGTGAAATAGCAGAGCTAACTGATGCTGGGCAGTTAATCTCCACTCGCGCTGCACATTTTGGTGAACTAAGTGCTGAAAACTTAAAACATGCGCATGTGCTACTAGAGTCCAATCAAAGCATTGGCAAAATAGTGCTTGATGGCTATAACGTGCCGCTTGGTTAGCCGCCTACTCTTAAGCCGAGCAATCAGCTGCAACGAAGCGAAGTTCGAACAACGTCGCTTCGTTTTGATCTAAATAACGAATCACAAGAAAATCGGCATGGTCACGATAAAAGGCCAGCGAGTCTGCGCTGCAAAAAGCTTGCTGCATAGCCCCCTGTAATTGGGCTTTTATGGCGCCTTCATCATGACGATATTTATCTACCCCCACTAATGTGTAGATAAATCGCATACCGTAATCAACCACTTCCGCACGTTCAAAGCGCGTTTGCGTATCAAGCAACTTTGGTAAGTCGCGATTCAGCTGTCCAGACCGCTCTAATAGCTGTTGATACAACTGGTTACGATTTTTAGTTGAGCCCTCTAAGCCGAAATTACGGTACAAAGCAATCATGAGCAGCCCAACCAACAACACACAAAATGCTGCAATTAACTGGCGTTTAAAGCCTTTTGTCATATTATTTACCTAAGTATTTGCACTTATTTTATCGATAGCCCGTATCGAAATTATCATATTTCCACACTTACAAACATACATGAATGTATGTATAATTATCGAATTGCAAATCACACACTTAGTATGAGGTACATACATGCAACAACGTCTACGTAAACCGTTGTTTGTTTCAGTTTTAGCAAGCTCATTCATGCTTGCTGCTTGCGGTGACGCATCACAACAAACGGCAGCTACCGGGCAACAGCAGCAAATGACCGTGGGTATTGTCACCGTCACCACCCGCAATGTTGATTTAACCACAACTCTTCCTGGCCGCGCGAGCGCTTTTCGGGTAGCGGAAGTGCGCCCTCAGGTAAACGGCATTTTGCAGTCACGCTTGTTTGAAGAAGGCTCGATGGTTGAAGCTGGTCAACAGCTTTATCAAATTGACGCCGCTATGTACGAAGCTGAGTTAGCTAGCGCCGAAGCTGAAATTGCACGTGCGAACGCCGCCGTAAAATCAACCAAATCGCGCTTTCAACGTAGTAACAACCTGCTGCAAGACAAAGCCATTAGTCAGCAAGATTACGACGAGGCTGAAGCCGCCTATTTACAAGCCGAAGCGCAGCTGAGAATTGCCGAAGCGAATTTAACTCGAGCCAAATTGAATGTTGCATACACCCGTGTTGAAGCCCCTATTGCTGGACGCATTGGCCGTTCACAGTTAACCGAAGGTGCCCTGCTTAGCGTAGGTCAGGCGCAACCGCTGACAACAATTACCCAGCTTGACCCGATTTATGTCGATATTGCTCAAAGCACCAGTGATTACTTAAAGCTGCAAGCGGCGATTGCCGACGGACGCATTGTGACCAACAGTGAAAACCGCGCAGAAGTTACGGTACGCGTTGGCGAAGCTGGAAATTACACCACAACGGGCGAACTCATGTTCAATGAGGTCACTGTAGACCCGCAAACCAGTGCGATAACCTTGCGCGCTAAACTGGCCAACCCGAACCATGCTATTTTGCCGGGCATGTATGTGCGCGCAGAAGTGGGTACAGGGTCGCTGAAAAACGCTTTGTTAGTACCACAAACCGGTGTATCGCGTGATCCACGTGGGCGAGCCATTGCCATGGTGGTTAATCAAGAAGGTAACGTTGAACAACGTTACTTAACCGTTGAAAGCACTATTGGCAGCAACTGGATTGTGACCGATGGCCTGAGTGCTGGCGATAAAGTTATTGTCGAAGGCTTACAAAAAATTCAGCCTGGTATGCCAGTACAAACTGAAGAAGTGAAGTAATTTATGGCTAAGTTTTTTATCAACCGACCTATTTTTGCTTGGGTAATCGCTATTGTGATTATGCTTGCTGGTGGGCTTGCGGTTACGCAACTACCGGTAGAGCAATACCCTGAAATTGCGCCACCATCAGTACAAATTAACGCAAGCTACCCTGGTGCAACGGCTGCTACACTTGAAGAAAGCGTGACGCAGGTTATTGAACAGAACATGAATGGTATCGATAACCTCAAGTACTTTGCGTCAACCAGTGACTCAGCGGGTAATGCCAGTATAACCCTCACGTTTGAGGCCGGAACCGATGCTGACATTGCCCAAGTACAGGTGCAGAATAAGTTGCAGCTCGCCCTGCCCTTGTTACCTCAGGCAGTGCAAGACCAAGGTTTGGTGGTCGCCAAGTCGAACAACTCGTTCTTACTCGTTGCGGCATTAACCTCTAACAATCCGCAAATTAGCCAAATTGACCTTGGCGATTATATTGCCAGCAACCTGCAAGACCCCATTGCGCGCACCGCTGGTGTGGGCAACGTACGGTTGTTTGGTGCACCTTATGCCATGCGTATTTGGTTAGACCCTGATAGGCTTGTGCGCTACAACATGAGCACCTTAGACGTGGTTATGGCACTGCGCGAGCAAAATAATCAGGTCGCTGCGGGACAAATCGGCGGCACCCCAGCTGTTGAAAATCAACGTTTAACGGCCTCGATAATTGCTCAAACGCGGCTAGAAACTGTCGAGCAATTTAAGAATGTGCTGCTGCGCGTTAACAACGACGGCTCTAAAGTGACTGTGGGCGATGTGGCGCAAGTTGAGCTAGGAGGTCAAGATTATGGCGTTATTGCGCGTTATAATCGGCAACCAGCTACCGGCTTGGCCGTTAACTTAGCAACTGGCGCTAATGCGCTAGATACAGCTGCTGCAGTAAAAGCGAAACTGAACGAATTGAAGCAGTTCTTCCCGGAAGGCGTTGAGCTTGTTATTCCTTACGACACCACGCCATTTGTTGAAATATCCATTCAAGAAGTGGTGAAAATTCTTTTTGAAGCCGTCGTCTTGGTGTTTATCTTGATGTTCATCTTCTTACAGAATTTGCGTGCCACCATTATTCCGTCGCTGGCAATTCCGGTTGTGTTATTAGGCACATTCGGCATTATGTCGGCATTAGGCTTTTCAATTAACACCCTCACCATGTTTGGTTTGGTGCTTGCCATTGGGCTCTTAGTGGATGACGCCATTGTTGTGGTGGAAAACGTTGAGCGTTTGATGAGCGAAGAAAAGCTGAGCCCGCGCCAAGCCACCATTAAATCAATGGGGCAAATTACCGGGGCTCTGGTCGCTATTGGTTTGGTTATGGCGGCGGTGTTCGTACCTATGGCCTTCTTTGGCGGTTCAACGGGCGCGGTATACCGTCAGTTTTCAATTACCATTATATCCGCCATGTCGTTATCGGTGTTGGTTGCTATTATCTTTACGCCATCATTGTGTGCGACCATTTTGAAGCCATTAGATCATACCCACGAAGCAAAAGGCATTCTGGGATGGTTTAACCGTAAACTCGATAGTGCCACAAAAAAGTACACGAACTCAGTGCAATCTATTATTAAGCGCAGCGTGCGTTTCTTGCTAGTGTATTTGGGGTTAGTTGTCGTACTCGGTTTCTTATTTGCGCGTATGCCAAGCTCGTTTATTCCTAACGAAGATCGTGGCGTGTTTTTAACGCAAATGCAGCTACCTTCTGGCGCAACCCAAGAGCAGTCGCGTCAAACTATGGCGAAAATTGAAGACTACTACCTTGACCAAGCGGCTGGCGTTCGCTCGGTATTCTCTGTAGTTGGTTTTAGTTTCAGTGGTCAAGGGCAAAACTCTGGCCTGGCCTTCGTGCGCTTAACTGACTGGGATGAACGAACCACCCCTGAGCTACAAATAGACGCCATTATTGGTCAAGCCTTCGGTTATTTTTCGCAAATTCGTGAAGCCATGGTATTCGCCTTTAACTTGCCGTCTATTCCGGAATTAGGCACAGCCAGTGGCTTTAACCTTTATCTACAAGACCGCGGTGGTTTGGGCCATGAAGGCTTGTTAGCCGCGCGTAACCAATTGTTGGGTATGGCAGCGCAAGAGCCATCGTTAACAGGCGTGCGCCCGAATGGACTAGAAGACACGGCACAGCTGCGTATTGATGTTGATTATGAAAAAGCCAAGGCCTTAGGCCTTAGCATTAGTGACATCAACGCGACCCTGTCAAACGCTTTTGGTACCACCTACGTCAACGACTTTGTTGACCGTGGTCGGGTGAAACGCGTTTACCTACAAGGTATACCACAAGCCCGCATGACCCCAGAAGATATTGGCAAGTGGTATGTGCGTAACAGCAATGGCGAGATGGTGTCTTTTGCCTCGTTTTCTAGCACCCAATGGGACTTTGGCCCACAGCGCCTAGAGCGCTACAACGGTGTGCCCGCCATGAACATTCAAGGCGAAGCCGCACCGGGCTATTCGTCGGGTGACGCTATGCTGAAAATGGAAGCGCTTATCGGCAAGCTGCCAACAGGTATTGGCTATGAATGGACTGGCATTTCGTTAGAAGAGCGCACCTCAGGCGACCAAGCACCCCTGCTCTACGCGCTATCGTTGCTCATCGTATTCTTGTGTTTAGCCGCATTATACGAGAGCTGGTCCATTCCGTTTTCGGTTATGTTGGTGGTACCGCTTGGTATTCTCGGTGCGGTTATTGCCGCAACCATGCGCGGACTTGAAAACGACGTTTATTTCCAAGTCGGTTTGCTCACCACCGTGGGTGTTTCAGCTCGTAATGCGATTCTTATTGTGGAATTTGCAAAAGATTTACAAGCCCAAGGCAAAGAGCTTTTACAGGCTACTTTGGAAGCGGTTCGCTTGCGTTTACGCCCCATTTTGATGACCTCATTGGCATTCACTTTTGGTGTGCTACCACTGGCGTTATCAACCGGTGCCGGTGCTGTTAGCCGCCAAGCCATTGGTACTGGCGTTATCGGCGGTATGCTCGGTGGCACTATCTTGGCTATCTTCTTCGTGCCGCTGTTGTTTTATATCGTGCGGCGAACATTCCCGCCCAAAGCGGCCTATGACGACGAATAGAGACTAGCGAGATATTCAGGCTACGTGGTAAGGTTGAGTTGTGTTTCACAACTCAACCTTTTTTATGCTGCATCGCTACTTTGTTATCGCATTGGCTTTACTTGCTGTATTAATCGGTGTGCAACTGCCGAATTTTATTACCCAGTATGAGCAACGGCTCGATGCACAATACACCGAGGCCATGGTGTACTACAAAGAATACCAACGTATCGCCGATACCTATCTAAACGGCGATATGCAAGCGCTTATCAAAATGCACGAGCAAAGTGATAACCCCGTTTTCAAAGATGAAGCCGTACCTATTCGTGAGTTGGTTCGCCGAGTAGAGTTGTACCGCTACGAGCAACAACAACTCAATCAAGGCTACTTACATAAGATTTGGTTTGTCGCTTGGCAAGCCAACCCAGAAATGCGTGATGATACCTGGCGAATGTATAGCTTTAATGTGCCGCTTACGCGCCAGGCGGTGTTTACAGGCGTGATTGCTGCCCTACTCGCGGTGTTGTTATTTGATGGCTGTGTGGGTGGGTGTAAGTTTGCATACCGCCGCTGGCGCCGTCGACATCCAACAGCGCCGCAGCATTAGCGTTTATCGTTTTTTACCTGATACTCGCCTTCAATAACATCACTATCTTGGCGATTTTGTTGATACTCGCGCTCGCTACGATAGCGTGATTGCGCTTGTTTCTGGGCTTCTCGCGTGGCTTTGGTAAATTGCCACATTTGCTTCATTTGGCGACGTTTACGCCACATTAACGGCAGTAATAAAATCCAACCAAACAACAGCAGCACCAAGCCCACAGCCAAGCCGAGCAACAACAACATACCAAATACCAACCAACTAAAAAGCACCACAATGGGGTTAGCGCCTGGTTGCGGTTTTACTTTTTGTTGCCATTGCTTGATGTATATAAGCATACAAGTTCTCCTGTTACTTCCCAGTATATGGGGATTATTTCAGTTCAGACAAGCGTGCTGCCCGATGATCTTGTAACAATTTGAGAATAATGCTGGTTAAATTGACGATATTGAATACGGTGCCTGAAATACTGCCGACAATAACGGCATAGGCAAGCCCTAGCAACTCAGCGAGTAAAAACCAACGGCGTATTTTTACCGGGTCTTCAAGCACTATGGCGCCAACGGTAAAAATAATTGAAGAAATATAGGCCATCAATAACGGCACAATATCGGTGTCGCCGTTAAGCTCCCAAATGAAAAAGCCGACATTAATCGCCACAAATGACCATAAAACAAAAGGCCCACGCCAACGTAACGCAATAAGGTTACGAATAACGGCAATTCCGGTGACAACGCTTCCAGCCAGCGCATCCAGCATAAAGAAATGTATCGACAAAGCCCCTAAGGCCAATGCACTGACAATTCGGTACCGGTTTGCCGTGCCTTGCCGATAAGCAATAAAGTTTGCCACAAGGGCGAATAATCCAAAAAGTTCTGCTACAGAAATCACATGTCACCCATAAAAAAACGGTAATGAAGGCAAAACGCTTTCATTACCGCCTTGCTTAAATACGCTTAATTAATTTCGTTCGTCGGCCGAGGCATCACGAATGCCGCGAAACTCGTTACCTTGGTACCAATTTGGCCAATCATTGCTGTTGGCAAGGTCGTTACCTACCCAATAATACAGCCACAAGTCTTGCTGCACACCACGCAGATCCCAGTTTGGATCGAACTCGTCGGCCGGCTTATGATACGCAACTTTCACATATTTGGCACGCTTTTGCTTGCCGTATTCAACGCCAAATTCAATGTGATCGTTACCGCCTTTTGCATACAGCATAGGTACGCCACGCTTGGCTAAATTGAAGTGATCTGAGCGATAGAATGACCCCGCTTCTGGGGTTGGCTCTGGCGCAATGTAACGCCCCTGTTGCTCAACATACTTCGCCAAGTAATTCTCCATTTCTGAATTACCATGGCCAACAACCACCATATCTTTCATTGGGCCGTACACATTCAGTACGTCGGTGTTAATGCCGCCCACGGCCTTGCTTAACGGCAACATTGGGTTGTCGGCATACCAGTCAGAGCCTAACAAGCCGCGCTCTTCAGCGGTCACCAAAACAAACACAATGGAGCGCTCAGGTTGCGGTTGGCTGGCAAAAAACTCGGCCAAGGCCATTACCCCTGCAGTACCACTAGCGTTGTCTTGCGCACCGTTAAAAATGCCATCATCTGGGTTTACCGGGTCAACGCCCATATGGTCCCAGTGCGCCATATAAATCACATGTTCTTCGGGGCGCGACTTCCCTTCAATGTAGCCAATTAAATTAGGCGACGACAGGTAGTCAAACTTGGTGCTTACCGCAATGTTCATGGCGGTTTTTAACGGTACCGGTTTAAAGTCTGGTTGTTGTGCCGCCTGACGCATTTGCGCATAGTTACTGCCCACTAAAGCAAATAGCTCGTCGGCTTTGCTATCAGTTATCCAACCTTCAATGGCAACACGGTCCATGTTTTTGTTGTCGCGGGCTAAATCAAATCGCATTGGCGAACCGCCAGCAATAACACCCCAACCATAGCCTGCTGGGCCTGTTTCATGAATCACAATGGCACCAGCAGCACCTTGTCGCGCCGCCTCTTCAAATTTGTAGGTCCAACGCCCATAGTAAGTCATGGCTTTACCATTAAATACTTCAGGGTCTTGGGTGTCGTAGCCTGGGTCGTTCACCAACATCACCACAGTTTTGCCTTCAACATCCAAACCTTCGTAATCATTCCAGCCAAACTCCGGAGCAACAATGCCGTAGCCGACAAAAACCATCTCACTGTTCGTCAGTTCGGTTTGTTCTTGTACACGGGGGCTCCAAGCCATCATGTCACGACGATACTCAAAAGCTTTTAACTGTTCGGCGCTAAACGACATGTCGCTAACCTGGGTCGGCAACATGCGCACTAAAGGTACGTCTTGCTGATAATTGTCTTCTTCAGCGTTATAGGGTTTCAGCCCCCATTCGCGAAATTTCCCTTCAACAAACGCCACGGTTTTGCGCTCACCTTCAGAAGCAGGTGCACGCCCTTCAAACTCATCAGAGCTTAGGGTTTTTAGGTATTCCTTGTAGTTCTCATTAAAACTGTAAGGGTCAACTGCAGCATGTGCAGCTTGGGTTTGGCTTGCCGTTTGCTCGGCTGGGCTGCAAGCGGTAAGCGTAAGCCCCGCCACAGCCAACACCAGCAGGTGCTTTTTCATGGTGTTCTCCTTTAGTTACAGCGTTTAAAGTGACGCCCTTCTTTAATATTATATTTTTCGAAATAGCCTTTGTTTACTTCTACCGCCCCATAGTAGTTCACTTGCGGTGGATAGGCTGGGCAACGATTTGGATCAATACTTGGGCATGGCTCCATCGTGATAATTTTCACAATTTTCATGTCGTTATCAATAAAAGCAATGTCCAATGGAATTAGCGTACGGAACATCCAAAAGCCCGCGTAACCAGGGCGTTCTTGGTTATAGGTGAACCACATGCCTTCGTGCTCACCTAACTGTTCACGCATCATTAAGCCGCGCTGCCTCAATTCAAAGGTATCGGCTATTTCAACGGTAATTTCAGGCTCATGACCGTCAATACATAATTGTGTGGTTTTGGTGGCCGCTAGTGTTTGGCTTGTTAAACAAGCCGCAGCGCCTAACAACGTGCAAGCAAACATGCGTTTCATGGTGTTAACCTAACTCACTCAAAAATAAGGGCACCTAGTATGGCGCGAATAGCCTCAGAAAAAAAGACAAAAAAAAGCCCCCAATCAAGGGGGCTAACGGGAGAGACACTGAATTACTCGATGGTTACTGTGGTCACTTCACCCTCAGTACCAATAGTCACATTTTGCGTGCTAATAAAGTCAAGCGTGTCATCAGCTTCTGGATCATCCGTGGTATTACATGTCCAAGCGGCAGTGTAATCACCTGAAGCTAAATAACCGACTTCGAAGTTATAAGCCGTTGCACCATCAAAGTATGCAGTGGTTGCCGTATAAGGCTCTTCGCCCTCACTACCGCCAAAGTCGGCAAGTGTGGCAACATCTAAGTCAGCGCCTTGATAGAAATAAACTACTGCAACTGGCGTGGTAATATCAGCCGGCGCTACGGTACATTCATTTTCAATGAGTAATGCTTCCGCAATTGTGCCTTCAACGTGACCCACCGTCATATTATCCACAATTCGTACGCCACGTGGTTTCAAGAAATAACCAGCTTGGCCAACTGGGTTGACTAATGCTTGACGTAAATCGAACTCAACTGTGTAGGCAACGTTGCCGCCTGCATCCAGTGTAAAGCTATCGAATTTCAGCTCGTTCGAAGGAACTGACAGCGGAATACGCTCTTCACCCACCTGAACATACGAGCCTTCAGCCATTTCTAAACGCAATTGGCTGTAATTTCCAGCGGGTACTTCAACACCTGACAATAGGTTTTCAGAATCAGAGCCAGTAAACTCAAGTAAGTTAATACCGCGCGTATTTGGAATCACGTCACCATTTGCATCAGTACACACATCATTAGCTTCAATAGTGTTGGTGTCTTCGCCAATCGTGAAGGTTTGGTTGCCTTCGGTATTGCCAATAAGTTCTACGCTGTGAAAACACGCCCATACCTCATCTGCTGCATCAACAGGAGCGTCACTCACACCAAGCGTAAACATGGCTGTGTTTGGATCGTCGTCAGAACCACATGCCGTTACTAATGTTGTTGCTGCCAAAGCAGCCGCGATTGTTGTTAATTTATTAATTTTCAACATAAAACACCCTCTGTGTTATGAAACTTGCATTAGTTATAGCAAAGCTGACAACCATAGCTAGGTGATTTACTTGAGCTTAACTAAATAGCGTCAGCGTAAATTCAGGCCCTACTGTATAAATAAGAGACACTTGCGCGCATTATGCTCTATATTGGTTCGCTCAGGCGTTGATTGTGCGAGGCTTAGCACTTAAAGTAGCAACATCAAAACAACATAGTTAGCAGAACATGACCGACCATTTGGTTCAATTATCCGTGCCGTGCCCTAGCGTACATGCTATCGCTCAATTAAAATGCGTTACCGCTATTGGCGGCGGGCATGGCCTTGGTCGTGTGCTATCAACCCTTTCTTTTCTAGAACGCCGTTTAATTGGTATTGTGGCGACAACCGATGACGGTGGTGCCAGTGGCAAACTGCGCCGCAGCCATGACTGCATTGCTTGGGGCGATATTCGTAACTGCCTCTCACAACTCGCACAACAACCATTAGCTGCCGACGTATTGAACTACCGTTTCGATTCGGAACATGAGTTACATGGCCATAATTTAGGTAATTTGCTGCTCTATACCCTTGATCAAGTCAGCGCACGCCCGCTCGATGGCATTCAATTATTAAGCCGCTTACTTAACATTAATACGCGCTTGCTACCCATGTCAGAAATGCCGGTTGATTTAGTCGCGTCCACACACGACGGTTTGGAGTGCTTTGGTGAACTTCATGTGGATGGGCTACTGCACATGCCCCAAAAGCTTGCGCTGTCACATGAGGTCGCGGCCACCCCCGAGGCATTAGCACATATTCGACGCAGTGAATTGATTATTTTAGGCCCTGGTAGTTTTCTTACTTCAGTCATGCCGCCGCTGTTGGTCAACGAATTTGTACAAACTATCGCAGCGGCCTCCGCGCCAGTCATTTTTATTGATAATCTAGCCCCTGAGCTTAGCCCTGCTGGGCAAATGCCTATAAGTCAGCGCTTAGCATGGATGCATGAGCAATTAGGGGCGCAACTTGTCGATGCGGTGATAACGAATCGCCCCGACCCGAACCTCAAATTACCCGTGTTTGATCATGTGAGTGCCACGCCAAATGCGCCACATCGCCATGACTCAAGCTCTTTACTTGCAGCACTCAATGCTGCAGTAACCTATTTTGTTAAGGACTAATCATGCCGTTTAAAATGCGAATTGCGAGTGCCATTGTCGGCGCGGTAATGACCAGTAGTTTGCTTCATAACCCAAGTTTTGCCAGTGAGCGTTTAGCTGCTGATAGCCAAGCGCAAACCTTAGGTTTAGCCGTGCCCTATTCTGCAACCGTGCCTACCATTGACGACGTGTTAGGTTACCCTGCTGCATCACGCATTAGCAGCCCGGAAGCCATTGAAGCGTATTTCACAAAACTCGCTGAGCAGTTCCCTGAGCAAATACAACTGCACTATTACGGCAAGTCATGGGAAGGCCGAAATCTTTACTATGTGGCTATTTCAAGCGCTGACAATATCGCCGCGTTTGCACGCTACCAACAAGGAATGCAACAGTTAAGTGCCGCCGATAAAACCAGCCGTGAACAAGCAAATAAACTTATCGCTGAACTGCCGGCCAGTATTTGGCTTTCTTATGGTGTGCACGGGAATGAAATTTCATCACCTGAAGCGGCCATGTTAACCGCGTACCATTTAGTCGCCGCCAAAGACGAGCAAACGGCCAGTTGGTTGAACAACACCGTGGTATTTATTGACCCTGTTCAAAACCCGGACGGCCGCGCGCGTTTTGTGTCGCGCTACTACATGACAGCAGGCCTAGAGCACAGCGCAGACCGCCACTCTGCAGAACACAATGAACCCTGGCCTAGTGGTCGTTCAAATCATTACCTATTTGACTTAAATCGCGATTGGATTGCCCTAACGCAACCGGAAATTAGCGGCCAAGTTGATGCGCTATTAGAAACTATGCCATTGGTATTTGTTGATTTGCACGAGATGGGCGGCGATAGTAGCTATTATTTCACCCCCGAGGCTGACCCTTATAATCCTCTGATTACCAAGAAACAACGTGAAACCTTGTGGTACATAGGCGAAAACAACGCACAGTGGTTCGATGAGCGTGGTTACGATTACTTTACCCGCGAAATTTTTGATGCCTTCTATCCTGGGTACGGTGCGAGTTGGCCACTTTACCACGGCAGTATTTCAATGACCTATGAAATGGCATCGGCCCGAGGTCATGTTTTTCGCACCAAAGATGGCGACATTTTGACCTATGGCGATGGCGTTCAACGCCATTTCGTCGCCTCCATTGCCACCATTGAAGCCGTAGCCCAACAACGCCAGCAACTGCTGAAAAACTTTTGGGACTATCGTAATCAAGGCATTGAAGCCGGCAGCGATAGCAAACAACGTGTTTATTTATTTGCTGGCCAACAAGACCCCGCCGCCACACAGCGTTTAGCTGGTTTGTTAACACGCCATGGCGTACAAGTGCAGCAAGCCAAAGAAGCGTTTTCTGCATGCGATGTAAAATACCCTGCCGGTAGCTTTTGGGTTGATACAGCGCAGCCCGCACATTATATGGCGCGCACCTTGCTTGATAAAAACATCGCCATGGATGATAAATTCATCGCTGAACAAGAGCGCTTGCGGGCTAACAATTTACCCGACCAAATTTACGATGTAACCGCTTGGTCTTTGCCGTTAATGTTTAACCTTGATTACCAAACCTGTAGCCGTGTTCCGCGCGTTGAAAGCCAAGTAGCAACTGAGCAGTTAGTCAAACCAGGTACGGTGCTTAATGCCGATGCCGAAGTGGGTTACATTGTGCCTTGGGGTGATATGAATGCCGGGCGTTTTTTAACCGAAGCCTTGCGCGCAGGTTTAACGGTGAAGCGCAGTGACCTTGCGTTTACGCACAAAAATAAACAGCGCTACCCAGCCGGTAGCTTGATACTAACTCATGCGCAAAACAGTCAGTTAGCCGCAGCAGTGCAAAAGCTCGCGTTAAGCTCTGGTGCAACAGTGCACGGTGTTGACAGCAGCTGGGTCACCGATGGCCCGAACTTTGGCTCCAACAACGTTAAATTGGTTCATGCACCAAACATTGTCATGCTGTGGGATGAACCTGTGTCGAGCTTAAACGCTGGGCATTCACGTTATGTCATTGAACAACAGTTTGGTTACCCGGTGACCGCCATGCGAGCAACGCAACTATCTCGTGCAGACCTATCGCATTATCAAGTGCTTATTCTACCGAGTACCTATGGAAGCCTAAGCTCTGCGCTAGGTGAAAACGGCGAAGCCAATGTCACCAAATGGGTTGAAAATGGCGGCGTATTGATAACCTTTGGCAATGCGACCGAGTGGGCGGTGCAGTCGGACCTACTCAATAGCGCACTGGAGCGCGTTATCAACGAAAACCCACAAGGCCACGGTAGCGAGAAAAAAGTCGACGGTTTGTTGATAAAGTCAAAAGCCGAGCACATGCATTATATTACGCCAGACGCTGCCGACCCATACTGGACCGCAGGCGTACTAACCAACCTTGATGTTGACCTTGAACATTGGTTAAGTGCTGGTGTGCAGCCAAACTTAATCAGCGTGACCGTGGGCAACCAAATTTATCGCCCACTGAGCATTGAACATGGCCGAAATATCGTCAGTTACAGCAAAAATGTGCTCGCAAGCGGCTATTTATGGGAAGAAAACCAACAGCAATTAGCTTACAAGCCTTTCTTAATGTGGCAACCACGTCAGCGCGGCATGGTTATTAGCTTTACTCAAGAGCCGACTTATCGTGCTTATTTAGACGGTTTAAACGTGTTGTTGTTAAACGCAATATTTGGTGGCGCTGCACACGCAACGCCACTGCGTTAAGGCGAGGTTATTTGTCGGCGCCTATGCGTGAAGCAACGGCGCCGCGTTGATCTTTATACTTTGCGTCTTTACGGCTGCTGTATGGGCGCAAACAGTCTTCATCAAGCAATTCAAAGCTTAACGCACCAATTTTCATTAGAGGCCGCAAGGCCAGCGGCAATTTACCACTGTTAAAGAACTCCAGCACCACCTGCCCTGACCAACCCGGATCAATACGATGTGCGGTAACATGCACCATCAGCCCTAAGCGCGCGAGCGACGAACGCCCATCAAGCCAACCGACCATATTACTCGGTAACGTCACTGACTCGTGGGTGACTGCCAATGCGAATTCACCTGGATGAATAAAGAACGCTTGATCAGGCGTCAATACAATCGGGTCACTCATCACGTTATTGATTGCGTGATCAATGTCTTCGCGCGGGCCGCTAATATCAATATATGCCGCAGCATGATCTTGTAATACACGAAACTCATTGCCGAGGTGAATATCAACAGTCACACCGCTGATATCTTCCGGCACTGGGCGCGGGTCTAGTACAATGCGTCCATCATCTAAATAGCTTTCTATTTGTCCATCGGTTAATCGCATACCACTACTCTCTTCATTATTATTTGGCTTGCTTTTGGGCTTGCGTATAAAGCTCTATGGCTAATTGCTGTGCACTGTTGCGCATCATAACACTCAATTCATGCTCTGGCTCTGCACTTTGCAGCGGCTTACCACAATCTAACCCAGCTCGAATACGGCTATCAAGCGGCCATTGCCCTAGCAGCGGAACCTGCTCGCGCCGGGCGACTTCTGCACCGCCTTCGCTACCAAAAATAGCATCTTGGTGGCCGCACGCAGAGCATTGATAATAACTCATGTTTTCAATAAGCCCAGTAATAGGCACACCCACTTTTCGAAACATGGTAATGCCCTTTTCAGCATCGGCTAGGGCCACTGTTTGCGGCGTCGTCACCACAACCGCACCAGTAATGGGTAGTTTTTGCGCAAACGTTAATTGAATATCGCCGGTACCCGGCGGCATATCAACAATTAAATAATCGAGCCGTGGCCACTTGGTGTCACGAAACAACTGCTGCAATGCGGCACTTGCCATCGGCCCGCGCCAAATCGCTGCGTCTTTGGTGTCCGTTAGGTACCCAAGCGAGCTAGCCCAAATGCCATGACGCTGATGCGGTATCATTTTCTGCTGTGCATTCACTTCTAATTTTTGTTCTTGACCGCCTAGCATAGTCGGTAAGGAAGGCCCATATACATCAGCATCCAAAATACCTACATTTGCACCAAGTTGGTGCAAGGCTAACGCCAACTGAACACTTACCGACGACTTGCCTACCCCGCCTTTACCCGAAGAAACCACAATCACGTTGCCAAATGTCATAGGTAACTCGGGTTGCGAGTTCGGTAGCTTCTCTACGGCAACACGCAGTTGCCAGTTATAGGCACCAAGAATTTTATCTGTTTTGAGCGGTTCAAGCATGGCTTCGCTAGCGGCAAATGGCAGCGTTAACACCGCTTGTTGCTCGTCAACCGTCACCCAGCTTGCCGGAACCGGCATGTTTAAGCCTGGTAAACGAATTTGCTCTAGCGCTTTTTGCCAATCTTTCGACTTGAATAACCCAAACATTTTATTCTCCGCTTACGTGATCAAATAACGACGCTAAAACGAGGTATGAAAGCCGCATGATACGGACACTGCGGCTAGATTGCTAGCGCTGATTCAGGTACACTTCAAGGCTTTCAGAAACTCGAATTTAATGGAACGATTCATGCCAACAGCAACTCGCAAAATACTGGTTACGAATGCGCTACCCTACGCCAATGGCCCAATCCATATTGGCCATATGCTTGGTTATATTCAGGCAGATATTTGGGTACGCTTTCAAAAGCTTCGCGGCCACGAATGTCACTATGTCTGTGCTGATGACGCACATGGCACACCTATTATGCTTAAAGCACAGCAGCTAGGTATTGCGCCCGAGCAAATGATTGCCGACATGAACGCGGCTCACCAAGCTGATTTTGCAGATTTTCATGTGGCATTTGATCACTACCACTCAACCCACAGCGACGAAAACCGCGAGTTGGCGGAACTTATCTACACGCGTTTACGCGACAATGGCTACATTAAAACGAAAACCATTGAACAGCTGTTTGACCCACAAAAAGAAATGTTTTTGCCAGATCGCTTCGTCAAAGGCACCTGTCCGAAATGTGGCGCCGAAGACCAGTACGGCGATAACTGCGATGTCTGCGGTGCAACCTACTCGCCTACTGAGTTGAAAAACCCTAAGTCCGCGGTATCGGGCGCCACCCCAGAGCTGCGTCAATCTGAACACTATTTCTTTGACTTGCCAGCCTTTGAAGACATGCTCAAAGCTTGGACACGCTCGGGCTCATTGCAAGACGAAATGGCGAATAAACTGAACGAATGGTTTGAGTCTGGCCTACAAATGTGGGATATCAGCCGCGACGCGCCTTATTTTGGCTTCGAGATTCCAGATGCGCCCGGCAAGTATTTTTATGTTTGGTTAGACGCGCCAATTGGCTACATGGGCAGTTTTAAGCACTACTGCAACACCACAGGTAAAGCCGATTTCGACACGTACTGGCAAGCAAACAGCGACGCGGAGCTGTATCACTTTATTGGCAAAGACATTATCTATTTCCACAGCCTGTTTTGGCCGTCCATGCTCAAAGGCGCCAATTTCCGTCAACCCACGAACGTGTGGGCGCACGGCTTTATTACGGTAAACGGCACCAAAATGTCCAAGTCAAAAGGCACGTTCGTTATGGCACGTACCTACCTTGATCATTTAGACCCCGACTATTTGCGCTATTACTTTGCGGCTAAGCTGACGAATCGCATTGACGATCTCGACTTAAACCTGACCGATTTTGCCCAGCGTGTTAACGCTGACTTAGTGGGTAAAGTGGTTAATATTGCTAGCCGTTGTGCTGGTTTTATCAGCAAAAAGTTTGACGGTAAATTGGCTGCTCAGTTAACCGATACAGCGCTTATTGACGAATTTCAGGCCGCCGGTGCTGCAATTACAGAAGCTTACGAAAAACGTGAGTTCTCAAAAGCTATGCGCGACATTATGACATTAGCTGACAAAGCTAATTTCTACATTGCCGAAAAAGAGCCATGGCAGCTGATTAAAGATCCAAGCAAAACCGACGAAGTACACCAAATTTGCTCCGTGGGCATTAACTTGTTCCGCTTACTTATGGTGTATTTAACACCTGTAGTGCCGGCCCTTGCTGAACGTGTACAAGAATTCTTGAACGACGAATTTAGCTGGAATAGCTATCAAAGGGTATTAACCGACCACGCAATTAGCCCGTTCAAAGCCCTAATGCAACGTATTGAAATGGACAAAGTAAACGCCATGATTGAAGACTCAAAACAACAAAATGAAACCGCTAACACGCCAGCATCAACCAGTAATGGCGAATTAGAACGTGACCCAATTAGTGCAGAAATCGCTTATGACGATTTCGCTAAAATTGACCTTCGTATTGCGCGTATCGCCAATGCGGAACACGTGGAAGGTGCCGATAAATTATTAAAACTAACCCTCGACTTAGGCGGTGAAACGCGCCAAGTTTTTGCCGGCATTAAATCGGCATATGCACCTGAAAAGCTCATTGGCCAGCACACCGTCATGGTTGCCAACTTAGCACCACGCAAAATGCGCTTTGGCTTGTCTGAAGGTATGGTATTAGCCGCGGGCCCTGGCGGCGAAGAGCTGTATATATTGAACCCGCACGATGGTGCTAAACCTGGTATGCGAGTGAAATAATGGCCATTACCGTTCACCTGCACCCAGGTAAAGACAAATCGTTACGCCGCTTGCACCCGTGGGTGTTTAGCGGCGCTATTGCCCGTGTTAAGGGCTCGCCGAAGGCAGGCGAAACGGTATCCATTCACAGCGCCGAAGGCGACTGGCTTGGCTATGCAGCGTGGTCGCCACAGTCACAAATTCGCGCACGGGTGTGGAGCTTTAACCAAGGCGACACCATTAACAGTGCGTTTTTTGCCAGCCGTATTGCCGCTGCTAAAACCTTGCGCGACGGCTTAGCCATTGCCAGCAACGCATACCGCTTAGTGGCCGCTGAAGCCGATGAGCTGCCGGGTGTCACTATTGATAAATATGACGACTGGCTGGTTTGTCAGCTATTAAGCACCGGCGCTGACTATTGGCGTGACGCTATTGTTGCCGCCTTGCGTGAACAATTCCCAGAGTGCTCTATTTATGAACGCTCTGATGTAGATGTGCGCCAAAAAGAAGGCTTAGCGCCGCTTACCCAAGTGCTTTATAGCGCTGATGGTAGTGCCCCGCCCGCCCATATTTGGATTAACGAAAACGGCCTTGAGTTAGGTGTGGATATTCAAAGTGGTCATAAAACCGGCTACTACCTTGATCAGCGCGACAGCCGATTAGCCGTTCAAAAATATGTGCAAGGCAAACGAGTACTTAACGCGTTTAGCTATACCGGCGGTTTTGGCTTGTATGCGGCTGCAGCAGGCGCAGCAGAAGTCGTCAATTTGGACGTCTCTGCCCCGGCACTGGCGCAAGCCACAGCCAACCATGAACGTAACCAACTCAGCACAACAAACCTTGAAAACCGCCAAGAAGATGTATTTGAAGCCTTGCGAAGTTTTTACCAGAATGGCCAGCGATTTGACGTTATTGTGCTTGACCCACCGAAGTTTGTAGACAGCAAAGCAAACCTTGTTCGCGCTTGCCGTGGCTATAAAGACATTAACCGCCTTGCTTGCATGATTTTGAAACCTGGTGGCACGCTGCTCACGTTTTCGTGCTCGGGCTTGTTGTCAGGCGACTTATTTCAAAAAGTGGTTGCCGACGCAGCCCTTGATGCCAAACGCCCATTGCATATTATTGAGCGACTGTATCAAGGCGCCGACCACCCAGTTCGCACCAACTTCCCAGAGTCATTGTATTTGAAGGGGTTGGTACTTCGCGGCTGAGTTCGCTAGTATTTAACTAACCACAACAAACATTGAATGCATTAACAGAAGGAATTGCACCATGAGTGGCGGTACTATTTTTGATAAGATCATTGCCAAAGAAATTCCAGCTGACATTGTTTATGAAGACGAATTAAGTCTGGCATTTAAAGACATAAACCCACAAGCGCCAGTACATGTGTTAATTATTCCCAAAAAACACATCGCGACCATTAATGACATTGAAGAATCTGATCGCGAGTTAATTGGGCATTTATACGTTGTCGCTGCGCGCCTCGCTCAACAGTATGGCTTTGCCAAAGACGGCTATCGTGTGGTCATGAACTGTAACGAAGACGGCGGACAGTCGGTTTACCATATTCATCTGCATTTACTAGCCGGGGTTACTATGGGCTGGCCGCCGTTTGCCAATAATAAACCGAAGCAAGTTGGCTAGGTTGGTGCTATTTTATGTCTAACTTCAAAAAACCAAGCGACCACGAGTTGAAGCAGCGTTTAACCGACATGCAATACTACGTCACGCAGCAAGACGGCACCGAACCACCCTTTCAGAACCCCTATTGGAATGAGCGGCGGCAAGGTATTTATGTGGACGTCGTAAGCGGCGAGCCGCTGTACTCTTCAGCAGACAAATTTGACTCAAGTTGTGGTTGGCCAAGTTTTACCAAAACCATTACTGACTCGTCAGTCACAACCCATACCGACTTAAAATTTGGTATGCGCCGCACAGAAATTCGCAGTACCGAAGCCGATTCGCACTTAGGCCATGTTTTTGATGATGGGCCAATGCCACTAGGAACGCGACACTGCGTTAATTCAGCGGCGGTTGAATTTATTCCGCTAGAAGAAATGGAAGCACGCGGTTACGGCCAGTGGATTCCAACCGTAACCGCTCAAAACGACTAATTACAAACCTGTAGCAATACCTTCACGACGCGGATCAGCGCCGCCATACAACCCACCTTCAGGGCGTAACGTAATACCGTGAAGGCCGCTATTTAAGTCTTGTACCTTTACGGTGTGGCCGCGAGCCTCTAGCGGCGCAGCTAACACTTCCATGGCGGTACCTTGTTCTAAATTTGTCACGCCATTTAAGTTAGTTACGTGGGGCAAGTTAATCGCGCTCTGCATGTCTAGGTTCCAGTCCAGTAGCCCAACTAATGTTTGCGCGACATAGTTAATAATGCGAGCTCCGCCAGGTGAGCCCACGGCATGCAATGGCGCGCCCTGTTGATCAAACACCATCATGGGCGCCATTGAACTGCGCGGACGTTTACCAGCTTGCACCCGGTTTGCAACCAACTTGCCATTTTGTTCCGGAATAATAGAAAAATCAGTTAATTGATTATTCAGCAAAAAGCCCGCTGCCATCACACCAGAGCCGAAGCCCATTTCAATACTTGAGGTCATTGAGAAAACGTTGCCCTGTGCATCGACAATACTCACGTGAGTGGTATTCGGAAATTCTGGCGATTGGTCATCGGCGTAGCTTAGCTGAGCATTCAATTCACTGGGGGTGCCGGCCTGCGCTTTGCCCATGTCATGCTCGCTAATTAACTGCGCTCGACTCGCCAAATAGTCTTTGTTCAACAACTGCTGCACGGGCACTTCAACGAAATCACTATCCGCAATATAACGATTACGATCGGCAAAGGCTAAACGCGACGCCTGCGTGAAGTAATGACTGGCTAGCTCGCCATTGACGGGCCAATCTGCAACTGGGAAATTCTCAAGTAAGCCCAGTATTTGCAACACGGTTATACCACCAGAACTTGGTGGCCCCATGCCGCAAACCTCATAAACTCGGTACTCAGCACACACCGGTTCACGCACTAGCGCTTCATAGTCAGCTAAGTCTTGCGTACTTAACAAACCGGGATTGATGGGTGAATTTTGTACCGCAGCAATAATTTTTTCGGCGATTGGCCCACGATAAAAAGCATCAGCGCCCTGCTCTGCAATAAGCTTTAAGCTCTGTGCTAATTCGGGATTATTGCGCACTGTACCTGTGGTAAGAGCCTGACCATTGGGGTAAAAGTAATCGCTGCCGGGCGACATTTTTGTCAGGCCAGGGCTTAGTTCCATGGCTAATAGTTTGGCCAAGCGTGGCGACACTTCAAAGCCTTGCTCAGCCGCTGATATGGTGCTTTGAAATAACGTAGACCAAGGTAGTTCCCCCCATTTTTCATGGGCTAGTTCTAACCCGCGCAGAATGCCTGGGGTGCCAACCGAGCGGCCGCCTGTTACAGCTTCCATAAAACTCTCTGGCGGTTTGCCCTGCGCGTCTAAAAATAAGGCGGGTGTCGCTGCCGCTGGCGCGGTTTCACGGGCGTCAATGGTGTACAAGCGTTGTGATTCGGCATGCCAGTACAAAATAAAGCCACCGCCACCAAGGCCAGATGATTGCGGCTCGGTGAGTGTCAGCATGGACTGTACGGCAATCGCCGCATCAATGGCGCTACCGCCTTGCGCGAGAATCTCTTCGCCTGCTCTCGCGGCCGCTGGCGTTGCCGCTGCCACCATATAGCGCTGGCTTAGAACGCCCTGTTTCTCGGTAAAACCGGTTGCCGCTTCAGGGTCATAGGCCGTGCTAGCACCATTGACTTGCTTTGCCTGAGAGGTTGATGGTGAATTGGATTCGTTAACTGGCGAATCACTGCACGCACTGAGTAATACAAGCGCAAACAACATGAATAAACGCATGATCATACCTTTTACTGAGAAATAAACGTGGCTTGGTTTACAGCCTAAGTAACAAAACCCTATCATACGTACTCCTGTACTTACGAACAACGATCATTGCCATGCATAAAATAAATGAAGCCATTCAAGTGATTATTTGTAGCCTTGTGATTGCCGCTGTCGCTATTTGGTTGCCGTACTATCAAGCTGAAACAAGCTCGCTACTTGATCAATACGACTTCGCACAAGCGCTTGTTTGGCAAGAGCCTTGGCGTTTACTCAGTGCCCATATTTTCCATTTAGATGCCCGCCACGCGCTCTACAATGCGTTAGGCCTAGTTATGCTTTGTGTGTTCTTTGCACGCCACTTTGATGTCAGAACCTGGCTAAATGCAGTATTGGTTATCGCGACTTTGTCTTCGGTATTGGTTTGGTTTGTGGGCGTCCCTGAACGCTTTGTTGGCTTATCAGGGTTAATTCACGGCTTATTGATGATGAGCTTGCTGCTGGAGTGGGCAAAACAAAAATACTCATTCAACGACTGGCTACCGCCACTGTCCATCGCATTGCTAACGCTTAAAGTACTACTGGAAATAACAGGCTTATTAGACAGCCAAATACTGCTTAGCCAAGGTAATACCTTTGGTTATGTTCATGGGGCCGGGTTAATTGCTGGGGTTGTTGCGTGGCGACTGCATCGGCGGCGATTAGCTTCGTTGGCAATTGCGCCAAGCAAACCAAGCACCACCGACAACAGTCGTGACTAAAATTACAGCACAATTCGATCTTTGTTCAGCTCTAGCATACGCGGGCCAATGCCCTTTACCTGCATGAGTTGATTCACATCACTAAATTGGCCCAGTTCGTCGCGCAATTTAATAATGTCTTTCGCCCGTTTAATGCCGACACCGGTGAGGGCGTAAGCTAACTGTTCGGCGTCCGCGGTATTAATGTTTATTTGGGTTTGCTGTGCGGCTGTCTGCCATGGCGCCAAGGTTGCTGCTGAAACCGGGGCTGTTGCCATCATCGGTGCCAACATAGGAAGCATAAGAGCCGCTGAGAGAAAGGTTTTCCGTAACATATGAATACACTCCTGATAAACCGTTAGTTCAAAAACATACATGGTTTTGTGCGTTGAATTGCGCACTACAGAAGTGTATTCACGCCGTTTAATAAAGGCTAATTATTATCACGGATTAAGCTGTCAGAGATTCATGTATTGCGTTCAATGCCGCCACCGGATCAGTGGCTTGTGTAATCGGACGCCCTATTACCAGCACTTCAATACCAAGCGCCGCAGCCTCTGGCGGTGTCATTACACGGCGCTGATCGCCTTGTTCGGCACCCACCGGGCGAATACCTGGGGTAACACGAATAAAGCCTTCACCGCACTGCTGTGCAATCATTTGGGCTTCTTGCGCTGAACACACAACACCATCTAACCCAGCTGCTTTGGTTAGTTGCGCTAAACGCAACACCTGCTGCTGCGGTGACACCGTAATACCCACTTCTTGCAGGTCTTCCTCGGTCATACTGGTTAATACGGTTACGGCAATTAAATGGGGTTTGTTGGGCATGTCTGCAATGGCATTGCGAGCCGCTTCGAGCATCCGTCGGCCACCACTGGCATGCACATTGACCATCCACACACCTAACTCGGCCGCTGCACGCACTGCTTTACCAGCGGTATTTGGAATGTCATGAAATTTCAAGTCTAGAAATACTTTAAAACCGCGCTTAACCAAGGCCTTTACGAAATCTGGCCCGGCACTGGTAAACAGTTCTTTGCCAACTTTTAAACCACATTGTTGCGGTGACAGCTGGTCAATTAATGGCCATGCCGATTCCGCATCGGCATAATCTAACGCTACAAAAATCAACGAATTAGACATCTATTCTCCATCTAGCCCAATAATTGGCTTAATTTCACCCCAAGTACGGCACGACGGACAGTGCCAATACAAAGTACTACCTGAAAATCCGCAATGACGGCAACGGTACTTCGGCCGCTGCTTCATTTGTTGCTGCACTAGGCGTTGCAACATTTTTAAACTGTCGCGTGCACTACCCACATCGGCGGCACGAATATGAAAGTCCATTAATTTATGGAAGCCTTTCATGGTTGGGTTTTCCACCAACGAGTTCTGCACAAATTGTTCAGCCGCCTCAATGCCATTTTCACGCGCAATCATCTCTGACAACATCACTGCCGCCGTGGTTGAATGGGCGCTCTTCACGCACTGATGTAAAAACTGAATCAAGCCGCCTTGGTCATCCACTTCATCAAAACAAGCTTTAATAAGCGGTAGCGCCTCGCTAACAAACTCTGGGTCTTCGTCTAATATACCCATGAGTATTTTTTGCGCTTTGCGATATAAGCCTTGGTTGTACCACATGCGGCCAAGCGCCAACGCCGCGCGCACGCAATCGGGGTCATGTTGCCGGGCTTTTAGATAATATTTTTCAGTTGGTTCAGGCTCTGTCTGCCGTTCAGCCAGCTCACAATAAAGCTGGGCAACCAGAACCTCTGCGGAGCGGTCAAAGCGCATAAGTTTTAACGCAACTTTTATCGCTTTATCCCATTCGTGGGTGGCTTCATACAATTCTAATAAATGACGCTGGCAGGCCTCGCGAAATTGTTTGTCCCCTTGCAAGGCAAGGAGCATTTCTTCGGCGCGGTCAAAAATACCAGCGGCCAAATAATCAAGACCAAGCTCAAACATGGCCTGACGGCGTTCTTGTTCGCTAATGCTTGGCCGCGACGTTAGGTTTTGATGTATTTTTATAGCGCGATCAAGCTCACCTCGGCGACGGAATAGCTTCCCTAGCGCCCAGTGTGTCTCTAGTGTGTCAGAGTCGACATCAAGTAATTCAATAAATAAATCAACCGCTTTGTCGGGTTGATCTGAAAGTAACAAATTAAGGCCAGTTACATATTGGCGGGAGAATTGCTCTTGTTCTTGTCTATTTTCATTGCGAACGCTATTGCGCCCCATGAACCAACCATAGGCAGCGGCAACTGGTAATAGCAGAAACAGCAGCTCTAACATTAGGCTTGACTCTTATCGCTCACAAGTTGTTTTTTTAATTTGCGGTTTTCGCGACGCAAGCCAAATTGCGCGGCTAACATGCTGAATAAGCCAATAATAAAACCAAGCGCTAAGAATATGGCGCCAACGGTTGCGACGCTGACTTGTTGCTTAGCTAAAATAAAATCAACCGCAATAACCTGATTATTCAGTGCCCCAAAGGCAATGGCAATAAGAAATAAAATAATCAGCGGCAGGCTAACAAATATGAATCGAATCATGATCTTTCCTGTCATGCGCTAAAAAAAACGGCATGCTTAATATAGCATGCCGTTCTTATTAACTCGACGTTAAAATTATCCGATATTGTCGACCCGCTCTCGCAGTTCTTTACCGGGCTTAAAGTGCGGAACATGTTTTGCGTCCAACTGCACTTTTTCGCCCGTTTTCGGATTACGCCCCTCACGTGGGGCCCGATAATGCAGGGAAAAACTACCAAAGCCACGAATCTCAATTCGCCCACCAGAGGCCATTTGCTGGGCCATCTGTTCGATAAGTTCTTTCACCGCATCTTCAACCTGACGCGGAGACAGCTCTGGGTACAACTTCGTCAACTGGGTAATCAGTTCCGATTTTGTCATCACTTTCTCCTCTGACAATGCGTCAATGCTTTCGGGCCTACGCTAAGAAGCTTTTAGTCGTCGCTTTTAGCTGCTTTGAAAGCTTCAGCCATTGCGTTCGTGAAGTCGCCTTCGTCTTGCTGCTTGTTCACTGAATCAATCGCTTCTTTCTCTTCAACTTCGTCTTTCGCACGGATAGACAAGCTCAAGGTACGGTTCTTACGATCCACGCCCATGAAGCGCGCTTCAATTTCGTCACCAACGCTTAATTCAGTGGTCGCATCTTCAATGCGGTCACGTGAAATGTCAGCAACGCGAACGTAACCTTCAACGCTGTCAGCCAGCTCAACTTTGGCACCTTTGGCATCAACTTCGATGACCTTACCTTTAACAATAGCACCTTTTTTGTTGGCCGCTAGGTAATTGTTGAACGGATCTTCTTCTAATTGCTTGATACCTAGAGAGATACGCTCACGCTCTGCGTCAACTTGTAATACGACTGCAGTTACTTCTTCGCCTTTCTTGAAGTCGCGTACCGCTTCTTCGCCAGCTGCGTTCCAGCTGATGTCTGAAAGGTGAACCAAGCCGTCGATACCGCCGTCTAGGCCAATGAAGATACCGAAGTCAGTGATTGACTTGATCTTACCTGATACTTTGTCGCCCTTGTTGAAGTTCTTCGCGAACTCTTCCCACGGGTTAGCTTTACACTGTTTCAGGCCAAGTGAAATACGACGACGTTCTTCGTCAATTTCAAGAACCATAACTTCAACCACGTCATCCAAGTTAACAACTTTAGATGGGTGAACGTTTTTGTTGGTCCAATCCATTTCAGAAACGTGTACCAAACCTTCAACGCCTTCTTCGATTTCAACGAAGCAGCCGTAGTCAGTTAAGTTGGTTACACGACCAGTTAAACGGTGACCTTCTGGGTAACGCGCAGCGATATCAGCCCATGGATCAGCGCCCAATTGCTTCAAGCCAAGCGATACGCGAGTACGCTCACGGTCAAACTTCAATACTTTCACGTTGATTTCGTCACCAACGTTAACCACTTCGCTTGGGTGCTTAACGCGTTTCCAAGCCATGTCGGTGATGTGCAACAAGCCATCAACGCCGCCTAAGTCTACGAATGCGCCGTAGTCAGTCAGGTTCTTAACGATACCCTTAACTTCTTGGCCTTCTTGTAGGTTCTCAAGCAACTCGTCGCGCTCTGCACTGTTCTCAGTTTCAATCACTGCACGACGTGAAACAACAACGTTGTTGCGCTTCTGGTCAAGCTTGATAACTTTGAACTCTAATTCTTTGTTTTCTAGGTGCGTTGTTTCACGAACTGGACGAACGTCAACCAATGAACCTGGTAAGAACGCACGTACGCCACCTAAATCAACTGTGAAGCCGCCTTTCACTTTACCGCTAATTAAACCGGTAACAGTTTCTTGGTCTTCGTAAGCTTTCTCAAGCTGCAACCAAGCTTCGTAGCGCTTCGCTTTCTCGCGAGACAGGATGGTTTCACCAAAGCCGTCTTCTACTGCATCCAATGCAACGTCAACTTCGTCGCCAACTTGAACTTCAACAACGCCTTCAGCGTTACGGAATTGTTCAACAGGGATAGCACTTTCAGATTTCAAACCAGCGTCAACAAGAACAACGTCACGGTTGATAGCTACGATGGTGCCTTTAACGATAGAACCTGGGCGAGTTTCGACCTCTTTGAGGCTTTCTTCAAACAGTTGTGCAAAATTTTCTGACATATGTGTTAACTACTTTTAGTTAAGTACGTCCACCAAGCAATCCCGAATGGCGGGGTTATTAAAATTGATCTGATGGCTGTCCTTGCTACAGACCCCTAAGCGAGCAGCTATTCGACGCTGCTAGTCTCAGATTTAGAGAGCTTGCCATGAGCAAACTCCAGAATTTGATCAACCACTTCGCTAATACTCAAATTCGTTGAATCGATAAATAGCGAACCCTCGGCAGCACGCAGTGGCGCAACCGAGCGGTTGGTGTCCCGTTCATCGCGTTCGCGAATCTCGGTGATTAATTGGTCAATTTTAGCATCAATTCCTTTTTCCCGCAATTGCTCAAAGCGACGACGGGCGCGCTCTTCAGGGCTTGCGGTTAAAAACACTTTTGCTGCCGCGTCGGTAAACACTACAGTGCCCATATCACGGCCATCTGCAACCAAGCCAGGTAGCTCTTTAAAGGCCCGTTGGCGGCGCAATAAGGCTTCGCGAACACGCGGCAATGCAGCGACCTTAGACGCCATATTCGCCACATCTTGGGTGCGAATAGTAATGGTGACATCTTCGCCTTCCAAAATAATATGGGTTAGCTCTGGGTCTTCCTCAACGTCAAATTTAACGTCAAGAGCGCCGGCTAGTGCCACCAAGCTTTCTTCATCGTCTGCCGCAAAGCCATGGTGAATGGCAGCTAAGGCTAACACACGATAAATAGCACCACTGTCAAGCAAGTGCCAACCGAGTTTGTCCGCTAAAATACGGCTTACGGTGCCTTTGCCTGAGCCGCTTGGGCCATCAATAGTGATTACGGGTGTGTTTTTGCTCATGCTATCCTCTACCAAAATAAAAGCGCCGCAATTATACGGATCTGGCAGAAAATTGCACCCTATATTGCTGATCGTTCCATGATCTGTTTATGAATTTTGCGTGATATTACAAAACTCAGAAAAGAAATTCGGGTAGGTTTTGCTGCTGCATTCGGGGTTTAAAATGGTCACGCCCACATCGCTAAAGCCCAGTAATGCGAAGCTCATCGCCATGCGATGATCATTGTATGTCGCTATTTGTGCGTGGGTAAGTTGTTCGGGTGGCGTGACCGAAATAGCGTCTTCCGTTTCAACCACATGCGCCCCAACCTTGCGCAGCTCAGCTGCCATTGCGGTTAACCGGTCGGTTTCTTTAATCCGCCAATTGGCGATGTTTCGAATGTGGGTTGTGCCTTTCGCAAAGAGCGCTAAGGTTGCGAAGGTCATGGCAGCATCGGGAATTGCATTCAAATCGGCATCAAGCGCCTTTAATGGCCCTTTACTGACGGTAATCGCATGCTTATCAACGCGAACCTGCGCGCCCATTTGCGCCAAGTAGTCGGCAAACTGCACGTCACCTTGAATACTTTCACTGCCCACGCCGTGTATGGTGAGTGGCCCATCAGCAATAGCCGCTGCGGCCATCCAATATGACGCGGCACTGGCATCACCTTCCACCCAGTATTCACCCGGGCTGCGATAGCTTTGGTTGCCGGGAATCATAAACTCTTGGCGACAAATACGGTGTATTTCAATGCCAAAACGCTGCAACATAGACAACGTTAGCTCAATATATGGCCAGCTCACCACTTGTCCGGTTAGCTGCAGAACACTATCACCGGGTAGCAATGGCAACGCCATTAGTAACGCCGAAACATACTGGCTTGAGGCGCTTCCATCAATGCTTATCATGCCATGCGTCATACCCGTACGAATTTCAACGGGCGGGTAGCCTTCGTGCTGCAAACAAGTCAGCTCGGCACCGGCCTGGCGCAGCGTTTCAATAAGCGCACCCGCCGGCCGTTCCTGCATGCGCGCGTCACCCGTTAAAATACACTGCGGGTGGTCGTTACGCTGGGCAAAGGTGGCCGTAAGCACAGCAATAAGTGGCCGCATGGCCGTTCCGGCATTACCTAAATCAAGCGCTTTCGGAATGGTCGGCCACTGCCCACCACAACCGGTGACGGTTATGGTGGTCGTGTGTGCATCGGCAACTTCCACCTGTACGCCAAGGGCTGCCAACGCTTCAAGCATGCGCTCGGTATCGTCGCTGCGCAGCACATTGGTTAGTTGGGTTTGCTGCCCTGGCTGGCACAACGCAGCCATCAGTAAAGCGCGGTTCGCGATACTCTTGGAGCCCGGTAAGGTTACTTCACCGCGGCAGCTGCGTAGGCCTTGTAAGGTGATCATTTCAGTAGGTTAGCCATTGCATCAATAAATGCTTGGTTTTCGGCAGGCAAACCAATACTCACCCGCAAATGGTACGGTAACTGGTAACCGGCAACAGGACGAACGATAACGCCTGCACGCAATAGTTGCTGATAAATATCAGCTGCTTTAGAACCAACTTCAATGGTTAAAAAATTGCCGTGTGACGGAATGTAGTTTAAGCCGCTCTGTTCACAAAACTGCACCAACTGCGCCATGCCTTCTTCATTCACGCGAATCGATTCAGCCAGGTACTCTTGGTCATCTAATACCACTTCGGCCGCACGTAAACTCAAGCTGTTCATATTAAACGGCTGACGCACACGGTTCATTAAATCGGCAATGTCTGGGTGGGTAATGGCATAGCCCGCACGTAAACCGGCTAAACCATAAGCTTTCGAAAAAGTACGGCTTACAATTAAGTTCGGGTACTGCGCAATCCATTCCACCGACGGCGCGCGTTCAGCTTCGCTCACATATTCATAGTAGGCCTCATCAAGCACCACCAACACATTCTGCGGCACCTGTGCAATAAATTCAGCCAGCTCTTCTTTGGTTAAGAACGTACCGGTTGGGTTATTTGGGTTAGCAATAAAAATCATCCGTGTTTTCGGCGTAATGGCCGCTAACATAGCTGGTAAATCGTGGCCGTAATTCTTTGCCGGCACCGCGACCCCTTTCGCACCAATGGCTTGGGTTACCAGTGGGTAAACAACAAACGCATGCTGCGCAAAGATAACTTCATGAGTTTCATTAACAAAGGTACGTGCCAATAGCTCTAAAACGTCGTTAGAGCCATTACCTAAGGTGATTTGATTGGTGTGAACGCCAAACTTTTCCGCCAACTTGGTTTTCAAATAAAACCCGTTGGCATCTGGATAACGAGCGAGTCCACTCAGTGCATCTTGCAACGCAACTTTTACCTTGGCACTTAAACCAAGAGGATTTTCATTTGACGCTAATTTCACAATATTTTTAATACCCAGTTCACGTTCAACTTCTTCAATTGGCTTTCCCGCCTGATACGGGCTTAACGTTCGAATTCCTGGGTTCGCAAGTGCTTTCGCATTAAATTCAGTCATAGTTAAGTTCAAATTCGATATTAGTTATTAGATATTTGATATTAGCTAAAAGACTTCCGCGATATCGAATACGGTGACACCGATATCCAATATCTAATAGCTAATATCGCTCTTGTTGTTATTAGGCTTTGCGCTCGAATTCGCGCATAAAATCGACTAACGCCTCAACCCCAGCCAACGGCATTGCATTATAAATACTCGCACGCATGCCGCCCACAAAGCGGTGCCCTTTCAAACCAATCAAACCGGCTTGTGCCGCTTGTTTCAAAAAGTCACCGTCAAGGCGTTCATCAGCAAGCAGGAATGGTACGTTCATTCGCGAGCGATAGTTAGGGTGCACCGGGTTACGGTAGAAGTCTGAACTGTCAATAAAATCGTACAGTTTCGCTGCTTTGGCGCGATTCACCTCACCCATAGCAGCCACCCCGCCTTGGCGTTTTAACCACTGAAACACTAACGCTGATAAATACCAAGCGAAGGTATTCGGGGTGTTGTACATAGAGCGTTCTTTGGCTTGTACGGTGTAATCCATAATGGTTGACGTGTTACCTTGCGCATGCCCAAGCAAATCGTCGCGTACAATGGTAATGGCAAAGCCTGAAGGCCCAATGTTTTTCTGTGCGCCGGCGTAAATAACACCAAAGCGACTCACATCAAGCGGTTCAGAAAGTATATTCGACGACATGTCGGCCACAATGGGCGCCTGCACATCTGGAATGTCATGCAGTGCAATACCATCAACGGTTTCATTGGGGCAATAATGAAAATACGCGGCATTGTCAGATAGCTGCCAGCGTTCGCGCGGGGCTAATGCTTTGCCCTGCTCGGTTTGCTCCGCGGCACCCACCACATTCACATGCTGCACGTATTTTTGCGCTTCACGAATGGCAAACTCCGACCAAATGCCGCAGTTTAAGTAGTCCACAGTCGCGTTAGGGCCAGCGATATTTTGTGGCACCGCACTAAACTGTCCCCGACCACCACCGTGCATAAACAGTACTTGATAGTTGTCGGGAATAGCCATTAACTCACGTAGGTCCTGCTCGGCCTGCTCAGCAAGGCGAATAAAAGCGGGATCACGATGGCTAATTTCCATCACCGAAATACCCAGATTGTTCCAGTTCAGGAATTCCTCTTGGGCTTGCTTCATCACCTCTGCCGGCAGCATTGCCGGCCCCGCAGAAAAGTTAAACGGGGCGCTCATGCAATTATTCCTCAGTTACGTCATCAACAGGTGCGTCATCCGCATCATCGTCTAAAGGTTCGTTGTTGTCTTCGCCGTCAACCGGCTCATTGAGCAACGCATCGGTTTCATCGTCTTCATCCACTTCGTCAATGCGCTGCATACCAACAACTTTTTCGTCAGCGCCGGTGCGAATTAAACGAACGCCTTGGGTGTTGCGCCCTACCACGGATACTTCATTAACACGGGTACGTACTAAGGTACCTTTGTTGCTAATCAGCATAATTTGGTTGGTATCGACAACTTCCATAGCACCCACAACCAAGCCATTGCGCTCACTCACTTTAATAGACACAACGCCTTTGGTCGCACGACTTTTCGCCGGGTAATCGGTAATTGGTGTGCGTTTGCCGTAGCCATTTTCAGTCACGGTTAAAATGGTCGGCACTTCTTCTTCAATGGTACGCGGCACAATCAGTGATACCACGCGTTGCCCTTCCTCTAGGCGAATACCACGTACACCCGTTGCTGTGCGGCCCATTGAGCGAATTTGCTCTTCACTAAAGCGAACCACTTTACCGGCATCTGAGAACAACATGACTTCGTCACCCGCGGTGGTTACGTCAACCCCGATTAACTCATCACCATCGTTCAAGTTCAACGCAATAATACCGCCGCTACGAGGGCGTGAATAAGCCTCCATTGGGGTCTTTTTCACGGTACCGTTACGGGTCGCCATAACAATATATTTATCGTCTGGGTAGTCACGCGTTGGCAGAATAGCGGTAATACGCTCATCAGCCTCTAGCGGTAACAAGTTCACTATTGGCCGGCCGCGTGATGTACGCGTTGCCAGCGGCAATTGATACACTTTCATCCAGTAAATACGGCCACGGGTTGAGAAGCACAAAATGGTATCGTGCGTGTTAGCAACCCATAAACGCTCAATGAAATCTTCATCTTTCATCTTCGTGGCTGATTTACCTTTACCACCGCGACGCTGCGCTTCGTATTCAGTTAACGGTTGATACTTCACATAGCCGTGATGCGACAAGGTCACCACCACGTCTTCTTCGTTAATTAAGTCTTCCATACTGATGTCGTGCGCAGCTGCAGTAATTTCTGTACGGCGCGCATCGCCATATTCAGCCTTAATTTTTTCAAGTTCTTCGCGAATCACTTCCATCAAGCGTTCTGCGTTGTTCAAAATGTGCAGTAGCTCTTCAATGATTTGCAGAAGGTTCTTGTATTCTTCAAGAATTTTCTCGTGCTCAAGGCCGGTTAACTTATGCAAGCGCAAGTCTAGAATGGCCTGTGCTTGCTCTTCAGTTAAGTAATATTGGCCGTCACGAATGCCAAACTCAGCGCTTAAGTGATCAGGGCGTGCCGCATCAACACCGGCGCGCTCAAGCATGGCTGCAACGTCACCTAACTGCCACGCACGGCTGGTTAAGCCCGCTTTCGCGTCTGCTGCAGTTTGTGAGCGACGAATTAACTCAATAATTTCATCAATATTGGCAAGCGCAATCGCTAAGCCTTCTAAGATGTGTGCACGTTCACGTGCTTTGCGCAATTCATAAACCGAGCGACGTGTGACCACTTCACGGCGGTGCAAAATAAAGCACTCAAGCATGTCGCGCAGATTAAATAAACGTGGCTGGTTTTTATCCAAAGCAACCATGTTTATACCAAACACCACTTGCATTTGGGTGTTGGCATACAGATGGTTCAGAATGACTTCGGCAACTTCACCGCGCTTAATTTCAATGACAATGCGCATGCCGTCTTTGTCCGACTCATCGCGCAGGCCACTAATCCCTTCAAGGCGTTTTTCTTTGACCAGCTCAGCAATTTTTTCAATCAGCTTCGCTTTATTCACCTGGTAAGGAATTTCAGTCACGATAATGGCTTCGCGGCCATTGCTGTCGGTTTCTACTTCCGCTTTGGCGCGCAAATGAATACGACCACGACCGGTTTTGTAGGCTTCAATAATGCCAGCACGGCCAGAAATAGAAGCAGCCGTTGGAAAGTCAGGGCCAGGAATGTATTCCATCAATTCATCAATTTGAATATCTGGATTATCAATCATTGCCAAACAGCCGTTCACAACTTCAGTTAAGTTGTGTGGCGGAATATTGGTTGCCATACCTACGGCAATACCCGACGAACCATTGACTAATAGATTCGGTACCCGAGTTGGCAATACTTCTGGAATTTGTTCAGTGCCGTCATAGTTCGGCACAAAATCGACCGTTTCTTTATCAAGGTCGGAAAGTAATTCACTGGCAATTTTAGCCATGCGAATTTCGGTGTAACGCATTGCCGCAGCTGAGTCGCCATCAACGGAACCGAAGTTACCTTGGCCATCAACCAACATGTAGCGTAATGAGAATGGTTGCGCCATACGTACGATAGTGTCGTACACTGCGCTGTCACCATGTGGGTGGTATTTACCGATAACATCACCGACAATACGTGCCGACTTTTTGTAAGGCTTGTTAAAGTCGTTACGCAATTCATTCATCGCAAATAATACGCGACGGTGAACCGGTTTTAGACCATCACGAACGTCCGGTAACGCCCGCCCTACAATAACGCTCATGGCGTAATCTAGGTAAGAGCTCTTTAATTCATCTTCAATATTGACCGGAACGACTTCTCTGGCGAGATCACTCATAATAGTTATATCCCTAAACGATCTGTCTTTCTTATAATTCGTACGATTGCGCATTGTACCCGTAGCGAGGCGCTATCGCATCTTTTTTTATCCCTGTAGGTTGAGTACACTGTACCGACTTTTAAGCCGTAGCAGAAGCCCTATGAACCCAAATTCGAACGTTGATCCAGCAGAAATTGAAAAATTTAGTGCCATTGCCTCAAGGTGGTGGGACCCCGAAGGCGAATTTAAGCCACTTCATTTAATTAACCCGTTACGTCTTGACTACATTTTGCAGCATTGCAACGGCGTGTTTGAACAGCAGGTACTCGATATTGGCTGTGGTGGCGGTTTATTGGCTGAAGGCTTAGCGCGTGCGGGTGCACGGGTTACCGGCATTGATATGGCTGAGCAGTCGCTGCAAGTTGCCCGCTTGCATGCTTTAGAAAGCAAACTCGACATTACCTACGAGTTTGTACCAGCAGAACAATTTGCGGCCGAGCACACCGAACAGTTTGACGTAGTGACCTGCCTTGAAATGTTAGAACACGTGCCCGACCCTGCCGCCATTGTTAAAGCTGCTGCGCAGGCGGTGAAACCAGGTGGCTATGTGTTCTTTTCAACATTGAACCGCAATGCAAAGTCATGGTTACTCGGTATTGTGGCGGCTGAATATGTATTGGGTTGGGTGCCGAAAGGAACGCATGAACATGCCAAATTTATTCAACCCGCCGAACTGTTACGTATGACCGATGCCGCCAAGCTAGAGGCCCAAGCCATGACCGGCATGCACTACTTCCCATGGCGCGGCTTTTATCTTGATGATAGCAATGTCGACGTGAATTACATTGTCTGCCTGCGTAAACCGCTATGAAGTATTCCTTACCACAAGCCGTGCTGTTTGACCTAGACGGCACACTACTAGATACCGCACCCGACTTAGGTGCGGCATTAAACCAGGTGTTAGCCGCCGAACAACGCCCACTGGTTAGTGCCGAGGAATATACGCCGTTGGCTTCACACGGTTCTGCTGGCCTTTTGCGTTATGCCTATGGCGACGAATTTGAGCTGCGCCGCGATGAGCTGCGTAGCGCTTTCCTTGCTGCTTATGCGGCCAATATTGCGACCCATACCAAACCCTTTCATGGGGTTGGTGAGTTACTCCAGCAGTTGCAACGGCGCGCCATACCAGTGGCCATTGTGACCAATAAGCCGCACGCATTAACGGCGCAATTGGTACCTTTTTATCAAGAGTTTGATCACATCCAGGTGGTGATTAGTGGCGATACCTTAGCGGTTGCTAAGCCAAACCCCGAGCCCTTGTTGCACGCCGCCGACCTATTGCAAGTGGACGCTTCGAATTGTTGGTACATTGGCGATGCTGAACGCGACATTGAAGCTGGACGACGCGCCAATATGTTCACGGTGCTCGCACGGTATGGCTATATAAGTGCCACCGATCAACCCGAAATCTGGGGTGCAAATGCCATGATTGACCGTCCTGAGGAATTGCTCGAGTTGTGGTCTGACTAATTCTTAAACACAAGATGTTGTGGCCAATGTAGTAATTTGCTGAACATCTTGTGAAACCCTTGTTAATCAACGCTTATAAATTAGTTATCTGAACATGTCGGTTCAAAGACAAAAAAATAATAAGAAAATTTTTTTCTGCTATTGATTTTCCTAAGCTGCTTTAATGGCAAGCGTTTTAGCGAAAGCCCCCACTTGCATTCGCGTTTTCTCTCCAATTTCGAGCGCTAAATTGTCTTGATCAGTGTGCGATAAGTGCTAGGATACAGGTCATTCGATCAACCCAAGATATTGTGTAAAAAACGCACGAGCAGCCCCCTGCTGCACCATATCTTGTGGCTACACAAATATTACATAACAACAACGAATATGGATGCGCCTCATGAATCAACAGCTCTTCGTAACTAAACGTAGCGGCGAACGTGAACCTCTGAATTTGGATAAAATCCACCGCGTTATCAGCTGGGCCGCCGAAGGCCTCAACGACGTTTCAGTCTCACAAGTTGAAATCAAATCTCACATTCAGTTTTATGACGGCATCAAAACTGAAGATATTCATGAAACCATTATCAAAGCAGCCGCTGATCTCATTTCAGAAGAAGTGCCTGACTATCAGTACATGGCCGCTCGTTTGGCGATCTTCCATTTACGTAAACTGGCCTACAACCAGTTCGAGCCGCCGCACTTGTATGACCAAGTAACCAAAATGGTCGCTGCGGGCCGTTATGACAAGCATTTGTTAGAAGATTATAGCCAAGAAGAGTTTGAGCAAATGAATGATTTTATTGATCATTCTCGCGACTTAAACTTCTCATACGCGGCAGTAAAACAACTTGAAGGTAAATACCTCGTACAAAACCGTGTCACCGGTGAGATTTACGAGAGCGCGCAATTTTTATACGTTCTTGTTGCCGCATGTTTGTTCGCAAACTACCCGAAAGACACGCGCATGGACTACATCAAGCGTTTTTACGACGCGACCTCAGAGTTCAAAATTTCATTACCGACACCAATTATGTCCGGTGTACGTACCCCAACGCGTCAGTTCAGCTCATGTGTACTCATTGAAGCCGGCGACAGCCTTGACTCAATTAACGCCACCGCAAGCGCCATTGTGAAATATGTATCACAGCGCGCGGGCATTGGTATTAACGCGGGGCGTATTCGTGCACTGGGTAGCCCAATTCGCGGCGGCGAAGCCTTCCACACCGGTTGTATTCCGTTTTACAAATACTTCCAAACAGCGGTGAAGAGCTGCTCACAAGGCGGTGTTCGTGGTGGTGCAGCCACCCTATTCTATCCGCTGTGGCACCTTGAAGTAGAAAGCTTATTGGTATTAAAGAACAACCGCGGCGTTGAAGAAAACCGTGTTCGTCACCTTGACTATGGCGTGCAATTTAACCGCGTCATGTACCAACGTTTGATCAAAGACGATTACATTACTTTGTTTAGCCCGTCAGACGTACCGGGCCTGTACGACGCATTTTTCGCCGACCAAGACGAGTTTGAGCGTTTATACAAACAATACGAAGCTGATGACAACATTCGCAAAAAGCGCATCAAGGCTATCGAATTGTTTAGCTTGTTTATGCAAGAACGTGCCAGCACAGGCCGCATTTACTTGCAAAACGTTGACCACTGCAATACCCATAGCCCGTTTGACCCGAAAGTGGCGCCGATTCGCCAGAGCAACTTGTGCCTGGAAATCGCCCTGCCAACCAAGCCGTTGGCACATGTAAATGACGAAGAAGGTGAAATTGCCCTTTGCACGCTGTCCGCCTTTAACTTAGGCGCGATTAACTCACTGGATGACCTTGACGAGATGGCCGAATTAGCCGTGCGCGCGCTTGATAGCCTACTCGATTACCAAGAATACCCAGTGCCGGCAGCGCGTAACGCCACCATGGGGCGCCGTACCTTAGGCATTGGTGTTATTAACTACGCTTATTATTTGGCGAAAAACGGTGTGCGCTACTCAGATGGCTCTGCCAACGGTCTGACGCATCGTACCTTTGAAGCAATTCAGTATTACCTAATGAAAGCTTCAATGAACTTAGCCAAAGAAAAAGGCGCCTGCCCTAAATTTAATGAAACCACGTATTCAAAAGGCATCATGCCAATTGATACCTATAAGAAAGATCTCGACACCATTTGTAGCGAGCCGCTGCAGCTTGATTGGGACAAATTACGGGAAGACATTAAAAAACATGGCATGCGTAACTCAACCTTGTCGGCATTAATGCCGTCAGAAACCTCGTCGCAGATTTCTAACGCAACCAATGGTATTGAGCCACCACGCGGTCATATCAGTGTGAAAGCGTCAAAAGACGGTATTACCAAGCAAGTTGTGCCAGAGTACGAAACGCTTAAAAATGCCTATGAACTGTTGTGGCAAATTCCAAGTAACAAGGGTTACTTAGAACTGGTTGGTATTATGCAAAAGTTTGTTGATCAAACTATTTCCGCTAATACCAACTATGACCCGAACAAGTTTGAAGCAGGCAAAGTACCCATGAAGCAGTTGCTGCAAGACTTGCTATATGCCTACAAACTTGGCGTTAAAACCCTTTACTATCACAACACGCGCGACGGAGCTTCTGACAACCAAGTTGATTTACGTGACAAAGTTGAAGCCAAAACTCGCGAACAAGAAAACCAACAAGCGACTGTTGCAGTCGTTGAAGAAGATGATGATTGCGCCGGCGGTGCTTGTAAAATCTAGTGTGGCCGTGCGAGCGGAAAGTCGAATTAAACGCCCGAACTCAACAACCGAGTTCGGGCAGTCCATTCAATAAATGGTGCGCTGAATTATGAGTTATTCAACCTTTAATAAAAATCAGATCAACCCGTTAAAAGAGCCGATGTTTTTTGGTAACTCGGTCAACGTAGCGCGGTATGATCAACAAAAACACAGTGTTTTTGAAAAGCTCATTGAAAAACAAATCAGCTTCTTTTGGCGTCCAGAAGAAGTTGACGTTAGCCGTGATCGGGTTGATTTCCAGGCATTAACCGAAAGTGAAAAGCACATTTTTATTTCAAACTTGAAATACCAAACGCTGCTTGACTCGGTACAAGGCCGTAGCCCAAATATCGCGCTGTTACCTATTGTGTCTATTCCAGAGCTAGAAACCTGGATAGAAACTTGGTCGTTTTTTGAAACCATTCACTCGCGCTCGTACACGCACATTTTGCGTAACCTATTTACCGACCCGAGCGAAGTATTTGAAGACATCGTGATTAACGAAGAAATTCAAAAGCGCGCCAATGACATTTCGAAATATTACGACGACCTCATTTTCTACACCCAGCTGTGGCAAACCCACGGTGAAGGCGAATGGGAAGTCGATGGCGAAAAGCACACCGTAAACATGCGCGAACTGAAAAAGAAATTGTTCTTGTGCATTAACTCAGTTAACGCCCTGGAAGCGGTTCGTTTTTATGTAAGCTTTGCATGTACATTCGCCTTTGCTGAGCGCGACTTAATGGAAGGCAATTCAAAAATCATTCGTCTTATTGCTCGTGACGAAAACCTGCACTTGGTGTCTACCCAGCAAATCATCAACTTATGGCAATACGGTCAAGACGACCCAGAAATGAAAGAAATTGCCGAAGAATTGCGCGAAGAAGCACTGCAAATTTTCATGAATGCAGTTGAGCAAGAAAAACAATGGGCGCACTACTTGTTCCGTAATGGTTCAATGATTGGCCTGAACGAAGAAATGCTCTGCCAATACGTTGAGTACATTGCCAACATGCGCATGGAAGCCATTGGCTTTGACGCGCCATTTAAGCAACGTAGCAACCCATTACCCTGGATGAACAAGTATTTGGTGTCTGATAACGTGCAGGTAGCGCCACAAGAGGCAGAAATCACCTCATACCTTGTTGGTCAAATCGATAGCGAAGTAAGCGCCTCCGATTTGGGAGACTTCGAGCTATAACTTGCCCTATGAGCGACAATGAGCCAGGTCTTTAAAGTTAAAGTCAACGGTCAGCACGAGCTGACCGTTGACGCTTCACAAGGTAACACTTTGCTTGAAACGCTTGAGCAAGCCGGCCTTGAGCCGCACTACCATTGTCGCAATGGTTTTTGCGGTGCCTGTCGGGTGCAACTTACCGCTGGCGATGTTACCTACATAAATGATCCACTTGCTTTTATTCGTCCCGGTGACTGCTTAGCCTGTTGCTGTGTGCCCGCTTCAGACATTGAAATTAATCAATAATCGACCAAATCGATAAGCCATATCAAACAAACCCATTGGAAACTCGCGTCTGTTTATAGGAAAATACGCAGCAATTATGTTTTTCAAATTAAGCGTTTTCAAAAACAGGAGTAATTCATGTTTACTGTTATTTTCGGTCGCCCAGGCTGCCCATATTGCGTTCGCGCAAAACAAATTGCTGAAAAACTAGCAGAAGATCGTGACGATTTTGAGTTCCGCTATGTCGACATGCACGAAGAAGGCATTACCAAGGCTGACCTCGAGAAAACCGTTGGCGCACCAGTACTAACCGTACCGCAGATTTTCGTTGACGAAACCCACATTGGCGGCTGTACTGAATTTGAAGCCTATGCGCGCGAAAACTTAAACTTATACGCTAGTTAACGCTTGTCGCACCCGCTTCTCAGAAATGGGGTAGCGGGTGCCTAAGGTTTGTGCAAAAAAGCTCACACGGAGTTCTTCAAGCATCCATCGAATCTCGCTAATCTCTGCAGAAATAGGCTGCCCTTTTGGTATTTTAGCTAACAGTTTCTGGTAATCGCTCTGTAAATCAGTCAATACCAAGGTGTGTAACCGATCTTTGTTCGGATCAACCGGTAGCTTTTCTAAACGCCGCTCAATGGCTTGCAAATAACGCGGAATGTCTCGCAATCGCTCAGCCCCAATATCGCTCACAAAGCCCTGATACACCAAATGATCTAACTGATCTTTAATGTCACCATGCGCCTGAATTTGGTCCAAACTTACTTTGCCTTTTAAGCGCTTGCGAATGGCTTGGCTTTGCACTAAACAAGGTTCCACCTGTTGCGCGATAGCACTAACTCGTTCGTTTAACTCAGCGCGCGCATGCTCAAAAAGCTGTTTGAAGGCTTCGCTCGTTCGCGCTGGGTTGGCCGCTATAAACTCATCCAAAGCTGCCATAATGCAGTCGTGAATCAAGTCGTCAACTTTGCCCCACGGATTGTAATACATGGCTAATTTGGCTTTATTTGACAGCGATTGCTGCAAATAACGAACCGGCGATGGCAATTGCGCCAGCAATAAATGACGCAGCCCCTGGCGGTGTGCCTGCTCAGCTTGAATTGCGGTATCAAACAGTTCCTTGCGAACGCCTTCGCCCTCAGGCACCAAGGCTGGATACGCCTTAATTGCATAACCGTGTTGTTGCTGTTCTAAGGTTTGCGGCAACTCGCCAAACACCCACTCGGTTGCTGCTTGCGGCGGTTCGTCTGCTTGCTTTACTGCTTGGCTTAAAGCCTGTTTAACTTGCCCTTGCATGCTTTGCTGCAAAAACTCAAGGTCACGACTACTGCGCACCCGCACACCCTGCTCATTCACAGCAGCAAAATTCATCTGTAAATGGCGTGGAACTTGGGCACTGTCCCAGGCATCAGCGGGAATTGTCACACCAGTCATACGTCGCAATTTATTCGCCAATGCTTCAAGCAGCGGTGTTGAAGCAATCAATTCAGCACTACAGTCTGCCAAAAACGCCTCAGCGTAATTCGGTGCGGGGACAAAGTTACGGCGTAAGGTTTTCGGCAATGATTTAATCCACGCCACCACTAAGTCGTGGCGCAGAGCAGGAATAAGCCAATCAAAACCATCGGCTGTCACTTGATTCAACAAAGCCAAAGGTATTTCAACCGTCACACCGTCGTCTTCTGCCGCCGGCTCAAATACATAGCTAAGCTGCAATCGTATATTGCCCTGCTGCCATGTGTTTGGGTAATCCAACGCGGTCACATGGCTTGCGTCTTGCGCCATTAAATCATTGCGCTCAAAGCGCAACAGCTTAGGCTGCTGTTTTACCGCCTTATGCCACCAGCCGGCTAGTAGTTGTTCGTTGTATATGCCTGTCGGGATATCGCGATCGTAAGCCGCATACAAGGCCTCGTCGTCTATCAAAATGTCACGACGCCGTGACTTTTCTTCCAGCTCACGTACCTGCTCAATCAGCGCCAAATTATGTGCGACAAAAGGTAACGGACGTTTCAGCTGGCCCTGGACGAGTGCTTCGCGTATAAAAATTTCACGCGCAGCAACAGGGTCAACCGGGCCAAACTGTACTTTACGCCGTGGTACAATAATCAGGCCAAACAAAGTGACCTGCTCGTCGGCCACAACCGAGCCTTGTTTTTTCGAAAAGTGCGGCTCGTAATAATTGCGTTTCACTAAATGCTCAGCGGCTGGTTCTATCCATTCCGGCTCAATGCGCGCATTAGTACGCGCAAACAACCGAGAGGTTTCCACCATTTCAGCCGCCATGACCCACTTTGGTGACTTTTTAAATAAGCCAGAGCCGGGAAAAATATAGAACTTACGGTTGCGAGCACCCAAATACTCATGGCCTTCTTGCTTTTGCCCTAGTTGTGACAACATACCGGTTAGCAGTGCCCGGTGTACCGCCTCATAGCTAGCTGGCTCTTGGTTAATGCGAAAGCCTAAGCTCCGTACTGTTTGCCGTACTTGGGTGTATACGTCTTGCCATTCCCGCACTCGCAGAAAATGCAAAAACTCTTGTTTTAAGCGTTTTCTGAATTGCGTTTTCGATAATTCATGTTGCAGCTCGTTTAAATACGCCCACAACTTTAGGTAGCCTGCAAAGTCAGAATCTTTATCATGAAACCGCTGATGCAGCTCATCGGCTTTTTGCGCCCCTTGCTGTGGTCGCTCGCGTGGGTCTTGAATACTCAGTGCGGCCACAATCACCATCACTTCTTGCATACAACCAAATTGGTTCGCCGCCAACACCATACGTGCCAAACGCGGGTCAAGCGGTAACTGGGCAAGCTGTCGCCCTAGCGTCGTTAAGCGTGGCCCATTGTAGCCACGTCGCTTCTTAGCCTGCCCTTTGCGCTGCGGTGCTAACGCATGGAGCTCTTGAAGCAGATTTAAGCCATCATTAATGTAGCGCTCATCAGGGCGCTCAATAAACGGAAATTTGCGAATATCGCCCAATTTCGCCGAGGTCATTTGCAGAATAACCGCCGCCAAATTGGTTCGTAAAATTTCCGGATCGGTATATTCGGGGCGCGCTAAATAATCCTCTTCGCTATACAAACGAATACAAATACCTGGCGCAACACGACCACAACGCCCAGCACGCTGGTTAGCGCTGGCTTGTGATATTTTCTCAATAGGCAGGCGCTGAACTTTGGTGCGATAGCTATATCGGCTTATACGGGCAGTACCTGGGTCAATCACATAGCGAATTCCGGGTACGGTTAACGAGGTTTCCGCTACGTTGGTGGCAATAACCACGCGCCGCGAACTGTGGCTTTGAAAAATACGGTTTTGTTCGGCCGCAGATAGCCGCGCAAATAACGGCAAAATTTCTGTATTGGTTAGCTTTAGGTCGCTAATGGCTTCAGCAAAGTCACGAATTTCTCGCTCGCCACTAGCAAATATCAATACATCGCCCGGCGCTTCGCGTTGCAGTTCAGTTAATGCATCACACACGCCTTGTACGACGTCTAAGTCATCATTATCGGTGTCTGCGTCTTGCAGTGCGCGATAACGTATTTCAACGGGGTAGGTACGCCCACTTACGGTAATAATTGGGGCATTGCTGAAATGCTTAGAAAAACGCTCTGTTTCAATGGTGGCCGAGGTAATAATTAACTTCAACTCTGGCCGTTTTGGCAAAATGCTCGCCAGCACGCCGAGTAAAAAATCAATATTCAGACTACGCTCGTGTGCTTCATCGATAATTAATGCGTCGTAGCGGCTGAGCAAGCGGTCGTTTTGTAGCTCAGCCAATAACATGCCGTCAGTAACTAACTTGATTCGAGTACCAGGCGCCGTTTCATCTTGAAAACGTACTTTGTAACCCACCACGCTGCCAAGTTCTGTTTGTAGTTCTTGTGCAATACGAGCAGCCACACTCCGTGCTGCTAACCGACGCGGCTGGGTGTGACCAATCATGCGCCCTTGCTCTGGGTCGCCATAACCCAGCTCAAGCAGCATTTTGGGTAACTGGGTGGTTTTACCTGAGCCCGTTTCACCCGCAACAATCACCACCTGGTGCTTGTTAATGGCATTTTGAATGGTCTGTTTTTCTTGTACAACCGGCAATTCGGCTGGAAATTGAATGGCGTGCACGACAATCCTAATGGCAATAAAAAAGCTGACGCTAGTTTAACAGCGTCAGCTTAGCTTGTTAACGGCCTTTCACTCTAGTTATGACTTTAGTTATGACAATAGTTATCACCCAAGTGCGCATCTATAGCGCGTAATACGTCGGTGCGCGTAATCACTCCGACAACTTGTCGCTCGGTGTCGATAACTGGGTATATTTTGGGCCGATTATTGGTCATGTGCTGCGCTAAATCGGTAATATTCGACTCGGCATCCACGGTAACCACCTCTCCACGGTACATACAGTCAGCAACACTTGCGCCCTGCTCATTATGGTAAGTATCACGCAACATCGCGGCTAAACAGTCTTGCTCCGATAAAAAGCCAACTAATTTGCGCTCAGCATCAACCACAGGCCCGCCGCGTTGCCCCGTTTGTAGTAGCAAATCAACCGCAGCTTCAATGGTCATTTCTGGCTTGAAACTCACAGGGTGACGATTCATATAATCAACAACTTTTAACGACTGCATAGACACCTCACAAGTTTTGAATCCATACAGCAATTATAGTCAATCTTTATAAATCGCAACTTCCGCTTGGCCGCCAGCTTGACGTTTTGCTCGGTACATACCTTCAGTGTTAAAAGGCATGTGAACATTGCCATCTTTATCGACAATAATCACACCACCCGTGCCGCCAGCAGGTAACAACACGTCGTGAATAACCGTGTCACCCGCTGCCACCACGTCTAATTGCTGATATTTCATGCGTGAACAAACATCCGCAGCCACGTGGTAGCGAATAAAATACTCGCCATGCCCAGTGGCAGACACGGCACAACTATCGTTGTCAGCCCAAGTACCGGCACCAATAATCGGCGCATCACCAATTCGGCCCCAACGCTTACCCGTCATGCCACCAGTAGATGTGCCCGCGGCCAAGTTACCGTGTTTATCAAGCGCAACAGCACCAACGGTACCGTACTTAAAGTTATCATCCATGTGTGCCCACGCGGTTTTATCTTGCGGGTTGCCCACTTGTTTTTTCATGCGCTGCAAGGCTTTGAAGCGCTCGTCAGTATTAAAGTAACTGTTATCAACCAACTCAAGCCCTTGCTGCTTACCAAAGGCTTCGGCACCTTCGCCACTGAGCATAACATGCACCGACTCCTCCATTACCTCTCGCGCCAACGCAATTGGGCTTTTAACGGTTTTAACACTGGCCACAGCACCGGCTTCACGCGTCGCGCCATTCATAATGGACGCATCCAATTCATGGTGCCCATCCCAAGTATACACGGCGCCGCGTCCGGCATTAAACAGCGGTGAGTCTTCCAAAATTTGTATAGCTACAACTATGGCGTCCATGCTGTCGCCACCTTTTTCCAGCACAGCATAGCCAGCGTTGACCGCTTCTTGCAGCTTGGCTTCATATTGTGCTTCACGCTCTGGGGTCATGCTGTCGCGGGTAATAGTGCCGGCCCCGCCGTGAATGGCGATGGCAAAGTTGTCTGCGGCACCGGCTTGCCCTGTTGCTAGTGCCAATGCGGCTGTTAGTAGTAGTCGTTTCATGGGAAATTCCTCGTGGTTCGTGCGCTTCGCTGTTCGTTATTCGTGCGCTGCGCTGTTCGTGGTTCGTTATTCGTTAGTCGTTAGTTATTAACGACAAGCGAAGCGATCGAATAACGACTAACGAATAACGCCTTCACCTTGTTTTAGTGTGTATTGTTTTTTGAATAACGACAAGCGCAGCGGTCGACGCACACATAACGTTCATCGTAACAGCGAATAGCGAAGCGGACGAACAGCGAAGCGCACGAATAACGCCTTTGCTCTAACCGCCAGATTCAGTTAAATTGAAGCGATAACTTAACACCAAGAAATCACGGACAATTCATGACTCAGCCAACGTTTTACTGGCACGACTACGAAACCTGGGGTGCAAATCCGCAAACCGATCGCCCAGCGCAATTTGCAGGGCTTAGAACCACCTTTGATTTTGAACCGGTTGGGCGCCCGCTAACCATTTATAGCCAGCCCACGCCTGACTTTTTGCCGCATCCGCAAGCGGTACTTATTACCGGTATTACGCCGCAACATGCATTAGCACAAGGTATGTGCGAGGCTGCATTCGCCGAAAAAATTGCGGCGCAAATGAGCACGCCCGAAACGGTCATTGTGGGCTACAACAATATCGCCTTTGACGATGAAGTTACGCGCAACTTATTTTATCGCAATTTTATAGACCCATACGCGCACACCTGGCAGAACAATAATAGCCGCTGGGACTTAATTGATTTGATGCGCGCCTGTTATGCATTGCGGCCCGAGGGTATCGAATGGCCCTATCACGACGATGGTCGGGTAAGCATGAAGCTTGAAGATTTAACCCGCGCAAATGGCATCGACCACGGCCAGGCGCACGACGCGATGTCTGACGTTTACGCCACCATGGCGGTTGCAAAGAAAGTTAAGGAAGCACAGCCACGCTTATTCGATTACGCGTTTGGGCTACGTCGTAAGCAAGCGGTTAGCCAACAAATTCAGTTAACTCAGTTTACCCCACTTGCGCATATCAGCCCGTTTTATGGCGCGCAAAATGGCTACCTCAGCGTGATTATGCCGCTGGCCTATCACCCTGAACAGCCTAACAGCGTGGTGTATTGGGATTTACGTTGTAACCCAAGTGCTATCGCTTCGCTAGACGAAGCACAGTTAATCGAGCGACGTTTTACCCGCCGCAGCGAACTTGCCGACCAAGGCATAGAACCTTTCGGAGGCGGCCAATTTGCGGTAAACAAATGCCCGTTTGTCGCCCCCATTAAAGTCATTGACGAAGCGGCACAACAGCGTTGGGGCATTGACTTTGAACAGTGCGAACGCCATCGCCAGCAACTTATCGCTGACCCGACCTTGCGTGAACGTATTATCAATGCGGCAACCCATGCACGTGAGTTTGAGGCTCACCACGACCCCGATTTAATGCTTTACAGCGGTGACTTTTTCAGTGATCAAGACCGATCCAATATGGCGATCATTCGTGCCACCGAGCCTGATCAACTCGCCGGCTTAGCGCTTAATTTTGCCGATAGCCGTGTGCCAGAAATGCTATTTCGCTACCGCGCACGCAATTACCCTGCCACCTTGAATGACAGTGAGCTTCAGCGCTGGCGTAGCTTCTGCCAACAACGATTAATGTCACCGCCGGCTAAAGCGCTTAGTGCTGAGCAGTTTATGATTGAACTCGAAAACGCCAGCATGTTACACGCTGAAAACACCAAAGCCATGCGCTTGCTGAATGACCTATACCGCTATGTTCAAAGCCTCTAACTTACATTTTGACTTTGTTATTGTCGGCGGCGGAAGCGCCGGCTGTGTACTCGCTAACCGGCTTAGTGAGTGCGGCAATTATCGGGTTGCGCTCATTGAAGCTGGCGGTAACGGCCAATCTTTTTTTAGCGACATGCCAGGTGGCGTCATTCGCTTTATGCACAGCCGCAAGTTTAATTGGCTATTTCGTAGTAGTGATCCGGCACCACTGCGCTCAGGTAAAGGCTTTTATACCCCACGCGGGAAAGGCCTTGGCGGTAGCAGCATGATCAATGCCATGATCTACACCCGTGGCCTACCCAGTGACTATGACCATTGGGCGGCTGTCAGTTCAGCTGACTGGGCATGGCAAAATATTCTGCCGCGTTTTAAAAAACTAGAGAACAATCAGCGCGGAGCAAATAACTTTCATGGTGCCGAAGGCCCTCTGCATGTCAGTGACGTACCCACCCACTTTGCCGCCGCGCGGTTGTTTGTCGATGCCGCAGTGGCTGCAGGCATTCCCTATAATGCCGACTTTAATGGTGAAACCTTAGAGGGCGTGGGCCCTTTTCAATTTACCATTCACAACAACCAACGTTGGAGTGTACGAAAGGCTTTCTTACAACCTGCATTAGCACGTAAAAACTTAACCGTGTTGACCAATAGCCTCGTTGAGCGAGTTGTGTTTGAACACCATGGCCACCGCCCGAAAGCATGCGGGGTTCAATTTCGGCATAAAAACCGTAGCTATATTGCCACCGCGCGCCGTGAGGTCATTGTTAGTGGTGGCGCCATCAACTCACCTCAGCTGTTAATGCTATCGGGTGTTGGTCCAGCAAGCCATTTAGCGGAGTTTGGTATTCCTCTTGTAGCCGATAGCCCACAGGTTGGGCAGAACTTGCAAGAGCATGTCGACGTGATGGTTCATTATAAAAACCGCAAAAAAGACGGCATTAGTTTGGCGCCTATTGGTTTAGCGAAAATGACAGCTGCTCTGTGGCAGTATGCCTTTAAAAAGCGCGGCGCCCTGGCGGTTCCCCCGGCCGAAACTGGCGGTTTTATTCGCAGTTCTGAGCAAGTGAAAGAACCCGATTTACAACTGCATTTTGTGTCCACACGATTTAATGACAGCGGCTGGGATATTTGGCCAGCACTGACCAACGGCTACGCCTGCCATGTTTGTGTGCTGCGCCCGCAAGCGCGTGGTGAACTTAAGCTCAATAGTACTGATGCGGCAGATAAGCCGTGCTTTACGTACAACTTTCTAGACAATGAAGCCGACCGAACGGCACTTTTAAACGGTGTTAAACAGGTACGGAACATTATGGCGCTGGCACCGTTAGCCGAACACAACGGTGGCGAAATTTGGCCAGGGCCAACGGCAAATGATGACGAGCTCATGCAAAAAATTGAGCAGAATTTAGGCTTAATTTATCACCCTACCAGTACCTGCCGAATGGGAAATGACGCCAGTGCTGTGGTTGATCCTCAGCTACGTGTCAAGGGTGTGGAAAGTTTGCGTGTTATTGATGCATCTATTATGCCGACGGTTCTTAGCGGCAATACCAACGCACCAACCATGGTGATAGCCGATGTGGGCGCCGACTTTATTTTAGCCGACGCCCAACACCACTAATTAATGAATTTGCTTGCCAAAGCGCGCGAAGAAGCGCGCAAAGGCCGGAATAAGTATCAAGGCGCCTAGCATGTTCCACAAGAACATAAAGGTTAGCAGAATACCCATATCCGCTTGGAATTTAATTGGCGAGAAAATCCAGGTTGCCACACCAATAGCCAAGGTTAAGCCCGTGAAACCAACCGCTTTACCGGTGTTTTCTAAAGCATATTTGTAGCTATCGTTTAAGTGCATTCCTTGGGCTAAGCCTTCGCGAATTTTGGTGTAAATATAAATACCATAGTCCACGCCAATACCCACACCAAGTGCGATAACTGGCAAGGTTGCAACTTTCACACCAATACCCAACACGGCCATTAAGCCTTGGCTCATCACCGTGGTAAGCATGAGCGGCAAAATAATACAGGTTACGGTACGAATGCTGCGGAAGGTAATTAAACACAGCACAATAACAACGCCGTAAACCCACAACAGCATTTTGGTTTGTGCGCCTTCAATAACCGAGTTGGTCGCCGCTTCAATACCCGAGTTACCCGCTGCCATAAGCAGTTCTAGGCCCTCTTGTTGGTATTGCTGATTAAACGCGTTTACTGAAGCAACCACAGTTTGCAGCGTTTCAGCTTTATGGTCATTCAGGTAAATAATAATCGGCGCCATTGAACAGTCGGGGTTAATCAGCCCTGGCGGCGTACGATTGGTATTAGCATTTAACACGTATTGATTACGGTTTAAGCTAAACCATTTCAAGTTACCTTCGTTCAAGCCGTAAGAGCCCATTTTGGCGACATACACCACAGACTTCACGTCTTGTACGCCTGGGGTATTTTCCATATGCCAACTGAAACGGTCCATGACCTCGAGGTTGTCATACGCAATACACTGGCTCGGTGCTGTTTCCGCCATAACGACGAAAATATCCGTACTTGAACTGTAGTTATCAACAATGAATTTGTTATCAAGGTTGTAACGGCTATCAGGACGTAACTCGGGCGCACCGGCATCAAGGTCACCAATTTTCATTTGCTGGCTATACACCAAGCCCCAAGTTAAACCGATTAAGGCCACAACAATGGCGCTGTAGGCCCATTTAGGCTGCGAAAAACGCCCAAAGAAAGCCAATACAGGGTGCTGCTCGCCGCGAGCTTCGCCCGTGTAGGCAACGCCTTTCGCTGACACGCCAGTGTAAGACATTAAAATAGGCAATAGGCCCAAGTTGGTTAATACCACAACGGCAACACCAATACTGGCGGCAATGGCGAGCTCTTGAATGACTTCAATGTCGATAACCATCAAGGTAGTAAAGCCAATTGCGTCAGAAACCAACGCGGTTAAGCCGGCAATGTAAAGCGAACGAAAAGCTAAACGGCTGGCAGCAAATTTGTCATGGCCATCAACGCGGTTGTTACTAATCGCGTTAATGATCTGTACGCCGTGGCTGACACCAATGGCGAACACCAAAAACGGCACCAACATGGAATACGGGTTAATGCCCGAACCAATCAGCTCAATAATACCCAGCTGCCAAACCACGGCGATAATCGAGCACGACAAGACCGCAAATGCACTACGCCAGCAGCGGCTGTACCAAAACAGCATGAGCAAGGTAATAACAATGGCTATGACAAAAAACAAACCGACTTGGTAAGCACCTTCTATAAGATCGCCAATAACTTTGGCGAAACCAGTAATATGAACTTTAACCGAATCAGATTGATACTTGTCGCGAATTTGCTCTTCAAGCTTCTGTGAAAGTTGTTGGTAATCAAGGGCTTCGCCAGTATCTGGGTTCACTTCATTCAGTGGCACTAAAATAAGTGCGGACTTGAAGTTGTTCGCCACCAAGTTACCCACTTCGCCTGAACGCAATACGTTAGTACGTAGTTGATCAAGCGCACGCTCTGAAGCATCCCAGTTGTCCGGTATAACCGGCCCGCCGACAAAGCCTTCTTCGGTGACTTCGCTCCAACGTACGTTCGGTGTCCAAATACTTTTTAAGCCGCTACGATTCACGCCCGGAATAAAAAACACTTCGTCGGTTATTTCTTGCAGCGTTTTTTGAAACTCGGGGGTGAAAATATCGCCTTCTGTGGTTTCCACCGCAATACGAACCACGTTACCTAAACTGGCCAAGTCTTCTTGGTGCTTAAAGTAGTTTTGAATAAATTCATGCTGGGTTGGAATCATTTTGGTGAAGCTTGCTTCAGGGCGAACCTGGCTTGCATGCCATGCCAAAAACGCAGTTAAAGCTGCGAATATAACAAACCACAACGGGCGGAAGTTGAATAGCGCGCGCTCTAACCACACGCTGTTTGACTCAATCGACTTATCAGTCATACGGCTATAATTCCTTTATTCTTGAGCTTGTGTAGCTGCTTCGGTGGCAAAATCGGCGATTTCAAGTACACCGCGTTGGCCAACGACCGTTAAGCGGCCGTCGCCATGAGCAACTAAGTCGGTCAACGCGGCGCCAGAGCTATGGGTCATTTGCTCGATGTTGCCATTGGCATCAACCCAACCGATAACTCCGGCGTTGCCAACCAAGTAGACGCCGCCGTTAGGTGCATCAACAATAGCGTTGATATTCACCGCGTCGTCTAATTTAATTTGGGTAAAGCTGTCGCCTTGGTCCGAACTGACGAAAATATTTCCACGTAGCCCTACCACCCATAAACGCTCGCTAGCATCCACGTGCAAGCCGAAAAATGAGCCATTATAAGGCGAGTCCATCAGCTCCCAGCTGTCGCCTTGATCGGCGCTGCGAAAAATCTGCCCTGATTCACCCGCGATATACACAAATTCACCATCACTGGCCAACGCGTTTAAATGGTAGCCATCTGGGTTCTCGACGCGTTCATCTAAAATTTGCCAGCTGCTGCCGCCATCAACCGAGCGAATTAAGGTGCCATAGGCACCCACCGCTAAAATGACGTCATTACTTAATGCACGGATATCTAGAAACGGCTTGGTTGGGCCGTCTTCTTTGGCAAATGTTGCGGTGTCTAATAAGAACGAAGCGTTATCTAAAGCGAACAGAATCTCATCTTCTGCATCTGGGTCTGAGCCATCAAACTGCTCTTGTTTGGCGGTAAGTTCATCGACAAGTTGCTGAAAATGTTCAATCTGCAAGTCAATAAACTGAAATCCATTTAATTGCAGTTGCCAAGTTTTACCGCCATCTGTTGTGGCGGCGATCACGCCATGGTGACCTGCGGCCCAGCCATGTTGATCGTCAATAAAATCAACCGACGTAAACAACACGCTGGTTGGCACATCAGCTTGTTGCCAATCGTTACTCTTGTTATCGCGGTATAGCACCACACCATAATCGCCAACGGCTATGGTTGAACTAGACGTTTGAGTAATTTCAGTAAGCACCGCGCGTGGTGCTTTTGCGGCTTTCATTGCCGGTGCGTAAATCACTTCATAATCAGTGATTGTGTCGCTATTCGCGAGTGCCGGAGCGCCATTTAAGGCGGCTACGACAAGTGCACCAGCGCAAGCTGTCGCTTTTATCATGGAACCCTCGTAAAAATTCTGAGTCTTATATCTTGTAAATAGTTGCAAATTTCCAATTCGCGATACATGCTATGGAAAAATAACTAGAGGTCAAACCAGCTGATACCTTACAACGAACACGGTTGTAAGGCTAGTGTCAGATGGTGATTTAAATTTGTTTCGTTTTGATGTAGCTTTATGTAAGTAAAGCATGCATATGAAGAACAACAAGGAAAAAGCACAATGAATAAAATGATGCTGAAAGCCGGTATTTTTGCGCTATCGGTCGTGTCTGCAAGTGTCATGGCGAAAGTTAGCCCTGAAGAAGCAGCGCGATTAGGAAATGATTTAACGCCTATTGGCGCGGTTACTGCCGGTAACGCCGATGGCTCTATTCCTGCTTGGACAGGTGGTTACAGCAAGCAAGCTGACGGTGAAATTCCTGAGCGCCCTGCTGACCCATTTGCCAATGAGAAGCCGTTGTACACTATTACAGCTGCTAACTTAGAAGAATATAAAGATCTTCTTTCTGCTGGCCAAATGGCTATGTTTAAGAAGTATCCAGACTACAAAATGCACGTTTATCCAACGCATCGTACCGCTGCTTACCCACAAGAAGTGTATGACGTGATTGCAAAGAACGCCGTCAACGCTGAAATGGTTGCGGGTGGTAATGGCTTATCTAATTTTGATAAACACATTCCATTCCCAGTACCACAAAACGGCTTGGAAGTTATCTGGAACCACATTACTCGCTATCGTGGTGGTGCTGTACAGCGCTTAGTAAACCAGTTCCCAGTGCTAGAAAACGGTGACTTCGTACCGGTATTACTGCGCGAATCACTGGTATTCCCTGAGTACTTAAAAACTGGCCGTGAGTCTGCTGACGACAACGTGTTGTTCTATTTCTTACAAGAAGTATTAGCACCAGCGCGTATGACCGGTACCGTATTATTGGTTCACGAAACGATTGACCAAGTCAAAGAAGCGCGTCGTGCATGGTTATACAACGCCGGTCAGCGTCGTGTTCGTAAAGCACCATCGGTTGCTTATGACGGTCCAGGTACAGCATCTGACGGTTTGCGTACTTCTGACGGCTTAGACATGTTCAACGGTGCCCCAGACAAATACAACTGGGAACTTGTTGGCAAAAAAGAAATGCTCATTCCATACAACAACTACAAGTTGATGGATACCAACCTTTCGTATGACGACATCATTGGCCCAGGCCACATGAACCAAGACTACGTGCGTTACGAGAAGCACCGTGTGTGGGAAGTAAAAGGCACATTGAAAGATGGCGAGCGTCATATTTACGCAACCCGTCATATGTTTATTGACGAAGACACGTGGACAGCGTCGGTGATTGACCATTACGACGGTCGTGGCGAATTGTGGCGCGTAGCAGAAGCCTACAACACCCAGTTCTACTACCACGATACGCCGTGGATGGCTGCTGAAGCACTGTACGACTTAAACTCTGGTCGTTACATTTTGCTTGGCTTAGCTAACGAAGAAAGTGAATACATGGACTTCGATATTGAGCCTGAGCGTAGCGATTTCTCAACGGGTGCTCTGCGCCGCATGGGTATTCGTTAATACGTTTACTGAAAACAAAAAACCGGCTGCTAAGGCCGGTTTTTTTATGCCTGCAGGCTAATTTACTTTTCTAAACGCGCCAATAAACTTGAGGTATCCCAACGCGAACCTCCCATTTTTTGCACTTCAGCATAAAACTGATCAACCAAAGCCGTTAGCGGCATACTCAGGCCTTGGCGCTCGGCTTCGGTTAATGCAATTTTCAAATCTTTGCGCATCCAGTCCACCGCAAAACCGTGCTCGTAATGCTGTTCCCACATGGTTTTGTAGCGATTTTTCATCTGCCATGAACCCGCAGCACCTTGGCTAATGGCATTAATTAACGTGTCTGGGTCTAAGCCTACTTTGCGCGCAAGCTGTAGGCCTTCAGCTAAGCCCTGAACCACCCCAGCTATGCAAATTTGGTTCACCATTTTAGCCAACTGGCCATGCCCTGCCGGGCCCATATATTCGCGCGTTTTGGCATAACAAGCTAACGCGGCATCGGTGCGTTCTAGCGCCTCGCGATCACCACCGATCATAGCTGTTAGCACACCGTTTTCAGCGCCCTGCTGTCCACCAGAAACCGGTGCATCTAAAAAGCCAATACCCTTTTCATGCGCCGCTTGAGCAAGTTCTTTGGCGAGTTCGGCCGAAGCGGTCGTGTGATCAATCAGCACGCTGCCTTTGCGCATTGTGGCAAGCACGCCGTGCTCACCAAATACCACTTGTCGAACATCGTCGTCGTTGCCCACGCACAGCATCACAAAATCTGCCTGTGCCGCCGCTTGTGCCGGTGTTTCAGCGTATTGCCCAGCAAATTGCTGCGCCCACTTTTCTGCTTTTGCAGTGGTGCGGTTGTACACGGTGGTGGCAAAACCATTGTTCTGCAAATGCCCAGCCATGGGGTAGCCCATAACGCCCAACCCAATAAAAGCACACGCTTCACTCATATACTTAGCCCTCTAATTTTTTTGCGCTGCACGTTGCGGCAGCGTGACAACTAAGGCATTTGCAACAGCGCTAACTGTTGCTGGCCCATGAAAATAAATATCGCCATCTAACTCAATACGGTGCTCAGCATCACCCAAAGTGAATTGCTCGCCTACGGCATATTCTAACGCCGCTACGGTTTCAATGTGGCCGCGCCACACCTTGAATAAGGCTTTCATTTGACGCCAGCGTGGCATTTTCGGAATACCAATCCAGGCTAACTGCGTGTGTTGCCGTGTGGCCTGTGGGTACACCGTAATACCACCGCCAATACAGCGCCCTAATGCGACAATTTGGCCGTCATCCCAATGTGGCGCGTGCCGTATGCGCGAGCGTAATGACTCACGGCCAAATAAATAGCGCAATAACGCAATTGAATAGCTTAACTTGCCAACCGATTGTTTCAGCCAACGGGGCTGCAATGCCATAAGATCAACACTCAGCCCGCAACCAACGTGATTCACAAAGTACTGGTTCGCAAACTTCGGGTTGGCTGGTTTTACTAGGCCGATGGTTTGTGTCTGCTGTATAACGTTAGCACGCATGCGCCAGCGCCAGTGTGTTAGCCCCTGACTGTAGGCAAAGTCATTGCCGGTACCCATAGGAATGGCGCTAAGGGCGGTTGCAGTATGCGCCAACACATTAGCAGCAATGTTAATACTGCCGTCGCCGCCTATCACCACACACTCGGTGGCGTGTTTGCAGTGCTGTTGCAACTGTTTTATGTCGCGATGCCGGCTAGCCGAACTAGCAATGGTTGTCACCGGCTGTTGTTGGTCGTTGAAAAACCGCTCATAAGCTACTGCATAACGCTTGGCACTGCGGCACAAGGCATTGTAGTAAATAACTACAGGCGGCTTAGGCATGCTTGATCTGCCAATGTAAATAGCGACCTATATCCACGAAAGGCGCTTGCCGGTTATATTTCAACTCAAGCGCTAACAACTCATCAAAGCGCTGCTGATCACTGCGATTACGAAGATAATCATGAAAACAACGAACACCGGTTTTTTCCGTCACCGTTAAACTCGTAGCGCTAATCCACTGCGCAACCTGCTGCGGCGACAACGGCTGTTGGGGGCTCATTCGAACGGTTTTCTTCACGGTTAAATCAGCCTGCACGTAATCAAAATTGCCAAAAATAACATTGGCTAAGATTTTCGCGTCCCGATTATAAAACATCAACGATAAATGCCCCTCAGGGCTCATCAGTTGTTTCAAGGTATTTAGCGCCAGCTGCGGCTCACTAAGCCATTCTAAAACCGCATGACATAGCACGACGTCATAGGTTTGCTTCAGGCTTGCAGGTAGCTCTTGCAGCGGCGCCACTAAATAGCGGTAATGCTCAGCAAGCCCCGCTTTTAGGTGCTCCTGTTTCGCCGCCTCAACAATCTCATCAGAAATGTCCGTATGTGTGACGTCACAACCCAATTCAGCAAAACGCATCGACAATTGGCCCAAGCCGCCGCCAACGTCGAGCACCCGTAGCTTTCGCTGCTTTGCTTGTGCAAATAAGGGCTGCAAATCACGTTCAAGCACTGCCAAACGCAATTTGCCTTTGGTGGTAGCATAAATATTCTTTGAAAACTTTTGGGTACGGCCATCGAAGCTCGTGTCTTTACGCGCTTGTTTTTTCAACATGGGTTCCTGCAACCTATCAGGCCGGTTTAGGCCGGATTATCGATATCAATAAAATGGTGAGTTACACCGAATTTTTCAGCCACATGCTCGCCTAAGGCTTTTATACCGTAACGCTCGGTAGCGTGGTGGCCGGCAGCAAAATAGGCCATACCTTGTTCTACCGCGCTATGGGTTGTTTGCTCAGAAATCTCGCCACTTAAAAATGCATCGCAGCCAGCAACTGCGGCTTGATCAATAAAGCCCTGCCCGCCGCCAGTACACCAAGCTATGCGTTGAATAAGCTGTGGCGCGTCAATACGAACGGTTAAGGGGCGCACTAAACAAGCAGAAATATGCTCGCCTAGCTGCTGTGAAGTTATCGGTTCGGGTAATTCACACTGCATCACCACCCCTTGGGGTTCTGCGCTGGCAAGTATTTGCGGTTGTGGCCAGCCGAATACTTGAGCTAGTTGCGCGTTATTACCAAACTCGGGGTGCACATCAAGCGGCAAATGGTAAGCAAACAAATTCATATCAGCTTGCAACAACGCTTTAATGCGACGTTGTTTCATACCGGTAATGACTTCGGGCTCATTTTTCCAAAAATAACCATGATGAACCAAAATGGCGTCGGCATTCAGAGCAATTGCTTTATCAATGAGTGCTTGGTTAGCGGTAACGCCCGTAACAATGGTGTTAATTTGTTGGCGCCCCTCAATTTGCAGCCCATTCGGACAATAATCACGAATACGCTCAACCTGCAGTAATTCATTGAGATACTGTTGTAATTCTGTACGTCGCACAATGCCCTCTTTTATTCGATGAAATGCTTATTTCAGCCACCGTTTTAGCATATTTTATGACTTATTTGCGCATAAAAGTGTCAGTGATTAGACAATGCTCATAAAAAACGGTATAAATTTGAAACACCTTAATTAAAGCGCGTTTATTGTAACGCATTCTTTGTAACGCATGGCCGATAGGATTATATCCATGAGCAAACTTGATAAAGACCAAGTGCTTGCTGATTTTACTGCAGCGTACCAGCAAGCTCACGGTAAAAAGCCGACTATTGAAGCAAAAGGTGGTTGGTACAGTGTTGATGGCGGAAAAAATGTGCGCCTCGCGCAACTAGCTGAAGAAGCTGAAGCACTTGCCGGCGGCAAGTCAGCTGAGAAAGCCAAGCCAGCTAAAAAAGCTGAGCCTGCCCCAAAAGCAGCCAAGAAAGCGGCCCCAGCTAAGAAAGCTGCGCCAGCGAAAAAAGCAGCTGCGGCCAAAAAGCCGGCGGCAAAAGCTAAAGTTGCCAAGTCTGGTGGTGGTTTAACCGCCAAAGAACTTTGGCGTCAGCGCTTAGAACAAGACACCACATTGTCTCGTCTACCGCGTGGTTACGATTGAGTTAAAGTATATTGATTCATGAAAAGAGCCGCTTTTGAAAGCGGCTCTTTTTTTGCCTATGACAATACTATTAATATAATAAAACGGTATAGTAAGGGCCTCTGTCAGCGTCTTTGATCTTTTTGATAACAGAAGAGGTCGTGGTACATGTCTCAGCAACAACAACGCCCAAGTCGCATTCAACTATTTAGTGGCCTGAGGGCCGCATGGGCTACTGGTTATTCGCTACCAGACCTCCGCAAAGATATATTAGCGGGTCTAACTATAGGTACCGTTGCGCTGCCACTATCCATGGCATTAGCTATTGCCACGGGTGTACCACCACAACACGGCTTGTATACCGCTATTATCGCCGGTGCCATTATTGCGCTAACCGGTGGCTCGCGTTTTAATGTTTCCGGCCCTACAGCGGCCTTTGTCGTTATTTTATTCCCCATTGTTCAACAATATGGTTTGGGCGGTCTGCTTATTGCAACCATGATGGCTGGCGTTATCCTCATCGTCATGGGTTTAACGCGAATGGGAAAACTTATTCAATTTGTTCCTTACCCGGTCATTCTTGGCTTTACGGCAGGTATCGCCGTCGTCATTGCCACATTACAAATTCCCGATTTTTTTGGGCTAACCAATTTAAAACTTGGCGAGCATTTTACCGCTAATATTAGTGAAATATTTTCAGCGCTACCGCAGGTCAATCCCATAGAGCTTGGAATTGGTCTATTTACTTTGCTAATAATGCTAATTTGGCCAAAACTGAACACGCCTATACCAGCACCACTTGTTGGATTGGTCAGTGCCGCTTTCTTAGCCTACCTTCTCAATCATTATTTCGTTGCAGGCTGGAACCTCTCAACAATAGAAACCATAGCATCACGCTTTACATGGCAAGCCGATGGACAGAGCGGCTACGGCATTCCCCCTATTCCGCCCACATTTTTAGCGCCTTGGAACTTGCCGGGCGCCAATGGTCAACCATTACAGTTAAACTTCTCACTGATTCGTGAGCTATCAGGGCCAGCATTTGCAATTGCTATTTTAGGTGCGATTGAGTCATTACTCTGCGCGGTCGTTGCAGATGGGCTTACCAAAACTAAACATGATGCGAATGGCGAATTAATTGGTCAAGGTCTAGGTAATATTGTAGCGCCGCTATTTGGTGGCATCACTGCCACAGCAGCCTTAGCTCGCACAGCGACCAACATTCGCAGTGGCGCACGTTCACCTATTGCCGCTATTATTCATTCACTCGTGGTGTTATTAGCTGTGATTGCGCTGGCGGGAATATTAGGCTTTGTACCGATGGCTGCGCTTGCGGCTTTATTGTTTATTATTGCTTGGAATATGAGCGAATCACGCCATTTCCTGCGCACTGTGCGCACTGCACCAAAAGACGATGTCACCATTTTACTGGTCTGCTTCGGTCTCACCGTGATCTTCGATATGGTATTAGCTGTTGCAGTAGGTATTGGTTTAGCCGGTGCATTGTTTATCCGTCGTATGGCACATTTAACACAAAGCCAAGCCCAGGGCCGCGACGCTAACCCTGCGACCAAAGACTTACCAGACAGCGTGATAATTTACGATGTCAACGGTCCACTATTTTTTGGCGCGGCAGAAAAAGCGCTTACCGCTTTGCAGCGGGTCGACAGTCATATACAAACAGTTATTTTAGATATGTATGACGTGCCGAGCATTGACGGCACCGCCATTGTTGCGCTGCAATCACTTGTTGCAGAAATGCACCGGCAGCAGGTTGGGGTTATTTTTGTGGGTTTATCGGCACAAATGCAAGTGAAGTTAAATCGTGCTGGTATTGTGAAGCACGTTGGAACACTTAGCTTTTGTCGCCATTTGAGTCATGCGCGTAACGTAGCGATACGGTGGCAGCAAGCCTGATAATAGGCTTGCTGTTGCATAATTGATAAACTATTTTTTACCGATGTAGAGTGTAATTTCGCCTACTTCAATACCAAATTTGTACATTTTGGTGCGGTTAATCATGTTGTTTTCATCAACCAAGTACAACCAATCGTCCAGTTTGACTTCAAAAGGTTCACCGTCACGTTCAATAATCAGCGTGTAGCTCCAGTTTAAGACGTTACCCGCTGTGGTTCCCATGGCCACATCAGCAACGTCAGCGGCGCGGCCTTCGTAGCTATTTTCACCGGTTTTGGTGATACGCCAAATACGTTCATCGGTGGTGCCATCGGCATAATAAAACTGTTCATCCAGCACGCCATTATTACCGTCCCAAGTGCCTTGTAAATCGGCCTTGAAACGTTGAATAACTTTACCGCTGTAATCTTGCACCATGCCATAGGCAACGAGCTCGCCATTGAAAAACTCTTCGAGCTTCAATACCGGCTGTTCGTTTTGGTAGTCTTCAATTGGGGTTGAGCAACCAACAAGAACTACTACAGTTAAGGTCAGCACTAACGTTTTGAGAAAACCGGTTACGTTCATTTTCGTGCTCCTATTAATTCGTCGCGTTCACTTTTGAAACGCGATTTTTCATCTAACCAGATCGCTAAGAAATCTTGGGTAAATTGCGCCGATTCAACCACCCCAAGTTCACCCTCGGGGCCAAAAAACTGAGCGTGTCCTGCGGCGGTTTCCACTAGCGTGATGCAGTCACCTTCGCGTACATTGGGCCACATATCTTCCAACCGCTTCAGCCACAGCTTATGCTCGTCAGTGACACGAATTTCAAGGCGCTGCCACTCTTCCTCAGTGGTATCCACCAAATCTTGCGCTTTAATGTCGCGCAAATAGCTTAGTTGCAATGCGCGACGCTGTGCATTTTCATAAGCACCCGTCTCGGTGCGCAACTCGGCGTCATAAACGTCCCAAAACCACACTTGCAAGCGCGTTTTACCGACCGGTTTTAATTCCTTAAATGGTTCGACTGCGGCGCACTGTGACGCATAAGACGATGCAGCGAACACCATGAGCATGCTGCCCATAACAACGGTCAATGCGGTCTGAATCACGCGTTTTGCTGCTTTCATAAGGCCTCCTTCGTCACTAGCCGTGGCATAAGCAAAGCAAATATCACCATATATACGGCCCAAAGCGCCGCATAGATTACCCACATTAGCCATTCTTTTTGTAATAACTCTGCCGCACCTAAACGAATACCAATAGCGTAGGTTAATGGGCCCGAAGCAACGCCTAACAAAGCGGCCCAAACGGGTCGTCCGGCTAAGTCGGCAAGGGTATTCATGAGCATAGCCACAAACCCTAACCAGAGCATAATAAGCCACCAGGGTAAGAAGCCACCGTCAAAGCGCAAAATACCAACACCAACCACACTGGCCTCAAGCCCTAAGCCTAGCACCACAAACAATCCGTAGACGCGCCACGAAAACGGCCCACTACGCAAGGCGACGAAGATTTGCGCCGCAACCAATATCGATGTCGCCCATATCCATTCTGCGCGTCCAGCAACGGCGCTAAACCAAACCAAATCAAACAAAAATAGGCCCACCAACTTGGGGGCCCATTTCTTCCATAGTGCGGGGTTCAAAAAGCGCATACGGCTAGCGACACTGCGGTTTGGTTGCAACAAGCTGCACGGCAGAAACCGTGCGCTCTAAAAAACCACCTTCGCAATAGCACAGGTAATAATTCCACATCCGCCCAAAGCGGTCGTCATACCCATATTGTTGCAGTTGTGGCTGGGCTTTATTAAAGTTCACCCGCCAGTCTTCAAGGGTTTTTGCATAGTCAAAGCCAATATCATCCACGTGGCGAACCACCATGTCTGTGTGCTTAGTAAACATTTCGGCCATCATGGTTAACGACGGTAAAAAGCCACCCGGGAAGATGTATTTTTGAATAAAATCCACTGAGTTGGCATAGCTCCGCATACGTTGGTCAGCAATAGTAATTGCCTGTAACGCCATTTTGCCTTGTGGTTTTAATAACCGGCTACAGGTTTTAAAGAAAGTAGCCATGTATTTACGGCCCACTGCTTCTATCATTTCAACCGACACTAACTTATCGAATTGCCCCTCTAGATCGCGATAGTCTTTCTTTAATAGCGTAATTTTGTCACCCAACCCTTCACGTTCAATTAACGCAGCGGTGTACGCGTGTTGCTCATCTGAAATAGTGGTGGTGGTTACTTTGCAGCCATAGTGTTTGGCAGCGAAAACTGCTAAACCGCCCCACCCGGTGCCAACTTCCAATAAGTGGTCGTTTTCATTCAACTCAAGGCTGTCGCACAAGCGCTTCAGTTTATATTGTTGCGCTTCCGCCAAGCTTGCTTGCGCATTTGGGTAAACGGCACTTGAATATTGTAAGGCGGGGTCTAAAAATGCCTTATACAGTTCGTTGCCTAAATCATAATGCGCAGAAATATTCTCTTTGGCTTGGCGCTTCGAATTATTGCGGCGCCAATGCTGAAATTTTTGAATTGGCAGTAACAACCAACTCAACTTAGCTTCGGCCGCATCTAGCGCCGGTAAGTTGCGTGCAAATACTTGTATTACGTGGGTTAAGTTAGGCGTTGTCCAGCTTTCATCCAGAAACAGCTCTGCAGCACCAATACTGCCCCCAAACAAAAAGCGGCGGAAGAAACCTGGTTTCTGAATATCAATTTCAGCTTTCAACTCACTGTCAGCTTGCCCAAAACGTCCAACAACTTGGCCGCGTTCTTTCACCACCAAACAGCCCTCTTGCAGCTGCTTCAGTAGGCCCAAAACAACATTTCGAAATAGCTTGTCCATGGTTGATAAATCACGACGTAAATCGCTTTGCATAGCCGTTAACGCATTTTCTTCGTACATAACCCTTGTTCTCACTTATCAGTATTGGGATGCGAATACAGCGGCGTCCGTTTCAAAAATAGGCGTAAAGCTTGCCAATAAATCGCTGCAACGGTGCCTAGGGTATTCACAGGATACCTAAGTAATACGTTACGAATACTTTTTGAGTTCAATTCAACGCGGGTTAATTTCATGGTCGCGCTAAAGTCGCGCTTATCACTGTGGCAATCCATGTGCACTAAGCATTTGTGCGCGGGTTCCTGACGCGGCGGCCGCAGTTGCCAATGGTAGGTCATGTCCATCGGGTTAAATGGCGATACATGAAACGCTTTGTCGGTTATTAATGCCTGCTGCAAGTCCAACACGTAATAGTGTCGTTCGTTCCAAGGGGTGTTACTTACCTCGGCAAGCATATAGCGGTAATCGCTTGCGTCGTCAGTTTGTATGAAGTAGCAATTAATGGGGCTAAAATACAACCCGAAAGTGCGCAGCGCGCCTAAAAAGAACACCCGACCGTGAACCTGCTGCCCCACTAACTGCGAGGTTTTCTCAAGTACCGCGGTAGCAAGATCACCGGTGCTGCCACGCATATAATCGGCGCGGCGAAACCACAATGGCGCAAACCGCTGCAACGAAAACCAGCGGCTTTGTGCCGCCACGTTTTCTAATTCGTCTAGCGCTAGCCACCACTGGGCAATGCTATAGTCAAAAGCATGCTTGGTGGGCCGGTAACGGGCGTGATGAACGCGCCCGCGCAGAATTGCGCTAGCTAACATGCCAGTCTGCTCCTAATCGGTTTGCAACATCCACCGCGCTACGTACGCCATCTTCATGAAAACCGTTATACCAATATGCGCCGGTAAAATGGCTGTGGTTATGGCCGCAAATATCACCTCGTTGCGCCCGCGCACGCATCGACTCGACGCTGTACACTGGGTGGGCATACTCAAAGCTACGCAAAATTTTATCTGGCTGTATGGCTGCGGTGTTATTTAATGTGACACAGAACACTTCAGGCGCCTCAATGCGTTGCAGAATATTCATATTATAGCTAACCGAACTGGGTCGCGTGCGTGCCGCGTCATCATTGTGCAATAAATAATTCCAGCTGGCCCATGCACGCTTGTTACGCGGCAATAAACGTACGTCGGTGTGCAACACCACTTCGTTCATTTGATACGGAATCGCCCCTAAAACCGCTTGTTCGGCGGCCGTTGGCTTCGCCAGCAACGCCAACGCTTCATCGCTGTGGCAGGCAAAAATAACCTCGTCAAAGGCTTGGCTTGGGCCGTCTTCAAACTCAATTAAAATAGCACCTTCGGCATGCTCGCGACGATGCACCGCCTTGATCTTGGTTTGGGTATGAATGCGCTCAGCAAAACCTTGAGTTAACGGCTTGATGTATGCACTTGAACCACCATCAATAGTCGCCCATTGCGGCCGATCAGCAACATTCAGCAAACCATGGTTTTCAAAGAACCGTAAAAAGAAACCTAACGGAAAAGCTTCCGCATCTTGCAAGCTCGCACTCCAAATAGCAGCAACCATTGGCAACAAGTAAAAATCACTGACTAACGGCGAAATTTGTTGCTCGCGTAAAAACTCGCCCAATGTTACTTCGTCTAAATTGGCTCCGCTTTGGTGCGCCTTTTTTGCGGCTTTATTAAATTTCAAAATCCCTTGAATTAAGCGATGAAAACGCGGTGAAAATAGATTTTTTCGCTGCGCGAATAGCGTATTTAAGTTGTGTCCGTTGTACTCAAGCCCAGTGTCAGGGTCACGCACACTGAAACTCATTTCGGTGTCTTGCCAGGTTACGCCAATTTCGCGCATCAATGCCCGAAATTTAGGGTAAGTCCGGTCATTAAACACAATAAAACCGGTGTCGACATTGTACGTCTCGCCATGAACTTCAACACCCACCGTATGGGTATGGCCGCCCACGTAATCGTTCTTTTCAAACACAGTGACATCATGATTTTTATGCAACAAATAGGCTGATGTTAAGCCTGCAATACCTGAGCCAATAATGGCTATTTTCATGCCGGTTACTCCGCTAAAAACGCTTAGAAATAGCCACTTGCCACGACTGTGGCAAACGCGACAGAAACTTCAAAAACAAACCAAAAGTGGTGGGAAAGGTAATGTCCGTCGATTTTTTCTGAATGCCTTTGATAATTCGCTCGGCAGCAAATTCAACCGTGACACGCATTGGCATTTCAAAATCGTTCGCGTCCGTCATTGGCGTTTCGACAAAACCTGGTGATACGGTTTGCACCACGATGCCACGCGGCGCTAAGTCGACCTGCAAACTACGCGCGATATATTGAATGGCCGCTTTAGAGCCGCCGTACGCTTCTGCCCGTGTAAAGGGCAGTAACCGCGCCGTACTGCCAACGAACACCAGTTGTGAGCCACTTTTCAAATTCGGCAATACCGCTTCAACGCAGCGCATCATGCCAAACACATTGACATCGAAGACACGTTCAAACATCGCAGCTTCAAAGCGCTCTATGTCGACATACTCGCACACGCCTGCCGAGAGAATCACCAGGTCTAAGTTGGTGAACGTACTTAACGTCTGCTGCGTTTGATCGGCGTCGCTAACATCGAGGCGTACGCCAGCAATCTGCTTTGGATACAACGCTTCAAGTTCAGCCAACGCGTCGGAATTTCGCCCACAGGCAATGACCGTATGGCCTTGCTGCGCATAACTTAACGCGACTTGTTTGCCAATACCTGATGTCGCGCCGGTAATTAAAATATTCATGACGATTTAACTCGCGTTTTGATTTTTTCAATCACATAGCCAAGTACCGGCACATGCTCGTACAACATTGCACCGGCGTCGTAATAATCGGTTTGCTGGTAAATTTTGTCTTCGGCAAGTTTTAAATGGCTGGTGCCCGGCACGATTATTTCGCGCCCCTGTGCGAGCTTCGGATGCTTTAAGCGCATTTGCCACGTCACAAACACATCATCGCCCTGCCGAGCGCGCTCCGCAAATGCAAAGTGACAATAATCAATGCCCTTGATGGTGTTTAAAAAGTACTGTTTCAGGTTATCTAACCCTTCAACATGATGCAGAGGGTCAGTAAAGGTCACATCGTCGGTATAGAGATCACCGAGTGCTTCAATACTTTGTTGGTCAAGATTGTCATACAACCGAATTAATTCATCTACTATATCTGCAACATGACTTGACATGATTCCCTCCGGACAAATTCAGCTAAAGTGATTTAAACGCTGCTAACACGCGTTCTCGTGCCTGTTTATGATCGACCATAGGCTGTGGGTAGTCCGTTCGTCCCTGTTGTTTTAACCAGTTGCCCGGCGCATGAATGTGTTTCGCCGGACAGTCTTTTAACTCATTCACCCATTTACGAATATAACTTCCGTCAGGATCAAACTTTTCGCTCTGCAAGGTCGGGTTAAACACCCGAAAATACGGCGCGGCATCGGTACCCGTTGATGCACTCCACTGCCAACCACCGTTGTTTGCAGCAAAACTGCCGTCGACTAAATTTTGCATAAAAAAGCGCTCGCCCCAGCGCCAATCAATGAGTAAGTCTTTCACCAAAAAATGCGCAACAATCATGCGCACACGATTATGCATCCAGCCCTCGGCGGCTAATTGGCGCATCCCCGCATCAACTAGCGGAAAGCCCGTTTTACCTTCACACCAGCGCTGAAATCCTTCGTTATCTTGGCGCCATTGCATGGCGTCAGTGTGGCGCAAAAATGCGTGCCCATAACTTAAGCGTGGCACATGGTGCATAAGGTGCAAGTAAAACTCGCGCCAAATAAGCTCGGTAAGCCAAGTGTCAGCGCCTTTGTCCAAGCCAAAGGGAAAGGTTGGGCTTAACTCAGATAACACGGCAGCGGCCTGCCACGGCGACAACAGCCCTATTTCCCAATACGCTGATAAACGCGACGTACTGTCTAGAGCGGGCATATCGCGTTCTGCTGCATAGTGCGAACTTTGGTTGTTCACGTAATCGCGCAGCACTTGCTGGGCATTGGCTTCACCTACTGCCCAAGCTGATGAGTCACGACGCGGGTAGTCAATTTCAGGAATGGTTGCCGGCTTAGCGGCCGCGCGCTTCGGTAATGGTGCACTGCGCGGCACCCCATGCTGCGCCACATAGTCGCGCCAAGCTCGAGCAAATGGCGTAAACTTTTGATAAACCTGACCACTTTGGGTGGTCACCACCGGCGGCACAATGACACTGCCGTGATGCACCTTCAGCGCCACCTGCATAAGCTGTAACACACCCTGCACGGCACGATCGCGCCGTTGCTCATGCACTGGGTATTCAGCATTAATATGCACTTGGGTGAGTCCGTGCTGCTCAGCAAAACGTTTCACCGATTTACCGGCGGTACGCCAACTATCAATCACTTCTATATGCAGCAGCACGCCCTGCTCTGCGGCCTCAATGACAAAAGTTTCGAGTTGGCGTGCATACAAATCCCATTTTATTGGAGCCCAGTCATGCTCATGCATTTGGGCTGGGCAAATCAGCAACAATGCTGGAATACACCGCTGCTCGCCATTCACCTCGCTCGCCGCAGCTAACGCAGGGTTTGCGCTAAGGCGCAAATCGTTGCGCAACCAAACACCGGCATAATCACTCATAGCGCATACCTTAGTTTCAAGTCAGCCGGGTACGGGTTCAAATAGCGCTGGCCCTGCAAATAGTCGTTGGGAAACTCGCGCAAATAATGGCGCAACAAGGTCAACGGCGCCAACAAAGGCTGCACGCCGTCGTGATAGTCCATAATGAGCGTGCTAAGTTCTGCTTTTTGGTCTTTGTTTAAATGGTCACTAAAGTAGCCTTGAATGTGTTGTAACACGTTCGTGTGATTGGCCCGTGTTGCGGGCTGGCCAAGTGCAGCCATAATGCCTTCAATGTATTGCTTAGCAAAACTGTCATTGAGCTGTTGCTGGTCTGCTAATTGCCGGCCAAGTGCGCGATACTGCTGTTGATTATGCGCCAGTAGCAACAGCTTCAGTTCCGTATGAAACGCTAATACATCGGCCTTCTTTAGCGGCCGCGGCAACTGCTGCCAGGCATGATAAACGAACACGCGCATCACAAAGTTTTCGCGCAATGGCGCGTCATTTAACCGGCCATCCTCTTCTAACGGCAACGCTGGGTGTAGCTCTCGCAACCGGCGCACAAAAATACCTTGGGCTTCTTTTTTCGCGTAGCCTGTTGCTGGGTCATATAACTTCACCCGCTCCATACCGCAACTCGGCGACTTGGCACATAAAACGTAACCACTTAATTGGCGTAAATGAGGTTGTGCTTTATCGGCAAACTGACTCAATTGCTCAGTCACATCAGCACCGGTTTTCGGCACCACGGCACGCACCTCACCCGCATGATTCTCTAACCGAATGGTTGGCCGCGGCACAGGCATGCCAATGCCCACTTCTGGGCACAACTTCACAAACTCAACATGCCGAATCAGTTCATCGGCACAAAACGCTGAGCGTTTATGGCCGCCGTCAAAGCGTACCTCGTCCCCTAACAAACACGCGCTAATTCCTACTTTTATGGCCACCGCTTTGCTCCTTTTAACTCGTTCCATTGAATTACGTATTCTATTGCAGTTTAGATTGACGAAAAGTCAAAGAATTTTCCATAAATCTGATCATGTATGAATCCATTTCTGTTGCCACCGCGTAACCTCTTGCATGATGACTCAAAAGGTACGGTAAAGATGACTGATCGGCTGACAGACGCCCACTTAAATATGCCGCTTTTCCCGCTGTCTGGGCACGTACTGCCGGGCGGCACCATGCGTTTGCGCATTTTCGAGCCGCGTTACATTCGTATGGTGAAAGAAGCCTGCAACGGTACCTCTTGTAACCCTATCGGTATGTGTATGTTGAATGACCAAGGCCAGGTTGACAACAATACGCACATACACTCTATTGGCACTGCGGTGACTATTGTTGATTTTGAGCAGCTAAAAGACGGCTTGCTTGGCATTACCGTGGCTGGGCAAGGTTTATTTAAAGTGCAACAAATTGAGGTGCAAGACGACGGCCTGCGTGTTGGCCATGTGTGTCGCTTAAGCGGTTGGGCGCCGCAGCCGCTTGCTGAGCAAGACCAGTTTTTGGCCACCCAGCTTGAAGAAATTTATAAAACCTACCCCGAGCTGGCCGTTGAGTATTGTGCAGAAAATCTGCAACAAGCCGATTGGGTGTGTTTGCGGTGGTTAGAAATACTCCCGATTTCTGCGAATGCGAAACAGGAGCTGCTGCAACACGATGACTGCAACGCGGCGCTCGAATTTTTACGAGATTTGGTCCTAGAAAGTAAACAATGATCCGTTTCAACTTATGCTGCGTAATTAAGCCTAAGTATCGGAAAGTTCAGGTTGTATAACTCGGTGAGTATAGACTACTATGCAAACAGTAATAACACAGACTAAAAAACGAGAAACTATGCCCCCTGCGCAGCCGGATAATGCCGAACACGCTGCCGAATTACTCGCGAAAGTAGCTTCAGAGCAATCGCGGGCCGCTTTTAGTGAGTTGTTTCGCTATTTTGCGCCACGTTTGCAAGCCTATGCCACGCGCCAATTTGGTAACGAACAAACCGCCATGGACTTGGTGCAAGAAACCATGAGCAATGTGTGGCACAAAGCCCATTTGTTTAAGCCCGATCGCGGTTCTGCTGCAACCTGGATTTTTACCATTGCCAGAAACATTCGGTTTGATTTTTTACGAAAGAATAAACACCGTCAGTACGACTTAAGCGCTGACGACTTGTGGCCGGTTCTTGCCGAAACCAATGACTCGCTCGATGACGATTATGCATTGGACGACGATTTGCTGTTGCAGCAGCTGTCCGTATTTTGCGAACAGCTACCAAGTGCCCAGCGTACCGTCATTGAGCTGATTTACATTGAAGGTAAATCTCAGCAGGAAGTCGCGGATGCACTTCAGATTCCGTTGGGTACTGTGAAATCACGAACCCGTTTAGCCTTACAGAAGTTGAAAGAGTTGATAAAGCACGATGATTAAATTCCATCCTTCAGAGCAGCACTTGGTGCTATATACCGCTGGTGAATTGAGTCCTGCCATGTTGATGATGGTCGGAACCCACGTTGATATGTGCTCACATTGCCAAGCTCATGTACGTGACATTGAACAGCAATTAGCGCGTAAATTGTTTGGCGATGTCGAAAAGCAGCCTGTAGAGCACAATGCCTCACTTGATGAGCAAGCCATGCTACAAGCTATTTTTAACTCGCAGCCAGCGCCAGAAACGGCAATCGTTGCAGCCAATGACAGCTTATATCTGGAAGGGAATCACTTTAAATTACCAGCAACGCTTGCCCGCAATTCGCATCGTATTGGCGACTGGAGCCGCTTGCCAGGCAAATTGTGGCGTGCACCGGTAACTGTTGGCGGCGAAGAAATGCTTAACTTCATCTACATGGCGGAAAACGCGAGCTTACCTGAGCACACCCACAAAGGTAACGAAGCAACCTTAGTGGTCAACGGTGTGTTTAACGATGAGAATAACGAGTATCGTGACGGTGACTTTGTGTTGCTAGATAACCACCACAAACACTCGCCAGCAACGCAAAACGAAGATTGTTTAACGCTTGCAGCACTTGAAGGCCCGCTACACTTTACCTCAGGCCTTAGCCGATTGCTGAACCCGTTTAGTAGCTTATTCTTTAAATAAAAAGCTTAAGTAGAAAGCTTAAATGATAAAAAAGCCGCTCAATGAGCGGCTTTTTTTGATTAATCAGCAACTTTTGCGTGACTAACACGTTGTTTCAGCTTTTGCCCTGGACGGAATGTCACCACCCGTCGCGCAGAAATTGGAATATCTTCGCCGGTTTTAGGGTTACGGCCTGGACGTTCGTTTTTAGTTCGTAATTCAAAATTACCGAACCCCGAAAGTTTCACTTCCTCACCACTTTCCAGTGCTCGTCGAATTTCCTCAAAGAAGTTTTCGACCAGATCTTTCGCATCGCGTTTATTTAAGCCAAATTTCTCAAACAAATGCTCTGCCATTTCTGCTTTGGTCAGCGCCATAGCTTACTCCCTTAGGGTTGCCCCGAACTCAGATGTTAGCATGTCAACAACCGCTGCAACGGCTGTGTTGATTTCACTGTCTTCAAGTGTGCGCTCTGGGTTTTGTAGAATTAACGATAACGCTAAGCTACGATGACCTTCAGTAACGCCAGCCCCTTGATATACATCGAATAAGTTTAGGCTAACTAAGTTATTTACGCCAATATTTTCAATCGCCGCTAAAATTTCGCCTGCCGCAATGGTGTCTTTCACCACAATTGCTAAGTCACGACGAATTGACGGATACTTTGACACCGGCTGAGCTTGCGGTACCGCACGGCTCGAAATAGCAGCCAGTTCAAGTTCAAATACAAAGGTACGGCCGTTTAAGCCAAGTTTCTTTTCAAACTGTGGATGCACAGCACCCACATAGCCAACCCGTTTATTGCCGCGGAAAATAGCGGCTGACTGGCCTGGGTGCAACGCTGGATGCTGATCAGCCACAAAGCGAAACTCTTGCGCCGCGCCAGTCAATGCCAATATGGCTTCAACGTCGCCTTTAATATCATAAAAATCAACGGCGCGCTCACCGTCAGACCAATGCTCTGGCGCTGCTTTACCGGCCCGAACACCTGCGATCATAGGTTGTTGTACCACACCGTTTTCGGCGTTCTCGTCAGGCAAGAACCGTAACCCGGTTTCACAAAATGCAAGGCTCTGCTGTTGGCGTTTCTGGTTATGAGCCACCGCACTAATTAACCCCGGCCATAAGCTAACGCGCATTGACGACATCTCTACCGAGATTGGGAATGGCAGCGTCAATGCAGCGGTTTCGTCAAATAACAGCGCTTGGTGTTTCGGGTCAACAAAGCTGTAGGTAATTGCTTCTTGATAGCCACGATCAAGCAAGGTGCGCTTGAAGCTAGTCGCTGTAAGCTGTGCTTCCTGACGCGGAATCATACGCAGCTGTGCAGCTGGCGCCGCCGCTTGAATACGGTGGTAACCGTAAATACGCGCGACTTCTTCAATTAAGTCTTCTTCAATGCTGATATCAAAGCGGAAGGTCGGAACGGTAACCTGCCAACCTTCTGGGTTCGTTGTGACCGCAAAGCCCAAGCGTTGTAGAATTTCTGTGACTTCGTCAGCGGCAATAGTAATACCCAAAACGCGAGCCAAACGCTCAGCACGTAAAGTAACTTGCGCGGCTTTTGGCAACGCAGCATCATCTTTCGCTTCAACAATTGGGCCGGCTTCGCCGCCACAAATCTCTAGCAATAACGCTGTTGCGCGCTCCATAGCTGTGCGTTGTAGCTCTGGGTCGACACCGCGCTCATAACGGTGCGAGGCGTCAGTGTGCAAGCCGAAACGACGTGCACGACCAGCGATAGCGTCAGGGCTGAAAAACGCACTTTCTAAAAATACGTTGGTGGTCGCCTCTGTAACACCACTGCCCTCACCGCCGAAAATACCGGCCATGGCTAATGGCTTTTGCTCGTCGGCAATCACCAGCACGTCATTTTGTAACACCACTTCGGTGCCATCTAGCAGCGTCAGCTTTTCGTCGGCATGGGCCATACGCACATGCACCGCACCTTGCAGCTTGTCATTGTCAAATGCATGCATTGGGTGGCCAAGCTCAAGCAGCACGTAGTTGGTAATATCAACCACAGGGTCAATGCTACGAATACCGCTACGGCGCAAGCGCTCTTGCAGCCACAGTGGCGAGTCTGCCTGCACATTAACGTTGCGCACCACACGGCCCAAATAGCGTGGGCATGCAGCTGGCGCATCAAGCACCACGGCACGTTGTTCGTCAGTTGTTGGTGCAACAGCCTCAATCACTGGCTCGGTCACTTCAATACGGTTTAACACGCCCACTTCACGGGCAATACCGCGAATACCTAAGCAGTCAGCACGGTTTGGCGTTAAATCAACATCTAAAACTACGTCGTTTAAGTCTAAATACTCACGGTAGTCCATGCCCACAGGTGCATCGGCTGGTAGTTCAATAATACCATCGTGGTCGTCGCTTAAACCCAATTCAGAGTTTGAGCACAGCATGCCGTGTGAAGGCTGGCCACGTAACTTCGCCTTTTTAATTTTAAAATCACCTGGCAACACAGCGCCAACCGTGGCAACCGCTACTTTCAGGCCTTGGCGACAGTTCGGAGCGCCACACACAATGGTGGTTGGCTCGTCGGTGCCTAAATTCACTTCGGTTACTTGCAGTTTATCGGCATCTGGGTGCTGCCAGCATTTCACCACTTCACCCACAACCACGCCTGAAAACACTTCAGCAACCGGCTCAATGCCGTCTACTTCAAGGCCTGCCATGCTTAATTGCTCTGACAATGCCACACTGTCTAATGTTGGATTAACCCAGGTACGTAACCACTGTTCACTAAATTTCATTTGCTTACCTGCGGCTGTTAGTTAAATTGTTTTAAGAAACGCACGTCGTTCTCAAAGAACGCACGCAAGTCATTCACGCCATAGCGGAGCATGGTTAAACGCTCAACGCCCATACCAAACGCGAAGCCGGTGTATTTTTCGCTATCAATACCTACCGCTTGCAGTACGCTTGGGTGCACCATGCCGCAACCTAACACTTCAAGCCATTTGCCGTCTTTACGACGTACGTCGACTTCAGCTGAAGGCTCGGTAAACGGGAAATATGAAGGACGGAAACGAACTTCGAGTTCTTCTTCAAAGAAGTTCACCAAAAAGTCTTCCAAAATACCTTTCAGTTGCGTGAAGCTAACGTCAGTGTCAACCATTAACCCTTCTACCTGATGGAACATTGGCGTGTGGGTTTGATCGTAATCGTTACGATAAACGCGGCCCGGTGAGATAATACGCAGCGGTGGCTGTTCTTGTTCCATGGTACGAATTTGCACACCAGACGTTTGCGTTCGCAGCATGGTGGTTGGGGTAAAATAAAACGTATCATGGTCGGCACGGGCCGGATGATTCGCTGGAATATTTAACGCATCAAAGTTATGAAAGTCGTCTTCTACTTCGGGGCCTTCAACAGTGCGAAAGCCCAAGTCACCAAAAAACGCTTCAATACGCGCAATGGTTTTGGTCACTGGGTGAAAGCCACCAACATGCGCTTTACGGCCAGGCAAGCTCACGTCAATACGCTCAGCGGCGAGTTTCTCAGCCAGCTCAGCTTGTTTTAATTCGTTATTGCGTGCGTTGATCAGCTCTTGCACGCGCTGTTTAGCTTCGTTTATCGCTTGTCCTGCCGCCGGACGTTCTTCCGGGCTTAACTTGCCGAGGCTTTTAAGTTGTTCAGTTAATTGGCCTTTTTTGCCCATATACTCAACGCGAACTGCGTCAAGTTGTTGTGGAGTCGTTGCCTCAGCAACGGCTGCTTGTGCGGCAGCAACAATGTCAGATAACGCCATGATCGTCCTCAGTTATGACTCACGCGAATGATTACCAAAAGAAAGTGCTCAATCATACCGAAAAAGCATAAAAAAAGGGAGCGGTTACGCTCCCTTTTTCGACATTTCAACTCGCTTACAGAGAGCCTTTCGCTTTCTCTACCAGCGCAGCAAAACCGTTTTGGTCGTGAACTGCGATGTCAGCAAGGATTTTACGATCGATTTCTACAGATGCTTTTTTCAAGCCATTGATAAAGCGGCTGTATGACAAACCGTTTTGACGCGCTGCAGCGTTGATACGAACAATCCACAATTGACGGAATTGACGTTTCTTCGCACGGCGGTCACGATATGCATATTGACCAGCTTTGATAACGGCTTGCTTCGCTACGCGATAAACACGTGAACGAGCACCATAATAACCTTTCGCCTGCTTCAGGACTTTCTTGTGACGCGCACGCGCGATCACACCACGTTTTACTCGTGCCATTTGCTATCTCCTTCCCTTACGCGAATGGTAACATGCGCTGAATTAAGCCAACATCGGCCTCGTGCACCATGCTCTTAGCGCGCAGGTGACGTTTCCGCTTTGAACTCTTTTTGGTCAGGATGTGACGCAAATGAGACTGTTTACATTTGTAGCCGCCTGAAGCGGTTTTCTTAAAGCGCTTTGACGCGCTCTTTCTGGATTTCATTTTCGGCATGAAAATTACTCCGCATTGTTAATAAAAGTGTAACAGGGTGAGTTTGGTGTTGTTGCCAACAGCCGCCCTACTTGCAAACCACAGTTACTTCTTAGCAGGGGCCAGAACCATAATCATCTGGCGACCCTCAGCACGTCTTGGGAACGATTCGCAAGTTGAGATTTCTTCTAGATCGGTTTTAATGCGCTCTAGCAATTCAATACCCAACTCTTGATGTGCCATTTCCCGGCCACGGAAACGAATAGTGACTTTAGTTTTGTCACCTCCCTCCAGAAAGCGAGTCAGGTTGCGTAGTTTTACCTGATAATCGCCTTCGTCAGTTCCAGGACGGAATTTAACTTCCTTCACCTGGATCTGTTTCTGGTTTTTCTTTTGCTCTTTCGCGTTCTTAGCTTTCTCGTAGAGGAACTTGCCATAATCCATCAGACGACAAACCGGTGGCTCCGCATTCGGACTAATTTCCACCAGATCAACACCAGCCTCTTCGGCTGCAGTAAGAGCTTCTTGAATACCTACGACGCCAATCTGTTCACCTTCGACACCAATGAGTCGTACTTCATTGACGCGAATTTCTTCGTTGATCCGATTTTTGTCACCAGCTTTCTGAGTTCTTTTTCCGCCTTTAATGGGTCATTCCTCCAATCAATTAACTAATCTTGCGGCTGTTTACTTCGTCGGTAAGCTCAGTGATAAATTGCTGTAGCCCTTTAACACCGTGGTCTTCACCGCGACGAGTACGCACCGCAACCGCTTGGTTTTCGACTTCTTTGTCGCCAACAACAAGCAAGTATGGTACACGTTTTAGAGTGTGCTCGCGAATTTTAAAGCCTATTTTCTCATTTCTCAAGTCAGCAATGGCTCTAAATCCAAGTTTATTCAATTCTTTTACCGTTTGAATGGCATAATCGCGCTGATTATCGGTAATATTCATCACCACAACCTGCGTTGGCGCCAACCACGTTGGGAAATAACCCGCGTACTCTTCAATAATGATTCCCATAAAGCGCTCAAGTGAGCCCAAAATAGCCCGGTGAATCATGACTGGGGTGTGACGCTCATTATCTTCGCCTACATAAGTAGCACCTAAGCGGCCCGGTAAAGCAAAATCAAGCTGTACGGTACCGCACTGCCATGCACGGCCTAAGCAGTCATGCAGCGTAAATTCAATTTTCGGACCATAAAACGCGCCTTCGCCCGGTAAATATTCAAATTCAATACCGTTATTTTTCAACGCATCGGCCAACGCTTGCTCGGCGTGATCCCACGTAGCATCGTCGCCCAAGCGCTTTTCTGGACGGGTTGATAATTTCACCACAATGTCATCGAAACCGAAGGTTTTATAGGTTTCGTACACCATTTTGATACAACCGCTTACTTCTTCTTGTACTTGCGCGTCGGTACAGAAAATGTGTGCGTCGTCTTGAGTGAAGCCACGAACGCGCATTAAGCCGTGCAACGCACCTGAAGGTTCATTCCGGTGGCACGAACCAAATTCAGCCATACGCAGCGGCAAATCGCGGTACGATTTCAAACCTTGATTAAAGATTTGCACGTGCCCTGGGCAGTTCATTGGTTTAATGGCGTATTCACGATTTTCAGACGCTGTTGTGAACATGAGGTCTGAGAATTTTTCCCAGTGACCAGAACGCTCCCACAACACACGGTCCATCATCAGTGGGCCTTTCACTTCCTGATACTGGTACTCGCGTAGTTTTTCACGAATAAAGCGCTCAAGCTCTAAGAACACCGTCCAACCATTGTTGTGCCAGAACACCATGCCTGGCGCTTCTTCTTGCCAATGGAATAAGTCTTGGGTTTTACCAATTTTACGGTGGTCACGCTTCTCGGCTTCTTCTAAGCGCTGCAAGTAAGCTTTTAGTTGCTTCTTGTCAGCCCATGCGGTGCCATAAACACGCTGCAACATTTTGTTGTCAGACTTACCACGCCAATAGGCGCCCGCTACTTTCATAATTTTGAAGTGCTGGCAAAAGCGCATGTTCGGTACGTGCGGGCCACGACACATGTCAATGTATTCTTCATGGTGATACAAGCCCGGACGGTCGTCACGGCTAATGTCGTCGTCTAAAATTTCAACTTTGTACGGTTCATGGCGGCTCACGAAGGTTTCGCGAGCTTCGGCCCAGCTGACCTTCTTTTTCACCACGTTATATTCGGTTTTTGCCAACTCAAGCATACGCTTTTCAAGCGCTTGCAAGTCATCTGCAGTTAACGTGTGCTCCATATCCACATCGTAATAGAAACCGTTGTCGATAACCGGACCAATCGCCATTTTTACGTCTGGGAACATTTGCTTCAGCGCATGGCCAAGCAAGTGCGCACAACTGTGACGAATAATGTGTACACCGTCGTCATCTTTAGGCGTAATGATCTGAACCGAGGCGTCTTCGGTAATTAAGTCACAAGCGTCTGCTAGCTCGCCGTTAATACGCCCAGCAACCGTGGCTTTGGCTAAACCAGGGCCAATATCTTGAGCAACGTCGAGAATAGAAACAGGCTTGTCGAAACTACGTTTACTTCCGTCGGGGAGTGTTACTACAGGCATTTTTTTGTCCTTTTTACAGTGGTGGCACCTACCAAGTGTCACTTGTTATTTTGAAAGGCCACACTATAGCGTATGATGCCCGCCATGGAAACCCTAACAACCACATTCATCGGGCCTTTGGCCGCACTTACCGCTGCGCTTTTTTGGGCGCTGGCAACCTTATTGTATAGCCAAGCTGGTAGCTATTTATCAGCAGCTCAATTGAACCTCGTGAAAGGCATTGTCGCGTGTCCATTGCTGCTGCTGGCCGGTTGGTTTACGGGGCAGCTATTGCAGCTAGAAGGCAACCTCGCCACCTACCTACTTTTGGCCAGTGGCGTTATTGGCATTACCCTTGGCGACACACTCTACTTTGCCGCGCTGCGTCGTTTAGGCCCCTGGCACACCATGTTACTGGAATATTTAGCCCCGCCATTCGCAGCGTTATTGGCCTGGATACTACTTGCACAAGGTATGCGTTGGTTTGAAGTGGCCGCAGCCTTGGTCATTATTGCCGGTATTTTTGTGGTGATTAGTGAAAAACCCCGTGCCGCTGAGCGGGTACAGCTGAGTGTTAGTGGCATTGCTGCTGGTATTGGCGCGGCATTGTGCCAAGCCTTGGGATTAGTGATGTCATTTCATGCCTTGCAAGAATTCGACATGAACCCGCTGAATGCGGCCCTATTGCGTTTACTCGCTGGCACCCTGGCATTAACTATCGCACTGGTTGTACTCAAACCTAGCTTAATCAAATCAACGCGCGCAGCACTGCGTCACACGTCAATTCCTTGGCTGCTCACGGCCATTGTCATGGGAACCTTTTTGGCCATATGGCTGCAGCAAACGGCCATTGCCTATATCAACCCAGGCCTTGCACAAACGCTGCTCGCTACGGCACCGCTGTGGTTAATTCCCATTCAATGGTTGCGTGGCCAACCGCTTTCAGCGCGCAGCATTATCGGTGCCTTTATTGCGGTTAGCGGCATCGCGCTGTTATTTGGAATTCAATAAGTTAGCTGCTGGGGCGAATTAAACCGTTAAATTCAGGTGAACCAACAGGCAAAAATTTGAATCTAAGCCATACTAAAAGTAGTTACAGACAAAGCTTGGAGGTTTTCATGAATGCCGACAAACTGTACGACGCCGGCTTACGCTGCCCACATTGCGGGCACCACATTCACGTGAGTATTGACGCATCAGCAGGTGATCAAGACTACCAAGACGAATGCCGAGCCTGTGGTGCCGACATTCATCTGTTAGTCAAATTAGATCAAGTTAATGACAAGATATTTGTTCGCGTCGCGAGCGACGACGAGAACTTTTATTAACGTTGCGCAAGCACGCGTTCAACCGTTTCCACAATGGTCATGGTTTGCTGATCGAACTCTAAGTTCACCACATCAGCCGTCTCAATGTTGGTTAAACGCAGGGTTTCAGGAATTAAATGTAAGCTAAAACGGTTACTTTCTACGTGCCCCACCGTCAAACTGGCGCCATTCACACTAATAAATCCTTTGGCGAGTACATAGGCTTTGAACCGCTCTGGAAACTCAATCCATAAGGCCAAATTGTCAGCACTGCGCTCTCGCTTTACCACCGAACCTGTACAGTGAATATGACCCGACACATAGTGCCCGCCCATTTCATCGCCCACTTTGAGCGAACGTTCAAAGTTCACGTTATCACCTGTGGCTAATGCACCAAGGTTGGTTAAGCGTAGCGTTTCGTCAATAATGTCAAAACTAACCGTATCAGCCGTAAAAGCCACCACGGTTAAACAGCAACCGTTTATCGCAATACTTGCGCCTAACGCCACGTGCTGCAAATATTCAGGCGCAACCTGCACGGTTAATTGACGAAATTGCTCGCGATCATTCAATTGGGCAACGCGCGCTTGGGTTTGTACAATACCTGTGAACATGATGTCTCTTTATGTTGGGGCTTTTCAGTGGCAAAACTTTCAATGGGAAAAATTGTAACGTTAAACGCTAGGTTTGACCATAGCTGTGCAGTGCTCAGGCAACGCTTGGCGCTGTGCTGCGTGGCACTCGTTATGCTCAGTGCCTGCAGCCCTGCCCCAGAAGGTTTAAGACACCTGCATGACTATCAACAACGCGTGGCCAACACGCTAAACCAACCCGCAGTTAATTATCAACCAGTGCCTCGCATTCAGCCCCCAAGCGCGCGTGACTTGCGCTTGCCAATTGCGCGGCTAAAAATCTCATTACTTGACGCCATGCGCCTAGATGCCTGTGCCGCGGGGCCATTGATTGCTGAACGCAACAGCTCGTTAGGGCGCCTGCAACATGGCGTACTACGATATTTTTATGACCGCCAATTAGTCGAAGCTTTACAGCTATGTGCGGAGCAATTGCAAAGCGAAAGCCCAGAGTTAGCGCAGCGCATTCAACAACAAGCCGAGGCAAAACGTAAGCTTATGCCCCAGCTGCGCACCCAAGCGATCACTCAAGACAACGCCATACGCAATTTGATTAGCATGGCTGACAGGCCGCTTGCCAAGCCCGACAGCAATACTCTGGCGCCACTATTTAGTGCCATGAATACCCTGTTACAGGTTCTCGATGATCAAGCCCCATTACCCACCGAGCGTGAATTAGTCGCAGCGCTCGAACGCTTAGATAAAGACGCCTACATTGGTCAGCTATGGCGTGCATTACACGATAACCATGCCTACCTGCAGCAACTTGAGCCACTGGTACGCAACCTTAGCCAAAGTGCTGGATGTTTATCGGCAGGTGTGCCCAAACGCGCTCAGGTGTTGCGACAGGTGTTTATCGCGCGCTTTAGCGGGCCGGTACAGCGCCATCTGAATGCATTAACCTACCAGGCTCAGCAACTTGAGCCCTATATTTATGCATTAAACACGCCGTTTGCCCCGTGGCAATCGCATTTGCGACATATTGTCGCACTCGATGATCACGTAAAAACAGCAACGCGTACTCATGTTAAGTATTGGCAACAGTTTTTCAGCGATTGCGAGTTCACGCCCGGCGCTTGATTTAGGTCAGTTATGCGCAACTGCTCAAGCAATTGGCACTTGGCTAAAGAAACAATTAATGATAATTTATTGATAATAATTCTCATTTGTAAAAGTAACTCTTTTGGAGACCTCTATGAAAAAGCTATCTGTTATTTCTGCTGCCCTTGCCTTAGTTTTAGTTGCCGCACCTGCACTGGCTAGCGACGAGAAGCGCCCTGACCATTTCAAAGGCAAAAAGTCTGAAACGCTTCAGCAAGCGCTTGATAACATGCGTGAATACAACAAAAAACTTGAAGAGCTTATGCATGGCGAATTAACTCCACAAAAAATGGCTGAAATTCACCAGCTCACCTACACCCTCGAAGAAGCCTTGCAAAAACTTGACGACGAAGTTGATAACTTGCAAGAAGTACTTGAAGAAGTGCACTTAGGCTCTGAGCACATGGATTTTGGCAAAGTGAAGTCAAACGGGAAGAAATACCTCGAGAATTCTGGCAAAATCGTTAAATAAATCGATTAAACCAGAGGAACACATGAGCTTTACAAGTACCGAAAACTACATCGTGGCCGACGACCTCGGCCTCGCTGTTAACGCCGCAGTAACCCTTGAAAAGCCCCTGTTACTTAAGGGCGAGCCCGGCACCGGCAAAACCCGTTTAGCCGAAGAGCTCGCCGCTTCACTTGGCGTGCCGCTTATTCGTTGGCAAATTAAGTCAACCACCAAGGCTCAACAAGGCTTGTACGAATATGACGCGGTGTCGCGCTTACGTGACAGCCAGCTAGGCAGCGACAAAGTTCACGATATTGCCAACTACATTAAACCTGGCAAGCTATGGCAAGCGTTTACCGCGCCCGAGCGTCCGGTATTGCTGATTGATGAAATAGATAAAGCCGACATTGAGTTCCCAAATGACTTGCTGCACGAGCTTGATCAAATGGAGTTTCATGTTTACGAAACCGGTGAGCAAGTACGCGCCGAGCACCGCCCTATTGTCATCATTACCTCAAATAATGAAAAAGAACTACCTGACGCATTTCTGCGCCGCTGTTTTTTCCACTACATTAAGTTTCCAGATGCCGACACCTTGGCGCAAATTGTGCAGGTGCACTACCCGGATATTCGCAAAAACCTACTTACGACGGCGCTCGAAGTGTTCTTTGACCTGCGCGCGGTACCGAATTTAAAGAAAAAGCCCTCTACTTCAGAGCTTATCGACTGGTTAAAGCTACTTTTGGCCGAAGACATTGCACCGGCTGAGCTGCAGAAAACCGATGGCCTGATGCCTATGTTTGGGGCTTTATTAAAAAATGAACAAGACGTGCAGCTGGTTGAAAAACTGGCGTTTATGTCACGTCGAAAAACGTCTTAATTGATGTTTTAACCAATTATGCTCATTGAATTTTTCCTGTGCCTGCGCAAGCACGGCCTTAAAACTAGCCTCACCGAGCTACTCGATTTGCTCGGTGCGCTTGAGCGTGGCGTCATCTTTGCTAGCGTCGACGACTTTTACACCCTAGCGCGCCTGGTTCTGGTAAAAGACGAAAGCCAATACGACCGTTTCGATCGCGCCTTTGCTGAGTACTTCGAAGGGGTTGAGCAAGTAGACTTAGCCAGCGCAATACCAGCCGACTGGCTTGAGCGCAGCTTGCAGCGCCAACTTAGCGACGAAGACAAAGCCAAGTTACAAGCCCTCGGCGGCTTAGACGAACTGCTAAAAACCTTCCGTGAACGCTTAGCAGAGCAACAGAAACGCCATGCCGGTGGCAACAAATGGATTGGCACTGGCGGTACCTCGCCATTTGGCGCCTATGGCTACCACCCAGAAGGCATTCGTATTGGCCAAGATGGCAGCAACGCCCGCCGCGCAGTGAAAGTATGGGACAAACGTGAATTTCGCGATCTTGACGGTGACAGCGAGTTGAGCAACCGTAACTTACAATTGGCTTTAAGAAAGTTACGTAAGTTCGCCCGCACTGGCGCGGCCGACGAGCTTGACTTAAACGCCACCATTCGCGCCACCTCACAAAAAGCGGGCTTGCTTGATCTGCAATGGCAACCCGAGCGTCACAACGCGGTAAAAGTGCTGCTGTTGTTTGACGTGGGCGGCTCAATGGATGACTACATTTACGAGTGCGAACAGCTTTTTGCTGCCGCCCGCAATGAATTTAAGCATTTAGAATTTTTCTATTTTCACAATTGCGTGTATGAACACGTGTGGAAAGACAACAGCCGTCGCTTTGCGGAAAAAATACCCTTGTTAGAGCTGATTAATCGCTACGGCCGAGATTACAAATTAATTTTTGTTGGTGATGCAACCATGGGCCCGTACGAGATAGCCTACCCTGGCGGCAGCGTTGAGCACTGGAACGAAGAGCCCGGAGCCGTGTGGATGCAGCGTTTGCTCAATCATTTTACCGACGCGGTATGGCTCAATCCACAGCCGACCGTTCATTGGCGTTATTACCAGTCGATTGACCTTATGCGCCAACTCATGAGCCAGCGCATGTATCCATTAACCGTTGACGGTATTAGCCAAGCAATTACGACGCTGTTGAAAAAATCTGCCGTAGCTGCGGTGCCTTCACCATCAAACTCTTAAGCGTGTATTGGCTTAAATAGTCGTAAAATAACTCTTTGCCGCGTGCAACAATGCCCTTCAGCTCGCACGCCGGCATTGCCACGCAGTATGGATTTTCACATTCAATCCACTTCTCATCGCCCTCTAACTGACGAATAACAAAGGCAAGCGAGATATCTTCCGGCTGTTTTGCCAATAAAAAACCGCCGTTTTTGCCACGACGCGTTTCAATCAGCTGTAGCCGCCCCAAATGGTGAACCACTTTATTCACGTGATTCGCAGACAGATCAAAGGTGTCACAAATTTCCCGAATAGTTGCGAGCTTCGGCTCAGCACACTTGTCATCGGCGTCAAAACTGGCCAGATACATCAAGATTCGTAAGCCATAATCGGTATATTTTTTAAGCTGCATCGCTATTCCTAAGGTCATTCCAAATTTAATTCCAAAAGGATTTGGAAACCGTCCCAAAAGGTACATTTACAACGCATTATAGTACAACAAACCTTGATCTCGCTCAAACATACATTCATAATGCATTTATTATAAACATGCATTAAGGATGTTTCTTATGAGCAATCCGCAACCTGGTCACAAATTACTCAAAGGCGCCAACATGGCCATGGTGGTATTTTTGGTTTTGTTCTTGGTCGTGGCTTATTTAGCATGGGGCTTAGAAGCACAGTTTCCGCTGATGGTGATTGCGGTGCTGCATTTTCTACAAATATTGCTGGCAGGTTTGTTTAAGCTGTCTTATGTGGTGAGACTAATAGCGCAGCACCAGCTTGGCCAGCCACTGCGCTAAATTAAGCGGAGTTAACTTAGGGCAAGTTAAATTACTAATACCCGCTGCTTTCAAGGGCGGCCATACCAATACCGCCAATAATCGCCATTAAGAAGAAAAGTACGAATGCAACAAGCATCCAAATCAACATGGCTCGTGCCCAGTTGCGTTTGCTCAATGGCGTTGAGTGGCTAAACGCCCAAACCAGTAACAAAATGAAGTTTACCAACGGAATACTGGTTAAGAAAATGGTTAAAAACCAACTACCTGTGCTGGTGTGCTCTTGATTAACATACGGCGCTTGCGGCTGAACGCTTTGCCCATTCACTGTTGTCTGCTCCATGGAATTATCCTTGTTGTTCTAATAAATGCTTTGTTTGTTATGCAATTTGTTGTTGCTCGTTAAGATTATGATAACAAGCTTAAAAAGCAACCCTTTTGTAACTCAAAACGCATTTTGGGCAATTGGTTTGACCAAAATCAAAGAAATTGACAACCAAGTTGGTACCCTAACCCTGCCTAAAATTCTCAAAACGGGAGGTTGTTATGTCCCCTGTCATTCGCAAACATGCCGATGTTATCGCCATTCTTCATGCGCCAGAAACATGGAGTAACCAGGTGTCTTCGCACCTGAACGTGCCCAATGGTATGGATGCGCCGGAACACACGCTGTATCGCAAGCTCATCGAACCATTTTTCGATGCGCAAACACTGCACCGGTTTGAGCCTGTTCTTAAAGACATCGTCACCCGATTGTTCCGTGAATTGCCTGAAGAGTTTCATGTTGAAAGCGATCTTGCTTACCCCTTTGCGCTGCAAGCACAATGTGCATTTATGGGCTGGCCGCACGACCTTGAAGCGGCTTTACTGCAGTGGATACAGCGCCAGCAAAAAGCCAGTGCTGCAGGCGATCGTGAGGCAATGCGCCAGTTAGCCGCTGAATTTAGCCAACTTATGGTTGCCGAATTCAAGCGCGCACGTGCCGGTGAATATCCAGTTGATAGTGTAACTTCAAGGCTGGTTCATCTGCGTATTGAAGGCGAGCCATTAACCGACGAATACTTAGTCAGCATTGTGCGTAATTGGACCGTTGGCGAACTTGGCACCATAGCCAATGCAGTCACCGCCATCGTGAATTTTTTGCAAGCCAACAACGTGGTGCGCAAGCAGTTACAGCAAGCTCCAGAGCATATTGATCACGCCGTCGACGAGATACTTCGTTTTAACGCACCGCTAGCAAGTAACCGTCGCCGCGCTGTGTGCCCAATGCACATGAACGGCCAAGCGATAGAAGCCGACACCGTTGTTACGCTTGACTGGGGCGCGGCCAACACCGACCCCGAGGTATTCGAGCAACCGCACCAGTTTCGTTGGGATCGCGACCCGCGCGACAACTTATTGTACGGCGCCGGCATTCACGTCTGCCCCGGCGCACCGCTCGCACGCCTAGAACTGCGCGCCTTCACCCAAGCCCTGCTCGCCCACAAAACCCGTAGCCCGGCCCACGCATCACCATAGCCCTATAAAAAAATCATTGATCCAAAAAATGAATCATGGTTCACTTCTTGCTATCGATAATTAGATAGCAAGAACACCATGGCCTATCGCGAAACAACTCAAATACGCCAGCGTAAGCAGGCAACCCAAGAAAACATTCTTAGCAATGCACTCACGTTGCTTAACGAAGTAGGATTCAGTGGCTTGCAAATGGCCTCTTTGGCCAAGCGCTGTAATCTAGCTACAGGCACCCTGTATCGCTACTTTGCCAACAAAGAAGCCTTATGTAGCGCCGTATTTGAACACGCCACAAATATTGAGGTAACCCAAGTTCAGCAACAGCTTAGCGCCCCCGAAAAACCGATACCCGAACGCATTGCTAATGCATTAACCACATTTGCAAAACGTGCCCTTCGCGCACCAGTCACTGCATGGGCTTTAATTGCAGAACCCGTTGAGCCCGCAGTTATTGCCGCACGCATAAAATATCGAGAACGCTACGCCAACTTATTCGCCCAAGCTATTGAACAAGGCATTAGCGAACAAAGCTTACCACCACAAAATAGTGCGTTGAGCAGCCGCGCTTTAGTTGGAGCCATTGCTGAAGCTTTAATTGGCCCATTAGCCCATCAGCATGAGCTCGAACCGAATAGCGCAATTTTGGAAAGCGTACGCTTTTGTCTTCAAGCAATAACCGCGCGGTCTCACTCGTGTGTGTAAAACAAACATGTGTAGAACAAAAGATGCAGAACAATAAATTTCAGGCAGGAGAACAAAAATGACTATTCCAGACCAGTATCTCGCTCAAACCCACACGGTAGAAAACCAACCACCAGAGCTTGAAAACTATAACCTCTACGCCGAAGATAAAGCATTGCAAGAAGCGGTAAAGCGCGAAGGCGCTAGCTGGGCTGAACAAGACATTGCGCGCTTTGGCGCTGAATGCGGGCTACCTGAGCGCATCGCGCTGGGTTTTGCGGCCAACGTCAATAAGCCGCAGCTTGTTACCCACGACCGTTTTGGCAACCGCGTTGATCAAATCGACTTTCATCCCAGCTATCACCAGCTAATGGATATTGCGATAACTGAAGGTTTACATGCCAGCCCATGGGCTGCTCCCAAACCGGGTGCTCATGTCGCGCGTGCCGCCAAATACTACTTGCACACCCAAGTAGAGGCTGCTCATGGCTGCCCTATCACCATGACGTTTGCCGCCATTCCTGCCTTGCAACATCAACCCGATTTACTGGCTAAATTTGGTCCTAAAATAATGGCGCCCGAATATGATAGCCGAAACGTACCCGACAGCATGAAACGCGGGCTCACCATTGGCATGGCAATGACTGAAAAGCAAGGCGGTTCAGACGTGCGCAGCAATAGCACGCGCGCTTACCCTATAGCAGCTGAAGGTCCTGGTGAAGCATATGAGTTAGTTGGTCACAAGTGGTTTGTTTCAGCACCAATGTGCGATGCCTTCTTAGTTCTGGCGCAAACAAACAAGGGCCTATCATGCTTTTTACTGCCACGCTGGCGCCCAGACGGCACTAAAAATGCACTACAAATTCAGCAATTAAAAAACAAGATGGGCAACGTCGCTAATGCCTCCAGTGAGTGCGAATTACGTGGCGCGTTGGCGTGGATGGTTGGCGAAGAAGGCCGTGGCGTCCGCACAATTATAGAAATGGTTTCTATGACTCGCTATGACTGCATGATTGGTTCATCGTCAGGCATGCGTCAAGCCACTGTGCAAGCTATTCACCACGCTAGGCATCGCCAAGCCTTCGGCGCTCACCTAGTTGACCAGCCCCTCATGCAAAACCTATTAGCCGACTTAGCGCTAGAAAGTGAAGCTGCCATGACCTTAACCATGCGCATAGCTCGAGCAATGGACCAGCAAAGCAATGAGCACGAGCGCTTACTAGCACGCATTGCCACACCTATCGGCAAATACTGGATTTGCAAACGAACACCGCAACATGCCTACGAGGCCATGGAAGTTATTGGCGGTATGGGCGTGATGGAAAATACCATGATGCCGCGACTATTCCGCGAGTCACCCGTCAACGCTATTTGGGAAGGCAGCGGCAATGTGCAATGCCTTGATATGCTTAGAGCTATTCAAAAAGAACCTGAAGTGCTTGAAGCATACTTTAATGAACTGGCGCGCGCCGGCGGTACCGATCAGCGCTTTGACGCCTTTGTAAATAACCTTAAAGCCAGCTTTAGCCGAACTCCAGCAGACCAATGGCAATATCAAGCACGTCATTTCGCCGACCATATGGCCTTGGCATTGCAAGGTGCGCTGCTGTTACAGCACGCACCGAACGAGGTTGCCGATGCGTTTTGTGCCAGCCGACTCAACGCTCATACCACCGCCAATTACGGTTGCTTGCCTAGCGGCCTAAACTTAACAAATATTATTAACCGGAGCTTCGCATGATTATTCCAGCCTACGTTGCCCGCAATGCGCGCAAATATCCAAACCATGAAGCCGTGATTGATGGCTCACTGCGCGCTACTTGGCAACAACTCGAGCAACACGTCAATCAGTTTGCCGAGCATCTTGCCTGCGACCATCATATAAAAGCCGGTGATCGGGTGTGCTTGGTGCTGCCCAACAGCTACACCTTTATTGTCGCGCATTTCGCAATTCAACGGCTAGGCGCTATCGTATCGCCGATAAACGTCAAATTAACCGCCTCTGAACTGGCATACATATTTGAAAATGCTGACGCAAGTTTGGTTATTACCTGCGACCTAACGAGTAGCCATGCGCTTAAAGCCTGCTCCGAGCTAAAACTAAATAGCCTGGTTATTAACAACATTATTGACCATGTAGCGCAATACAGCAGCGGTCGAACGTTTACTCAACTCGATCAGCAAGCATTGTTTGAACCAGCAACGCTGCTTTACACGTCAGGCACTACCGGGCGACCAAAAGGCGTATTGTTCAATCACAAAGCACTATTATTTGTCGGCATGATGTTTGCCACCGAAATGCACTACCGCCCGGAGAGCCGATTACTATCGTTAATGCCATTTACCCATTCAGCCCCATTAAACTTGACCTTAGTTGGCGGTACGCTAATTGGCAGCACGCATATAGTCGCCCCCACATTTACCCCTGATCTTTTGCTAAACCTAGTGCAACAAGAACGCGCCACCCACTTTTTTGGCGCACCTGTAGCCTACTTGCTCACCGCCCAACACCCTGCCATACAAAAAACCAATTTAAGCAGTATGACCCACTGGATTTATGGTGGTGGACCATTGGCCGGCGACCATGCCCGACGCGTACAACAGGCATTCGGTAGCGACCAGTTTTACTGCGTATATGGCCTAACCGAAGCAGGCCCAACCGGCAGTCTGTTGCTACCTAATGAACATGCGGAAAAAGCCGGCTCTGTAGGCCAACGAGCAGCTGCTTTTACCGAGATACGGGTGGTCAACAAAAGTGGCGACATTTGTGCTAACAACGAGCCTGGGGAAATTCACATTGGCGGTGAAGGTGTCATGACCGAATATTGGCGCAATGAGCAAGCCACTCAAGACATATTTACTGAAGACGGATGGATACGTACCGGCGATATTGGTCTGCGCGACGATGACGGATTTTATTGGGTTAAAGATCGTATTAAAGATCTGATCATTAGCGGCGGCGTTAACGTGTACCCTCGTGAAGTTGAGGACGCTTTAGCAAGCCACCCTGCTGTGCTTGAAGCCGCTGTCATTGGCGTACCGCACGACGAATGGGGAGAAACCGTTAAAGCATGCGTGGTCTTGCGCGAAGCCATTGAAGAAGAAGCCTTGCGCGCGCACGTAGCTGAACGCCTCGCCGACTACAAATGCCCACGCGTATACGCATTTATGGACGAGCTGCCTCATAACGCCAACGGCAAAGTCCTCAAACACCAATTGCGCTAACCCGTAGCCCGGCGTTCCTTCTTCAACGGAATGCCGGGTAGCGCACAGCGCTGTAACCCTCGACACCACAAGCAATCTTTAATACCATCACCGCACCAATAAAAATAAAAAGATAGGAAACTCCCGTGTCATCCAAACCAACACCAGCCAACGAAACTGGCGGCTTTATCGCTTTTGTCGAACGCGCCGGCAAGCGTATTCCCGACCCCGTTATTATTTTTATCTATTTTTTAGCAGCAGCCCTACTGCTCACCTGGGCTATTGGCGGCTTAAGCTTCACCACATACGGCGGCGACGGCCAGCCCATTGAATACGAAATTCGTAACATGCTCGCCACCGAAAACGTCGTATGGCTATTCGACAACGCGTTACTTGCCAACTGGCTCGGTTTTGGCGGCGGCGTACTAGGCGTTATTTTAATCGTTATGCTTGGTGTCGGCGTTGCTGAAAACTCTGGTTTATTCGCAGCGATTTTGAAAAAAGTATCACGCGGATTACCACTTAACTGGTTGCCACTGTTCTTAGTATTTATTGGCATTATGAGCTCTATCGCAACCGACGCCGGCTACCTCATTCTTATCCCATTAGCCGGCCTGTTATACGCGGGGCTTGGTAAAAACCCACTGATCGGTATGGCCGCTGCTTTCGCCGGCGTTTCTGCCGGGTTCAGTGCTAATTTAATTCCGGCAACCCCCATCGACGTGATCATTGGTGTGAACGCCAAAGTATTCGCTGAGTCACAAGGCATTCCATTTGTAAACGCCGCTGGTGAAGCCCTCACACCAGCCACCATGAACTACTACTTCATTTTGGCCTCAACCTTTATTCTTGGCGGTGTCGGCGCTTGGGTAACCTTAAAATTCGTACAACCACGGCTAGAGCAAAAACCCTACACCATTCCAAAAGAGCTTGAATTAGGCGACTTCGAAGTCTCCCCAGCAGAAAAGCGTGGCCTACGTGCCGCAGGTATTGCATTGGTGGTGGCGTTAATTGCCATTTACGGCCTAGCAGTTGGCCCGTTGGCGCCCTATGAAAACGCTCAAGGTGCCACGGTAACGCCTTATTTAAATAACGTTATCTTGCTTATTACCTTTGTGTTTATTGCCGTCGGTGTGGCTTTTGGGGTAGCTAGTGGCAACTTCAAATCACTGCAAGACGTGGTAAAAGCCATGGTTAAGCAAATGGACACCATGGGCTACATTTTGGTGCTCACCTTCTTCTGTTATAACTTTTTAGGCGTATTAAGCCACAGTGGCCTTGGCGCATACATCACCTACCTTGGCGCCACGCTGTTGACCAACCTTGGTCTACAAAGCTTCCCAGTATTGCTACTTATTGGTTTTATTATTGTCACCGCTATTATTAACATTTTTGTTGGTGGCTTAACCTCAAAATGGATGCTCTTAGGGCCAATTTTCATCCCTATGCTGTACTTAGTAAATAGTGAAATGACGCCAGATTTAGTCGCCGCGGCCTTCCGCGTAGCCGACTCGTCAACCAATATCATCACCCCTATGATGAGCTACGCCGGCATTATCTTGGCCTTCATGCGCAAGTATAATCCGCAGCTTACTTTTGGTGAGATGATTGCCATGATGGTACCGTATTCACTGGCATTTATGGTGGTGTGGACAGCCCTCTTGGTTGCGTTCTTCAGCTTCGGCATACCACTGGGCTTTTAACGGTTGGTTGAAACTTACGCAATTGAACCGCCGCGCTGTAAAAACCACTTGCACCGCGGCGGCTCAATGACTAATATAGCGCCCGTTCGCATTCGCGAACGTCAGCAATACAATGTGCGTCCGTAGCTCAGTTGGTTAGAGCACTACCTTGACATGGTAGGGGTCGGTAGTTCGAGTCTACTCGGACGCACCATCTTCTTGAAGTTTCAAAGCCTTTGCTACTAAACTATCCCGGCCATTTAATTGCTGAATGTAAAATCCGTAATATTCGTATAGCGTCATCACGGACATCGTATACGATGATGTAGTTTGCATGCACTACGAGTTCCCTAGTTCCAAGTACCCGCCCCTCACGGCCTATTTCTGGATATTCAGACAGATTTGCTACGCTTGACGAAACTAGGCTATCTAGTTGAAGCGCAGCTACTGGGTTATCACTTTCAATAAAGTCATAAATTTGCTCACGGTCCTGAATAGCTTCAGGAGTCCACTGCACTGTCATCGTTGCGGCTTTTCAATGTTGCGCTGAGTCAACGCTCTGCGCGCCGCAAATTTAGCCTCAACGTCATTCGCTGGCACCAAACTTCCAGCATTAGCAGAATCCAGCCCTTGATTTACTTGCTCTTTAAACCAGCTATCGTGTTCAGCCAATCGCTGCTGTTGCTGCACATATTCACGCATGAAGTCACGCAACAATTGCGCACTGCTTCGGTCGCGTGAACGCGCTGCTTTTGAAAATTCACTTTTCAACTCATCGTTAACTCGAAACGTAAATGTTGCATCGCTCATATCAATCACCGCATGTGTTACAAGTTAAGTGCAATGTAGCACCAAAATAAAAAATCGTCTAATTTACTTCGCAAACATGGACAATCAAGTTTCTGAGTATTCGCGAACAAACGATTTAAAACAAACTTAATTGGCTGTCATCCAACTGCGACTTTGTGCGGCGTTTTTTGCGTGAGGCTGGCTGCCGGCGGCGCTCATTGAAGCCTTTGGCGGGCTGTAAGTTATAGCGACTGCGAAGTTCCGCAATAGCAGCTTTGATTTGGCGATGAGATTGTTCGAAATCGACTAACGGCGCGGGATAGTAAAAGTCATCGTGCCAACCAGTTTGTTGCTTCAGTTTATTCGGCATCTGCCATGGCTCAAATAACCAAGCGCTCTCCACATTCTGCAATTCAGGTATCCAGCGCTTCACGAACACACCGTCCGGATCTAGCCGCTGCGCCTGCATCACCGGGTTATAAATTCGAAGTATAGAATTGCTCGCCTGCCCGCTTTGCATTTGCACTTGCGGATAGTGAATGCCAGGTTCGTAATCGACAAACAGTTGCGCAAGCCATTTCGCGACAGGTTGCCAAGGTAAACCTAGTGAATACGTTGCTGCCGATACCAACATGGCCCGCATACGGAAGTTAATCCAGCCGTGGTGATGCAAATAGCGCATACAGGCATCAACCATTGGCCAACCGGTGCGTCCGTGTTTCCACGCTTCAAACTTTACAGCGTCAAATGCGGGTTCTAGCTGCGCCATCTGCGGCACTAACGGTCGGTTTTCCATATAGCAATGGCTTTCAAAGCGCTGAGTGAAATAACAGTGCCACCACAACCGCTTGGCAAAATCGTTCAAACTCTTTCGCCAGTAGCTGTTTACGGTGCGCTCTTGTGTGGCATCGGTTTGCTGCACCAATTCTTTCAAGCTAATACAGCCGTACGCCAAGTAAGGGCTGAGACGAGAGCACGCAGTTGGTGCCGTCAGCGGTGAGCTGATTGAACCACGATAGCGTTCGCTGCGGCGAGTTAGAAAGCTTTCTAGCGTTACCAAAGCTTGTGTACGTCCGCCACTTTGACGTTTTAGGCATGGATATTCATCTTGCGTGACATCTACAGCTAGGTTAATTGATGGCTCATCGAAAGTGACGAAATCGATTTCACGAGACAATTCAGCCTGTGGCTCTGACATAAAAGCAAACCAGTGCTCATAAAACTTCCCTACACGCCTTTTTACCGGCCGCACTACACCAAACTGAGCATATTCATGCCATGTAACGCCATTTGAGTGGCACCAACGCTTGACCGCTTTATCACGTTCAAACGTCCACGCGTTGCCCTGCTCTTCATGGCTATGCAGCGTGAATGTCCCAAACCGCTGCTTTAATCTTGTCAGCGTTTCGACCATATCTCCCTGCGTTATCCACAAGGCGCCGCCAAGGCGCTGAAGCTGCTCTTGCAAGTCAATCAACGATTCGCGCACAAACTGCCATTGCCGATTACTAGTATCTGGTAATTGCCAGTAGTCCGGTTCAACCACATAAACGCACAGCACAGGCCCTGCTTCGCATGCGGCTGCTAAAGCTTGGTGATCAACTGTACGTAAATCGCGTTTAAACCAGACAACTTGGAGATTCATGAAAAGCACTTAGAATGAAATACCTAAGTGCTAAAACGTGGGGCAACGGAGAAAAGATCACCAATAGCTAAACAGGTTTACGCGCCAGCATCGTTGCGAACTTCAAGCGAGCGCCGTTGTGCATGGTACCGAGATCTTCGTTGTATTTCACCAGTTCCCAACCTTGGTAAGCATCGCGTAGCTCCCCCTCATCGAAGGTGAACGAAAACGGCATCGGGCATGGGTAGTCGGCAGTGCTCATCGCACAAACAATTAAGTTATAGCCGCCAGGTAAGGTATGAGCTTGCATGTCGGCAAGTACGGCATCGATGCGAGCAGAATCGAGAAACATCAGCGTGACAGTACAGGCAATAAAGTCAAAGTTATCATCAAGCGCGGCCTGGTTGATGTCGTAAACCTGTGCGTTGATGTTCGCAATGCCCTCCTCAGCGACAATCTGCTGCAACATGGCAATGGCATTTGGATTGTTATCCACCGCCGTCACATCAAAGCCAAGTTGACTCAAGTACAACGCATTGCGGCCATTCGAGCAGCCCATATCAAGAACCTTACCAGGCGCAACGGTTTCACACGCCTCAACCACTTCACTATGCGCTGGGTTTAAGCCGTAGCGGCTATTCAAATCAACTGTCATTGTATTACTGCCCCATTTCATTTTGCCTAAAAGCTAATAATGGGCATTATACTTGCACTTTGTTAGTTAACAATCATAATAAATGCATGTTCAAAAGGAGAATTGTTATGCGTCAATTAATACTCGTTGGTTTACTTACTGCTTTTGTATTTACTGTACCTTTTGCTGTATCTGCGCAAGCGCAAGATAAAGCGCAGCCGTGGTTGCCAATCCTGATAACTGAGACTCCGCAAGAGGGTTTCGAGCTGGCGGTGAAACTTGCCCGCAAAGGCGTCACCACCACGCAATCAAACAAAGAGGTATTATTTCGTGAACGCGACAAATACTCAAATGATGCCGACAATCTAATGATGGCATCGCAAGTGATTGCCCTGCACTATCAAACCATAGCGGCGGCTAATAATTATTGGCGTTAAACTCGCTTGTTGTTAATGTCCAGTAAAGGTGCGGCGCCAAGCTGAAGGGCTTACCTGATGACGGTTAGCCGCTCTGATTTACAGCAATTCGTGAACGAACAAGGAATAAGTTCAAAGGTTAGAATTCCCGCTGATGGAGAAGTGATCAAGTTTTAACGACTACGCTTGGCGCGGGAAATACTTAGGTTTGCCTTTTATTTCTCCCGCGCTTTATTCTTAATCGCGTCGATATCTAATGGTTTCACCTCGCCACTCTCTTCGCCTGCACGTAATGTTGCTCGCAGGCTTTCAAGTTCCTCTGAAGCAGTTTCTATGGTTAGCCAACCTAAGGTGACATGTTGCAGCCACTGCTGCAAAACGGCCTTCTGCTGGCGTTGTATGAAAAGAACGTACGGGGCGAGTTCGCCGCGGGCATGCAGTAAGCGGGCAATGTCATGCTGTTTGGCGGGGTAAGCTTGGGCGGTGGCGTGTTCGCAAAACCATTCATATGCCGGGGCGGCAATATGGGTGAAGCCTTCGCTTTGGGCTATGTGGAGGCCTTTTGGGTCTAGGTCGCCAAAATAACGTAAGGGCCTGCTATTGCTGCCCTTCCAGCCGCTCTTCCATCGATTAAGTAAAGCTGCACGGCCTTTGCTGTAATGGGTGTCGCCGCGATAGACCACTAAGCTAGTTGACACTGATAGCGGCAACTCAAATTGGTATAATTCGTAAAAACAATCCAGATTTTCCACCACCACTAAATCAGCAAACTGGCTTAAATCGAGTTCACGCTGATCAACATCAACCACCTGCCCGGAACCGTGGCCATCGCCAGCACCAACAACATAGCGCAACACGCGGTGGTCGCGTGGTTTTGCCCGCACCGACTTATGCTCGGCGGCGCCCTGCTCGGCCTGCGCTAAACTTGAGCCTTTTAAATTGGCGGCTAATGGTGCTAAACCCAGCTGTGCCAGACGTTGCTCAATGGCTTGAACAAGTTGAGATGTATAGCCGAACACCTTGGCACCGGTCACGGGAACAGGCAGAAGATCATGCTCTGAGCACCACGCCAAAATGCGTTTATCAGTCGCTTTTAGTTTGCGCTCAACGCGTGAGTGAAACCGCAGTTCAGCTTGAATACCCTGCAGTACTTTGCGCTCGCTTGGGCTTAAATCACGGCTTAAATCGCGCGTCATGCGGCCTTAAACCTCACCGCCAAGTCTTCAATAATGTGCACATGGTTAAACACGCTTATGCGGCGCTCGTCGCGGGTAATGGCAAATAATTTTTGCTCTTGGCGCGGCAAGGCGTTGTATTCCGCCAGCACCTGAAACAGCCACACTTCAGGCGGCCATGGCAGTTCTTCCGTAGCTAAAAACGCCAATGCCGAAGGCGGCTCTTGCGCTTCGCACACATGAATAAAATAGCGCATGGCGTCTTCTTTCAACTGCTGCTGGCGGGCTTCAACGGCTTGTTGAGCCGCTGTGCTTTGCACCGAACCCTGCAGCGCATCGGCCGATACACTCGAAGTGTCGGTTTTCTGTTTCAACGCTAACTCACGGTAAAGCGTATGCACCAATTGCGCTATGTCGCTTTGCTGCTCTGGCTTATCTAGCACCACCGCTGCCGCCGGCATAATTGGCGCCGCGCAATTCACTAACGCCGGTACCTGCGTGCGGTACGAATAATCGCCCACCATAAAACCAGGGTGTTCACGCAAAAAGCCGGCCATGTTTAACACCAACAAGCTACGCTCTTGTTGCTCGCGGAAACGTGTCATGAGTTCAACCAGGCGCTTTTGCACCTCCAATAAGCTTCCGTGATGCGCACTCATTTGTTGCTGCAAACGGCTGACTAATATTTTGCGCAGCGTCGGATTGCCCTCCGCCAACTCAATTAATTCGTCAAAATCAATCAGTGACATGCCGTCAATTAAACGCTTGATTTGTTGCTGAGCACGTTCGTTTTCGCGAATTTTGTCGCTTAAATTACTAACAAAGCCAAAATTACTATTTAATCGGTGCCACAGGCTATAAATGGCCTCTTCAAACTGCGCGGTTAAGTCGTACACGGCCTCGTCAATGCGTAGCATTTGGTTATCAACGCGTAAGCTATCGCCCATGCGTTGGGCCTCGCGTAGGCCTTCCACAAAGCCACGTATAGCCACTAATTTATCCGCAATATCGGCATGTATGGCGCGACGGCTTTCATCGGTGACCAAGGCCGCAACAAGTTGCGTCACTGGATGTCGCAACTTCAGCTCATGGCTATCATCCGGTTGGTACAACACCCGCGCGTTAATTAACCGACGCAACGTGCGTTCGTTTAACGCAGCAGGGTCAATACCGCCGGTTAAATAGCCCTGCATGAGCACCTTGGCGTTATCGCCAATCAGTTTTAAACGCTCCGCGCCAACCTCAAACAGGCTACTTAAATGTTGCTTGTCATCGTCGTAGGTCGCCATTACAGCAACTCCGTTTGCGCCTGGCTGTTTTGGTAGTCATCCAGCGGAATGTTTTCTTCGTCTTTAATAAAACGAACGAGTTCAAGCAGGTAATCAATTTTCCCGGTCACGGTAAAGTACAAACGGCTGCTATGCGGTTGCTGCAAATAGCCGTGCTCGACCAAACGTTTGGCCACCTGCTTGGCCTGCGCATCAACCGAATCAGCACTTGAGCCGAAGAACTTGTCGCTCGCTAAGCTTTGCAAGCGTTGGCGTAAGCTTGGGTTGTCCTCAGTTTTCACCACCAGCTCTTGTAGTTTCAAGGTGTCGCCGGCGGTAAGAATACCGTCACTGCCCATGGCTTCTTGCACGTAAGTTAGCCATTCTAGCAACGGCAATAGCGAGCTCATGACCACGCCCAGCTGTTGCTTTAAATGCTCACGCGCTGGGTCGTCAATGTCTCGATACGCCAAAAAATACACGCTGTTGTCATCATTACTGGCCACGCGTCGATTCAGCGGCTTCAAATATTCATCTATGCCTTCACGCACGTCGTCGTGCTGTAATTTGGCAAAATACTCTTCGTTGGTAATGGCGCAAATAAACTGCCCCGCCAACAATTGCTCAACTAACGGCCCATGCACGCTTATGTTCATGCTTGCACCTCCTGCGGCTTGGCTTGTTGCGCCATGTCTTGTAATTTACGCGACAGCTCCGACACCCGCGGCTTAATGCGTTTCAACTGGCCTTTGTTAGGCAGCTCGGCATGGGACTCAATTAAATAGCGGTGTTTAAACAACAGCAACACGTCTGACTCGGGGTTCGGAAACGCACCCACAATGTCGATATTGTTGTGGTTACAAGCATCAAACAGTTTCTCAACGTTGTGGTACGCCAAGGTGCCAATTTCATCAATGGGCCAGTGAATGGTCACGCCGGCCTGCTCGGGGCGCAGCAATCGCGTAAATGCCAACAAGAATTTGCACAAAATTAAGTACGCCATACCGTGGCTCGAAGAGTCCGTTAACTGACGGTCGTTGCGAATCACCACCGGCTCGCCGTTTTCAATCAGGTTCAGCTGTAGTTTAAGCAACGACTCAATACTGTATTCTTGGTTGGCTTTAATTAAATCAGCCACATCGCTTAGCTCGTCAAGGTATTCATCGGGCGGTATGGGCTCGCCCGAGGCCTGCCACTGGCGATAGTGGTAGGTCATTTCTTTTAGCGGCTTCCAGAAGCTCAACTCATCAATGGTCGAGCTAATTTTCACTTCCGCTTTGTCAATGCCATCTAGGTTCAGTTCATCGCCCACGGCCTGGGTTAAGCGACGACTGTAGTCACTTACACGCTTGTGAATGTCATTGAAAACCGTAAAGAATTTTTCAAGATCCGTCCCAATGGTGCGGCCTTGCGCCAAAATTTGATGCTGTTTGGCTTCAAGCACATTCACCAATTCGCCAAGCTTGTGCACACGCGCTTGAATGTCAGGGGCTTCGCCTAAATCGGCAAACGATTTTTCTATAAAGCGCACCATTTCAAGATCAGAGTCTTTACGTAGCTCCGCCTCAAGAGCGTTAATGGCGTCCTCCAATTTTTTGTCAGTTTTTTGCTTGTCATCAAGTAGCTGATTCGCCCGCGCAATGCGTTCGCTCACATCGCCCTGCTCAAGCCCGCTCACGGTTTCCGCTGGCGGCTGTTGCGTTGCCACCGGCAAGTCAGCTAAACGCGAGGTTAAACTCGACAAGCTTTGTACGTGCTTTTCGGCTTTTTCTAACCGCTCTTTCAACTTCTGCAACTGGGCGCTGTCCGCTTGCCGCTTGGCTTTGTAGTCCGCTTCATGGCGCTCAAGGGCGGCCGTGGCATCGCGCAATTGCTGCTTGGCCTGCTGCTCTGTTTGCAGCCATTGTGGGCGCAATTTCTCCCAAGTCACCTTGATAAACTGCTGATAATTTTGGAAGGTATCGCGCTGGCTTTCAGTATCACGAATATGCGCTTCAAGCGTGCCAATTTGCTGCTTAATGTGCTGCAGCTTTTTCTCATCAACACCCTGCTCGGCCAGTTTGGCACTAAACGCCTGCTCTGCTTCTTTAATTTGCTCTTTGGTGTTGGCCTGCTTACGTGAAAGCTCACTGTTTAAGTCGTCAATGGCGTCTTGCAAAATCTGAAGTTGCTCTTGAAACTCAGCGGTTTGCTCTAGCGCGCGGGCATGATGATCGGCTTCAAGCTCTTGCAGTGCGTCTTGGCGCTGTTGTTTGGCGTGGGTAAGTTGCTGCTGCAACTGCTCAAGACGCTCACGAATGGCCTTTTTACGCTCTTTATCCAGTTGCGCATGCTCATGGGCTAGGCGCTGCTTGTGGTCGCGCGCATAGGCCACATCGTTTTCAAAGCTTTTTTGTTGTTGCTGCGCCTGCTCAAAGGCTTGCTGTTGCTGCTTGGCTTCTTCAACCGCTTTGCCGAGTGCTTTTTCTGCAGCTTCTAGCTGAATTTTCTGGCGTTCCCACTGCTCAACGGCTTGCTCAAGCTGCTCTTGCAACCGCTCGTCGGTGAGCGCGTGCTCAGGCACCTCAATAGCCTGCAGATCAAGCTGCACGCCGAATAGGCTGTTTGCGGGTTGTTGCTCAGCTTCCGACTGCTCCGTAACAACCAGCGGCGCCAAGTCGGTACGCTCAAGCAATGGCTCGGCCAATACACGGCCAAAGTTATGCTGCCAATTTTCGACATTCTGCGACAAGAACTGTCGCAAGCTACCCGCGGTAGGCTCTAAGCGCTTACGTAGCTGCTCAATAAACTGCTCGCCGTGCGCCACAGCACTGCGCGCCTCTTTGGCCTTCTGGTCGGCCTGCTCACGACCACGCAAGGCGGTGTTCAAGGCGTCTTGCTGCTTGCGCGTATGAGAGCGTTGATTGTCCAGCTGCTCTTGCGCCTTATCTAAACGTAATTCTGCCAAATTACGCTGCTCAATTTCTTCGCTATTGAGCATCGACAAATCTTGCTGCGCTCGCTTCGCGGCAAGCTCGTTCTGCAGCTTTTCTAACTGCTCGTCATATTGCGCACGCACCGTTTCTTGCGCGCGCTGCAGCTCTAAATTCATCGCCTTGGTGGCATCTAACTCATGCTGACGAACGGTATTTTGCTGCTGATGTTTGTCGTTAATTTTGGCCTGAATTTTCTCTTTGGCTAGCTCTAGCTGCTGGGTCAGTTTCAACTTATGACTTTGCAATTCTTGCTCAGCCCCACGGTGCGCTTCCATCATCACCGTGTAATGCTGCTCTAGGCCCTGCAGCTCATCGCGCCGCTCTGGCAGTTGCTCAAGCTCACGGCCAATACGCTCAATGTCAGCCGCGCGGTAATCGTCATACTGGCGCTGCGCATCATCAAGCTGCTGTTGGCTTTTGTCTAAATCCGCTTGAGCATCGTTTTTCTTGTCACGCAAACTACCCCTGCGCTGCTCATAGGCCTCGTGCGCCTCGCTCATCGCCCGCTTTTGCGACTGAATGGCCTCTTCGGTGTCAGCTTTGTTGCGCTTTTGCGTGCTAAAATCGCTTTCGATTAAACCCTTTAAATGCCATAAAATAGCCAAGTTTCGCGATCGTTCGGCACTGTTTCGCTCAATATCAGCTAAAGATTGCTGCAGTTTCTCAACCTTCATAAACTGCTTCATTTCGCGCAGCCAGCTACGAATTTTATCGCCCGTCATGGTATTCGCCGGGCGCTGATAGCCATCTTCTTCCAAAATAGCCGCCAACATACTCTTTAGCGTATCCATTTTGCCTTCTTTGGCATGCACCGCAGACACTAGCTTTTCCATATGGCGCAAATGATATTTGTCATGCGCTAAGCCATAACGCGACGCCAACTGCCGATGCTTCAGGCTTTCACTGCGGTTGCTACGGTCGTTTTTAATGTCGTTCAGAATAATATTGCGGTATTCGGTGGTGTTGGAAATTTTGGCAGACATATCCACGCCACGCGCGCGCATTTCTTGCGCCCACTCGTTGTATTCGCGCGCCACCACGGTGTCTTTTTTCTCAATCAGGTAATGCTCAGGCTGGTATGGCGCATCCACAAAACGGTAATCCACACCGTCGGCGCGCTTGGTGAGCACCACTTGCGCCACACCGTTTTGCGGGCGCTCGTACTCGTAAATGACATAGCTGTTTTTGTGCGGCAGGTAGTACTTATCGAAATTCAACCGGGTGCGCGGCACCACTTTGTTTGGCAGCTCGCCATAAAACACCGGGATCATACGCTGCAGCGTGGTTTTGCCCGAGGCATTGCTGCCGCAAATGTTGGTATGACCGTCCAGATCCAACTCCACCACACCCGGCAAATGGCCGTGAATCATGATAATTTTGAGTAGCTTCGCCATCTTGTTCCTTTCTTGGCACGTGTTCTTATGTAATGAATTCTTATGGAAAGGATAATATCAGGGGCTTTGACGTGGGGCTACTGTTTGGAAAAGCTCATCACACAATTGCGGGTGCCTATCCAGTAACGACAGCAATAAACTCACTGCCTTTGGCGGCGCCAGCTCACCTTGCTCATAGCGCGAAAATGCATTTTTCCCACCACCAAATATAGTTCCTGCCTGTCGCTGGTTTAAGCCGATTTTTTTACGGATTTTTTTAATTTCATCGGGACTAAGTATTCCCTCGACACGCGCCCGAAAAGTTTGAAGTTCGCGACGCGTTGCTTTTAAATGTTCAGGCTCCAAAATGGCTTCATCGCATGTGTCACAATAAATACCACGCTGTAAAATAAAGATCGACTGCCCTTGGAATTCGTACCGTTGCTTTTTCTCGTCTTCATGTAATTTCCCTTTGCCACAGAACGGACAGTTTTTTTCCGTGAATTCCGACATATAACCTCCTTTATTTACACGAGCTTGAAAGACACAACGATATACCCATAAAAGTCCTGAAACTTTATGTATAAGTACAGCCCCTGCCAATATGTTTTGTATACGTCTTGTTTACCTGCAGCAGGAATTTTTTTCGATGACATCGACTTGTAGAAGTCTCGTTTTTTTAGCTCTTGAATAACTTCAATAACCTAGTAGTCGTCAAACCCTAGGCGAATTGCCGACTCTCTTGCTGTTCGAGTCATTCGTAGTTTGTCAACGCTATCAAAATGGTTTTTTAAAGCTGATAAGTCATATGAAGGGGCTTTCACAAATAACCCCTTAAAGGGGAATTATATGCATATTTAATATAAATTGCCATCCGTGGCCCTCAGAAAGTTTAGAAGGGCTAACAGGCTATTTATATTGATGGACGTGGTCAAACGTATCCTTTCGTAAGACTATTGCGCCTACAACTGCTGCAACATACCAACAAGCAACTGCCCAACCGTTTGCACTTCGCTATGCAGCGAGTGATTGTCGTTAACCAGCACCAAACGTACGTTATGCTGACGCGCCCATGTAATGGCATTATCTACGGGCACCACATCGTCATGCCAGCCATGCACGGCCACAACTTGGCTGGCAACTGGGGCTGGGTAATTATTGGGGTAATCGGGCAAGCCAAACGCTGGAGCCATCAACAACAAGCCATCGGGCTTTAATTGTGCCGACGCCATGGTGCTAACATAACCGCCCATGCTCGAGCCCACTAAAATCAAGCCATTGTGCGCAGGTAGCTCGGTATTCAGCAATATGTTCACGCGCTCGGTTGGGTCATAGGTTGACGTGTAATCCACGCTAATGGTCTGCGCGCCCTGCGCTTCAGCAATTTCTTGTAATTTGCGAATTTTGCGGCCTTGCGGGCCGGTTTCTTTGCCGTGGCTGAATACCACGAGTGGTTTTGCTGGCATGGGAAGTCCTTATCTCGTTAACGTTGTTCTCAATCTTTTTTCTTGCTGCCGTTTGCGTCCACTCCACCGTGTTCATGTGATTTCCTATCTATCATTGCTTGAACGTCATCCATAACGTTTTGATGTGAAATGTGATAAGGCCTGAGTTTTGTCGACGTATTACTAAACCGCAAACCAAATCCGACGATACTTATTTTGCCCTCTAAATAATGAGTATTGCGTCCGCTCTTAGTTTCAAAAAGCGATGTTTGACTCTATCATCGGTACTGAGTGCAAGAAGACAGCCTCTGCGGCTTTGCTGTCATCGATGATGAAACTTTGTTCTCGGTTCTTAAAAGTTCTATTCGACAGCCAGTTATGACTCCCGCAAACTACGCGACGTTTGTCAATTACCAACGCCTTTTGATGATTGTTAAATATCCCAACAGAGATTCCGGAGTGATTTTCTGAAAGCTTTTTTAATGATGTTAATGCTCTTTTTGCCGGACGTGAGACTTCGTGCACTCCATTCGAGTTTTCATAGCCAAAACCAATATAAATTTTTACACCCCGTTTCAGAGCATTTGACAAAGTTTCGATAAATCTTACATCAATTACTTTATCCGATATCCAACCAGAAAGAATCATTACGCTGGAGTTTGCTCGTTCTATCTGCCTTAACATATAGTCATAATGAGATGAGTCGGACAGTAAACTAAATCGTCCTTCATCTTTTGCTTCAACGAGGGCTTGTTTGTCCTCCTCACGAAAACCTACCAACGCCTCCTTGAACGCAGTCAACTCACGACTTTGCTTTGTAAACACATCAACGGCTCGAAATGTCCCCCATGCGGAGACTAACTGCAAAATAACGAGAGGACTATAGCTAAGCATCGCGAGAGTCCATAATGTCCAAAGCCCTGCTACCGCAGCACTAAGCATTCTAGAACCAAAAAAATAGGCCGCCGCAGTCGTTCCTGCAACAAACAATTGCCAATAAATCACTTCCACGTCGCTCCTCCTATTTATTTAGTATCGCTTAGTTACATAATTTGCAATGTCCTTTGCTAACCCGTTTTATGAATAATTGCAACTCTTAAGTTGCTAAGAAATCTATTAGTCTTTGAATTCTATTTATCAAGCAGAAAGTTTAAAATGCCATCGGTTCGAATTGTTATTCGATGCTAAATTAAAAATCGAAGCTTGGCGGGGTGACTACTGCTGAGGCCGAGCTCCTCGGAGCTTTAAATAACCTGTCCCTTGGAGTTTGCACTGAGCTCCTATGTATCGAGAGTAGAAAAGCTGTCGACTCTTTATGCTTAACTGCGTAAACTGGAAACTACGCTTTGATATTGCGCGATGAACGGTCGATGAATTATGCCTCTTACTTTACCCAAAATTCTTGAAAGTTTTGACTCAAAGGATCGAAGAAACCTTTGCACCCTCCTTGAGATTCCTCTTGAGTCCAACATAGAAGAAATCTCTTTACGATTCAAATGGCTTTATCATTCAAAAATTCGAGCCGAGACTGTTATTAAGCCAAAAAATATAGCTTCAAAGCTGAGAGCAAAATTGTCCAATACGCAGCATAGTGATGTAACAATTGATGACATCCTCGAAATCCCATATTACGACGAGCTAATTAGTAAAGCTTGTCAGCATTTAAAAGCATATGAGGAAAGCAAGCCTTTGGCCGACCTAGAACTATTTTTGTCTCAATCGGTAATTATTGCTGCGCTTCAAAAAATGAGTCCATCGGAGCGAAAAACGTTTTTTGAAAGCCAAATCGACACCTCGGAATTGGCACGAATTGCGAACATCAATAATGGCAGCCTAACTGGACCGATATCGACGGTTGCAATGCTCGGCATTGCACAGACATCTGGGTTTGCAGTTTTCGCAGCTTCAACGACGGCACTTGGATTTCTTACGCATGCTATTGGCATAACATTGCCATTTGCGATCTATACCGGTATGACGAGCACTATAGCTGTACTGATTGGTCCTGCGGGGTGGCTCGCAGCTGGTCTGTGGGGTGCTTGGAAGCTAACGCAACCGACTTGGAAGAAGCTAATTCCACCGTTGGTGTATATTATTTCGGTCAGAAGCAGAATGCAGCTTAAGCAATTGAGCAAATTATGAGTTCTGAGACTCTAAATGATTAATTCCCCATTTGGTAGAGCCAAACATTAGTCAAAGGGTTTGCCTACTACAAACCCGCTTTAACAACGTAAATTATTGTATGCGAGAGGGCAAAGTTTGCGGAGGAAATAACTACCTTTCCTCGCTTGCAACGGACTGACTGCTTGGTGCCAATTGCGGACGTTCACGCGGTGCTCTGAGGCAAATTTAGAGCCCAGCGTAAAACTTGCCTTTCAGCAGCGCTTTGTTATGCATTTGATCTTCCAATTTTAAATATTTTTGCTTTAAACCCCATATGTTCCTTATTGCCTAACAACCAGTTTTTCTGATCCTCACTGAGCTTATCGTTCCTAGATTTCACTTCTACAAAAAAAAAGCTTTTAGCATCAAAAACTAGTAGATCTGGCCAGCCACAGAAATTTTTCCAGTAGTTCATTGCCATGTAATTAAGTACTTTCTTGATATCTTCTAGACCAAGCACATTCATTACCTTTTTTGCCTTAGTAACATCTTTATCTCTATGAGCCCAAAGGTATTGCCTTAGATTTGAACTATATTCCAGCCAATAATCGAACAACCATTCCAAATCATCAAGCTCCGAGATGTGCCAATCTATGAGTTTCCGCTGCCTTACATAGTACTGTGAACTCCCAAAGTCATCCGGTAAGATCGTCGTAACCATACCTTCTTGGCATGTATTTGTATCGAAGTCATTTCTGCTACCAAATTGAACAATTCTTCCTTTGCTGTCGTCTGGATCTTCAATGACCAAATACATAAAGACACCAAATAAAACATGGAACGGTGCACTTTCAACCTCTATGACACTGAGCCCTTGCTTAATGAAATAGTCAGCAGCAAATTCTTCAACAGTAAGAATTTTATCTCCACCACGGATACCAACTTTTTTTTCTCCCGTGCTGAGATGCTCGGCGTTTACAAGGATAACTTCAGTATTTGTAATTTCGATTACTTCTTGCTGAGTTCTTTCACTGTATTCATACTTTGGCGTAATTTCATGCTGTTTTTTAATTTCAGAAATAACCTGTTTTTCAATAACACGCCTTTCTTCTGGAAAGCTAAATTCGGATGCGTTGTGATCTAAAGGGTCTAGATTAGGGTGGGTATCGTAAAACCTTCTAGTAGTTTCAAAAAAAATTTCACGCCAGTAATACCTAACAATTTTCGTCGTAGCTCCGTGCATAGGAGCTTTTGGTGCGGCAACAGCCTTTAGCCCTCTACAGACTGGACATACTTTTTCCTGAAACCCTATTGTCACAGGAACTCTTTCTCTTGAGCCTTCCCAAGAACCCATACTAAGTTGATGCGGGAGAAATTTCTCACCATGCTCTTGGTCGCATGAGCACATCATGACTTCATTGCAATCCTTGCAGTGATACTTACGAATTAAATCATACTGATTTAAACAAGTTACATTTTCGTGAGCGCAATTTTTCATGATTTATGCCTAACGCAAAGCACACGGGTGACGACCGCCTAGCGGGTGGCATCCCGGCGGCCGCAGGCCGCTGTTAATGGCCATTGCCAGCCGCGAGTGATGCGCCTTGTTATGAGTTTATTTTTTGAATCCATTGCTGAGCATCCTTGCGAGTTTTCTCAGAAACACGAGGCGAATCAGACGAATTGATAATTTTCAGGGCGGCTTCCGAACGACCTGCATTTATGATACTCCGAGCGTGGCCATTACGAGAGACACAAGAGCCCTCAGTATAATCTGTCTCTGCTCGTAGCTTTTCTACTATATCCTCGCGCGATAAATTGTTCGACGAAAATTCACCAAAAAATCTCGCGAAACAGGCCTGACCAACCGATTGAAGAGTTCTTGAAAGTTGTTTATCATTCATGGGTTAACTCCTAACCAAAAACTCATAACATTTATATATTGTGCGGACGCATTTAGAAACTACTTAAATTGATAGATCCCGATTTGTAGTCGCAAACTAAATTTTCTGTATCCGAGCGTTTTAACTTGTTAGATTCTGTCTGCCTCGAAAAACATCTCGATATTACTTTCGTCAAATTTAAGCCCCTTTTCACTGAGTCGTTTGTAATACGATGAATAAGTCAGATCAGCCATCTTAAACCCCTCATCGATAGAGTTGAGAATATGATCTTTTGAGCCTAGAGACATAAGAGAGGAAAGTATTGTATCGAGATAGTTATGTATGTTTTCTATAAGAATCTCGGTATAGGATGGCGTCTTTCCATCGTGAACAATCATATTTCTTGCTCGATAAATGCGGCGTATCTGCCAATCCACCCGTTGCTCGTGCGAGTCAAGAGAAGAGACAACATTTGATGGAGTGGATAACAACCACTCCAAGTAGGAGAACCTTTCACTTAGGAGATGGAAGTCATTAAAACATCCTTTAAGATCACTCCTTAGTTCCTCATATTTATCAAGCGTCAACAAGTGAAAAGTCTTTTCTGGAATCCCTGTACAATCAACCTTTTTAAAAATATTTTTGCTAACCTCTAAGTTCCAAAGTAGCAAGTCTTTCGATAGTCTAGTAACTATCTTTTGTATATAACCAATATTTAGAAATGGCATGATTGAATTGGAGATATGCTCGATTTGAGATATTTTTTCTTCGTCCTTTGATGGCAAAAGAGATTCCAATGCAGTCCATAAATTAATAAGTTGATTTTCTACAGAGTCACTAGCTAGAGCCAAGGAATGAAGATCGGCACTTCTATTAAATCGAAAGAATGATTCTCTCTCCATCGAAAACCCTGCCATGAACTTCTTTAGCTTTCTTGAAGCAGCTCCTATTTTTAAATCCTTGCATTTATGCATGGGGTTAAAATGACTCGCAACAATCTTTCCATTATCCAAGTTTGGAGAAACAACCAAACCTTCCTTTATTTTCTTAGGTGACTCCTTATGATGATATAGACCTATCAAAGTCTGGAGTTGCTCTACTTTTGAATCTGAGTATTTTTTAGCTCTGTGAAATTCTTTTGCTTTGCATTTCGTTATCAGGAAAATTTGATTCTCTGAAAGATCAAAATTTAAGTCGTCTATGACTTGAGACAACTCACCCTTATCTTCGGTAATAGTAATTCCTAACTTTTCTGCGGGACTCTCGAAACCCTTTAAAAATAATGGTCCTTTATAAACTACACGGAATTCCTCTGGTTCGTTTTTAAATTTATCTAAGTAATTGGAAATCTCCGAATTTCCTGAAATTCGATCATCAGAATAGTGAAAAAAGCTTCTGGTTATTCCTTGAATATACTTTTCAGAATATCCGCTATTCAGCAATGTTGTTATATAGCTCCGTGTCAAGGTTCGAATACTAGATGGGCTCTTAGTTTCACAAATCGCCTCGACTAAAAGTTCTTCATTCCTAGATTTATATAGCCTTAATGGCATTTGACTTTCAAGAAGTTTTAGGCAGGTCAACTTGCTTCTATCAGGGATTTTGGGATCTTTTAAGGTTGATTTAACTCCTCTCAAATCGACCTTAAGTGATGACTGCGCAACCATGTCTTTATCTATATTTGTGCAAAGTTCATCGATAACATGCTTCAAATTCGGGCTCTTAATTGATCCTGCCTCGATAGCCGAATAGGTCTGAATAGCTTCTCTAACTAATAAGCTAGTATTCATCGCAGAGGGCTTATAGGTATCAAGGGTAAATTCGAATAAAAGCTCCTCTACAAGCTGCGCAAACAGTATGAGTTCTTTTGAGCCCTGGATGTCATCCCACTTGTGTAGACTTCTGAATTTCATCTTATTCTCTTGGTGAATTGAACATTTGTATATTGTGCGTACGCTTTTGAAAACTCGTCCAACTTATAGCTTTCGGTTCTTAACTTTCTGATCAAGCCGGCATTCCTGAATTGAAAGGCTTCGAGTTAGCAAAGGTAATTAGATCATGCACAGTTACACTTTACCGAGCACACAATATCTAACCTTTATTTTTTGTTATATAATTGACGACATTAAACGACTTAAATACACAACACAACACACAATATTGCTGAAGTGAGTGTGCAGTACTTCGCTAGCAACACCCACACTTACTGTAGTGGTCAAGAAAAACTGGCCACCGGTTTATAGTTAATCCAGTATTTTTGCT
>JAAEZG010000009.1 GCA_018222985.1 Gammaproteobacteria bacterium
AACCCCTGTTACCGCCGTGAAAGGGCGGTGTCCTAGGCCTCTAGACGAAGGGGACCCCGGACATTCATATTTGCTCTGACCTTCAGGCTTTCGCTCTTGAAGAAGTGGCGTCCCCTAGGGGATTCGAACCCCTGTTACCGCCGTGAAAGGGCGGTGTCCTAGGCCTCTAGACGAAGGGGACGCACCAGAACAAATCACTATCAGTTTATTCACTACTGTTGTTGCAGCTTTTGGTGGAGCTAAGCGGGATCGAACCGCTGACCTCTTGCATGCCATGCAAGCGCTCTCCCAGCTGAGCTATAGCCCCACAAACTTCAAAAGCCGTGTGCTACATCAGTACCCTGACAGCGGTGCGAATTCTAGGGTAATTGGCGCACCACCGTCAACCTTTTTTTCGGTAAAATGAATTGTTTGCCGAAATTTACGCCAGTTCGCTTAATTGGCAGTCAAAATCACCCGCGAATTTAAATAGCGCGTAACACACAATAGATAAATTTCTGTTCATTGCCTTGCGGGGTTCGATGCGTTTCACGTTCTGCATGAACGAGTTCGAAGTCGCTACCAAAGGTGGCAGCGAGCAGCTCGACGGAATAGCGCTGAACCGGCAAACCACTGCAACGCTCAGGGCCATCTTCGGCAAAGGTGGCAATGATGACATAACCCCCTGGCTGCAAAGCATGCCTAACTTGCTCAATATACTGCTGTTGCTGCGTTGGCTGGGTTAGAAAATGAAATACAGCACGATCATGCCAAATTAAAAAGTGCTGCTTGGGTAGCTCATGGGTTAGCACATCGCCGACTTGCCACTGAATAGCGTCAGCAATCCCCTTCCCTAGCCGCTGTTGTGTGGTTTTTAGCGCCGCTGCAGAAATATCCAACACGTGTAATTGGCGAAAACCTTCACCCCATAAGTTATCAACAAGGTGCGAGGCGCCACTACCAACATCAATAATAGGGGCCGCATGCCCCATTCCGGTAGCTTCAATAAGCCGAATGGACGTATCTGCACGCCTTTGAAACCAACTAACTTGGTCAGTTGGTTTGGTGCGATAAACGGTTTCCCAATGATCTTTTTGCATCACTTCGCATCACTTTTTACACATCAAAATGGTAAATTCGTTCCAGTGAAGCACGATCGCGAACGGTCACTTCCATATCACGCACTAAGCCATCTTCAATACTGTAAACCCAGCCATGAATCGCTAATTCTTGGCCGCGGTCCCATGCTTGCTGAACAATAGTCGTTTTGGCTAGGTTGCGCACTTGTTCAATGACATTTAATTCGCACAACCGGTTAACTCTTTCGTTGGCCGTGGCAATAGCTTCAAGTTCTTTGTGGTGTTCACGATAAATATCTTTGATCGGAAATAACCAATGATCAACCAAACCATGGCTGCAACTTTCTGTAGCGGCTCGTACACCGCCGCATCCATAATGGCCGACTACTAATATATGCTTAACGTGAAGTGTCTCCACGGCGTACTGCACCACTGACAAACAATTGAAATCCGTTTGAATAACCTGATTTGCAACATTGCGGTGCACAAATAATTCACCAGGCGCCATACCAACAACTTGGTTAGCGGGTACTCGGCTGTCTGAGCAACCAATCCACAAGTATTCAGGGGTTTGCTGCGCGACAAGATTATTGAAAAAGTCGGGATCTTGCTCCCGCATGCGTATCGCCCATTCTTCGTTGTTGGCAATGAGCTGACGAACGTTCGACATAAATTTTATATCTCCAATAAAAAAGGCGTCGAAATGACGCCTTTTTTTGATTACTGCGCTTGTTCGCGTTCAATAATAAACGAAATTGCGCGAGCGATACGTCCTACCACTTGTTCCTGCGAAATTAACTCAAGGGTTACATCAAGCGATGGTGAATTTCCCGAGCCAGTAACCGCGACACGCAATGGCATGCCGACTTTGCCCATGCCTACACCGAGATCTTCCGCGGTTGCATGAATTGCCGCCTGAATACTTTCAGCATTCCAGCTTGTTAAACTTGCTAAGCGCTCTTGCACGGCTTCAAGCGCTTCACGCGCTACTGGGCGCAAATGCTTTTTAGCGGCATCGGCGTCAAACGCTTCGTATTCCTCATAAAAATAGCGACTTTGTGACGCCATTTCTTTTAATGTTTTTACCCGATCGGCCATTAACGGAATTAAAGTTTCTAATGCAGGGCCTTTGCTGACATCAATTGCCTGATCAGTAAAGTGCCATTGCAAATAAGGCACAACCTGTTCAACCGGTAGGCTCTTCATATAATGCTGATTCAACCAATTAAGCTTCTCAGTATTAAAGGCCGACGCGGCTTTGTTAACGTCGTCTAAACTAAATAGCTCGATCATTTCATCAACGCTAAAAATTTCTTGGTCGCCATGTGACCAGCCCAAACGCACCAAATAATTCAATACCGCTTCTGGCAAATAGCCATCGTCACGATATTGCATCACGCTGACAGCACCATGACGTTTTGACAGTTTCTTACCGTCGTCACCTAAAATCATTGAAACGTGTGCATACTCAGGCACCGGAGCACCTAAGGCTTTTAAAATATTAATCTGACGCGGTGTATTGTTAATATGGTCTTCGCCACGCACCACATGGGTGATATTCATTTCCCAGTCATCGATAACCACACAGAAGTTGTACGTCGGTGTGCCGTCGCTGCGAGCAATGATCAGGTCATCTAGTTCAGTGTTAGCAAACTCAATATGGCCACGAATGTGATCATCAAAGGTCACGCTGCCCTCTTGTGGGTTGCGAAAGCGCACCACGAATTTATCACCCGACACATTTGGGTTATCACGGCAGTGACCGTCGTAACGTGGTTTTTCACCGTTTGCCATTTGCTCATCACGCATTTTTTCTAAGCGCTCCGTCGAGCAATAACACTTGTACGCTTTATCTTCAGCAAGCAGCTTGTCGATATAGTGGTTATAACGATCAAAACGCTTGGTTTGATAATAAGGGCCCTCGTCCCAGTTCAGCCCCAACCATTCCATGCCTTCTAAAATGGCATCAATGGCGGGTTGTGTTGAACGCTCGCGGTCTGTGTCTTCTATACGCAATACAAATTTGCCGCCAGCTGCTTTTGCAACTAACCAAGAATAGAGAGCTGTACGTGCGCCACCAACATGAAGATATCCAGTGGGGCTTGGGGCAAATCGAGTGACAACAGTCATAGTTCTTGCTTTCTCCGCATTATTCGGGTTATTTTGAGGCCTATTCTAGCAAGAAGCCGCGGCGTACGCATTAGGCAGAACACGAGAATATTTGGTTTTTAGCAGGCATATTGTTGAAAATTACGGCGAAACGGTGAAAAACCAAGCAGTCGAACAAAACAAGTGATATTTCCTGTTGACAGTATCGTGAAGCTCCCTATAATACGCCCCGCAACGCAGAGAAAAGGATGGTTAGCTCAGCTGGGAGAGCACCGCCCTTACAAGGCGGGGGTCACTGGTTCGAACCCAGTACCATCCACCACTTCTTTGAAATGCAAATACGATATTGGCTATCAGATATCAGATCTGATATTTCCTGCTGTGCCTAATATCCAATATCCAATATCTAATATCGCTCTTGCTCTTCATAGCTAATATCGCTCTTGCTCTTCTATCGATTATCGACCAACGAGATGAAGCGGCGCAGGTGACGTGAGAACAGCAACATCCAGCCAGCCATCAACCAACCAAACAACAGCAATGCCTTCACAAATGAAAACGTCGGCCATAACTGACTTATCAGACTAACGATCAGCACACCGTCCACCACCCAACTACACCAAAGCAGCAGTGGTAAGGCTTTAAAGCTGGCACTGACCCATGGTGCGATGTCAGTTTTTACTTGGGTGACTAGAATGAAAACGACTAAAGCCGGTAGGCCAACTAACAGCGCTAAGCCGAACTGTTCGCTGGTAGTGTAGAAGAATTTCAATAAGCGAGCTCGATCGTCGACAAAAGTCAGTGAAATAATCCAGGCGGCATAACCACGCATAAAAAATAGCATCATGAACACCAAGCTCAGCGGCGTTTTTAAGGCGCCGTCGAGGGTTACATATTGTTCATCGCCTGGTTGAAGTTGCACGTAGAAGTCCGTTTTACATCGGTTAAAAATAATGGGCTATGCTACGTGCACGGAATCCATTTGTCGACTTTGTTCTCGGGCTTTTCGTGCCGCCCAAAACTTTTCGTGAAAATAATAGGCTACGGTATTCACTACCGGTTCAATAAGGGCCACAGCGCCACCTAGTACAACATCTCCGGTCATTAACCAAACTAAGGTGAAGGCGACGGATACGTGCATAACGCCGAATGAAACTGTTTTTGCCATTGTGCTATCCCCCTTGGCCGCTTGGGCTTTCATGAATAGATAATAGCAGTTACGTGGCGCTCGTCTAATTGAAAAAATCGATAAGAGCAAGAGCGATATTAGCTATTAGCTATCAGATATTAGATAAAGCCCGAAACATCAGATCTGATATCAGATATCTGATAGCTAATATCGCCTTTGCCGTTAAAGACGTTTGAGTTGTTCTCGTAGTTTAGTGAGATCGTCGCGCAAGGCGGCAGCTTTTTCGAACTCAAGGTCTTTGGCGGCTTGATACATTTGCTTTTCGGTCGCTTCAATCTTTTGTACCAAGGCTTTCGGGTCAAACAGCGCTGGGTCGTAAGCCAATTCTTTCTCGGCGACTTCGCGTTGTTTTTCGCGGCGCGGTGCACGCATGCTGCCACCACCAAGATCCATCACGTCAGTTACGCGTTTATTCAGGCCTTTTGGAGTAATGCCATGTTCTTCGTTATAGGCTATTTGCTTGGCTCGACGGCGATCAGTCTCATCAATAGCGCGTTGCATAGAGCCGGTAATACGATCAGCGTACAAAATGGCCCGGCCATTCAGGTTCCGTGCCGCACGGCCTATGGTCTGAATCAATGACCGGTCAGAGCGCAAGAAGCCCTCTTTGTCGGCATCAAGTATGGCAACTAGCGACACTTCTGGCATGTCCAAGCCTTCACGCAGCAAGTTGATGCCGACTAACACATCAAATTCACCCAAGCGTAAATCACGAATAATTTCCATGCGCTCAACGGTGTCGATATCAGAATGCAAATAACGCACGCGAATACCGTGCTCGTCCAAATAATCGGATAAGTCTTCAGCCATTTTTTTGGTTAACGTGGTGGCCAAAACGCGTTCGTTGCGCTCAACCCGCAAGCGAACTTCAGACATCAAATCATCAACTTGTGTAGCGACTGGACGAATCTCAATTTCGGGATCGATTAAGCCCGTTGGGCGCACCACTTGCTCGACAATTTCACCCGCACATTTTTCAATTTCATATTTGCCTGGAGTTGCCGACACATAAATAGTTTGCGGGGCAATGGCTTCAAACTCATCAAATTTTAACGGCCGATTATCAAGCGCCGATGGCAAACGGAAACCATAATTCACCAAGTTTTCTTTACGCGAGCGATCGCCTTTATACATAGCGCCAACTTGCGACACCGTAACGTGCGACTCGTCAATAATTAACAACGCGTCATCTGGCAAATAATCAAGCAATGTGGGTGGCGGCTCGCCCGGCGCCCGCCCCGATAAATAGCGCGAATAGTTTTCAATGCCCGAGCAATAACCAAGTTCAAGCATCATTTCAATGTCAAACTGGGTGCGTTGGCTTAAGCGTTGTTCTTCAACCAATTTATTATTATCTAATAACTGTTGTTTGCGTTCTTTTAGCTCTTCTTTGATTTGGTCTATGGCTTTTAAAATAGTTTCACGCGGCGTCACGTAGTGGGTTTTCGGGTAAATGGTTGCGCGCGCAACATCGGCCTCGGTCACCTGCCCTGTTAACGGCTCGAACAAACTAATACGATCAATTTCTTCATCGAACAACTCAACACGCACCGCCAATTGCTCAGATTCCGCCGGAAAAATATCAATAACTTCGCCTCGTACACGGTAGGTACCGCGTTCGAATGCTGCGTCATTACGTTTGTATTGCAATTGTGCCAAACGGCGCAAAATGTCGCGTTGGTCAATAATGTCACCACGGCGCAAGTGCAACATCATTTTCATGTATGACTCAGGGTCACCCAAACCGTAAATACATGACACCGACGCCACAAGAACAACATCGCGGCGCTCCATTAAGGCTTTTGTTGCCGACAAACGCATTTGTTCAATGTGATCGTTAATTGAAGCGTCTTTCTCAATGAAGGTGTCGGTAGTGGGCACGTAGGCTTCTGGTTGATAGTAGTCATAGTACGACACGAAATATTCCACGGCATTGTTTGGAAAAAATTCTTTCATTTCTCCATACAACTGCGCGGCTAGGGTTTTATTGTGCGCAAGTATTAACGTCGGCCGCTGAATTTTCTCAATCACATTGGCCATGGTGAAGGTTTTGCCAGAGCCGGTAACCCCCAACAAGGTTTGATGCGCAAGGCCAGCGTCAAGATTATCAACGAGCTTTTCAATAGCCGCAGGTTGATCACCCGCCGGTTGATAGTCAGACTTAAGTTCGAACGAGCGACTCATCACGCCTCCTTGTTTCGCGTTCTTGTTTCGCGTTGAAACCACAGCCATGCAAGACCACCCGTGATTAGGTTAGCAATAACACCACCGGCAAATAAGCCTGGAATATCGTACAACAATGCACCGAGCCAACTTAAGGGAACAAACATAATAAACAAGCGAATAATGCTTAAACCTAGCGCGCTCATTGGCTTGTGCAACGCATTGAAGCTTGAGTTCGTGAGAATAATCACACCCTGCACACCGTAGCCAAGCGGCATAATATAAATGAACAATCGAATAAGTCGCGCTACTTCTGGGTCGTCGGTAAACGCAGCGGCAACCCAAGGCGCCAACGCAACTAACATGCCATAAATAATTAATTGCACAATCAGCACACTGCGAATAGCAACGTTGTATGCGGCATGAACGCGATCATAGGCATGGGCGCCAAAGTTTTGACTAATCAGCGGCGGTAGCGACATAGATAACGCCAAAATAATCACGCTCGCTAACGACTCTAATCGCGAGCCTACGCCAAATGCCGCAACGGCCGGTGCGCCATAAGCTGCAATAATTGCCGTTAATACAGCCATAGCCAATGGCGTTAACATGTTGGCACCAGCAGCGGGTATACCAATAGATAGAATTTGGCGCGCAGAATGCAGCCAGCTTGCGTCGTTAGGCACTAGCAAGGTCAGTAATTGCTTATAATTTAGGTACCACAACACTAATAGCGTACCGATAATCCAAGAAATGAGGCTGGCTAACGCCGCACCTTGCACGCCCATTGCCGGAATAGGCCCTAAGCCAAAAATTAAAATAGGATCAAAAATAGCGTTTAATAGCCCGCCCGAAGCCATGATCAACGACGGCGTACGCGTATCGCCAGAGGCGCGAAGTACGGCGTTACCCACCATGGGGGTAACCAATAATACCGCCCCCAAAAACCAAATGGTCATGTAATCGTGAATATAAGGCAGCAGACGCGTTTGCGCACGAAGCAAGGCAAATATTGCGTCCATGCTGACGTAGCCTATTACGGACAACACCATGACCAATAACGCTGACACGCTTAAAGCCACAGTGCCGTCAAAGCGAGCATGTTCTTCCCGCCCCGAACCGCGTTTACGGGCAATGACCGCTGAGGTACCTATGCCAAGACCAATAGCTAAGCTAACCACAGTAAATGTAACCGGGAAGGTAAAACTCACTGCAGCAAGCGGATCTGTGCCAAGCATGCCCACAAAAAACGTATCCACCACATTGAAACTAATTAGCGTAAGCACGCCAATAACAACCGGCCACGTCATTCGCCACAACGTCGGTTGTATGGGGTCATGTAGAAGAGATTTTGCCGCTACAGCTTGGCTCATGAGGTTCCTAATTCGTGCAAAAAAAGAAGCGATAGTGTAACGAATTTTGCACCATTTCGCTATTCAATAACGTCGCGATCATTCAGCGATCGCCCCAGCCGATCAATAGACAAAAACCGCTGAAAACTATATAGTGTGCCTAACTTTTTAACCCCTTCTACGTTTAGGATCACGCTGTGAAATATCAATTGTCAGATCGTGTTAATGCTATTCAACCCTCCCCTACTTTAGCGGTTTCGCAAAAAGCGGCCGAGCTCAAAGCTGCAGGGCATGACGTTATTGGATTAGGCGTCGGCGAACCTGACTTTGATACGCCAGAGTTTGTCAAAGTAGCCGCCAAAGCAGCCATTGATGCAGGCCACACAAAATATACAGCGGTTGACGGTATTCCTCAGTTGAAGCAAGCGGTTATTGATAAATTTAAGCGGGATAACGGCTTAGACTATGAACTGAGCGAAATATTAATTTCGGCTGGCGGTAAACACAGTATTTTTAATTTGCTCAGTGCTTGGTTAAACCCTGGGGATGAAGTACTTATTCCTGCGCCTTACTGGGTTTCTTATCCAGATATGTCTCTTTTGGTGGGCGCGGTACCTAAATTTATTGAAGCAGGGATTGAGCAACGCTACAAAATCACCGCTGAGCAGCTTGACCAAGCGGTGACCGACAAAACACGCTTATTGTTTTTAAATAGCCCGTCGAATCCAACCGGTACCGCTTATAGCAAAGCTGAACTCGAAGCATTAGCTGAAGTTTTACGTAAATATCCGCAGGTTTTAATTGCGACCGACGATATGTACGAACATATTTTGTGGAGCGACGAAAGTTTCCACAATATTGCAATGGTGGCGCCAGACTTGAAAGACCGCATTGTGGTTTTATCGGGTGTGTCAAAAGCCTATGCCATGACTGGGTGGCGTATTGGCTATGCAGCAGGGCCAAAACCACTGATTGCTGCCATGAAGAAAATTCAGTCACAAAGTACATCAAACCCAGCAAGCATTAGCCAGTATGCAGCACTTGCTGCGTTAGAAGGCGATCAGAGCATCATGACGACTATGGTCAGTGCGTTTAAAGAGCGTCACGATTATTTAGTCGATGCCCTGAATAAAATACCTGGCATGAAATGCATTGCCGGCGATGGCACCTTTTATACCTTTGCCAATATTGACGGGTTAATTGCCGCTAAAGGCGCAAGCTCAGATGTAGAACTGTGTGAAATGCTATTAACCAAAGCAAAAGTGGCGTTAGTTCCGGGTTCAGCATTTGGCGCTCCAGGGCATTGTCGCTTTTCTTTCGCCTGTAGTTTGGAAACATTAAAAGAAGCTGTTCGTAGAATTTCTGAGTTCGCTACCAGCAATAACTAAAATAGAGCGAACAGGCGTACTGTCACAAATATTTAATCATCAAGAATTTAGGGGCTCTCGAGCCCCTTTTTGATGGTTTAATTGTGTACAACTCAGGCAAAAAATGCACAACAGCTGGTGTAAAATGCGACGAACGACATGTTCTTGATCAAAGTAATTCCACTGATTCCATATTAATTATAACTATATGTTTTTATTGATTATTTAATTTCGCTGTTAATTTTTAAGCAATCGCTAAATCGCTCCGAATCGCCCATCATTTATGATAACTCACACAGTTTCCCACAAGGTTATCCACAGATTTAGTGGATAAGATCGTCTAGGCTTTGAACGGCGCGCGATCGCGCTGCATGTGGATAACCGCAAGCAGTCATATATATATCATTTATCATAGTTGATTTCTTTCAGAAAACTTGACTTTGATTTTTTCTAACCGTTTGCACACAAAACAAGCAAACAGTACTTTTAAGTATTGACAGGCGCCGCAACCGCCATTAACATTCGCACCCGTTGTCAGATGTGTTCCCCAGTAGCTCAGTTGGTTAGAGCGGTGGACTGTTAATCCATGTGTCGTTGGTTCGAATCCAACCTGGGGAGCCAAGACATCTAACAACAACCCCAATATACTCTCAAAGTATTCCCCAGTAGCTCAGTTGGTTAGAGCGGTGGACTGTTAATCCATGTGTCGTTGGTTCGAATCCAACCTGGGGAGCCAAGACATCTAACAACAACCCCAATATACTCTCAAAGTATTCCCCAGTAGCTCAGTTGGTTAGAGCGGTGGACTGTTAATCCATGTGTCGTTGGTTCGAATCCAACCTGGGGAGCCAAGACATCTAACAACAACCCCAATATACTCTCAAAGTATTCCCCAGTAGCTCAGTTGGTTAGAGCGGTGGACTGTTAATCCATGTGTCGTTGGTTCGAATCCAACCTGGGGAGCCACTTTCAACCTCGTGTAATGCATCTAATAAATGTTCCTGTTGCCACTCCATGTGACACCATTCCATTTGCGACCAGAGATCTGAACTTAATTGATATACCGGCTCTTGCGCCCCATGAGCAAGCCAGCGCGCAACTTCGTCTGCTACGTTCGGCCACTGGCACTGAACTGCCGTTGCTGATGCTAAAAACTCACCGAGTATATCGCCATCAAGCTTTTTCATAACCGTGGCTAGTCGAGCTTTCTGTAAGCAATTGGCATTGGCTAACTGTTCAAACTGCCCCACTAATGGCTTCACTAGCAGCTTTTTGCCAAGCGCCAATGCTTCGCTTGCGGTTTCAAAGCCAGCATTACTAATAATACCCTCGGCCTGCCCCATTGCTTCTGCAAAACCGACTCGCGAAGGCGCACTATAGCGAATATGACCAATTTGCTGTTCTTCTGCCGCAGGGTGAAAGACATGAAACTGCGCTTGCGGAAAGCGACTCAGCAAACCATGAATGGCACCTAGCTCTTCAAATGGCAAATAAACTAAATAGCTACCCTCTACAACGCGCTGACGATTACCACGTTGGTGAATAATTGGGGGCAGCACATGGGAAGCGTCGTCTAACCAATGCATACCAACGAGGGTTTTGGCCGGCGCAAACCAGCGCAGCAACTGTCGTTGTAATGCTGAAATAGGTAAGCTTGGCGTTTCTTTATAAAACGCATATTGGCGCCCTAAACCAATAACAGGCTTGCCTTGTAAACGCCCCGCCCAAGCAGTAATGGGCTCATAGTCACTAACGACCAAGTCATAATCGGCTAATTGTAGCTGCCGTGCGTCACGCCAAAACTGCTGCCAATTATTTCGCGCTAAGGTTTCTCGTACATTCACCTGCCCATGTTGCACCACAAACGACAAGCCTTCGCGCCATTGCCAGTTACCGAACACTTCCATGTCAAACAGTTGCTCTTTCGGGCGGCCTGACACTAAATAATCAACCTGTACTTGTGGATACTTGGCCAAGGCCTCGGCCAAAGCAGCACATCGACTTAAATGGCCATTTCCGGTGCCTTGAATGCCTACTAGAATTTTCATACAACCCCCAATGCTAGCCATGCTAGTGCTGAACCTAAAAAGGCGCCCGCAGCGATATCTCCGGGATAGTGCACGCCAAGTAATACACGTGATAAGCCCACCGCAACTGCCCATACATAAAACAAGCTAAACCACGCCGGAAAATACGTACTCATAATGCCCGCAAATAAAAATGCGGCCGTGGTATGGCCCGAAGGAAAACTAAACTGGTCGTGTGCCATAATGACGGCATGAAACGAAGGAAATCTTTGGTATGGCCGCTGCCGTTTGAGCAGCCTTTTAAGTAAGGTGAATAGTGGTATTTCTACTGCAAAACCAATAACTAACGTGGTAATAAGCGGCACACTTTCGGTGCCATGAAAACTGGCTAGCAAGCACGCGATAATGGCATAGCTATAGCCGTCACCCGAACGCGAAATCCAGCGCGTTACCTTATGCCCGCACCAGCGCCTGGCGCGACCATTAAGCCAGTGAAAACTGCGTTGATCAAACTGGCTTAGTCGTCCAACCCAACGGGTCATAAAAGCTGTCATACGTTCTCGCCTCTCGTGGCTTGCCGTGCCTGACTTGAACGAAATTTAGCCAATATGAGTAACAGCTCAGTGACAGATTTGTGAACCTTTCATGACAATGTGCTAGAAAATATCCAACAAATATGAATAACACTACAGTCTATCGGTTGTTTCAAAGCGCTAAACATTCGATAATATCGCCCATTCATTGCAATCGGACGGAAGCAACCATGGGTGACTACCTACTGCTGTTGGTGGCAACAGTACTAGTCAACAATTTTGTGTTGGTAAAATTTCTAGGGCTCTGCCCATTTATGGGCGTTTCCAATAAACTGGAAACGGCCGTTGGCATGTCTGCAGCAACCACATTCGTGCTAACACTGGCATCGGTTTCAAGCTATCTAGTCAGTGAATATATTTTAGTGCCACTTGATCTCATGGCATTGCAGACCTTGAGCTTTATTTTGGTTATTGCCGTTGTGGTGCAATTTACCGAAATGGTGGTGCACAAAACCAGCCCAACGCTGTACCGTTTACTTGGCATTTTCTTACCGCTTATTACCACCAACTGTGCGGTGCTTGGCGTTGCCTTGCTGAACATTAATGAACAGCACAACTTTATAGAGTCGATTATTTATGGTTTCGGCGCCGCCGTTGGTTTTTCATTGGTGCTGATATTATTTTCTGCACTACGCGAACGCTTAGCCGCTGCTGACGTGCCCCTGCCATTCAAAGGCGCTGCTGTTGCGATGATCACCGCAGGCCTTATGTCACTTGCGTTCATGGGCTTTAGCGGACTGGTGACTAGCACATGACTGTTGTAACTGCACTCATTGTATTAGGCGTATTAGCGCTAGCCTTCGGCTTGGTGTTGGGCTTTGCGGCGGTTCGTTTTCGCGTCGAAAGCGACCCTATTGTTGACCAAATTGATGCCCTGCTGCCACAAACCCAATGTGGCCAGTGCGGCTACCCAGGTTGCCGCCCCTACGCCGAAGCCATTGCCAATGGCGATGAAATCAATAAATGTCCGCCAGGCGGCCAAGCCACGATTAATGCGTTGGCTGACTTAATGGGGGTTGAAGCGAAACCGCTCGACTCGGCGCACGGTGAAGAAGATGTGAAAAAAGTCGCGGTCATTCGAGAAGACGAATGTATTGGCTGCACAAAGTGTATTCAGGCTTGCCCCGTTGATGCCATTTTAGGCGCCGCCAAGCAAATGCACACAGTTATTGCCCACGAATGCACCGGCTGTGACCTGTGTGTTGAACCATGCCCTGTTGACTGCATTGATATGGTACCGGTGCCCGTGCGCCCCGACAATTGGCAATGGGATTTACAACAAATACCTGTGAAAAATGTGGAGTCGTCGCACTAATGTCTGCAGCCACGAAAGCGATTGAAGCCGGTCATATTTGGACCTTCCCGGGGGGCATTCACCCACCGGAGCGTAAAGACCGTTCCAATACCACCCCCATTGAAGTATTGCCGTTGGCGAAACAGTTTATTGTGCCCATAAAACAGCACTCAGGCCCCGTCGGCGACTTATTGGTGGCCGTGGGCGATAACGTAAAAGCAGGCCAACCCTTAACTCAAGTCGGTATCAACAATGCCTTGCCGGTACACGTCCCAACCTCAGGTACGGTGAGTGCCATCGGCCCTGGCCGTATTGCCCACCCGTCGGGCCTAACCGACACCGTCATTACCATTGATGCGGACGGCAACGACGAGTTTTATAGCTTTACACCGCTCGCCGACTACACCACTTTAAGCCGCGCAGAATTGCTCGACCGCATTCGCCAAGCTGGCGTCGCTGGTTTAGGCGGCGCAGGCTTTCCAACGGCACAAAAATTAGCGCTGCAACGGCCACTTGATTACCTCATTATTAACGGCGTTGAGTGCGAGCCCTATATCTCGGCCGACGACCGATTAATGCGCGAGCACGCGCAAACCATTATCGATGGCACAGAAATTCTGTTGCATATTGCCGGTTGCGAGAAAGCACTAATCGCCATTGAAGCGAATAAGCCAGAAGCCATTGCAGCATTTGAAGCATTACTGCCCAACTACCCACAACTGGCCTTGCGCGTGGTACCCACCAAGTACCCGTCGGGTGGCGAAAAGCAACTTATTCAGTTACTTACTGGCCGCCAAGTGCCGAGCCGTGGGTTGCCTATCGACGTTGGATTAGTCATGCAAAACGTCGGCACCGCCTTTGCCGTAGCGCAAGCGGTGCTAAACGGTAAGCCCTTAATTGAGCGCGTGGTTACTGTTACCGGTGACAATATCGCCAAGCCAGGAAATTACTGGGTACGCATTGGCACCACCGTGGCCGAGCTATTGAACCAGTGCGGCTTTAACCCTGTTGCAGACTCTAAACAAGAACAGCGAGTGATTATGGGCGGCCCAATGATGGGGTTCACCCTGCCTGACTTAGACGTGCCGGTGGTAAAAATAACCAACTGCATTTTAGTACCGAGCAACCAAGAATTAGCCCCCGCGGCTGAAGAAATGAACTGTATTCGCTGCGGCGCCTGTGCCGATGTGTGCCCAGCCCAATTACTGCCGCAACAAATGCAGTGGCTAGCCAAAGCCAAAGACTACGATGGCTTAGAGCAACAAAACTTATTTGACTGCATTGAATGTGGCGCCTGTGCCTACGTGTGCCCAAGTGAAATTCCGCTGGTTCATTATTACCGTAAGGCCAAAGCTGAAATTCGAAATATTGCGCGTGAAAAAGCCAAAGCCGAAGTGGCTCGAGAACGCTTTGAAGCACGCCAAGAGCGCCTAGAGCGAGAAAAACAAGAGCGCCTTGAGCGTCATCGCAAAGCCGCCGAAGCACGTAAAAAAGCCCAAGCAGAGGCAGTTGCCCAAGGCGGTGATAATCCGCAAGACGCCGTGCAAGCAGCGATTGCTCGTGCCAAAGCACGCAAAGCAGCACAAGCGGCTGCCGCAGCCAAACAAAACCAAGAAGGTGACGACGAATGACCTTTAAAATAGCGGCTTCGCCCCACACCCACCAACGCCGTACCACGCAGCAAGTTATGCGCTGGGTGTATTTCGCGTTAATTCCTGGCGTGCTAGCACAAACATATTTTTTTGGTTTCGGTGTTTATATTCAATTAGCACTAGCTCTGTTAACCGCTTGGGTTGCTGAAGGCTTGTGCATGCGCATGCGTGGCCGCCCTATCGGCCATGCTTGGCAAGATCACACCGCAATTGTTACCGCGGTATTGCTTGCGGTAAGTATTCCAGCCTTAGCGCCTTGGTGGATTATTGTTATGGGTACGGCGTTTGCCATTGTGGTGGTGAAACACGTCTATGGCGGCGTGGGGCAAAACTTGTTTAACCCAGCCATGGCAGGCTATGTGTTACTGCTTGTCAGCTTTCCGGTGCAAATGACAAGCTGGCCTATTCCTGCCGAATTGGCACAAATTCAGGTAAGTATTACCGACACTATCAACCTTATATTCACTGGGTTTACCAGTGCAGGCTACAACCTTGAGCAACTGCGCATGGGCATTGACGGCATGACCATGGCGACCCCGCTTGATAGCCTGCGCAATGATTTAAATCATCAATTAACCTTAACTGAGGCGCTAAACAAGCCTATTTTCGGCGATATCGCGGGTATCGGTTGGGCTTGGGTTAATCTTGCATTTTTAGCGGGCGGTTTAGTGCTCATTAAGCAAAAAATCATTAGCTGGCATATTCCAGGCGGCCTGTTGGTAGGCTTGCTAGTACCTAGTGCAATTTATTGGCTATTTAACCCCGACCAGGCCATAACCCCAATGCTGCACCTTCTTAGCGGTGCCACCATGCTGGGTGCATTTTTCATTGCCACCGACCCCGTCACCGCTGCGACGTCCAACAAAGGTCGTTGGGTATTTGGGCTACTCGTTGGCTTTATTGTGTTTGCTATTCGCACTTGGGGCGGCTACCCCGACGCCGTGGCATTTGCCGTGCTATTAGCGAACATGTGCGTACCAATTATTGACCGCTATACCCAACCGGTAGCCTATGGTCACGGAGGTCGCTCATGATTTTAAAAAGCATGCAACGTAATGGGCTTATTTTAGCGGGATTTGCGGTTATTGCGACGTTTTTGGTGGTCATGACCTCACTGCTGACGAAAAGCGAAATTGAGCGCCAACAACAGCAGGAACTGTTACGCGTTTTAAACCAAATTATTCCAGCCAGTAAGCATAATAATGACTTATATGACAGCTGCACGCTCATTAGCCACCCCGATTTAGGTGTGCAGCCTCGCCGTGTTTACCGCGCGCTTGTTGACGGACAGCCAACCGCAGCCGCTATGGAAGTGACAGCGCCCAATGGCTACAGCGGTGCAATTCATTTGTTGGTAGCAATGAATGTTGACGGCTCTGTAGCTGGGGTTCGCACCTTGCAACACCAAGAAACACCTGGGCTTGGTGACAAAATAGAACTGCGCAAGAACGACTGGATTCTTAGCTTTAACGGTCAGCGCGTAAACGGTACTGATGATACCCGCTGGGCAGTAAAACGCGACGACGGCATGTTTGATCAATTTACTGGCGCAACTATTACCCCACGCGCCGTCGTGCAAGCGGTGAAACGTGCCGCTATTGTGTTTGAGAAAGAGCAACAAGCATGGTTTACAGCTCCGGCAAACTGTCATGCGCCCGCCGACACTATTAATACCGTAGGAGAACCGCAATGAGCACCTACAAAGAACTCACCTGGCAAGGGCTTTGGAACAACAATCCAGCGTTAGTTCAGTTATTAGGCTTATGCCCGTTGCTGGCCGTTACGGCAACGGTAACCAACGCATTAGGCTTAGGCTTAGCCACCTTATTGGTCTTAGTTGGCTCAAACATTACCGTGTCGTTAGTGCGTGAGTTTGTGCCAAAAGAAATCCGCATTCCTGTGTTTGTTATGGTCATTGCCACCTTTGTAACTGTTATTCAGCTACTCATGAACGCGTACGTATATGGCTTGTATCAAGCGCTGGGTATCTTTATTCCGCTTATTGTGACCAACTGCGCCATTATTGGCCGCGCCGAAGCTTACGCGTCGAAAAGTCCATGGCATCACGCAGCCTTCGACGGCTTAATGATGGGCTTGGGCTTTACCTTAGTTTTGGTACTATTAGGCGGTATTCGCGAAATTATTGGTAACGGCACCCTATTTGACGGCGCCAACTTGTTACTAGGCGAATGGGCTGCAGGCCTGCGCATTGAGTTATTCACCGTAGACTACCCATTGCTACTGGCAATATTGCCGCCGGGCGCATTTATTGTTATGGGCTTTATTATTGCCGGTAAAAATTGGATTGACCAATACCGAGCCGCCCGCGCTGAAAAACCCGAAAAAGTGGTCACGCGTGCGCGCGTCACTTCTCAGTAATGGGTCATATTGATTTGCTATGAACAAACAAAAACGAATAGAAATACTTGAGCGCTTACGCGCCAACAACCCCAACCCAACCACCGAGCTGGAATACAGCTCAACGTTTGAGTTGTTGATAGCGGTATTGCTGTCGGCGCAGGCTACCGATGTGGGCGTTAATAAAGCCACCAAACACTTGTTCCCAGCAGCACGCACCCCACAAGCCATGCTTGACTTAGGCCTTGAGGGCGTTCGCGACTATATTAAAACCATCGGTTTGTTTAATTCAAAAGCCGAAAACGTTATCAAAACCTGTGAAATATTAGTACGCGACTATAACGGTGAAGTACCAGAAAGCCGCGAAGCGCTTGAGGCGTTACCGGGCGTGGGCCGTAAAACCGCGAACGTGGTATTAAACACTGCCTTTGGCTGGCCGACCATTGCCGTCGATACCCATATTTTTCGCGTCGCAAACCGCACTAAGTTTGCGCCAGGCAAAACCGTTCGTGCGGTAGAAGATCGCTTAGAAAAAGTCATACCGAGCGAGTTTAAAGTAGACGCGCACCACTGGTTTATTTTACATGGCCGTTATACCTGTATCGCACGCAAACCTCGCTGTGGCAGCTGTATTATTGAAGACTTGTGCGAGTTTAAAGACAAAACAGACGACTAATAGGAGTATTTTTCATGCGTTTATTACACACCATGCTTCGTGTTGGCGACATGCAACGTTCAATTGATTTTTACACCCAAAACTTGGGCATGAAATTGTTGCGAACAGCTGACAACGAAGAATACAAATACTCGCTGGCTTTTGTCGGTTATGGCGACGAAATAGACCACACCGTGCTAGAGCTCACCTATAACTGGGGCGTTAGCGAATACGAACATGGTGGTGCATTTGGCCACATTGCCATCGGCGTCGAAGATATTTACGGGTTATGCGATAAACTAAAAGCTGCAGGTGCAGATGTTTACCGCGAGCCAGGCCCAGTGAAAGGCGGCAAAACCATCATTGCATTTGTACGCGACCCAGACGGTTACGCTATTGAGCTGATTGACCGTAGCGCCAAAAACCCTGGAGATTTATGAGCACCGACCAAAGCCCAGAAGTTGACAACGCAACAACCACCAGCGAGCTGATGAAGAATCGTTTTCGCGGCTACATGCCGGTGGTTATCGATGTCGAAACCGCTGGCTTTAATGCAAAAACCGACGCCCTACTCGAAATTGCCGCAGTTACACTGCGTTTCAACGACGACGGTACGCTCGTGCCTGATCAAACTTTGCACTATCATATAGAGCCTTTTGAAGGTGCCAACATTGAACAGGCAGCCATCGACTTTAACGGCATTGACCCACACTCGCCATTGCGCGGCGCGGTAGAAGAATCGGCTGCACTAAAAGAAATGTTTAAGCCCATTCGCAAAGCGCAAAAAGACGCCGGCTGTCAGCGGTGTATTTTGGTAGGCCACAACGCCACTTTTGATCACGGCTTTGTGATGGCGGCAGCTGAGCGGGCCAATTTAAAACGCAACCCGTTTCACCCGTTTGTCACCTTCGACACCGCCGCCTTAGCTGCCGTGTTCTTGGGCCAAACCGTATTAATTAAAGCCTGCCAAGCAGCCGGCATTGAATTTGACAGCAAACAGGCGCACTCGGCCGTATACGACACCGAACGCACCGCCGAACTATTCTGCTACATGGTCAACCGCTACAAAGCCCTCGGCGGCTGGCCTTTGAGTTAAATACAAAAACGATATTAGATATTGGATATTGGATGCCCGAAAGCTACGCACTCATGTCTGATGTCTCTTTTGAACGAGATGAATATGAACAAAAAACTAATGACCGCCCTTGCTCTAACAGGTCTTGCAGGCGCGCCTGCAGCGCAGGCAAAAATACTGTGGCAAGACATCAGCGCCACCTACTTAAATGGCTCAAACTATGAAGTTGGCGACACCGACCGCCAAGTTTTCACCTTTGAGCATGCAGCCGGCTACAGCTGGGGCGACTCATTTTTGTTCGTCGACCGTTTAAAATCTGACAACGGCGACACCGAAACCTATGCCGAAGTGTCACCACGCTTCAAAGTCATGGACTTCAACCCAGACGGCCTATTCAAAGCCGCCTATGTGGCGACCACTTGGGAAATCGGCCAAGGTTTCGATAACTACCTCATTGGCTTAGGTACCGACCTAAACGTAACCGGTTTTGATTACTTACAGCTCAATGCATACCGCCGCAGCAACGAGTTCTACGAAAGTAACTATCAGCTCACCGCTGTTTGGGGTGTGCCTTTTGCAGAAAACTTCTACTACGACGGATTTATCGACTGGTCATCAGCAAGCGTGGGCCACGCAGCCGAAATGAATTTTACCTCGCAGCTAAAGTACAACCTTGGCCCGATGATTGGTTACGACAACCGCTTGTATGTAGGTATTGAATACGCTCATTGGAATAACAAGTTTGGCATTGACGGCGTCGACGAGCGTAACGTAAATTTACTCATTAAAGTGCACTTATAAAAACAACAAGGAACACACCATGGCCTGGCAACAACGAATTCCGCACCTTCTTGCAGTGATTATTGTTGCCACCATGGTGTGGTCGTTTATTAGCCCCGCCGATATGCGCGTGTGGTGGGCCGAAATGGTTCCCATCCTAGCTATTTTTGCTGGGCTATTACTTACCTTCCGTAAATTCCAATTCAGCAATACCAGCTATGTGCTGATGAGCGTATTGCTGATTATGCACACCGTTGGCGCTCACTATACTTTTGCCAACGTGCCGTTTGACTGGGTGACTGACACCTTTGGGTTTGAACGCAATCATTATGACCGTGTAGCGCACTTTAGCGTCGGTTTCTATGCCTATGCGGCTGCCGAACTACTGGTACGCAAAAACTGGGCGCGCCCCGTTACAGCCATGTTCTTCGGGTTGTTTTTTATCATGTCAGTGGCTGCAGCCTATGAAATTATTGAATGGCAATTTGCGGTTATAGAAGGCGGCGATGCCGGTATCGAGTTTCTAGGCTCGCAAGGCGACGAGTGGGACGCACAAAAAGACATGCTCGCCGATACCCTGGGTGCATTGGCAGCATTGGTGTTGTTCTGGTTCTCCAAATACCGCCGTCAAGTTTAGGTTATTCGCCTATATCTTCGTTCCAAAGCGTCGGGTTATTGGCAATAAAAGTGTTCATTAATTCAATACAGGTTGGATCTTGTAATACCTCAACCTTCACTCCGGCTGCACGTAAACGCGCTTCGGCGCCCATAAAAGTCTGGTTTTCACCCACCACCACGTGCGGAATGCCATACAGCTCTATAGCGCCAGAGCACATGCAACATGGCGACAACGTCGTATAAATAGTGCATTCGTGGTACACCGAAGCCGGTTGACGGCCCGCGTTTTCAAACGCGTCCATTTCACCATGTAAAATTGGGCTACCGCTTTGTACTCGGCGATTATGCCCACGGCCAATAATTTCGCCGTTGTGCACGATCACCGAACCGATCGGCACCCCACCCTCTTCCATACCTTTTTTGGCTTCCTCAATGGCTGCCTGCATAAATTTGTCCATGTTTAGTTCCTCAATAACGGCAAAGTAGACGTGAATATTGCACAGGAAATATCCATTTACAAATGCGATTTGCGAACTGCGTTTGTTAGGCGTTTAATAAATAAAAAACGAGAGAAATCATGGATATTAAGATAAAGATTGCCACAGGGTTGTTAGCCATTGGGCTATTAAGTGGCTGTAACGAACCGGGTTACCCCGAGCACTTGCAAGTACAGCGCATTGATCAAGAGCATCTGCAAGGCCTGCTCATTATGCCGAAGCATCGTACCGGCCCACTACCGACAGCCATAGTACTGGGTGGCTCTGACGGCGGTTTAGGCGGTGCTCAAAGAACGGCAACGGCCCTTGCTGACAAAGGCATTGCTGCACTAGCCGTTGGCTATTTCGGCATGCCAAAACTACCGCCCACACTAAATAGCATTCCGCTGGAATACTTCAATTCTGCACTTGAATACATCGACAGCGCACCAGAACTAAACCGCAATCAGTGCCAGCAAGTTCCTGTGGTTGGTAGCTCGCGCGGTGCAGAACTGGCACTTCTGTTGGGCGCTAAGTTCAAGCATTACGGCCCAATTATTGCCATTTCGCCAAGCTCGCATACGTGGGGCGCTATTGGCGATAGTAACAGCGCCGCGTGGACGCTTAACGGCAAATCTATCCCCTTCGTGCCGCGGCATTCTAATCCCGATTATTCCGCCAAGCGCTTTGTTGGCCGCGATTATTTTACGCAAGACTTAAACCACACAGATGCCAAGCAAGCCGCCATTAAGGTTTCCGCCATTAGTGCGCAAGTTCTGCTATTCGCCGGTGACGATGATCAGTTGTGGCCCGCCGACCTCATGGCCAACAACATTGCTGAGCACTGGCAAGGTACCCACGTCAGCTCGCGCATAACCAAGGTTATCTACCCAAACGCGGGGCACGTTATCGCACCTGGCCTGCCGAGTGATATTACCGAAGCTTCGCTGAGCAACAACCAAACGCTTGTACTAGGTGGCACCCCTGCAGCCAACGCCACAGCACAACAAGATATTCTAGAGCGCACCGTTAACGCCATAAAAAGCCCGATATGCTATGACAGCACAGCAGCATTTAACGCCGATAGACTGAACGAATTGCGTGAATTGGTTGAAACAACAAATACATCGTCATTGGTACTGATGCGCGGCGGTGACGTTGTGTTTGAACACGGCGACATTCACCAAAAGCACACAATTCACTCTATTCGCAAACCCATGTTGAACGCGTTGTATGGAATTTACGTTGACCGCGGCATCATCAACCTCGACGCGACCTTGGGCGAATTAGGCATTACCGATATGACCCCACTAACCCCAACCGAAAAACAAGCCACCGTACGTGAGTTACTACAAGCACGTTCGGGCGTTTACCTTCCTTCGGCAGCGACCAGCGCCGGCATGCTTGCGGGCATACCAGAACGCGGCGCTTTCGCCCCAGGCGAAAAATATGTCTATAACAATTGGGATTTCAATGTCGCCGGCGCTATTTTCGAGCAGCTAACCGGGCAAAATATTTACACCGCATTTTACCGCGAAATAGCGGTGCCACTTGGCATGAAAAGCTTCAAAGGCGAGTACACCACAACCGACGCCGACACCGATATTGCCACACTTACCGTGGATGGTTTTTACCAGTTTGAGCGCGAAAAGTCTCAATATCCCGCCTACCATTTTCGTATGTCGGCGTACGACATGGCACTGTTCGGCCAGCTTTATGAAAACTACGGCGTGTGGAACGGTAAACGCATTTTATCGCGCGACTGGATAGAGCAAAGCACCACCTCATACTCAGTCACTAATCAATACATGGACTTCGGTTACGGCATGTTATGGAATGTCATTAACCCCAACGACGAGCGCCCAAACCGCGCCTTTTACCACACCGGCGTTGGCATACACATGCTTGGCGTTTACCCAAGTTCTGACCTAGTCTTTGTTCACCGCGTGCAAACCGAAACCGAGTATGAATTTGATCAGCAAAACTTATACAAAATCATTGGCCAAGTATTTAGCGCACTAGAACCTAGCGAACCAATGGAGTAAAACCATGAAGTTATGCGAAGGGTTAGTCTTACTTGCACTGCAAGAAGAAACCGGTAACACAAAAGGTTCACACCTTGAGTACACGATTGCCGCCGCTATTATTGCTGAGTTGCTTTTATTGAAACGAATTCGCGTGAACACTGACAACAAAGACAAAGTTGAGGTGCTCGACAGCTCGCCTACAGGTGACACTGTCATGGACGAGGCATTGCAAAAAATTGCCGAACGAAAACGTGCTGACACCATTAAAAATTGGGTATCGCACATTGCACAAATCAGCAAACTAAAGCACAAAGTTGCTGAGCAATTAGTTGCAGACGGCATTATTACTAGCGAAGAAAAGAAAGTGCTGTGGATATTTAGCTACAAGGTATACCCAGAAGCGAATCCCGAGCCAGAACGTCAGCTTCGCAGCGAAATGCGCCGCTTGGTGCTAGATAAGCCGTTAGAAATAGACCCACGAATTGCACTTACCGTTTCTTTAGCAAAAAGCTCAGACCTACTAAAAAGCGTGTTCAGCAAAGACGAATTGAAGACACACAAAGAACGCATTGAAAAAATAGCCAAAGGCGAAGAGCTCGGCGCCGTAACCCAAGATGTTATTGACGCCGTTCAAGCCGCGGTGATGGTGGCCGTTATGATGCCAGCCATTATGGCAGCCACCACCGCATCAACCTCAAACAGCTGCTAAGCAGCTGGAGCGAATTGGATGAGCAACGAGAAAATTAACTACGTAGAGTGGCCAGCTCGCGATTTAGAAGGCACCAAAGCCTTTCTTACACGCGCTTTCGGCTGGTCATTCGTTGATTATGGCCCTGACTACGCCGCCTTAGAAAATGCTGGGCTTGATGGCGGCTTTTACCGTGCAGATTGTGTTGCCTCAACCAGTAACGGCAGCGCGTTGATAGTGCTCTACAGTGACAGTCTTGGAGCGAGCCTAGCACGCGTTGAACAAGCTGGTGGCGCTATTGTGAAACCTATTTTCAGCTTCCCGGGCGGCCGCCGCTTTCATTTCACCTGCCCTAGCGGCAATGAATATGCGGTTTGGTCAGATATCTGAGCTAAATCGCGCTGAAGAATGCCGGTTGGGGGGCTGCTTGGTGCCAGGAGCGGACGTTGACGCTGAAATAAGCGGCGGCCCGACAGGGGCGTCCGGTGGAGGCCGCCGGCCGGAACGAACTTAATTGACTGGTTAACTGGCGCTGCCACCATAATAAGACCTTAGCACCTGATGACGGTGCTTAAAGATGAACCGGTAAACAGGTGCCAGAACATATGCCAACACGGGCAACCTACACTGAAATTCGACGGTATCGGTGACCCGGCATGATGTCCCGTTTCTACTAATGTCCCGTCGATGGTGCCAGAGCCTATTGGTTAAAGAGCTCGACGCCTCCGCAAAACCACTTTGGCGATCAATGGATTGAAAGAAGAACGTGTGCCGATCAATGGGAAGAATGCCGAAAAGGAGTATCCAGCTAGAGAAGAGCACGTTACCCGTAGGCCATTCAAAGATTGGCTTGCTTGACCATTCTGAGGGAACCGTCATGCGGATGAAAGGGTTCAACTCCGTATTCACGCCCTTCATGGTGAGCAATCCATCGATATCTTCCGGACTGATTTTAAGATTACTCGATACTTCAAATTTCACTGGTGCCTTCCGTGACAGTTAACGACCGCCATAAGCAGCCGAGTGAAACGAGGTCCGGCGCACGAAGTGTGTGAACTTAATGGCTTGGTTATACATGTCAGAGATCTCCTGCTTGATGAATTACTTCAGACCAAGATTTACCTGAGTGCCAGTCTCTGTATTTTGCCATCATGGGTAGGTAATGCTCAGGAATATCTGATTCCGGCGCGCCACTGTACACATACGCCATGCCTTCTCTAAACCAGTTCGGTTTCATCATGGTCGAAACTGCCCCAATTTCGGAAAACTGAAACCAATGAATCAATTCATGCTGAGTGATGTAACTTTGCCAAGACTCGGGAGCTATTACCGTACCAAGAAAAGGATATGAAATGGCCCGCTCACTGCCTCCTCCGAATGACTCATAGCACTCTGCAGTAGAGCAGTAAATGAAGTTGGGGCTCGCGCTGAGAGAAATGCGTACAGCAGCTAGATTTGCTACGGCGGACTCATACAGGTCAGCTGCTTTATCTATTTTCTTGGGATCCTCGACGCAAATTGCGCCGTTACATTGCATCCCATTTAAATTGGGTAAAAGCAACCTAATCGGCTTTGCATACGACCAAGCCAGTGCAGGTATTAGAACAACGACAAAAATCAAAACTACCTTCTTAACTACATCGAGTCCTTTTTGCATAACGCCCGGCTCACGCGCCGGCTTGGAGCCGCAAAGCGGCGGAAAATCGGTCGCTGTGCAGCCGATTGTTATGCCAGAAGTTCCGCGAAATCAACGGCAAACTCCTGTTCCAAAAACTTTATAGTTTCTGGCTGACCATCCAACGAGGCTCGGATGAGCTGCGAGGTAAACAGCCCACTCTTTGATTTCCACTTTGCCTCGTTTCGCGGAACAGTCCTGATCCAGTCGACGAGTGCGACATACTCCGACTTATCGAGATCGTTCGAGTTTTCTGCAATATTTGGGCATACCAGCTCATGCTGCAAAAGTGGGATACCGCCTACCAGAACGTCACGCACCGGCCGAGCGCTTTGAGTAATTTGGCCAACCCCAACAAAACCGTGGCGCTTGAGATATGCTGCGACAAAATCCCCTGTCTGCAAACCTAGCATTGCATCCCGGAATCTTGGTGCCTGACCTGCGGAGATAAACCCATGGGAAACGTAGTCATCCCAGTTGCGATGCACACCTTCCCCTACGTTGTAATAATATAGCCCATTTTGAAAATCGAACCCCGAAAGGTATTTGTGTAGGGAGTCATGCGGACGGAAATTGTCTGCATAATGGCCCGAGGATATATTCGTTAACTGCTTACCCAACTTCCAGAGTAGCGTCTTCTCAACCAGCAGCGCATCGTGCTCAGATAGATTGCGAGCAATAACCCTGATTATTGGCTCCAACCCTTCTTTCTTGATGGCCTTTATCCGCCGGGATTTTTCGCTATCCGAGTCGTCATTCAGGTGAGCATGTTTACGGGAGCCTTTACCTTTTCCAAAGTAAAACTCCTCGAAATTTCTGGGATCAATGTAAACGTAGACGTAATAGTTACTCATAACACCTTAGGGCATAACGTCGTGCTAAGCCGACCGAACCGAGAGTGTAACACAGCGCGTACAATGGCGAAGCCATGCGCTGTGTGGAGCGTAGGTGAAGGTTCGGCTTGAGCACCTTGTTGGGTGCTTTGCGCACTAGGAACCACTGCCCCACCAAGAAGCCCTGAACTACCCTACTTTGAAGATGTACTACAATGGCCAAATTGAAGAAGGGGTGTACGCGCCGCTTGCCCAACTTACGCGAACCACCAGAAAAGCTTGATAAAATGGTTAACACTGAAAAAACCTACGCCCTCATTTCAAACTCTTCAAGCCGAGAATTTCAACGACAACCTTCCTTTAAAACGCGCCGGAAACGATATACCAAAGACCACAGAAATAATATCGTTCGCGCAAAGCCTTCACTGAACTCTGACGACTAGAAAACAAAATTTAGAATGTTTTACCTACACCCAACGCCGTGCTAAGCCGGCCGAACCGAGAGTGTAGCACAGCGCGTACAATGGCGAAGCCATGCGCTGGGCGGAGCGTAGGTGAAGGTTCAGCTTGAGCGTCTTGTTGGGTGCCTGCCAGTTAGAACCTACCCACTTCCAGCGAACTAACTTAGCCTTGCAAAGACTGGCACGCTTTTAGGCTGCTTGCGATGTGAAACCCCAAGGACAGCTAAAGTATAGAACACCGTTTTTTGCGGGAACACCACTGTTTTGCAAATGAAAATAAACACGGCTTGTGAACTGGTACGACGACGATATTCGCCGCTCTAACTTAGGTTAACCCTGTTCCCCAACCTGCAGGAAAGATAGCTTTGGCCCTCTGACTTCCGTTATTAAAAACGTTCTCGCCTCGAACCACCACGATTAATAATGCCAGGCTTCTGCACATTTAGAACCAAGATGTTTTTTTACACCCAACGCCGTGCTAAGCCGGCCGAATCGAGAGTGTAGCACGGCGAGATATAATGAGCGAAGCGAACCAGCCTGCGCAACGTAGGTGAAGGTTCGGCTTGAGCACCTTGTTGGGTGCATACCACTAACGCTGATCCCAGTGACGCTGCATTTCGAGATAGAGAAACGAAGCTGTCCAAGTAATAAGTACCAACCCTGCTATTGACTCAATGCCTGTAAGATAGCGAATATACCCTAAAGGCTCAATATCACCAAAGCCGACTGTTGTGTAAACCGTAAACGAAAAATATACGCAGTCCAACAACGTACCATCAAAATTGCCTTCTAAACTACCCCAACCCGAACCTTGAGATTTAAAATAGTAACCTAAAGCAAAAATCCATATTTCTATAACATGAGCAATCAAGGCGCCAAAGACTCCGAAAACTATCCGTAGGCTATGAGCGAAAGTAAAACGTGGTAGGATTTTAACGATCTGGTGCAATATGCCGTAATGCACCATGACCACTACGGCGACAAGCAAACTATTGATTACAAACGCGAGAAGCAACTGCATTACAAATTTACCCAGAAATTACTGTGATCTACTTTAGCACCCAACATTTGTATATTGTGCGTGCGCATTTAGAAACTCGTCCAATTGACGGTTTTCGGTTCTTAACTTACTGATCAAGCAGGCATTCCTGACTTGAAAAGTCCCGAGTTAGCAAAGGCTATTTGAGAATGCTCAGTTACACTCTACCGAGCGCACAATATCCAACCTTCATTTTTTGTTATGTCACTGACAGTAAACGACTTAAATACACAACACAACAACAAAACGCGTAATATTGCCGACGTGAATGTGCCGTGCACCGCTAGCAACACCCACACTGACGAATAACGGAACGGCTAGTCACTAGTTGGAGTAGGCTGAAAGTCAGAAGGTCCGCTGTTCGCTCTTAGCGGACCCTACTAATATTATCTGGCAATCTATTCTTAGTCAGTGCAGTCATGCGACAGCTGCTCACTATGGCAACCTCTCGAATTCTGGCACATCACCTAAACCTGTAGCCCAAACAGCTTTGCTAGCTGTATAGATGTGAGCTGTTGGTGGCATAGAAACTTCCGTATCCAAACACCCAGCGGGAATGGCGAGCAGCCCCACCTCGTGAATGGTTGGCAATGCCGAACCGCAGAACTTACAAAAACTTTTCTTGTGGCGAGTGCCTGGAAGCGTGAATGTAGTCACAGCATCTGAGCCTGCCAACCAAGTCAGCTTCGCTGAGTTCAAAAATAGATTTGCGGCATGAGCAGACCCGGTATCCTTTTGACAATGCTGACAATGACATAGGTAAAAGCCATCGAACTTCCCTACCACTTCAAATTTTGCATTCCCACACAAGCAAGAACCAGAATAATGAGTCATCAAATTTTCCTCTGTAGCCTGCAGAGCTACTTTTCAGCCTTTTGCATCAACAACAAAAGCTCGCGAACCACTAATTCGGGTTCATCAATTTGCACAAAGTGGCCGCTTTTTTCAGTCAAAACCGATTTACCTTGCGGGAACGCATTGGCCCACTTTTGCCACAGCTCGCCCCACATTTTCCTTCCTCTATCGGTAAAGAACAAATTCGGTGGGTTTTCCATTTTTTTTACAGAAGTAATAACGGTTACGGGCATGTCTTTAATTTGAGGGTAGTCTGGTAACGGGCGTTTGCTCCAAAAGTCCAAATATTGGTTCGACATGCCCCGTTCCATATCGGCAAGTTTAATTTGAGCAATTTCTTCGTTGCCCTTTTCTAAGTCTATGGCGCGTAAAATATCCACATCGTGCTCAGACGAAGGATCTAACATCATCAAGGCTTTTATTTGTTCGGGGTATGCTGCTGCAAAGTCTCGAGCAACGCTTCCGCCATAGGAATGAGCGACAAATATGACGGGTTGCTGAATACCTAGTTCAGTGAGCAACGTGCTAGCTAGGTCAGCATAATCTCGCGAGGTAAAATGCCGCTTGATTGCAGTTGAGTTACCATTACCAACGCGAGAATAGCGAATAACTTTTGCATGCTTTGATATTGTCTCGAACACAGGGTTCCAGTCCGACATACCTGCGCTGCCACCGGCCTCTAGAAAAACAACGTCATGACCACTTCCGGCAATCTCATATTCCAGATCATAGCCCTTAACTTTCACAAAGCTGGGATTAGCAAAAGCCATCACAGGAAATACAAGCCCTAAAAACATCCAACCTAACTTCATTATTTTTCCTTTACAAATAGCTCTAAAAACTTCAAGGCTATCGGGTTCTTTTCAATTTCGGCAACCACCAAGTTGTTGGTGTCATAACGCAGGCCGTCCGTGTTCCCCAGTGCGACTAAGGTGACGCCGCTGTCGGGTGCTTTGAGCAGTAGCCCAGCGTATGCATCTGGCCACCAACCACCGTGCCACACCAGTTTATGCCCCTGCCAGTTTTGCACAAACCAGCCGTACGCATATGGCATGGCATGGCCGTTTTTATCCAGAGCAGGCGTCCACATTTTTTCGCGCAAAGCAGCCGATAAAATACGTTCTTCATCTAACGCAATGGCATACTGCGCTAGTGCTTTTGCGCTCGCGATAACGCCAGAGCTGGCATTTAACTCGGTATTAGGCAGCACTGAGTTCTTTAGTCCATCTGCGTCTTCAGGCGCGTGACGAAACGGTGGCGCCAAATTTGTGAGCACGGCGCCGCCATCTGGGTCGCGCCAACCTGCTGCTATATGTTCAAGATTCGCGGGTTTAATAACGTACTTCTTCACCCAGTAGCGCCAGCTTTTATTAGTATTCTCTTCCACCCAGTTCGATAGCCGACCAAACACGATGGGGTTATAAAAAAACTGGCTGCCTGGCTCGCCATTTACCTGGTGTTGCAGAACCTGACGTAATGAAATGGGTTGATCACATTTCATTGCCGGCACTTCATATCCATTATCTAGCGTGCCCCCGCCAAAAATGTTCCCGCTCGTTGTTAACCACTGGCAACGTCTGCCCCAGTCGCTCAACGTTGTGAAGTCAGCATCAAGGTTAATATGACCATCGGCTTCCATGGCTAACAGCGTTGCACCGGTGAATGTTTTTGTAATAGATGCCGCTAAATATGAAGTGTCTTCGGTGGTTGCTTCTTCGGCATCATGATCTTGAAACCCAATGCTCTCGAGCATAATAATTTCACCGTTTTTCACTACGGCAACCGACAAACTCGGAATTTTGTTCTGTACCCGAATATCACGAAGATAAGACTGGAATTCTGTTATTGCTTCGCTGTTACTGTCAGCGCTTGCTGAAGCGTCAAAAGTGGCCCCAATCGCAATTACACCGGCTAACAAATAGCTGCTACTAACAAATGGCTTTTTCGTTTTAGCACGCCCCATAAATGGAATGCTTGGGTAAAAGCATTTTTTAGTATTGAGCACACTAATAATATTCGCCAACATAACCAAAGCCGCAAACGGTAGCACCGTTAAAAACAACAAAAAGCCATAGCCTTGAATAGTAAGTAGTGCGGCAAAAGCGATGATATAAACCAGTGTCATGGTTATTTGAAAATTGATAACGCTGCGCCCATGCGCGTCATAGAGTGGATTGTCCTCGCGTTTATGAATCCATAAAAACAAGGGCACAAGAATGTTTAAAAACGGCACCATAAAGCCAATAAACGGCGTCGCATGAATTAACAACAACCACTTGATTTGAATACTTTCTTCTTTTGGATTTTCAAGCTGCAGCAAATCATCAACATCAATGTCGAGCGCTGCGGCTAATAGCTTGACAGTTCGTAAGTGCGGAGTTGCTTCATTTTTTTCTAGGCGTTGAATAGTGCGAACGGTCACACCTGTGCGGTCAGCCAATTGCTCCTGCGACAAACCTTTTAATTTGCGCTGATAAACTAAACGTTCGGCCAGTTCTGTGTTTTTCATTATTTATGTCAGCTCTATTGCGAAAATGTTGATGAACATCGTATCCAATAGTACCTGACACCGTTACGACATTGTAATGTCATGTTCATGCCATTTGCTTAAATACCGGAAACTAGTATTCAATTGGTGATTTCGCGCCAGCGATAAAACTGCCGATGAGCTAAGGCAAGCAATTCATTGTCTTCAGCAGTGTCGCCATAAGCGTAGACGGTGTCGTAATCACTTATATTTACATGCGCTTTCACTCGCTCAGCTTTCATCGGGCCAGAACAATCGCCACGAAGGTAGCGCCCTGTTAAACGGCCAGCATTGTCTTCTAGTTCAGGCGCTATAAGCTCGATGTCCATCAATTCACACCACGGCTGTAAATAAACCGCCAACGATGCTGAAACGACCACAATGCGGTCACCACGGGCTTTGTGCCACTGAATACACTCAAGGGCTTCTGGGCGGAGTACGGTAGGAAGATATTTTTCTGCGTGGGTACGGCCTTGCGCTTCAATAAGTCGCGTTGGCACACCTCGAAAGCCAACTTTTATAATTTTCTGCCGCATGTTTGAGGGCGAAACTAAACCCAAGCGGTATCCCAAAATACTGGGGGCCAAAATTATTCGGCCCCACTTTTGTCGGCGCTTGGGTATCGCGGTTTTTACAAACTGCGTAAAGGTATCTTGGTGAGTTATGGTGCCGTCAAAATCAAATAGTGCAATATCCATATCCGCCCTTACTCACGCACCCACTCGATTAATCGCGGCCGCGGTTGCGGTTCGGGCTTTTACGTGCGCCATCACGGCGCTTACCGTCGCCTGAAGGCTTGTTACCGCTTGGCTTGTTGCCACCACCTTGCGGTTTACGCCCAGCACGCGGTGGCCGTGGCGTTTTCTTCGGTGGTGGCGTTTTGCCGTTGAGTACCACATCGGCAAAGCCTTCCAACTTGTGGCGTTCAATGGGCTGGCCAATAAGCTTCTCAATCGCTTTAAGCGTTCTGAATTCTTCGTCCATGACCAACGAAATAGCGTGCCCCACCTGCCCTGCGCGGCCAGTACGGCCAATGCGGTGCACATAGTCTTCAGGCACTTGCGGAAGGTCATAGTTAATCACATACGGCAGTTTTTCAATATCCAAACCGCGCGCAGCAATGTCAGTAGCAACCAACACCTGCACCTTGCTGGCTTTAAAATCGGCTAGCGCTTTGGTGCGCGCGCCTTGGCTTTTGTTGCCGTGAATTGCGGCCGCTAAAAAGCCGTCGCCATCTAATTGCTTCACCAAACGGTTGGCGCCGTGCTTAGTGCGCGAAAAGACAATCACTTGTGGCAAATTCAAGTTACGTAAAATTTGCATCAACATGCGTGGCTTCTGACTCTTGTCAGCCGCGTACATGATTTGATCAATACGCTCAGCAGTGGCATTCGGTGGTGCTACGGAAATTTCTACTGGGTCGTTCACCAAGCCCTTGGCCAACGCGCGAATGTCATTTGAAAACGTGGCCGAGAACATGAGCGTCTGGCGCTTGGCTGGTAGCAACTTAATAATTTTCTTAATGTCGTGAATAAAGCCCATGTCGAGCATGCGGTCGGCTTCATCAAGCACTAACATTTCAAGTTTCGGAAAACGAATGGCGTTTTGCTGGTACAAATCAAGCAAGCGGCCTGGGGTCGCCACCAAAATATCAACACCTTTTCGCAGCTTCATCATTTGCGGGTTAATCTTCACCCCGCCAAACACTACGGCGTAATTCATCGGCAAGCCAGAGCCGTAATTCATGACGCTTTCGCCGACTTGCGCAGCAAGCTCGCGGGTTGGCGTTAAAATCAGCACGCGCGCGGTATTTGCGGTGGCGCGCTCATTGTCTTTGAGCATTTCTAAAATCGGTAAGGTAAAACCAGCGGTTTTACCCGTGCCTGTTTGCGCAGCCGCCATCACGTCTTTGCCAGCCAATACGGCCGGAATTGCTTGCGCTTGAATAGGAGTTGGTTCGGTGTAACCTTGACGGGTAAGGGCGGTGAGTATTTCAGGGCAAAGTCCGAGTTCAGAAAAAGTCATGTATAAATGGGCATCTCAATTGTGATTAGAGTGTGCATTCTACCCTAGTGCGGGGGTTAGCAACAGGTTGAGTTTCGCAATGCTCGATACAACTGACAATTTAACGCAATTTCAGCCCACTTAGGCTTTACTTGCCCCCCCAAATAAACCACACTTTAACCATCACAAAATCATAAAAATCGCGACGCCTTCCCTTACGTCGCGAACTCGTTTTTAACGGACTAAAACAGGAAAAATAATGACAAGTACCCAACAGCGCGCCGCGCTTCAGCGCCAAATTTGGCAGATTGCCAACGACGTTCGTGGCTCAGTAGACGGCTGGGATTTTAAGCAGTATGTACTCGGTACCTTGTTCTATCGCTTTATCAGCGAAAACTTCGCCAGCTACATTGAAGCCGGTGACGAAAGTATTAATTATGCAGCGCTTGATGACTCGGTAATTACCGACGACATCAAAGACGATGCCATTAAAACCAAAGGCTATTTCATTTACCCAAGTCAGTTATTCGTAAACGTTGCCAAAACCGCGAACAACAACGAGAGCCTGAACACCGACCTTGCCCGCATCTTTGGCGAAATTGAAAACTCCGCCAATGGCTATGCATCCGAAGATGACATTAAAGGCTTGTTCGCAGACTTCGACACCACCAGCAACCGCTTGGGTAATACCGTCAAAGACAAAAACCTACGTTTAGCGGCGGTATTAAAGGGCGTAGCCGGGTTAGACTTCGGTAACTTCGAAGACAACCAAATCGATCTGTTCGGCGATGCCTACGAATTTCTTATTTCAAATTATGCAGCGAATGCCGGGAAATCAGGTGGGGAGTTCTTCACGCCACAACATGTATCGAAGCTGATTGCATTACTGGCGATTCATGGACAAACCAGCATCAATAAAATCTATGACCCGGCAGCGGGTTCGGGTTCTTTGCTGATGCAGGCGAGAAAGCACATCGACGTACATCGTATTGAAGATGGTTACTTCGGGCAGGAGATTAATCACACCACGTACAACCTTGCCCGTATGAACATGTTCTTGCACAACATTAACTACGACAAGTTCAATATCCAGTTAGGAAACACGCTCACTAACCCACATTTTCTGGATGACAAGCCGTTTGATGCCATTGTTTCTAACCCACCCTACTCGGTGAAGTGGATAGGCAGCGATGACCCCACGTTGATTAATGACGAGCGTTTTGCCCCTGCAGGCGTACTAGCCCCCAAATCAAAAGCTGACTTTGCCTTTGTGTTGCACGCACTCAGTTACCTTTCAAGCAAAGGCCGTGCAGCCATTGTTTGTTTCCCCGGTATTTTCTATCGCGGCGGTGCTGAGCAGAAAATTCGTAAGTACCTCGTGGATAACAACTACGTTGAAACCGTGATTTCGTTAGCGCCAAACTTGTTCTTTGGTACCACGATTGCCGTCAACATTTTGGTGCTCTCCAAGCATAAGCAAGATACTTCCGTGCAATTCATCGATGCCAGTGGTTTATTCAAGAAAGAAACTAACAACAACACCCTTACGGATAACGACGACCCAAATGATCCGGGGCACATTCAACAGATAATGGCAGCATTCTCTAGCAAAGAGGAAATTCCGCACTTTTCTCGCTCTGTTCCATACGAAGAAGTTGCTAAAGACTACAATCTCTCCGTCAGTAGTTATGTTGAAGCCAAAGACAATCGCGAAGTTATCGACATCACCGAACTCAACGCAGAGCTGAAAACCACCGTTGCCAAGATTGACCAATTGCGTGCGGATATCGATGCGATTGTGGCGGAGATTGAGGGAGTAGGTGAATGAATGGTAATCACTTTATGAGTAAACTACTTGATGGTGTCGACGTGGAGTGGAAACCATTAGGTGATGTTGTGACGGTAAAAACAGGAGGTGCGGTTAATAAGCAAAAAATTTCCGATAACCCAGGTCCTTACGCGGTGATAAATAGTGGTCGTGAACCGCTCGGTTTTATTAATGACTGGAACACTGAAAATGACCCGATAGGAATCACTTCTCGAGGCGCAGGTGTTGGCTCTATAACTTGGCAAGAGGGACGGTATTTTCGTGGAAACTTGAACTATGCAGTGACTATTAAGCCCGAGGAAAAAGTCCAAGTTAGATATCTTTATCATTTATTGCTTCAAATGCAGTCTGAAATACAGGCATTGTGTACATTTGACGGAATTCCGGCGCTGAATGCAGGCAATCTCAAAGAGCTTAAAATCCCAATCCCATACCCTGAAAATCCAGATAGGTCGCTACAAATCCAAGCGGAAATCGTCCGAATCTTGGACGCCTTTACCAAGCTCACCGCCGAGCTCACCGCCGAGCTTAGCGCACGCAAAAAACAATACAACTACTATCGCGATAAATTGCTCAGCTTTGAAGACTGCGAGGTGGAGTGGAAGCGTTTGGGGGCTGAGGATATTGGAAAGTTTATCCGCGGTGGTGGTTTACAGAAAAAGGATTTCACTGAAACTGGTGTTGGATGTATTCACTATGGGCAAATTTATACGCACTATGGTACATATGCGAATACAACAAAAACTTGTGTTTCTGAAGCATTTGCGCAGAAAGCAAAGAAAGCACACAGCGGCGATTTAGTAATTGCAACAACAAGTGAAAATGATGACGACGTTTGCAAAGCGGTTGCTTGGCTTGGAAGTGAGGATATTGCGGTCAGCAGTGATGCGTGTATTTACCGGCATAATCTAAATCCGAAATATGTGTCTTATTTCTTTCAGACCGAACATTTTCAAAAACAAAAACGTCCATTTATAACTGGCACGAAAGTAAGACGAGTTAATGCTGATAACCTTGCGAAAATCCTGATACCGGTGCCACGTATGCAAGAGCAAGAACGAATTGTATCTATTCTCGACAAATTCGACGCCCTAACCAACTCCATCGCCGATGGCCTTCCGCGTGAAATTAAGCTGCGCCAGAAGCAGTACGAGTATTACCGTGACATGCTGTTGAGTTTCCCTAAAGTTGAAGAGGGAGATACGTGAAATGGGAATGACGCTGGCCGAAATTGCTGAGCAGCTGAGCTCGCCAAAGACAGTAAGAAAAACTGTCCCCGACACGACTAGGGAAATTGATGAAGTTAAACCGGTTCCGAAGGTACAACTGATCTACGCTTTCAATGGTACAGGCAAAACCCGTTTGTCGCGAGAGCTTAAACAGCTGATTGACCCCAAGTCTGACATAGATTCTGACACAGATGATAAAGACGATACGGACGAGCTATCACGTAAGAAAATTCTCTATTACAGTGCTTTTACCGAAGACTTGTTCTATTGGGATAACGATCTGGAAGAAGATGCTGAACCCAAGCTTATCATTCAGCCTAATACCTTCACTGATTGGGTTCTGAAGGACCAAGGTCAGGATATGAACGTCATCACTACGTTTCAACGTTATACTAATGATAAGCTCACGCCTCGATTTAATATAGAGCGAAAAGAAAAGGTTGAAAACAAAAGCGGTGATGAAGTAGATATTACGATTAAAGCTTTCTCAGAAGTCACCTTTTCGATTGAGAGTGGTGATGCTGAACACTCGGGATCCTTAAAAATCTCAAAGGGTGAAGAAAGTAACTTTATCTGGAGTCTCTTTTTCTCATTGCTTGAGCAAGCTATTTCTACGTTGAACGATATTCAACCTGACTATCCTGAATCCACTCCATTTGACAGCTTAGAATATGTATTTATTGATGATCCGGTTAGCTCTCTAGACGATAACCACTTGATTCAATTGGCGGTGGATTTAGCGCAACTAATAAAATCAAATAAATCCAGTATCAATTTCATTATTACGACGCATAACCCACTTTTCTTCAACGTGCTTTGCAATGAGTTCGGTAGCGATGAGAAGACGGAGCGCTATCGATGGAGATCAAAGTGGTTTAAAAAGTTCCTTTTGGAGAAAAATGAGGATGGAAGTCTCGAACTAAAGGGGCAACCAAATGATTCTCCGTTTGCATATCACCTTCACCTGATATCGCAGCTTGAAGAAGCAATAGAGAGCGGACAAATTGAAAAATATCATTTTAACCTTTTACGAAACCTTCTCGAAAAGACGGCAACTTTTCTTGGCTATAAAAGATGGGAGCACCTTCTGCCACGAGAGAATGATGGCTTACCTAACCCGTACGCAAAAAGAATTATAAACTTATCAAGTCACTCCAAACATGCTGCAGACGAAGCTCAGCCGTTAAAGCCGGAAGAAAAGAAAGCTCTCGAAGGCTTGGTTAAGCATATTGTTGAACAACATCGATTTGGGCCGCAAAAGCCTCTAAAGCAAGGAGGCTTACATGAATAATGGTATCGAAATTTACACAACCGACGACGGTCAAGTTCAGTTACAGCTTCGCTTGGAGCAGGAGAGTCTGTGGCTAACTCAAGCGCAGATGGCTGAGTTATTTGAAACATCTAGTGATAACATTAGTTTGCACTTGAAAAACATATACCAAGAAGGCGAACTGCAAGAGCAGCCAACTACCGAGGATTTCTCGGTAGTTCGACAAGAAGGTAAACGGCAGGTACAGCGGCGGATCAAACATTACAATCTCGATGCCATTATTTCCGTCGGCTATCGCGTAAGCTCAAATCGCGCAACGCAATTCCGCATCTGGGCTACTCGCACGTTGAAGCAACATTTGGTTGATGGTTACACGCTTAACCAGCGGCGACTACAAGAGCGAGGTGTTGAGTTCGAACAAGCGATTGCTTTACTTTCTCGAACACTGGCTAACCAACAATTAGTGAGTGACGAAGGCGAGGCTGTACTTGCTGTCATTAATGACTATGCGCGCAGCTGGAGCCTCTTACAGGGATATGACGAACAAAGTCTAACCTCACTCACGAACAAGCAAAATGACATGCTGGCGCTGGAACTAGACGATGTACTTGTCGCCATTGCTGAGCTTAAAAAGACGCTTATTGAAAAAGGTGAGGCTACTGAATTATTTGGTCAACTGCGAGGTAATGGCTTAACCTCAGCATTGGCAACCATCGAACAAGGCTTTGCTGATGAACTGTTTTATCCAAACGTAGCGAGCCGTGCCGCTCATTTGCTCTATTTCGTAATTAAGAACCACCCGCTCGCCGACGGTAATAAGCGCACTGGGTCATTTTTATTTTTATGGTATTTACGAGTAAATCAGCACCTATTGGCAAAACCTGTTGAACAACTAATAAACGACAATACGCTGGTTGCGCTGGCATTATTAGTTGCTGAAAGCTTACCCGACCAGAAAGAACTAATGATTCGTTTGGTTGAACACTTTATTTTATTAAAAGCAGATGATTAAGTGGTTATTTCCATTTTGGAAACAACTACTCAACCGCCTCTAAACAAAGGGCTATTGCAGAAAAAGGAAACAAAGGAATGACCACCTACAAACCCATAGCCGAGTCAAAACACTTTATCGTTTTAGATAAGTACACCAAGCAATATGAAGTTGCTGAAAGCTACCAAAGCGAGAGTGATTTAGAGCGTGAGCTGATTCAAGATTTAGTGAATCAGGGCTATGAGTATGTTCCCGGGCTGAATAACCCAATGGCGATGCTTGCCAACGTGCGCGTGCAGTTACAAGCGTTGAATAACGTTGCGTTTTCAGACGGCGAGTGGGCACGTTTTGTTGAAACCTACCTTGATAGGCCCAGCGACAGCATCACCGACAAAACTCGCAAGATTCATGACGATTACATTGAAGACTTCGTGTTTGATGATGGCCGTATTCAAAACATCTATCTGGTCGATAAAAAAAACATCGCACGCAATAAAGTACAGGTGATAAAGCAGTTTGAACAAACCGGTTCGCACGCGAATCGTTACGACGTAACCATTCTGGTGAACGGCCTGCCGCTCGTTCAAATTGAACTGAAAAAACGCGGTGTGGCCATTCGTGAAGCCTTTAACCAAGTGCACCGCTACAGCAAAGAGAGCTTCAATGCCGAAAGCTCATTGTTTAAGTATTTGCAGTTGTTTGTTATTTCAAACGGTACCGACACGCGCTACTTTGCTAATACCGTGAAGCGTAACAAAAACACCTTTGATTTCACCATGAACTGGGCGAAATCTGACAACGGCTTGATTAAAGATCTCAAAGACTTCGCCGCCACCTTCTTTCAAAAAGATACGTTGCTCAAGGTGTTGCTGCACTACTCGGTATTTGATGTAAGCGACACCCTGCTGGTGATGCGGCCTTACCAAATTGCCGCCACAGAGCGCATTTTATGGAAGATTAAGAGCGCGTTTCAGGCCAAGCAATGGAGTTCAACCGATGCTGGCGGTTATATCTGGCACACCACTGGCTCGGGGAAAACATTAACCAGCTTTAAAGCAGCACGCTTAGCGACCGAGCTCGATTTTATCGACAAAGTATTCTTCGTGGTGGACCGTAAAGATCTCGATTACCAGACAATGAAGGAATATCAGCGCTTCTCGCCGGATAGCGTGAATGGCTCGGATAGCACCGCAGGCCTTAAGCGTAATTTGAGTTTGGACGACAACAAAATCATTGTGACCACCATTCAAAAGCTGAATAACCTGATGAAAACCGAGCGCGATTTGCCGGTCTATCGTCAGCAGGTGGTGTTTATTTTTGACGAATGCCACCGCAGCCAGTTTGGTGAAGCGCAGAAGAACTTACAGAAGAAATTTAAGCGCTATTATCAGTTTGGTTTTACTGGCACACCGATATTCCCGCAAAATGCATTAGGCGCTGAGACGACCGCTAGCGTGTTTGGTCGGGAACTGCATTCGTACGTGATCACTGATGCCATTCGCGACGAAAAAGTGCTTAAGTTCAAAGTGGACTACAACGACGTACGACCCCAGTTCCGTCAAATTGAGACCGAGCAGGACGAGAAAAAACTCAGTGCCGCGGAGAACAAACAGGCATTACTTCACCCGGAACGTATTCGGGAAATCACCCACTACATACTGACGCACTTTCGCCCAAAAACGCACCGTATGAAGGCGGGCGGGCGAGGTTTTAATGCCATGTTTGCGGTCAGCAGCGTTGATGCTGCAAAAGCCTACTACGAGGCGTTTAAACAACTGCAACAAGATGCCGAGCGACCTTTGCGTGTGGCGACCATTTTCTCGTTCGCCGCGAATGAAGAGCAAGATTCCATCGGTGAGATACCCGATGAAAGCTTTGAAGTCTCCGCCATGAATAGCAGCGGTAAGGAGTTTCTAAGCGCAGCGATTGCTGATTACAACGACATGTTTCAATCCAACTATGGCGTGGATAGCAACGGCTTCCAAAACTACTACCGTGATCTTGCCAAGCGCGTGAAAAGCCAAGAAATTGATTTGCTGATTGTGGTGGGTATGTTCCTTACTGGGTTTGATGCGCCGACATTGAATACCTTGTTTGTGGATAAGAACCTGCGTTACCACGGACTTATTCAAGCCTATTCGCGCACCAACCGTATTTACGATGCCACCAAGACTTTCGGCAATATCGTGACTTTCCGTGATTTAGAGAAAGCGACGATTGATGCCATCACTTTGTTTGGTGATAAGAACACCAAGAACGTGGTACTCGAAAAGAGCTACAAAGAGTACATGGATGGCTTTACCGACCTCATCACTGGGCAAGCGCGACGTGGCTTTATGGAAGTGGTTTCCGAACTCGAGCAGCGTTTTCCTAACCCTGATGAAATTGAACTCGAGAAAGATAAGAAAGACTTCGCCAAGTTATTTGGCGAGTATTTGCGTGTTGAAAACATTCTGCAAAACTACGATGAATTTGCCAGCTTAAAAGCGTTGCAGACCATTGATACGAGCGATGCAGAAGCTGTTGAAGCGTTCAAGATTGAGCATCACTTAAGCGACGACGATATCGCGACGTTACAAACGATTCGCATACCGCCTGAGCGCAAGGTGCAGGATTATCGCTCGACCTATAACGATATTCGCGACTGGATACGCCGCGAGAAATCAGCTGAGAACCAAGCACAGTCAACGATTGACTGGGACGATATCGAGTTTGAAATCGACTTGCTGAAGTCGCAGGAAATTAACCTCGACTACATTCTTGAGCTGATATTCGAGCAGAACAAGAAAAACAAAAGCAAAGGTGACTTGATTGAAGAGGTTCGCCGTTTGATTCGAGCCAGCCTTGGCAACCGCGCCAAAGAAAGCTTAATTGTCGACTTCATCAACCAAACCGACTTAGATGAAATGCCAGATAAAGCAGGCATTATCGATGAGTTCTTCAAGTTCGCTCAGGCCGAGCAGCAGCGCGAAGCCGAAGAGCTCATTCGTTCAGAGAACCTCAACGAAGACGCCGCCAAGCGCTACATCGCAGCCTCATTGCGCCGCGAATACGCCAGCGAAAACGGCACCGAACTCAATTCCACGCTGCCGAAACTAAGCCCGCTGAACCCGGAATACCGAACTAAGAAGCAAACGGTGTTTCAGAAAATCTCGGCGTTTGTTGAGAAGTTTAAAGGGGTTGGTGGGCAGCTTTAATAATTGCTATTTCATCTGCTAACAAAAAAGGGGCTGAAAAGCCCCTTTGACATGTTTAGCTTTGCGCTCGTTACAAACCTAAGGTTTGTCCATTGTTCACGCTACCCGCGGTGTTGCGTGCAGGATTTTGCCAAATAAAGTCGCTATATTGCGAGCCACTGCCGCTTAGTTGCAGTGAGTCGTTGCCTGAGGTGCCTGAGGTTTCTTCGACGCCAATAGCTTCAGACGTTAAACCTGCAGCGGCGCCAGCCGAAGCCACAAAAGTGCCTTCATAGCTAATGAACTGCACCACTTGGCCTTCGGCGTCAACGAGCGCTAAGCCGTCTGGCGAACCATTTTGCAAGCCGCCAAAGTCAAACGCTAAAGTACCAAAGCCATTTTGTTGGTTGGCAATCACGCCTGTGAGGCTAATGCTTGCATAAACGCCGCCGTCGGCACCGTTGTAGCCTTGAATAGACCAGCCCGTTACGTCACTTCCGGCAGTACCTGCAACTTCAACAAACTCATTGCGGTCGCCGCCTTTGTTGTCGTAATGCAACTCGTTAATCCACACCACTGGCGCTGCTAGTGGGGCCGTTACTGACAACACAACGGTCATGGTATCAGTGGCATTGGCGTTATCAGTAACGGTTAAAGTCACTGAATAGTCACCGGCGGCTGCATAGCTGTGGTTTACGTTAACGCCATTAGCAGCGTTGCCGTCGCCAAAGTCCCAGCTGTAACTAACAACACTACCGTCGGTGTCGGTACTTGCTGAAGCATCAAACGCGCAGTCTAAGTTATTGCAGCTAGTTGAGAACGAGGCCATCGGCGCTTCGTTTACTGGCACGGTGCTGACAAAACTTTGGCCACTGTTTAATTGGCCTGGGCTGCCAGCCTGCGGGCCCTGCCAGCTGAAGTCGCTGTATTGACTGCCCGAGCCGGCTAATTGCAATGAATGCCCTACTGGCGTTGATGTGGTTTCACTAACGCCAATGTCTTGTGAGGTCATGCCGCTTGCAGGGCCGTCAGTGGCAGTCATGGTGCCTTCATAGCTTAAAAACTGCACCACAGTGCCTTGTGCATCAACAAGAGCGATACCGTCTGGCGAGCCATTTTGCAGGCCACTCATGGCCACGCTAACCGCGCCAAAACCGTTGCTTTGGTTGGCAATAACGCCGCTTAAGTTACCGGTTGCATACGCTGTGCCGCCGTTACCGTTGTAGGCAATAACTTGCCAACCTGTTAGGTCGGTGTTGGCGCTGCCGGCTACTTCAACAAACTCACCGGTGTCGGTACCGTCGTTGTCATAGTGCAGTTCGTTAATCCACACTTGGCCACTGCCGGTTGAGCCTTGGTTTGGTGTGGCGTTTACTTCGCTGCTAAATACCGACTCGTTGCCCGAGGTATCTACCGCGGTAACAACATAGAAGTATGTGCTGCCGCCGGTCACGTTGTAATCGTCAAATGCTGCTGCGGTAATCAAGCTGGTGTTCAAGCGGGTATAGTTGCTGCCTGAAATATCGCTGCGATAAACGTAGTAGCCAGCTAAGTCGCTTTCACTGCCTTGGTTCCACGCCAGTGACACAATGCCAGTACCTGGCGTTGCACTTAGGTAGCTAGGTGCAGCTGGGGCTGTGGTGTCGCCCGAGCCACCGCCACCGCCGTTACAGATGTTCTCGAACACGCACGCCACGTATTCAGGGTTATCAATAAACGGGTTACGGTTGCCTTGGTACGAATACACAACGTCGTTACGGCGACGCTCCATGTCGTCTACAGGGTCTTCTTGGTGCCATTGCAGCAACACCGACTTCAAGCCCATGTATGCAACCGAAATGTTCGCGCCTTGGTTGGACTGCGCAATTAAATTGCGATCATCGGTCAAGATCAAGTCAGGCTCACTGTGGCCTGTAACACCATGGGTGCCCCCTTCGTAGCGCACCGCCATGTACATTAGCGCACGCGCCACATCGCCACGACGGCCAGACCAGGTTTCCCAACTACCGGTGTCAAACGAACCATCGGTCCAGTTTGACTGGCTAGAACTGCCGCCACGGCCGTTATTAAATTCGGTTGGTTTTTCGGTACAAGCAGAGGTGCAATTAGCGTAAGGTTTATTACTGCGGCTGGAGTTATAACTACTATCGGAAATAAATAAATGGTGGGCGTCGGTATAGGCATAATTGCTGCTGCCGTCATTTGGAAAACCATATGATTTTGGCCAACTATGCTCCCGGTTATATAAGGTATTGCCACCGCCAACTTTTCCGTAACTGGCATTTTTATAAATGTCGATAACGTTGTTGGGGTTATCCGGGTCTTGGTCTGCCGCTTCCAAAATATCCCATGTATCGGTGCTACTTGAGGTATATGGGAAGCGCTGATGGTCATCAATTATTTCATGCAATGACTGCTGCAAAGTTTGTGCATTCGTCGCATCAATATTGTTGTAATAACCAGCGGGTGGTGCTGCCGAAACAGCAAAAGAAAATGATAATAAAGAAAAACTAGATACCGCAATTAGGCCTTTCTTGAAAAGGCTTTTATTGGTGTGGGCGCTCATCGATTTACCTTTTATATTTTTTAATATTATTGGTGTATACATCGAGTGTTTTCAGTCTGAATTGATCACAATTTAATCAACTCGCGACATAAACGAGCGTATTTAACCATGCTTTTATGAATTTCGCATGACAAAAGTTATAGTTTTACAATTTTATCGCACCCAGAGTGCTCTTTATCCATTGAATAATCGTGTCTTTTTCCAAAACATAAAAAGTAATCGTGCCTATGTTTACCAGTATCGCCAAATAAAACACGACCCGAAACGATGTTTTACGCGTTTTATGGTGAAATTGCTGTTGCGCTATTAAGGCCCCTGGCCAACCGCCCATTAATGCTAAAAATTGCAGCCAGTCTTCTGGCGTTCTGCGTTTATTGTTAAGTGCCGCTTTTTTATCGAGAGCATAAAAAACATAAGCAATTACGCTGACAAATGTGAAGATCAACCACAGCTGAACGGGTAAATAGCCGAGCAAACCGAGATAGGCGATAACTGCAATATAGGCGACGGCAGCATTCCAACTAATCACGGTTCCATTTCTGCGCAGCATCTTAAAATATTCCCTTGAATGAATTAGTTGGAATTTAACTAACCGCGAAAATTCGCGCAAGAATAATTACCGAACCAGAATTAGAAAACCTAAACAAAGACTCTGCTATACTGACGCCTTATTTTTCACAAGCGATTTATCATCATGTCTGAAGCCACGTCTGCAGTAACATCATTTAAAGATTTGCCACTGCCACAATTATTACTCACCAGCGTTAAAGAAGCCGGTTTTACCAACACTACCCCTGTGCAGGCCTTAAGTTTGCCTATTATTTTGCGTGGTGATGACGTGGTGGTGCAGGCAGAAACAGGTTCGGGCAAAACCGCAGCGTTTGCGCTGGGAATTTTAGCCAAACTCAATACCAACCATTTTTCACCGCAGGCATTGGTGTTATGCCCTACCCGCGAACTGGCCGAGCAAGTTGCCGAAACCATTCGTGGATTAGCCAAAACCATGGGTAATGTGAAGGTGCTGACGCTTTGCGGCGGCGTACCGGCCCGCAGTCAAATTGCTTCGCTTGAGCACGGTGCGCATGTATTGGTGGGCACACCCGGCCGTGTGCTTGATCACCTAAGCCAACAGCGTCTCGATTTTTCAAAACTGAACACGTTGGTTCTTGATGAAGCTGACCGCATGCTGGAAATGGGCTTTCAAGACGATATGAAAGCGATTATCGCCAAAACGCCGAACACACGACAAAGCATGCTGTTTAGCGCAACTTATCCGTCGGGCATTGCGCAATTAACCAAGCAGGTCACGCCGCAGGCTGAGCACATTAAAGTGGCCTCCACGCAGACGAAAGCGAAAATTGTGCAGCGCTTCTATGATTTAGCCGACACCTTTGCTGCCTATGCCGTACAGCAATTGCTATTAGACTTGCAGCCGGCCAATGCCATGGTGTTTTGTAATACCAAAGCCGAAGCGCAAACCATTGCCGACAAATTAGCTGCCAAGGGTTTTAGTGCATTGGCACTACATGGCGATTTAGAACAAAAAGATCGCGATCAAACCATGATCCAGTTCAGCCACGGTAGCACGCGCGTATTAGTGGCCACCGACGTTGCCGCCCGCGGCCTTGATATTGCCGAGCTTGATTTAGTGATTAGCGTGAATATGGCCCATGACCTTGATACCCACACCCATCGTATTGGGCGTACCGGGCGTGCAGGCGCTGAAGGGCTTGCAGTAACCTTGATTGGCCCGCAAGACGATTACAAAATGCGTTTGCTGGAAGACGACATGGCAGCGCCGATTAAATTGCAGCCATTACCAGAGCCGCCAAACGCAGCGAAACCATTAAAAAGCGATTTAGTCACCTTGCAAATAAGTGGCGGCAAAAAAGACAAACTGCGTCCAGGCGACATTGTTGGCGCATTAACACGCGACAATAAAATCACTATGGCTGATATTGGTAAAATAAAGGTGCAAAATCAGTGGGCTTTCGTCACGGTAAATAGCACCAGCGCTAAATATGCGTTGTCGCTTATCAATAACGACAAAATAAAAGGCAAACGATTTCGCGCTAGGGCCCTTTAAATTATTTTTTCAAGCGACGTAGTTCATGCATCACGCGGTTGTGGTTGGTTTGCATGAATATCCAAAGCTTTGTTGCTACTTGCGCAATAAAACTGACAATAAAACAAACGCCCCAATAAAGTTGCTGGTCTGCTGCTACGGTAAAGAATTTATAACCGCAAAAAATAAGCAGGCCGGCAAATATAAATGCCAATAAATAGCCCAAGCTAATTAGCCAACCCAAGCCCGATGAAAAACCGCTTTTTAAGTAGCCGAAAAGCCCCTGTTCACTGTTATTCATAACCTATGCCCCACTGATATTGGCTAATCCGCCACTATTGGCTGCCAATGTTATGACTATAGCTCAATTATTCTGCGGCACGGCACGCATCCACCTGATCATGAGTGCCGCCAGCGCTTATCTGTTCCGCCATGGTTAGCGATTTACCTGCTGAGACTCAATTTCAATAACTTTATTGTTTGCAAAGCGAACAGTTAAATAATATTCACCACCAATATCGCCCGTAGTCACATATTGCCAGGCTTCAACCGAGCGTCCGCCTCGACCAAAGCCATCATTAATACCTACCGACTCGGTGCTGGTGAGTGCTGGCTGTCCTATTTTTGTCGTTACTTCAATTTTCGACATGCCACAGCGAATTAACTCGCCGCCACTAATGCGAAACGCACATTTAGCAGCGAAAGCCGAAAAACTGAAGAAAAATAAAGTAAAAGCAATCAACCCATGTTTCATCTGCAAGCTCCTTCTTGTGTCTGTAAAGTCAAAATAACGCGCCGCTAATTTCGCAATTTCCCATCGAATCAATTGATTTATGCTAGGTTTAATTTAACGACAAATACCGCAGGCTACAAGGTGAACATAGAGTGATGCATGTGCCTTGTCTTGCACAAGCACTCATATTGACGTACGTTCGTAACAGATGCAAAAACCGTTAAAATACTGCGATTATGGAGTCACTACGAATGAAAACCATCGGTGTTATTGGCGGTATGAGCTGGGAATCCACGCAAACCTATTACCGGCTAATTAATCAGAAAATACGTGAGCAACTCGGTGGTTTGCACTCAGCTAAGCTCATTCTATACAGCGTGGATTTTGCCGGGATCGAGCCATTGCAGCATGCCGGCGACTGGGATGGTACCGCCGAAATTCTCACCGAAGCAGCACAAGCTCTTGAAACCGCAGGGGCTGACTTTATTGTTTTAGCCACCAACACCATGCACAAAGTAGCGCCAGAAATTGAGTTGGCCGTGAACATTCCATTGCTGCACATTGCCGATGCCACGGCAGCGGCCTTGCAGGCCGATGGCATCACAACCGTTGCCCTACTCGGCACCAAGTTCACCATGGAACAAGACTTCTATCGGCAGCGCCTCGAAGATCACGGCATTTGCGTGGTTGTGCCGAGCGCAGCACAGCGCAACCGTGTACACGAGATTATTTTTAACGAATTGTGTCTTGGAAAAATAGAAGCAAATTCGAAAGCAGATTACTTAGAGATTATACAAGAAATGGCCGAATTCGGCGCCGAAGGAGTTGTTTTAGGCTGCACTGAAATTAGCTTACTCATAAACCAATTGGACACCACCATAAAACTCTACGACACCACCGCAATTCACGCCGCGAGCGCCGTCGCTTCCGCCCTAAAATAAAAAAGGCCGCCCAAGGGCGACCTTTCCGTATTTCGCTAATATCAACTATCTAATAGCGAATATCGCTTTAGCTATTTACAGCTTGCTAGCGTTTTTAGACAAGTAATCAGCAACGCCTTTCGGATCAGCCTTCATACCTTCATCGCCTTCTTTCCAGCCAGCTGGGCATACGTCGCCGTGCTTCTGGTGGAAGTTCAACGCGTCAACCAAACGAATCATTTCGTCAATGTTACGACCTAATGGTAAGTCGTTCACGATTTGGTGACGTACAAGGCCGTCTTCGTCAATTAAGAATGACGCACGGAAAGCAACGCCAGCTTCTGGGTGCTCAACATCATAAGCACGGCAGATAGAGTGCTTCACGTCTGCAACCAATGGATATTTCACTTCACCGATGCCGCCGTCAGCTTCGGCAGTGTTACGCCATGCGTTGTGCGTGAATTGTGAGTCGATAGACACACCAATCACTTCTACGCCACGCTTTTTGAATTCTTCTAAACGGTGATCAAATGCGATCAACTCAGAAGGACATACGAAGGTGAAGTCGAGTGGGTAGAAAAAGATAACTGCTTTTTTACCTTTGATTTGCTCGAACAAGTTGAAGTTTTCAACAATTTCACCGTTGCCTAATACTGCAGCAGCAGTAAAGTTAGGAGCCTTACGACCTACTAATACACCCATGGTTTATCTCCATTTTATTGTGTGTTTAAACGAAAATTACTCAGCTTCTGGCGCCGGATGACGCGCAGCCACTTCATTAATTAATTCTTGTAACTCACCCTTTTGGAACATTTCCAAAATAATGTCGCAGCCACCGACTAACTCGCCTTCCACCCATAACTGCGGGAACGTTGGCCAGTCTGCATATTTAGGCAGCTCAGCACGAATTTCAGGGTTTTGCAGAATATCGACATACGCAAAGGCTTGGCCACAGCTCATTAGGGCCTGTGAAGCTTGCGAAGAGAAGCCGCAACTTGGCAACTTCGGAGAACCTTTCATGTATAACAGAATCGGGTTTTCTGCGATCTGCTGCTTAATCTTTTCAACAGTTTCCATGATTACCTCAGGTATTAAGCGTTTCAAACGGCGCACAGTTTATCACATGTCCATGACACTTTCAGTACGCCAAATCGCCACAAACAAGTTATACTTTTGGGTAAAGTTAACCCTTGAAATAAACTTTTGTGCCACAATTTAACTATATAGTGACAGCAAGTTTTGAATTCAATGGTAAAATGCCAAGAATTTAAAACCACAACAAACATTCATTTCTCAACAACAACGGAGAGTCGACATGGCATTTGAATTACCAGCATTGCCTTACGAGAAAAATGCACTTGAGCCACATATCTCAGCTGAAACCATTGAATACCACTATGGTAAGCATCACCAAACTTACGTGACTAAGCTGAACGATGCGGTAAAAGGCACCGATATGGAAGGCAAGTCACTCGAAGACATCATTAAGACTTCTAAAGGCGGCGTATTTAACAACGCAGCGCAAGTGTGGAACCACACGTTCTACTGGAACTGCTTAAGCCCAAATGGCGGCGGCGCACCAACTGGCGCAGTAGCTGACGCTATCAATGCGGCATTCGGTTCGTTCGACAAGTTCAAAGAAGAGTTCAGTGCGCAAGCTGCTGGCAACTTCGGTTCAGGCTGGACTTGGCTGGTGAAAAAAGCAGACGGTTCAGTCGCTATCGTAAACACCAGCAACGCAGAAACTCCATTAACTGACTCGTCAGTTACCCCTATCCTAACCGTTGACGTTTGGGAACACGCTTATTACATCGATTATCGTAATGCGCGCCCGAACTACCTAAACGCGTTCTGGAACCTAGTGAACTGGGATTTCGTAGCGAAAAACTTCGCTTAATAAATAAGCTAGTTAAACAAAAGCCCGCATGAAGCGGGCTTTTTTATGCCAATTAATCAGTCGTCTTTGCGCCGTGGTATTCCAATAATTTAAACAGTGCCGGTTTATTATTTTCTTTTGCTAAATCGGCAATAGACTTGCCGCCATTGTTTATATTAAAAACAGACGCACCATGCTTAATCAGTAGCTCAGCGAATTCAATAATTAAATTTTCGTGTTGATAATTGTCATTCGCTAAGAACATGAGGGGTGTCCAACCTGTTGATGAACGCGGTTGTGGGTCTACCCCAGCTTCAAGTAATACTTTTGCCGTTTTTATATCGCCTTTATCTACGGCATAAGACAACGCCGACCATCCTTCATGGTCGACAACATGAAGATCCGAATTCTGCGCTAACAATAACTCAGTCACACTGTCGCGACGTTGCCAAATACTTAGCTGTAAGGCCGTAATGCCTTTATCCGACTGCACATCGATATTCACGCCGGCAGCTAATAATAACTTGGTTATGGCCGCTATATTGGCTTCCTCGGCTGTGTTTATTCGATTACCCGTTTGATGCAGCGTTGTCCAATTGCTAACCGATAAGGCATTGGGGTCTGCGCCTAGTTCTAGCAGCATTTTGCTACTTTCAACAAAGCCCATTTGAACCGCATGGTGAAGCGCTGTCCATTGATTCACATCACGGGCCTCAATATCGGCACCATGTTCTACCAGCGCTTTAATAGTGGCTGGAAAATTCTTGTTAGTTGCCATATGCAAAGCAGTGAACCCTGTTTTCGCATCTAAACGCGCGTCAATGTCACTATGTGGGGCTAATAACGGAATAAATTTGGGCTTCGATGACAAGGCGGCATAAATCAGTGGCGTACGCCCGTACTTATCGCGTTTATTCAGGTCAAACCCAACCTTAGCAAACACATCAATACAGTCATAACACGAGGCAACTATGGCAAGGTGAGAAAGCAACGGCGCCGACTCAAGATGGCCAAAGTTGATATACCAATAGAATTTTTTTGCCTTAAGCAACTGCTCTAATTCATCGACTCTATGTAAATAAACCGCGTGCATGGCTGCGGCCATGTCTTTATCACCAAACTTGAAGTCATAATTGTCGGGTAATACGGGCCCAGCATATACGGGCTTATCAGGTGATGTAGACTGACAACCACCTAAACTCAACAACAAGACAATGGTTGTTAATTTTATACAGAGGACTAATTTTGAGGGGGTCATTAAGATTCACCAGTTTTTTATTATTATCTAGTGAATCTTAACCGAATGACTAATACCGTGGCCAGTTAGCTAACTTCTCGTAGCTGATTTTATCCAATATCTAATATCTAATATCGCTCTTGCTCTTCTATCTTATCGCTTTTGCTCTTTTAACTTATCGCTTTTGCTCTTATTCCACTAAATTGTCGGGAATGTCACCGCGCAGGCTGTGCCAAATACGCCCCGACTGATAACCGTATTCACGAACTAACATCACCGCATCGTCACGACGCGAGTCGGCAGCCATTTCCTTAAGATCGGCATAGTATTTACGCGCTAACTTGCGTGCATCGTCATTGGAGAAATAAAAGTTACCAATGCGCGAATATAAGCCTTTGAAACCATTCAATACGAGCACATAAATAGGGTTGCCAGACGCCTGCGCTAAATCATGGTTCAAACGGTAATCGTATTGGCTAAAGGCTTCAGCCGTGTCGTCTAAACCTTCTGCCTCTTGCAGTAATTCAGCCACTTTTTCTGGTGCATTTCGCACCGCTTGGCGAATATAAATAGCACTAATATTGGTGCGTGCCGAAAGCAGTTGGTCAACCAGCTCTGGCATACCGTCTTCGTCAAGGCGCGCCAAAGTTTCAAGAATATTTAATCCCGAAGTTTCCCAGAAGTTATTCACGCGAGTTGGCTTGCCATGTTGAATGGTTAACCACCCGTCGCGCGCTAAACGCTGCAATACTTCACGTAAAGTGGTACGCGTAACACCTATCAATTCAGATAGCTCGCGCTCAGCTGGCAAAATAGTGCCAGGCGCAAAATGCCCGTTCCAGATTGATTTTACAATGTATTCCTCGGCAAAACCCGCTGGACTTTGTGCCTTGATGATCATGAAATGGCCTGTGTTTTGAATAACGTTGCCTATAATAGGTTGCTATTTGTTATATTTACAAGACCTTCAATTCTAGCAGTGTTTGCAATGGTCGGACAAGTTTTGTAAAGCTTCTTAACGCAATCTTATCGACAAGCCAAAAACGTTCAGGTAAGGTGCTGAGCAAATAACAATAACAAGGTGAATTCATGCTCAATTTTTTAGCTGAACTGCCTGCCAAACGTGGCGCTTGGGCGTTGCTGGCGGGTTCGTGTTTTGCGTTACTTGCTGCCGCATTGTTTTTTCAATATCAAATGGGTCTAGAGCCTTGCGTAAAATGCATTGAGCAGCGCACTGCTGTGCTGGCAATTGGCCTTGCGGCGTTAATTCCATTAGTAGCCCCGCAAACGCTTTGGGCACGGCTAGTTGGCTATGTCGGTTGGTTGGTTGCCGCAGTGTGGGGCTGGCGTATTGCCACAAGCCATTTAGACATTCAAAATGCCGAAAATAACTGGTTATTTGTGTGCGAGATGTACCCAGGCTTTCCAAGCTGGATGCCTTTGCACGAATGGTTTCCAACTTTTTTCGCCGCGCCGGGACAATGTGGTGAAATTGATTGGCAGTTTATTGGTATTAGCATGCCGGGTTGGATGCAGATTCTTTTTGCAGCCTACGCAGTTGCCGCGGTACTCATTATTTTGGCACGGCTGCTCAAGCTACGCCGCCTGTAACCGCGCGTACTAATCGCTATCGTTCAAAGGCCAAGTAACAATTCTTAATTTAAGATCTTCCGTTACTTGGTCTTCGCTATCCACCAACCCCGCCGCACTCATGCCAGCAGCTATCATGGGCCCACGATCGCCATCGTGCAATAACGGGTGCCAACTGGCTAAACCACGACCTTCGGCCAAGCGCCGATAAGCACAGCTTGGTGGCATATAATCAAGGTCATAAACATTCGCAGGGGTAATTACCACACAATCTGGCACATGCCGTTTGCGGTTCGCATAATCGGAACAAAAACCAGTTTTGGTGTTGAGTAACCGACAACTCACGTCGGTATAGTGAATGACTTCTTGCTGATCGTCTTCGTCAATCAGTTTGTGCAAACAGCACTTGCCACAGCCGTCACACAATGACTCCCACTCTTCGTGGGTCATTTGCTCCAGTGTCTTTTCTTGCCAGAACATTAGGCCTCGCAACGCACAGAGCCGTGCCACTGCCAGTGCTTATCGCCTTGGCTTAAATGCAACGTCAGCTGATCGTTTAGCGCCAATGATGCGACACCCGCTGGGGTTCCGGTTAAAACGATATCGCCCGGCTGCAAGGTAAACTGCTGACTGATATCGGCTAACAGATCATCGATGGCAAAAATCATCTGGTGGCTGTGACCCACTTGCCGAGTCTGGTCGTTGACTTCAAGTTGAATGGTAAAATCACCGCCATTTTCTAATTCGTTAAGCGACACCAATGGCCCCAAAACGCAGGAGCCATCGAAGGCTTTAGCGCGTTCCCACGGCTGCCCTGCCGCTTTTAATTCGCTTTGTACTTGGCGCAGCGTTAAATCAAGCGCAACGCCATATCCAACAATAGCCTGCTGTGCTTGCTCAGTTGTGACTTTGCGTAGCGGTTGACCAATATAAACGGCCAATTCAATTTCATGTTGGCACTCGCCTTGATCGCTTGGAATAACCACGTCAGGCAAATAGCTAATCGCCGAGGGTGGCTTCATAAATAACAACGGCCGTGTCGGTAATGGGTTATTTAACTCTTCTGCATGGGCCACATAATTGCGGCCCACACAGACTATTTTGGAAGGGTTCGGCAGGCTCATCGTGGAAAGCGAATTCGATCAGATAAATACCCGACCGCGGCCACAAAATAATGCGAGCGGTTCCAACGCATTAATGCGTCGTAGTTATCGTAGGCCAAATAAACACGGCCTTGATTATCATCCGGAATTACCACCGAGGCTTGCAGATCATCGCGTTGCGGTAAGTCTGAGCCGTCATAACGGCGCACGCCTAGTGCTTGCCATTGCGCCAATGTTTTCTTAGTTTTCAAGCCGGCTAACTTGGTATCAAAACCTTCTGGCAACTGCACTTGGCGGCCCCAAGTGACGTCATCACGCCAGCCAACCGATTTCAAATAATTGGCTGCTGACGCAAACACATCGCCCATAGAGCCCCAAATATCTTTACGACCATCACCGTCGTAATCAATGGCATATTGCATAAATGAGCTTGGCATAAATTGGGTTTGGCCCATTGCACCTGCCCACGAGCCTCGCATTTGTTCAATATCAATGTGGCCTTCTTCAACAATAGTTAACGCGTGCCAAAGCTCTTTCTTAAAAAATGCTTCGCGGCGCCCTTCGTAAGCCATGGTCGTTAGCGCTGATATAACATCTTGGCCCCCGGTAAAGCTACCAAAATTGGTTTCAATACCCCACAGCGCCACAATAAAGCGCGGTTGCACGCCAAATTCTTTGCCAATTTTTTCTAGCAATTCGCGGTGCTCTTCAAGCTTTTCCACTGCTTTTTTTGCTTTCCACTCTGGCACCGCGCGCGGCAAATAGGTATCGAGCGTTAGCTTAAATTCCGGTTGGTTGCGATCTGCTTTCACCGAACGCTGATAAAACCGTGCGTTGGCAAAAGCTTTGTCCAAGGTTGCTTGGCTGTACCCATCCGCCAGCGCTTCTTGTTTGATGATTTCAACGTAAGCCGCAAAACCCTCCGCGTTTTTCTCATTAGCGTCGGCTTCTTGCGCCACAGTGGCTGAAGCCCACAAACTCATCACCCCAAGGGCAAATAATCGAAAAATTGGCATGGTAACTTGCATCAGCGTGCAGACTCCTGTTGTTGCTTTTTGTGAGCATCCAATAAGCTTTCTTGCTTTGGTGGCATTTGTAAGTAATAACCAGGCTCTTCGAGATGTTGCTTTAGCTCAGCAACACTCATACGAGCCAGTTTGCGCTCATCTTTAAGCGCCATGGTCATTACATGTATAGGTTGACCAAAGCTTTTCTGCAAAGGTTCAGGAATTTTTGTAAAGTCAGCCGGATGCGGCAAGTACAAATAGGTATCAGCCCGCTTCGGACTGCGGTAAATCGCACACAACATGCTTAACGATCCCGTTTAAAAATGGCTTCCAAGTGTGCACTAAGCTTAGCGCCCCGCCAGCCCACGTACAAGTCCGGTAGTGACAGGTCAGACTTGGCCTGGTTTGGCACTTGCCACTGCCAATGAATCACGTCATTAATTTGCCGACGCGAAGCAACCATACCTGGCTCAATACCAAGTTCTTTTGCTAATGCGGTAATTTGCTGCTTAATGGCATTAAAAACTGGTTTGTAGCCACGCATATCCGTTAACCGTTCCAGCTGAGCTGGCAATTCGGTTGCGGCTTTACCTTGGCGAATCGCCGCTAATAAATCATCGCCAGCATAGCGTATGGTCATGGGCGACAAGTCGGTAATACCTCGCAATTGCCCCGTGGTTTCGGGCATGCGCCGAGCTAGCTCAAGCAAGGTGTGATCTTTCGCGACAAAGCCCAGTGGAATATCTGATTTTTTCGCCCGCTCTAAGCGCCAGCCCATCAGCTCACGCAGCACAGCGAGTTGTTGACGATTACACTGCCAGGCATTGCCAAAGAACAAATATAGCCACTTCGTCGGCGTTTGTTCGCCACGCTTAGCCACTTGCAATGCGCTTTCCGCTTCAACTAACTCAAGTTTTTCAGCCGAAAGTTCCGTGCGTAAACGGGGGTAAATATCATGCAGGTAAAATACATCAGCGGCAGCATAATCTAACTGTTCAGGCGCTAAAGGCCGTTGCATCCAGTCGGTTCGTGACTGTGACTTATCCACTTCAATGTCGGTATAGTGCTTCACCAACGCCGCATAGCCTAGCGCTTCGCCATGCCCGGCAAATGCTGCGCCAATTTGGGTGTCAAAAATGTGCGTCGGTATTTGTCCCATGTGCTGGGCCAATATCTCGTAATCTTCACCGCCAGCATGAATGACAATGTGCACGTTCGGGTCTTTTAATAGTTCCCAAAACGGCTCTAAATCAAGCCCCGCAACAGGATCAATCAACACCAATTGGTCTACCGCGCGCACTTGCACTAAGCCTAAGCGTGCATAGTAAGTACGATTGCGAACAAATTCGGTATCTAACGCAAGATAAGGAACGTGCCGAGCGTGCTCGCAAAAAGCCAGCAGCTCGGCATTAGAGGTAATAACCTGATAGGGCAACATGTGTTATTTCGACTTCGCCTCTTCTTCGTCGCGCAGTTCACGGCGAAGTATTTTACCGACGTTGCTTTTCGGCAATTCGTCGCGAAACTCAACAAACTTAGGTACTTTGTAGCCGGTCATGTTTTCACGCGCAAAGGTAATTAACTCTTTTTCAGTTAATGACTGCTCTTTACGCACCACAAACACTTTCACGGCTTCGCCCGAGCTATCATGTGGAACACCAATAGCCGCAGCTTCAAGTACTTTAGGGTGATCAACAATCACGTCTTCAATTTCGTTCGGATACACGTTAAAGCCCGACACCAAAATCATGTCTTTCTTACGATCGACAATTTTGAAGAAGCCCTGCTCGTCCATCACACCAATATCACCGGTTGCGAACCAATCGCCGTCGCGCATCACTTTTTCAGTTTCATCCGGACGGTTCAAGTAACCCACCATAACTTGTGGACCACGAACTTGAATTTCACCAGCCTCGCCTTGCGGCAGCACTTCGCCCGAATCAACGTCGACAATACGCACTTCTGTTGAAGGCAATGGAATACCGATGGTGCCGTTATAATGCTCAATGTCTGTCGGGTTCACCGTAACAACCGGTGAGCATTCGGTTAAGCCATAACCTTCCAATAACCGTGATTTAGTGACCCGCTCCCAATGCTCAGCAACTGAACGCTGCACAGCCATACCGCCACCCAGAGCAATTTTAAGATGCGAGAAGTCTAAATCTTTGAAGCCTTCAGCATGTAACAAGCCATTAAACAAGGTGTTTACGCCAGAAATCATCGAAAACGGATACTTACCAAGTTCTTTCACGAAGGCTTTCATGTCACGTGGGTTGGTAATCAAAATATTACGCCCGCCGTGCTTCATGAAGGTTAAGCAGTTCGCGGTTAACGCAAAAATATGGTACAGAGGCAATGCCGTTACGATAGTTTCTTCGCCGTCATCAACAAGTGGTGCAACAATGGCAGACACCATTTCTAAGTTAGCCACCATATTGCGGTGCGATAACATGGCGCCTTTTGCTAGGCCCGTGGTACCGCCGGTGTACTGCAAAAACGCTAAGTCGTCACCAGCCATCTGCGGGCGTTGATACTCAGCTTTAGCCCCTTGGCTAAGCGCTGCACGGAAGGTTTCGGTGTTATTGAGCTTGTAGCTCGGCACCATTTTCTTCACGTATTTAACAACCGCGTTCACAATCCAGCGCTTCGGCGCCGGCAGCATGTCACCTATAGCGGTCAAAATAACCTTTTTGACCGGTACATCCGCTTCAACTTTTTGCAGTGTGTCCGCAAAGTTATCCAAAATAACAATGGCTTTGGCATTCGCATCTGACAATTGATGCTTTAATTCACGCGCGGTATACAGTGGGTTGACATTCACCACCACTAAACCAGCACGCAATGCACCAAACAAGGCAATTGGGTACTGCAGCAAATTCGGCATCATAATGGCCAAAGCATCGCCTTTTTTCAGGCCTTGCTGTTGTAAATAAGCTGCAAATTGGCGTGACAATACGTCCAATTCATTGAAGGATAGCTCGGTATCCATATTGACGTAGGCGATTTTATCGCCATATTTTTCGATGCTCTGTTCGAAAATATCGACCAGCGAATTAAAGTGGTCCGGATCAATCGTTTCCGGCACGCCAGCTGGATAACGTTGTAGCCAAATTTTATCCACGCGCTTCATGCTCCTGAACAAATAAATTTAAATATTCTAATTTTTGTAACGCGTAATCATCGCATATCCGACCAGTGTTGCCTAGCCATTGTGCGTGCGAGTTATCTGTGATAATAGCCCAATAATCGCAGTTGGTTGCTCCATATGCACATGGTGCCCGCCTTCTAACTCATGCACGTTCAGCTGTTTTACATAGGGCCGCCAAGCGGTGATGGCTTGCTTTAAACGCTCATGCCCCGCGCTACCAAGTACCACATCAAACGAACAAGTAATATGGCTTAACACATCGGCTATTTGCTCTGCGGTTAAGCGCACCGGTGACTTTAAGCGTAGCTGTCCGTCAGCGCGAAAGCGAAAGTCATGCTCACCCAGTTGTTCAATGCCGCGTGCCACCAATAGCGCGGCAAGCTCACGCGAGAAATCGCCAGCGTGCGTACGCGCTGCAATTGCCGTGTTCAAATCACGATAATGCGGGCGTTTTTTATCTTGCTGCTGCCAGCGGCTTTGAAAGCCCTGGCGCAAATCGTTGGTGGTATCTGCAGCGGTTGACGCTAACAGCCCAAATGCTTCGATGGCGAGCAGGTGTGTTACACGTTGCGGCTCTATGCCGGCAAACATGTTTGCCACATAAGCCCCCATAGAGTGCGCCACAATAGTCACCTGCGGCCATTGTTGCTGCTGGCACAGGTACCACAGGTCATACACGTAATCCATAAACGGATAAAAATTGCCGACCGGACGGTGATCACTATGCCCGTGACCAGCCCAATCGATGGCAATCAGCCGGTATCGCTGCGCTAACTTGCTCTGCATAAACGCATCGGCCAGCGGCACAAAACTGTGCGAATTATCAAGCCACCCATGTAATGCCAACAGTGGATCGCCCTCGGGGTTACCCCAAGCTAAACCGCGAATAACACCCCACGGCAGGTGAAAAGCAACAGGCTCGGCACATTGCCGAGCCTGTTGAAATAACAATGTATTATCTAACATGCTAATTGGGCTTTGGTTATTATTAGTTATTGCCTTGTTTCGGCTGTTCTTTCATCACCGGGCTCGGAATATACACAGGGCTTGGGTAAAACGGCCGCGTGTAATAATAATGGCGATACCATAAGGCATCATAATTCACTTCCATTTGCGCTTTTTCTTTGCGCTCGGGCCATAAATACTTAGCAGACACATTGAGCAGCGGAAACAAGTAGTTATACTCGCCAATAGTGCCTTTTTCTACGCCAGCGACGGTTCCGGTAAAAGTGACTTCGCTACCTTGGGTGTAGACCATGGGGTCAACAAAGCCATTTAACGTGGCACGAAATCGGCCAGAACTTTGCTCGCCAGGTACCGGGCGCCCCCACGAATTGAGCGGAAAGTTAACCACCTCAATAACGGTACCTGCATCTGAGTTTTTCACTTCAGCAATGACACCGCCCCAACGTGCGGTTTCACCGTTGTTGGCGTTCGGTGTTTCAAGCACCGTCTCGTAGGCAACGAGAGCGTCTTCATTGGCTACTTGCAATCTATCGGGCACCGCTGAACACGCCGCTAAGGAAAGCGCCGCGACAACAATTGCTGAGTGTTTTATCCATGCTTTCATAACCACTACCTCTTCAGACCACTACCACGAAGGTCATGTTGAAAATATAGACTTTAGATCGCCAACTTGCCTAGTAAGTTCCCGCTGCGGCACGATTAATTAAGGTTTACGCCCTTAACTCGCACTTGTACTTACCGCCCAGGAAGTTTTTTCCAAGCAACTTCGTTGCGCACGTATAACGGCTCTAGTTTTTCTGCAGCAACTGGCTCGCCATGCGCCAATGCCCATTCCAACATATCTTCAGCTAGCGGTAAGGTGACATCATCCAACACCGCAACTGCCTTGGTTTTATTTAACGCATCGCCATAAGCTTGCCAACCCGTACCGGCACCAACAACAGTGCCCGTTAGCGCAGGCCACCATGGCTGCTGAGTAATATCTTCTAAAGGCGCCATGTGCGGCTCGCCAAGCGCTGTTGCAAAGCCATTGTGGTTACTAAATGGCGCCACATATATTTCCTGCATACGGGCATCAATGGCGCTCACCACGGTTTCGGCATGGTGCAAACGAATTGCTTGCTGCGCCAAGGCCGCCAAAGTACTCACGGCAATCACAGGAATGTCATGGCTAAACGCTAACCCTTGTGCCACGGAAACCCCAATTCGCACCCCGGTAAAGCTACCTGGGCCATGCCCGACCACCAGAGCGTCAATATCGGCTAAGCTAATTTGTTGCTCGGCAAGTACTTCTTGCACGAAACCTAAAATGCGTTGTGAATGTTCGCGCGGCGTTATCGCAGCACGCGTTACTGTACGCTCACCAACTTTCAAGGCGACCGAGCATTGCTCAGTTGACGTATCAATGGCTAAAACAGCCGCTAATTTCACTCTGTAGGCTCCTGTGTACGTTCCAAACTATCAAGAAATTCGAGGGCAACGTCTAAACTGCGTGTGCGCCGCATGGCCGGCAAACTGGTCAGAAAAATACCACCATAAGGCTTAGTCACAAGCCGTTGATCACACACAATTAATACACCGCGGTCGTCGGCATCGCGTATAAGCCGGCCAGCTCCTTGCTTCAAAGCAATAACCGCTTGCGGCAATTGTACCTGAGCAAAGGGGTCGATGCCACGCAGTCGGCAGTCTTCCACGCGCGCCTGCAACAACGGGTCATCAGGGCTAGCAAACGGCAGTTTATCGATGATGACGCAACGCAGCGCGTCACCACGCACGTCCACCCCTTCCCAAAACGACGAGGTACCTAACAAAATGCCGTTACCGGCAGCAATAAATTGTTCAAGCAAGTCACGTTTGCTGGTACTGCCCTGCACCAGTAAAGGGCGGTCGGTGCGAGTCACCAAAAGTTTGGCGATCATCTGCAGCATTCGGTGGCTAGTAAACAACACAAAGGTACCACCGGTTTCATTGTGTTCTAACACTTCGCACACGACTTCAAGCAGCGCCGATGGCATGTCCCGCTCGTGCGGCTGCGGCAAATAGCGAGGCAAACACAACAATGCTTGCTCGTTAAAATTAAAGGGGCTAGGTAAGCACAAACTCTCAGCCTGCTCTATACCTAACTGCTCGGTAAAATGACTAAAGTCTTCACCGACCGCCAATGTCGCCGAGGTAAAAACCCACGCCATGTCGCTGCGCTGCAAATAACCACCGAATTTATCGGCAACGCTCAGCGGCGTTTGATGCAGCGTGACTTGGCGTACGGTGGTTTCAAACCAAAAGCTAAAGCCAGTGCGGCTAACATCTTGAAGCTGCTGCCATTTATGTAAAAACTGCACGCACCGCTCATAGGCATTATCAAGATCTTGATGGCGCCCCAACGCGCTTTTACATACCTCGCGCAAAAACTCTAAATGTTCGGCCACCACGTTGGCCGCCAACTGTACAGCTGGCTGTTTGGAGAAATCGCGCCAGTTGCCGCGCATCGGGTCAGTGGGAAATACTAGGCGCCAGTCTTTTAGGCTACCCAGCAACTTGTCTGCAGCCTTATCAAGTTGGCGCAAGTCTTTTAACTCAGTCAGGTATAACACCTTAAGTTCGTGCGCCAGCTCTTGCAGCTGACGACTTGAAACTGCTTCGCCAAAATATTGACTAGCTATATCGGGCAGTTGGTGCGCTTCGTCAAAAATCACCGCATCGGCTTGCGGAACAAGCTCACCAAAGCCAACATCTTTCAATGCCATGTCGGCAAAAAACAAATGATGATTCACCACCACCAAATCGGCGTCCATCGCTTTTTTGCGCGCTTTTACCAAATAGCATGCGTCGTAGTCGGGGCAATCACGGCCCAAACAATTATCCACGGTACTTGTCACTTGCGGCAAAATAGCAGCATCTTCTTGCAAAATATTCAGTGCGCCTACATCACCGTCATCGGTACGCTGCGCCCATTTTCTCACTTCGACTAACTGACTTTGCTGCTCTTTACTTAGCTCACCACTATGCGCCACCGCCTGATTCATACGATGAAGACACAAGTAATTAGCGCGCCCTTTCAACAATGCGACCATTTTTCGCGGCGCCAACGCGTCACGTAAAGCCGGTAAATCTCGGTGAAACAACTGCTCTTGCAGTGCTTTCGTACCAGTAGAAACAATGGCTTTGCCGCCACTTAATAGCACCGGAACCAAGTACGCAAAGGTTTTGCCCGTACCGGTTTCAGCCTCAACCACTAATTGCGACTTCTGCGCCAGCGCACGCTCCACCGCTTCGGCCATAGTCGTTTGCGACGGCCGCGCGCGAAAGCCAGTCAATGTGCGCGCAAGTACGCCATCGGCTTGAAATTGTGAGGTAACTTTTGACATGAATTGTGTTTGCTCTAAATGATTCCAGAACTTTAACATGAAATTCGTGATTCGTCCGCTGTGCTGTTCGTGGTTCGTGCGCTTCGCTGTTGGTTAGTCGTTACTCGTTATTCGTTATTCGTTATTTGTTATTTGTTACTCGTTATTACAAAACCAAATAAGCTATACAACTTGATACAGGAAATTTAAAAAGCCATACAAACCAAAGTTGACAGCAATACTTAATACTATACAATTACCGACATATTAAACGAACAGGGCGAAGCCCGTACGAACAGCGAAGCGCACAAACAGCGCAGCGCACGAATAACGAATAACGAGGCTTTAATGTACACAACTTGGCATCACCATCATCACAATCGAACACGTTAGCCCAGTGTGTACTGAAGGCTAACCAATTGTTTTGGGGCTGCCTTCACTAAAGATTCAATGAACCCCGCAAGGCGCTCCCTTCGCGGGGTTTTTTATTAAGGGAAAAAATTATGGTTGTTGATAAGAATTCACAGCGTTTAACTATCGCCATTCAAAAATCAGGGCGTTTAAGCAAAGAGTCTATTGGTTTGCTTCAGGCTTGCGGTTTTAAATTTAGTTTGCACGAGGCACGGTTATTGGCGCACAGCAGTAATCAGCCGGTCGATTTGTTGCGAGTACGCGATGATGATATTCCCGGCTTGGTGATGGATGGCGTGGTGGATTTAGGCTTAGTGGGCGAAAACGTGCTTGAAGAAGTACGCTTAGAGCGCCAGGCATTAAATTTAGCCTGTAGCGTGCAGCGTTTACGTGCGCTCGACTTTGGCCAGTGCCGTTTGTCCATTGCCGTACCTAAAGAAGAAGGTTACCGCGGTGTGCAAGATTTAGAAGGCAAGCGCATTGCCACCACCTACCCGTACTTATTGCAAAACTACTTAAAGCAACAAGGTGTCAACGCTAGCAACGCAATATTAACTGGCAGTGTTGAAGTTGCACCGCGGGCTGGTCTTGCAGACGCAGTGTGTGATCTGGTATCTACCGGCGCCACGTTAGAGGCGAATGGTTTGGTAGAAAAAGAAGTTATATTCCGCTCGCAAGCACAGCTGATACAGCGCCCAGAACCACTGAGTGCGGCAAAACAAGCCATTATCGATCAATTGCTGCCGCGTATTGATGGGGTGCAAATGGCTCGTGAAAGCAAGTACATCATGCTGCACGCCCCGGTGAGTCAACTTGAGCAAGTGGTTGAACTGCTGCCAGGCGCTGAACGCCCAACTATACTTTCACTCAGCCACACTGATGAGCTTGTCGCGGTACACGTTGTGAGTACCGAAAAGTTATTTTGGGAAACCATGGAGCAGTTAAAAGCGATTGGTTGTAGTTCAATTCTGGTGATGCCAATTGAAAAAATGATGGGGTAAACCGTGCGTATTAAGCAATGGAATTTATTAAGCTCGATTGAGCAACAGCAGTTGCTTGCACGCCCTGCCCAAGCGCAGTCAGCGAGCTTGCAGCAACAAGTTGCAGCCATTATTGACGCCGTTGCCAAGAATGGCGATGCGGCGGTGCTGCAATACACTCAGCAGTTCGATTGCGAATCGTTGCAGCAATTACGTTACAGCGCCAAAGAAATAGCCGAACAGGCAGCCAAACTTAAGCCCACTGTTCGTGCGGCAATTGATAAAGCCTATAGCACCATTGCGGCCTTTCACCAGGCCCAAACACCGAAGGACATTACCGTAGAAACGGCGCCTGGGGTGGTGTGTACGCAACGCTTTGCCCCTTTAGATGCGGTTGGGTTGTACATTCCAGGCGGTACCGCGGTGTTACCGTCAACGGCGCTGATGTTAGGTGTGCCTGCGCAAATAGCGAATAACCCGCGCCGCGTGCTAGTTAGCCCGCCCGACAAAAATGGCGAGCTAAGCCCAGCGCTTATGTACGTTGCACAAAAATGTGGCATCACTGAGGTGTATCGCTGCGGTGGTGCGCAAGCTATTGCAGCGCTTGCACTTGGCACGGAGTCTATTGCGCCGGTTGCGAAAATTTATGGCCCTGGCAACAGCTATGTCACAGCCGCGAAACAGCAAGTTGCGCAGTTGCCAGGAGGCCCAGCTATCGACATGCCCGCAGGCCCATCGGAATTACTCGTGATTGCTGATGACAGCGCTAACCCGAGCTTTGTTGCAGCCGACTTGCTTTCGCAAGCTGAGCACGGGGTTGATTCGCAGGTTATTTTATTGAGCCCAAGTGCCAAACTGCTTAAGGCAACAGCCGAGGCGATTGAGCAGCAACTGGCTATTTTGCCGCGCGCCGCAACCGCTCGCCAAGCCTTGGCGTCTAGTGCGCTGATTCAAACCCGTGACTTGGCCGAAGCCTTTGCCATTAGTCAACGTTATGCGCCAGAACACTTGTCGTTGCAGTTTGATAAAGCCGACGAAGCGGTTGATCGAGTGAACCTTGCCGGCTCGGTATTTATTGGCCACTTTACCCCAGAGTCTGGCGGTGATTACGCCACCGGCACCAATCACGTGCTGCCAACCTATGGCTTTGCGCGCAATTACAGCAGCTTAGGTTTGCTTGATTTCTATCGTCGCTTCACCACGCAACAGGTCAGCAAAGCCGGCTTGAGCGAGCTTGCCGACGCCATTATTACCTTGGCCGAAACTGAAGGCCTTCGCGCCCATGCGCGCGCTGTGAGTATTCGCTTGGAGGAACGTTCATGAGTATAGCTGAACAATTACAGCGCCAGCACCTAGCCGCTTTAACGCCCTACGCATCGGCGCGCCGCAGCATGAGCGGCAATGGCGTGTGGCTGAATGCCAATGAAGCGCCTTATACGCCAAGCCTTACCACCGGTGATGCACAAGACGCTATGTTGAATCGTTATCCAAGCTTTCAAAGCGACAGCTTGAATGGCGCTTATGCAACCTATGCCAGTGTGGCCACTGAGCAGGTACTTAGCTGCCGCGGTAGCGACGAGGCCATTGACCTTTTAATTCGTAGTTTCTGTGAGCCCGGGCGTGATGCCATTATGATCACCACCCCAACTTACGGCATGTACGCGATAAGCGCTCAAACGCAAGGCGCAAAGGTTATTGATGTGCCGCTCGTTACTGATGCCGACGGTGACTTGCAACTGAACACTGAAGCTATGTTAGCTGCGCTAGATGGCGTTAAGTTGGTGTTTATTTGCCAACCGTCCAACCCGCTCGGTAATCGCGTTAATCGCGAGGCTTTAAAAGCCTTTATTGAGGCAGTCGGTTCACGCGCTCTGGTGATTGTGGATGAGGCCTACCTAGAGTTTGTCGACAACAGTCACCAAGCCAGCGCCGCGCAATGGCTGAACGATTATCCACAATTGGTGGTCTTACGCACACTATCCAAAGCATTTGGCTTAGCGGCGATTCGTTGCGGTTTTGCGCTAGCGAATACAGATATCATTGAGGTGTTACGCAAGGTTATTGCACCCTACCCAATGCCTCAACCCAGCTTGCAAGCGGCAACGGCTGCACTAAGCACGACAAATATTGCGCGCATGCAGGCTTTAGTTGCCGAAACCAAAGCGCTGCGTGATGATTTTGTCCAATGGGTAAGCCGCAAGCCGTGGGCACTCAAAGTGTGGCCAAGTGTCACCAACTTTGTACTGATTAGTGTGCCCGATGCCGCCCAACTGGTCAGCAACTGCGCTGCCAACGGCGTGCTTATTCGTAATCAGTCAGCCCAGCGTGGGTTAAATAACACGGTTCGTGTCAGTATTGGTAGCGCAACCGAAATGCAGAAGTTAATGGAGGTATTGCCATGAGTACAGCCACGGCACAGAAAATTTTGTTTATTGACCGCGATGGCACACTTGTGGAAGAGCCGCCAATTGACAAGCAGCTCGACAGCATTAGCAAGTTAGTGTTTGAACCAGACGTTATTCCTACCTTGTTGGCGCTGCAAAACCAAGGCTATCGCTTGGTGATGGTGTCGAACCAAGACGGTTTGGGCACAGACAGCTTCCCGCAAGCAGACTTTGACGCACCACACGACCTAATGATGGCGGTATTTAGCTCGCAAGGCATTCGCTTTGATGACGTATTGATTTGCCCACACTTTGATACCGATAACTGTACGTGCCGCAAACCAAAACTGGGCTTAGTTCGTGACTACTTGGTGCAGGGCAAAGTGGATTTCGCCAATTCGTATGTGATTGGTGATCGTGAAACCGACATGCAGTTGGCCGAAAACATGGGCATTCGCGGCCTACGTTACGACCGCGCTAACTTAACTTGGCAGCAAATTGCGCACCAGTTATTGAAACAGCCACGCCAAGCGCAAGTACGTCGCACTACCCGTGAAACGGACATTGAGATTCAAGTTGATCTAGACGCAACCGCACCAATTAGCATGAATACCGGCATTGGCTTTTTTGACCACATGCTTGAACAAATTGCTACGCACGCAGGTATTTCTTTGCAAATTAATGTCAGCGGCGACTTGCACATTGATGAGCACCACACGGTAGAAGACACCGCCTTAGCACTTGGCCAAGCACTACGCCAGGCTCTAGGCGAAAAGCGTGGCATTGGCCGCTTTGGCTTTGCCCTGCCTATGGACGAATGCCGTGCAGAGTGCCTAATTGACTTGTCGGGCCGTCCGTATTTGCAATTTTCTGCGCCCTTTAGTCGCGACAAAGTTGGCGAGCTTTCTACGGAAATGGTTGGGCACTTTTTCCGCTCACTCAGCGACGCGTTGGCGGTGTCGTTGCACGTGAGTACCACCGAAGGTAATGCGCACCACCAAGTTGAGAGCTTGTTCAAAGTATTTGGTCGCGCGCTGCGTCAAGCCGTCGCGCGTTCGGGTGACAATGCCCTACCGTCAAGTAAGGGAATGCTGGCATGAGTTTAGTTATTGTTGATACCGCCTGCGCAAACTTAAGCTCGGTGCGCTTTGCGTTCGAGCGTCTTGGCGTAAAGCCTGAGGTTACGGCAAACGCCGAGCGCATTCGCAGTGCTGACAAAGTTATATTGCCAGGCGTTGGTACCGCTCAGGCGGCCATGCGCAACCTGCAGCAGCTTGAATTAGTAAACGTACTCAAACAGCTTGAACAACCCGTGCTAGGTATTTGCCTGGGCATGCAGTTGCTCACCAACTGGTCCGCCGAGGGCAATGTGGATTGCTTAGGCGTTATTCCAGCGCGTACGCTGCGCATGCAAGCGCAAGACTTACCCTTGCCACACATGGGCTGGAACACGGTAAAAGCCAGTCAAAATAATCCGTTACTGGCCAGTATTTCACCTGAGCAAGCTTGGTTTTATTTTGTGCATAGCTATGCCGTTGCCCCCGATGACGCGACCATTGCCACGTGCAACTACGGGCAAACCTTTGCCGCGATGATTCGCCACAACAATTACTTTGGTGCGCAATTTCACCCGGAACGCTCAGGCGCAGCCGGTGCACAACTGTTAAAAAACTTTTTGGAGTTAACCGATGTTAATACCCGCGCTTGATTTGATTAATGGCGAAGTGGTTCGCCTACAGCAAGGCGACTTTGCGCGGCAAACCACCTTTGCTAGCAACCCGCTGCCTATTGTTGCTGATTACCAGCAAGCCGGCGCACAGTGGTTGCACTTGGTTGATCTTGATGGTGCCCGCGACCCTGCTAAACGCCAACTTGCATTGCTGAAGGACATTACCTCCGCCACGACAATGAACGTACAAGTTGGCGGTGGCATTCGCAGCCAAGCCGACCTTGAAGGGTTATTTAACGCCGGCGTGCAACGCGTGGTGGTTGGCTCTGTGGCAGTGCGTGAACCGCGTTTGGTGCAGCAATGGCTTGAAACCTATGGCCCTGATGCCATTGTTTTGGCCCTTGACGTGAACATTGATGCCAACGGCGTTGCCTATGTTGCAACCCACGGTTGGCAAGAAACCTCTGAGCTAACCCTTAACCAACTTATTGACGCCTACTTACCCTATGGCTTGCGTCACGTATTGTGTACCGATATTAGTCGTGACGGCATGCTGAGCGGCTGCAATATTGCGTTATACCGGCAGCTCAAAACCGACTACCCGCAAATACAAGTGCAGGCTTCTGGTGGTGTAGCCGGGCTCAAAGATCTTGAATTATTACAAGCCATTGGTTGTGACGCCGCTATTTTGGGAAAAGCCTTGCTTACCGGACAATTCACCCTTGAGGAGGCACTTATATGCTGGCCAAACGCATAATTCCATGCCTAGACGTGCGCCATGGTGAAGTTATCAAAGGCGTGCAGTTTCGTAACCACGAAGTTATCGGCGCTATTGAACCCTTAGCCGAGCAATATGCCCAAGCCGGCGCTGATGAGCTGGTATTTTATGACATTACCGCGTCGGCAGACGCCCGCGTGGTCGACAAGTCATGGGTTGAGCGCATTGCCCGTGTTATCGATATTCCGTTTACCGTAGCTGGAGGTATTAGCTCCATCGCCCAAGCGCAGGAAATATTAGCCATGGGCGCCGACAAAATATCGATCAACTCGCCTGCCCTGCGCAACCCTGAGCTTATTAACACCCTGGTCGAAGAATTCGGTCAGCAGTGCATCGTCATTGGTATTGATAGTTTTTACAATAGCGAAACCAATACCTACGATGTGTACCAGTTTACTGGCGACGAAAGCCGCACTCAAAAAACCACTTGGCAAACCCGCGACTGGTTGCGTGAAGTGGTGGCGCGAGGCGCTGGCGAAATTGTATTAAACTGTATGAATCAAGACGGAGTGCGTAAAGGCTACGACATTGAGCAGCTCAGCGCGCTGCGCAATGACTGTCCGGTGCCGTTAATTGCCTCTGGCGGTGCCGGTAGCATTGCGCATTTTCAGCAAGTATTTACCCAGGCCAATGTGGATGGTGCCCTTGCAGCTTCAGTGTTTCACAAAGGCATTATTGCCATACCGACGCTTAAGCAGTCATTAATCGATGCGGGCATAGCCGTTCGCCCCGCAACCTAAAAGGATGTCCCATGCGTATTCTTGCAGACCAAATAACGCAGCTTGATTTTGCCAAAACCGACAACTTGTTACCCGCTATAGTACAACACGCCTATAGCGGCGAAATTTTGATGCAAGGGTTTATGAATCAAGCGGCTGTAGAACAAACACTGAGCAGCAATTTAGTCACGTTTTATAGTCGTAGCAAACAACGACTCTGGTGCAAAGGTGAAAGCTCTGGTCATACCCTTGAGCTCATTTGCGTGCACACAGACTGCGATCGTGACAGCCTACTGGTACTTGCCCTACCCAATGGCCCCACATGCCACTTAGGCACGCGTAGCTGTTTTAATGACGAACACGCTGTGCCCATGTTGCAAAAGCTCAATGACATTATTGAGTCACGCAAAGGTGCGCCTGTAGACTCAAGCTATACCGCTAGCCTGTTTGCCCAAGGCATTAAACGCGCCGCGCAAAAAGTTGGCGAAGAAGGTGTGGAAGTAGCGCTCGCCGCCGTGGCCGGCGACGACAAAGAGTTACTGAACGAGAGTGCAGATTTGCTCTACCACTTGTTGGTGGTGCTAGCGGCGCGCGACCGTTCACTTAACGATGTGCTAGCTGTGCTTGCTCAGCGTCATAACGGCGGCTAACCACGCGCAAGCGCCAGGTTAACAATACGGCCGCCACACTCAAGCCAGAGATAAAGCCAATCCACATGCCGGCGGCACCAATCGCCGGCACTATCCAGTCGGTTAGTGACAGCAAAATACCTAAGGTTAAGCCAAACGGCCAGTACGACAAGAACGTAATAAACATGACCACTTTGGTGTCTTTGTAGCCACGCAAGGTACCAATGGCGATGGCTTGAAAGGTATCGGAAATAGTAAAAATGGCAGCAAGGCCCATCAGCGTTGCCGCTAACTGAATAACGGCTTGGTCTTCGGTATAAATACCCGCCAACCAGGCGCCCGCCAAATACATAATCAAGCCGTTAATTGCTGCAAAGGTGGTGCCGTATAAGGTTGCAAGCTTATGGCTTAACATGGCATTCGCCGGGTTGCCGGCACCAAGCGCAAAGCCTACACGCAATGTTACCGCCATGGATAAACTTAAAGGAACCATGTAAACCAACGACGAAATGTTCAAAGCAATTTGATGGCTAGCGACCACCGTGGCCCCAAGCGGCGCGATGACCAAGGCTGCGGCAGCGAACAAGCTCACTTCAAAAAACATGGACGTCGCAATAGGGAAGCCAATGCGCACCACATACCAAATATCGTCCCAATTAGGCGCATGAAACTGCCCAAATACCCGAATTTTCTTAAAGCGTTTGGCAAAAATAGAATACACCAGCATACCCAGCGCCATCACCCACAGCACAATTGCGGTTGCCAAGCCACAGCCCGCTCCGCCAAGTGCCGGCATACCGAACTCGCCATAAATAAAGATATAGTTCACTGGTATGTTAACAATTAGCCCTAAAATACCGATCACCAATGACGGAACTGTATGTGATAGCCCTTCGCAGAAGTTACGCAGCACCATGTAGAGCACTAACGCGGGTATGCCAAAGCTAATGTAAAACAAATAATCAAGGGTAATTTGGCGAAACTCGGCCTCTACCGACATGGCATTCAAGATGAGTGGCGCACATAGAATAACCGCGAAGCATAATAAGCCTGCACCAAGCGCTGCATATAAGCCTTGTTGCACCATATTACTAATTTTATGGTGCTTGCCGGAGCCATCGAAATGGGAAATGATCGGCGCTAGTGCTAGTGCCAAGCCCATAATAATCAACGTTGAAGGCACCCAAATACTGCCGCCTACCGACACTGCAGCCAAATCAGTGGCACTAACCCGCCCAGCCATCAGCGTATCGACAACGCTCATGAGCATTTGCGTTAGTTGCGCGATTAATATCGGCCCGGTAAGCCGCGCGAGCTTCACCGATTCCGTCCACCAATGATTGGCTTGTTGCACGTCTGCTACTCCAAGGCTGAAAAAATATCCCAGCCAGCATCCAATGTAGAAAGAAAACGAGAAATATCTGCGGCGCTATTATACGCGCCAAATGACACTCTGACGACCGCCGGTAACTGCCATTGTTGCAATAATAATTGTGCACAGTGATGCCCAGCGCGCACCGCAATGTCATGTTGATCAAGCCAGGTTGCAATATCAAACGCTTGCCACCCAGAGCTATAAAAAGCCACGGTCGGCGTGGTGTGCTCACCTGCCGGCAACACGGTTAACCATGGCCGCTGCGACAATTGCTCTACAAATTGCGCGCGTAATTGGGCTAAGTGTTGATGTGGTTGCTGCTTGGTTAGCCAATCAATTGCAGAGGCACCTGCTACTGCCGCCGCCGTATTCGGGCTTCCGGCTTCAAATTTTTGAATGGTCGGCACCCACTGTGCGCTGCGCGGTGAAACGTTCTGCACAATGCCGCCCCCCACTTGAAACGGCTGCATTCGTGGCCACAACTCGGGGTGCAAATACAGCGGTGCACAGCCATTCACACCGTAAACTTTGTGCATGCTAAACACTAACGCATCGCAGTGTAAATCGTTCACATTAATGGGCACATGCGCAGCGGCTTGGGCCGCATCGACAACGGTTATGGCCCCCTGCGCCCTGGCAGCTGCTAACAAGGGTTTAATATCAAACACCGCGCCAGTGACGTTGCTTGCCGCAGTCATGCTCACCACTTTAGTGCGCGCATTAAGTAACGTCCGCCAGTCGCCAAGTTTACCGGTGCGTTGATCAATTGAAATAAACTGCAAATGCAACTTGTAACGCTTGGCTAAACGTTGCCACGGTAAAATGTTGGCATGATGCTCCGCATAACTTAATAACACTTCGTCGCCGGGTTGCCAGTCAATTGGCAACTGTTCGGCAAGACCGTTGAGCGCCGCTGTGGTTGAGCTCATTAACGCGATGTTTTCGGCCTCAGCACCCACAAACTTAGCAAATACGTTGCGGGCGTTTTCTAGCGCAGCGGTGGCTGCGCGCCCCAAACGATGGCTAGCGCGGTGTACATTGGCGTGCTGGTGACGGTAATAATGACTATAAGCCTCTAGCACAGGCGTTGGCACCTGACAGGTTGCTGCACTATCAAGGTACATAAGCTCTGACTGTTGCGTCAGAAATGCGAAGTCATGATCACGAGGTGTCGCCATAATTAACTCACCAACTGGTGCTCTAAAAACCCAATAATAGCTTGATTAACGTCACTGGCATGAGTAATAGGCCCCATATGGCCAGCCTGAATTGTTTGCGTTTGCACATCGGGCAGCACTTGTAATAAATGGTGCGCCACACAGCGCGCGCTTTCTTGGGTGTATTGGCCCTGCAATAACAACACTGGCACCTGCACATTGCGATAATCGGCAAGCTTATGTGGCTCTCCCATTAATGCGGCAAAGTCCATGGTCACCTTTTTCGCCTGCAGAGTCATACCTTGGCGCATACGCTCGGGTAAAGCGTCAAAAAAGCCGGGTTGATTCCAATAATCAACGAACCCGCGCGTAGCGGCCGTTTCATCAGCCTGATACATTTGTGCCGCTATGGCTTCAATTTCTTGTCGAGCCGGTTCATTCGCTGTTAATACATGAAACGCTACTGGCTCATAAACAACCAGTTGACGCACCGGCACCGGTTGCTCCAGTGCCAATTTAAGTGCTAAAGCACCACCATAAGAATGCCCAACCAAGGTAATGGGCTGCCGCCAGTCAGCCGCTTTAATAGCTTCTAAAACGCGGGGCAATTCATCGGCAAACCGAAAGGCCTCAGGTTCAATATCTTGCACCGCAGGCGCTTTACCATAGCCGAGTAAATCAATCGCTAAAATATCGTAGTCCGCTTGCACCTGCTGAATAAGCGCGCGCCATTGCCCGCTATTACTTTGCGAGCTGTGTAATAGCAGCATTGGCGCTTTACCTACTGCGCCAAAACGATGCACGCCGGGCAACTCCATCATAATACGCCACCAATAAAGGCGCCAATTAAGTAGCCCGCTTGCATAAGCAATACGCTAAAGGTGCCTAATACGCCAACCGTACGCGCCCACGACGGGCCGACACTCATGGTTAAGCCTAAGGCATGGCAAATACGCGCTACAAATAAAACGCCCCCTAACACGTATAACAATGTGCTTGCGGCACCATGCCATTCCATAAGTACAAAGAGCACTAATGACAATGGAACATATTCGGCAAAGTTACCATGTATGCGTACTGCAACTTTCAAGTCTTGCGAGTCACCGGTGCCAATACCCACGCGGTCGCGCCAACGTAGGCGAATAATATTCACCGACAGTGCGAAATACAGCAGTGTTAGTAAGCCAGCAAACAACATGGTAATCGGTAAGTTAAAATCCATGGAGTGAATCCTTTTTTTGTTATTCGTTATTGGTTATTCGTTAAGAGCATACAAAAAAACCCACGCAAGGTGGGTTTTTTGACAATCTATTCGGCTATTGATTACTTCAATAAACGCCCAAGCTGTTCGCTTATAGCATCAACATCGCCGGTTCCATCAATATTGTGGAACTTCACCTGACCTTGCTCGGCTAGTTTACGATAATATGCCACTAAAGGCTCGGTTTGTTCGTGATAAATTGCCAAACGCTTGCGTACGGTTTGTTCTTTGTCGTCGTCACGAATCACCAAGTCATCGCCGGTTTCATCGTCTTTACCTTCCACTTTTGGTGGGTTGTAAGTAACGTGATAAACACGGCCAGAACCAGGGTGAACGCGTCGACCAGCCATGCGTTCAACAATCACTTCATCCGGCACGTCAAATTCAAGTACAACGTCGACATCAATACCGGCAGCATGCATGCCGTCAGCTTGAGGAATCGTTCGCGGAAAGCCATCAAGCAAAAAGCCATTTTGGCAATCAGGTTGTGCCACACGCTCTTTAACCAAGCCAATCATGATATCGTCTGATACCAATTTGCCAGCATCCATGACCGCTTTCGCTTGCTTGCCTAAGTCGGTACCTTCTTTAATTGCAGCTCGAAGCATGTCGCCCGTTGAGATTTGTGGAATCCCAAAGGTTTTCATCAAGAACTGCGCTTGCGTACCTTTCCCTGCGCCCGGAGCGCCCAACAGGATAATGCGCATGAACAACCTCTTTTTACTTAATGTGTTTAATGCGGATGAGTTAAAGCCGAACTTTACCTTGCGCAAACAGGCTTTACAAGTCCGAGCATTGCCGACTTTGGTCGGACAATGCTCTTTTCGCTTGTTTTAGGTCAAATCGAGCATTAATTTGTTCAAACGTGCGACAAATTTAGCCGGATCTTTCAAGCTACCACGCTCAGCTAACGTGGCTTGATCAAGCAACACGTTCGCCCACTCGCTAAAGCGCGTGTCGTCGTCCATGGCCACAATGCGTTGCACCAAGGTATGCTCTGGGTTCACCTCAAAAATATACTTGGTCTCGGGCACTTTCTGACCTGCAGCTTCCATGAGCTTGGCCATTTGCGTGCTCATATCGTTTTCGTCGGTGACAATACACGCTGGAGAGTCGGTCAAACGGTGCGTTACACGCACTGATTTAACTTTGTCACCCAAGGCTTCTTCAAAACGCTTCAACGGCTTCTTGAAAGCTTTTTCTGCTTTTTCGTGCTCTTTTTTGGTCTCGGCATCGTCTAACTCGCCAAGGTCTAAGTCACCACGCGTTACCGACTGAAACGGCTTTTCTTTATACTCAGTCAGGTGGCTCATTAACCATTCGTCAATGCGTTCAGACAGCAGCAATACTTCAATGCCTTTTTTACGGAAGATTTCTAACGCTGGGTTATCACGAGCAGCTTCATAGCTGTCGGCAACAATGTAGTAAATCTTGTCCTGTTTTTCAGGCATGCGCTCAATGTACGCATCTAAGCTAACCTTCGCTTCGCTGGTGTCTTCATGGGTTGAAGCGAAACGCAGCAAACCGGCGATGGTTTCTTGGTTGGCGTGGTCTTCCGCTGGGCCTTCTTTTAATACGGCACCAAAGGTATTCCAGAACTCTTGGTATTTCTCAGCATCGTCTTTCGCTAACTTGCTGAGCATGCTTAAGATTTTCTTGGTACTACCATTACGCATTGCCCGCGTGATCTTGTTGTCTTGCAGAATTTCGCGCGACACGTTCAATGGCAAGTCCGCCGAATCCATAAGCCCGCGTACAAAGCGCAAATAGGTTGGCATTAACTGAGTTGCGTCATCCATAATAAATACGCGTTTAACGTACAACTTAATGCCATGCTGATTGTCACGATTCCATAAATCCCACGGTGCGCGTTTGGGAATATACAGCAAGCTGGTGTACTCCGAAGTACCTTCAACTTTGTTGTGACTCCAAAGCAAAGGCTCATCAAAGTCATGCGCCACGGTTTTATAGAACTCTTTGTATTCGTCGTCAGAAATTTCGGACTTTTCACGTGTCCACAACGCCTGACCAGAGTTAACTGCTTCCCAGCCGTCTTGTTTGTTGTCGTCATCACGCTTTGGCATTTGTACCGGAATACTCAAATGATCGGAGTACTTCGTAATAATGCTCTTCAAGCGCCATTCGTCTAAATATTCAGCGGCGTCTTCACGCAACTTCAGCACGATATCCGTACCGCGTTTGGCTTTTTCAATGTCTTTAAGCTCGTACTCGCCTTCACCACGCGAGAACCATTCCACCGCTTCGCTTGCGCCGGCCGCACGGGTACGCACAGTGACCGTTTCAGCCACAATGAATGCCGAGTAAAAACCCACACCAAACTGGCCAATCAAGCGGCTGTCTTTGGCTTGATCGCCCGACAATTGGCTAAAGAAATCGGCGGTGCCCGACTTGGCAATGGTACCTAAGTTGGTCATGACTTCGTCACGCGTCATACCAATGCCGTTGTCGCTAATGGTAATGGTGCCGGCGTCTTTGTCGGCACTAACGCGAACGAACAGCTCTGCGTCATCGGCCAATAAGCTGCTGTCACTTAACGCTTTAAAACGTAGCTTGTCGGCAGCATCCGATGCATTCGATACCAGCTCGCGCAGAAAGATTTCTTTATTGGAATAAAGTGAATGAATCATCAAATGAAGCAATTGCTTCACTTCGGTTTGAAAACCATGGGTTTCTGCTTGACGGGTCTCCGCCATAGTGATTTCTCCTACACTATTGTGGTTATGACTCAGTAAGTGAATCTTGGTCTAGAAGAAAGATGGGGATGGCGCTTGGCTTTTCAAGCGCCTTTTATGCAATTTCTGTGATTAGTTATGGTCAATAACCTTACGCCCACTAAACGCATGGCCTAAGGTAGCTTGATCAACGTATTCCAACTCGCCACCTACCGGCACGCCATGAGCAATACGCGAAGTGCGAATTTGACGGGTGCGGGCCAAATCAGCAATAAAATGTGCTGTTGCCTCGCCTTCCACCGTTGGGTTGGTTGCCAAGATAATTTCTTCAATATTTTCTTGGCTTAGACGCTTCGCTAATACATCAAGACCGATATCTTCAGGGCCAATTCCGTCTAACGGCGATAAATGCCCCATTAGCACAAAATAGCAGCCTTGATATTGGCCAGTTTGCTCAATAGCAAGCACGTCAGCCGGTGTTTCGACAATGCACAGCAAGCCACTTTGACGGCGCTTGTCGCTCGCACAAATGGCACAAATTTCGTCTTCAGTTAAGGTACGGCACTGGCTACAGTGCCCTACTTTCTCAACGGCTTCTTGCAGCGCCCGAGCCAATCTTAAAGCGCCATCGCGCTGTCGCTCCAACAGCTGAAACGTCATACGTTGGGCGCTCTTTGGCCCAACCCCAGGTAACAGGCGTAGCGCTTCCACCAATTCTTGTATTGCTGGGCTAAGTCGCATGGTCAACGCCTAATTAAAATGGCATTTTAAAGCCTGGTGGTAAATTCATACCGCCAGTTACTTCGGCCATTTTGTCTTTGCTAGTTTGCTCTACACGGCGCACTGCATCGTTGATCGCAGCTGCAACCAAGTCTTCAATCATTTCGCTGTCGTCGTCTTCAAACAGGCTTGGGTCAATGCTGACGCGACGTACGTTGTGGTTACCCATCATGGTTACTTTCACCATGCCTGCACCGGCTTCGCCAGTCACTTCTAAATTCGCGATTTCCGCTTGCGCTTTTTGCATACGATCTTGCATCTGCTGCGCTTGCTTCATCATGTTGCCTAAACCACCACCTTTAAACATAACAACCTCTATTCTTCAAATTTGGAAAATTAATCGGGTTTCACTGAGTCTGCTGTTAGCGTTGCACCAAACTCACTTGCTAATTGCTGTGCTAACGGGTCGTCCGCTAGCGTTTGTTTTGCCGCTTCTAAGCGAAAAGCATTAATTTGTTGCTGAATTTCAACCGGAGTTGCGGCCTCTGCATCGCCAACTAAAATATCATGCAGCTGAATATCAAACTGCTCAACCATCGCTTCTTTAATGGTGACGACTGCGCCGTCATTCAACAGGTACGCCCAATTTCTTCGCACCAACAACACGTTTTTATCACCATGCTGCGTAAATACGCTATTGCGCGCTAACTGTCGGGTTAAACCATGCAAATCGAGCTCATCAATCATGGCTGCCCATTGGTCTACTTCTGCAGCACGCTTTGTTGTTGCTGATATTTCTACTTGCGGCTGGTGGCCCGAAGCAGTTTGCTGCTCGGCTGCCTGGGCTTGTTCTGGCGCTGCGGGGGCTTGCTCCTGCGCTGAGGGCTCTTTGTCGGCCGCTGATGGCTCTTTGTCGGCCGCTGATGGCTCTTTGTCGGCCGCTGATGGCTCTTGCTCCGCGGGAGCCGCTACTTCAGGATTTTTTTTTTGCGCTAACGCTTGGCGCGTTGCTAGCAGTGCCTGCAAGTCATTTGCCGGTGCTGCCTGCGGCTCTGGCCCTGCCTCGGGCTCTGGCTCTGCCTCTGCCTCGGGCTCTGATTCTGGCGCTGGCTCTGATTCTGGCGCTGGCTCTTGTTCTGGCGCTGGCTCAAAGCGAGCTTCAGGCTCTGGTTCTGCTGAAGCCTGTTCTTGCTGCTGCGCCTGAATCTGTTCACTGGTTGTTTGCGTTAGCTTCGAAGGCGGTGGCGCCGCTGCAATCGTTTTTGTCTGAGTGACGGTTTCGGCACTCGTTTCAACGACTTCTAAATATTCTGGGCGAAATGCCATTAGCCGCAACAATGTCATCTCAACACCGCTGCGCACATCGCTGGCATAATTTAAGTCACGACGCCCCTGTACCAAAATGTCGTAAAACACATGCAGTAACTCAGCCGGCAGTTGTTGAGCTAAATGTTGGGCACTTGGCTCTAGCCCAGTAGCTTGCGCTGTACTTGGCACGGCCTGAAATAACGCCAACTGATGGACTAAATTTTGTAACTCAGCAATTAAACCGCTTAAATCGGGTACTTGGCTAGCCACCGTATCAAGGGTTTGCAACATGGCTTCGGAGTCACCAGCAAGAACTTGCTGCAGCAGGTTCACTAATTGAAAACTTGGCACACTACCCAGCATTTGCTGAACGCCCGCCATAGTGACCGCATGATCGCCTTGTGCAATAGCCTGGTCGGTCAAACTAAGCGCATCGCGCAAACTGCCTTGGGCCGCTTTAGCAAGCGCCTGTATGGCGGGTTCTTCAAACGTGATATTTTCCGCCGCTAACACCTGTTGCAAATGACTGCTAATTTCATCGCGCGATAAGGCTTTTAAATTAAACTGCAAACAGCGTGACAACACCGTGATCGGTAGTTTTTGTGGATCGGTGGTTGCTAGCAGAAATTTGACATGCTCAGGCGGCTCTTCCAGCGTTTTCAGTAACGCGTTAAAGCTGTGGCGCGACAACATGTGCACTTCGTCTATCAGATAGACCTTGTAACGCCCTTGTGTTGGCGCATATTGCACGTTATCAAGTAGTTCACGGGTATCTTCAACTTTGGTGCGTGACGCTGCATCTATTTCTAACAGATCAACAAAACGCCCTTGATCAATCGCCACACAAGCGGCGCATTCACCACACGGCTGTGCAGTAACGCCTTTCTCGCAATTGAGACTTTTGGCAAGAATACGGGCAATAGTGGTTTTACCCACACCGCGAGTACCTGTTAACAACCAAGCATGGTGCAAACGACCGGTTTGCAGCGCATTAAATAACGGCCGCAAAACGTGTTGTTGGCCAACCACTTCACCAAAATTTCGTGGCCGCCATTTACGTGCAAGTACTTGATAGCTCATTGCCAATATCTTCTTTATCGCTCTGTTTTATTAAGCTGTTAACTTACCTTAAAACGAGCACAGCGTATAGTATGGAATGTTCGCCTGTTGCAGACGCTGTGCACCTGGCAACTCGTTTAATTGAATAACAAACGCACATTCAGCAATAGTGACATTAAGTTTATTCAACATTTCAACTGCTGCTAAAACGGTTCCACCTGTTGCTAACAAATCGTCCATAATTAACACGTTATCATCTGCTGTGAGGTCTTCTGCGTGTAATTCTAATTGGTCTTCACCATATTCCAGCGCGTAACTTTGCGACACTGTTTTACGCGGCAACTTGCCTGGCTTACGTAAAGGTACGAAACCAACGCCCATGGCATACGCCAAAGCCGTTGCGAATATAAAACCACGCGCCTCAATGCCCACTATTTTGGTAATGCCTTGATCTTTGTAGCGGTTCAAAAAGGTGTTGATTGTTTCACGAAATGCATCGCCATTGGCTAATAGCGGCGTAATATCGCGAAAAACAATGCCCGGCTTTGGGTAGTCGGGTATTGCATGAATAAACTGTTTAATCTGCATGTTTTTTCTCAAGCAGTGGATTGTTGCGGGTGCCCTGTTGCCGCTGCAAGATCATGAAGTAACCCTAACAATCGTGCTGCATCAACTGGCTTGGCCAAACACAAGTTTGCCCCTGCTTTATCGGCAAGCGGCTGCACTTGGCTCGCATCTTGAGTGGTCATCAACATGATTGGGGTTTGCGCATAGGCGTCAAGCTGACGCAAGCTTTTAATCAACGCAATGCCATCCATTAATGGCATTTTGTGATCAATTAACACCACATCATAATGATAGTTTTTACTACAGTTTAAGCCGTCTAAGCCGTCATTGGCACAGCTAACCGTGTACGGGCTTTGCTCGATAATTTTTATCAATTGCTCCCGTGTCGCTGGCTTATCCTCAACCAACAATAATCTAAGTGACATAGAATGCCCTTTAACCGTTCAGCTTACGCTGCAAAAAATTTATACCAAGCCAAAACAGCTGGTAATGCTGGAACTGCAACAAAGGTAATTACCGCAAGCCAGCCCATTTTTACGCCCGATTCATCACGGAAGTTTTGATCATGTGCCATAAAATACATCCTCACTGACTAAAATTAGCGGTGCGGATCATACTTTAATTGGCGAATGGGAACAACATAGCCCTTTGGTATAGATCGGGAATGGTTGTGAATAGCCCTTGCTCAAGTTGCTGCGCGCTATACTGCGGTAACTGCTCGCTTAACGCGGTGGCCATATCTGCAATGGACATTCCTGGTTGCCTTTGTAGCAAATCAATCAGCAGCATGGTAACTGGGTTAAGTTGCATAAATTTGACGGCGCTAGAAAATTGTTGGTTTGTGTCAATCTCGTCAACGCGATAAACCGCGATAAATAGCGGCTGCGGTAATTCTGTAGTTGGGTGGTTATCGGCGCTAATGGCATGAACGGGGTAATTGAAATCTCGCCACTGCAATGACGGATTAACCTGCCAAAATGACTGCTCTGGCTTAGCTGTTTCCGCAGGCACGCACAACGACTCTGAATGATAAGCTTCCAGCTCCATGCGCTCATAACAGGCCAGTTGATACATAAAATTGGGATACGCCTGGCGAATCTCAGCGTTGGCAGTGTACTGCTCTAAAAAACAGACAAATTCATAACCGATATTCGCAAAAAGCGGCGACTCGGCTTGGTGCTGCGCAATAAAGCTCTGCATTAAAGTTTGCCATTGCGACGCTGTTAAAACTTTAGCCAACACCGGAAAACCGCGTTCAATAAAGCTTTCGATGTTATTTCTAACTAACCGATTATAAACCTTCAAACGGGTGCTGTCGGCGTTTGCTGGCGGCTGTTCTGTCTGCGGGTTACGTAGCCACTTCGCCCACTGCTGTTGAATCTGCTTAAATTCGTCCACAAGGTCTCTCTTTGGCAGCTCTTAGGTAGCACCTAGGTAACACTTAGGCAAGCTCGTGACTTACCGCTTTGACTTTTTCAACGTCCTGCAACAATGTATTGAGCGGCGGTATGTTGAAATCGCGTTCTAATAGCACTGGAAAATCGCCGTGTTGCTGATACGCAAAGGCTAGCAGCTCATATACTTCCGAACGAACGTCGGCGCCATGAGTATCAATCAGCAAATCATGGGCTTCTTCGTAGTGCCCGGCAATATGCCCATAGGTAATTCGCTCTGACGGCAACGCAGCGATAAATTCATAAGGGTTGTACTTATGATTAACGCTATTCACATACACGTTATTCACATCGAGTAAAAGCTCACAATCGGCTTGCTCAAGCACGCGGCGAATAAATGCTAACTCAGACATTTCTGTGGCCGCTGGGGTGTAATACGACACGTTTTCTAACACCACTGGGCGCTCTAGAATATCTTGCACACGCCTAACCCGAGCAGCAACATAATCAGCCGCTTGTTCGGTAAATGGAATGGGTAACAAATCATACAAATGGCCGCTCGCCGAGCAATAGCTTAAGTGCTCGCTGTAGCGACTAATATTGAAACGGTCGAGAAACTTTTTAATGTCGCGAACAAAGTGTTCGTCTAACGGGTCAGGGCTACCAATAGATAGCGATAGGCCGTGGCAACTGACCGAATAGCGCTCGCGTATTTTATCTAGCTGATATTCGGCTTCGTAACCACGGGCCATCCAATTTTCAGGGGCAATTTCCCAAAAATCGACGGCAGGAGTTGTCGTCAAGACTTCAGTCAAAAACTCCCGCCGTAATCCAAGGCCTACGCTGCGCCGCATTTACCCTCGCCGCATTTGCCTTCACCACACTTGCCTTCGCCTTGCTTGTCTTTCATTTTCTCTTTAGCTTTGGCTTTTTCTTTATCTTCACCACACTTGCCCTCGCCGCATTTACCTTCGCCGCATTTGCCTTCTTCATGCTTAGACTTTTCGTGTGTCTTTTCACCTTTGTTGCCACCACAGCGCATTTCTTGCTGTTGCTGCTGTTGTTGCTCTTGCTGCTGATACCCACCAGGTAGTTCAGTGTAACCAAACGGGTTAGCTGCAACAGATGCACCGGCCGTGCTTACCAAAAACGCACCCACTGCAACAGATACTGATTTTTTCATTGATTTCATGATGTATTCCTCTTGTTATTCCAACTAAAATCATAGCACGTATAATTAACCTACGCCCAATATCCAATAATAGATTATAAATACAAAAAACCCCGCCTAAAGGCAGGGTTTTACATATTATTTAGCGTTGCTATATCTTACAAAGACACACCACGATTCGACGCTTTCTGGCGAATATACTGTTCCCAGCTACTCGCATTACGGCGTTGGTCACTGAATTTCTTCGCTTCTTGCACAGACTTCAACGCTTCGCGGAAGTTGTTGTTGTAGAAGTGAGCTTCAGTAATCGACATGTAAACCGGGCCTTCTTTTTCAATACCATTGTTGAGCGCTTTTACATACGCATCAACCGCTTTGGTATATTGCTCAGCACGCAAATAAGCGGTGCCTTGGCGACGGTACATGTTCGCGCGTTCTTCTGCTTCAGTTTCAGCTTTAGCGGCTAAACCGTAGGCTACAGCTGCTTTATCATATTCACGAGATTGCTCATAGTTACTCGCTACCATTTGGTAGTTTTTCGCAATGGCTTCTACATCTCCCGCTTTAATATGTTTTTCCATAATCATGGCCGCTTTGTACGGAATACCCATGTTTGAATACAGCTGAACCAATGCTTTGTAGTGTGTTTCTTTATCAAAGTAACCAGCTAAATAAGCGATTTCCATGGTCTGCAGGGACTTTTCAAAGCGCTCCATCAACATGTAAATCATGCCCAACTGGTTCCACCACACTTTTTCACCTGGCAATACTGCTAAGCCAGATTCAAGCACAGCCGCCGCTTCTGGGTACATCTTACGTTCGTAATACGAAGCAACTTTCATGATGTACGGGTTGCGGTTAGGCTCACCTTTAGCAGCGAACGACTTGATTGCAAGGTCTGCTGGCTGAATGATTTTGTCGTATTGTTTCAACTGATAGTACGAGTTGGCAATACGCATAAACACATCAGCATCGGCTTCGCCGGTAAACTGCAACCACTTACCGTAGTACTGCAACGCGGTTTCATACTGCTCAAGTTGCAACGATAAGTCCGCAACAAGCTTTAACATTGCAGCATGATCCGACCAACCAAGAACATTGGCATCAGCAGCTTGCTTAACCAAGGTTACAGCGCGCTGATATTGCTCATCTGCAGCATACAGGTTACCCAAGAAACGGTTCACGTAGGCACGGTCAAAGTCATCGCTAGGGTCCGTGTCCTCAAGCATTTCAATCGCGCCTTTAACGTCTTTCTCTTCGGTATACATATCAAGAGCATTCATTAAACGGCGACCGACACGCTCACTAACCGCTTGGTTAGAACGCGAATCTTTTTGCTTCTGAACATCCTCGGCAGACGGCAAATTGTAATTGATGTCCTGTGCAAAGGCAGGTGCGGTTGCAACTGCCATCACAGTACACAATACACTCGCGCTAATAATCGCTAAGAGTTTTTTGTGCATCATCTGTTACTCCTGATCCAGGTTGAAATCAAGCTGAACCGTCTGGCCTGGCTGACTAACAGCCTTTCCATCCACTACTTTCGGCTTATATTTCCAACGCAATAGTGCACGGCGTGCTTCTTGGTCGAAAATACGACGTGGGTTTGAGTCAATAACTTCGACATCCGTTACACCACCAGATGGATCGATAGTGAAACGTAGTCTTACCCAACCCTCAACACCGTCACGGGCCGCAGCAGGCGGATAACGTGGGTTAATACGAACAATAGGTGTCGCCTCACCGTCACGAATTGCCAAGCCACCACCATCAAGACCTGTGTCTGCACCGCCAACATCAACATCAAAGCCTAAATCAAGATTCATACCATCTGAGTCTGACGTATCAGGCTCGTTTGGCGGAGTCTCAGGCGGCTGCTGAGGCGGAGGCGGAGGTGGTGGTGGCGTACGACGACGCTGATCCACATCCGAATCCGGCGGAGTAGTCACTAATTCAATTGGTGCAGTCGGTGGTGGACCTTCGTTACGTCCCTCACCGCCGCTAATCAAAAAAGCCATGAAAGCGAACAGAAGGAACGTAGCTGCAGCACCTAATAGTATTGATACTATAAAGCGCACCATAATTAATCGTCCTCTGCGGCTATGGATATCTTGTCAATACCCGCTTCCTTAATTTGATCCATGACTTTAACGACAACGCCATGCTTGGCTTCTTTGTCCGCCTGAATCACTACGATATCAGTTGGCTGTTCGGCCAATAGACGTTCGATGTTCGCGCCAACGCGCTCTACATCAACCATACGCTTGTCCATCCATACTTCGCCATTCGCACGAATTGCGATAAAGATGTTAGCAGAAGGTTTTTTCTCTGCTTGACTCGCTTCTGGCTTGTTCACGTCAATACCAGCTTCTTTTACGAAAGAGGTGGTTACGATGAAGAAGATCAACATGATGAAAACGATGTCGAGCATCGGCGTCATATCGATCGCTGCATCTTCCTCTTCACGAAAACGTTTACGTGCCATAATTCTTCTCTCTTAATGATGTGGCAAACTGTCGATCAATTTGTGTTTTGCTCGACGCACCCGTGCTTCTAAGCGAGAGGCGAAGAACATACCTGACAATGCTGCTACCATGCCCGCCATTGTCGGGATAGTTGCCATCGAAATACCCGATGCCATAAGGCGTGGGTTACCAGTACCTTGCACCGCCATGATTTCAAATACTGCAATCATACCGGTTACGGTGCCTAATAGTCCGATTAAAGGACAAATCGCTACGCAGGTTTTGATCAACAAAATACGCGCATTTAGTTTTTCGTCGGCTTCAGAAATCCATGCATCACGGATTTTGTGAGCGTACCATGAGGTGGTGTCTTGACGCGCGTTCCAGTTGTCGATGATTTGTTTTTTCATCTTCGGGAACACGCCAGTCAGGAACCAATAGCGCTCAATCATGAGAACCCACATGAGAAAGAGCGCCCCCATGACGACGTACAAGACGTCGCCACCGGTACCCAGAAAATCCCTGATAGATTCCCAAAGCTCCATCAGGTATACCATAGGATTACTCCTTCTTCTCCGCGTGCGCGGCGACGATACCTGCAGCCTGTTCATCTAATACGTGAACAATTGACTTAGCGCGTGCTGCCACAATCGCGTGTACAAGAATCAATGGCAATGCTGCAATCAGACCCAACGCAGTTGTTACCAACGCCATTGAGATGTCACCAGCCATGATTTTCGGATCGCCCGTACCAAACAATGTGATTGATTGGAACGTACCGATCATACCAACAACGGTACCTAATAGACCTAACAACGGAGCAATAGCAGCCAAGATCTTGATGATGTTCACGCCGCTTTCAATACGTGGTGTTTCACGCAAGATAGCTTCGTCAAGTTTCAGCTCAAGGTTCTCAGTGTCTGCGCCTTTGTTCTCTTGATAAACTTTCAAGATACGGCCCAAAGCATTCTTGTCTGATGGGTTAGCAGTGTTTTTCAACTGTGAACGCATTTTCGCGCTTTCTAAGCCCAACGTGATGAACTTGTAAATTGCAATCAAGAAACCAACGATAAGTGCAACAGTGATTACGTAACCAACTGTGCCACCTTGGTGGTAACGCTCTTCAAGCGTTGCTTTTTGAGTTGCCAAGTTCAAGATTTGACCACGAGCCGGGTCAATGTATAAACCTTCGTAACCAGAATCAGTAGCTTCAAATGCTTCAACAGTTGAAAGCACGAAACCTTCTGGCTGACGACCTAACGGCTGTATTTCTTCCGCAGAGTCGTTGTAGTTGAAGTATTCACCGTTTGAAATCAGGTTAAATACACCAATACGAGTTACGTCGCGGTTTTCAGTTGAACCGTTAAGCAAAGTCACGTCGCTGTTGAAAGTTACAACGCGGCCTGACTCTTTCATTTCGGTCAACCAAGCTAACCAAAGTTCTTCAAGTTCGGCAATAGTTGGTACTTCTTTCGCCTCAGCGATAGTTTCCAAAACGTCTTCACGACCTGGATACTGTGCACTTACGATTGAAGTTGCAACACGACCGATAGTGTCAGCAGCTGCACCACGTGCAACACCAACGATTTCACCCAAAGTACCTAATGCGTTTTGCAATTCGGTCTCTTTGTTAGCTAACGAGATTTCGTTTTCAGCGAATTCTGTTTGCAAACGCTGACCGCGTGCTTTTTCATCCGCTAATTGGCGTTTTGCCTGGTTCAACAAAGCTTGCTTGTCAGCACGCTCTGAAGTGAACTCAGCTTCACGCTCAGCATTAATACGCTGTGACGCCGCACGGTTTTGCTTCACTAAATCAAGAAGTTGGTCTAGTGATTTCGCTTCATCTTGCGCATAAGCAGAGCTTGCGCCAGCTGATAATGAGAATGCTGCTGCGACCAGCAAAGATTTCACTAGTTTGTTCATTCTGCACGCTCCGCTGCATAGATAGGCAGTTTAATCAGATCAGGGGCGGTTTGTTTACGCGCCATACGAATTGCTTTGGTCAACGAACCTAGGTAAGCATCATCAAGAGCTTCCCAAGCGCCAGTTTCTTTGTTGTAAATCCAACCGTTTTTCAGGTCCAAAGACTGTGCCATCAGCGCTGCACGACCAAGGTGGAAGAAGTCAACAGAGATTTCTTCGCCTTCGAATTGCAGTTTACCTTCGTATGCGATCAGACCAGCGCCGTAATCCATTTCAGCTTGATAAGCTTCAGTGATTTGGCGGAACTGCTCAGAGGTAGCTACGTTTGACGCACCCATGATTTCGCGTAAACGCTCAACACGGGCCATACGGCGCTCTTTGTGAATTGGAAGATCCAGCTCCACAAACTGCTCCAAAGCGTCGATCATTTTGTACATCAAAGGAACCACGCCTTGCTTGGTTTCTTCGATACGATCGATCTGGCGCTGTAGAGAAGCCAGTGACGCATTTTGGTCATCAACTAAACGCTGAACGTGATCATTGTAGACTTTTAAGTTTTCGTATTCGTCTACAACACCACGGTACTCGTACAACAACTCTTGGCTCTGCTCGAACAAAGAATCGATTTTGCTTTGAGACCGCTTGTCAGCAGTATGGATTTTCGCTTCTTCGTTTTGCAACGTAGAAACATCTTGGGCAGCTACTGTCGCGCTACCTGCAATTGCAAACATGCCAACTAAGGCTGCAGCAACTTTGCTTTTATTGATTACTTTGGTCATAGTTCCCAACCAATTTGACTTAACTTTAGGCACAACGACCTTATGTCGTCAGCCTCCCAGTTATTTGAGTGACGAAAAGAGTTTAATCAACACTTGCAGCTATTACCGATAGAAACCCTACGGTAATAATGCTTCAATACTCCCACGATCGGCGCGACCATGTCAACTACCGATGTGAGCTTAAATTCACTGTAAATTAAGACAAACTCTCGTTTACAGCTTCTTAACAGTTGTGCATAAATCAATACTTTTGGTGCATAATTATCATAGCTTTTAGAGTGGAATTTGCATAACAAGTTCAGTGAAATTTTTAACTACACAAATGCTAACGCAATAGGTCATTCAACCATGGCAATAAATTCGGATCTTTATCATCGAATTAATAGTGAAATTCAGAGCTTGGAACAGCGCATTGAGCGCTTAGCAATTAATGAAGAAAGTTTCTCAGATTGGTTTGATAACCAGTTGTTTAGTCAAGACGCTCGCGTGCCGAGTGATTATATTGCCGAATTGCGGCGGCAACTGAATAGCTTAAACAGCGCCACAACCGCAACCCGTAGCCAATGGTTGTCTGAACACCTCGCGCACCAACTGAGTGCATTGCATCAGGCGGTGCGCTGGTTTGAGCAGAAATCGGGCGCTTAATCGTGGCGAAAGTAAAAACCTAAAGCTTGGCGCACTGATGAAGGAAGTTCAGGCAACGCGCTTTTCGGTAACAAATAAGTCGCCATGGCAAAAAAATCTTTAAATACACGGTTCTGTTCGGTGGTACGCCGTAAATAATCGTGCCCAGAAGAACCACCCGTACCGATTTTTGTACCCAGCATACGCTGAACCATCATTGCATGCTTATAGCGCCAAATGGTTAGCTTTTCATCCATTTCAGCTAACGAGGTAATCACTTGGTGCGCCAAATGAAATGCCGGCTCTTCACGGTACTGTGTAATAAAGAGAGCACTGAGCATTGCGCGTTGCGATAACCTTACTTGGTTATTTTCTTGTAAAGATTCATAACGTTCGTTATCGAAAAGCGCAGAAAAGTTGTCCCTATTCGCCTGCAAGCTGTCTAATTCGGTCGCTAACTGGGTATCGTCACTCGCATTTTGGCGAATAATTTCTTCATCGCGGTCTAACGCATTTTTCACGGCCTGTTGGTAAACATCCCAAAAACTAAAGTCCTCAAACTGCAAAAATGGCATGCGCGCCAACCAAGCATCCACCCGGTCAAATAAATTGGGCTGCTGTTCTAATGCTTCAAGATAAGCGCGGTGCTCGTCATTTAAACGGTTATAAAACGACTGTTGGTCAAAAGCGATACGGGTGTTTCGCGTCAGCCCTAAACGTATCTCAAGCTCTTTAAATTGAATACTTTGAAAACCAGAAGCTGGCACTAAATAATCACGAAACTCAAGAAACTCCTGCGGTGTCATGGTTTCAATGACTCCCACTTGGTCATTCATGAGATCTTGAATGGCTAAAATACGACGCAACCGATGCGCCACAACTTGAAGCGCACTATCGTCCAGTTGGTCTTGGCTAAATTCGGTATGTATGGCGCGCAGTTCGTGTAGAACCTGCTTAAACCACAGTTCATAAACCTGGTGGACAATAATAAATAGCATTTCGTCATGAGCTTCAGGCCCATACATTTTGCTGTGGGGAGATTGTGCATCAAGCAGCTTGTCGAGTTGCAGGTAGTCGCCGTAATAAACCGGCTTCACATTCTTCGGCATTGGGAAAATCTCGTTGTTCGTGCGCTTCGCTGTTGGTGCGCTGCGCTGTTCGTTATTCGTTATTCGTTATTCGTTTAGTGTGTCTTGTTTTTCGAATAACGACAAGCGTAGCGATCGAATAACGACAAGCGTAGCGATCGAATAACGAATAGAGAACGAAGTGAACGGACGAACAGAGAAGCGCACGAAAAACGAAGCACGCTCTTAAAGATTGGGTGGCGACCTCACCAGCCAGCACCCCGGCACCCACATCCCTGACTACGGCTGCTCCCTTCCGGGCCTGACCGGGTTCGCCAGTTCGTGTTGCGGGGGGACCAATGAGGTCACCATAACGGCGGGCATTATCGCGCAAAGGCAGTCAGCTAGCAAGGCGCTAGACACTGACTGCCGATTAAATAAACGATTTCGGTTATTTCTTGCGATTTAAGCGCTCAGCAATAGCTTGACGAGCAGCTTCAGAGCTTAATGCTTTGGCGAAAATTTTGGCTTCACGTTCAATGCGATCAGCAACGGGTTCGGCCGGTTGCTTGATTAACTTCTTCGCTGCACGTAAACCGCCATGCGGTTTGGCTGCTAATGCATCAGCAACCTGCTCTAGGGTATCTTGCAGTTCGGCACGAGGTACCACTTTATTCACTAAGCGATATTCCAACGCTGATTGCGCATCAAAGCTATCACCCAGCAATAGCAACTCGGACGCCCGTAAATGACCACAAGCTTGTGGTAACAGCAGGCTTGATGCCGCCTCAGGAACCAAACCAAGATTAATAAATGGCAACGCGAACACCGCGTCGTCCGCTGCATAAACCAAGTCGCAATGCAGCAAAATCGTGGTGCCAATACCTATGGCCAAGCCGTTCACACCAGCCACTAAAGGTACACTCAATCTGCTTAAGGTATACAGAAACTCAAATGGCGGCGCGCTATCGTCAAGTTCTTCAATGGCAAGAAAGTCATGCAGGTCATTGCCGGCGGTAAAACTATCACCCTCACCAGTTAGCACCACGGCAGCTATTTTGCCATCGCGCTCAGCCGCTTGCAGTGCCGCACTTAAGGCAGTGTACATGTCTTGCGTTAAGGCGTTCTTTTTGTCGGTGCGACATAAAGTTAGCCATAACACATTATTGCGCACTTCCTCTTTAACAAAGTTACTCATCGCCGCGTTTTTCCCAAGCCGCTTTGGTACCTTCATGCAAAGGTAAAATTAAATCTAACGCCGATTTACCTTGGCTTGGTAATTGCTCGTTGTTGTCACGAATTGGCGTGACACGCTGGCCCCACTTAATAATGCCCGCGCCACAGGTTAAGCCGCCACCAAACACGGCCGAGACAATTGTATCGCCTGGTTTAACAATGCCCTGCTCCACCGCTTCACAAAACGCAATCGGTAGCGTGGCAGACGACGTATTACCGTACTTTTGAATATTAATAACTGTTTTTTCTTCCGGTACTTTGCACATTTTGGCAAGGTAATCGATTAAGCGCTTGTTCGCTTGGTGCGGAATTAATGAGTCAATGTCGTCGGTGGTTAGGCCGGTTTCTTCAAATACTTTTTCCACGGCCGTATTCATACCTTTAACCGCGCGTTTAAATATTTCTTGGCCGACAAAGTTAAATGGCATAATGCCGTCAAAACCAAAGCGGTCAAAACTCATGCCAAACTCAAGTGCCAACACATCGCGGGCATCAGCGTCACAGGTAACATGCGAAGCCAATAAACCAGCTTCGTTTTCACTCGCCTCAAGCACCATGGCACCAGCGCCATCACCAAACAGCACCGCGCTCTCGCGCTTGGTCCAGTCAAGAATTCGTGTTAAACGCTCAGCACCAATAATCAATACTTTTTTGTGCGCACCGGTACGAATGGCTTGCGTAGCATAGTGCATACCATATAAAAAGCTGCTGCAAGCGGCGTTTAAGTCAAACGCGGCGGCGGTTTTATTGCCTAAATCGCGTTGTACTGCCGAAGCTACATTAGGAATGATTTCGTCAGGCGTACAGGTACCAACAATAATCAAATCAATGTCTTCAGCATTTAAGCCGGCAGCGGCAAGCGCATTGCGCGCGGCAACGGTTGCTAGCTTCGACGTGCCAACTTCGCTTACCCGACGTTCTTCGATGCCCGTGCGGGTACGAATCCACTCATCTGACGTTTCAAGAAAAGTTGCTAAATCATCGTTGGTCATCACAGCAGGCGGTAAACACTTACCCCAGCCGGTAATCTCTGCATATATTTTCACGTGTTAAAACCTATAGTCACCTGTCGTTTTTCGGTATCATAGCACGAATGTTCGGCGGTGAAATGTCCGACCATTACAAAAGTGCATGGAAAACAAAATTGATAAGGTTAAGTCATGACAACACTTCGAAGTGCCGCAGGACAGTGGCAACTAAATCGCTACCCCATTCGCAGCCACGACCCGCTGCAGGCCTGGGACGCTGCCGACGAGTTATTGCATGACATTATTGCGCAGCGCGACGACCAGCAACCATTGCTGGTCAACGATCAATTCGGTGCCCTACTGCTGCCATTGGCAGGCTTAGCCGTTGCCAGTCAAGCTGACTCTTATATAAGCCATTGCGCGTGGCATGCCAACTTAGCCAGCAATCAACTACCCAACACCTTGCAACCGCTGTCGCCGCTAGACAACGCGCCCGCAGCCACAGATGTGGTGTACTTAAAAATACCCAAAAGCCAGAGTCTACTTGAATTTCAACTGGCAAAACTAGCGGCTGAATTAGCCCCTGGCACACAGCTTTTTGCCGCTGCAAAAAGTAAGTTATTCACGCCTACTGTACGTGCGCTATTTGAGCAATATTGCACGGGTGTTGATGTTTCTCTTATTCAACGAAAATGCCGCACATTAAGTGCCAAACTAACCTCAGCACCTATCCAGGCTGAGCAGTTTGTTAGCACGTGGCAAGTGCCCGAATTTAACCTATCGCTACAACACCATGCCGGCGTATTTGCTCGCAACCAATTGGATATTGGCGCACGATTTATGCTCAGCAATATGCCCCCAAGCGGCGCTGAGCGCGTTATTGACTTGGGCTGTGGTAATGGCGTGTTGGGCCTACGCTACGCCCAATTGTCGCCGGCCAGTCAGATTACCTGGGTTGATGAGTCATTCTTAGCCATTGCGTCCACCCGTGCCAACATTGAACAAAACCTTACTGGCACACCTAGCAGCACACCATGCAGCACACCATGCAGCACAACAGCGCAATATCATGCTCAGGTTGACGACTGTTTGGCACAGCAAGACGATCACAGCTGTGATCTCATTTTATGCAACCCGCCGTTTCATCAAGAGCACGCGGTGACCGAGCACATTGCCCGCCAAATGTTTCGTGATAGTCAGCGAGTTTTACGTAAAAACGGCGAACTTTGGGTAGTGGCTAACCGTCATTTACCCTATTATCAGCCTTTGAAACGTTTATTTAAGCAAGTGCACCAAGTTGCACAAAACAGTAAATTTGTCATTTTAAAAGCCCGAGGTTAATCATGCGAACTGCCATAAAATTAGCTGTTTTTGTCGTTTTTGCGGCTCTTTTCGTTACGTCTGCAAACACCAATGCAAACACGTCTGCAAACACAGTTCAGCCAAATAACCTGTTTCCTAAAGTGAAATTTGTGACCACCGAGGGTGACATTGTGGTTGAGCTAAATCGCGCCAAAGCGCCAATTACAGTGGAAAATTTTTTGCAGTACGTGCAGGCCGGCAGTTATAACAACACTATTTTTCATCGCATTATTCCTGGCTTTGTGGTGCAAGGTGGTGGCTACACTGAAAACTTTGAAGCTAAAACCATGTTTGACCCCATTTTCAACGAGTCTGGCAACGGTATGTTGAACAACTACGGCACTATTGCAATGGCCCGTGTTAATGACCCTCACTCAGCAACACGCCAGTTTTATTTTAATGTGAATGACAACGAGTCACTCAACCCGTCAACCAAAGGCTGGGGCTACGCCGTGTTTGGCTGGGTGGTTGAAGGTGAAGCAGTGTTAGAAAAGTTAGCAGCAGTTGAAACCGAGTTCTATCACAAACAAACAGGCTGGCCGAATGTTCCGAAAAACCCGCCGGTACTTAAGAAAATAGAAATTCTACCGCAACAGTAGGCCCCATGACCTCATCACAGCCTTGGTACAAAGACTTCAGTATTTATCGCGAGCCACGCATTTGGGTTATCTTTGGATTTGGCGTTATTAGTGGCTTTCCATGGGTGCTTATTGGCTCCATGCTGTCGGCTTGGCTGCAAGAAGTTGGCGTAGACCGCTCGGCTATAGGCCTATTTGGCGTGGTATTTGTCGCCTACTCGGTCAACGCCCTGTGGTCACCGTTAGTCGACCGCGTCAAAGTGCCCCAGTTGCAGCGCTGGTTTGGGCAACGCCGCGCTTGGATGCTGCTTTGTTTGTTCGGTATTTTGGCCGCTACCCTAACCCTAACCCAACTCGATGTAGTCACTGACATTTGGTGGGTGGCGCTCATGGCGCTCGTCATCGCTATCTTTTCAGCAACCCAAGACGTGGCCATTGATGCCTATCGTATTGAAACCTTTGGCCCGCACGAAGCGCGCCTGCAATCGGCTGGTGCTGCCATGGCCACTGCAGGCTGGTGGAGTGGCTACAGTGGGCTTGGCGCCATTCCATTTTTCTTAGTTGATGGTACCAGTCTGTTTTGGCAAGACGCCTACACGGTGCTGTGTTTTGTTATTGGCGCACAAATTTTGTTTGTAATGGCCACCCGAGAATCAACCCGCTACCGACCTGCCATACCGCAATTCAACCGCTGGCAAGACTGGTTACTAAGCACCTTGGTCGAGCCAATAACCGAGTATTTTAAACGCAGCGGCTGGCAGCTAGCGCTAGGTATGCTGGCGTTTATTTTCCTGTTTAAAATTGGCGAAGCCTTTCTTGGCCGCATGTCTATTGTGTTTTACAAAGAAATTGGCTTTAGCAACGACGATATTGCCGTGTACTCAAAAATGGTCACCTGGTGGGTGACCATTGTCTTCGCCATTTTAGGCAGTTTTGTGAACTTGAAGCTTGGCATTGTGCGCGGCCTACTTACTGGCGGCATCGCCATGTCGGCATCGAATTTAATGTTTGCCTGGATAGCAGGTGTTGGGCCCAACACGAACCTTTTATTGGCCGCAGTGATCATTGACGGCTTTACCGCCGCGTGGTCAACCGTCGCTTTTGTGGCATTTATTAGCTTGCTGTGTAATCGTGCCTTTACAGCCACTCAATATGCGTTATTTGCGTCGCTTGGTAACCTTGGGCGAACATTGCTTTCTTCGTATAGCGGTTATGTTGTTAACTGGCTAAACGGCGATTGGCAATTGTTTTTTATGCTTACGGCAATCATGGTAACCCCGAGTTTGCTGATATTAATGGCGTTGCGTAAGCCGTTAACGCGGCTCGAACAAAATTATCAGCGGGAGCTCAATTAAATGCATTGGCTAGTGGTGGGTACCGGGGCTATTGGCAGCTTAATGGCTGCAAATTTACGCCGTATTGGTGAGCACGTCGTCATGAAACCGCGTCATGAACAAGCAACTATTCAGCTGCTTTATAACGCCCACCAACTGGAATTTAGCACCGCTGAGTTACCATTAACCCAGCCCACACAAGTTTTTGCAGCGATAAAAGCCTACCAAGTAGAAGCCGTGCTTAAGCAATTAAACGCCGCAAATTTACCCGTTGGTTCTTCGTTGATCGTCAGCTACAACGGTATGCTTGATAACGAAGCAAGTTTGCTACCGCCAAACACCCTGCATTGGGTAACCACGCACGGTGCGTATCGTCACGACAACGAGGTTATCCATGCTGGAATGGGTGAAAGCTGGCTTGGTTGGGCACAAGTTGAGCACGCTTCAAGCGCTCGCCCTATTGAAGCGTTTTCGGTGCTGAACAACGCGTTACCGCCATTGAATTGGAGCCCAGCAATTCATCAGCGGCGGTGGATTAAGCTCGCCATTAATTGTTTAATTAACCCGTTTACGGTTATTCACAACTGTCGCAACGGCGAACTGCTGAGCCACGATATAAGTGCCTTACAATTGCAGGCAGCACAAGAGATTTGTTGGTTAGCAGCCTATTTTGGGGTGCAATTAGGTGCCGAAGAGTTAGTCGCTCAAGCGCATCATGTCATCAAAAGCACCGCGAACAACTATTCGTCAATGTTAATGGATGTGCGCCTGAACCGCCCCACTGAAGTTGACTATTTAAATGGCTTTGTTGCGCGCCAAGCAAAGCTAGCTGGCCACCCTGCTCCCACCAATGAACGACTGTGGCAGCAGGTGCTAAATATCGCCAGCAACTAACCTAGCTTACTCGCCGTCGGCCTGGGTATCTTCAATAAAGTCAACAACTTCCAAGCCAAAGCCAGACAACGCAGAATAACGTTTTGGCGAGCTCATTAAGCGCATGTCATGAACACCCAAGTCGGCTAATATTTGCGAGCCGATACCCACGTTGCGCGACGCATTCGAGGCGGCGGCGCTGGGTTTTACTTCACCACGGTCTTCGGCAGCAAAGCTCATAACCTGCTCTAAAATATCGTCTGATGACTGCTGGCGACCTATAACAACCAATACGCCATCGTTTTCACCAATGAATTTCATCGCATGGCCAAGCGGCCAACTGCGCTTGGCTGCGCGCTCAGTTGCGAACAAATCGTTAAAGGTGTCTTGCAAATGCACCCGAACATTCACTGCTTTTTCGGCGCTAATTTCACCGTGCACAAGTGCGTAGTGCACCTGTTTATCAATGGTGTCTTGATAGGTGATCAGTTCAAATTCGCCATAAGCCGTTGGTAGTTTGCAGTGCGCTTTGCGCTCAACCGTTTTCTCTTTTAACGAGCGGTATTCAATTAAGTCGGCAATGGTGCCAATTTTAATATCGTGCTCAGCAGCGAATTTTTCTAAGTCTGGACGCCGCGCCATGGTGCCGTCGTCATTCAATATTTCGACGATAACGGCGGCCGGCTCATAGCCTGCTAAACGTGCCAAGTCGCAGCCAGCTTCGGTATGTCCGGCACGATTCAACACGCCGCCAGCTTTGGCTTTAAGCGGGAATATGTGGCCGGGCATAACCAAATCGGCTGGTTTTGCATCTTTCGCCACAGCGGCCTGCACGGTACGAGCGCGATCGGCCGCAGAAATGCCTGTGGTTACACCCTCGGCAGCTTCAATAGACACAGTAAAGTTGGTGGCATACGGCGAGTTGTTTTGATCAACCATGAGCGGTAAGCGCAGTTGTTTGCAGCGCTCTTCAGTAAGAGTTAAACAAATCAAACCACGGCCATAGCGCGCCATAAAATTAATTGCCGCGGGGGTGACACATTCAGCAGCAAGAATAAGATCGCCTTCGTTTTCACGGTCTTCGTCGTCCATCAAGATAACCATTTTACCCTGACGAATATCTTCAATAATTTCTGCAGCACTATTGAGTGTAGAAGCGTCTGTATTTAACACGTTATTCACGACAATATGTCTCCTCTCACCCGGTGCGGCACGGCGACAATTCGCAACGCGTCAGCCACTAGGCGTACATCGGTAAATTTAAGTTCCGGCACTTGGCTCATCGCCTCAAATGGCGGCAAATGCACGAGCCCATGGGCGGTATGCCCCATGAGTTTAGGCGCTAAATAGACAATCAATTCATCGACTAGCTCAGCCTCAATCAATGCGCCAGCCAATTGCGCACCACACTCAGTCCACACAGAATTCACTTCACGCGCAGCCAAGGTGTGCAGTAATTCAGCTAAATCAATATGCCCGGTTTTGGTGCGCTCAACTGTCACCACTTGCACATGCTCGGGCCAGCGCGTGGCGCTATCAACCGAACGCTGAGTATCAGGCGCGTGCACCAATAAAATTGGGGCGGTGTTGGAAAACACAACTTCTTCACCAGTTAGCAAACCACGGGAATCAATAATAACCCGCAGCGGTTGTAACACGGCTTGTTGATGGCGTGCGGTCAATTGCGCTTGGTCAGCCAAAACGGTTTCAGCTGTGCTTAAAATGGCACCGCTTTGCGCGCGCCAGCGATGCACATCGTTGCGCACATCACTGCTAGTAACCCATTGGCTAGCCCCATTCGCAAGCGCAGTGCGACCGTCTAACGAAGCAGCCATTTTTACTCGTACCCACGGTCGTTTGCGTTGCATGCGTGACACAAACCCACTGTTAAGTCGGCGCGCGTCGTGCTCAAGCACCCCAACTTTTACGTCAATACCTTGCGCTTGCAGGCGCGCAATGCCCTCACCGCTTACTTGCGGGTTTGGGTCTTGCATGGCCACCACCACGCACTGTAGCCCCGCGTTAATCAGCGCATCGGCGCACGGCGGCGTGCGACCAAAGTGGCTGCATGGTTCCAACGTCACATAAGCGGTTGCACCTCGCGCTCGCTCGCCGGCTTGGCGCAGAGCATGTACTTCTGCGTGTGGTTCGCCAGCTCGCTCGTGCCAGCCTTCGCCAACAATCTCACCATTAGCAACAATTACGCAGCCCACCATGGGGTTCGGATGCGTTGAAAAACGCCCCTGAGCGGCAAGCTCAAGGGCGCGTTGCATGTAAAACTGATGGTTTACCCGTGGCTTAGTCATTGAGACGTGCTATCTCCTCGCCAAACTCACGAATATCATCAAAGGCTCTGTATACCGAAGCGAAACGAATATAGGCCACTTTGTCGAGGGCTTTGAGGTTTTCCATGACTAAACCTCCGATAACCTGGCTAGTTATTTCTCGCTCACCCGTAGCACGCAGCGCCGACTTGACGTTATGAATGGCTTGCTCCATCGCCTCTAAACTAACTGGGCGTTTTTCTAAAGCGCGAAGCAGCCCGTTGCGTAATTTGTCCTCATTAAACGGCTCTCGCGTTCCATCAGACTTGATCACACGAGGCATGATCAATTCCGCGGTTTCAAACGTGGTGAACCGTTCTTTGCAGTCACTGCACTCACGTCGACGTCGCACTGAAGCGCCATCGGCCACTAACCGCGAGTCGATAACTTTGGTGTCTTGTGTTCCGCAAAAAGGACAATGCATAGGCTGCTTCCTTGGTCTTCGTTATTTGTAAACAGGGAACTGTTTACACAGTGCTTTCACTTGTTCACGCACACGCTCAATCACTGACTCGTCGTTCATGTTATCAAGCACATCACAAATCCAGTTTGCGACTTGCTCGGTCTCAGCCTGTTTAAAGCCACGACGGGTAATCGCTGGTGTACCTAAGCGTAAACCTGAAGTAACAAACGGTGAACGTGGGTCATTCGGCACAGAGTTTTTGTTCACCGTAATATAGGCACGACCTAACGCTGCATCTGCGTCTTTACCGGTGATATCTTTGTCAATCAAATCAACTAAGAACAAGTGGTTCTTGGTGCCACCAGAGACAATTTTGTAGCCACGGTCTTGCATCACTTTCACCATGGTGTTGGCGTTTTCAAGCACCTGCTGCTGATACGCTTTAAACTCAGGCTCCATGGCTTCTTTAAATGCCACAGCTTTTGCCGCAATGACATGACACAACGGGCCACCCTGGCTACCAGGAAACACACCGCTGTTTAATTTTTTATGTAAATCTTCGTCGTCTTTGCCAGACAAAATCAATCCACTACGTGGGCCGGCTAAGGTTTTGTGTGTCGTGGTGGTGACCACGTCGGCAAATGGCACCGGGTTTGGATACAAACCAGCAGCGACTAAGCCAGCAACGTGGGCCATATCAACTAACAAATAGGCACCAACTTCGTCAGCAATTTCGCGGAACTTAGCCCAATCAACCACTCCCGAGTAGGCAGAAAAACCAGCCACAATCATTTTCGGCTTATGCTCGAGCGCTAATTCACGTACTTCGGCGTAGTCAATCTCACCAGTAGTTTCGTCCAAACCGTACTGTACGGCATTGTATAATTTACCGGAAAAGTTAACGTGCGAACCGTGGGTTAAATGGCCACCGTGCGCTAAGCTCATACCCAACACTGTGTCGCCAGCGTTTAATAACGCGAGAAATACCGCTGAGTTTGCTTGTGAACCCGCGTGTGGTTGAACGTTGGCATACTTCGCACCAAATAATGCTTTTGCTCGTTCAATTGCCAAGTCTTCTACCGCATCGACGTATTCACAACCGCCGTAGTAACGCTTATGAGGATAGCCTTCGGCATATTTGTTAGTCAGCTGTGAGCCTTGCGCTTCAAGTACCCGTGGACTGGTATAGTTTTCTGAGGCAATTAATTCAATGTGCTCTTCTTGGCGCTGCACTTCACCAGTCATTGCCTGCCATAAATCTGCATCATAATCGGCAATATTCATTTCATGTTTCAACATTGGGGCTCCTGACTTCACAAACGGACTAACTCGAACCGGTTATCCACGGGGGTTAACAAAAATAGTGGCGCTAGTTTACCAATATACTTGGGTTAGCGCCAACTTAAGGGTTAAAATAACCGCTTAGTAATTTAGTCTAATCATTAGACCTAAAAAGGAACGAACGCTGCTATGGCACAATATATTTACTCCATGTCGCGGGTTGGCAAAGTTGTCCCCCCGAAAAAGACTATTCTGAAAGACATTTCATTATCATTTTTCCCTGGTGCGAAAATTGGTGTACTCGGCTTAAACGGTGCCGGTAAGTCAACTCTATTGCGCATTATGGCCGGCGTGGACAAAGAAATTGAAGGTGAAGCACGCCCTTTGGCTGGCATTGAAATTGGCTATTTGCCACAAGAACCTCAATTAGATGAAGAGAAAACGGTACGCGAAACCGTAGAAGAAGCGGTTGCTGATGTGAAAAACGCCTTAACCGAACTTGACCAAGTTTATGCGGCCTATGCAGAAGAAGACGCAGATTTTGACGCGCTAGCGAAAAAACAAGGCCAACTTGAAGCTATTATTCAAGCTAAAGACGGCCACAACTTAGATAATATGCTGGAACGTGCAGCCGATTCACTGCGCCTGCCGCCGTGGGACACAAAAATTAAGGTGCTTTCTGGTGGTGAACGTCGTCGTGTTGCTATATGTCGTTTATTACTCAGCAAGCCCGACATGTTGTTGCTTGACGAACCAACCAACCACTTGGATGCCGAATCGGTCGCTTGGTTAGAGCGCTTCTTGCATGACTACGACGGCACTGTTGTGGCCATTACCCACGACCGCTACTTCTTAGATAACGTGGCGGGTTGGATTCTTGAACTTGACCGTGGTTACGGTATTCCATGGGAAGGTAACTATTCATCTTGGCTTGAGCAAAAAGAAAAACGCTTAGAGCAAGAAGAGAAACAAGAAAAAGCACGCCAACGTAGTATCAAGCAAGAGCTTGAATGGGTTCGTCAAAATCCGAAAGGCCGCCAAGCCAAAAGCAAAGCTCGTATGTCGCGCTTTGAAGAGCTACAAAGCGGTGATTATCAAAAACGCAACGAAACCAACGAACTCTTTATTCCTCCAGGCCCGCGCTTGGGTGACAAAGTGCTTGAGGTTAAAAATCTTAAGAAAGCATACGACGGTCGCGTACTCATTGATGATTTAAGCTTTAGTATTCCCAAAGGCGCCATTGTCGGTATTATCGGCCCGAACGGCGCTGGTAAATCAACCTTGTTTCGTATGATCACCGGCAAAGAACAGCCAGACTCAGGTACCGTTGAGCTTGGTGATACCGTGCAATTAGCAAGTGTCGATCAATTCCGTGATAACATGAACGACAAAAACAGTGTCTGGAAAGAAATATCCGACGGCCAAGATATTTTACGTATTGGTAACTTCGAAATTAACAGCCGTGCTTATGTTGGCCGCTTTAACTTCCGTGGTAACGACCAACAAAAATTAATCGGTGAGTTGTCCGGTGGTGAACGCAACCGAGTGCATTTAGCCAAGCTATTAAAGGCTGGCGGTAACTTATTGTTGTTGGACGAACCAACCAACGACCTTGACGTTGAAACCTTGCGCGCCCTTGAAGAAGCCTTGCTGGAATTCCCAGGCTCAGCCATGGTGATTTCGCACGACCGCTGGTTCCTTGACCGTGTCGCCACGCATATTTTGGATTACCGCGACGAAGGCCAAATCAACTTCTACGAAGGTAACTACACCGACTACGAAGAATACATGAAGAAAACCCACGGCGAACAAGCCATGGAACCACACCGCACGCGCTATAAGCCAATTGGTGTGTAACTTCGTATCAGTTACTAGTTACAGCAAGATAAAAAAGGGCTTACACCAGGTAAGCCCTTTTTGTTTTGTTCAATTCGAGACTGTTAGAACTTACGCCCTTCAATAACGCCTGGCGCAAATTGATCAACACCAATAGCAGCCATGCGCAACTGCTCCGTTTTCTTAAACGCTTTGGCTTCGTCTGCGCTAATCACTTCAGCTTTACGCGCCGCTTTCACTAAATCATCACCGCTTAAGTCTTCGGCAATATCACCGCGCTTAATTGCTTTGCGAATACGCTTATAAATATCTGCGTGTTCACGCATGGCCAAGAACGCAAGCTCCATATGTCCTGTCATATCTTTTGCGTCGTCTTTCCAGAAACACAAGAAAGTATGGCGGTCTCGCGTAATGCCAGGCTCCATCATGCTCTTCGCTATGGCTTGCATGTTTTCGTCCGACGGCTTATTGAAATGCAAACCTAACGGGAAGATAGCTAAACGTAGGGTCCATGCAATAACGCGATTCGGGAAGTTCGCAAAAAAGCCTTTAAATGCCTGGCCAATTTCATATAAATGATGGTTCATAGCGTACTCAACAAATGGTAAATCGCCAGTTTGACGGCCATCGTCTTCGTAGCGCTTCAGTACTGCGGAGGCCATGTACAAATGGCTTAACACATCGCCTAAACGTGCTGAAAGCATTTCGCGCCTCTTTAAGTCGCCCCCCATCACCAACATCGCCATGTCTGCCGTTAATGCCAAAGCGCGGCTCATACGCGTTAACTGCTGATAATATCGCGCCGTTGGCCCGCTCATCGGGCTGGCATTAAAGCGCGCCCCCGTTAAGCCCATAAATAAGCTGCCGAAGAAGTTACCCGCAGCAAAACCAATATGCTTCAACAACAAGCTATCGAACTGCTTTAAACCTTGTTCTTCGTCTGGGTTTGACGCCGCTTCCATTTCCGCTAATACGTACGGATGACAGCGCGTCGCACCTTGACCAAAAATCATCAAGTTACGGGTGAGAATATTGGCGCCTTCAACGGTAATTGAAACCGGTGTAGCCATGTAGCCGTGGCCTAAATAGTTACGTGGCCCCAATTGAATGCCTTTGCCTGCATGCACGTCCATGGCGGCTTCCATAACTTGGCGCCCCATTTCTGTCATGTGGTATTTAGTCATTGCAGTAATAACCGAGGGGCTTTTCCCTTCGCACAAAGCGGTTACCGTTAAGCGACGCATCGACTCCAATGTATAGTTAGTGCCGCCAATTTTACCCATGGCAGCCTGAACCCCTTCAAATAAACCAATTGGCATACCAAACTGCTGACGCACATAAGCATAGGCACCGGTCATTCTTTCAGTCACATGCCCTGTTGCAGCAGCTAGCGCCGGCAAACTAATACCACGCCCAGCTGACAAACATTCCATAAGCATGCGCCAACCTTTACCAGCATAATCTTGGCCGCCAATAATCCAATCCAACGGAATAAATACGTCTTTGCCGTAGGTGGTGCCATTCATAAACGCTTGATTAAGCGGTAAGTGACGTTCGCCTGTTTCTACACCTTCATGACTTGTCGGAATAAGCGCACAGGTAATACCAATATCTTTTTGCTCACCAAGTAAGCCATCAGGGTCATACATTTTGAATGCTAAGCCAAGTACCGTGGCTACTGGTGCTAACGTAATATAGCGCTTGCTCCAATTTAGCCGAATACCAACCACTTCTTTGCCTTCAAATTCACCCTTGCACACCACACCCGTGTCTGGAATAGCGCCAGCATCGGAACCCGCTTCAGGCCCTGTTAACGCGAAGCACGGAATATCGGTACCGTCCGCTAAACGCGGCAACCAATAGTTTTTTTGCTCATCGGTACCATAGTGCGTGAGCAATTCGCCTGGGCCCAATGAGTTCGGCACCATAACCGACACTGCCGCGCTAATGGAGCGCGTTGCAATGCGTGACACAATATGTGAGTTGGCAGCTGGCGAGAAATCAAGGCCACCAAATTCTTTACCAATAATCATGGCAAAGAATTTCTCTTTACGAATGTAATCCCAAACTTTCTTCGGTAAGTCGACGTCTTTTTGGACTATTTTAAAGTCGTCCAGCATACCCAGTAGCGTTTCTAGCTGGTTATCAATAAACGCTTGCTCTTCTTCGGTAAACTGCGGTGCTTTGATTTGATGAAACTTGTGCCAATCAGGTCGGCCACTAAACAAGTCAGCATCCCACCAAGTATCGCCCGCTTGCATTGCTTCGCGCTCTGTTGGCGACAGCGGCGGTAATACGCGTTTGAAAAACGCGAAGGCGGGACGCGAAACTAAGCTCTTGCGAATATCCGGCACTGCAAACAACAGCACCACTACAACCACTAAGAGAATTAAAATTTCCATGCTATTACACCTATCAAATTAAGCTACGTTAAGCATAGCTGATTATGCCGTGGGTGCATCCACACCACCGGCCAAAAACGGAATTAAGCGGTCAACAACTTGGTCTGCCGCAATAGACTCACCAAAGTCGGCGGCGGCAATTTCTCGCAGCGCAGGCCCTGACACTTGCGCAAATACCGAAGCCCCTAACACAAAGTGCAAGCGCCAAAACATGTCTGCTGGGCTCAAATTTGGATTTGCCACGTGTAACAAAGCGAGTAAGCGATGCATTACTTCGCCAAAATGCTCCATGGTGTAGCGGCGCAGGTGCCCCTGAATATCTGCATACGCAAACCCCAGCAAACTTAAAAAGATAGTTGGCCCACCCTTGCGCACCTTCTTCAGCGCATTAAGTGGCTCGCGAAAACAGTCAAATACGTCACGCGTGCTAAATTGTGCACGCGGTTCAAGTTGGTCAAACTCAGCGTTTAGCGCTGGCATGAGTACTTCAAGATAACGAGCCATGACCGCTTGAATTAACGCCTTTTTTGAGCCAAAGTGGTAATTTACAGACGCAAGATTAACGTCCGCCTCGGCGGTGATTTGCCTTAGCGAGGTTTGCTCAAAGCCATGCTCGGCAAATAAAGCTTCTGCAGCATTAAGAATTTTATCTTTTGTAGTTTCTCGCTTCGCCATAAAAAGCGCCCTATTTTTGGATGCGCGTGTTTAGAACGCATATTTTAAACATGCGTTTTAATTTAAAGCAGAACCGACAGTGGTGCAAGCATAAAAAAAGCGCTCAACGTTGAGCGCTTTTGTCGTTTAACAAGAATTTTAATTGCTAGTATCCAAAGGTGCGAAGCTTTTCACGAGCTGATCAACCGCTTGCATCTGCTGCAAATACGGCTCGAGCTTAGCTAATGGCAAGGCACATGGCCCATCGCACTTGGCTTGATCAGGGTCTGGGTGCGCTTCAATAAACAAGCCGGCTAAGCCCAATGCCATGCCTGAGCGCGCAAGTACCGCCGCTTGGGCTCGGCGGCCGTCAGCTGAATCGGCACGGCCTCCGGGGCGTTGCAACGCATGAGTCGCATCAAACATCACCGGCGCCATTTGCTTCATGTCGTCCATACCTAGCATATCAACCACTAGGTTGTTATACCCAAAGCTACTGCCGCGTTCGCATAAAATCACGTTGTGATTTCCGGCTTCGCCAAACTTTTTAATAATATGGCGCATTTCGTGCGGCGCCAAAAACTGCGGTTTTTTCACGTTAATTACCGCACCAGTTTCAGCCATAGCGATAACTAGGTCAGTTTGACGCGCCAAGAACGCTGGCAATTGAATAATATCTGCCACTTCTGCAACCGGCTTTGCCTGATGTGGCTCATGTACATCAGTGATAATCGGAACATTGAAAGTGCGTTTGATTTCACTAAAAATTTCCAACCCCTTATCAAGGCCAGGCCCGCGATAGGAGTGAATAGACGACCGGTTTGCTTTATCAAAGCTGGCTTTAAATACATAGGGAATGCCTAAACGACTGGTCACTTCGACGTAGTGCTCAGCAATTCGCATGGCCAAGTCACGCGACTCTAGTACATTCATTCCGCCAAACAAAACAAATGGCAGGTGGTTTGCTACCTGCACATTGTCACCTACTTTAATCACTTGTGTATTAATCACAGATATATCCTTTTAACCGTTAGCTTGCGGCGTCTAGCCGGCAGCAATAACGCGCAAGATCTGGCCACAAATATAGGCCATGTATGTACCTAATGCATAACCGAATACCGCTAACAGTACACCCACTGGCGCCAGCGACGGGTGAAAGGCCGAGGCCACGACCGGTGCTGAAGCTGCTCCGCCCACGTTGGCTTGGCTGCCAACAGCCATATAAAACACCGGAGCCTTGAGCAAGCGTGCAACAATGAGCATTAAGCTAGCGTGAATAATCATCCATATTGCGCCAATTAAGAAGTACTTTGGTACGTCAACAATTGCGGTTACGTCCATATGCAAACCAATGGTCGCCACCAAAATATACACAAACATAGAGCCATATTTTGACGCGCCAACGCCTTCAAGCGAGCGCACGCGAGTAAACGACAAGGCCACACCGACGGTGGTCGCAATAACAATTAACCAGAAGAATTTCTTGTCTAAACTAAAGTCTTTTAATACCGGTACATGATCACCAATAAACGGCGCAATCACATCTGCGCCCCAGTGCGCTAGCCCAGTAACGCCAAATGCCACCGCAATAATAAACATGAGGTCTGGCAGTTTTGACTCGCGACGGTGCTCAGCTTCGTACTGCTCCATACGTTGCTTAATGGCTTCAATAGCACTGGTGTCTGCACCAATGCGCTTATCAATGGCCTTATTGTTCGCCGCCATATAAAGCAATACCGCCATCCACAAGTTGGCGACGATAATATCGACGGTCACCATGGCCGAGAAAATCTCACCGCCAACTTCATAAACTTCTTTCATCGCTGCTTGGTTTGCACCACCGCCAATCCAACTACCGGCAATAGTTGTCATACCGCGCCATACAGCTTCTGGCCCAGCCCCATCAAGCATTTCTGGAAATATAATACTCACCAGTAACAGCGCAATCGGCCCACCAATCACAATACCGACTGTACCTGTTAAGAACAAAATCAATAACTTAGGGCCAAGACGAATAATGGCTTTTAAATCTAAGCTTAATGTCAGCAGCACCAAACAGGCCGGCAGCAAATAATCCATAACCAACGGATAAATACCGGTACTGGCACCATCAACAATGCCAAAAGTGTTTAATAACGAAGGAACAAAATAACAAAGGAGTAACGCCGGAACCCACTTATAAAACTTCTGCCAAAATGAATTCGTACTTGCTTGAGTATAAAAAATAAGACCAAGAATAACGGCTAATAAACCAAAAATAATGCCGTCATTGGTAATCAATGCAGTGTTGTCCACAGAAACCCCTCTTTTTTATTCTAGTTTTTAATGAAGGACGTGCTGGGGGGCCGCCCACGTTTCAAGTTGTAAGCGCAGCATTTGTGCGCTTGGGTCATCAGGGCATTGTTCGACAAAATACTGGTAGTCGTCAACTGCCGCTTGCTGGCAATCAAGTTCTTCTAACACGTAACCACGGTCGCGAATCTCGTATGGGTCATCGGGCGTAATAGCCAACAGCATGTGCACAACGGTTAAAGCATTGGCAAATGCACGGTCGTGAATCATCGCGTGCTTCAGCTCAGTTAAGTAGCGTTGCAGTATTGTTTTTTGATCAGCCGCTTCAAACATGTCCCAACTAAAATCAATCGCATCGTCGGTCACATCCTCAAAACGCTCTTGCACCTGCTTACCTTCAAGCAGTTCGCCGTGCAACGGGTCAACAAAGTAACTCTGCTGCTCATTGTCAAAACGTAACAACGGATAGCCCGGAAAGTCGATCAACTCGGTTTGCACCCCTGCGTACGCCGCAGCCTCTTGTAACAACAAGGCCAAACTAACCGGTAATCCCGTGCGATAGCTAATAACACGGTCGAGCAAAATACGCTGCGCGCCAACAATTGGCTCCGGCGCGTCACTAAAACCAAGCTCAAAGTAAAAATCTTGAATAATTGCCTGCAACTTTTCTAAGCCATCTTCGCCATTATGGCGCTCGGCCATATCACGAATAAGCTGATAATAGTCGCTCACATAGCTGTCGCTATCGCTGTGAAAGGTTCGGCTAATCTCCCACACTATTTCAATAGTTGGCAGAATTTCGTGAGCAACATGTTCTAAATATGAAAAGCGCATAAACCCTTAAAGTGCTAATGCGATAGCAGCTATTGGATATTAGATATTAGCCTTAAGCAGGCTGGGTTTATCTAATATCCGATATCTAATAGCTAATATCGCTTTTGTTTTTAAATCAAAGCTTGTTTGCTGAAGGCAATATGAAGCAAGAACATAATCCAGCTCAACGCCCCAATAAACCCAACATAACGTAACCAGCTTTTCGAAGCCTTCATGGCAACTAAACCAAATAAAATATAACCAACTAAGCCAATGACTTTATTCACCAACCAAGGCGTTTCCCATGGCCACATTTGCCAATGAATTAGCATACCAACAATGGTTAATAGCAAGGCGGTATCAATAATATGAGGAACAATTTTCACCCATTTTTGTCGTGCAATACCGGCGCCAATGCTTAGCCAGAAAAAACGAAGCATGAATAATACCACACTTACCGCTACAAAAGTGACGTGCATGTGTTTTAAAGCTATAAAAGACATTAATCAGATCCTTTTTAATCGTTATTATCTATTAATCGTTGGTAAGCAACAGCTATTTGATGGCGTAATTGCGGCTGGTGTTCACGTAGCCAGTTTTGGTAAAAACTGAGTTCATGTTCATAACGGTCGCGCTCATCCGCAACGCGCAAAATATCGCGATAAGACCGTAAAGCCGACATCACACAAGTAAATAGTTTTTGCGCGGTTAATTCAGTTTTCGCTTTATAGTCGTTAATGTCGTAATTCATAACAACCGATCGCTCTGGCGCTTGGCCTGGCTGCCCAGTGCGCAGCACAATACGCGCGGCATGATTATCTGCTTGCTCGCGTATGTATTGCGCAACTTTCAAGCCGGCATCGTCGGTTTCCATCACCACGTCAAGCAACACAATGGCAATATCGTCATGTTGATCAATGAGCGTTTGTGCTTCGTCGCGTGAATGAGCACTCAAAAACTTTAATCCGCGCCCTTCAAACACTAGGTCCATCAGTGCTAAACGCGTTACCGCGTGCACTTCCCGTTCGTCATCAACAATCAATACCTTCCAACCGTTCTCTTCGGTTAAATCGGCATCAACGTCGTGCTCATCTTCGTCAGCAAAGATAAAGTCATTGCTCATACTCAGGTCTCCATTGGCCCAAGGTCACTCGGTCTAACTGTGCATAGTCTTGCACAGTGCTGATATGGGTATAACCACAATCGGCAAAACTTGCACGAACCGCCGCGGCTTGTTGATAACCGTGCTCAATCAGCAACCAGCCCTGCGCGGCTAAATAATCACGCGCGCGGCTAATAATGTGCTGAATGTCGGCTAAACCATGATCACTTGCGATCAACGCACTGTGCGGTTCGAAACGAACATCGCCTTGATGTAGGTGCGGATCATCAGCATCAATGTAGGGTGGATTAGATACCACCAAATTATATTTACTGATTACCGGCACATTGGCAAACCAGTCACTTTGTTTAATCTCAATAGCTAATTGCAGACGTTCAGCGTTGCGCTTTGCAAGCGTCACGGCATCGGGCATTTTATCAACCGCGGTTAGCCGCCAATTGGGTTGGCTATGTTTTAACGCCAACGCAATAGCCCCCGTACCCGTCCCTAAATCAAGTACTTGTGCATGTTCCGGCAATGCTAGTGCCAGCGCCTGTTCAACAAGTACCTCGGTGTCCGGCCGAGGTATCAACGTGCTGCTGTTAACAAATAATGGTAACGACCAGAACTCACGTTCACCTAGCAGGTGTGCTACCGGGTGCCCCGCAAGCCGTTGCTCAATGAGCACTTGGTAGCGCTTTGCTTGTGCGGCTGTCAAACAGCGCTCAGGCCACGTCACCAAATAAGTGCGATCACGCTCCAAACAGTGCGCTAACAATACTTCGGCATCTAATTTGGCCGACTCACTGCGAACTTGCAACGTGTCCGTTGCTTGTTTTAACGCTTGTTGAATCGTTAACCCAGCAGTAAATGCAATCATTGATGCTCGGACAACGCCGCTAATTGGTCTGCCTGATGCTCTTGCACAATCGCGTCTAAAATCAAATCAAGAGCGCCCTCAAGTACTTCATCTAAACGATATAGCGTTAAATTAATACGATGATCGCTAACGCGCCCTTGCGGGTAGTTATAGGTACGAATACGTTCCGAGCGATCGCCACTACCAACCAAACTGCGGCGTGTCGTTTGTTCCTCTAACCGGCGTTTTTCGTCTTCTGCTTGCTGAATACGCGCTTGCAATACCGACATCGCCTTGGCGCGGTTCTTGTGCTGTGAACGTTCATCCTGACATTCCACCACAAAACCAGTAGGAATGTGCGTAATACGAATGGCCGAGTCGGTTCGGTTAACGTGCTGACCACCCGCTCCCGAAGCTCGGAACGTATCAACGCGCAAGTCCGCAGGGTTAATTTCTATGGCTTCCGCTTCTGGCACTTCAGGCAAGACCGCAACCGTACACGCCGAGGTATGCACGCGCCCTTGTGATTCGGTTTCAGGAACCCGCTGCACGCGGTGCCCGCCCGACTCAAACTTCAAACGACCATAAGCACCATCGCCAGACACATACGCTATCACTTCTTTATAACCGCCATGTTCGCCCTCGTTACAGCTGACAATGCTGACTTTCCAGCCATGCTGTTCGCCATAGCGACTGTACATACGGAATAAGTCACCGGCAAAAATAGCTGCTTCATCGCCGCCGGCGCCAGCGCGAATCTCCAAGTAACAGGCGCGATCGTCGTTCGGGTCTTTCGGCAGCAACAAAATTTGCAGTTCTTGCTCAAGCTGTTCTTGTTTTGCCTTGGCGTCGTCTAATTCACCCTGCGCCATTTCGCGCATTTCGGCGTCGTCTTCCTGCATCATTTCTTTGGCTGCGGCTTCATCGGCCTGCGCTTGTTGATAACTAGTGAAACATTTCACCAGCTCTTCAAGCTGTGAATATTCGCGTGATAACGCGCGGAATTTATCCTGATCGCCAATCACGCCAGGGTCACTCAATAAGTGTTGCACTTCTTCGTAACGTTCTAATAAAGCTTCTAGTTTTCGAATAATCGAAGGATTCATCATGCGGTGAGGACCTTACTCGTCATCTGCTATTAATCGTTGAAATACCGCTAAGGTGGCAAAGTCACCGGCGGCGCCAGCATCGCGCATCATACGCGTGGGCTGATGTAAAAACTGTTTGGTTAAGCGTTGCGTCAACTCTTGCACCACATCTTCAGGGTTCTTGCCCGCTTGCAACTGCGCCCGTGCTCGCGCCAATTGCTCTTCAGCCATGCGCTGATTTGCTTGCCGAAAATCACGCAAAATATCCACGTGATCAAGCTGTCGCATCCAAGCGGTAAACGCATCACTATGTTGGCGTATAATCACTTTCGCTTCGGCAGCCGCTTCCTCACGGTTACGCAAATTCTCAGTGATAATGCCTTGCAAGTCATCAACGGTATACAAAAAAGCATCGTTAAGATCGTTCACTTGCTCTTCAATATCACGCGGCACCGCAAGGTCAATCAGCAACATAGGCTGCCGACGCCGAGCCTTTAAAGCACTTTCAATTAAGCCCTTACCAATAATCGGCAAGGGGCTAGCGGTTGAGCTAATCACAATATCCGCTTGCGGCAACAACTCAGGTAACTCACCTAAGGTATGCGCTTGGCCGTTAAACTTTTCCGCAACATCTGTGGCCCGCGAAATGGTTCTATTGGCAACCATTAACTGCTTCACGCCCTGCTCGGTTAGATGTTGCGCAACCAGTTCAGCAGTGTCACCCGCGCCAACCAACAACACCCGCGATTGCGGCAATTCAGCGAATATTTGCTTCGCCAAATTCACCGCAGCAAACGCAACTGAAACGGCATTTTCGCCGACTTTGGTTTCGCTTCGCACGGTTTTAGCAACTCGGAACGTACTTTGAAATAAGCGCTCTAATACAGTGCCAACGCTCGCTTGGTTACGCGCAAATTGATAAGCTTGCTTCACTTGGCCCAAAATTTGCGGTTCGCCAAGTACCAACGAATCAAGGCCACTGGCTACCGCCATTAAATGCTCAATCGCTTGGTCGTCTTTGTAGGTATAGCAATGCTCACGTAACTGTTCGAGTGGAATGCGATGATAACCCGCTAACCAGCCGACCAGCATGTCGGCCGAGCTTGCACCATGACAATATAGCTCGGTGCGATTACAAGTGGATAAGATCACTGCTTCGCCCACGCCAGTTTGCTCGCGCAGAGCCGGCAGTGCTTGGTGCAACTGCTCGGGCGAGAAAGCAACTTGCTCTCGTAGTGCTACGGAAGCGGTTTTGTGGTTAACACCTAATGCGAAAATGGTCATAATAGCAAAAAATTGCGAGCCTCTGACTACTGCGAAACGCTGGCAATTGTACGTGAAAGCCCGCATGATGAAAAGCACGCGAACAGGGATACCTGAGTGAATGAAACGTCTTCTTTTAGTAGTACTCACAAGTAGTTGGTTGGTGGCTTGCAGCAGCGTTCCTGAACCGACGACTCACACCACGGTGGCAGCCGCGGCCATAAATGGCCAACAACAGCAATTGCAGCAGCTTGACCAGTGGCGCCTGCGCGGCCAAATGGCCTTGTTTGACTTGCGCCAAGATGATCGCCATGGGCTGTATATTGACTGGTTTTACAGTGCTGAGTTACTCACCATGCGCTTTTCGCACCCGCTACGCGGCACTATTGCACGCCTTGAACAGCGTAAAGGGTACGCTGAATTAGTCGACCATGATGACAACAGCTATTATGGTCGCAACGCTCAAGAGCTTTTGCAGAAGTATTTCAATATCGATCTACCGGTAGACATGCTCAATAGCGTTGTCATGGGTAAACAGCTACCCACCATGGCGGAAACGAAATACCAACTGCAATCCACTGACACCCAGCAATTGGCGCTACTTTCAGACTTTGTCATGGTCGCCGCTGACCAGTTATGGAACGCACAATTACGCCAATATCAGCCTGTTAATGGTATTTATGTGCCGCATAGTATTGACTTAACAGCGCAAACCTGGCGCTTAAAACTGAAGGTGTCTGAATGGAAATTTTAACCCTGCCGGCGGTCGCCAAACTCAATTTATTTCTGCACATTGTTGGTCAGCGCGACAACGGCTATCACAATTTACAAACGCTGTTTCAGTTTGTGAATTTTGGCGACAGCTTAACTTTCACCAGCAAGCAAACTGCTGATATTACGCTAAGTTGCACCGAGCCAGCCCTAGAGTCGGCCGATAACCTCGTCCTCAAAGCCGCCCAACTGTTACGCCATTACGCCAAACAGCTCGGGTTATTGCATTTAGCACATGGCGTGCATATTCACATCGACAAACGACTGCCCTTTGGCGGCGGTTTAGGTGGTGGGTCTTCCGACGCTGCGACCACCCTACTGGCATTGCGTCATATATGGAAACTTCCGATTAATGACGACCAGTTGGCCGACTTAGGTCTGCAATTAGGCGCTGACGTTCCGGTATTTGTGCGCGGGCACGCCGCATTCGCCGAAGGCGTGGGCGAGCATTTGCAATTGGCTGAGCCACCCTGCTTATGGTACTTGGTGGTTCACCCTGGCGTAGAAATTAGCACGCCCAGTATATTTAAAAACCCAGACCTAAAACGCGACCACAGCCCTTTAAAATGGCCGCATTGGAGTTGGGAAACCACGACCAATGACTGCGAGCCGCTGGTTCGACGACTCTACCCAGAAGTTGCCAACGCCCTCGACTGGTTGGTAGAATACGCGCCGTCTCGGCTGACCGGCACCGGTGCCTGTATTTTTGGTCGATTCGACAGCGAGACACTCGCCCGCGCTGCGCTACAACGGATGCCCGCACACTGGACAGGATTTGTCGCTCGAGGCCTGAACGAAAACCCGGTCTGCCAGCAACTGCGGCAGGCTTCAACTGTGAACCTAACCAACCAAGACTGAGGTTTAGTGTGCCTGACATGAAGCTCTTTGCTGGCAATGCGACGCCAGAACTCGCCCAAAAAATTGCCGACCGTTTATATATCAAACTAGGCGATGCTGAAGTTGGCCGTTTTAGTGACGGTGAAATTAGTGTCGTGATCAATGAAAACGTACGTGGTGCTGACGTTTTTATTATTCAATCAACCTGTGCGCCAACCAACGATAACCTGATGGAACTTATCGTCATGGTCGACGCCCTACGCCGAGCTTCTGCAGGTCGTATTACCGCCGTCATGCCTTACTTTGGTTATGCACGCCAAGACCGCCGCGTGCGCTCTGCGCGCGTGCCAATTACCGCGAAAGTGGTTGCTGACTTTTTATCAAGCGTCGGTGTTGACCGTGTTTTGACGGTGGACTTGCATGCTGAGCAAATTCAAGGCTTCTTTGACGTGCCGGTTGATAACGTTTTCGCTAGCCCAGTACTGATGGAACATTTACGCCAGCAAGATTTCCACAACCCGGTGGTGGTCTCGCCAGATATCGGTGGTGTGGTTCGCGCCCGCGCTATTGCAAAATTACTTAACGATATTGACCTCGCCATTATCGACAAACGTCGCCCGCGTGCGAACGAGTCTCAAGTCATGCACATTATTGGTGACATTCAAGACCGCGACTGCATTATTGTTGACGACATGATCGACACCGGTGGTACTTTGTGTAAAGCCGCCGAAGCACTGAAGAAAAATGGTGCTCGTCGCGTGTTTGCTTATGCTACTCACCCTATTTTCTCAGGCTCTGCGTTTGAGAACATCCGCGATTCACACATTGATCGTGTGGTGGTAACCGATAGCATTCCACTGGCACCGGAAATGAAAGCACTAGACAAGGTTCATCAACTTACCTTAAGCGGCATGTTGTCTGAAGCTTTACGCCGCGTCAGCAACGAAGAATCAATCTCGGCAATGTTCGAGTATTGATTGAAATTCAAGGGCGCCGGTGGTACTATTCCGCGCCCTTGAAAACCCAATCAGATTTTTGAGGAACACGTCGGGTATTTGGTCGCGAATAACCGGCTTATTTTTATTTAACGGAGACCATCCATATGGCAACTATCGATTTTACTATCCAAGCAGAACTCCGCACGGATACAGGGAAAGGTGCGAGCCGCCGCCTGCGTCGTGAGGAAAAAGTTCCTGCAATTTTATACGGTGCTGACAAAGAAGCCGTTTCAATTACTGTTGATCACAACAAAGTGAACAACATGGCTGACCACGAAGCTTTCTACTCGCACATTTTGACTTTGGTTATTGACGGTAAGAAGCACGAAGCGATCTTAAAAGACGTTCAACGTCACCCGTACAAGCCAAAATTAACTCACTTGGATTTCCAACGTGTTGTTAAAGGTCAAAAACTTCACACTCACGTACCAGTACACTTCGTAAACGAAGCAAGCTCTGTTGGCGTGAAAGAAGAAGGCGGCGTTGTGGTTCACCACATTGCAGACCTTGAAGTTACCTGCTTGCCAAAAGACTTGCCAGAGTTCGTTGAAGTTGACATCGCGAACTTGAAGTTAGGCGAAACCTTGCACTTAACTGACTTGAACATGCCAAAAGGCGTTGAGTTGGTTGAGCTGGCTAAAGGTGAAGACCACGACCAAGCAGTGGTTTCAATTACTGCTCCTCGTGTAGAAAAAGAAGCGGAAGAAACTGAAGAAGTTTCAGCTGAAGTTCCTACCGCTAAAGAAGCGAAAGAAGAAAAAGACGCTGAATAAGGTCTTATGTCGACCATTCGCTTACTCGTGGGCCTGGGAAATCCAGGCCCCGAATACTCCCAAACTCGTCATAATGCAGGCTTTTGGCTAGTCGAGCAGTACGCTCGTATGTATGGCCAAACTCTTCAGCCTGAAACCAAATTTTTCGGTAACACCGCACGCATTCAAAAAGGCGCTATGGACTTGCGCGTATTGCAGCCCATGCAATTTATGAATCGCAGTGGTAACGCCGTCGCTACCTTGGCGAACTTTTATAAAATTCAGCCTGATGAAATTTTAGTGGCCTATGACGAGCTCGATTTACCACCTGGTGTCGCTAAGTTCAAAACTGGTGGTGGTAGCGGCGGGCATAATGGCATCAAAGACATTGCCGCACGTTTAGGAACACCTGATTTTCATCGCTTACGTATTGGTATCGGTCATCCGGGTGACAAGTCAAAAGTTACCGGCTGGGTGCTAGGCAAATCACCACAAGCTGACCAAATTTTGATGGACGATACCATTACGGAAGCCTGCCGCAGCATTGATATCTTATTGCAACAAGATATGCGCGCGGCACAACAACACTTACACAGTTTTAAAGCACAGAGAGAGAATTAAGCATGGGATTCAAGTGTGGTATCGTCGGCTTGCCGAACGTAGGTAAATCAACGCTGTTTAATGCCCTAACCAAAGCCGGCATCGAAGCGGCTAACTTCCCTTTCTGTACCATCGAGCCAAATACGGGCGTGGTGGCGGTGCCTGATCCCCGCCTTGACCAATTAGCTCAAATTGTAAATCCACAACGCGTAGTTCCAACCACCATGGAATTTGTCGACATTGCTGGCTTGGTAAAAGGCGCATCAAAAGGCGAAGGCCTAGGTAACCAATTCTTAGCCAATATTCGCGAAACCGACGCGATTGGTCACGTTGTACGTTGTTTTGAGAACGACAACATTGTGCACGTTGCCGGTAAAGTTGACCCCGCTGAAGACATCGAAGTAATCAACACTGAGTTAGCATTAGCTGACCTTGATAGCGTAGAGAAAGCCATACACCGCCAAGGCAAAAAAGCCAAAGGCGGCGATAAGCAAGCAGCTGCAGAAATTGCCGTACTTCAAAAATTATTGCCAGCACTTGAGAGCGGCGAAATGGCGCGTTCAGTGGCATTAACTGACGATGAAAAAGCCACTATTCGCAGCTACAACTTGCTGACCATGAAGCCTACTATGTACATTGCCAACGTGAATGACGATGGCTTTGAGAACAACCCGTACTTAGACAAAGTGCGTGATATTGCGGCCAAAGAAAACGCGATTGTGGTACCTGTTTGTGCTGAAATTGAATCAGAAATTGCTGAGCTTGATGACGAAGAAAAAGCTGAGTTTATGGCTGATTTAGGTTTAACTGAGCCTGGTTTAAACCGTGTTATTCGCGGCGGCTATCAGCTATTAAACTTGCAAACCTATTTCACTGCAGGTGTGAAAGAAGTGCGCGCTTGGACTATTCCTGTCGGCGCAACCGCCCCACAGGCCGCAGGTAAAATTCACACCGACTTCGAAAAAGGCTTTATTCGCGCCGTTGTCGTTGGCTTTGACGACTATGTTCAATTCAGGGGCGAGCAAGGCGCAAAAGAAGCAGGCAAGCGCCGCGAAGAAGGTAAAGAGTACATCGTTAAAGATGGCGATGTGATTTTATTCCGCTTTAACGTATAAAAAAGCCATCAACTTGAATCCAAAGCCCCGCTCCCGCGGGGCTTTGTTTTTTCTCACATCAAGCCACGTCTTAGCTGGTCAATATTCAAATGAGACGTGCAATGTAATCCGCCCATTTTAAGCAGTGGTTATTCTTAGAATTAAATGAGTCATTTATTGCCCTTTGGTGTTGTGTTGGGTAGCATTCTCATCTGCTAACGAAATATTCATATACGTTGCAAAGGACTGCATATGAAGAACCTCATCAGATTATTCGCCGTTTTAATACTGCTTGTCTGCAAAGCCGTACTGGCTGATGTGACTTTTGTGCACACGGATGTATTAGGCTCGCCGGTGGCGGAAACCAATAGTGATGGGCAACTGGTTCGCTTATCTCACTACAAACCCTTTGGGGAAGAACTCGAGCAGAAAAAAGATGATGTCGCTTATACCGGCCATAAATATGACGCCGCCCTTGGGCTTATTTATATGCAGGCACGATACTATGATCCAGTGATTGGGCGGTTTTACTCGAATGATCCTGTTGGTTATACGTCTGCTAACCCAGTCATGTCGTTCAACCGCTATTTATACGTGAATAACAACCCGTATAAATATACAGACCCGAATGGAGAGTTTTTAGACGCCATCGTAGATATAGGTTTGATCGCGTATGACCTTTATGACATGGCGACTGCTGGTATAAATGCAACTAATACAGCATCTCTTGGTGCCAACGTTGCAGGGTTGTTCATCCCCGAAGCTACAGGGCTTGGAACTGCTGTTAGAGCGGGAGATAAAGCTGTTGATACAGTCTCAGTAACTTCTAACCAAGCACTTAGACAGGCCAAAGATGCAAATGGAATACCCAGAAGCGCTCAGCCAGACAAAACTATTAAGCCCGGTACTCCCGAAGGTAATGCTGCTGGTTTAGATTCTAGAAATGTTAAGCAGTATGAGTACACTAACGGAGCCGGTGAGAAAATCACTATTAGACAAGATAAAGCGGCTTCCTATGGACAAGGTGGTAAAGGTGACCAAAAACCTCACTTTAATGCTGAACCTTCTAAGGAAGGAAAGCTTAAACAGCATCATTATTATGAGGATAAGCGGTGATTGATTTCAACTCAGACTCAAAACCTGAAGATTATCAATTCTACATGCGTGGTGAATTGAAAGCAGATGAAGAGATTAAGTTAATTAGCTTAAGAGATGAGCTGAGTTATGACTCCGATCCTGAACCTAATTCGGGCGCAGTGAAGCTGCTAGCCGATTGTTTTCAGGCTGCTAATTTGAAAGTAATGTTTCTGTGGGCATCTGATAATACAGGGAAATCCTCAGCTTTAAGACTTAAAAAGTTTTCTATCGAGTCTCGAAAATTGTTTTCGGCTTACAAAAGAACTGAACATGAAGTCTTTGTTGATGATTCAAAATCAAGGCTAGTGAGTAAGATTGAACTTGACGATTTCAATGAAACTAAATTACCGCATGAAATTTTGTATAGTGCAACGGGATTATTCATCGTTTCTCCGGCTAATAACCCAGTTAATTTAAATGAACCTATTGTTTCAAGAGAATATTCGTCAAACGCTTTTGATGTTAGAGGTCTGCTCCATAAAGTTCGAAGTAATAATGAATTCTGTATATTGAGATATTTTCCCGCCGACAATGGTAGAAGTGAAGCCATTGCTTTGATAGGAAAGCGGGATTCATTATTGATGCGTCGTATCGCTAATTGCATTACAAGGCGAGCAAATACTAAAGATTGAATCCAAAGCCTCGCCCTCGCGGGGCTTTGGATTCAAAATTAATGTTAAGCTTGCTCAGAAAAATCTATCACAATAGTCTTCCAAATTAGGGTTTACCATAATCCGGTGAACGTTGTCAGCTTTCAGGTAAAACTCAATTCCTTGCTTTGGTAAAACATACTCCTTGAACTCCCCATCACAAACATCAAGCTCTAAATCAGGGAAAGCTTTTAAGATCTCTTTCTCTGATAGACCTATTGGGGTTATACCGTTCAAATTAGCAGTTCTATCAATAATGCTTATCCCCCAAAGACGAAAGCCTGAGTCCTTATCGAAGTACAACTCTAAGCCGAGAGAATCATACTGATAAATCTCAGAACTAGTGTCATCTTGTGCATTCAGATTTTCAATACTATCTGGTTGACCAAGCAATTTTTGAATCTCACTTTTATGAGTACCAAAAACTAGCTTTGGTAAGGCCTGAAATTTCCCGACACCTTTTATGGTAAAAATGTAACTATGACCA
>JAAEZG010000014.1 GCA_018222985.1 Gammaproteobacteria bacterium
AAAGAAATCGAGCTTGAAGACAAGTTCGAGAACATGGGCGCACAAATGGTTAAAGAAGTCGCGTCTAAAGCAAACGATGAAGCGGGTGACGGTACTACAACGGCAACTGTATTAGCGCAAGCTATTGTCAACGAAGGCTTGAAAGCGGTTGCTGCGGGCATGAACCCAATGGATCTGAAGCGCGGTATTGATAAAGCTGTTATCGCTGCTGTTGCAGAGCTGAAAGAATTGTCTCAGCCGTGTAACAACTCTAAAGCGATTGCACAAGTTGGTACTATTTCAGCGAACTCTGACACCACCATCGGCGAAATCATTGCACAAGCCATGGACAAAGTGGGTCAAGAAGGTGTGATTACCGTTGAAGAAGGCCAAGCGTTACAAGACGAGCTTGAAGTGGTTGAAGGTATGCAGTTTGACCGCGGCTACTTATCGCCATACTTCATCAACAATCAAGAAAACGGCTCTGTTGAATTAGACAGCCCGTTCATCTTGTTAGTTGACAAGAAAATCTCAAACATTCGCGAGTTATTGCCGGTACTTGAAGGCGTTGCGAAATCAGGCAAGCCATTGTTGATCATCGCTGAAGATGTTGAAGGCGAAGCCTTAGCAACTTTGGTTGTGAACAACATGCGCGGTATCGTAAAAGTTGCAGCTGTAAAAGCTCCTGGTTTTGGTGACCGCCGTAAAGCCATGTTGCAAGACATCGCTGTATTGACTGGCGGTAATGTCATTTCAGAAGAAATTGGCATGGAGCTAGAAAAAGCTCAGCTTGAAGACTTAGGTACTGCAAAACGTGTTGTTATCAACAAAGACAACACTACCATTGTTGATGGCAGCGGCGATGCAGCAGCCATTGAAGGTCGCGTTAGCCAGATTCGTCAGCAAATTGAAGAAACCACTTCAGACTACGACCGCGAGAAACTGCAAGAGCGTTTAGCTAAACTAGCTGGCGGTGTTGCGGTAATCAAAGTGGGCGCAGCCACTGAAATGGAAATGAAAGAGAAGAAAGCGCGCGTTGAAGATGCCCTGCATGCAACTCGTGCGGCGGTTGAAGAAGGCGTGGTACCTGGTGGTGGTGTTGCCCTCGTTCGCGCAGCGAGTAAATTAGCTGACTTACGTGGCGATAACGAAGACCAAAACGTCGGTATCAAGTTGGCATTGCGCGCGATGGAAGCACCATTGCGTCAAATCTCAACGAACGCTGGCGCCGAAGCATCAGTAGTCGCGAACAACGTGAAAAACGGCGAAGGCAACTACGGCTATAACGCAGGCCAAGACACTTATGGCGACATGCTAGAAATGGGTATTTTGGATCCAACCAAAGTAACTCGCTCAGCACTGCAATTCGCAGCATCAGTGGCAGCACTAATGATTACCACCGAAGCTATGGTTGCTGAAATTCCAAAAGAAGAGCCAGCTGCACCAGACATGGGCGGCATGGGTGGAATGGGCGGCATGATGTAATTGCCGATCGTTACAACCAGCTTGTAACTGATTCAAAGGCGCGTCAAATGACGCGCCTTTTTTAATGTTGTTGTCACAATAGCCGCTTTGCAGTCATCTTATGTAGTGAGCACCTCGTACAAACGAGTGCATTGAAAAACGAAAACGCACAAAAGCTCTGTAAAATACATATTTATAGCAGAGCGAATGGAGGTGAATTATGAAAGGCAAGATGAGTGTAATTTCGAGCATGGTCTTGAGCGCACTAGCATTGGCGTCGTTCTCGGCCTCAGCCGCCAGCGTTGATGTGAAATGGGATGACGTGAAGTCATTTACCGACGTTGAAGCAGTGAATAGTCGCCAAGACAGATTTGAAGAATCGATTGTGACAGGGTTAACTGAGCACTTACGTGCGCTTGGTGAAAAATTACCGGCGGACAATCAGTTACAAGTAACCTTCCATGATGTAGATATAGCCGGCCGAGTTGAGCCAACCTTTGGCGCATTGGCAAGTAGCCATCAACGTATTTTGGATGACTTGTCTTATCCTGAATTGGTGATTTCTTATACCTACAGCGATGCCGAAGGTCAGCAATTGAGTTCAGGCGAAATGGTCACGCTGAAAAAGCTAGCACCGATGTCGACTCGACGCTCGGCATTAGCCGCTGGTCGAGATAACCTGTATTTCGAAAAAGAGCTGTTAAACCGTTGGTTTAAAGAAACGCTTAACAATTAAAGCGGCGTTTTATTCGGTTCGCCCGCAATTTCACGTACCAACTGCGGAACCAGAAAGCCAGGCAGGCGCGCGCGTATTTGCAAGTGCAATGCGCGCGCACGTTCGTCACTAACATCGAAATGACTCGCTCCAGCTACTTTATCCAGCTGGTGCAAGTAATAAGGCATTACGCCGGCATCAAACAAGGCCTCACTGAGGTCTACCAATTGCGCTGCGGTGTCGTTGATACCTTTTAACAATACGCTTTGGTTCAGCAGCGTAATACCTAAATTCTGGTATGTGGCTAAGGCTTTTTTAAGTGAAATGCTCACTTCATTGGCATGATTTGTATGTAAAACCAAAATAGCCTTTAGGCGACTTTGCGCTAAGCGCTGTGCGAGTTCTTCTGTTAAGCGTGAGGGCAGAACAACAGGTAAACGCGTATGAATACGTATACGCTTTAACTGCGGTATTGCTTCAAGACGATCAATAATGCGACTAATTTGGCTGTCAGTCGCCATGAGTGGGTCGCCTCCACTTAGAATGACTTCGTTAATAGCCGAGTCAGCACCAATTATCGTGACCAGCTGCTCAAGTTGCTGGCGCCCAAAGTGATGATCTTGATACGGGAAGTGGCGTCTAAAACAATAGCGACAATTTACTGCGCAACCACCGCGCAAAATCACCAACACCCGCGAACGATATTTATGTAAAACGCCGTTGTGCTCGCCTTGTTGCTCTTGCAGTGGGTCAGTTACAAACTCTGGGTGCTCCAAATATTCAGCCGCATTTGGCATAACCTGCATCAGCAAAGGGTCTCGCTTATTGCCTTGCTGCATAAGACCAACAAAAAACCGTGGCACACGTAACGGAAATAATTGGCGTGCAGAGGCATGCTCATCAGCCCAAGCTTTCGGCAAACTTAACAGCTCTGCAAGTTGATACGGGTCGCTTACCGCTTGTGCTAGCTCCTGTTGCCATTGCGGTCGAAGTTGCACGGTTTGAATGTTTTGCACAGGCACCTTTTAAAAATGTTTATTAACGCGAATTATTTTACCTGAAAATTGCCCCGTTATGGTTTATTATTGCCGGCGAAATCGCTTAATTTGAAAGCATATGAGGAAGCTATGGCGAATTACAGCACAAACGAATTTAAAGCCGGTTTGAAAATCATGCAAGACGGTGAACCGTGCAACATCTTAGAAAACGAAATGGTAAAACCTGGTAAAGGCCAAGCATTTAACCGTGTTCGCATTCGTAAATTGATCAGCGGTAAAGTCGTTGAGAAAACATTTAAGTCTGGCGACTCTGTTGAAGGTGCCGACGTTATCGATATGGATTTAGCTTATTTGTACAATGATGGCGAGTTCTGGCACTTCATGAACAACGAAACTTTCGAGCAGCTAGCAGCTGACGCGAAAGCTGTAGGCGACATGACGAAGTGGTTAGTTGAGCAAGACGTTTGTACATTGACGTTGTGGAATGGCAATCCAATTGCGGTAACCCCGCCGAACTTCGTTGAGCTTGAAATTGTTGAAACTGACCCAGGCTTGAAAGGCGACACTGCCGGCACGGGCGGAAAACCAGCAACCTTGTCAACTGGCGCCGTTGTTCGTGTTCCGTTATTCGTACAAACCGGCGAAGTTGTCAAAGTAGACACGCGCTCTGGCGAATATGTGTCTCGCGTACAAAAATAAGTGTAGGTATGCAGCTCTCTGACGATTGGCGTCCAAGTGCAACGCTTGCGACATTAAAACAAAGAGCTGCATTGCTTCGCGCTGTGCGAGATTTTTTTTCCCAGCGCGATGTGTTAGAAGTTGATACGCCGTTACTAAGCCGGTTTGGGGTAACAGACCTTCATCTGGAAAATCTCACCACTGAACTGCAGGCGTTTCCTAAGCGACCTCTTTTCTTACAAACATCCCCTGAATATGCAATGAAGCGGCTAGTTGCTGCGCACCAAACTAGTATCTATCAACTTGGCAAAGTATTTCGGGATGATCTTGTGGGGCGTCATCACAACCCCGAATTTACAATGCTTGAGTGGTATCGGGTAGGCTACACAATGGCGCAATTGATCGATGAAGTGATTGCGTTATTACAGCTAACTCTAGGCAGTTTGCCGGTAACCCAATTGAGCTACCAACAGGCTTTTTTGCAAACCTTGCAACTCGACCCACTAACGGCAACGTTAGCTGAAATTAAAGCAAATCTCAGCCAGCACAGTCACGTCGCCGAACTGAGTGCGCGCGAAAACGACCGCGATACACTCTTGCAACTGGCGATGTCAGTTATTATTGAGCCGAGTTTTTGCCCCCAGAGCATTACAGTTATCAATGACTTCCCAGCTAGCCAAGCTGCTCTGGCGCAGTTATGTCGTCACGACACTCGGGTTGCAAAACGTTTTGAAGTTTATGTCGGTGGTATTGAACTGGCTAATGGTTATCAAGAACTGACAGACGCGTCGCAGCAGCAGCAACGATTTGAGCACGATAATGTGTTACGCCAGCAACACCACAAACCTGCACGCCTAGCTGATTTTCGCTTGATTGCTGCGTTAGAATCAGGCTTCCCTGAATGCGCTGGCGTTGCGTTAGGCTTTGACCGCTTACTAATGTTGCAGGCAAAAAAAGATGATATCGCGCAAGTGTTACCCTTCGCAATTTCTTGCGCCTGATAAAGTAATGTTATACTATAACAAACCGCTGTAATCAGGTCGTAAGGAACCGTTATGACACAACGTTCAATAGATAAAACAGGAATGTGGGTGACCACGCTGTGTGCACTGCACTGCTTGCTGCTGCCTGTAATTCTGCCGCTGCTGTCACTAATCGGCTTGTCGTTTATAGGCGAAGAACTGCTTGAACGCGTAATTCTAGGTACGAGTATTGTGCTTGGTATTATCGCCTTATCTGCAGGTATTCGTAAGCACGCAAAATTTTACCCGTTTGTCATGCTGCTGCTAGGCGGCTTTGTGTATTGGCACAAAGATAGCCTAGGCGAAATGGGTGAGCCCATTATCATTCTAGTTGGCGCGGGCCTAATTGTTGCGGCGCACTGGATTAACCTGCGTTTAGTGCGACAAATCAAACCAGTTACAGTTTCCGCTTAAGTAATACCCCAGCTTCCATATGGTGGGTGTACGGGAACTGATCAAACAGTGCCGCCTGAATAACTTCATGAGTGCGTTGCAAAGACTTTAAGTTATCGACTAACGTTTCTGGATTGCACGAGATATAAACAATGGTCTCGTATTGCCTTACTAGCTCAACAGTATCGTCATCTAAACCGGCCCGTGGTGGATCAACCAGCACCGTTTGACAATCAAAGCTGCTCAAATTCGCTTCTTCCGCACGCCGTGATTCTTTTTCACCAGCCATAACGGCACTGAAATCTTCAGCTGACATGCGTATCAAGGTCGCATTTTCTATTGCATTCAACTCGCAATTGTAGCGCGCAGAATTCACGGAAGTTTTGCTAATTTCCGTCGCCAGTACTTGGCGAAAGTTCTGCGCAAGCGGCAGACTGAAATTGCCATTTCCGCAATATAGCTCGAGTAAGTCGGTATCCTTAATTGCCGAGTTATTCGCTGTTACCGACAGCGCCCATGAAATCATATGTTGATTCACCGCGGCATTCGGTTGCGTAAAACTATTTTCAACTTGTTGAAAGTGAAAATTTCGCCCAGCAACCGTCAACGTCTCGGTAATCCAATCTTTATCGAGACAAATTTTCTGCTTCCGCGCTCTACCTACAATATCGATGCTGCCAAACTGGCTTAAAAACTGACGTAATTCTTGCGCAGAAGCTTCCCATTCAGCGTCAAGCTGACGGTGATACAGCATTGAGATCAATGCTTCATTGGTGGTGCTAGTTAAAAACTCGACTTGAAATAGCTTTTGTCGAAGCTCAGGGCGCGAGCGGATAAAGTCGAGCACGGCCGGCATAAGTTGATTAATTAACACGCTTGCGACCGGAAATGAGTCAATGCGAATTTTTTCCCGAGTTTCGGGATCAAACATAATGTAGTACAGGTCGTCGCCGTCATGCCAAACACGAAACTCGGCACGCATGCGGTAATACTCTTCTGGCGACGCAAATACTGCAACAGTGTTGTTGTAAAAAGGAGCGAGCATGGCCGTCAAAGTCTCAGCCTTTTCATCGAGTTGGCGCTGATAGTCAGATGGGTTCGTCGTTAGGTGTGCCATAACGTCTCCTAAATTAAGTGAGCGCGCATTGTAACGATGCGGAATAAAAAGTCCACAGCAAGGTGTCGCGAGAAATCTTTACAATAAACTGACATTATAACATTGCGCATAGTTACAAAATGTTTCAATATGCGGAGTCGCGACTTCAAAATAACGTTGCGAAAACAAATCAAATAATAAAGAACAACAATTAGAAAACTATAAAAAAGGTTAAATCTATGTCTAAAGCTACCAAAGTCGGTGCGCTAACTTTAGCAGCACTCTCACTAGCAATTAGTACTGCTGTACAAGCTCATGGAAAAGCAGGCGATGCACTTGAGCGTGTTATTGTTGAATTCAAACCAGGTTCAAAGCATTTAATTGAAGCGGCGCTTCATGAAGATGCTGATGGACACTGGGATGGTAAAGAAGACAACAAAGACGGCGACAAAGAAAACAATACTGTTAAACAGCAGTTCAAGCGTTTCAACGCGATGGCCATTGAAGTTCCGCATTCGGCTATTCATGGTTTAATGAACAACCCAAATGTCATTAGTGTAACGCCTGACGAAAAACGCCAAATTTTGAATACCCAATGGGAGCCAGGCAAGCCATACGGTATCGAAATGGTACAGGCTGACTTGGTATCTGACAGTGCAGCTGGTACACGTACGGTTTGTATCATCGACTCTGGTTACGATATGGGTCACCCAGATCTGCAAACTTCTGGTGTAACTGGTGTGAATGATGCTGGTACAGGCACTTGGTATACCGATGAAAATGGTCACGGTACACACGTAGCCGGCACCATCGCAGCTTTATCTAATGGCGAAGGTGTTGTTGGCGTGATGCCAAACGGCCAAGTTAATCTACATATTGTGAAAGTATTCTCGGCTTCTGGTTGGGCATATTCTTCTTCATTAATGGCCGCTGCCGAGCAATGTGCTGATTATGGCGCAAACGTGATTAACATGAGCTTAGGTGGTTCACGTGCAAACCGCACCGAAGAACGCGCATTTGCCCAGTTAAATGCAGCCGGTATTTTAAGCATCGCTGCGGCGGGTAACGATGGTAATACTCGTCATTCATATCCTGCCTCTTATGATGCGGTTGTGTCTGTAGCCGCTGTTGATGCTTCTGAACAGCATGCAGCATTTTCACAGCAAACCGATCAGGTTGAATTAGCAGGCCCAGGTGTTTCTGTATTGTCATCAGTTCCACGCGGAACTGGCGAGAAAGTTGAACTAACTGTTGCGGGTACGGCGTTTGAAGCATTGGCAATGGAAGGTACAGCACGTACTCAGGCAACAGGTGCATTAGCGAACTGTGGTTTAGGTGACTCAACGTGCCAAGACGCAGCAGGCAAAGTTTGCTTGATTGAGCGCGGCGTTGTTTCATTTGCTGAAAAAGTACAGGCCTGTGAAGCTGGCGGTGGTGTTGGTGCTGTTGTTTATAACAACGAACCAGGCGCACTATTAGGTACTATGGGTGAATATGTTGCATCAATCCCAGCAGTTGGTGTTAGTGACACCGATGGCGCTACTTTAGTTGGTCAAGTGGGTAGCAGCACAACGGTTGGCGTTACTGATAGCGACTGGGCATACTTCGACGGCACGTCAATGGCGACTCCTCATGTTGCTGGTGTAGCTGCATTAGTATGGTCACATCACACTACCTGTACGAATGATGACATTCGTAATGCATTAGCGGTAACCGCGAAAGATTTAGGTGCTGCGGGTCGCGACACAATGTATGGTCACGGTTTAGTACAAGCTAAAGCCGCGGTAGATTACCTAACTGCGAATGGCTGTGGCGGTTCTACTGGTGGAGACACTGGTGGTGATACCGGCGGTGATACTGGCGGTAGTACAGGCCCAGGTAATGGTAATGGTAAAGGTAACGGCAAAAAGTAAGAACTGATTACTTTTTATCTAAAAAGCTCACTTCGGTGAGCTTTTTTTATGCGCTTCGTTCACAAAAACAGCAGTCGGCAAAAAAACACCTAAAAATGTGAAAAA
>JAAEZG010000010.1 GCA_018222985.1 Gammaproteobacteria bacterium
TCTTGGTGCATGATAGCACCTCTAATTAGGTGGCCAAATTTAGTTTGCCACTACAGTTTCTATTTTTATAACATTGACGACGGGTTTAGTAGTGGTGAACTATCTTTCCCTATCAACTAATCTTCAAATACGTTGCAAAGGACTGCACATGAAACTCCTCACCAGATTATTCGCCGTATTCATGTTGCTTGTCGGCGAAGCCGCATCTGCAGATGTCACCTTTGTGCACACGGATGTCTTGGGCTCTCCGATGGCAGAAACCAATAGCGCGGGGCAACTGGTTCGTTTATCGCATTACAAAGCCTATGGCGAAGAACTTGAGCAACAAAGCGATGATGTCGGCTATACCGGACATAAATACGATGCTGACTTAGCGTTAAGCTATATGCAGGCACGATACTATGATCCAGTTATCGGTCGTTTCTATTCTAATGATCCGGTTGGGTTTAGAGGTGTCCATAGCTTTAATCGGTATGCTTATGCCAATAACAATCCGTATAAGTATATAGATCCCGATGGAAAACAAGCTTATGTCGCTTATATGTGGGGTAAAGCACAGCAAGAGGCGTGTAAAGGGAAAGGCGAAAGTTGTGCGACTGAGAATGCTGAAAAAATTCTTGGAGGTATGAAAGATGGTGCTGAGGTTTTCACTCGCGCTGGCAATGTGATTACGGCAGTAGAAATTGCGAATGAATTAGCTAATGACCGTCCGGTCGAAGATGATATAGACGGTGCCATTGCTTCTGAGCTAACAAATAAAGCAGTAAATCCAAACGGTAAGGTCGGGCTTATAGAGATTATCGCTAACTTTTTCTCGAAAAATGTTGGGGATAGCGTCCAAGAAGACAGGCAAGAGCGTCAGAAAGAAGATAAAGAACTAAAAGAAACAATGGAAGAACAAAAATGAATATAATACTTGAAATCATAATCGTGAACATCCCTGTGTTAATTGCAGTGCTTTTTGCTTTATTTTACGTACCTAATATAGCCAAACATAAACTATTCATTATAGGCTTGATAACAATATTAACTTCAGGAGTGTTTGCAATTCCATACTCTAGTTGGTTATTTAAAAATCATTCGAATCTAATAGCAGATAATGAAATATTTTTAACCGTATCGACTTTACCAGTCGGTCTGATACATATGGTTGGCTTGTTTCTCTGCACTGTTGCTTTCGCTAAAGAAGTAGGTGGCGCAGAAAGTAAGTAAATCTGAATTCAGGCCAGTTTACTTAAATTTGAATCCAAAGCCTCGCCCTCGCGGGGCTTTGCTTTTTGCTCACATCAAGACAAGTCATAGCGGTTCAATATTCAGATGAGGCGGTGCAAGGTTTCGTGTCGATGCCATGCTTGGTGGCAAAAGCCATCAGTTTCTTATCGTAAAAGTTCATATCCCGTTGGTAACGGCAGAAGAACTTTATTTCTGCATTTTCTTGGTCATAAATAGCCCGAATATCGTTTTCTCCAGCATCAATGGAGTAAGAGCCATCGTCTAGCTGATAAGTGGATTGGCCTCCGACAAAGCTCTCTTTAGTCAATAAAGAGAGTGTAATCCCCCCGAAAAATCGGAGCAGTTATAAGTAGAAAATTCCGTTAAACTAAAACGAAGGAGTTTTCTATGCGCAAATCACGATACACAGACAGTCAGATCTTAGCGATTCTGAAACAAAACGAGAACGGTATACCGGTACCAGAGCTTTGCCGTGAACACGGTATGAGCTCAGCTCAATTTTATAAATGGCGCGCCAAGTTTGGCGGCATGGACGCATCGATGATGAAGCGTCTCAAAGAGCTTGAGGACGAAAATAAACGCCTCAAGAAAATGTATGCCGAAGAGCGACTCAAAGCTGAGATCCGCAAGGAAGCCCTTGAGGGAAAGCTGTAAAGCAAACTCAGCGATGAAAACGCTGTGATTGCTGATTGGTTGCTGCGCTTAACCACTGCGCAGAAGCGCTGGGGTTTTGGTTTGTGCTTCTTGCACTTGCGTAACGTGAAAGGGTTTCCATGGAACCACAAGCGCGTTTATCGCATTTATCGCGAGCTAGAGCTGAACTTACGAATTAAACCCAAACGTCGTCTGCGACGCGATAAACCGGACGCTTTAAGCGTGCCAACCGCAATGAATCAAGTCTGGTCGATGGACTTTATGTCCGACAGCTTGGCCGACGGACGTTCACTGCGAACATTTAACGTCATCGACGATTACAACCGCGAAGGATTAACCATTGAAGTCGACCTGTCGCTGCCGAGTGTTCGAGTCATTCGCGCCTTAGAGCAAGTTATTGAATGGCGAGGAAAACCTGCGGCGATTCGCTGCGACAACGGACCAGAATACTTGTCAAGCGAGCTGATTAACTGGGCTGAAAAACATCAAATTACGATGCTCTACATTCAACCTGGTAAGCCGACTCAGAATGCCTATGTTGAATGATTTAATCGAACCGTGCGGCATGAATGGCTCGATTTACACCTATTTGAGAGCGTCGAACATGCACAAGAACTTGCTACTCAGTGGCTTTGGCTTTATAACAACGAACGGCCTAACACGGCTATCGGAGGCATTCCGCCCAAACAATTAACGCAAGCGGTTCATTAATTCTACGAATAACTGCTGCTTAAAATGGGGGGATTACACGAGGCTTTGGATTCAAATAGACTCTTATTTTTCTTTCAACTCTAAAGTTAAATATATTTCTCCCGGTTCCGCTTCTGCTATAAGAGAAGCCTGAACATTGTACCCAGAATAACCCCTATTTAGCTCTGTGTTCCAGCTAGCTTTCATTTTTTCCGCTATGGATAAAACCACTTTAAAATCAACTCCTTCAAAAACTGATGTTAAGTCAATTAGATTAACCCAGTATGAAATTTCGCTATTGCTTTTATTAGCATTTTCCAAAGATTCATGTTTTTCAGAAGAATATAATTCCTCAACAAACAGAATCCCATGAACTGCTTTAAACTTTGGTCTAAAAATAGAGTCAATTGCCAACACTAAATCTGCTGCAATTTTTTCATTACTATATAAGGCATGAATATAATCAAACACATTCACATTTGTATTTACTGACTTAAACTCTTCTATGCTAAACACATTATCTATCCTTTTGGAATTTCATCTTCTCTCGGTGGACGGACTTCCGATTTACTAGGAAATTTTTCACCCGTCTTAGGGTTTGTATTTAACTTATTTTCTTTAACATTTGGCCTTGGAATTCCACCATGATCTTGACCGCTACCTCTGTACTGCTTAAATGTTCCATCACCGTTGTGAGTAGTATATTGTCCATCCGAACCGGGTTTTTCAACTATCGAATGCGGCCTTCCTTCTGCTTCTGGCAAAGCGTCTGGTCTTGAACTTCTAGACTTATTGCAATTGTGAACAAGAACGTTTTTCTTCGTTACATAATAAGTATGGAAATCAGCAACAGTAAAGTTATATGTTAAATCGAGACGTTCCTCATCTGTAACTCTAACAACCTTCATAGAGCCGTGACCATCAGTTTCAATCAAGTCTCCAACTTCTAGTTCGATAGTCTGCTTCCAACCTTTCCCAACAACGTAGAAAGGGTGATCGTCTGTAGCTTCTATTTTTTGCTCAAAGCCATCTTCCCCACGCAACTTGATTTCGAAAATACCACGATCTGGTTCAACAAAGATTTTAGTGACAGGCTTCCACTCCTGCTCACCTGTTTCAGTATTCTTCGCCCATAGTTTTTCACCTAATTTAACATCTTCAATGTTCTTGTAGCCGTCTTCAGTTAATACTTGAGTTCCAGCTACAAAACAGCAGGTCCTGCGTAATGCATTTGCCGCATCGACACCTTTATCACCAGCTCTAGCTGCAAGTCCAAGACCTGTAGCTCCGGGAATAAATAACCCGGCTACATTAGCGCCCAATGATGCAGAATTCGTTGCATTAACACCATTAGTAGCCATGTCGTAAAGGTCATATGCTATGAAACCTATATCAACAATGGCATCTAAGAATTCGCCATTCGGGTCGGTGTACTTATATGGATTGTTATTAACATACAGATATCGGTTAAACGACATCACAGGGTTAGAAGGAGTCCACCCAACAGGATCATTCGAATAGAAACGACCTATGACTGGATCATAGTATCGTGCCTGCATATAGCTTAACGCTAAGTCAGCATCATATTTATGGCCCGTATATCCAACATCATCGCGCTTCTGCTCTACTTCATCACCTAGTGCTCTGTAATGTGAAAGCATAACTAGCTGCCCTGAGGCATTCGTTTCCGCCACAGGAGAACCGAGGATGTCAGTGTGAACGAAGGTCACGTCAGCAGATGCAAGGTGACAAACTAACATTGATAACAGAACAGTTAATTTAAGTAAGTGCTTCATAGCTCAATTTCTCAACCACCCGAAGATGTGCAGGTGAATGTTAGATACCTAGATACCGTCTTTTTAAGACCAGTGCTTATATCTGTGACTATCGCTCCTAGTTAATTTGACCGCTACAGTGCCCCAGAATAAAAGGTACGGCTCACAATAATGGGAATACCATTCCCTTTCGCTTCATTGTCTTAATCATTTGGTTTCTATTTTTATAACATTGACGACGGGTTTAATAGTGGTGCACTATCTATCCCTATCACCTAATCTTCAAATACGTTGCAAAGGACTGCACATGAAACACCTCACCAGATTATTCGCCGTATTCATGTTGCTTGTCGGCGAAGCCGCATCTGCAGATGTCACCTTTGTGCACACGGATGTCTTGGGCTCTCCGATGGCAGAAACCAATAGCGCGGGGCAACTGGTTCGTTTATCGCATTACAAAGCCTTTGGCGAAGAGCTTGAGCAACAAAGCGATGATGTCGGCTATACCGGACATAAATACGATGCTGACCTAGCGTTAAGCTATATGCAGGCACGATACTATGATCCAGTCATAGGTCGTTTCTATTCGAATGATCCAGCGGGAACTCTTGAGCATTTGGGTGGTGCTCAAGGTATCCAAGGATTTAACAGGTATGCTTATGCAATTAATAACCCTTACAAGTATGTAGATCCTGAAGGAAGGGTTGTGGTTGTTGCCTCAAGACCTCTCAATGTGCCGGGAGGCGGACTTGGTTCTCACACATTCACTATAGTTTCAACGGGCAAGGGGAGTCCTACAGTTTTTAGCAGTCACAATGAAGGAGGAAAAAATGCCTTTTCAAAGAACCACCCATCAGACGTTTCTGCCATGAATACTGGAAAAGTAACGGACTCCATGGTAATTCAACCACCAAAAGGAATGACTTCAGAGCAATTTGACCAAGCAGTCTTGTATCAAGGCGAGTATATGACCACGCTTGAGCCTCTTGACTATTCAGCGATTCCATCACTAGATGGTGCTGTTACGCCAAATGAAGGAAACTGTCATACTGGCACAACTAATTTGATAACAGGGGCTGGAGGAACGATTCCTAAGAGTTTCGACCCACAAGGTGCAAATCCAGATTTAGGAAATAAGCGAACTACTCATGAGCGCCCTAAGGAAGAGGATAGGTGATGTTTTCACGAGTCACATCTAGATTTATCTCGGTCATAGTCGTATTTGGTCTTGCCTGTGTGAGTCTAATGTACTTTTCAGACAAGCTGGCAAAATTTATCGGCTATTTTGGAGCGATTTTTATTTTGCCCGTGGTGATGGCAATTTCAATTACCTTTACAATTTCATTAATAAATAAGACAAGAGCTAAAGAATCCACTTGGATGTATATATTGAATTCAGTTGTATCGATCTTGCCTTCAATATATTTGTTCTTCGTATTGACATTTGTTGAAGGGTTGTAGGGAATCTCTTCATCATTGTTGATTGCCAAAGCTTTCAATCCAAAGCAGACAAAGCTCTTCAATAAACTCACCATTGCGCCATTGGCCTACTGACTTTTTGCCATCTGGCGTGATGCGCTCAAGATAATCGGGGAATTGAGGATTCTTGCCATATAGCGTTTGCCCCTGAGCCAACAACTCATCGCTTAACTTCCCAGATTGACTATCGCGTTCAACTTCTTCAGACAGGTAGATGTAGTGGCAAACTAAATTTGGCCTTACCAAATAGTGGTGCACTATCTTTCCCTATCACCTAATCTTCAAATACATTGCAAAGGACTGCACATGAAACGCCTCACCAAATTATTCGCCGTATTCATGTTGCTTGTCGGCGAAGCCGCATCTGCAGATGTAACCTTTGTGCACACGGATGTCTTGGGCTCTCCGATGGCAGAAATCAATAGCGCGGGGCAACGGGTTCGTTTATCGCATTACAAAGCCTTTGGCGAAGAGCTTGAGCAACAAAGCGATGATGTCGGCTATACCGGTCATAAATACGATGCTGACTTAGCGTTAAGCTATATGCAGGCTCGATACTATGATCCAGTTATCGGGCGTTTTTATTCGAATGATCCGGTTGGATTTACAGGTGAAATTGACACTTTCAATCGATATTCATATGTAGCAAACAATCCATATAAGTATACTGACCCTACAGGTGACGAAAAAATATCCTTGGGATTAACCGGTGAAGCAATGTTATTTGCTGGAGCCAGAGTCGGTTTTTCGGTAAGTTTTGACACTGAAACCTTAGAGGTTGGTGCGGCATATACGGCTGGGCCTAGGCTAGGAGTCGGGGTTGGAGTAAAGCCTAGTTTGACTGTTGAGCAGAGTGGTGAAATTGCCCAAGACTCTTCTAAATCCGAAATTTCGGTGACTGCTGATGTAACTGTTGGTGCGATTTCCTATGGAGGAGAAGTAATGTCGGAAAACACCCTTAATGGAGATGTTAAAAGCCAAGCTAGCTTTGACGAGCCCAAAGGAAAAGTCGGCTTGGCTGCCTCGGTAGGTGTTGAGTTTAAAGGAGCAGTAACTTCCGACGCTGTCAAACAGGCAGTAGACAAAACGAAGAAAACTTTTGAGTAATGTATGACTATCAAAAATAAAGAAACTTTAAATTTTTATACTGAAGCCCCTGCAAGATTAGTGATTTTCTCGTTCTTTTCGGCTGGGGTGTATAACATGTACTATTTTTACAAAAATTTTTTGAAAAATAGTGACGCCTCGTCGCAATTGGTACTAATTGCAAAATCAATCTTGTATCCGTTTTTCTGCTTTGGATTGTTAAAAAAAGCGAGTGCAAATACTGGAGATGATTCCAAATCTAGCGTAAAAGTTGTACTTTTGTGGGGGGCGCTGTTCATTTTTGTTTATGCAGGTGGATTGTTGCAAGGGGATTTCAAATATCTAGCTTTCGCTACATTTATCCCCCTACTTGGTATCAATTTCCTATTTAAGCGTGCAAACTAGCAGATATAAATAAATCAAGTTGAATCCAAAGCCCTCCCTCACCAGTAGCTTGGTGTCGGCGGGGCTTTTTGTTACCAAAGCAGACAAAGCTCTTCAGCAAACTCGCTGTAAATACCCCATTTATAACACAGTCATCTCGTAGAATATTTATGCCGCATTTCGGTACTCAAACGGCGTCATATCATTGAGTGAATCGTGCGGTCTTTCGTTGTTGTATAGCTCAATCCAGTCTTCGGTTATTTGCTTCCCTTCGTTCAGGTTGTTGAAGATGTAGCAATCGAGTACATCGTCACGATAAGTTCGGTTGAACCGCTCAATATATGCGTTCTGGTATGGGCAGCCCGGCTTGATGTAATCAATCATAATGTCGTGCGCTTTTGCCCAGTTCACGAAGACGTCGGCGGTAAATTCGCTGCCATTATCAACCCGAATTTTTTCAGGGTAGCCGTGCCATTCAGCTAGCGGCTCTGGATTGCGATTGGGTAGTTGCTTTTTACCTTTGCGTCGCAGGTTCAGTTTTAGCTCAGTATAAACGCGATAAACACGCTTGTGATTCCAGCGGTGGCCTAGCTTACGAATGCGTTTGAAGCACTTCGGGAAGCCCCATCGATGATGCCTTTCGACTAAAGCATTCAAAACATCAATGATTTCATCATCATCGGTCAGCTTCGGCTCGTAATAGTAGGCGGTTCGACTGATGCCAACCACATCACAGTACTTTACAACGCTTGCCTTATACTGCACCTGCAACTCGCGTGCCCAGATTTTTCGTTCTGCCACAGGTGCTAGAGCTTTTTTATAATGTCTTCTTGCATCTGTGACTTGAGGCTCAGCTCTGCATACATCGGCTTAAGCCGGCGGTTTTCTTTTTCAAGCTCTTTTAAGCGGCGCGCATCTGGCGCTTCCATACCGCCGTACTTTTTGCGCCATTTACAAAACCCGTGTCGGTTCGAGTCCGACCCTAGGCACCATTTCTTTACAAAACACCACTTTGAAAGCTATAACCTTGTGTATAACAACACACAGGGACCTTAATCTTGTCTTCATCGTCAACACCAGAACGCACCTACCAAGCTTTTATTTCTTACCGGCATGCTGACAATACGCTCGAAGGGCGGCACTGGGCTACCTGGTTGCATCAAGCCATTGAAACCTACCAAGTTCCTGATGAGCTAGTGGGCAAAAAGAATAGCCGTGGAGAAGAAATTCCCGAACGTATTTTTCCAATATTTCGCGATGAAGATGAGCTACCGGCCGATGCTGACCTCGGAAATTCAATTGCCAACGCACTGAAAGCGTCACGCTTACTTGTTGTCGTGTGTTCACCAAATGCTGTTGCATCCACTTATGTGGCTGATGAAATTGACTACTTTAAACGCCTTGGGCACTCCGACCGCATTATTGCGATGATTATTGATGGTGAGCCCAATGTTAGCTGGGATACCAGTAAACATAAGCTAGGATTTTCGGCTGAGCAAGAGTGCTTTCCCGAGCCGTTACAGTTTCGCTATGACGAAGATGGAAACCGTACCGAGCAACGTGCTGAGCCCATAGCGGCTGATTTTCGGGTTTTTCATGACGGCCAACCGCAGCAAGCATGGACCAGTCAGGCCGCGTATCGACAGCAGTTAAAGGCCGATGGAAAACTGGCTCCACAAGACATTGATAACTTGGTTAAGCGTTATGGCGAGCAACAAAACCTGATGTTGCTAAAAATTATCGCGGGCATTTTAGGGGTGCCATTAGGTGAATTAACACAACGCGATAAGGCCTACCAATTGGCGCTTGCAAAACAGCGAGCCAAACGGTTGCGGCAATGGCTGGCGGTAGTTGGGGTATTGGCTCTCATGGCCATTACCGCCGGTATATGGGCTTATATGCAGCAACAAGTGGCGGAACAGCAGCGCGACGTTGCGTTGGTGAGTCAAAGTCGCTTTTTATTGAATCAATCGCAACAACAAGCGCAGCAAGGAAATTATGATGACGCAATTCTATTAGGGTTAAACGCCATGCCAGGCTTATACGGCGGCGATCGCCCGCTAGTTGACGAGTTGTCGGGTGTACGTATAGCCATGCAGCAAAACAATAAATTGTTAAGTTGGCGAGCGCCACAAGCGGTTAAACGAGTCGTTTTTATACCGAACAGTCTCTATATTGCGGTCGGCTATGAAAATGGCCTCGTTGATATACTCAACTTAGAAACGGCACAGGTAGTTGAGCAGCTTAATCATGAAGCTCGTATCAGCGATATTTCTGTCAGCCCGCAGGGGCAATTTATTGCCCTACAAGGGCGCGACTCACGGTTAACGATTTGGAGCAGTGCCTCATTTGAAAAAATAAATGATATTGCCATGCGAGGCTGGGCCGATGCGGTGCAATTTGATGCCGCAGAAAATCATGTCTTTGCCTTGAGATACCCAGGCGTTATTGAAAAATATCGAGTGAACGACCCGATCTTGATTATGGAGACCGAGCAGGTTGAGTCAGCTAACCGACTCATTATTTCGGATAATGACAAGTACATTGCCACGGCAAATTTATTTGGTCTTGATGTGCATGTGTTTGATGCCGAAACAGGTGAACTACGCCGAGTTGTGGCCACGGAAGAGGACCTGTATGCGGGGGTTATTCGCGTACCGAAATTCAACCCATTAAATAATGACGTGATCATGGTATATAGCAGTTTAGGCACCCACAGTTATGCTCTAACCAGCGAAGAGTCAGGCTTTGCCGAAGGTTATCATATGACCATTCATAGTGACGGCGAGCGTGCGTTAATGTTACCCACAGGGCGGAAAATTGAGTCTGGAAACAAAGACGCCGACGCCCTAAATTCGCTAGGTAATTCACCCGTTGTCGTTAATTTAAACACCAAGAAATACGTGCCGATTGCCCATGGTTTTGGCCCGAAGGAGGTGCATCTAGGTACTGAAAATACGGTTTATTCAGTAGCAGGCAGTGAAGTTTTCGTTTGGGATGAAGAAACTGGGAAGAAGCGATTTTCATTTACCGCACCCAATGCGGAAAAAATAGCATTTAATATGCAGCAAAAGCAGTTTTTAACTTGGGATGTTGGTAGCCAGCAAATTGAATTATATAACCTAACGGCGCCTGTTGTAACAACAGCAATACCAGCGCCTTATCAAGCAAGTAGAAACTCGTTAAGCCCTTCTGGTCAATGGCTACTGGTGCTAGATCAAAACAAAAAAAAGCTGGCGTGGTTAAATACCCAAACGAATGCACTCGAAAGCGAAGTCACGATACCTTGCAAAACTTATCTGCGCGACCCTCATATTGTCTATTCCAGTGATGAGACCAGTGCGGTAGTGCACTGCCAACGGGATTTATGGTTTAAATTGCAGCGAGGTGATAATAAATCGTTGCCAATTTCGGCCACAAGTTTAGCTTCAGGTGTGGGGGGAAATCACCAGCAACGAGCTGTCGAATTCGCCGACTTAGAACAGGGTGTATATGCACGTGTGTTTGACTGGAAAAATAACACCACTATTAGTGAAGTGAAACTGCCGGCTAATTCTCGCTATGAAATTGACGAATTAAACATTTCCAACGATGGCAACATGCTAATTGTTCGAGCGGAAGACAATAAAACGTGGGTGTATAACCTGACCAGTGATCGCGTCGAGCTTGAAGTTCCGGTTGCTGGTGAAGCGGTCTGGCTACCACAGCCGAAAGTGATTGTAATACGAGAAAACAACCAGCTGACGTTCTGGCGAGCAAACCAGAGTGAACCATTTTGGCGATTCGCGAATGGACGCGACTATGAAGCGTTGCTACCGATAAAAGAGGGTGCCGAAGTGCTCGTGCAGGCTTCAAGCGATGAATTGATTTGGCTCGATGTTGCGACTCAACAAATCACACAAGTGACCTCATTCAATGGGTATTTACCTTCGGTGCGGGAATACTCAACTGAAGACCTACTGGTTATTATTGGATACCGGTGGCAGGCATGGTGGATGTCAAATAAAGCTTTAGTTCAACAGTCAGCAGCACTTGAAAATAGCATGGATGTTGCGTTCGATATAAACCGCAGAGAATGGGTAAAAGTGCTTGATATAGAGCATTATCAACGCTATCCAGCGTGGCTATCGATTACTGTTGAGCAAGCGCGTCAGTTTTTACCGCTCGGTAAGCGCTGTCTAACGAATGAACAGCGTGCGCAGTATTATCTGCCAGCTCTAACGGAGCAACAGAAGCAGCAGCGGGGGTGCATATAATGGTTCCACAGTGGTTATCATCACTACTTAAAACGCTGGATATTGGCCCTGCCGATGGCTATGCCGAAGTGTTAATGAAAGCCGAGGCATTAGCAAACCGCTTGGCACCCAATACACGGCGCATGTACGGTTATATTCTCATCGTGCAAGGCTTGGCGGTTATGGCGCCGTTGCTGTGGCTATTGATTACGCGCAGTGGTGTGAATGTGAGTTACGTTGGCTACTTCAGTGCGGTTTGCGCCGTTTTGCTGGTAGCTGTGTTGTGGTGGGCGCGTTGGCGTGGCATGCAACACAACTGGGCGCGCGCTCGCGTGGTCGCTGAAATAGCGCGCTCAGGTTTAGCAACGCAGGCGATTGACTTGAGTATTACGCAGCGCGCCTTAGCAAGTGCCCCTAGCCTTGCTAGTATAGCCGCCCAGCTTAGCGCCAATTCACGCGCTCATAAGGATAGCACTGCAGCGAATACCGCACCAAACGCAGAAGATTACCTGCAGCACCGAGTGCTAGACCAGTTGAACTATTACCGACAAAAGCGTCGGTTAGCCCAGCAGCAGCGTGATCGTTTAAGTAAAACAGTCACCTTGTGTGTGGATGCCGCACTGTTTTTGGCGGTTATGGGGTTAATCATTGCGCTTAGAGATAATTCCAATTCGTGGCTGCTTTGGTCGGGCTCTGATTATGTGCTGGCGTTTATTGGTGCATTGCTACCACTCATTGCCATTTTAATGCAGCTGCGCGGAAATTATTTAGACCTAGACCGTCGTGTTGGGCGTTATGCCCAGCAAATTGAATTTCTTGAGGCGCAAAATGAGCGTTTGACGCATGCGGCAACAGCAGCTGAGCTGCGTGAGGTGGTTTATCAGACAGAGGTAAGCCTGCTGAGCGAAGTCAGCGAATGGTATTATCAAACTGAACACAATCAACCGTATTACCGCACGAAAACCACGAATATTGATCAGCGAGAATTAGCATTAGTTAGCGCAAAGCCGGCGAATGTCTTCGATAAAACATCCCATATTTTAGCCATATCAGCAGGATTTGTGGGGCGTGTACTATTTGGCCGCGTAATAGTGGTGGCGGTTTCTATAGTCGTCACCACGGCGTTAATTCATTACAACAAAGCTCCGCAAGATCCCAACCTTGTTGCCAAACTAAATAGTAATGAGGGCGAGTTATTGATTGCCAATAATCAGACGTACACGTTGTGGCAACCCACCGCTGTGGCACAGCAAAGCGGGCTCATCGTTATTGCGCATGGTCTGCGCGACGGTGTGCAACGAGATATTCCGCAACAGATGGAAGGTGACGAGCTGACCACAATTCACTGGATGACACGTTTGCAGCAGGCGATACACCAGCAAGCTGCGCAACCGGCAGAAATTGTGTTGGTGAATTGGCGTGAGGCGGCAAGGCCATCAGCAGCACCAGTGACCACGCTTGAAAATAAAATGCTTGATGCCATGGGCTTGCCAAAAGACGCTCAAAGCATGCTTAACGATTTATCAATGATTCGACCGCAAGGAGAGCGAGTTGGCGAATTAGTTGGTTTTAAACTCGCTAGAGAATATCGCCAAGGGCAATTAAGTCGTCAGCAACCGTTACACTTAATTGGCCACAGTGCTGGCGGTTTTGTGGTGTTGCACGCGGCGTTAGTGCTTAAAGAATTGGGGCTGGCGCCGGAAAATATGCGCGTGACCATGTTAGATACACCCTTACCGGTGGCGAACGATATTGCCAAACTAGCTGAACAGGTACCGGTTGATTTTTATGTAACATCAAGCTTAGCTGTGGGGGTTCCTGAGCATCGTTTCAGTGATGGCTTTAGCCGTTTTAATATTGCTGTTCCACCGTCAATTGACCCTTACACCGGCGCCCATTCATATGCGCACCGATGGTTTATTGACAGTGTGAGCCGGCCTGAACTGCAACAGGGTTTCGCGCGTTCTAGCTTCGCAAAACAACAGCGCTAAAGGCAATTATCTGTTATGCTATAGGCATTCGACTGCTTGCAGTTTTGCAGTAGTTAACTATTGAGGAAATATGACAAAACACGACGATTCGTCAACATCAGAACAACCCGAATACGAGGTTGAAATCCCTTCACGCGACGATTTACTTGCCGCCGTTGAAGCGCGCTTAAAACCAACTAGTTTTGATGAACTAGTTGAAAAATTCAAACTAACCGATGAACGCCAGCAGGTTGGTTTGAAACGCCGTTTACGTGCTATGGAACGCGACGGCCAACTTATCTACACCAAAGCCAATGCGTATGGGTTGCCAGAGCGAATGAGCCTGATTAAAGGGCGCATGATTGGTCACCGTGATGGCTTCGGTTTTTGTCGACCCGATGAAGGCGGCGCCGATTTATTTATTCCGCATCATCAAATGTACAATGTGTTGCATGGTGACAAAGTGCTGGTGCAACAACAGGGTACAGACAGCAAAGGCCGCAAAGAGGGCCGTATTGTTCGGGTTATAGAACCGCGTAAAGGCGATATCGTCGGGCGCTATTTTGTTGAGCATAACATTGGGATTGTGGTGCCAGATGACAGCCGTATTTGCCAGGATATATTAATACCAGAAGGGCAAACGAATGGCGCGCGACATGGGCAAATTGTCGTGGTTGAAGTAACGCAGAGACCAACGCGGCGTAGTAGCCCTATTGGCACGGTCACCAAAGTACTTGGTGAGCACATGGCGCCAGGCATGGAAATTGAAATAGCGATTCGTGAACATGACATTCCAACTCAGTGGTCGGCCGCGGTTGAGCAAGAGTTAGCACGATATGGTGAAACGGTGCCCGCAGAGGCTTACGAAGGTCGTACCGACTTACGTAAACTGCCGCTGATCACCATTGACGGTGATGATTCCCGTGACTTTGACGATGCCGTTTGTGCTGAACCACACGGTGATGGTTGGCGCTTGTGGGTAGCCATTGCTGATGTGAGCTATTACGTACGACCAAATACCGCATTAGATAAAGATGCTCTTGAGCGCGGTAATTCCGTGTATTTCCCGAACTTTGTGGTGCCGATGCTTCCGGAAAAGTTGAGTAATGGCTTGTGCTCATTGAACCCTGACGTAGACCGTTTGTGTATGGTGGCCGAAATGACCATTAACAACAAAGGTAAGTTAACGGGTTCTGAGTTTTATCCTGCCGTCATGAACTCACATGCACGCTTAACCTATACCAAAGTGGCCGCCATTTTGGACGGCGACGCCAAGCTGCGCAAAGATTACGAGCATGTAATGGGAAATATTGAGAACCTGCATGGGTTGTACAAAATTCTGAAGAAGGCTCGTCAACAACGAGCAGCCATTGAATTTGAGACCACCGAAACGCGCTTTATTTTTAACGCCCAGCGTAAAATTGAGTCGATTGAGCCGGTGCGTCGTAACGTTGCTCATACCATTATTGAAGAATGCATGATCATGGCTAACGTTGCCACTGCTCGGCTTATTGAAAGCCATGAAGAAGCGGGGGCGTTGTTCCGAATTCATGAGCCACCGGCAACCGAACGCTTAACGTCATTCCGCAGTTTTTTAGCTGAGCTTGGCATTACCATGAAAGGTGGTGATGATCCTAGCCCACATGATTATAGTGACGTTCTAGCGCAAGTCGCTGAGCGGCCGGATGCCGAGCTGATTCAGACTATGTTGTTACGGTCTATGCAACAAGCTGTTTATAGCCCTGACAACGCAGGTCACTTCGGTTTGGCGCTAGATGAATACTCGCACTTTACCTCACCTATTCGTCGCTACCCTGATCTTATTTTGCATCGCGCCATTAAATCCTTGCTGAAAAAACAACAAGGGCCGTCGCCGGCACTTGAAGGGGCTTGGATGTACCCAGACGAGCAGCTTGATGAGCTGGGCGCGCACTGTTCCATGACCGAGCGCCGTGCAGATGACGCCACGCGCCAAGTAGATGAATGGCTGAAATGCGAGTACATGCGAGACCACGTGGGCTCTGAATTCTCCGGCGTAATTGCTGCCGTAACGAATTTTGGCTTATTTGTGCGCATTGATGACATGCAAATTGATGGCTTGGTGCACATTAGTAACCTTGATAACGACTACTATCAGTTTGATGGTGAACGGCAGTTATTGATTGGCGAAAATTCACGGCGAGTCTATCGGTTAGGTGATAAAGTACGCATTCGCGTGAAATCAGTGAATTTAGACGATCGCAAAATTGACTTAGATTTACTGTCGGCAGAAAGCCCAACCGGCCAAGATCGTATGCTGGCGAAAGGCAAAAAGTTTGCCAAGGCCGAACAACCGGCAAGTAAAAAACAGAAAAAACAGGCCACCAAAGCGCGTATTAAGTCGAAGCGTAAAGCCAAAGAGTCGGCCCGTAAAGGCAAAAAGCCGAAGGCGCAAAAAGCGAAAGGCCAAAAACGGTCGTAAGTATTCATTCTTGAGAGTTGTTGTTACATGAGCAAAAAAGTCACTATTTTCGGTATGCACTCGGTGCGTTCGGTTTTGAGTCAGCACCCTGAGCGCTTGGTCGAAGTGTTTGCCACGCGCGAGCGTCAAGACAAACCATTACAAGAGTTAGTTAGCCAAGCACAAAAGTTGGGTATGCGGGTACAGTTTGTGCCGAAAACCACGTTAGATAAAAAAGCCGAGGGCGGTAATCATCAAGGTGTTGTTATTACGGCGCTTGAGGCTCCACAATTAACCGAAAATGATCTCGACGCACTGTGTGAAAAAGCCGGCAAAAAAGCGCTGTTTTTGGTGCTTGACGGAGTAACTGACCCGCACAACCTAGGGGCCTGTTTACGCACCGCAGACGCCACTGGTGTTACTGCCGTGATTGTTCCTAAAGACAAATCAGCGTCAATTAATCCAACGGTTCGCAAAGTGGCTAGTGGTGCTGCAGAAGCCGTACCATTTGTGCAAGTAACAAACTTGGCACGCACCTTACGGCAGCTACAAGATAATCAGGTTTGGGTGGTTGGTACAGCGGGTGAGGCGACCAAGAACTTATACGAAGTTGACTACACTGGGCCCGTGGCCATTGTGATGGGCGCTGAAGGTGATGGCATGCGCCGGTTAACTCGTGAAACCTGCGATGAACTGATTAAAATTCCATTGCTAGGCACTGTGAGTAGTTTGAATGTGTCGGTCGCAACGGGTGTCACTTTGTACGAAGTGGTTCGGCAACGTCATGACAGCTAAACGCAGTTGGAAGCCGCTATTTATTGCGGCTTTAGTTATTGTCATGTTGGCTTTGGCGTGGTTGCCAACGGGTGATCTTGACCCTGAGCAACGTTCAAATAAGCCATTTTTGCATGTGACTTATACCATTGATGCTGCAGGCGAGGCCGGCAAAAAAGGGCATCTTGAAGATGTTGCCTTTGATATTCAGCAACGTATAGAGCAACGCCATGAATGGCGCCTATCCGAAACACCAGAGCCGCGAGCATGGCAGCTTACTGTACAGGTCTCTAGCGCAGCCATGTTAGTGCTTAATGGGGAGCTTGAAGCGCCGGCAAGCAATACCACAGAAGGTTCTGTGCAGCGCTTTAAAGTGCAAGGTCCGGCGGATAGTTACGCAGCTTTACCTGAGCAATATGTCAAAATTCTTATCCAGCTTGTGGAAAACGGTCATAAAACGCAATCAAGCTTGTGATTGCGGGCGTTATAGGATAAAATCCCGCCGCTTAAATCAGTCTGAAGTATTTAATTCATTTAAAAAAGCGTTCCTTGCTGCTAAGGGTGTGACTGAGCCAGTTGGTAGCTATGAACCATAAGGAGCAGAAATGCGTCATTATGAAATCGTATTCATGGTCCATCCAGACCAGAGCGAGCAAGTACCTGGCATGATCGAGCGTTACAGCGAGACCATCAAAGCAGGTAACGGTACCATTCATCGTTTGGAAGACTGGGGCCGTCGTCAATTGGCATACCCAATCAACAAGTTGCACAAAGCACACTACGTGTTGATGAACATCGAAGCGACTGCTGAAGTTGTAGACGAGCTAGAAACAGCTTTCCGATACAACGACGCGGTTTTACGCAACATGATCATGCGCAAGAAAGAAGCTGAAACTGAAGCTTCTGTATTGAGCAAGAAAGATGAGCCACGTAAAGCTGATAGCCGCAACGAAGAGCAAGACGACAACGAAGCGGCGTAAGCCAATCCGTTGAGTCTACTACTGTGGAGCCTGTGCAGAATTTATATCAAGTCAGCGGTGCGGTGATTAAACCGCCACAATTGACGCACAGCCCGGCTGGCATTAGCCATTTACGCTTTGTTCTTGAGCATTTGTCAGAACAAATTGAAGCCGGATTACCACGCCGCAGCTATGTTCGCATAGTGGTTGTTTTAAGCGGTGAGGCTGCAACACAGTGGGCCAAAGAATTAAACGTTGGAACTGCAGTCCATGTCAGCGGTTTTTTGAATCGAATAGAAGATAAAAACGGTATTGGCAAATTGGTACTACATGCCCAGCAACTTGTGAAGATTTGAGGAGACCATCATGGCTCGTTTTTTCCGTCGCCGTAAATTCTGCCGTTTTAAGGCTGAAGGCGTTAAAGAAATTGATTATAAAGATATCGCTACTCTGAAAAACTACATCACTGAGAGTGGCAAAATCGTTCCTAGCCGTATCACTGGCACTTCAGCGAAGTACCAGCGTCAATTGGCGCGTGCCATCAAACGTGCACGTTACTTATCGTTGCTGCCTTACACTGATTCACATCAGTAAGCCGGCATCGGAACGATCTCAGAAACTCAGAGGTAGCGGACAATGGAAATCATTCTATTAGACAAAATCGCCAACTTAGGTAGCTTGGGTGACCAAGTTTCAGTTAAGTCTGGCTATGCACGTAACTTTTTGTTCCCACAAGGTAAAGCAGTTCCTGCAACCGAAGCGAACATTAAAGTATTTGAAGAGCGTCGTGCTGAACTTGAAGCTAAATTGGCTGAAGAGTTAGCAGCTGCGCAAGCTCGTGCAGAAAAAATTAATGCACTTGACCCAGTAGTTATCGGCTCTAAAGCTGGTGACGAAGGTAAATTGTTTGGTTCAATCGGTACGCGTGACATCGCTGATGCAATTACTGCAGCTGGCGTTGAAGTGGTTAAAGCCGAAGTATTGTTACCAAACGGTACCTTGCGTGAAGTTGGCGAATACGACATCGAGTTGCACTTGCACTCAGACGTATTTGCAACGGTTAAATTGCAAGTTGTTGCTGCTGACTAATTTAGTCGCTGCAAGCCAATCAAAAAAGCTGTCCATTTGGGCAGCTTTTTTTTTGGATTTTTTATGACGCGCTGTAAACCTTGCCGTAGTTGCGTGCGACATACTTAGTAACTGAACAATAATCGCTGTACAAAATGCCAAGATAGGAATGCCAGTGACAGCTCAAATTCTAACAACAGCGTATTTTGATGACCCAGACGTAAAACTTGCGCAACAAGCAGGGCAGGGCGACTTAAATGCGTTTCGAAAAATTTATGACCGACATCATCGGCGCGTTTATGGCTTAGTGATACGCCTAGCCGGCGATTTTGATACGGCGAATGATGTAACCCAAGAGGTGTTTATTCAGCTCTGGAAACATTTATCCAGCTTTCGCGCTGAAAGTAAATTCAGTACCTGGTTACATACCGTGGCCACGCGCGTTGCAATAACCGAGCTGCGTAAACAAAACCGCCGAATTCAACAGTTGCAGTTGGCCGGCGATGAACAAGCTAACCTCGAGCAGCAGTTGGTGCACAGTGACTGCCCAGATTTGGGGCGCCTTGATGGACTGATTCAGCGGCTGCCCCTGCAAATGCGTTGGGTGTTTGTGCTGCATTGCCTAGAGGGAATGCGCCATGAAGACGTCGCTGAAGAACTAGGTATAGCCGTCGGTACAAGTAAAGCGCAGGTGCACCGCGCCAGAACGTTATTAGAGGAGTGGTTAAGCGATGACAACGCCTAATAATAGTGCAAGCAAAGCATTAGATTCGTTGATTGATGAGACCATGCAGCATGGTGGCGAAGTAGCGCCTCCCAAAGACCTATGGCGTGGCATTGAAGCGAGCATTAGCCGTCAGCAACTGCGTTCGCAGCTACAACCAAATCATCGTTGGCGCTGGGCCACGGGTATTGCGGCGTCTGTTTTTGTGGCTGTTGGTGTGTTTATGGGCACTTATACCATGCAAAAACCGGAAGTTGGCACTAACTCAGAGCAAGCCCACATGAACCTGCTTACCATGGTCACCGAACAGCACCAAAAGCAGCGGGAATTGTTACTAACCAATTACCAAGATGCCGGTTTAACACCAACATTTAACGAATTGGAAAGTGAGCTGCAGCAACTACGCGAGGCGGCAATGAAAGTCACTCAACAGCTGCAACAAGAACCAAACAATTCAGAGCTATGGAAGTTCCTGCAGTGGTTACATCAACAGGAACTTGAATTATTGAAGACCATGTATATACAGCCGCGCACTTATCAGCAGGCCTAATTAAATAAAGCTAAATAAAGCTAATTAAAGCCAAATAAAGTACAACTGAGGAGTTTACTCATGAATAAATTAACCCAATTGGCGATCGCCAGCACCTTATTACTGGTACCGAATTTGGTTTTTGCCAAGGGCGAGCAAGTTAATAAGCAGCTTGATGTACCAGCCAATACTCGCGTGGTTATTGACACCATGCGCGGTAAAGTTGACGTACAAGGAACGAATGCGAATGTGGCTAAGGTTGTTGGTACCATTGATGAGAATGCTGAAGACTTTATTTTTGAGCTGAATGGCAATACGTTAACTATTCACGTCAAAATGCCCAAACGCGGTAACTTCAGTAATAACGACGGTAACGATTTAAAAATTAGCCTACCAAACACCGCCCGTGTTGAGGCGCAAAGCGTCTCTGCTGACTTTAGTGTCAGCGCGTTTACCGGCAGTGTTGTGGTGAGCAGCGTTAGCGGCGACATTACGGCGACCCGATTAACTGGCGGTGCTAACTTAGAAACGGTTAGTGGTGATATTGAAGGCCGTGACTTAGCCGGCGAACTGACCTTACAAAGTGTTAGTGGTGATGTTGAAGACCAAGGCAGTGATAGTTCGCGTGCAACTTATGCGTCAGTCAGTGGTGACGTAAAAGCTAATACCAATGCGCGAGTGGTGCGTGCTGAAGCCGTGTCTGGCGACATCCAACTAAATCTTGCAAGCGTTGATTCATTGCATATTAATAATGTTAGCGGTGATGTTGAAGTCACGACAGCGCTTAATGAACGGGCCCGAGTTAACGTGGAAACCGTAAGCGGCAATACCACGATGAAATTGCGCGGTGCTATTCATGCTGACATAGACGCACGTGCAAGCGCGGGCGGCGATATTGTGAACCGTCTGAACCAAGTGCAAGCCGAAGAAGGTAAGTTTGGGCTTGGCCAAAGCTTGAAGTTGGAGCTAGGTGAACGTAATAGTTCTATGAGTTTTCGCAGCGTAAGCGGCAGTATTGTATTGGAAAAATAACGGGCCTAAACCTCGGCGACCGTATGACCTTAACAAGCAAATCAGCAAATTTATGCTGATTTGCTTTCTTCGTGCCCTATGATTTTGTATAGTCTCGCATGGTTATTTGATATTTACTCACTGAGACATTCATGGCAGAAAAGCGCACGACCAAGCAAGCATGGCAAGGACAGCAAAAACCTAAAGACGCCAAACTTGATGCGATAAAAACACCCCCACATTCGATTGAAGCAGAGCAGTCGGTGTTAGGTGGCCTCATGCTCGATAATCAGGCATGGGATACTATTGCAGGCGAGTTGATTGCCGATGACTTTTATCATCGCGGGCATCGGTTAATCTTCCGTGCTATGCATCACTTGTCAGAGCGCACGCAGCCAATAGACTTGGTAACGGTGTCGGAAGTTCTTGAAGCTTCTGGTGAACTGCAAGACGTTGGCGGATTTGCCTACCTTGGTGAAATTGCAAAAAACACCCCCAGTGCCGCGAATATTCGAGCTTATGCACAAATAGTGCGCGAGCGGGCAATTCTGCGCGAAATGATCGCTGCTGCCAACGAAATTGCGGAGTCAGGTTTTGACACCCAAAACCGAACCTCCAGTGAGCTGCTAGACATTGCAGAAAGCAAAGTTTTTCAGATTGCCGAAAAGCGCACTAGCGCCAATGAAGGGCCGCAGCCAATTTCTCCTATTTTGCAAAAAACCATCGACCGTATTGATGAGCTCAGCCGTAACAAGAATCATAACGGTATCACCGGTGCTTCAACCGGCTTCTTAGATCTTGATCAAATGACAGCAGGCTTGCAGCCCTCAGACTTGATTATCGTTGCTGCGCGGCCATCGATGGGTAAAACCACCTTTGCCATGAACCTATGTGAAAACGTGGCTATGCGCAAAGACAAGCCTGTACTGGTATTTAGTCTTGAGATGCCGTCTGAACAAATCATGATGCGTATGTTGGCGTCGTTAAGTCATGTTGACCAAACGCGTATTCGTACTGGGCGCCTTGAGGAAGACGAATGGTCGCGTATTGCATCGACGATCAATATTCTAAAAGATAAGAACAATATCTTTATCGACGATTCGTCGGGGTTAACCCCAACCGAAGTACGTTCACGTGCGCGGCGGGTTTATCGTGAGAGTGGTGGGTTGTCGATGATTATGGTCGATTATCTTCAGTTGATGACGGTGCCTGGCATGGCAGAGAATCGAACCTTGGAAATCGCCGAGATTTCGCGCTCGCTTAAAGCGTTAGCGAAGGAGCTTGAAGTACCAGTGGTTGCATTATCGCAGCTTAACCGTTCACTTGAGCAGCGCACCAATAAGCGCCCGGTAAACTCAGACTTACGTGAATCGGGCTCAATAGAGCAAGACGCCGACGTGATTATGTTTATTTATCGCGATGAAGTTTATCACCCAGAAACCGAAGAAAAAGGTGTGGCAGAAGTCATTATCGGTAAGCAGCGTAACGGCCCTATCGGTAGCGTTAAACTTAAATTCCAAGGGCATTATTCGAAGTTTGATAACTTGGCTAAAATTGACTTACCAGACGGGCCCGATTATTAATGACAGTCTTTACACAGACCATGCGCTTCAATGGTCTGTGACGCCACATGAAACCCTTGGCTTTCTGCTTGTTTATGCAGAGCGTCATAAACCCCATCTGATTGAATTTCCTGTACCGAACCGCACTGAACACAAATAAGCATTTGTACTGGGTGCTGATGATCAAAGTGACTGCACAGTACATAACTATTCGATGAGGTTATTTTATGCACAAAACCTTGTTCTTGCAGAAAATCTAGTGCGCGATAAATGGTAGGGGGTTTGGCATTAGGAACCGCAGCTTTTAGCTTATCGAGCAAGTCGTAAGCGCCGATCGCGCCTTCTTGTTCAGCTAATATTTCAAACACCTCGCGGCGCGCTGGTGTTAACCGCGCCCCACGTTGCTCGCATAATTTTTGCGCTTTATTGACTAAACGCTGAGTATCTAATGTGTTCATAGTTGGCAGTTTATCACGGTGAAGCAAAAATTAGGAAGCACGATTATTGAGCTCTGTTGATACTCGCCTTGGTTGGCGGCTATGGCAACAGTCGTCATTTTTTCCAGATAACGTTATAATGCGCGGCCATTTTGTTGTTGTTAACCTAAGTTGAATAGGTCATAGAGAGTATTACATGTCGCAAGCATCTGATAAATCGACTATCGGTGATTTTAATCGCAAGTTGTCAATCGCGCCAATGCTGGATTGGACCGATCGCCACTGTCGCTATTTTCATCGCTTGCTGACGCAGCATACTGTGCTTTATACCGAAATGGTTACAACCGGCGCAATTATTCACGGCAAAATGGACTTTCTGCAATTTGATCCGGCTGAACAGCCGGTGGTATTGCAACTTGGTGGCAGCGACCCAGTGGCCATGGCTGAATGCACGGTTCGGGCCGCTGAACGTGGTTATCACGAAGTGAATATCAACGTTGGCTGCCCTTCTGACCGCGTACAAAACGGTAGTTTTGGCGCTTGTTTAATGGCCGAGCCACACACGGTAGCTGCTTGCGTTAAAGCGATGAAAGAAGCGGCGCCTAACACCGTTGTTTCGGTGAAAACTCGCTTAGGCATTGACGAACACGACAGTGATGACTATTTACAACGGTTTTTAGAGCCGGTGATGGATGCTGGCTGCGAGTATTTTACGCTGCATGCGCGCAATGCTTGGTTGAAAGGCTTGAGCCCGAAGCAGAACCGCGATATTCCGCCGCTTCGCTATGACCGTGTGTATCGAATGAAGCAGCGTTATCCAGATTTGCACATCACGATTAACGGCGGCATTAAAACCGTTGCCGACATTCACCAACACCTCGAACACGTTGATGGCGTCATGATTGGTCGTGAGGCTTATCAGAACCCCATGCTGTTAACAGAGTTTGATGCCATATACGGCGCCGCAAAGCCGGTCGATGTTGCCAATGTTTTGGAGCAAATGATTCAGTACATGGAGCGTCATGTCGCTCAAGGCGGACGGCCATGGCACGTGGCACGCCATATGATTGGGTTGTTTCAAGGCGGTCCCGGCGCAAAAAAATGGCGTCAACTGTTAAGCCAAAATGGGCCGACGGCGACCGATGCGCGTGAACTGATTGAGTCTGCTTATGCAGAGGTGTCGACTGCCCGTGAACGGTTTGACCAACATTTAGCCGAATTAGCTAAACGCAGCGCATTGCAGCAGGTTTAATTAAATAACCGTAAGTTTGAGAATACATCATTTAAAAACAACAAGTTAAAAACTTATCAGGCTGCCATTTAAAACTTGGCACACCCATTGCATTACTCCTATTGATTAAATTGGCATGTTGCCAAATTCAATAGGAGAAACCCAATGAAAACCACAATCGCTACTGTTGTATTAGTTTCAAGCTTATTTAGCGGCCAAGCGCTCGCTCAAGAATCACAACCTAAAGACGTACTTGAGTCGTCATTAGCGCGCAGCATTCAACACGATGTAACTGCGGTACAGCAACAAGTGAAAAATGACAATTCACTCGATTTATTGCAGCTAATCACTGACTTTAAATTTGCCCTTAGCCCGTCAACTATTGTTTCTAGCATTGCAGAAACAGCCTCAGACTTGCTTAGCCAACCTGAGGAATAAGTCATGTGGCTACAACCGACTTTTTTAGTAGCAATGATGGCTGCACCGGTATTGGGAACAGTGGTTGCCGGTGCGGTCGTTATCGCAACTAACGCGATGAGCGTCGACAAATCCAAGTGAATGGCCCGTGAACATGTGGTACGCTGATTTCCATCTATACCAACAACAATAGAGGAAGTGTAAGCGTGAATAAGCCGCTCATTTGGGGTTTGGTTGGCGCCTTGAGTCTAACCACCACTGCCGTTGCGCAGGAATATAAAGCGTCTGAGCGAGCCCATCGCATAGCTCAAGAAAACTTAATCATCGATACCCATATCGATGTCCCTTATCGGTTAAACAAAGACTGGGAAGACGTGACTCGCGCCACCAAGCGTGGTGACTTTGACTACCCGCGTGCCAAGCAAGGCGGCTTGAACGTACCCTTCATGTCAATTTACATTCCCGCTCAACTAGAACAAACGCCGGGTGCAAGTTATCAATTGGCGCACCAACTAATCGATAGTATGGAAGCCATTGCCTGGCGCGCACCGCAAAAATTTGCCATGGCTTACAGCGTTGACCAAGTAATGCAGCAGCAAGAACGCGGCGTCATTTCTATCGCGCTGGGTATGGAAAATGGCTCGCCAATTGAAGGCGACATCAATAATCTGCATGAATTCTATAACCGTGGTATTCGTTATATTACGCTAGCGCACAGCCAGTCGAACCATATTTCAGACTCGTCTTACGACGTGCGTCGCCAATGGAATGGCTTGAGCCCGTTCGGCAAAGAACTCGTCAAAGAAATGAACAATGTTGGCGTCATGATTGATATCTCGCACGTATCTGACGAAGCATTCTGGCAAGCGGTCGAGATTTCAAAAGTACCGGTTATTGCCTCACACTCTTCGTTGCGCCGCTACACCCCAGGCTTTGAGCGCAACATGAGCGATGAGATGATCAAAGGCCTTGCCAAGAACGGCGGCGTGATTATGATTAACTTCGGCAGCTCGTTTGTAACACAGCAAGCGAACCGCTATGGCGATATTGTTCGCAAACAAATTGCGGCGATTAACGAGCAGTACGGTGAAGGCTCAGAAGAAGCTGAACAACGCATTGCTGAAGTGCGTAAAAAGAACCCATTCCCGTTTGCCACACTTGAAGAAGTGCTTAATCACATTGACCATGTGAAAAGCCTCGTGGGCATTGATTACATTGGCATCGGTTCAGACTATGACGGGGTTGGCGATTCTCTGCCGGTAGGTTTGAAGGATGTGTCGACGTATCCAAACTTGGTACAGGGTTTGCTTGATCGCGGCTATAGCGACGAGGAAATCGAGAAGATACTTTATAAGAATTTTGTCCGCGTTTGGCGCGAAGTAGAAGCCTACGCCGCTAAAAACTAAAAGCAAGAGCGCTATTAGCTGTTAGATATTGGATATTAGATCGTAATATCAAACTTTGGTTAATAGCGCACTTTTCCTTGCCCATTAAAATTCTCCCGTCCGCCAATATCCAATAGCTGATAGCTGATATCGTCCTTGCTTTTCCCAGTCAAAAGTGTATAATTCGCGGCCACAGTTGATGAACTCCTTGGAGCTCTCGCGACTGTAATTGGTTGCCACAGCAGTCCCGATAGGGGATTGAATGGATTTTTCGTTGAAAATGCCACGCCCGGTATGCTGCCAGGGTGTCGGTTTTTTTCTGTGCTCTTTTTTAAATGCTCTTTAATTGAGGCTTTGATTTTTTATGGCTAATCAAAGAATTCGGATTCGCTTGAAAGCGTTCGATCATCGTCTGATTGACCAGTCGACTGCAGAAATCGTTGAGACTGCAAAACGCACTGGTGCTCAGGTACGTGGTCCAATTCCACTGCCTACGCGCAAAGAACGTTTCACTGTGTTGATTTCTCCACACGTGAACAAAGATGCGCGTGACCAGTACGAGATCCGTACCCACAAGCGTTTGATCGACATCATGGACCCAACTGACAAGACTGTAGACGCATTGATGCGTTTAGACCTTGCAGCGGGTGTTGATGTACAGATCAGCCTGGGCTAAGCGGGCAGTAATAGGATTACACACGAGAGGTTTTAACAATGGCTATTGGTCTAGTCGGTCGTAAAGTAGGAATGACTCGCGTCTTCCAAGAAGACGGCGCTTCTGTACCTGTTACTGTGATCGAAGTGACAGCAAACCGTGTGACTCAGGTAAAAACTGAGGAAACTGACGGTTACCGCGCGCTTCAAGTGACCGCAGGTACTAAAAAAGCAAACCGCGTTACTAAACCACTTGCTGGTCACTTCGCGAAAGCGGGTGTCGAAGCAGGTCGCGGTCTCTGGGAATTCCGCCTAGAGAACGGTGAAGGTGAAGACTACGCAGTGGGTTCAGAAATCACTGTAGAAATTTTCGCAGACACCAAAAAAGTAGACGTTACCGGTACCTCAAAAGGTAAAGGTTTCCAAGGTGCTGTTAAGCGCTGGAATTTCCGTACTCAGGACGCTACCCATGGTAACTCGTTGTCGCATCGCGCGCCGGGTTCTATCGGTCAGAACCAGTCTCCTGGTCGGGTATTCAAAGGCAAAAAGATGGCAGGTCAGATGGGTAACAAGCAAATTACTGTACAAACGCTTGACGTTGTACGTGTAGACGCAGAGCGTGGCTTGTTGTTGATCCGTGGCGCTGTCCCTGGTGCTATTGGCGGCGATGTAATCGTTAAGCCAGCAGTCAAGGCTAAGGCGTAACGTCTGAGGAGAATGGTGATGGAATTAACATTAAAAGACGCAAAAGGCGCTCTTGAAGTTTCCGAAGCTACCTTTGGACGTGAGTTCAACGAAGCTCTGATTCATCAGGTAGTCGTTGCTTATGCTGCAGGCGCTCGTCAGGGCACCAAAGCACAAAAGACGCGTTCTGAAGTATCTGGCGGTGGCAAAAAGCCATGGCGTCAGAAGGGTACTGGCCGCGCTCGCGCAGGTACTATCCGTAGCCCAATTTGGCGCTCTGGTGGTACTACGTTTGCAGCGAAACCACGCAGCCACGACCAAAAAGTAAACAAGAAAATGTACCGCGGTGCAATGAAAAGCATCTTGTCTGAACTTGTTCGTCAAGATCGTTTAATCGTGGTCGAGAAGTTTGGTGTTGAAGCACCAAAAACTAAAGCTTTAGCTGCACAACTTAAGTCTATGGATTTGAACGACGTTCTTATCGTGACTAAAGAAGTGGACGAGAACTTGTTCTTAGCGGCGCGTAACTTGCACAAAGTTGACGTACGTGACGTTCAAGGCCTTGACCCAGTTAGCTTGATTGCTTTTGAAAAAGTTTTGATGACTGCTGACGCAGTGAAGCAAATCGAGGAGGTATTATCATGATGCGCGAAGAACGTTTGCTGACTGTAATTCTGGCTCCTCACGTTTCTGAAAAGTCTACTACGACTGCAGAAACTGCTAACACTGTCGTGTTCAAAGTAGCGAAAGACGCAACTAAACCACAAATTAAAGCAGCGGTAGAAAAGTTGTTTGAAGTTGAGGTTGAAGGCGTTCGCACTGTGAACGTAAAAGGCAAAACCAAACGTACCGGCGCTCGCTTCGGTAAGCGTAGTGACTGGAAAAAAGCGTATGTCACACTGAAAGAAGGTGCGGACATCGACTTCGTCGGCGGCGCTGAGTAACAGGAGGAATTCACATGGCATTAGTTAAGTGTAAGCCTACGTCTCCAGGTCGTCGCCACGTTGTTAAAGTGGTTAACGAAGACCTGTACAAAGGTAAGCCTTACGCCCCATTGTTGGATAAAAACAACAAAAAAGGCGGTCGTAACAATAATGGTCGTATTACTGTTCGTCACATCGGCGGTGGTCACAAGCATCACTACCGCATGGTCGACTTTAAACGCGACAAAGACGGTATCCCAGCGAAAGTTGAGCGTTTGGAATATGATCCAAACCGTTCAGCGAACATCGCTTTGGTTCTGTATGCAGACGGCGAGCGTCGCTACATTCTTGCCCCTAAAGGCATGAAAGCTGGCGATCAAGTTCAGTCTGGTTCAGATGCACCGATTAAGAGCGGTAACGCATTACCTCTGCGTAATATTCCAGTAGGTTCTGTTATTCACGCTATCGAAATGAAGCCTGGTAAAGGTGCTCAGTTGGCTCGTTCAGCTGGTGCGTCAGTGCAGCTTCTAGCTCGTGACGGCGCGTACGTAACTGTACGTCTTCGTTCTGGCGAGATGCGTCGCATCCAGTCGGATTGCCGTGCAACCATCGGTGAAGTTGGTAACGCAGAGCACATGCTGCGTCAATTGGGTAAAGCTGGTGCAACGCGCTGGCGTGGTGTTCGTCCTACCGTTCGTGGTGTGGCGATGAACCCAGTTGATCACCCACACGGTGGTGGTGAAGGTCGTACTTCTGGTGGCCGTCATCCGGTTACTCCATGGGGTACTCCGACTAAGGGTTATAAGACCCGTAAGAACAAGCGTACTGATAAATTCATCGTACGTCGTCGCAACAAATAAGAGTTGAGGATTAGACATGCCACGTTCTCTTAAAAAAGGTCCATTTATCGACCTTCACCTACTGAACAAGGTGGAGAAAGCGTTGGAAGCCGGGGACAAGAAGCCAATTAAAACTTGGTCCCGTCGTTCAATGATTATCCCTGATATGATCGGCCTAACTATCGCTGTTCATAACGGTCGCCAGCACGTGCCAGTATTCGTTTCTGACGAAATGATTGGTCACAAGCTTGGTGAATTCGCACCAACCCGCACTTATCGTGGCCACGCCGCTGATAAGAAAGCGAAGAAACGCTAAGGGAGACATGAGATGGAAGCTATTGCTATTCACAAGTTTGCCAAGCTTTCTGCGCAAAAAGGGCGTTTGGTAGCGGATCAGATTCGCGGTTTACCAGTTGCGAAAGCACTGGATATTCTGAACTACAGCCCTAAAGATGCAGCTGTGCTGCTGAAAAAGGTGTTGGAGTCAGCTATCGCGAATGCTGAACACAACGAAGGTGCCGACATCGACGAGCTAAAAGTTGCAAAAGTAATGGTTGACGAAGGTCCTACCATGAAACGCATCAAGCCTCGTGCGAAAGGTCGTGCTGATCGTATCTTTAAGCGTACCAGCCACATTACTGTGGTTGTATCAGATAGCTAGGAGATAAATTATGGGTCAGAAAGTTCATCCTAATGGTATTCGCCTAGGTATCACCAGACCATGGAATTCAACCTGGTTCGCGAATACAAAAGATTTTGCTGATAACCTGCACAGCGACCATTTGGTACGTAAGATGTTGAACAAGCAACTGGCAAGTGCGTCAGTTTCACGTATCGTCATCGAGCGTCCTGCGAAGAGCATCCGCGTTACTATCCACACTGCACGTCCAGGTGTTGTGATTGGTAAGAAAGGCGAAGACGTTGAGAAATTGCGTCAAGCAGTTTCTAAACTGACTGGTGTTCCTGCGCAAATCAACATCTCAGAAGTGCGTAAGCCTGAGCTTGACGCGCAACTAGTTGCTGAAAACATCGCTGGCCAGTTAGAGCGCCGTGTTATGTTCCGTCGCGCTATGAAGCGTGCGGTACAGAACGCAATGCGTCTTGGCGCCAAAGGTATCAAAGTAGAAGTTAGCGGCCGTTTAGGCGGCGCGGAAATCGCACGTACCGAATGGTACCGCGAAGGTCGTGTTCCATTGCACACATTGCGTGCGGATATCGATTATTCAACCGCTGAAGCAAATACTACTTACGGTATCATTGGTATCAAAGTATGGATCTTCAAAGGCGAAGTTCTAGGCGGTATGCCAGTTGCTGAAGAAAAACCAGCAGCTCCAGCAAAACGCCCTAAAGGCCGTAAGTAAGGAGATACGAAATGTTACAACCAAAGCGTACGAAATTCCGTAAGGTACACAAGGGCCGTAACCGCGGCTTGGCGCAATCAGGTAACAAAGTTAGCTTCGGTACTTTCGGTTTGAAATCGGTTGAGCGCGGTCGTATGACTGCTCGCCAAATCGAAGCAGCTCGTCGTGCCATGACGCGTCACGTGAAACGTCAAGGTAAGATCTGGATCCGCGTATTCCCTGATAAGCCAATTACTCAGAAGCCTCTAGAAGTGCGTATGGGTAAAGGTAAAGGTAGCGTGGAATACTGGGTAGCTCAGATTCAGCCAGGTCGTGTCCTGTATGAAATGGACGGTGTTTCGGAAGAGCTAGCGCGTGAAGCGTTTGAACTTGCGGCACGTAAGCTACCATTCAAAACCACCTTTGTGACTCGGACGGTGATGTAATGAAAGCGAACGAACTGAAAGAAAAAACCGTTGAGCAGCTGAACGAAGAGTTGTTAGGTTTGCGTCGTGAGCAGTTTAACCTGCGCATGCAAGCAGCCACTGGTCAGCTGAATCAAACTCACATGTTGAAGCAAGTGCGTCGTGATATCGCACGTGTTAAAACTATCTTGAATCAGAAGGCAGGTGCGTAATGGCTGAAGAAAAACGTGTCCGTACTCTGCAAGGTCGTGTTACTAGCGACAAGATGGATAAGTCTATCACTGTAGCTGTAACTCGCCGTGTAAAGCACCCGGTATACGGTAAGTACATTACCCGTACCACGAAATTACACGCACACGACGAAAACAACGAGTGTAAAACTGGCGATACCGTGATTATTCGCGAAACTCGTCCAGTATCTAAGACTAAGTCTTGGGCATTAGTTGAGATTGTAGAGCGCGCGTTAGTTATTTAAGGTATCTAATCGCCTCGCGATTTTGATGCAACTTAACGTGATGATGAAACGGCTTCCTTCGGGAGGCCGTTTTTTTTGCGATTAACAAGGAAAGTCACAATGCTTTGGCTATAATAAACAGAACTTTTGTAATCTAGCCAAGGACATACCATGACTGAGAATACAGCTCCAGCCAAATTAAACCCGCCGGTGTTTTACAGTGCTGCCGGTTTAATTGTGATAATTCTTGCTTTCGCAGCGTTAGCTCCCACCACCGCAGATGCTTGGTTTCAAGCTATTCAATCAGCAATTATCACCAACGCCAGTTGGTTTTATGTGCTTGCAGTGGCGGTTATTTTGCTGAGTGTTTTATACCTTGGTTTTTCACGTATGGGCACTATTAAACTCGGGCCCGATCATTCCGAACCTGACTACTCACGCGTAACTTGGTTCTCGATGTTGTTTTCTGCGGGGATGGGTATCGGCTTAATGTTTTTCGGCGTGGCCGAGCCGGTCATGCACTTTTTGGCACCGCCGGTGGCCGAAGCTGGGTCGGTGGACGCTGCACGAGAAGCAATGAAGATCACCTTCTTCCACTGGGGACTTCATGCTTGGGCTATTTACGCCATTGTGGCACTTATTCTTGCATTTTTTGCTTATCGTCATGGCCTGCCGTTAACGCTGCGTTCAGCGTTGTACCCCATGATTGGTGACCGAATTTATGGTCCTATTGGTCATGTAGTCGATGTATTTGCCGTTATTGGTACGGTATTTGGTGTGGCAACGTCATTGGGTTACGGGGTAACACAAATCAATGCCGGTATTAACTACTTGTTTGATATTCCAGTGTCAGATACCGTACAAATCGTGCTTATTATCGGGGTAACCTTACTGGCTGTTATTTCGGTAACAACCGGCTTAGACAAAGGCATACGCCGATTGTCAGAACTAAACATGATACTTGCCGTATTGTTGCTCGTATTCGTCTTGCTATTAGGGCCAACAGTATTTTTGCTACAAGCATTCGTGCAAAATACCGGTGCTTATGTATCGGAAATAGTGGGCAACACATTTAATTTGTTTGCCTATGAAAAAACCGACTGGATTGGTGGTTGGACAGTATTTTACTGGGGCTGGTGGTTAAGCTGGGCACCTTTTGTTGGGTTGTTTATTGCACGCGTATCACGTGGCCGAACCATTCGTGAGTTTGTGCTTGGTGTTTTACTGGTGCCAGCTGGTTTCACTTTAATGTGGATGACATTCTTTGGTAACTCAGCCATTGAGTTAATTTTAAACCAAGGCGTGACGTCGTTAGGTGAAATGGTTCAAAACGATGTGCCTATCGCTCTGTTTGCCTTCTTAGAGCAATTCCCCTGGAGTAGTTTCTTAAGCGTTGTCGCTACGTTAATGGTGGTGGTGTTTTTTGTTACCTCGTCAGACTCCGGTTCTATGGTGGTCGACATGCTCTGCTCGAATGGTCGTGATGATACGCCAGTTTGGCAGCGCATTTTCTGGGCCAGCGGTGAGGGCCTCGTGGCCATTGTGTTGCTGCTTGCCGGTGGGCTTGGAGCATTACAAACCATGACCATTGCCAGTGCCTTACCCTTTACTATTATTCTTATGATTGCAACGTATGGGTTGATCCGCGCACTACGCGTTGACGTTCATAAGAAAGATACTTTACAGAATAACTATTTAACGGCGTCGTCTTCGAGCAATAAGAACTGGCGTGAACGCCTCCATAATATTATTGATTTCCCGAGTAAGTCGGTGGGTCAACGTTTCTTGTTGCAAGTAGTACAGCCCGCATTTGATGATGTTGCCGAAGAAATGCGCGGTAGTGGGTTAACCGTTGATCTAGAAATTGACGACAAAGATAAAAAGACGTTCCGAGTTATTCACGGTGATGAAATAGACTTTATTTACCAAGTGCATCTAGCGTCGCATATTCAGCCTGCGTTTATTCATGCCGAGGCTGACACAACTGACGCCCCAGAGGAGCAGAAGTATTACCGCGCCGAGGTGCATTTGCGTGAAGGCGGTCAAGACTACGATATTCTCGGCTGGTCGCGTGATGCGGTTATCGGCGACATTATTGACCATTACCACAAACATATGCATTTTCTGCACGTGTTGCGTTAAGGAGAACAAAAAATGGTGAAGTTAACTCTGGTAGCAGCAGCGGTGGCGGCAAGCTTAACAGCGTTGCCAGCTTATAGCCAAGATGCGACAACCACTGAGCAAGAGCTAAAGGTGTTGTTGGAACAGGTAGAAGCACTGAAGCAGCGTATTGTTGATCTTGAGAATAAAATTGCGGAACAACCGGCTAAGCAAAGCCTAGCAAGCGCGCAAGAGGCCGACGCCAATGACGAGATTGCGCCTCGTCGACAGGTAAAAGGCCATGCACTGGCGGCGCGTGTTGAACGCTTAGAAGAAGACGTGCAGGAAGCTAAAAACGACCCGGTTCGTATTGGAGGCGCGGTGCGTACACAGTATGTATGGGAAGATTACAATGACCCATTAAAAGACCGCGGCGGTGATTTTGATTTTGATTTAGTTCGAATAGATTACAGCGGACAAATTGGCGATGTGATTTTATCGGCGCAGTATCGTTGGTTCCAATACATGGATGTAGTTCAGCACGCTTGGGTAGGCTACAACTTTACCGAGAACTGGCAGGGGCAATTAGGGGTAACCAAGGTACCCTTCGGTAACACGCCTTATAACTCCAATAGTTACTTTTTTAGTTCAAACTTTTATGTCGGTCTTGAAGACGACCACGATCTTGGTGCCAAAATGCGTTATCGCGACGATAATTGGGACTTCGATGTGGCGTTTTTCAAGTCGGACGAATTAGGCGGGGCCGATAGTTTAGCCACCAGTAAAGCCGACCGATATGCGTATGATGCAGTGGGTGTGCGCTTGAGCGGCGAGGGTTTGTACGACACGCCGGTGGCACTCGCTGCTGAGACCAATAGCTGGGCACTGCGCGGTGTACGTAAATGGACCCTCAATGATCATAGCTCCGCAGAACTCGGTGCCAGTGTGCAGTGGGGCGACATGAACGACGGCGTCGATACGGTTGGCGATCGCACCGCATGGGCCGTACACGGCGTATATAACTATGATCAATGGACCTTTATGGGCCAGGTAACCGAGTACGACTACAATCTCGACCTTGCCAACCAAGGCCTAGTGGTAGGCGCTTATGCGTATTACGACACGATACCAACCAAAGCGCGTTTGTATTCAGCAAATATCGCCTACAGCATGCCGGTTAAAATTGGACCAATCACCAATTTAACGTTCTACAATGACTTCAGTTTGATGACGGATAAGCGTTTGTATGATGAAGAAACATTGATGAATGTGCTGGGTGTCGCTGTGTCTGCTGGGGGCTTGTACACTTATTTTGATTGGGTTACGGCACGTAACCAACCTTTTGTTGGTGGCTCTATGAGCGGCGAGGCAAAGGACACCAACACACGGTTTAACATCAATATTGGCTATTATTTTTAAGCAAAAATGAGTACAGTGACCTTATTCAAACAGTTGTTTAAGTTGAGGTCACTGTGTCGACAAATTATCAGCATTTATTTCAGCCGCTCGATTTAGGTTTTACACAACTAAAAAACCGTGTGCTCATGGGCTCCATGCACACCGGTTTGGAAGAAGAAAAGAACGGCTTTGATAAACTGGCCGCCTTTTACGCACAGCGCGCAAAGGGCGGCGTTGGTTTAATTGTTACCGGCGGCATTAGCCCGAATTTTCGTGGTCGAGTAAGCCCATTCGGCAGCGAGCTGAGTAAACCATGGCACGTGAGCAAGCATCGCAAAGTGACCGATGCGGTGCACCGTGAAGGCGGCAAGATATGTATGCAAATTTTGCATACCGGCCGTTATGCCTACCACCCGTTTTCTGTTGCACCTAGCAAAATAAAAGCGCCGATAAACCCGTTCGCCCCTAAAGCCATGAGCGAACGCCAAATCTTAACCACCATTAAGCATTTTGCTCGCGCTGCTAAACTCGCCCAAAAAGCGGGGTACGATGGTGTTGAAGTGATGGGTTCGGAAGGTTACCTAATCAACCAATTTATTTGCCCTCGCACCAATAAGCGCACCGACCGCTGGGGGGGCTCGTTTGAGAATCGCAGCCGCTTTGCTATTGAAATTATCAAAGCCATTCGTGAAGCCGTAGGCGAGAAGTTTATTATTGTGTATCGCTTGTCGATGCTGGACTTAGTGCCCGAAGGCAATACCTTTGATGAAGTTATTGAGCTTGGCAAAGCGGTAGAAAAAGCGGGCGTAACCATTATTAACAGTGGTATTGGTTGGCATGAGGCGCGCGTACCGACTATTGTTACCTCGGTACCACGCGGAGCATTTAGCTGGATTACCGCGCGTGTTCGGCAAGAACTCTCGATTCCGGTAGTGGCAGTAAACCGCATTAATACGCCAGAAGTGGCCGAAAAAATATTGGCCGACGGCGAAGCCGACATGGTGTCTATGGCGCGTCCATTACTTGCCGATCCTTACTTTGTAGAGAAAGCAGCAGCTAACCAAGCGGATCGAATAAATACCTGCATTGCGTGTAACCAAGCGTGCTTAGATCATGTGTTTGAAAACAAGCGAGCCAGTTGCTTGGTCAACCCCCAAGCCTGTTACGAAAGTGAGCTGGTATTTACTGCAACGACACAATCGAAAAAAGTCGCGGTTATTGGAGCCGGCCCTGCAGGCCTTGAGTTTGCGTGTCGGGCCGCCGAACGGGGTCACGACGTACACCTGTTTGATGGCGCTAGCGATATTGGTGGCCAGTTTAATTACGCCAAACAAATTCCGGGCAAAGAAGAGTTTCACGAAACTATTCGTTACTTTAAAAACCGCCTAGTAGATACCGGCGTTCAAGTGCATTTAAACAGCCGTCAAACTGCAACAAGCTTAGCCGCAGAGAAATTTGACGAGGTGGTGTTAGCGACAGGCGTGGTGCCACGTCAACTGGACTTGCCTGGAATTGATTCGGACAAAGTCTTGGGCTATTTAGACGTATTACGTGACCATAAACCGGTTGGGCGAAAGGTCGCGTTAATTGGCGCCGGTGGTATTGGCTTTGACTTGGCCGAATATTTAACGACCGATAAGTCGCCAACGTTAGATATTCAAGAATGGTCTGAGATTTGGGGGGTGGATAAACAGTATCAAACGCGCGGTGGCTTAAAGCCACCAGCAAAAGATGAAGCCACCCGTGAAATTTGGTTATTGCAGCGAAAAACCTCAAAAGTAGGCGCAGGGCTTGGTAAAACCTCAGGTTGGGTGCACCGCGCGACGCTGAAGAAAAAGGGTGTAGAAATGCTCGCCGGAGTGACCTACAAGCGTGTAACTGACGAAGGGCTATGGATAGATATTGACGGCCAAGAACAATTGCTTGAGGTGGATAACATCGTGATTTGTGCCGGCCAAGTGCCGCAGCGCGAGCTGCAGGCCGAACTAACCGAACTAGGCATGTCAGTGCACTTAATTGGTGGTGCAGATGTTGCCGCCGAACTGGATGCGAAGCGAGCGATACGTCAAGGCGCAGAGCTTGCCGCACGAATATAATATGACTGCGAGTTACGATTTACATTGTCATAGCCATTTCTCAGATGGCGTGCTTAGCCCCCAAGAGTTGGTGCAGCGCGCGGTTGAAAATGGCGTCACCCATTTAGCGCTTACTGATCACGACTCAGTTGCGGGGCTTGAGCATGCGCAAGCGGCAATCGCCGCTGAAGATTTGCCGTTAACACTCATCAACGGAACGGAAATAACCTGTAGCTGGGAGCAGTTTGAAATTCATGTTGTCGGCCTCAACTTTGACGACCAAGCAGTGGCTATTCAAGAGCTATTGAAGTCACAGCAAGACAAACGTCGGGCGCGTTATCAGGCTATGGTTGAAAAGCTGCATCAAGCCGGCATAACGGTTCAGCCACCAATGGCCCAAGAAATGACCATGCCAACGCGTAAACATTTGGCTGACGCGCTAGTCAGTGAGGGGTGGGTGCGTGACATTGAAACGGCGTTTCGACGTTATTTAGGCAAAGGCCAGCAAGCCTACGTGGCTACCCAATGGGCAAGCTTTGCAGTGGTTGCAGCCGCGGTGAAAGCCGCAGGAGGGGTTACTGTCATCGCTCATCCTCATGCTTACCAACTCAGCAACAAATGGTTACGGCGTTTGTTAAATGAAGCTAAAATGGACGGTATTGATGGTGTTGAGGTGGCTATTGGCGCACAGGCGCCGGGTGATCGTGAAGCGCTAGCGACTTTTGCTCAAGAACTTGGGCTTTATGCCTCTGTGGGTTCTGATTTTCACTTGCCAGGGCGGTGGCGCGAGCTGGGCAAAAACCTTTGTTTACCTGAGCGCTGTGTGCCAATATGGTCGCAGTGGTGAGTTGAAACAGCAAGATAACTTTTAAGCCAATATGAAGAGTCTATGAGCCAATATTTTAATGTGCATTCGGAAACCCCTCAAAAACGCCTTATTCAACAGGCGGCCGATATTATTTTGCGGGGTGGCGTGGTGGTTTACCCGACTGACTCAGGCTATGCCATTGGTTGTCGCATAGGTGAAAAAAATGCGATGGAGCGAATTTGCCGAATTCGTAACATTGATAAAGACCATAATTTCACGCTAATGTGCCGCGATTTATCGGAGTTATCGACGTACGCGCGGGTAGACAATCAAGCTTTTCGGCTGTTAAAAAATAACACCCCAGGTGCGTATACCTTTATTTTGAAGGGCACCAAAGAAGTTCCTAAACGCTTGTTAAACCCTAAGCGTAAAACTATCGGTATTCGTGTTTCAGACGACCCAATAGTCATGGCGCTACTCGAAGCCTTAGGTGAACCGTTGATGTCGACCAGTTTAATTCTGGACGATAACGAGTTTGCCGAGTCAGACCCGCATGAAATTCGCGAGCGATTAGAGCGCCAGGTTGACTTGATTATTGATGGTGATCATCGTGGCGAAGAACAAACCACGGTGATTGATCTTGCCGATGACGAAGTGCGTGTTGCACGCCCAGGTGCGGGTGATATTTCGCCTTTTGTGGACTATTAAATAGCGATGAGTACGGCTGAGTCAGCTCCGCAGCAGCAATCCTTACCGCTAGGCTTTGTGCGTGGCGAGCCGGTTATTGATAAACCTGAAGACTTATACATTCCCCCTGATGCCCTTGAGTTAATTCTTGAGAGCTTTTCGGGGCCGATGGACTTGTTGTTGTATCTTATTCGCCGCCAAAAAATGGAAATTGTTGACCTACCCATATTGCCGATAACCAAGCAATACATGGAATACGTCGACATGATGAAAGACTTAAAGCTAGAACTTGCCGCCGATTACTTAGTAATGGCAGCCATGTTGGCGGAAATAAAAAGCCGCATGTTGTTGCCACGCCCACCTACCGAAGATGACGAAGAAGACGACCCGCGCGCTGAGTTAGTACGCCGCTTGCAAGAGTACGAGGCTATTCGTCAAGGCGCTCAACACCTTGACGAACTGCCACAAGCAGGGCGAGATAATTTTATTGGCCATGCGCAAACCGACGCTTTGCAGTGGGTTGAACAGCAATTGCCAGAAGTTGCCTTGGCAGACTTAGCTCTTGCCTTTAGCCAAGCATTAGCCCAGGCCAAGCTACAAAACCATCACCAAGTGCAACGCGAAAAGCTTTCTACCCGTGAACGAATGAGCCGTATTTTGGACTTATTACAACATCAGCAGCGTCTGCGATTTGCCGATTTATTTGATCCCAATGAAGGTCGGCCAGGTGTGGTGGTGAGTTTTCTAGCCATACTCGAGTTAGTGAAAGAAGCGTTAGTTGAAGTAGTTCAAGTTGACGCTTTTAGCGAAATTCATGTGATGCAACGTGAGCCTATTTATGCAGAATCAACAACTTAAACAAGCCGTCGAGGCACTACTTTTCGTTGCCGAACAACCGTTGAGCGAGGCGCAGCTGCTTGAGCACTTTACTAACGAAAGTATAAGCCGCAAGCAACTCAAGGACATCTTAACGGAGCTGCAAAAAGACTATCAAGAGCGCGGTGTGCAACTGACACGTGTAGCATCAGGGTATCGTTTTCAGACGCGCGCTGAATTGGGTGGTATAATAAGCCGGTTGTGGCAAGAGAAGCCGCCGCGATATTCGCAGGCCATGCTTGAAACCCTCGCATTGATTGCCTATAGACAGCCAATTACCCGTGGCGATATTGAAGATATTCGCGGTGTAAGTGTGAGCTCGCAGATTATGAAAACGCTGCAAGAGCGAGGCTGGGTAAAGGTGGTTGGGCATCGTGAAGTACCCGGTCGGCCGCAGTTATATGCCACAACAGCTGAGTTTTTAGATTATTTTAGTTTAAGCGATTTATCCGAGTTACCTGCTATTCCAGAACCTGCTGAAAAGGCGTCGAATACAGGGCAAACCATAACCGCTGAGACAGCGACAAATGAGAGCCATGCCCATGAGTGAAAAGTTACAAAAAGTATTAGCCCGATCAGGTCACGGTTCGCGCCGTGAATTGGAAGCCATGATTGCCGCTGGCCGTGTCAGCGTCAATGGCCAAGTAGCCACCTTAGGTGAGCGCATAGAATCGAACGCGACGGTTCGTATTGATGGCCGCGAAGTGAGTATTAAGCAGCCAGAAGACGTGGTGTGTCGCGTACTGATGTATCACAAGCCTGAGGGCGAACTCTGTACTCGTAGAGACCCAGAAGGGCGCCCGACCGTTTATGACCGCTTACCTCGTGTGCAGGGCACCCGTTGGGTTGCTGTGGGGCGTCTTGACGTAAATACTTCAGGGCTACTGTTATTTACCACAGACGGTGAATTAGCGAATCGACTGATGCACCCAGGCCACGAAATTGAGCGTGAATATTCGGTGCGCGTGTTTGGTGAAGTAACCGACGCCATGATGCGTAAACTCAAGCAGGGCGTGCAATTAGAAGACGGCCCAGCAAACTTCAAGGAAATAAAACGCGGTGGCGGTGAAGGCATGAACCAATGGTTTCGTGTGGTGCTTACCGAAGGCCGTAATCGCGAAGTTCGTCGCTTATGGGAATCTCAAGGCGTGCAAGTAAGCCGCTTGATTCGTGTGCGATATGGCAACATAAAATTAGAGCAAGGCTTGCCACAAAGCGGTTGGGGCGAATTGTCGTTAAAGGACATTAACTACCTGCGCGCTTTAGTTGAGTTACCAGAAGAAACACGTACCTTTATTGACCCGCGCCAAGGCGAGTCTCGTCAAAAGCGTTACTCTCGGGCGCGCCGAGCCCATGCTCAAAAACTGCAGCAGCGCGGTCAAGCTCCGGCACAACGTCAAGATACAACCGCTGAAGCGAAACCTAAAGCGGGTGGCAAAGGTCAGGAGCGCAGAGGTGCAGGCCGAAATGCTCGAAATACCGATGCCGAGCTTGATAACAAGCCTCGCAAGCCGAAGCCTAAACAACGTATTGCGACTGGGAAAAAACGCACACGGCAATGAGTCTGTTAGCTGATTGGCAATTATTCGGCCCGCTACTAGCTTTATGGCCATTTCGCGATGATGTATGGCGCGATAATGGCCGTCCTGCTCAGCAGCAATTAATGTCGCTAGCAGCTCGGTTGCAAGACAACACAAGCAATCAACAGCTGCTATTTGGCGTTCACCCCAATATTCCATGCGAACCTGTCAGTCAACAACCCTTGCTGCAAATACGTTACAACGATGCCTGGCCGCGCGACATTGGGCCACTATGGGTGCGCGAGAGTAACCGATTGGTTGGTCATGGCTTTAAGTTTTCCGCATGGCATGGCCTATACACAGACACGCAGGACGATCAAGCTTTTGCTGCGCAGCTTTGTCAGCAGTTGGGCGTTGCCTTTAGAGAGCACTCGAATTTGGTGCTTGAAGGGGGGGCGATAAGCACCGATGGTGCCGGCGTGGCAGTTGTTCACGGCGTTAGTGTTATGCGCAATAATCCGCAGTGGACACGCAGCGACATTGAAAAATATTTAATTCAGCATTTGAAATTAAGCCATGTGTATTGGCTAGACTTTGCGCATCCTGCGGACGAAACAGGTGGGCATACTGACAATCAGGTGCAGTTTCTGGCTGCAGATATCGTCGTCTGTGCTATGCCCATTCCAACTAGTGCGCTATTTGAGCGCTATCAACGCCAACTTAATGCCATAAAGTCATGGCGCAATGCCAAGGGCCAGCCCTACAAAGTTGTTGTGTTGCCTCAACCTGAAGCCATAACGCCTAATGCGGCGGAATACCAGAGTGTGCGCGCAGTGCCCGGAGTATTTCCGCGTGGTCAGCACGCCTTGCTAGCAAGTTACGTGAACTTAGTGCGTAGGGCTAACTACGTGTTATTGCCCCAATTTCAACTTGTCGAAGACACCGAAGCTTTAGCAACGCTACGCGCAGCATTACCGTCAGTTACGGTTATTCCCGTACACGCCGATGAGTTTATTAAAGCGGGCGGCGCCATACATTGTATGACGCTGGGCTTGCCGAATACCGATTATTGCGGCGCAATAGCATAAGTTAATGACACCTGCGCGCGAATGGCTTGGGTGCCGGGTAAGCTAACTTGATCGGCTTGCCGAAAGCGCGCCGACTCAAATGCTAAGGCTTTAGGTGCCTGACTCATTTCTTGTATTTGTGAAACGGCGACAATTTTCACCCCTGCTGCGGCCGCTAACAACTCGGCTTTAGCGCGAGCATTTTTCACGGCCTGTTGCAAAACGTCGTTATACAATAAGTCGGGTTCGCTGACTAAAAACTGAGCTTGGCTAATTTCGGTAACGCCAGAGGCGAGGGCATGATCAAGAATGATGTCGTAAATAGCCAGGTCTGTTAACTGAATTTGAATAGCGCGCGACACGTTAAAACCGCGCTGAATTCGTTGTCCTTCTTGGTAATCATAAACGGGTGCAGCGCTAAGCCGGTATGAGGTAATTGCCTGCTCCGGAATGTCTTGCTTGCGCAAGAACATAATGACTTCAGAGGTTTGTTGATCAACGCGAGCTTTCAGGGCGACCAGATCATCACCAGACTGACTTACGTTGAGTGTTAATTGAGCTTGGTCTGGTTGGTGAAATGTTTCGGCTTCAGCTTGCACAGTGATTGTATTGGGTGTGTTGGTGGCAGGTTGGCAAGCTGCTAACATGGTGAACGACATGACAGCAATCAATGTAAAGCGATAAAACATAACGATTCCTTTTAATGATCGATAATTACAGGCAAGTATAGACGCTATGAAACCGTCCATTGACCAGACCGACGAGCAAAATGACGATCGCAGTAATGACGCCCAACAAGCCGAAGAAGTGTTAGTTCGGCTTATGGCGCGCCGCGAGCACTCTGCCCAAGAGCTCAGACAAAAGCTTAAGCAACGAGGGTTCGACCACAATGTTGTCGAGTTAGTTCTAGAAAAAGCACAGCAGCAAGGTTGGCAATCGGACCAACGCTTTGCCCAAGTATGGGTGCGAACCTGTATTGCTCGTGGTGACGGGGCTCGTAAAATTAATGCTCAAGCGCAACAAAAAGGCTTATCGAGTGAACTCATTCAGCAAGCGCTTGCTGCCGAGCAGCCCAACTGGAGCGATGCTTGTTTTGAGCGCTTACTGCGTAAATTTGGTGAACAGCCGCCACAGGATCAAAAACAACGCGATAAAATCATGCGCCATTTGTTGCAGCGCGGGTTTTCGTTTGACGAAATAAAACGTGCACTTGAACGCCAACGACAGGCCGCTGCAGACTAGTCGAAGCGTTTCATTCGTGGTAGCATTTTGCGCTATCTTTAGTCAAAAATTGACATCTATTAATTCCAAATTGTCACAGGAAGTAGTCCATGCAAATGACCAGTGCGGAAATTCGTGAAGCGTTTCTCGCGTTCTTCGCTGATAAAGGCCATCAACGTGTCCCATCAGCTTCGTTAATTCCAGGAAACGACCCAACGCTGCTATTTACGAACGCCGGTATGGTGCCGTTTAAAGATGTATTCTTAGGCGACGAGCACCGCGATTACATTCGGGCCACCTCTGCGCAACGTTGTTTACGCGCAGGCGGTAAGCATAACGATTTGGAAAACGTGGGTTACACGGCTCGCCACCATACATTTTTTGAAATGCTCGGTAATTTTAGCTTTGGTGACTACTTTAAGCGTGAAGCCATTCAATATGCGTGGGAGTTTTTAACCGGCGTATTAAAGCTACCAAAAGAAAAGCTTTGGGTAACCGTATTCACTGAAGACGACGAAGCATACAACATTTGGGCCAATGAAATGGGCGTGCCCACCGATCGTATTTCCCGCATTGGCGAGAAGGACAACTTCTGGGCCATGGGAGACACCGGCCCCTGCGGCCCATGTTCGGAAATTTTCTTCGACCATGGCGAAGACGTTTGGGGTGGGCCTCCTGGTACACCTGAAGAAGACGGCGACCGTTACATTGAAATTTGGAACTTGGTATTTATGCAATACAACCGTCAAGCCGACGGTACTTTGCAAGCCTTACCGAAGCCGTCAGTAGATACCGGCATGGGGTTAGAACGTATCGCGGCTGTTATGCAACACGTGCATAGCAACTATGAAATTGATCTGTTCCAAGCTTTAATTCACGATGCAGCAAAAATTATCGGCACCGATGAGCTGAATAACAAATCGTTGCGCGTTATTGCCGACCACATTCGTTCATGTAGCTTTCTCATTGCTGATGGTGTGCAGCCGTCTAACGAAGGTCGCGGATACGTGCTACGTCGCATTATTCGTCGCGCGGTGCGCCACGGTAGCATGCTTGGCGCGAAAGGCACATTTTTCTATAAGCTAGTTGCTAGCTTAGTGACGCAAATGGGTGCCGCTTACCCAGAGCTAAAAGCCAAGCAACAAGTTATCGAGCAAGCTTTGCAACGCGAAGAAGAACAGTTCGGTAAAACTCTAGAGCGCGGCTTAAACATTTTGAGTGATGCACTGGCCGAGCTTGAAGGTACAGTGCTGCCAGGTGAGTTGGTGTTTAAACTTTACGACACCTATGGCTTCCCAATGGACCTAACCGCCGATATGGCGCGTGAAAAAGGCCTTACCATTGACGAAGCAGGCTTCCACCAAGCGATGGACGCTCAGCGTCAACGGGCGCAGCAGGCATCTAATTTCGGAGTCGACTACAACGAACGCTTAAAGTCTGCGCAAAAATCTAAGTTTTTGGGTTATACCGACGTGTCTGCAACCAGTGAGGTTGTTGAGTTGTTCGTTGATGGTGAAAGTGTGCAAGAACTGCCGGCAGGCGCGAAAGGTATTGTGGTTCTTACTGAAACGCCGTTCTATGCAGAAAGCGGCGGCCAGATTGGTGATACAGGTACCTTGGTTGCCAATGGCAACGAATTTACCGTCAGTGATACTCAGTATATTGGTAAAGCTATTGCGCATCACGGTACTGCTGCGAACGCATTAAAAGTGGGCGATAAGGTTGCTGCACATGTTGATGCGCAGCGTCGTGAAGCAGTGAAGCGTAATCACTCAGCAACGCATTTATTGCATGCGGCACTGCGTAACCTTCTTGGTGAGCATGTCACGCAAAAAGGCTCGTTGGTTACCGCTGAACGTTTGCGTTTTGACTTTTCTCATTTTGAAGCTGTGAGCGCAGAGCAACTTGATGCCATTGAACGTCAAGTTAACGAAGAAATTTATAAAAACCATGCGGTTGAAGCTGCTGTCATGCCGATTGAAAAAGCCAAAGAAGCGGGCGCGATGGCATTGTTTGGCGAGAAATATGACGACGACGTGCGCGTATTGCGTATGGGCGACTTTTCGATGGAATTATGTGGCGGAACGCACGTCAACCAAACTGGCGACATTGGTATGTTCCGAATTGTGTCAGAAGCAGGTATTGCTTCTGGCGTACGTCGTATTGAAGCCGTCACGGCAGCTGGTGCCGTTCAGTTTACCTTGCAACAGCAGCAGCAATTACGTAAAGCAGCAGGTATGCTGAAAACCGACACCGCGCATGTCGCCGAAAGATTGCAGCAGCAGATTGATCGTGGTCGTCAACTTGAACGTACTATTGATGAATTGAATCAGCAAATGGCAGCACAAGCCGGCTCAAGCCTTGTTGATAATGCGATAACCATTGCTGACACCAAGGTCGTTATTGCACAGGTGAGCAATATCGAAGCCAAAGCGTTACGCGGCATGGTTGATGACTTGAAGAACCAGTTGCAGTCAGGCATTGTGGTATTGGGCTTAGCTGTTGATGATAAAGTGAGCTTGATTGTTGGGGTTACGAAAGACCTAACAGGGCGTGTTAAAGCTGGTGACGTGGTGAACGCAGCCGCTGCGGAAGTTGGCGGTAAGGGCGGTGGTCGCCCCGATCTGGCTCAAGCAGGCGGTAACGACGCCAGCAAACTTGATAAAGCTTTGCAAGTTGCACAAGCCAAGCTCGAAGAGTTATTAGGGTGAAAAAGTACGCTAATAAATTGCGGTAAGCTGCATAATGCTGCAGTTAAGAGAGCAACCTAGGCGGCTGTGTTAGCATGAATTCCTTGCTAGAATAATCGTTTACTTGCAAAACACGATGAATAGCTATGCAAAGAGTCGTGACTCTTATAACAATTGTGATATATTCACTGTGTACTAAAAAAAACAGGCTGATGGTGCGGGGATGTTCTATACTGAACCGCATGGGAAACGGAAGTAGGGAAGGAGTAGTCTCATGTTGATCTTAACCCGCAGAGTGGGTGAGACCTTAATGATAGGTGATGAGGTCACAGTCACAGTACTGGGTGTTAAAGGAAACCAGGTGCGTATTGGGGTGAACGCACCAAAAAATGTTTCTGTACACCGTGAAGAAATTTATATGCGCATTCAAGCTGAGCACCAAGACAGCGAGAAGCCAGAGAACGACAATTAATCTATCTCAAAAGCTGATCTTTTTAGGTCGGCTTTTTTGTTTTTTGACGTCGTCATAAATTTCAATTTAAGAGAAAATAGCGGTTTATGCCGGATTTTTGCTCGAGATGTTCAAAATTCCCACAAACGAACCGTTATTTCTAAAAAATCGTTTGACATATTTCTCAAGGTCGCTAGAATTCAACGCCACAAGTAAGCGGTGAGGTGGCCGAGAGGCTGAAGGCGCTCCCCTGCTAAGGGAGTATAGGGTTTGTAGCTCTATCGAGGGTTCGAATCCCTCCCTCACCGCCATTTGTCAACAACGCACTCGTAGCTCAACTGGATAGAGTACTCGGCTACGAACCGAGCGGTTGGAGGTTCGAGTCCTCCCGAGTGCGCCATCTCCTTGAAAGTCAAAAGCGCTATCAGCTATTAGATATCTGATATCAGCGAAAATCCTGAAACATCGAGATCGCTATCAGCTAATATCGCTCTATCTCTTTTCTAATATCCGATATCTAATAGCTAATATCGCTCTATCTCTTTTCTAATATCCAATATCTAATAGCTAATATCACTCTATCTCTTTTTCTAATATCCAATATCTAATAGCTAATATCGCTCTTGATTTTTAATATCGCTCTCGCTTATACCGCCAAGAGTCCGTTTTTGAAGATGTTGTGTTATGCTGATAAGCAACTCAACTTAAATAACAAACGGATGGACGTGGACCTGTCATGACTGGGCTTATATCTGAAGCATTCGCAATTATGGTCACTGGGATGGTGACAGTATTTGTTTTTCTTACGATTTTGATCGGTGCAATGAATGTGTTACGTATCATTGCTGATAAGCCTGAGGCTGACAGCGAGCCTGGCTCAGGTGCTGCTGCATCGAGCCCGACAGCGCAACAGCTGGCAGCAATAACTGCTGCTGTGCACCAGCATCGTCGCCCCACGAATCCGCAAAACAACAAGTAAGGAGCGCTTAAATGTCGAACCCTCTAAAACTGACAGAACTGGTATTTCGTGATGCTCATCAGTCATTGCTAGCTACACGATTCCGTCTGGACGATATGCTGCCAATGGCAGAGAAGCTCGATAATATGGGTTACTGGTCAATGGAGTCTTGGGGCGGAGCCACATTTGATGCCTGCATTCGCTATTTGGGTGAAGACCCGTGGGAGCGCATTCGCGAAATTAAAAAGGCCATGCCGAAAACGCCTCAGCAGATGTTGTTGCGCGGGCAAAACTTGTTAGGTTATCGCCATTACGCAGACGACGTAGTGCGTCGCTTTGTTGAGCGTGCCCGTGAAAATGGCGTGGATGTGTTTCGTATTTTCGATGCGATGAACGATGTACGCAATTTAGAAACGGCGATCAAAGCAGCAAAAGACGTTGATGGCCATGCGCAAGGCACCATGTCGTACACGGTTAGCCCTGTTCATACCTTAGAAAAATGGCTTGATATGGCGAAGCAACTGGAGCAAATGGGTTGTGATTCGCTATGTATTAAAGATATGGCTGGTTTGCTGCGCCCTGAGCCGGCGTTTGAGTTAATTTCGGCGTTAAAGAAAACCGTTGATATTCCAATTGCAATGCAGTGTCACGCCACCACAGGTTTAAGCACGGCAACTTACCAGAAAGCGATTGATGCCGGCATTGATATGCTGGATACCGCTATTTCTTCAATGAGTATGACCTACGGCCACTCAGCCACGGAAACCATTGTCGCGATGACCGAGGGCACTTCACGTGATACTGGTCTTCAGCTAGACAAACTTGAAGAAGTGGCAAGCTACTTCCGCGACGTTCGCAAAAAATATGCGCAATTTGAAGGTTCATTAAAAGGTATCGACGCTCGTATTTTATTAGCGCAAGTACCTGGCGGCATGTTGACCAACATGGAAAACCAACTGCGTGAGCAGGGGGCGACAGACAAATTTGAGGCGGTACTCGAGGAAATTCCACGGGTACGAGAAGACCTCGGTTTTATTCCGCTGGTGACGCCAACCTCTCAAATTGTTGGCACACAAGCGGTACTAAACGTGCTTAGTGGTGAACGTTATAAATCGATCTCTAAAGAAACGCGTGGTGTGTTGCGCGGTGAATATGGCGCTACTGCAGCTCCAGTTAACAAAGAATTGCAGCAGCAGGTGCTCGAAGGCGATGAGCCGATTACAGTTCGCCCGGCTGATTTGATTGACGATGAGCTAGATAAGCTCACGCAAGAGTTGCAAGCTAAAGCCAAAGAAGACGGCATTACTTTGGCCGAGGCCGAAATTGACGATGTGCTGACTTATGCGTTATTTCCACAAATTGGCCTGAAGTTTTTGAAAAACCGTGGTAACCCAGATGCATTTGAGCCAGCTCCGTCTGCAGATGGCGCTGTAAGCAGTGATCAAGCTTCAGCAAGCCCTTCAGAAAGCACCACACCAAGCAATGGCGAGGCGGCTGTTTACGACGTTAAAGTTGATGGCAAAGTATTTACCGTTGAAGTAGCGTCGTCAGGGCAAATTGTTTCGGCAGCGCCGGCGACAACATCAGCTCCAGCACCGACAAACGCTGAAGGCCGCGACGTGAAAGCGCCACTTGCGGGTAACGTATTCAAAGTACAAGTGAAACAAGGGCAACAAGTAAAAGCCGGCGATGTATTGATTATTCTTGAAGCCATGAAAATGGAAACTGACATCAAGGCTGAACATGATGGTACCGTTGCGCACATTCAAACCAAAGAAGGTGACAGTGTTGCGGTTGGTGATGTTCTGTTAACTTTGGAGTAATGGCATGGAGCGCTTATTAACCTTATGGGATAGCACCGCTATTGCCGCCTTTACTTGGGGTGAAGGCGTGATGATGCTGGTTGGTGCGTTGTTGCTGTACCTTGCTATTCACAAGAAATTTGAACCACTGTTATTGTTGCCGATCGGCTTTGGCGCCATATTAGCGAATATTCCGCAAGCAGGGTTTACCGATCCCGGTGGTTTGCTGTATTACGTTTACTACGTGGGTATTGAAACCGGCGTATTCCCGCTGCTGATTTTTATGGGGGTTGGTGCGATGACGGATTTCGGTCCGTTACTGGCCAACCCACGTACGCTGCTGCTTGGCGCTGCTGCTCAGTTTGGTATTTTTGCAACATTACTGGGGGCCATTGCGTTAAATGGCTTACCAGGGTTTGACTTTACCTTAGCGGATGCCTCGGCCATTGCAATTATTGGTGGTGCAGATGGCCCAACGGCCATATTTTTGGCGTCACGGTTAAGTCCTGATTTGCTTGGGGCCATAGCGGTTGCTGCCTATTCATACATGGCCTTGGTGCCCATTATTCAGCCGCCAATTATGAAGCTGCTCACCACTGAAGCTGAACGCAAAATTCAAATGGAACAGTTGCGCCCAGTGGCACGTAAAGAAAAAATACTCTTTCCGCTGGCGGTGCTGTTACTAACGTTATTGTTCTTACCGTCGGCAACGCCGCTGGTGGGTATGTTCTGCTTAGGCAACTTAATGCGTGAGGCCGGTGTTGTGGACCGACTGAGTAAAACCGCGCAAAACGAACTGATTAATATCGTCACTATTTTTCTCGGTTTGGCGGTGGGTTCAAAGCTTTCTGCGTCTGAGTTTTTGTCACTGCAAACCTTAGGTATCTTGGCGCTAGGAGCCTTGGCGTTCGGTATTGGTACGGCATCTGGCGTATTAATGGCGAAGTTACTGGCTAAGTTTAGTAAGCAACCCATTAACCCGCTGATCGGTGCCGCTGGAGTTTCTGCCGTACCTATGGCTGCTCGCGTAGTTAATAAAGTTGGGCTTGAGGCGAATTCACAAAACTTTTTGCTAATGCATGCTATGGGGCCAAACGTGGCGGGTGTACTTGGCAGCGCAGTGGCTGCGGGTATTTTGCTAGCCTTGGTTGGTTAAGAACGCTAACCTCTGGGCACTTGTTTTACAAGTGCCCAGTATGTTCAGGCTAGCGGCCAGTTAACCACAGCAACAGGGTGTAAGCCGCAGCAATAACCGCACTAAATATCGCAATATAAATAAAGCCTTTTAAGCCTTGTTTAAGGCTCCAGCCGTTTATGCGCAAGTAAACAAACCAAATGACACTGAGTAATAATGGTATTAGAAATAGAAATCGTGTCATGAACGTTTTCCTGTTAATTGTTGGCGCTGGTGCCAAAGAACTAAGTCAGTCACAGCTTGGTGAGCCTGCTCAAGTAGCGGGTCGAGCTGTGTAATGTGATCAGCCACTTCGCCAACTTCGCCGTTCGCCATGCTTTTTTCAAGTTTCGCCGCGACATTTGACAGCTTAACCAGCCCTAAATTTGCCGCTGCGCCCTTTAACGAATGAAAGAAACGCTTCGCTTGCTCATGTTGGCCCTTAGAAAGAAACTCAACCACTTTCTGAGGCGCTTGTCGGTATTCGTCATAAAGTCTATCGACAAGGCTCTGATACAGCGCCATATTATGGCCTAAACGCTCAAGAGCAGCGTGAAACTCAATGTCTTGGCGGCTTGGGTAGACGATATTAGGTTGCGCCTTTTCGACATACTCTGGTGCCGCAGGTGCTTCGTATTCGCCGCGCAAGCACCATTTTTCGAGCGCCTGGTGTAAAACTTTCTCGTCAATAGGCTTGCTAATGTGATCTTGCATACCTGCAGCTAATGAACGCTCAATATCTTCGCCGCTGCTATTTGCTGTCATGGCAATAATTGGCAGTTGCTGATACGAGAAGTAGCCACGAATTTTTTCGGCAGCTGTTAGGCCGTCCATCACTGGCATTTGAATATCCATCAATACTAAGGCGTATTGCTTACTGCGTACCATGGCTAAAGCCTCTTCACCATGGTGGGCAATGTCCACCTGTACCCCAGCGTGCTCAAGCATTTCACGTGCAATAAGCTGATTAATATCGTTGTCTTCCACCAACAGCACCGGCGCACTACAAATTTCATGTAACCGATTGTCTGTAGGGGCCTGGCGTTGCTCACTGCTAATAGCTAAAGCTGAGCATAAAACACGTAATAAGCCCGAGCTGGTGTATGGTTTGACTATATATTCAGCCACCCCTAGCCGTTTGCTTTGCTCAATCATATCTTGCGCGTGGTAATTGGTCGCAAGAATAAGTTTTGGCGCTTGCTCGGCGTTCTCGTTCAGTACTTCTTCGCAAAATTCCAAACCACTCATGCCGGGCAACTGCCAATCAACAATCACTGCATCAAATGATTGCTGCACCAGCAGTTGTAATGCTTCTTCAGCGCTGCGGCAGGTACGTATTTGGACATTGTAGCTACGCAGTAACTCGGTCAACATTTCGCGCGTTGTTAGGTTATCTTCAATGGCCAATACGCTTTTGTTTTGTAACCGTTGTATGAGGGTGTCGCGATTGGAGAGATCTTGGGTTTGTTGAATGGGTAAGCGTAACTCTAGAAAAAATGTCGAGCCTTGCCCCACGCTGCTGGTGACCCCTAAACCGTGCTGGTTCATGAGTTTTACAATGCGCTGGCTAATCGCTAGGCCCAGCCCGGTGCCACCGAAGCGACGAGTGGTTGAGCTATCGGCTTGAGTGAATGCGTCGAATAAGCGTGCCCGTTGTGCCTCGTTCATGCCAATGCCTGTATCGGTTACGGACAAGCGTAAGTACACTTCGTTAGGGTTCACATCGAGTAGGGTGACGGCCACCACAATTTCGCCGTTCTCGGTAAACTTAATCGCATTACTAACAAGGTTAACCAGCACCTGATTGAGACGGAGCGGATCGCCAATTAACCGCGTAGGAATATTGGTGGGAAGGTTGATAATAAATTCGAGATTTTTGTCGTATGCACGATAAGCAAACATATCGGCAAGATTGCTTAATACCTCTTCTAAGTCGAACGGTATGGCTTCGATAGTTAATTTGCCGGCTTCTATTTTGGCAAAGTCGAGCATGTCATTAACAATGCCTAACAAAATGCGTGACGAGCTATCAATTGAGCGTAAATAACCTCGTTGTTGCTCGTTTAAGTCAGTTTTTAAGCTCAGTTGGGTCATGCCTAAAATCGCATTGATTGGCGTGCGAATTTCGTGACTCATGTTGGCCAAAAACTCACTTTTGGCTTGGTTTGCCGCCGCGGCGTCTTGCAGCTCGCGTTCACGTTCGGCTAAGCGCTGTGAATTTGGCGCTTGGTCGTCGGGCCGTTGTGGTGAAAAGCGCTGGCACAACCACTGACAAAATGTCTGGAAAAAGTGTGTACGTCGCTGCTGCTTAGCCATACAGGATCATAAACCTTCAGGTAATTCATCTAGTGCCTATCATGCCACGGGTAGGGTTCGCTGCCAATGCCAAACACTGATCAACTGCAATGGACGAAAGCACAATAAAACAGTACTATTTCGCTATAACTTATGGCTTGACGATATAAGGCAGGGAAACAATTTGCAGTCATTATTTGCCGATGCGTTAGCACAACTTTCGCGCCCCGAAAACACAGCCGCTCTTTGCGACATTCATCGTGGCGTTGAACGCGAAACATTACGAATCACCGACCAAGGAAGGCTAGCGCCCACGGGGCATCCCGCGACGCTTGGCTCTGCCTTTAAGCATCCATTAATTACCACCGATTACTCCGAAGCGCTCATGGAGTTTATTACACCGGTTGCGAATGATATTTCGGTGACCATGCAGCAGCTTGGGGATATTCATGCCCGTGTGTATCGCGAATTAGGCGACGAATTATTGTGGCCGCTGAGCATGCCGTGTTTTGTTGGTAGTGCGAAAGACATCGTTATTGCACAGTACGGTAGCTCACATAGCGGGCGCATGAAGACTTTGTATCGCCAAGGTTTGACCCATCGCTACGGCGGTGCCATGCAGATTATTGCGGGCGTGCATTACAATTTTTCATTGCCCGATGCGGTTTGGAATGTGCTGGCTCAACAAGAAGGCAAACCACTTGATCAAGCCTTTATTTCCGAGCGTTACTTTCATCTGATTCGTAACTACAAGCGCGTTAGTTGGGTGATTCCTTATTTGTTTGGTGCTTCACCAGCTATTTGTAAGTCATTTTTGCAACACACTGAAGACAATATAGAGTTTGCTGAAATGGGGAAAGGAACCGTCTATCGCCCTTACGGAACCTCGTTACGGATGAGTGATTTAGGCTACACCAACAAAGAACAAGCTGAATTAAAAATTACTTACAATACGCTTGAAGAATACGTGGCAGGCTTAAGACGTGCGATATCTACGCCGTCAACGCAATTCAGCAAAATTGGCGTTAAAGTCGATGGAGACTATCGCCAACTGAACAGCAATATTCTACAAATAGAGAATGAATTTTATTCGCCAATACGGCCGAAGCGCGTTACCCGTGCTGACGAAACACCGACCCAAGCACTAGAACGTGGTGGCGTGGAATATATTGAAGTGCGTGCCTTAGATGTGAATCCGTTCAGCCCTGTTGGCATAACCTCAGAGCAAATGCGAATGCTTGATGTGCTATTAATTTACTGCGCACTCAAACCAAGCCCTGAGCTGAGTTGGGATGAACAGGTCATTACTGATAAAAACTTTAATCGTGTGGTTATGGATGGTCGCAACCCACGTTTAACGCTACTGGACAATGGCTATGAGCGGCCAATTGCAGACTGGCTTGAAGACATGTTTGCTGATTTTCATCAAGTAGCCCAGGTGTTGGATAAAGCCCATGAGTCAGCTGATTTCTCTGATGCAGTTGCGAAACAATATCGTGCAGTACTGAACCCTGAGTTAACGCTTTCAGGGCAGTTTATGGCGACTTTGCGTGAAAATAACTGGGATAATAGTGAGTTTGGTATGCACCTTGCGCGACAATACAAACAACAGCTGCTAACCAAGCCACTGCACTATTTTAGTGAACATGAGTTTGAGAAATTACGAGAAGCATCGGTCAGTGCCCAACAAGAGCTTGAGCAGCAAGATGCGAACACCAGTTTTGATGAATTTTTACAGGAGTACTTCCGGCGTGCGGAGTGTAAGTTGCCAGCATGTAATTAGCCGGATCGCAAAACGATGAAGTTAAAAGTATTGGTTGTCACCACAGCGTTAACTCTCGGTGGCTGTGCTTCGGCACCGCCGCAAGAGCCTGAGAATCTGTGCCGAATTTTTTTCGAAAAACGTGATTGGTATGATGCCGCAGCAAACATGCGGGACAAATGGGGGGTTCCCATTCAAGTGCCTATGGCCATGATGTACCAAGAAAGCTCGTTCAAGCACGATGCCGTGCCGCCTAGAGATTATATTTTGTGGATTATTCCATGGGGCCGAGTGAGCAGTGCTTATGGCTATTCGCAGGCTAAAACGGGAACGTGGGATGACTACGTCCGCGAAACCGGCAATTCTTGGTCTTCACGATCAGACTTTGATGACGCCATTGATTTTATGGGTTGGTTTATTAGTAAAACGCATAAATTAAATGGGGTGTCTAAGTGGGATGCTTACGGACAATACTTAAACTATCACGAAGGTTGGGGCGGCTATCGCCGGCAAACCTACCGCAATAAACAATGGCTGATGAAAACCTCACAGCGTGTTAAAGATCGCGCAAGCCGCTATGGTGCGCAATTACGTAGCTGTGAGGAAGACTTGAAACGTGGTTGGTTGTGGCGTTTATTTTTTGGTTAAACGCCACATGGGTTAACCAGTGGCTACTGGTTGGGTAAAAAACGTACCAACTTCACCAGGTTATCGCTGCTTTCCACGATTTCAAGCGCATAACCGTTAATACGCAAACACAGTGGCGCCTGAGGAATATCTCCGAGCTGTTCGATAATCAGGCCACTGACGGTTTTCGGGCCATCGGTAGGAAGTTCCCAGTTCATTTCTTTATTAAGCTCACGAATGTTGGCAACGCCTTCAACCAATACCGAGCCATCGGGTTGAATTTGCGTCGTTTCGCTAGGAGCTGGTGCAATGCTGGTGGTGAAGTCACCGACAATTTCTTCGAGAATATCTTCTAGCGTGACTAACCCCTGAATATCACCATACTCGTCTACCACCAGGCCAATGCGTTCTTTGTTACGTTGAAACTTCAGTAGTTGAACGTTTAGTGGCGTGCCTTCGGGAATATAGTAAATATCGCGTGCCGCCCGAATAATTTCAGATTTATCCATATCGGCATTGTTTTTGGTCATTATTTGCATAATGTCGCGAGCATGCAAAAAGCCAACAGCGTCGTCTATTTCATTCCGGTAGAGCAAAATGCGCGTGTATTGCGCCTGACTCAGCTGTTTAATAATAGACTTCACGTCATCTTGCACATCAATACCAGAAATATCAGCGCGTGGAATCATCACATCTTCCACGGTTACTTTTTCTAGGTCCAAAATACTTAGCAGCATTTCTTGGTGACTGGATGGAATCATTGAATTGGCTTCATTCACTACCGTGCGTAATTCTTCCGAGCTTAACGCATCGCCGCCATTCGCTGCATTGGGGTTAATTCCAAGCAAGCGCATAAAACCATTGGTGATAAAGTTCACAGCGGCTACAAACGGGTACATAATCGTCAGTAGGGGCTTTAAAATAATTGAACTTGGAAAGGCAACGCGCTCAGGGTGCAGAGCCGCAATAGTTTTCGGCGTCACTTCAGAAAAAATCAACACCACCAAGGTTAGGCCAAATGTTGCAATGACAATACCGGCATCACCGAACAAGCGCAGACAAATAATTGTGGCGATAGAAGAGGCTGCAATATTGACCAGATTATTACCAATAAGAATAAGGCCAATAAGGCGGTCTGGTCGGTCGAGCAGATACTGAACCCGACTGGCACCCGCGTTACCTTGCTGTGCCAGGTGGCGTAATCGATATCGGTTGACTGACATCATGCCAGTTTCCGAACCCGAGAAATAAGCGGAAAGCAAAAGCAACACCCCGAGAATAATAAAGAGGGTTGCGGTGGATATCTCGTCCAAAAAATAATCCTATAACTTAAAACTGAACGCTTAATTTAGCCAGATAGCTTCACAAGTCAAGTGATTCGCGTTGAATAAGCGCCAACCTACATCGAAAGTAGAATATCTTTCACGAATCGGCTACCAAAATAAGCGAGCGAAAGTAGTGTACTAGCTACCACACTGGCAATAACTAACGCTTTGCCACGAGCGCGTTTAACGGCATGGAAAAACAGCACCACGGTGTACACAACAAAGGCTGCTAAACTTAAAACGGTTTTGTGCCCCTGGCCTTGCGCAAACATGTCTTCTAAAAACACAAAACCACTTAAAATAGAGACCAACAGTAGCAGTGTTCCGGCACTTAGTAAGCGGAAGAAATAGCGTTCAACCGTCATTAGCGGCGGTAGGTAGTTGATAACGACATGGCTACGATGATGTTTCAGTAGGTAGTTTAAATACAATAGCTGCAGCGCATACAGCGTGGCCAGCATGAGCACCGCATAGGCAATTAATGACAACACGATGTGAATGACGAGGCCCTGGCTTTCACCAACTTGAGCACCCCAATTTGCAGGGCTGATGCTCATTAAGATAACGCTGACGGCGGCAAATACATAAATAATTGGACTTAATAATAAACCGCCGACTTGGCGACCGCGAATAAAGGCGAGCAACGCTAGAAATAACGCGACAGTACTTAAACTTGTGGTGATATTTAAATGATCGAAATGATCATCAACTAGATATTGCCAAAGTAAAACGCCGTGACTGACGATAGCCAGTAAAGGTACTGTGGTTGACACCCAGCTTGAAATGGCGGCTCGACTAAGCTGGCGCCATAAAAGAATTGCGCTTAATCCGTATAAGAAAACAGTAATAGGAAGCAAAATGGCCATGTTCATTGTCGTTTTATTGTGCCGCTAAAAAAGAATAACCTCAGTATATGCATTGTGTTGCTGAAACCCAATAGGATCAGGAAACTTTGCTTGAATTAAGATATACTCGGCGCCATATCGTTATCAATGTTTATAGACAGTCACCTAAGAAAGTGAGCGAATTCGCATGTTTGAGAATTTAAGCGAACGGTTGTCGCAATCGTTAAAAAATATTACGGGTCGCGGTCGTCTAACCGAAGACAATATCAAAGACACCTTGCGTGAAGTACGTATGGCTTTGTTAGAAGCCGACGTAGCCTTGCCTGTGGTAAGAGAATTTGTCAGCCGCGTCAAAGAACAAGCGTTAGGGGCTGAAGTTAATAAAAGCTTAACACCAGGCCAAGTGTTCTTGAAAATTGTACAAAAAGAACTAGAACACGCCATGGGTGAGGGCAATGCCCCGATTAATTTAGCCGCGCAGCCGCCGGCCGTGGTGCTGATGGCGGGGCTACAGGGTGCTGGTAAAACCACCAGTGTAGGCAAGCTAGCGCGTTTTCTACGTGAAAAGCAGAAGAAAAAAGTATTGGTGGTTAGTGCCGACGTCTATCGTCCGGCAGCCATTAAACAGCTTGAAACCTTGGCTGCCGAAGTTGAGGTTGAGTTTTTCCCGTCATCAACCGATCAAAAGCCGGTGGCCATAGCACAGGCAGCTATTGACCACGCCCGCAAGAAATTTATTGATGTGGTGTTGGTGGATACCGCGGGTCGTACCGCTATCGACGACGCCATGATGGATGAAATTAAAGCGTTACATCAGGCCATCAACCCAATTGAAACCTTGTTTGTAGTTGATGCCATGACTGGCCAAGATGCTGCGAATACGGCCAAAGCTTTTAGTGAAGCGCTGCCATTGACCGGTGTTATTTTGACGAAAACAGATGGTGATGCTCGTGGCGGTGCCGCGCTTTCTATTCGTCATATTACCGGCAAACCTATTAAATTCTTGGGCGTTGGTGAAAAGAACACGGCCCTTGAGCCGTTCCATCCTGATCGCGTGGCTTCACGTATTTTGGGCATGGGCGACGTACTGTCGCTTATTGATGAACTTGAAACCAAGGTTGATAAAGCCAAAGCCGAAAAAGTTGCTCAAAAGGTGATGAAGGAAGGCAAGTTTTCACTAGAAGACTTCCGCGATCAGCTTGCTCAAATGCGAGATATGGGCGGCATGATGGGGCTTATGGATAAATTACCGGGTATGGGCAAAATGACAGCCCAAGTGAAAGGTCAGCTTGATGATAAGGTGACCGTTCGTATGGAAGCCATCATTAATTCAATGACGCCCAAAGAGCGTCAGCACCCTGACTTAATTAAAGGCTCACGCAAGCGTCGTATTGCGCTTGGTTCTGGCACGCAAGTTCAGGATGTGAACAAATTGCTGAAGCAATTTATGCAGATGCAAAAAATGATGAAGAAAATGAAAGGCGGCGGTATGGCGAAGATGATGCGCGGCCTTGGCGGAATGGGCGGGAAAATGCCTCCAGGAATGTTCCCGAAACGCTAGTAAAAACTTGCATTCGGACCAAATTTCGGGTAAATTCCACGACCTCTTCGACCCCGGTCGGAGACTTTTTTATTTACTTAACATTAGAAACTGTATCGAGGAACGTAATGGTAACCATTCGTTTACAACGTGGTGGCGCTAAAAAACGCCCATTCTACCAAATGGTAGTTACTGACAGTCGCAATGCCCGCGACGGTCGTTTTATTGAAAATGTAGGCTTCTTCAACCCGGTTGCTCGCGGCCAGGAAGAAAAACTACGCGTAGACTTAGATCGTGTTGATCACTGGGTATCTAACGGTGCTTCATTGTCTGAGCGTGTAGCGAAGTTAGTAAAAGACGCGCGCAGCGCGGCTTAATTAAAGTTTTATTCCGAATTGGGTGACTATGAACAATCCTGCTGAAACCGTCGTTGTTGGTCAACTTGGCGCAGTATATGGCGTAAAAGGCTGGATTAAAGTTCAAAGTTTCACTGACGATCCGGAAGCCATTTTTGAATACCGTCCTTGGCAACTTGTATTACAAGGCAAGGCGCAAGCAGTTCAAGTCGAAGAATGGCGTCGACACAATAAAGGACTGATTGCAAAGCTAGTTGGCGTAGAAGATCGTGACCAAGCACACCGTTTTACGGGCGCTGAAATTGTGATTGCCGCCGAGCTGCTACCTGAATTGCCAGAGGATGAATTTTACTGGCGCGATTTGATTGGTATGGCCGTGGTAAATACTGACGGTTATAACATGGGAGTCGTTGACCAGTTAATGGCCACAGCATCGAACGATGTCATGGTGGTGAAAGCGAATAGCAATGATGCATTTGGTCGTTCTGAACGTTTGATTCCGTTTATTCAGAGTCAATACGTGCAAGAAGTCGACAAAGAAAACAAGCGCATTATTGTGGATTGGCCGTCGGACTTTTAATGACTGCGAACTTACAGGTTGGGGTGATCAGCCTTTTTCCTGAAATGTTTCAAGCCATTACCGACAACGGTGTGACCGGCAGGGCAGTGCGCGATGGGTTATTGGATATTCAATTAATCAATCCGCGTGACTATACCCATGATCGCCATCGTACCGTTGATGACCGCCCATATGGCGGTGGGCCGGGAATGTTGATGATGGTGCAACCGCTCACCGATGCGATTGCTGCCGCCAAACAACAACTCGGGGCCAATACCAAGGTGATTTATATGTCACCTCAAGGTCGCAAGCTTGACCATGCGGGCGCACAAGAATTAGCGCAACATGACAAGCTCATTTTAATTGCCGGTCGCTATGAAGGCATTGATGAACGCGTAATAACGCGTCACGTTGATGAAGAATGGTCGATTGGGGATTACGTGTTAAGTGGTGGCGAGTTACCGGCCATGGTGATGATCGACACGGTTGCACGCTTGATACCTGGAGTTCTTGGGCATCAAGATTCAGCTAGTGAAGATTCGTTCGCTGAGGGCTTGTTAGATTGCCCACACTATACACGACCAGAAATCTTAGATGGTGAGGCGGTTCCTGCTGTATTACTCAGCGGTAACCACGAAAATATACGTAAGTGGCGTTTGCAACAGTCTTTAGGCAGAACCTGGTTGCGCCGCCCTGAATTGTTAAAACACCTAGCTCTGACTGACGAGCAGAAGCAGTTACTGGATGACTTCATTCAGCAACACCAAAAAGCTTCTGATACAGGTTCGGGCAGTTAATCTAGGCAAGTGAGGCTATCATGGCAAAAGTAAATCAAAATTTGATCAAAGCGATCGAAGACGAGCAGTTGAAAACCGACCTTCCGGCGTACGCGCCAGGCGATACAGTGGTCGTTAATGTTAAGGTTGTTGAAGGTAACCGTGAGCGTGTTCAGGCATTTGAAGGCGTGGTTATCGCAAAACGTAATCGTGGCTTACACAGCGCAGTAACCGTTCGTAAAATCTCAAACGGTGAAGGCGTTGAGCGTACTTTCCAAGTACACAGCCCAATTATTGATAGCATCGTTGTGAAGCGTAAAGGTGCGGTACGTCGTGCTAAGCTTTACTACCTTCGTGAGCGTTCAGGTAAATCTGCGCGTATTCGCGAGAAGCTGTCAGCTAAATAAGCTTAGGCTTAAACGAAAAAACCCGCCGCTGGCGGGTTTTTTTATGGTACAAATGCACACGGATGTGTGTCGTTTAGTTGCTGTGGAGCTGTTGTCATGTCAAACCCTGAACTTGAGCTAGAAAGTTTACGCCAACGTATTGATGAAACCGACAGCGAGTTGGTGCGTTTGCTATTGCAACGGCGTGAATTGGCCGCGCAAGTAGGGGTTGTGAAGCGACAACTAGGCCAGCCACTGTATGTTCCTGAGCGCGAAGAAAAAATGCTCAAGGCACGCCGCCAACAAGCGGCAGACATGGGTTTGTCCGCTGACCTGATCGAAGATGTATTGCGCCGGGTTATTCGTGAGTCGTATCAACAGCAACAAGCGGCTGATGTACATTTGCAGGGTAAAAACGTCGTCGTGGTTGGTGGCGCCGGGGCCTTAGGTAAGCTTTTCGTACGGTTGTTTGAGTCAGCCGGCGCGGTGGTCAATGTTATAGACAAAGACGACTGGGCATTAGCCGCAGCCTACTGTGCCGATGCCGATTTGGTATTAGTGGCGGTTCCCGTTGCCTTAACCGAAAGTGTCATTGAGCAGTTACCAACACTTCCACCGAGTTGCGTCTTGGCCGATGTAACGAGTATTAAGCGTCGACCACTGGCGGCTATGTTGGCGAAACACAGTGGCCCCGTGGTTGGCTTGCACCCTATGTTTGGGCCACAGCAGGCGACATTAGCCAAACAACTCATGGTGGTTTGCCATGGCCGCGAAGAAGATAGCTATCAATGGCTATTGCAAAGTATTCAGCGCTGGGGCGCTCAGTTGCACCACATTGATGCACACCAACATGATGAAGCGATGGCGTTTGTGCAGGTGCTGCGCCATTTATCGACCTTTGTGTATGGCGCGCACTTGGCCGAAGAAAATGCGGACGTACAACAGCTGCTTAATCTTAGCTCACCGATCTATCGGCTTGAGCTAATGATGGTGGGGCGGTTGTTTGCGCAAAACGCCAACTTATATGCCGATATTATTTTGTCAGAGCCGCAAAACTTCAATATGTTACGCCGCTATGTGCGACTGTTTGAACAGGTTATTGACCAGCTAGAGCATGGCAAAAAACAAGATTTTGTCCAAACTTTCGATGAAGTTAGGCGTTATTTCGGCGAATTTTCAGAAAAGTTTTTAATTGAAAGCCAGCGTTTACTCGACACCGCTGGCGACGCGCAATAAGTCTGCAAGCTCAGTTGGTTTCACCGGTTTGTGTAAGCGTTTGTTGATACCTGCGGCAGAACATCGCTCGGCAAAGTCATCATCTTGATGGCCTGTCACCATCGCTGCCAACGGCATGGCATCACCGAGTTTTTCACTAAGCCGACAATAAACCTCGATGCCGTCAATGTCTGGCAGTTCGTGGTCGAGCAAAATCAAACGAGGTTGCTCGGCTAACGCTAAATCGATGGCTTCTTGCCCCGATTGGGCGGTTAATATTTCGACGGGGTATTGGCCGACCATGGCTTTTAACACTTCAAGTGAAATAAAGTCGTCATCGACAATTAATACTTTATTCGCTGAGTTGCTCATTTTACTGTCCTATACTTCACTTTAGGTGAATGATGGAGACTATTGAACAGAAGGAAGCGGCAAAATGCAACGGGTAAAAATTTGGGATAGTTTTGTTCGTATCAGCCATTGGCTAATGGTTTTGCTAGTGGTGGCTATGTGGTTTACCGCCGAAGAAGGTTATATGGAGTGGCATTTGCGTTTAGCTGCGGTGCTTGGCGCGTTAGTGATCACTCGAATTCTATGGGGCTTTTTCGGCAGTGATTCAGCGCGGTTTTCAAAGTTTCTAAAAGGCCCTGCTGCCGTAGTCAGCCATGTTAGAGAGTTCAGACAAGGTCATTACCAGCCTTCTAATACGCACAATGCAGCTGGCGGCTGGGCGGCAGTATTATTGCTGCTATTGCTAGCCCTGCAGTTTACTTCTGGGCTATTTGCAACCGACGAAATTTTTCACTCCGGCCCGTTAGCTAGCTTAGTCAGTAGTGGTTTTAGCGAAGCAGCCACAGAGTTTCACGAAACAGTGTTTAACGTTTTGGTGGCGCTGGTGGTGGTGCACGTGGTGGCGATTATTCTATACCGTATAAAAGGTATCAACCTTATTGCGGCTATGCTGCATGGCTATCGCGAAAACGTTGCGGCTCCGCGGTTAGTGTCAGGAATTATCGGTATTATTGCGGCAGCTGTGATTGCTGCCGCACTCTTTGCTTGGATTAATTAGCTATCAGTCTTTGTATTGGTCGTGGCAGCCTTTGCAGTTGCGTGCCGCGGCCATGAACGCTTGACGAATATTGCTTTCGTCGCCCGTTGCTGCCGCTGTTTGTAATGCTTTGGCGTCAGTTTGTAATTGCTCGGCACGTTCGACAAAATCTTCCCAGTTGTCCCAAATGGCAGGCAACGCGTCGGTATTGTTACCGGGTTGAGCGCCTGGCTGGCTGAAGCCCACCCACGGAATGGCCGTTAGGGCGGCAAAGTCGTTAGCGCGCTCGGCAAAAATAACACCATCAAATTCAATATCGCCTTTAACCATGTCACCCATAACAGCAAAGTTATTTTGCATAATAGATAACGCCTTTTGACGATACTCCACGGCTTTGTCTGCGTTGTTAAACGCGTGCTGTGCAGTAGCAGAAAGTGACATCGTTAATAGTGTCGCCGTAACTAGCCCTATTCCTAATTGTGCTGCAAATTTCATCGGTAGCCTCTTTTGTGTTGTTTAACGACTGCAATACGCTTTTCATCCCTAAACGGATTGCGCCGCATGGTGATTCCCCAGTACTGTAAGCATGATAAACAAAAAATCCATGAAAGGGGAACCAGATGAACGGGACGAAACACCTCAGTAAGCTGACATTGGCTGTTTGTGCCGCGTTGCCGCTAGTTGCAGCTGCCTCACAAACCACGCCTGTGCGCGGCTTGCATGACAACTCTTCTACTTATGTTGCGCTACAAAACGCAACAATTTATACCGAGCCAGGTAAAAGACTCGAAAATGCGACACTGGTTATTCGTAACGGTAAAGTTGTCAGTGTTGCGAAGAATAACCGTGCACCAGAAGGCGCGCGTGTGATTGATGTTAGCGGGCATACTATTTACCCAGGTTTCATTGACGCCTACAGCAACTATGGTGTGCCTGAGGCTGATAAACCTGAACGTGCGCCTTACCGCAGTGCGACGCCTCAATACAATAACAAACGCGAAGGCGGCAATGCTTCCAATGACGCTATTCACTCGCAGTTAGACTGGGTGGATAAGTTCGCAACCAACTCGAAAGCGGCGAAAGATTATATTGAGCAAGGCTTTACAGCCGTGCAAAGCGCACGTATTGACGGCATCTTTCAAGGTCAGGCGGTGACTGTTTCATTAGCCGACACCATTGCCAATAACGCTGTGTATAACCCACGTGCACGCCATTTCGGTTCTTTTGACAAAGGCTCTTCATTGCAGCAATACCCGTCGTCATTAATGGGCTCCATTGCGCTGATTCGTCAAACGCTCGCCGACGCAAATTGGTACGAACAAGCCTACGGCAAAGACGCTTACAATGGGCCGGTCGAGTACAACGCGGCTTTGGCTGAGTTAGCGAATATTGAACAAGAAGGCATGATCTTTAAGGTGAGTGACGATAAGTCGTTGTTGCGCGCCCACGATGTTTTTAGTGGTTTTAAGGTGCCTGTAACCTATGTTGGCTCTGGTTATGAATATGCGCGCCTAGATTCAATAAAAAACACCAACGCTTCAGTTATTCTGCCGCTTGATTTCCCCGCTGCGCCAGAAGTGAAAGGTGTTGATGACCACTTAGATGTTAGCTTGGCCGACTTGCGACACTGGGAGCGTGCTCCTGGTAATGCTGCAGCGCTGGCACAAGCCGATATCGATTTTTCATTCACATTACATCAACTTAAAAAAGCCGATGACTTTTGGCCAAATTTGCGCCGTGCAGTTCAACATGGTTTAAGCACCGAGAAAGCGTTGGCGGCATTAACCACGGTACCTGCAAAAATTGCCGGCGTTAGTGACAAAGCCGGTAAGTTAGCCCCTGGCTATATGGCTGACTTTGTTATTGCGGACGGTGATTTGTTTACTCAGGGCGAAATTAAATCGGTTTGGCTGCAAGGCAGCGAAGTGGAATTCGCTCCAATGCATCAAGCCAACTTTGGTGGCGAGCTGGCGTTAAACATCGCTAATCAACAAGCCCAATTAAAGCTAAACGATGGCAAGCGTGTATCAGGCTCATTGTCAGTAAACGATGAAGATAGCAAGTTGCGCGACGCTAAACGTGATGAATCCACCCTTGAGTTTGTGGTTGACGCTGAGTTTGCTGGCCTTCAAGGGGCTTGGCGTATGCGTTTAGAGCAAGTTGCCGAAGATCAGTTTGCTGGTGTGGCCATTGCGCCAGACGGCCGTGAATTACCGTTGCAAGCACAACGCACGAAGGCTGCGGAAGCCGACAGTGCGGCGAATAACGAGAAAGCGGTTGAGTACGTGAGCCGCTTGACATTCCCGAACGTGGCCTATGGCTTAGATGGGCTGCCAGAGCGTCAAGACATTCATATTAAAAATGCCACGGTTTGGACCGCTGACGAAGCCGGCGTACTGGAAAATACCGACGTATTGATTCGTGATGGCGAGTTTTACCGAATTGGTAAAGACTTAAGCACGCCTCGTGGTTACACGGTCATTGATGGTACGGGTAAACACATTACGCCTGGTATTATTGATGAGCATTCGCATATTGCGGTAGATGGTGGTGTGAACGAAGGTTCGGAAGCCATTACTGCAGAAGTTCGCATTGGCGACGTTGTGAACTCGGACGATATTCACATTTATCGTTCATTAGCCGGTGGGACAACCATGGCGCAATTGCTGCATGGTTCAGCGAACCCAATTGGCGGCCAAGCGCAGGTTATTAAGCTGCGTTGGGGTGCTGATGCCAACACCTTGAAGTTTGATGCGGCACCACCGAGCATTAAATTTGCGTTAGGCGAAAACGTCAAGCAAAGCAACTGGGGAACACAATACACCGTGCGTTACCCACAAACGCGTATGGGCGTTGAAGCGGTTATGCGTGATGGCTTTATTGCCGCTCGTGAGTACAAACAACGGGTTGATGCATATAACAAGTTAAGCCGTAGCGAAAAAGCTAAAACAGCGCCGCCGCGCACTGATTATCGCTTGGATACGTTGTTGGAAATTCTCAACAGCGAACGATTTGTGCATGCGCATTCTTATGTGCAGTCTGAAATCTTGATGCTGATTCGTTTGGCTGAAGAGTTCGATTTCACGTTAACCACCTTTACGCACATTCTTGAAGGGTACAAAGTAGCCTCAGAAATGGCGAAGCATGGCGCAGGTGGCTCAACCTTCGCTGACTGGTGGGCATACAAGTTTGAGGTGTATGACTCCATTCCGCAAAACGCTTGTTTAATGGCGAATAAAGGCGTGCTAACCAGTATTAACTCGGACAGTAATGACTTACAGCGCCGTTTAAATACTGAAGCGGCTAAATCAGTGACCTATTGTGGTATGTCGGAGCACGAAGCCCTGCAAATGGTAACTTTAAACCCTGCGAAGCAACTTAAAGTAGACCAATATGTGGGTAGCATTACAGCCGGTAAGCATGCTGACTTTGTGGTGTGGAACGGTCACCCTCTGAGTGCGTATTCGCACCCTGAGCAAACTTGGATTAATGCGCGTAAGTACTTTGATCGTGAGCGCGATCAGAAGTTACGTGCCGCATTAGAAGCTGAAAAGCAAAACTTAGTGCAAAAAGTGTTAGCTAGCCCAGCAAGTGAGCGCAATGGCAACGGTAACGGTTACAAAAAACCGCAGCCAACTTGGCATTGTGAAGACAACCTTGACGTGTGGAGTGACCAATTTACTCTGCATGGCGAACACCTGCATACACACTAAGGAGAGCAGCTATGAAAAAGTTACTTACCACCGTTGCCGCTGCCAGTTTAAGTGTGGCCGCTGCAGCCAATGATATGGTTCCTGGTGAACCGCAATCGCAACCGATATTGCTGCAAGGTGGCACCTTGCACACGGTAACCCAGGGCGTACAAGCCAACACGGATATTTTGTTTGAAAATGGCAAAATTACCGCCATGGGCGAAAACTTAAGTGCGCCAGAAAACGCGCGGGTTATTGATGTGAGCAACAAGCATGTGTATCCGGGCTTAATTGCTTTAGATACCACGCTTGGCCTCATTGAAATTGAGGCTGTTCGCGCCACCAATGACACCCGCGAAATTGGCAGTGTTACGCCAGAGGTGAGTGGTCACACCGCTTACAACCCAGACTCTGAAGTGATTCCTACCATTCGTTATAACGGGATTACTCATGCTGAAATTGTGCCGCAGCGCAATTTGATTGCTGGCCGCTCAAGTTTGTTACAAACCGACGGTTGGACATTTGAAGATGCGGCTGAAGCCTTAAACGTTGGGGTTCACGTGAACTGGCCGCGGGCAGGCTTAAACACAGCATGGTGGGAGCGTCGCTCTGCTGATGAGCAGCGCAAAGCGAATGCTGAAGCTTTAAAGCAACTTAAGAAAGCTTTTGTTGATGCGCGCGCCTATTTCGATGCTAAGCAAGCGGGCAAGCTCAATGGTACCGACGTGCGCTGGGAAGCCATGACGGGGCTGTTTGGCGGCTCGAGCAAGCTGTTTGTGCATGCTCACGATAAACGTCAATTAGAACAAGCTCTCGACTTTGCGAAAGAGCAAGGCTTTGAGCTAGTGCTTGTGGGCGCACGAGATGCTTGGCGCATTGCCGATAAGCTTGCGGCTGAAGGCATCACGGTCGTGTATGGCGAACCGTACGGCTTACCAACCCGTCATGACGAGGCTTATGATCAAGCTTACGCAACTCCGGCAGCCCTAGCTGCTGCAGGTGTTAACTTTGCCATTGCCTACTCAACTGGCTACTGGGATATTCGCAACCTTGCTTTCGCTGCAGGTAACGCGGTGTCTTACGGCTTGTCGAAAGAGCAAGCGCTGGCAGCCATTACCATTAAGCCTGCTGAAGTTATGGGCGTTGCGGATAAAATTGGCTCGTTGGAAGTGGGTAAGCAAGCATCGTTGTTTGTTTCTGAAGGCGATGTTATGGACCACTTAGGGCAACAAGTGCAGTTGATGTTTATTGACGGTGCAGAAGTTGACCTTAACAATCGTCATAATCAGCTTTATCAAAAATATCGTCAAAAACCTTAATTTGATGCTTATGTTTAAAGCGATAGCAAAAAGCCGGATACTTATCCGGCTTTTTTATTGTTTTTTCGTGCAGAATCAAAAGTAACTATTGTGTTAAGGCGCTGCAGTTGGCAGTATTTGACTAGAGCGTTTTAACGAGGACAAACACATGCCATTACATCGCCAATTTGCCAACGACGGCAAAGAGCTCATTATCGCAATAAAAGGGAAGTTTGATTTTGGGTTAGTACAGGAGTTTCGCCAAGCCTATGGCGACGTAGGTGATCAGCAGCCCACAGTGTTTATCGATTTACGCGAAACCGAATACTTAGATAGCTCTGCCCTTGGTATGTTGCTTAATATGCGCAAATCATTAGGAAAAACTGTCAAAGCAATTCACATTATTAATTGTCGTCCAGAAGTTCGTAGCATTCTCGATATTTCGCGATTCGATAAATTATTTGTTATTGAATAACGTGGTTGTTGATGGACATTTATATTGAGCCTCCCATCGATAAAGCGCCAACTTGGGTTATTAGTGATGACTCAAGCTTTGCACAAAACGTTGCTGATAAATTACAGCAGTTAGGGCTCAATCATCTCAAATTTGTATCCTTAAAAAATTCCAATGCGGCTGCTGTTCGGCCGCCAATAGTTTGGCTGATCTCTGCTGCAAACCTTGTTGATATTAGGGTTGCCGAACAACTTGCTAGCGACAGCGCTACGGGGCTTTTAATTACAGAAGCACAGGCTAAAACCGAAACTTGGCAGCCTTTTGCAAACAAAGTGGTCAACGACGTGTTGTTGTGGCCTGAGCCGCTAGGCTTGGTGCGTATGCGCATTGAGTTATTACGGCGGCTTTATGAAGTCGATAGCCAAGTTGACGCTATGCGACGCTCGCTAGCCTGGCACAAGGCACGGGTGGAGCGTGAGCATCAATTGGTTGAGCACATCTTTCAAAATGCACTCAGCCGAAATTATCTTGATTATGAATTTGTCCGAACCTACCTAACACCGGTATCAAAATTTAACGGTGACTTGTGCTTAATATCGCCTGGGCCACTTGGCAATATTTACATGCTAATGGCCGACTTTACTGGCCATGGGCTTGCACCAGCAACCGGCGCATTGCCGCTGTCTCAAGCGTTTTTTGCTATGGCGGACCGCGGTGTGTCGGTTGCCGAAATGGTCACAGAATTTAACTATCGCATGAACCGCTTGCTGCCCAACGACATGTTTTGTGCAGCCATTCTGCTAGAGCTTTCAGCCAATGGTGAACGGGTTACGTACTGGAACGGAGGCATGCCGCCAGCTTTACTGTTTAACGATGCCGGTGAAATTCTAAAACGCCTAAACCCTAGTCATATGGCGCTAGGTGTGGTGGACGACGAGGAATTTGATAGTCGGGTCACGACTTTTAGAGCACCAAAAGATAGCTCGATTGCGCTGTTTACGGACGGGGTTACCGAGCTGCTGGGCCATCAGCATCAGTTTTTAGGCTCAGAAGCCCTTGAAGTTTTGCTAAGTAAACACCCAAAGGCCGATGAATTTCCGAAAATTGTTGAAGCACTTGAAGGATTTCGCGGCGAAACACCGCTGCATGATGATTTGTCATTAGCCATACTGCAGTGTCATCCAACTGGACTAGGGGCGGTGCAACCAGAGGCTGATATTTATGGCTTGCCGTTTGAAATGAAAGTGGAATTAACCCCTGAACATCTGAAAACGGTTGACCCAGTAAGCCACATACTTGCTGCGCTAAGTCAGCTACCTTTTCTGCGCCGGCACCGTACGACTATTTATTTGTTTTTGGCCGAGGCATTCAACAATGCCCTAGAGCACGGGTTGCTTGGCCTAGACTCGTCATTAAAACAAGATGTGGAAGGCTTTGCCCAATACTACCAATTACGCCATGAGCGCCTTGCTGAACTTAATCAAGGGCAGATTACCATTCGTATTGCTTTTGCAACTGAACAGCGGCAACTTCAGGTGAGCGTAGCCGACAGCGGTCATGGATTTGCAGCAACCACAAACAAGCATGATTTAACCAAAAGCTATGGCCGCGGTTTAGATTTGCTACGACAAATGACAAGTGACTTGCGTTGGGATCAAACCAACCGCGAAGTGTCGTTTAATTATCGCCTTTAGCCGCCCGCTAGTTTGACCTTGAAGCCGCGTTGCTCAAGCCACTGTTTTGCCTGCTGCCGCTGATCGCCTTGTAATTCAATTGTTTCGCCTTTGACCGCGCCACCAACCCCACAAACTTTGCGCAATGCAGAGGCGTAGTCACGCAACAAGCTAGCATTGTGCGGCAAATCAAGAATAACAGTCACGCCTTTGCCTTTGCGCCCTTTGGTTTGTCGTTGAATACGAACCGGCACTGACGTGTCTGGTTGTAGGGCTTGTTCAGCGTTCTCATTAGCGGTTTCTGGTGCGTCGGCTGAGGCTGAAAAGCCTAAGTTTTTCAATTGATCTTGTAAGCTGCTCACTATTTCCTCAAATTCGTCTTGGAATAAATAGTTAAGGTGTTATATATTTTTGGCATAAGCATTTAACTTTGGACCAAGCCATGAAGTTGCAGCAACTGCGCTATATTGTTGAAATATTAAATCACAATCTAAACGTTTCAGCGACAGCTGATAGTTTATATACCTCGCAGCCAGGTATAAGCAAGCAGGTGCGAATGCTTGAAGATGAACTTGGTATTCAAATATTTGAACGTAGCGGAAAGCATTTGACGAATGTTACTGCCGCCGGGCATGAGGTTATTCAAATTGCTCGAAGTATACTGTCTCAGGTTGAATCTATTCGTGCCGTGGCCGGCGAGTATACGCAGCCCAATCAAGGCAAACTGAATATAGCCACAACCCATACGCAAGCGCGCTATGCGCTGCCAGCCATGATCAAAGACTTTATGCAACGTTACCCAGACGTCTCGTTGCACATGCATCAAGGCTCTCCTGAACAAATTAGTGAAGCTGCGGCAAAGGGCCGGGCTGATTTCGCAATCGCAACCGAAGCACTGCATTTGTATCAAGACCTGATTATGTTGCCTTGTTACCACTGGAACCGTTCAATTATTGCGCCGCCTGATCACCCGTTAGGGCGATTGGAGAAGGTGAGTGTAATCGACTTAGGGCAATACCCGATTGTGACTTATGTGCATGGTTTTACTGGGCGTTCAGAGTTAGATAAAGCCTTTGGCGAAGCCGGAATCAAACCCAATGTAGTATTTACGGCAACCGATGCTGACGTGATTAAAACCTACGTGCGTATGGGCCTAGGCGTTGGTGTGGTGGCAAGTATGGCCATAGATAAAAGCCACGATAGTGACTTATTAAGTATTTCAGCAGGGCACTTGTTTGCTCCAAGTACCACTAAAATTGGCTTTCGCAAAGGCACTTTTTTACGTAGTTATATGTATGATTTTCTGGAAGGTTTTGCGCCTCATCTCACCCGTTCGCGGGTGGATGAGGCGATGACCAAGAAATCGCAAGAAGAAATCGATAAGTTATTTAAAAATATCGAGTTACCCTTAGTTTAAGCGGGCCGTGTTAACACTCAATAATGTTCACGGCTAAGCCGCCACGTGCGGTTTCTTTGTACTTGGTTTTCATATCGTTGCCAGTGTCCCACATGGTTTTAATAACCTTATCTAGGGAAACTTTGTGGTCGCCGCTGCCGCGCAGCGCAAGTCGTGCGGCATTAATGGCTTTAATCGAGCCCATGGCGTTACGTTCAATACAAGGTACCTGAACTAAGCCACCCACAGGGTCACAGGTTAATCCTAAGTTGTGCTCCATGCCAATTTCAGCAGCACACTCAACCGAGCTAACATTGCCCCCCATAAGCTCAGCTAATGCACCTGCGGCCATCGAGCAGGCCACGCCAACTTCACCTTGGCAACCAACTTCAGCGCCGGAAATAGAAGCGTTTTTCTTGTACAAAATACCGATGGCAGCAGAAGTTAATAAGAATCGCACCACGGTTTCTTCATCCAGCGGGGCAATGAATTTATCCGCGTATTTCATGACCGCAGGAATGATCCCCGCAGCACCATTAGTGGGTGCAGTAACCACACGTCCGCCGGCGGCGTTTTCTTCGTTCACGGCTAACGCGAACAAATCAACCCAGTCCATGGTTTGCATGGGATCGGACGATTTTTCATTTTTCAGGCGTTGATATAAACCCGGTGCTCGACGACGAACCTTCAAGCCACCCGGCAAGATACCTTCGGTGCGAATACCGCGGTCAATGCACTCATCCATGGTTTTCCAAATATGCATCAGACCGCTGCGGATGTCCGCTTCACTGCGAAATACTTTTTCGTTGGCCAGCATTAATGAGCTGATACGCAAACCGTGTTCATGGCAATGCTTTAGCAATTCATCGCAGCTATCGAACGGATAAGGAATTGGTTTGCTTGATTGTTCGATGGCTTCTTCAAGGCTGTCGTCAAAATCTGCATCGCGAACAATAAAGCCACCACCAATGGAATAATAGAGGTCTTTGTAGATGACTTCGTCGCCTTTATACAGTCTTAGCTCCATGGCATTGGCGTGTCGCGGCATGGTTTTACGGCGATGAAATACAATGGCGCCTTCGCGTGGGAATTTGATCGGGTGTGTACCTAACAGCGCTAAAGTTTGGCTTTCGTCGGTGTTCTTTAAAAAGCCATCAACCGTGGTGGTATCCACCGTTTCAGGTTGTTCACCGGCCAGGCCTAAAATAACTGCTTTGCCAGTGCCGTGCCCCTTACCGGTTTGGCCTAATGAACCGAATAGTTCAACCACAATACCGTCGGCATTGGTTAAACCAACGGCCTTATCAGCCGCGTGCAAAAATTCATAGGCAGCGCGCATAGGGCCCACGGTATGTGAGCTCGAAGGACCGATTCCGACTTTGTAGATATCAAACACACTAATCATAAAGTTTTCTAATTCCGTTAGTCATTAAGTGGACGATACATAAATTGCCGCTCAGGATACACGTGATCGGCTAGCTCACGCAAAATTCCAGCGGTTGCCCCCCAAATATTTCGTTGTTGGTAGGGAATGAAGTATACCTGATCATAAATAAAACGCCGTAGCCGATACACATAATGCTGGTGTTGATGCAGTACTTCACGCAGCGGTACGGTAAAAATTTCGGCAACTTCTCGTGCTTCGCGCACAAATGGTTGGTTAGGTTTAGCAAAAACCACAAATGGCCGAATTAAAAAGTTACTAATAACAGGATAATCTTGCAGCTGTCCAAGTAGCGTCACTGCGCTTGGTTCAAGGCCTATTTCTTCGTGCGCCTCGCGTAGTGCGGTGGCATATAGATCTTTGTCTTGCGGCTCTTGTCGGCCCCCAGGAAAGCTAATTTGTCCGGCATGATGACGCAACTGCGCACTACGCTGAGTTAACACCACGTGCAGTTCGCCATGTTGCTCAAGCAATACTACGAGTACAGCAGCGGGACGTAAGCGCTTGAGTAAAGGCCGCTTTAGCTTCGGGGCTGGGTTTAGCTGAAACCGATGTAAAAACTCGTCGCGGGTCATACTGATGGCGACTCCGCGCTCAATACTGGCAGAATTCGGGCCACCTTATCGAAGGTTTCTTGGTATTCAGCGGCACATTCTGAATCAGCCACTAAACCGCCGCCGGCCCAGCAGTAGATATGGCCAGCCTGTTCGTTTTGCTGCACCGCAACCAGAGTACGTATGGCGATATTGGTATCAGCGTGACCATGTTGTGAAAAGTAACCAAAACTACCGCAATAATAGCTGCGACGATGAGGCTCAAGCTCATCAATAATTTCCATGGCGCGAATTTTCGGGGCGCCGGTAATAGACCCGCCAGGAAAACACTGAGCAAGTAAATGAATGCCTTGTTTGGTGTCCGCTAATTCGCCAACCACAGTACTGACTAAATGGTGCACCGCAGGGTACGACTCAATCGCAAATAATTTAGGTACTTTAACGCTACTAGGTTTACACACGCGGCTAAGATCATTGCGCAGCAAGTCAACGATCATGACATTTTCGGCACGGTCTTTGGTTGAGTGTCGCAATGCTTCGGCCATGGCTTGATCTTGATCCGGATCGGCTTGCCGAGGCCGGGTGCCTTTAATGGGCTTGGTTTCCACATGGCCGCTGGCATCAATAGCTAAAAAACGCTCGGGCGACAACGACAGCAGGGCGCCCTCGGGCAACTTAAAGTATGCCGAAAAAGGCGCATTGTTGTGGGCCCGCAGATTTTGGTATGCCGCCCAAGTATTGCCTTGATAGTCGGCTTGAAATCGTTGCGCCAAATTAACTTGATAGCAATCGCCGGCTAGCAAGTAGTTCTGTACTTGCTTGAATTTGTCAGCATATTGCTCAGCCGTCATATTGCTTTGCCAAGCGCTCTTTAGGGTAAAATTTTGCTGTGCCGGTTGCTCAGCTGCAAGCCAGTAGTCGCTTAATGCCTTTATTTGTGACGCCTCGGCCAAGAGCCAAGTTTCGCCGGTTGCACGCTGTTGCATCAGTGCTTGTGTGTATAAACCAACGGCCATGTCTGGTAGCGAAATATCGGCCTCAGCTTGGGTGGGTAATTGCTCTAATGCTCGCCCTGCATCGTAACTCCAAGCACCAGCTAAACCACCTTGAAATGGTAAATGCCGAGGGCCTTCGTAACTGGGTGATTGGGCAAGCAAAGCCGCCAATTGGCTTGACCAATCGTTCATGTCTGTAAGCACCCTTACAGGTTGGCGAAAAATCATGTCCCATTGCCCGGCAGCGCTGTTACAGCTATCTAACAGCAATGCCCAAGGCTCGTGCGCACAGCGCTCGAAAACCTCGGCTAAACGTGATTTGATCGGCAATTGAACGGCGACTAACGGCACTGCAAAACCTCCATGCTAAATCTGCCGTGAAGCATATCATAATCTGTGTAAGAAGCTGTGCTGAAAACTGGTCAGCGTGGTGACAAAAGGCTATGATAGCGTCAACTTTACGTTACCCCCTGAAATTGAAACTTAAGCGAATTCCGAGGTATTCATGGCTATTATTCGTCAGGCAGACTTTATTGAAAGCATTGAAGATGCGTTGCAGTACATTTCGTATTATCACCCGCTAGATTTCGTACAGGCGCTCGAAAAAACCTACCACCGCGAACAAAGCGACGCGGCGAAGAACGCCATTGCCCAAGTACTGACGAACTCACGGATGTCGGCTCAAGGTCATCGCCCAATTTGCCAAGACACGGGTATTGTCACCTGCTTCGTAAAAGTAGGGATGGGGGTGCAATGGGACAAAACCGACATGACCGTGCAACAAATGGTGGATGAAGGCACTCGTCGCGCTTATACCAACCCAGAAAACCCGCTACGAGCTTCTATTGTTGCCGACCCCGCAGGTCAGCGTAAAAACACCGGCGATAACACGCCAGCGGTGGTGCACATTGATATGGTGCCGGGCGATACCATTGAAGTGATGATTGCAGCCAAAGGCGGCGGTTCAGAAAATAAATCCAAAATGGTGATGCTGAACCCTAGTGACAATATCGCTGATTGGGTGGTGGAAACCATGCCGAAATTGGGTGCCGGTTGGTGCCCGCCAGGTATGATTGGCTTGGGTATTGGTGGTACTGCCGAGAAATCAGCGGTATTGGCCAAAGAAGCGCTGATGGACCCAGTAGATATTCAAGAGTTGCTTGACCGCGGCCCACAAAATGCCGAAGAAGAGCTGCGCTTAGAAATTTATCATCGTGTAAATAAGCTAGGTATTGGCGCACAAGGCTTAGGCGGCGTGACCACGGTTATGGACGTGAAAATTAAAAGCGCACCAACCCATGCGGCTTCCAAGCCGGTAACCCTCATTCCAAACTGTGCGGCAACGCGTCACGCACATTTTGTGCTAGACGGTTCAGGCCCGGCAGACTTGCAGCCACCTAAACTAGAAGACTGGCCTGATATTACTTTTGAGCTTGGTGACGATGCGCGCCGTGTGAACTTGGATACGGTGACTCAAGCCGATATTGAAAGCTGGAAAACCGGCGAAACGGTATTGCTTTCAGGCAAAATGCTGACCGGTCGCGATGCTGCGCACAAACGTATCAAAGACATGCTTGATCGTGGCGAGCAATTGCCGGTCGACTTTACCAACAAGTTTATTTACTACGTTGGCCCAGTAGACCCTGTGGGTGACGAAGTGGTTGGCCCTGCCGGCCCAACGACAGCCACCCGGATGGATAAGTTCACCGACATGATGCTCGATAAAACCGGTATTTTGGGCATGATTGGTAAAGCTGAGCGTGGCCCAGCTACCGTCGAGAGTATCAAGCAACATAAAGCGGTGTATTTAATGGCGGTAGGTGGTGCTGCATACCTGGTGGCTAAAGCCATTAAAAAAGCCCGTGTGGTTGCCTTTGAAGACTTAGGTATGGAAGCCATTTATGAGTTTGACGTGGAAGATATGCCAGTGACTGTAGCGGTAGACAGCACGGGCGAAAATGCGCACGAAACCGGGCCTGCTATTTGGCGCGTGAAACTGGAAGCCGCTGATGCTTAGTCTTGAGCTTTGGCATGTAATAGCAGCGGTTAGCGCCGCTGCTATTATTGGCGTTGCAATCACTTGGTTGTGGTTAGGGCCGCGGCAAAAAATGTTAGCTAGCCAACTTAGCGATGCCCGCGAGCAACTGCAGCAGCAGCGAGATTCGTACGAAACTCGGGTAAACACCGTGACCGAGCAACTACAACACACTCAGCAGCTACGCAGTAACTTGCAGGCAGAGCTGGCAGCGGTGCGCGCCGAGCTTGGCGCTAAATTGCAAAACGCGACAGAAAAGCAACAGTTATTAGAAGCCAGTGAAGAGCGATTAAAGAAAGAGTTTGAGCGCTTAGCCCAGCAAATTTTTGAACAAAAATCTGAGCGTTTACAAGCGAACAGCAAACAAACCTTAGAAACCACGCTGGCGCCCTTTAAACAGCAGCTTGAGGCGTTTAAAACCCAAGTAACTCAGCAGTACACCGAAGAGCTTAAGCAGCGTTCAGCGTTAACCGAGCAAGTGAACTCGTTACGCGACTTGAACAAGCAAATGGCCGCTGAAGCCGAAGCCTTAACCCGCGCTTTAAAAGGCGACACGAAAGCACAAGGTACCTGGGGAGAGGTGGTATTAGAGCGTATTCTTAATCAATCGGGCTTGCGCGAAGGGCAAGAATACGAAACCCAGTCGCATCATCGTGACGAAGACGGCAAAAGCTTTAAGCCTGACGTTGTGGTGCACTTACCAAACGACAAAGACGTGGTCATCGACTCAAAAGTGTCGCTCGTTGCTTATGAGCGTTACTTTAATAGCGATGATGATGCCGAGCGCGAAAGCGCAATGAATGATCATGTCACTTCACTGCGTAATCACATTAAAGGGTTAGGCAAGAAGAACTATCAGCAGTTGGAAAGTGTGCGAACGCTTGATTATGTGCTGATGTTTATTCCAATTGAGCCAGCGTTTTTGTTAGCTGTCGACCGTGATCCAGAGCTGATTCGCTTAGCACTCGATAACAATATTATGCTGGTAAGCCCCACCAATTTGCTGGTTGCACTGCGTACGGTTAACAACATTTGGCAGTACGAATATCAGAATCAAAATGCGCAGGTTATTGCCAACGAAGCCACCAAGTTGTACGACAAGTTTGTTGGTTTTATTGACGATATGCAAAAAATCGGCAACGCCATTGACAGTGTTCGCAAGCATTATGAGGGGGCGATGAATAAGCTCTCTAGCGGTCGTGGTAATTTAGTGGGCCGGGTTGAGAACTTTAAAAAACTCGGCGTTCAGTCATCTAAGCAAATTGACCGAAAACTGCTGAACAATGGTGACAAAGATGACGATGATGAAGCTTAAAAAAGCGCACGGTTAACCGTGCGCTACTTCAATAATCTCTATCTTTTGTCGCCCGCGAGGGCTGTCCCATTCAATTTCCTGCCCTTCAGATAAACCTAAAATTGCAGCGCCTATTGGGGCGAAAACGGAAATGCCATGCTCAACCTTTTCCGCGTCTCGAGGTAAACAGAGCACCTTGGTGAAGCTGGCACCCGTTGCCACAATTTTAAAGGTGACCGTACTGCCAATAGCAACCACATTTGCAGGCAAGTCTGCTGACTTAACCACTTTCGCACGGGCAAGTTCGCCTTCAAGTGCATCAACACAGTCCGATTTTTTTGTTTGCGTAGCAAGCAAGCCTTCAATTTGTTCAAGATCATGCTGCGTGATCATAATATCCGGTTGATTCATGATATTTTCCTCGTTCATCACGAAAATAAGATAGCCAGTAACGTTTCGATGTTGATGGAGTCGTTATTTGATGTTTGGTGTGCGGAAACAGCACAATGTGCCGGACGTAAGAAAGTACGCCCGGCTTAACTAGGTAAGGTGAGAACAGTAATAAAAACGCTGCGCGTATAGTTCAGCATAAAGCCTTTTATTGCCCTTGAAAGTCGTTATAAAAACACAGAATAGATAGCTAGATAATAGGGCGGCCAAAAATAAAGGCAAGTGAAATATTCACTTGCCTTGCGGTGAATGGTTTAGCTGAGAGCGTCGTAGCTATTATCGCTGCACAGTTCCCCATAAATCATATTCATCGGCATGTTCAATCAACACGTCAACCATGTCACCGGGGGCGACGTTCTGCTCACCGTTTAAGTAAACCAAGCCGTCAATTTCAGGTGCATCAGCGTAACTGCGGCCAATGGCCCCTTCGTCATCAACCTCGTCAATGAGAACACGCAGGGTGCGGCCAATTTTGGCTTGTAAACGCGCCGCACTAATTTGTTGCTGAACTTCCATAAAGCGCGCATAACGTTCTTGCTTGATATGCTCGGGAACTGGATCAGGTAACTCGTTTGCTTTGGCGCCCTCAACGTCGGAGTAGGTGAAGCAACCGACACGGTCTAGCTGTGCTTCGCGCAAAAACTGTAGCAGTTCTTCAAATTCTTCTTCGGTTTCCCCAGGGAAGCCAACAATAAAGGTGCTGCGAATGGTTAAGTCAGGGCAAATTTCACGCCATTTTTGAATGCGCTCAAGGGTGCGTTCAGCCGAACCTGGGCGCTTCATGAGGCGTAAAATGCGCTTATTCGCATGCTGTAACGGAATATCCAAATAAGGCAGCAGCTTACCTTCAGCCATTAATGGAATAACGTCGTCAACCGATGGGTACGGGTACACATAGTGCAGACGAACCCAAATGCCTAGTTTACCCAAGGCTTCGCACAGTGCTTGCATGCTGGTTTTCACCGGTTGGCCATCCCAAAACCCGGTTTTGTTTTTTACATCAACGCCATAGGCGCTAGTGTCTTGTGAAATAACCAGCAGCTCTTTGACGCCGGCGTTCGCTAAGCGCTGGGCTTCGCTTAATACATCACCAATTGGACGGCTGACTAAGTCACCGCGCATGGAAGGAATAATACAGAACGTACAACGATGGTTGCAGCCTTCAGATATTTTCAAATACGCAAAATGCCGTGGTGTCAGTTTCACCCCAGTTTCTGGCACTAAGTTTTCAAATGGAATTTTTTCAGGTTTAGGCACATGTTGATGTACATGCCCCATCACTTCTTCATAGGCATGCGGGCCAGTAATAGCCAGCACATTGGGGTGTACTTCACGAATTTCATCGTCTTTAGCGCCAAGACACCCAGTGACTATAACTTTGCCATTTTCGTTTAATGCTTCACCAATGGCGTCAAGCGACTCTTGAACGGCCGAGTCAATAAAGCCGCAGGTATTTACAATAACCATGTCGGCATTATCGTAACTGTTAACGATATCGTACCCTTCGGTGCGAAGCTGGGTAAGAATACGCTCAGAGTCCACCAAGTTTTTCGGGCAGCCAAGGCTAACAAAACCTATTTTTGCCGAGTTTGACGAGGTGTTCGGGGTAAATTGTTCAACAGTCATTGGGCGCTCATGTGCTTATTAAAAACGAAGCGCAGATTATATCACGGCTGAATTGGCTCTAACCACTGTTTCAAAGTTTGTTGAAAAGCCGGGTCTTGTTGTAACTGTGGAATGGCTGAATTTATTTGCTGAATGGCGTTAGTACCCCAATCATTTCGAGTACAGGCAACAGCGCCTTTAATGCGTTCCCCGGCTAGCTGCTCGATCGGTAAAAAAGCTAAATCGCCACCTTCGGTTTGTTCGTAATAAGCTTTGATCATGGGGTAATCAATGGTGAAGTCAATACGTTCCCGCAGAATCATGGACAACATAGCTGTGTTGGCATTGTCGCTGTTTAAGTCAAGGTGCAGTGAGGTATTGAGTACGTATTGTTCAAGTAAGCTTTGCAGCTGACCGTACATACGGCCAATAGGTTGCACAAACTGATACTTCCGGTCGGCTAGCATGCGCTCTAAGTCGACTGGGTTTCCATACTGCTCCGCAAGCTTAGCGGCAAGTTCTGGGCGCGTAATAATGCCGTGCGATGGGTAATCATGAGTGGGTTCAGAGTACACAATCAAGTCTTGATCATTCGCCGCTCGGTGAATCATGCACGGGTAACACAAGTTTTGTTCGTTTTCCCACAGCATGCCAATTCGCGCTTGGGGCAAGTATTCTACCTGATGTTGCGTAGTTGGCATTGCCCGCTTGAACGAGTCGACAAGCACATCGCAAACACCTTGGTGCGCAAGTTCACCGTCAATAATATGAAAGGGCGGTGCTACATTGGCCGACCAGAGGATGTAGTCGTCTGCTTGTCGATTTTCTTTACCATTGTCTGCCGTCGCGAGGGCGGTGCCTGCGGTGAACATGAGTAGCATGCTCACCAGCGTCATCATGACGTACCCCAACGAAATCTGAATTTTCATTCTGCAACACTGCTCGATTGCTCAACATGTTAAAAAATTATAAACAGGTCGTGAGCTATTTCATAGTGTCATTCGTCGCGAATCTTATGTGATCTACCCACATTGCGGTGGCGCCACAAACAGCCACCGGAATCATCACCAAGTTAACGATAGGAACACTGGCCAGAACGGCGACAATGCAGCCAAAACTTAAGCTTTTCCCTGAGCGTTGCCAGAGTTCCGCGCGCATAGTTCGAAACGGTACTTTATGGTTGTCGAAGGGGTAGTCGGCATACTGAATGGTCATCATCCAACCGCCGAATAGAAACCACAGCAGTTGGCCCACTATTGGAACGAACAACAGCAATAGGCCAAAACCAATAATTCGTGGTAAGAAATAGATGATTTTTTGTAGCTCGCGGCCAATAATTCGTGGAATGTCGCGCACCATACCGCTAACACCACCGTCGACCGGGGCAATACCGGTGAGCTTATATTCTACTTTTTCAGCGAGCAAACTATTAAAAGGGGACGCAATAATATTGGCTATGCTAGTGAAGGTAAGGGCGAACACCAACACCACACCAATAATGACCAACGGCCAAAGTAATACTTCTAGCCACTGCAAATAGCTAGGTAGCCACGCCATCAGGTCAGCCACCCACATAGTCGCGTAATGAAAGGTGTAATAAATGGCGACACTAAATAGCACAATATTTATTATCAGCGGCACCCAAACATAACGCCGCACACCTTTTTGAAAGGCGAGCTCAAAACCGCGGGCAACATAACTGCCACCAAATTCACTATAAACCGGCATAGTCATCCTTTGCTGTTTCATATGATTCGTTGTTGCTGATTATAACGCAGTCAGTCAACCCATTTCACAGCGAACTGTAAGGAAATATTATCAATTTCAGATTGTTCTAGAACGTGTAAATCTGTTACAAAATAGCTGATTATCTGCTAATGTCGAAGCCATTTAGCACGAACGACCTTATCTTCATTTGGTAGCGAACATATAACGACTATAAATGCGCCTTAAACACATAAAACTGGTTGGCTTTAAATCATTTGTCGACCCTACAAAAGTACCCTTTCCGCACCAAATGACGTGTGTGGTGGGCCCTAATGGCTGTGGCAAATCAAATGTCATTGACGCCGTGCGCTGGGTGCTTGGCGAAAGTTCGGCGAAAAATTTGCGCGGCGACGCCATGACCGACGTGATTTTTAATGGGTCAAATGCTCGTAAGCCGGTTTCTCAAGCCAGTGTTGAATTAGTTTTTGATAACACATCTGGGCGCATTCAAGGTGAATATGCCAATTATGCTGAAATTTCTGTCAAACGCTTAGTGACACGTGATGGTCGCTCGGATTATTTTTTGAATGGCAGTAAGTGTCGGCGACGTGATATTACCGACTTGTTTTTAGGAACCGGTTTGGGCCCACGCAGTTACGCCATTATTGAGCAGGGCATGATTTCACGGCTGATTGAGTCAAAGCCCCAAGAGCTGCGTGTATTTCTTGAAGAAGCTGCGGGCATTTCGAAATACAAAGAGCGCCGCCGCGAAACTGAAAACCGCATGCAGCACACACGCGACAACCTTGATCGTTTAAACGATGTGCGTGATGAACTAGGTAGTCAATTAGATAAACTGCAACGCCAAGCAGCAGCAGCTCGCCGCTACAAAGATTTAAAAGCGCAAGAACGCAAGTACAAAGCCGAGTTGCAAGCACTGCGCTGGTTAGCACAAGAGCAACAAGCTGAATCGATTCGGGCTAAGATTCGTGAACAGGAAACAGAGCTAGAGCGGTGGCTGGCTGAACAGCGTGGTAGCGAACGCGGCACGACCGAGTTGCGCGAGCAAGCTGAAGAAAGTAAGCAAAAGTTAGATACCGTGCAGCAGCAGTATTATCAGTTAGGTAATGACGTTACTCGTACCGAACATCAATTACAAACGCAACGCCAGCAACTGCAACAGCGTGAACAGCGCCGAGGTCAATTACAAGCTGAATTAGACCAGTTGCAGCAAACCCTTGCTGATGATCAGCTACAGCGTGAAGAACTTGAGGCCACGGTGGTCGAGCTGCAGCCACAACACGAAGCGGCAGAGCAAGCCGTTGCTGCAGCTAGCGAGCGTTTTGAGCAGGATGAATCGGCGTGGTTGAAGTGGCAAGACGATTATCAGCAACACCTTGATGCATTGCAGCGCCGCCGTGAGCAACAACAGCAATTACAGTTGCAGCAGCAGCGCTTAGAACATCAGCAACAGCGGCTTAGCGACGAATTAACTCGCGCTAAAACCACCATTGACGAATTGCAACGCGAGCAACAGCAATTAGACAGCAGCGGCTTGCAAGCCGAAATTGCGACGCTGACAGAACAAGTTGAACTACACCAGCACGGTGCCCAGCAAGCGCAATCACAGCAACAGCAATTGCAGGCTGAACTCGAACAGTTATTCGTTGAGCGCGACGAACAAAAGTCGACTCAGCAACAGCTGCTTGGGCGCCAAAGCTCCTTGGAACATTTGTTAAAAGCAGCGCAAGCGCAAGATTGGCCAGCAGCGGTGCAACAATGGCTGCAACAACACAACATTAAGCCACTCGGGCAGGTACGAGACTTGCTGAAAGCCGATACCGACTGGCAACTGGCCGTTGAACAAGTTGTTGCCCCTTGGCTAGATGCTTGGGTGGTCGAAAAATTACCCGCCCAATGGCCACAGCAGCTGGGTGCGCGTTTAATTACCCTAAGCACTAGCAATGCTGAAGCGACTAGCTTGGCAAGTAAAGTGACAGGGCCATTGGCGCGGTGGGCATTATTGCAGGGCATTACCTGTGTCGACAGTGCAGATAGCGCAACGCCTAGTGACGGCTGGATAACGGCAAAAGGCCAATGGCTACATCGCGGTGGTTTTCAGGCAGCGAATTTTACCGCTGCAGACAGCCAGCTTGCGCAACAACAAGAGCTGGCTGATGTGATGGCGTCTCAGCAACAAGCAGAGCAACGCTTAGCGACCATTGAGCAGCAACGCCAACAGCTTCAGCTACAACTTGAAAAAGTGCAACACCAGCATAGCCAGACTCAAGATAGCCTACGAGAGCTGCAGGCGCAGCTAGCAAGCCGCCAAGAAAAACTGCAGTGGCAGCAGCAACAAGCGCAAGCGTTAGCGCATAAGCAGCAACAACTGAGCGAGCAATGCGAGCAATGGCAGCAAGAGCAAGAAACGCTCGCTTTGACCCAGCAAGAGGTTGAGCAGCAGCTGTTACAACTAAGCGAGCAGCAGCCCTCGGGGGATGACGACAGTTGGCAAGTAAAACGCAGTGAACTGCAGCTGGCGCGGCAGCAATCGCGTGATGCTTTAACGACTGCGCAACAACACCTACAGCAATTGACCATGCAACTGCAGCAGGCGCAAACCCAGTTGCAGCATCATCAAACGCTAATAAGCCGTGTTGCTCAGCAACAGCAGCAGTTACACGAACAGTTACAACAGTTCAACGAACCCGATGTTGAAAGCCAAGAACAGCTTGAGTTGTTAGCAATGCAGCTTGAGGAATTGTTGCAAACGCGCGAACAGGTGGACGAAGAGCGGCGCACTTGGGCTAACACATTGAGCGAACAGGAAGCCAAAATTCGTGAAATTAGCCAAGGCGCACAAGGCGTGCATGGGCAGGTGGAAAAAGTTCGCGCGCAATTGCAAAGTAGCCAGATGGAGCTTGCCGCGCTGCAAGAACGCACACGCAACGTGTTGGCCGTGTTACAAGAAATGAACCAACCGTTGAAACCAGTGCTTGAGCAGTTACCAGAAGCCGCTGATGAAAAAGCTTGGCAAACAGAATTAGAGCGTTTACAAAACGCCATCCAACGTCTTGGAGCTATTAACTTAGCAGCCATCGAGGAAGCGGAAACCCTCGCAGAGCGTAAGCAATATCTCGATCAGCAAAACGACGATTTATCGGCGGCATTGGAGATTCTTGAAACGGCTATTCGAAAAATTGACAAAGAAACGCGTCATCGCTTCCGTACCACGTACGATGCAGTAAATAGCGGCTTGCAAGAGTTATTTCCAAAGGTATTTGGCGGCGGTAGCGCCTACTTAGAGCTAACCGACGACGACTTATTAGAAACCGGTGTGACGATTATGGCGCGGCCGCCGGGTAAGAAAAACAGCACAATTCACTTGCTTTCGGGTGGTGAAAAAGCGCTGACCGCTTTATCATTAGTTTTTGCGATATTTCGTTTGAACCCAGCACCGTTTTGTTTGCTGGATGAAGTAGATGCGCCGCTTGACGATGCCAACGTTGGGCGATTCTGTCGATTGGTTGAAGAAATGTCGACAACCGTGCAATTTATTTATATCAGCCATAATAAAGTGGCGATGGAAATGGCCTCCCATTTAGCTGGGGTAACCATGCAAGAAGCTGGTGTGTCGCGGCTTGTTGCTGTGGATATAGACGAAGCCGTGGCGCTTACAGAAGCGTCTTAACAACAATTACGATTAGGCAAGTGAGTTGCATGATATGAGTACGATGCAGATAGTTTTTAGTATCATCGGGTTAGTGCTAATCGCCGCGATTATTGGTCACGGTGTATGGACCATTCGCCGCAATGAGAAAGCGCAGCAACAGCGCGCCGAAATGATTGAACAAAAACGTCGACAAGTTGATAGCCAAGGGTTCGATGACGACGGTGTTGGCGCTGTTCGGGTTGTCAAAACAACGGCACGCAAAGCCGCCGAAGTGGCTCCTGAACCGCGATTAGAGTCGCTTGATGACGAGCTTGAGACGTCTGAAGAGGTTAGCACGCACTCCACGGCACAGCCGGCTCCAGCCATTCGTGCTAGCGACGAAGAGCCCGATTTGGACTTGCCGCAAGTTAAGGTGGAGCAAGAAGATTTGCAACAGCGTGCACAAGCAAAACCACAACCAGAAAATGTTGAGAAGGCAGCTGCGAAGAAGGCAGCAGCAGAAAAACTAGCAGCGAATAAAGCCGCCCAGCCGGCTCAGCAAAGCATGGACTTGCCACTAGAGCGCAGTGAAGATGAACCCGTTATTAATGAAGAACCAGACGAAGTCATCGTGTTGCATGTAAGTGGCGACATTCAAGGCGCTGTTCTGTTGCAACAAATGACGGAGCTAGGCTTTAAATTTGGCGACTTTGACATTTTCCATCGCCACGTCGACACCGCCGGAAATGGTGCCGTGTTGTTTAGTCTTGCCAATATGTATAACCCTGGCAGTTTTAACATAGACACCATTGAAACCTTCCAAACCGATGGCGTGGCACTGTTTTTAGCGTTACCGATAAAAAGTAACTCGCTGCAAGCATTTACCATGATGCACAACGCGGCAGTCAAGTTAGCCGCTGCAGTAGGGCGCGGACAAGTGCTTGATGAGCATCGCAACCCGTTGACCCGCCAAGCCGTGCAACACATTCATCAGCGGATACGCGAGTTTGAGCGTAAGCGGTTGATTAAACATTCAAACTAAACGGATACCATGAACAGAGACTTATTTGATGACCAACCGGCTGCCAATCAACAACTGGTGCAGCGGGTTGCTGAATTGCGTGCTTTGTTGACGCGTTATAATCGCGAATACTATGAACTTGATCAGCCAACGGTACCGGACGCTGAGTATGACCGTCTGTTCCGCGAGTTGGTGGACATTGAGCAGCAACATCCAGAATTTCAAAGTGATTTCTCACCTACCCAAAAAGTAGGCGGTAAGGCGTTGGATGCGTTTACTCAAGTAGAGCACGAAACACCGATGCTAAGCCTTGATAATGCGTTTTCCTCAGATGAATTTGAAGCCTTCGCCGCACGAGTGTCTGAGCGCTTGGACAGCGCCTCGGCGATAGCTTTTTGTTGTGAGCCGAAACTTGATGGCGCAGCCGTGAGTATTTTATACGAGCAAGGCGAGCTGGTACGAGCCGCCACGCGCGGTGATGGCCAAACAGGCGAAGACATCACCGCCAATGTGCGAACCATTCGCAATGTTCCGCTGCAATTACAGGGCGATTTCCCTGCACGAGTGGAAGTGCGGGGCGAAGTATTTATGCCAACTCAGGCATTTGAAAAATATAACCAAAACGCCTTGGCTGCAGGAGAGAAGACCTTTGCGAACCCGCGTAATGCGGCGGCCGGTAGCCTGCGCCAACTTGACTCGCGCATTACCGCCAAACGCCCCTTACACTTTTACGCATACAGTATGGGCGTTGTCAGTGAGGATGTGCGCTTAGCCGACACACATTTCGGCCGATTAGAACAGTTGAAAAGTTGGGGCTTGCCGATTAGCGACGAAGTAAAAGTTGTGGCGCACAGCAGCGAATGCAAAAGTTACTATGATGACATTTTGGCGCGCCGTGCAAGCTTACGCTACGAAATAGATGGCATTGTGCTCAAAGTAAATAGTATTGCGCAGCAACAAGACCTTGGGTTTGTGTCACGGGCACCGCGCTGGGCCATTGCTTGGAAGTTTCCAGCGCAAGAAGAATTAACCGTAATTCGCGGTGTTGATTTTCAAGTAGGCCGCACCGGGGCTATTACTCCTGTAGCTCGGCTAGAACCTGTTGCGGTTGGTGGCGTGACGGTCTCAAATGCAACGTTACACAACGCTGATGAAATTAATCGATTGGATATTCATATTGGCGATACCGTGATTATTCGTCGCGCTGGCGATGTGATTCCACAGGTGGTGCAGGTTGTTGCCGAACGCCGCCCAAGTGACGCACAACCCATAGAGTTTCCAAGCCACTGCCCAGTGTGTGAGTCACACGTGGAACGCGCTGAAGGCGAAGCTGTGGCGCGTTGTACCGGCGGTTTAATCTGCGCGGCTCAGCGACGCGAAGCCATTAAGCATTTTGCCTCACGCAAAGCGATGGATATTGACGGTTTAGGCGATAAGCTGATCGAATCGTTGGTAGAGCGCGAATGGGTCAAATCGCCGGCCGACTTGTATCGTTTATCGGTACGTGAACTCGCGCATTTACCGCGCATGGGCGAGAAATCAGCAGAGAAAATCAACCAAGCGATCGCCGCTAGTAAAACAACAACTTTACCGCGCTTTCTCTATGCGCTTGGTATTCGAGAGGTGGGAGAGGCGACCGCAGCAAACTTAGCCGCGCACTTCGCTACGCTCGACGCATTAAGTGATGCCGATAGCGATGCATTGGAGCAGGTTGCCGATGTAGGAACTGTGGTAGCGAGTCATATTTTTCAGTTTTTCCGCGAGCCTCACAATCAAGCCGTGATCAATGAGCTACTCGAACTTGGCATTACCTGGCCCGCGGTTGAAAAACTCGCTCAAAGTGAGGCAACTTTAGCCGGCAATACCTATGTATTAACTGGAACACTCAGCCAAATGACCCGCGACGAAGCCAAGCAGGCATTGCAGGCTCGCGGTGCGAAAGTGTCAGGCAGTGTGTCGGCTAAAACAACAGCGGTTATTGCTGGCGACAACGCGGGTTCAAAACTGACCAAAGCCGAACAGCTTGGCGTAACCATACTCAGCGAGGCCGACTTAATCGACCTGCTGAATAGTTAACTGACTAAGATTGAGTATTTAACCGGGTTACATCAACGAACAGCTTAAGTTGTTGGCCTGGTTGTAAATAGTTTTTGCGGTTAATTTGGTTCCACTTTTCAATGTCGGCAATACTGACATTAAAACGCGATGCAATTCGTGCTAGTGAGTCACCTGAGCGCACTTTGTAATGCAGGCTACGAACTATACCCGCTGGCTTTTCTGAATGCGGAAGCCAAACTACAAGCTTTCTGCCGGGGCGTAGCGGGTCGGTTGGCGCCATTCCATTCCATTTTGCTAGCGAGCGCAATTTCACGTTGTATTCGCGGCTAATGTCCCACAGGGTATCGCCACTAACCACTTCATGCTCAATTTTATACGCACCGCGTGATTGCGACTGAGTTGTTGCCAAGCGTTGCTCTGCAGAAAGGTTATATTCATCCAAATCGAGTGTTGCAACTGGCACCAACAAGTGGTCACCGGCGCGAATAATATGGCCAGAAATATTGTTGGCCTGCTGAATTGCTTTTGCCGTGGTGTGATACTGCTTAGCAATAACTAACAGGCTCTCGCCAGACTTTACTTTATGCCGTGTCCACTGCACTAAGTCTTTGCTGTTGGCCGTCGCTAACCAGGTTTGTAACTTAGCGGCATTTTCTAACGGCAGCAATAAACGGTGCGGACCAACAGGATCTGTAGCCCAGCGATTGTATGCTGAGTTGTAATGGTGTAGTTCGTCTAAATCAAGCTCGGCTACTTCGGCCGCTTTGGCTAAATCAATTTGGCTATGCGCTTCAACGACGGCCAAGTAAGGTTTATTTTCAATTGGCAGCCAATGCTTGGCATAGTCATCGTAGTTCTTAAGAATATCGGCAAGAGCCAATAGCTTTGGCACGTATGCACGGGTTTCACGTGGTAAGTCTAGGGCCCAAAAGTGGGTTGGTTTGCCAGCTCGCTTGTTACGACGAATTGCCGCGGCGACACGGCCTTCGCCAGAGTTATATGCAGCCAAGGCATGCAGCCAGTCGCCATCAAAACGCTTCTGTAAGGCATCAAGGTAGTCTAATGCAGCCTGAGTTGCCGCGTAAACATCGCGACGGCCGTCATACCACCAATTGATTTCTAAGCCATAATGGCGGGCGGTACCGGGGATAAATTGCCAAACACCTGCTGCGCGACCGTGCGAATAGGCAAAGGGGTCAAATGCGCTTTCCACAATGGGCAATAATGCCAATTCTAACGGCATACCACGGCGTTCAATTTCATCCACAATCATATACATGAACGGCTGTGCGCGTTTGGCGACGCGCTCCATGTAATATGGATTATTCAAATACCAGTTGCGTTGGCTGACTAAGCGCGGCAGTTCGGGTGCTTCCATAGTTAACTGACGGCGAATACGTTGCCATAAATCGGCTTCTTGTTGCGGCGTTAGCTCAATGACTTCAGGCTCGCTCTGCGCAACCATAGCCTCAGCTTCAGCTTCGGCTGGCGCATTCGTTTCAATCGGCTCTGCAACGGGTTCTGCTGGAACCGTTTGTACGGTTTCATTGGCAGCGGACTCTGTTTGCCAAGGCGTTAACGAGCAACCGGTTGCCAAAGTGCTCGAAATTGCCAGTGCTATCCATTTTTTCATGTACATCATTCCAAAACTCTAATTTGTCGGCAGTTTACGGGATTAGAACTGGTCTTTCCACCGCCGCAGCTCAGCAAAATGCTCAGAACTTTTGGCCCGTAAAAACGGATTAATAGCTTTTTCAATGCCAATTGTACTTGGCAAAGTTTTTAACCTATGTTCGCGCAGCGCTCGAACTTGGTCGGCATATTGACGCAGTGCGTCATTCGTTGGTTCAACTGCTAGCGCGAATTTTACGTTTGCTTCTGTGTATTCATGTGCACAGTAGACGCTGGTTGCATCGGGTAGTTCAGCTAAGCACTGTAAAGAATCATAAAACTGTTCGGGAGAACCTTCAAACATACGGCCACAGCCGGCAGAAAATAATGTGTCACCAACAAAAACATGGTCTGGCGTATAAAAACAAATATGGTCTAAGGTATGGCCAGGGGTTGCGAAAACCGTAAACGGCATATCGCCCATTAAGCTAAAGCGCTCACCATGACCGACAGGGTTGCTAATTCCTTCAATGTTGCCAGTACGAGGGCCATATACAGCAACAGGGTAATCTTGAAGGAGCGGTAGCAAGCCTTGGGTGTGGTCCCAGTGGTGATGAGTAATCAATATGGCGCTAATTCCCACATCGTGGTGGCGTAGCCATTCACGAACGGGTTGGTCGTCGCCTGGGTCAACAATAATGGCATCAGCGCCATCGTATGGCTGAATGGCCCAAATGTAGTTATCATCAAAGGCCGGAATTGCGGACACGTGCATAATTCACCATCGCATGAACGTAAGCTAATAAACGTAGTTATACGTTGTCATTATAACGAGGGCAAGCAACGATGTTAAAGCCAGCACGCCGTGAAAAAGCCACTAAGGCGCCATTGAATTGGCAGCAGTTACCTCATGGTTTGTGGCTCAAACAACAGTTAAGTGAAGCGCTTGCGCCACATACGGCGAAGATGTTTGGCTATTACTCGGCCCGTCTGGGGCATTTAGCCGCGCAGCTGGAGTTGCCTGAATTGCGCTTGCAGCATGATTTTTCAGTGGCGCGTGATGCAGAGCCCAAGGTTCGCGCTGAATTGGAATATTTGCCGTTTGCGGAGTCTGCTTTGGACGCTGTTTTTTTGGTTGGGCAACTTGAATTTGAACGTGACCCACACCAAGTATTAAGAGAAGTAAGTCGCAGTTTAATTGCTGACGGCTACGTGGTGATTGCTGGCTTTAACCCGTTGTCACCAGCATTGCTAGCTGGGCTTTGGCCGAGTAACTTGCGCCAGCTACCTTGGTGTGGTCGCTACTTTACCAAGGCCCGTGTGTGTGACTGGCTGTCATTGCTAAACTTTGAAGTGGTCGCATCGGGTTATGTGGGGCCAACAATGATGTGGTCCGCGACAAAACGCCCAGACTTTGGGCTTGCTCGCTTGAGCCAAATAGCACCGCCACTACGTAGCATGTATTATCTGGTAGCGCGCAAGCGGGAGTTTCCATTAACCGTGGTTCGTGTGCGGCAACGGGCAAAACCGCGCATGCGTCATATGCCAGTTGCTAACCGCGTTAAATAAGATTTTTGTTGATGAAATAGGAGTTGTTGATGTTAAGTCCAAAGGAATACTGTGCACAGGCACAAGCGAACGTCACTGAAGTAGATGTCCATGCGCTGCAGCAAAAAATTGCCGAAGGGGCACGTGTGATTGATGTGCGTGAGCCGGGTGAATTTGCCGCGGGGCATATTCGTCAAGCAGTGAATATGCCGCGAGGCGTGTTAGAAATGCAAATTAATCAACATCCCGCTGTCGCCGGATATGACGACGCATTGCAGCGCATTGCCGAAGAGCCCTTGTATTTAATTTGTCGTTCAGGCGGTCGTTCAGCGTTAGCTGCTGAGTCATTAGTGCGTATGGGCTTTGATAAAGCGAAGGTTATTTCTGTCGCCGGCGGTATGCAGGCGTGGGAAGAAGCCAAATACCCACAAGTTGCCGGCGAATAAACTAAGCGTCTGGATTGAACCCGCTGTCCTCAAGCAGTTTCTTGCTGCTTGCTGCGACACGGGCGAGCTCATCGCAGCGCTCATTTTGGGGGTGGCCAGCATGGCCTTTCACCCAGTCCCAACGTACGGAATGATGGCGCTGCGCGGCTTGATCAAGGGCTTGCCATAAATCGGCGTTTTTCACAGGTTTGCGGTTTGATGTGCGCCAACCGTTTTTCTTCCAGTTATGAATCCAGCTTTGAATGCCTTGGCGAAGGTATTGGCTATCTGTCGTTAACACCACGTCACACGGGCGAGTGAGGGCCTCTAAACCTTTCACTGCGGCAAGCATTTCCATGCGATTATTGGTGGTTAATTTATAACCCTGCGACAATTCCTTGTGGTGTTCACCGTATTCAATAACCACACCGTAGCCACCGGGCCCTGGGTTACCTAAACATGAACCATCGGTATAAATGTGTACCTTCTTCGACATGAGCCTGTTACTCGTTTTTCGTGCGCTGCGCTGTTGGTCCGCTGCGCTGTTCGTTGTTCGTAAAAAGACGAGTCTAACAGAATTTTAGAACGAAGTCGGTTTGATATTTTTCATTGTATTAACTTGTTCCAACACAACAAAACAAGCACACTAGTAACGAACAACGAATAACGGATAACGAACAACGCCTATGAGACAAATAGTTCTTGATACCGAAACCACAGGTTTAGACCCGGCCCAAGGGCACCGCATTATTGAGATTGGTGCGGTAGAAGTGATTGGTCGAAAATTAACCGGCCAAACCTTCCATGTGTACGTCAATCCGCAGCGCGTGGTTGAGCAAGAAGCGATAGAGGTTCACGGAATTACTAACGAGTTTTTGCAGGACAAACCGGTTTTTGCACAAATAGCCGATGAATTTCTAAGTTTTATTGACGGCGCTGAGTTAGTAATTCATAACGCTGCCTTTGACGTTGGTTTTATGGATCATGAGTTTTCCTTACTGCGTAACGGCACCGGGAAAACCACTGATTATTGCACGGTGCTTGATACCTTGATGTTAGCGCGAGAAATGCGCCCCGGACAAAAGAATAACCTAGACGCGTTGTGTCGTGCGTTTGGCATTGATAACTCGAATCGTACGTTCCACGGCGCATTGCTGGATGCTGAGTTGTTAGCCGATGTTTACCTGATGATGACCGGTGGCCAGACTAAACTTGAGCTAGCGGCGCAGAACAAGGGTCAACAAGGGGCACAGGCAACGGGGTGGACACGCATTGAGAATAAACCGCCGTTGAAAGTGGTGCGAGCAAGTGCCGATGAAGAGCAAGCGCATCAGCAGCGCTTAGCGATCATTGACAATCACCTGTGGCAATAAAACAGCGTTTTTGTGCGTTCGGCTGATTAATATTTAGCTACTTTTGCAACGTTTTGAGTATTTTTCAGGCAAACGATACAAAAGTTGAAAAAAAAGGTTGACGATAGAATGCCGCGCTCGTAATATTCGCTCCGCATTCAGGGGCACCCACCCGGGTTACCCAGAATAGGAAAGCGGAGCGGTAGTTCAGTTGGTTAGAATACCGGCCTGTCACGCCGGGGGTCGCGG
>JAAEZG010000002.1 GCA_018222985.1 Gammaproteobacteria bacterium
TCATCGCTTAATGCGTAGCCCGGCGTTATCTCTATGAGATAGGGCCGGGTTGTTTTGAAAGGGGAGCTTCGGCTCCCTTTTTTGTTTTTGGAAAGCGTTATTCGTTATTCGATCGTTCACTACGTTCACTGTTCGTCCGCTTCGCTGTTCGCAACCACGAACAACGAACAGTGAGGCGCAGCCGAGCGGACAAACAGCGCAGCGGACGAATAACGAATAACGAATAACGAGCAACGCCCTTCTAATATCCAATATCCAATAGCTAATATCGCTCTTGCTTTTTAGATAAAAAAGCATGAGGATGACTCCATAACAAATGGAGTACCCCGACAATGAAGCAGTTTGTCATCCTCATTCTCAGCCTAATTGCCATTGCCAGCGCGAATAGCACACCCAAAGAAGTACGCATAGCCGCTTACGAATACCCACCGTATTTCACCACAGAGAACACCCAGCACTTAGTTGGCGATATTGTCGAAGCACTTAATACCATTCAGTCTGACTACCAATTTAGCGTGGTACATATTGCGCCAAATGGCCGCTATGACGCCTTGCGTGAGCAAGGGTGTTGCGATGTGATGTTGTTCGAAGATCGCAGTTGGGGCTGGGAGCAAGTTGATTATGCTGTTCAGTTAACCAGGCCTATTTATGACGACAAAGAGCGTTTCGTCGCGCGCAAGCAAATCAACAGAGGGCAGTCTTTTTTTCAGGTAAAAGGCCTGCGCTTTGGTGGCATCATTGGTTACCATTATCCGTTTGTTGCGAATGAAAAAGATAACCGGGTGCTCGAAGAAGAGTACGGTATTTATTTGGGGCACTCGCACCAAGTCAATTTACGTATGTTATTAAATGGTCGGTTAGATTTAATTATGCTTGCCGATGCCTACATTCGCTCGGTACTCACGGAAGAAACGCGTAGTAAGTTGCTACTTTCTGAGCAGCATTACAGCGTTCATCAACTAAGTGCTGTGAGTAATCCAGGCAAGGCTATTAGTGCTGACAAATTAGAGATGTTATTGAGCGAGTTACGTCAAACCGGGGAGTTACAGCAAATATTGTCCAAGCATCGGCTTTAGTAAACGCTAAGACCAAGGCGGTTTGCCAATTCGCGAATCATAAACATGCCGCGCGCAGAGTTTCCGAAGCTGTTTAGCGGCGGGCTCCAAGCACTAATGACACCGTAGTCTGGAACAATGGCGATAATTCCGCCACCCACGCCACTTTTTGCCGGCAAGCCCACAGTAAAGGCAAATTGCCCCGACTGATCATACATGCCACTGGTACTCAGTAGTGCATTAATACGCTGCGCATCACGATGTGAGGTGATTTGCTTACCGCTGCGTGGGCATTGACCGCGGTTGGCTAAGAACGCCAAGCTACTCGCTAGCTGTTCAGTGTTCATAGTCAGCGCGCACTGCCAGAAGTAATGGTCGAGTACTTCTTCAACGTCGGACTCAATATTGCCGAAACTTTTCATCAAGTAAGCTAACGCGGCGTTGCGAGCGCCATGTTCACGTTCGGACTCATGAACCCGAGAATCGACGCACACCGCTTCACTGCCACACAAACCCCGAACCATGCTCAGTAATGCCGATTTACTGGCTGAGTAATGGCTAACTAACACATCGCTGACTAAAATCGCGCCCGCGTTGATCATGGGGTTGCGCGGAATGCCTTTTTCCCATTCAAGCTGAACAATTGAATTAAAAGGCTGACCTGAGGGCTCCATCTGCACGCGTTCCCATAACGGGTCGCCAAGCCGTTCCATCGCCAACATCAGCCCATAAATTTTAGAAATAGACTGAATGGAAAACGGTTTATTGGTATCGCCGACCGAGGTGACGTTGCCATCAAGCGTGGCAACCGTCAGCGCGCAGTAATCAGCTTTAACCTCTGCCAAGGCAGGAATGTAATCGGCGACTTTACCGTCATTCACAGACATGGCCTGCTGCAGAATATCCTCCAGCAGTCGTTTGAGGTTGTCAGGGGCATGTATTGGCTGCCCGCCGCTGATTACATCGTGTGTCATGGGTTGAACTAATGACTCCTGTTAAGCCTTAGTGGCGTTACTCGACAACAGTGGTTTTAGGAAACGCGCGGTATGTGAGCGCTCACATTTAACGATATCCTCGGGGCTGCCGGCGGTTAATATCTCGCCGCCGCCTGAACCGCCTTCGGGTCCTAAGTCGACAATCCAATCGGCTGTTTTAATTACATCCAAGTTGTGCTCAATAATAACAATGGTATTGCCATGGTCGCGCAAGCGGTGCAGTACCGTCAACAGTTGCTGAATATCGTGGAAGTGCAAGCCGGTGGTTGGCTCATCCAAAATATACAAGGTTTTGCCGGTATCACGTTTGGATAATTCCCGGGCTAATTTCACCCGTTGTGCTTCACCACCAGACAGGGTGGTTGCCGATTGGCCTAAGCGAATATACGACAAACCGACATCCATTAGAGTTTGTAGCTTACGAGCAATGGCCGGAATAGGCGCAAAGAACTCGCGCGCGTCTTCCACGGTCATATCCAACACTTCGTGAATGCTCTTACCTTTATATTTAATTTCTAAGGTTTCGCGGTTGTAACGTTTGCCCTTACACACGTCACAAGGCACGTACACGTCAGGTAAGAAATGCATTTCAACTTTGATGACACCGTCGCCCTGACAGGCCTCGCAACGACCGCCGCGCACGTTAAAACTAAAACGACCCACTTTGTAGCCGCGCGAACGGGCTTCTTCGGTACCTGCATATAGCTCTCGAATTGGCGTGAAAATACCGGTATAAGTGGCTGGGTTTGAACGCGGTGTGCGGCCGATAGGGCTTTGATCAATGTCGACCACTTTGTCTAAGTACTGCATGCCGTCAATACTGGTATAGGGTGCAGGTTCGCCCGTGGTGGCTTTGTTCAGCTCGCGGTGGGCAATACGAAACAGAGTGTCATTGATAAGCGTTGATTTACCCGAGCCAGACACACCGGTAACGCACGTCATCAGCCCAATTGGAAGCTCGGCGTTGACGTTTTTCAAGTTATTGCCGGTTGCGCCATTGAGTTTCAACCAATGCTTACCGGGTTTATTGCGCTGCTTCGGCACCGCAATTTCTTTACGCCCTGACAAGTAGTCGCCAGTGAGTGACGCTTCGTTAGCAATAATGTCTTCATAGTGCCCCTGTGCAATCACTTCACCGCCGTGCACACCTGCGCCAGGGCCTATATCAATAACGTGGTCAGCAGCGCGTATGGCGTCTTCGTCGTGTTCAACCACAATCACGGTATTACCAAGGTCACGTAAGCGCGTGAGAGTGTTTAACAAGCGCTCATTGTCGCGCTGGTGCAAGCCAATTGAGGGTTCATCCAACACATACATCACACCTACCAAGCCCGCGCCAATTTGTGACGCTAAACGAATACGCTGAGCTTCACCGCCTGACAATGTTTCTGCACTTCGTGACAAGCTTAGATAGTTCAGGCCTACGTTGACGAGAAAGCCTAAACGGTCGTTGATTTCTTTTAGAATTTTTTCCGCAATTTTGGCGCGCTGGCCTTCAAGTTCCAACTGTTGGAAAAACGCTAAAGCATCGCCAATAGAACGCTCAACCACTTGCGGCAGGGTTGTGTCATTGACATAAACATGGCGTGCTTCTTGCCGTAAGCGTGCGCCACCACAGCTTTTACATGGCTGCGATGCCAAATACTTGGATAAATCTTCGCGTACGGCCATCGAGTCGGTTTCGCGGTAGCGGCGCTGCATGTTTGGAATAATGCCTTCAAATGCATGAGTGCGTGCAACGCGGTCTCCACGGTCGTTCATGTAGGTGAACTCAATTTCGGTTTTGCCACTACCAAACAGAACCACCTGTTGATGCTCGTCGGCCAAGCTATTAAACGGCTTGTTCAGGTCAAATTTATAGTGTTTAGCGAGCGACTGAAGCATTTGGTAGTAATAGAAATTACGTTTATCCCAACCACGTATTGCTCCGCCAGTCAGGCTTAGCTCTGGGTTGGTGACCACTTTGGCGGGGTCAAAAAACTGCTCAATACCTAAACCGTCGCACGAACCACAGGCGCCCGCCGGGTTGTTAAACGAGAACAAGCGCGGCTCAAGCTCTTGCATACTATAGCCACAGTGAGGGCATGCAAAGTTGGCAGAGAACACCACTTCTTGCACGCTAGAATCGGCTTCCATCGGCACTGCAATGGCGGTGCCGCCGCTCAGTTCTAAAGCGGTTTCAAATGACTCAGCTAGGCGCAGCTCTAAACCTTCACGCACTTTTATGCGGTCAACGACTACTTCAATTGTATGTTTTTTCTGCAGCTCAAGCTTTGGGGGATCGCTCAAGTCGCACAGCTCGCCATCAATGCGAGCGCGAATAAAGCCTTGCGCGGCTAAATTCTCGAGTACCTTGGTGTGCTCGCCTTTGCGCTCTTGAATAATAGGCGCCACAATCATCAGCTTTTCACCTTCCGGCAATGCCAGCACTTGATCAACCATTTGCGAAATAGTTTGCGCAGCAAGTGCCACATTGTGCGTTGGGCAGCGCGGCTCGCCAACTCGGGCGAACATTAAACGTAGGTAGTCGTATATTTCGGTAATGGTACCCACGGTTGAGCGCGGATTATGCGAGGTTGATTTCTGCTCAATCGAAATCGCTGGGGATAACCCCTCAATGCTATCGACATCGGGCTTTTCCATCAGTGACAAGAACTGACGAGCGTAGGCCGATAAAGACTCCACGTAGCGGCGTTGACCTTCAGCATAGAGGGTGTCGAATGCTAAAGAGGACTTCCCGGAACCTGACAAGCCAGTTATCACCACTAACTTATCGCGTGGGATGGTTACGTTGATATTTTTCAGGTTGTGGGTGCGGGCACCGCGGATTTCTATTTTATCCATGAGAACGACGACTCTGTGTTGTCAATGACAAGCGATTGAATGAAACGAGTATTATCGCACAACCAGTACCTTCTGGTACAATGGCCAGCGATTTTTTCCTGCAGCTATGAGAATTTCATGCGACAGCAACACCAAGACAACCGACTAACTCCTATCGAGCGGCGCGCTTCGGGCGCTTTAGCTGCTGTATTTGGATTACGTATGCTGGGCCTGTTTTTGATCATGCCCGTTATCGCTATTTATGGTCAAAAATATCCAGACTACACGCCATTGCTTATCGGTTTAGCCATTGGTGCTTATGGTCTAACCCAGGCGTTGTTACAAATTCCGCTGGGAATGTTGTCTGACCGCATTGGTCGTCGGCCGGTTATTGTTGGTGGCTTGCTTTTGTTCGCATTAGGTAGCCTGGTGGCAGCCACCGCAGACACTTTAGTCGGCGTTGTGGTTGGCCGAGCATTGCAAGGTACAGGCGCAATTGCAGCGGCTATTTTAGCGCTTGCTGCCGACATTACGCGCGACTCACAACGCCCTAAAGTAATGGCCACTATTGGCATGTTTATTGGTCTGTCGTTCGCGTTAGCGTTGGTGTTGGGGCCATTGTTAGGCGCGCAAATTGGTTTGTCGGGCTTGTTCTATTTCACAGCAGTTAGCGCTGTTTTCGGTATTGTCGTATTGTTGTTAGCGGTGCCTAAAGTGGCGCAAAAGTCTGCCCGCGGTGATCTGATACCACTGAAAAGCGAATTAGGTATGCTTTTCAAAGACCGCCAATTGGCACGTCTTAACTTTGGGGTGTTTGTACTGCATTGTGTACTCACCGCATTTTTTGTGGTGGTGCCATTGCAGCTAATGCGTGGCGGGCTTGCTGCGGACGATCATGCGTGGCTGTACTTACCCACCTTGATTGCTTCGTTTGCGTTTATGATTCCAATGCTCATTAAAGCCGAGCGTCAGCGCCAACAACCACGCTTTTTCCGCGTCGCTATTGCCCTGGTGCTGGGCGCTGTGGCTGTTATCGTCTTTGTACCGGCGCATTGGACGTATTTAGCTATCGCTGTTGTGCTATTTTTTACCGGCTTTAACTTTCTTGAAGCAACCTTACCGTCATCGTTAACGCGCTTTGCCCCCGCAGGGCGCAAGGGCAGCGCAAGCGGTATTTACGCCACATTTCAGTTTTTCGGGGCCTTCGTAGGGGGAGCCGCAGGCGGGTCCATTTATCAACATTTTGGCCTCATCGGCGTTGGGATTTTCTGTACAGTGCTGCTACTATGCTGGTTCGCATTTAGCTTTGGTATGCAGCCACCGCCGCAGCAACAGAGCGTGAGCTATGAGCTACCGTTATTGACAGCGACACAAGCCGATGGCCTTGCCGAGCAGCTTAGCGCCATTGAAGGTGTTGAAGAAGTTCGCATTGTAGCGGCTGAGAAAACAGTGTATTTAAAAGTACACAAAACGGATTACAATGAAGCAGACGTGAAGGCGCAGTTGGCGCCCTATACCGCGTAAGCAAATATTTAAGTAGAACATAAAAGACAAGTGAAGGAGCAGATGGCATGGCCAGTCGCGGCATCAACAAAGTAATTTTAATAGGTAATTTAGGCGCCGACCCAGAAGTGCGCTACACGCAAAGCAACACAGCCATCGCCAACCTATCTATCGCCACTAGCGAAACCTGGAAAGATAAGCAAACTGGCGAGCCACGTGAGCAAACCGAGTGGCACCGTTGTGTGGCGTACCGCCGTTTGGCAGAAATTGCCGGTGAGTACTTGAAAAAAGGCTCGAAAGTATACGTTGAAGGGCGCCTGCAAACCCGTAAATGGCAAGGCCAAGACGGTGTCGAGCGCTATACCACGGAAATCGTGATTAACGACTTGCAAATGCTTGATGGACGCCCAGGCGGCGGTCAAGGTCAAGGCGGCGGTTACGGTGGCGGTCAGTTCGGTGGCGGCCAACAAGGCGGCCAACAGAGCGCACCACAAGGTGGTCAGCAGGGCGGCCAAGGTGGCTTTGGCGGAGGTCAGCAAGGCGGTCAGCGTCAGGCTCCAGCGCAAAGCTTCTCTCAGCAAGGTAATCAGCAAGGTAATCAGCAAGGTAGCCAGCCGGCGCAGCAGAACCAAGAGCCGTTTGTGCCAGACCAAGACTTCGACGACGATATCCCGTTCTAGCCCTGATAAATATTTAAATGTAAATTTATTTACAGGTTTATATAAATAAATAACCAATTAAATTAGTACGTTATAATCATTCGAGCCCTCTTTTTTCTGTAAAGTTAAAAGAGGGCTTTTTATTGTCCAGAGATTGTGTAATTATAAAAGTTCGCTTATAAAATTAAATGTAAATTTAAAAGTTCTTTGGTGATTAAAGTGTAAACAAAGGGGTTTTTGTGAGAGTTGAAACCGTTGTACACAGTTCTGGTGATCTATTACCAATACTTCTAGATGATGATGGTTTACCAATCCCGTCTCCTAACGAGTTTGTGATGGGAAGACGAAACTTAAGCACAAATACCCTTATTAGAAACCTTCGTGAGCTGTCTGTTTTGTATCGATGGTTCAACGCTCATCAGATCGACATACAATCTAGACTAAAAAACGGTGCGCTTTTCTCGGAAGCTGAATTTAGAGGAAGCTTGCTAGAGTTTTTGAGGAAAGACATGGAGATCGAAAGCAAGGTTGTTGCGCCGCATACTTTTAATAGTCGATTAGCCACAATACGCCAGTATTTCGTCTGGGAAATTGATGTCTATTTGTCGACTCTACCATCGAATGATAGCCAGTATGACTCGATACAAGAGTCTAGAAAGCGAATCATCGCTTGGATTGAGAAAGGTTTTATTAATAGTCCAAAAAGTGGTGGTATTAGCCGAAAAGCTTTGACAGAGGATGAAGCCAGATTCTTAGTTAATTGTCTTAACCCTGAGAGCTCTGACTCATTCGCTTTTTACGAGCCGGTTAAGTATCGAAACTTTGTCGCAGTATCATTGATGCTTAACTGTGGACTCCGTCCGGGGGAGCTCCTTAGTCTTCGCGTTGAAGATATTAACATTGGCGCAATTTCGTCGGTAACTATTCAACGTAGACCACCCGATCCCAATGACGAGAGAAGGCCCAGACCCAGTGTTAAGCGTAGTGGTCGAGTATTGCCGCTTGAGGGTAGCCACTTTCTAAGGATGTTAGACAAGTACATTGTTGAAATGAGGGAGAGACTAGAATCTAAATCGGGTAAATCTAGTGATTATTTGATCTTAAGTGATGAAGGCAACCCATTGTCTCATTCATCACTGACACAACTTTTTACTCGTCTAAGGAGTGCATATCCTGACTACTTGCCAGAAATACTGACTCCGAAAGCATTGCGGCATACTTTCTCTACTCGAATGGAAAAGGCATTGCGAGCAGCAGGGTTTGAAGAGGACCGTAGAAAGCAAGCTTTGGCAATGTTACGTGGTGACTCAAGTTTAGAGTCTCAAACGGTTTATATTGCTCAAGAAATTGAAGACCGGGCTCGGCAAGCACTATCTGATTACCAAAAGAAACTGACAATGGGAAAAGATAGATGAACCAGTTACTTCAACAAGCTAGAGATACTACTGACTCTAGGCTGGATTTACCTGATACCTTTTTCACTCGTGAGGGTGTTAAGGTTGAGAATGCTGGAGATGTTTGGGTGTTGCCCTTGCTATACCGACACAGTCGGCTCGACTTTTCTCGCATTAAAAACGGCACTCTTAAAGCTGTAGTAAAAAGCTGTATTATCGATCAAGCGACACGAGTGTCATCGCACGCTGGGGTGCAATATTGGAGTGACATATCTGCCGCAATTATCTCTAAACAGACGGATTATTCCCTCGTCTCCGATCTTTCCATTGATGATCTTGAATTACGTTTAATTGCGGTGATGGAAGCCGCAATAAATGAAGCTCGAAAGAGGCATCGCCTTTGGGCATTGTATAGGCCAATACAGTGGTATATTTGGTGCGCGGAAAACTACCCGGAATTTGGGTTTTCTGAGATTTATGCTCACGAGTTAGAAGCGATGGAAATTCCGGGAAATCCAAAAGGGGAGGCAGTTAGACAAGAAGATCCTGATAGAGGACCTCTTCATAGAACACTTGAGCTTCAACTCATAATCAATACGTTAAAGCAAGACAACAGTATGGAATATGAGCACCTGCAACAGAAGGCGGCAATAGCTCTTTCAATCGCGTTCGGGAGAAATCCAGCCAACCTAACTTTTCTAAAAGAAACTGACTTAATTAACCTGACGCCTGATTCCGATTCACCTTGCTATATTTTACGAATGCCCAGAATTAAAAAGAGGCAACTTGCGCCAAGAGATGACATGGTGGATGAATATTTGGAACCGGATATTGCAAAACACCTAGTGGCGCTTATCAACGCTTCTCAACATAAAAAGCTAGTGGTTAATTCCGAGGGAAGTGTCAGGGAAATCGAGAGGCCTTTGTTTATTAAACCAACCGAAAATTCTTATGCATTAGAGTCGAAGCGTTGGGATGAAGCCTTCAACATGATGTCGACAGGTATAGCTAATCTCATCAGAGGCTTTATCAGACGACACAATCTAATTTCCCCACTTACCGGAGAGTTGATGCATGTTCCCCCTCGAAGACTGCGGTATACGCTTGCGACAGGGTTGGCAGCTGAGGGAATTAGTAAGCGTGAGCTGGCGAGGATTCTCGATCATACGGATACCCAGCATGTGCAGGTCTATTTTGAAATGGCTGGCAGAATTGTCGAGCACCTTGATAAGGCAACCACAAAAGCCTTTTCGAATTACCTAAACTTTTTCAAAGGGAAGGTCGTCGATAGCGATATGGAGGCGATCAATGGTGATCGTGAAGACAAGCACCTAATCTTTGTTGACGAACAAAATCCGACGGTACAGTCCGATATCGGAGTATGTGGAGAATCTAGCGTTTGCCACCTCGACCCGCCATATTCTTGCTATTTATGCCCTAAATTTCAGCCCTATCGACATGCCGACCATGAGCAGGTGTTGGATTGCCTATTGGCGAGTCGGAAAGAGCGACTTGAAAAATACGAGAATGCTCGCCTAGGGATTCAACTCGACGAAGTGATATCGGCGGTAGCACAAGTTGTGAAAATCTGTGAAGAGGGCCAAGAGAATGTCTGATGGTCGCTCGCAACGCAAAGCTAAAGTTATCCCCTTTGTTGATCGTTTGGAACGCGACCGGAGTGCTAATTTACAAGCCCTAGTCAGAAAAGCCCAGCTTCTTAAGTTAGATGGTTTCGAGTCGGTTAAATGGCATGAACCGATTTGGAACATAACATCTGGTCGACTTGTGAAGCTGACTGGAAAAAATATCAAAGTTGCATCTTTTGCGTTTGCCCTATCACCAAAATTAGGCGCCGAGCCTCTAGTGGATAGTTGGAGTGAAGTTTGTAAGGCATTATTCGTTTTAAGATTTCATAGAAAGAATCAGTCAACGCCCAATCAGCGTAACTTCATAACGGCAGTCGGTTATGTTGCCGCGGCCGCAACTCAATTGGGCCAGAAACTACTCAACCTGACTCCCGAAGCACTTGATAATGCATGCGTGTTAATTTCAAAACATTACCGCGAGACGACGGCGTATAACCTCCATAAACATATTGCAGAGTTCGCGGCACATTGCGATGCCAACGGTTTATGCAGGGTTCTTTTGCAATTTAAATACGCGCGAATGAAGCGCCCAGCGAGCACTGGCGGTTTAAGCCACAAACGGCTTGACGATCCAGAAGTTCTTGAGACCAAATCGGAAAAGCTGGTTGCGCCAAGTGTATTCCGTGTAATTGGAGAGCTTTATCAGAATGTACCGAAAAGTCATAAATACCGGCTGTATGTTTTGTTACTGACTTTGCTTGCGTGCATGGGTCGACGGTTTAGTGAGGTTTCACTTTTACCAAATCAAACACTATCTGTTGATGACGAAGGGAGCGGTTATATCGAGTACTTCCCGCGTAAAGCAAGCCGCGGGGATGTATTCACTCCGAAACGCCAATTGTACTTACCGTCAGAGGTTAAACCTATCGTTGATGAAGTGCTTAACGAATTAGCGGTGCTCACCACCGCGGCTCGCGAGACGGCAGAAGAGATGCATAAAACCCGTGGGCCGGATTTGCGCTTTTTGGAGCGAGTTCCGAGTGAGCAGCGGCTCTATGCTAGCGATCTAAGGGAATTGGGGATTAGTGATACAGCATTGATTTCAACGGGTTGGCTTCGTAAGCAAAAACTCGCTTGGCCGGATAACGAGGCATCAACCAAACAAGGACATCGCCCACGAAATCCAATTCATTTCACGAATAAGGAAGGTTTGAAAAAATATTGCGCCCGTGACTTTTCAGACGCCTGTCTATCTGCCATTCATACAGATCAGTTTGGCAAAGAATATTTTCTGAAAGATTTATTATTTCTTCGGCCTTTGGGTCTTTCGAGTGGAGCTTATGCTCATTGGCTGACGACCAGTTGCAGTCAGTCAATGTTTTCCACATTTCTTCGTTATTTTCCTGACCTCGCAGAGGAATATGCATCGGCTAGTGTTGAGGTGGATTTCACAAGTCATCATTTTCGCCACACTCTCAATACGTTGCTTGATGAAGGAGGCCTTAGTGATCTGCTTCAGACCGAATGGTTTGGTAGAACGAATCCACGCGACACAAAAGCGTATCAGCATACGTCTCGAGAGAAGCGAGCGCTTATGCTGCGCCGAGATATTAAGAAAGGGCTCGTCGGAGGACAAATAGCAGAGCAGATTCAAGCAGTTCCGGTTGACGTTCAGGATGCTTTTCTCAAAGCAAGGGTGCAGGCGGTGCATGATGTAGGTACTGGTATTTGTATTCATAATTTCTCGCAAACACCTTGTGAGCGTCATCTGCAATGTTCAGCAGACTGCAAGGATTATGTGTGGGCGAAAGGCGACGCTGGTCGGTTAGAGGACTTAAAACGGCAATATGTACTCACGGCAATTGCTCGCAAAAACGCTGAACAGAAAATGAGTAGTCAAAAGCCAAAGAAAAGTGCCGACTGGCTTGCGCACAATGATAAAAAACTTAAAACCCTAAAAACCCAATTAGCGGACAATGGGGTTGAGCATTTTGACCCTGAGCAATATCTAATAGAGGTGAAACATGGCTAAGCGTTTCAGACGTATGTCGGATAGTGATATTCATACCATTGTGGCGGATTTAGATCGTTGGGCTTTGGGAGAACTTGGTTCAAAGTTAACTTGGGCTGTGCTGGAAGAGCGTTTTGGATTTAGCCGCCAGTCGCTTCAAGCAAAATCAGAAATCAAGGCAGCCTATGACACCGCCAAACGAGCATTGTCGGGTGGCTTGGTTAAAACCAAAGAACAAGCGACCAAAGAGGCCGAAGAGCTAAAGGTGGAGCTAGCACGTCATAGAACAGAGCTCGAAGCATACAAGCAACGTGAAGAGCTGTGGCAGCGCCGCTGGCAGCAAATTGCCTTTCATGTGCGGCAGAGAGGTATACAGATGGCTAGCGTTGATAAAACGCCGCCTGAAGGTGCTGATTTACCGTCAAATACCGAGTCAGCCAAAATTCTGAAAATGTTTGATAAGGAAATACCGCCTTCGGGCCGTGTTTAGCTCAAGGGTAACGCTACTCACTGGATTGGAGGCGAGATGAACTTGGTTGGAAAGATTTCAGGGCTGTCAGGTGATGCTGACGTGTTATTCGGCGGCGAGTCCTATAATGCATCGGTGAGAGTGTCTTCGCGTATTGATCAAGTATATGACTTCCATATCCTAGTTGAGGGGTTGCCGGAATTTTTGGCGCTCAGGCTAGCAACCGAACACTCAAGCTTCGTTGCTAGGTTTGATTTTGAAAGGGAAGTCGAGCTCCGAGCTTATAAGTTAAAGGGTGGTGTTCTTTGGTGTAAGTCTATAAAGGCAGAGGTAGAATTAATTACTGGGAATTTACCGGAGATTGTCGAAATTCATGCAAGCTTGGTAAATTTTAATTTTCAGTTCAGCCAAGGCTCTGGTGAAAATTACTCAGTTCGTGATTCTCGAGGTGTTGCTCGTTATGGGTCTACTAAATTTTCTTTGCGCTCGGCTAGCATTGAAATCCGATGCACTGAACAGACCAAGATAGCGCGGGAAAAGCTTAATCAAGATGGTGGGTTCGCTATTACCCACGACATGGTGATTAATTTTAATAACGCCCAAGGGGTGCAGATTGATGAGTTAAAACGAATACTATTGGATATTCATCGCGTTTTGGCGTTTGCGAATGGCGCGTGGGTTGGGATCCATCTAGTCAGAGGTTTCAACAACGATAGCGATTTAAGTTACCTGTCACTTACTAACTCACTATGTACTAGGCAACAAGGCCGATTCGGTTGGTTTGATGCACATCATGGACATGTATTGGCATCAGTTGGTCCAAAGTTAATCGAAGCGTTTGATAACTCAAAATCATCAGACACTTTTGAACGAGCTTTGTACTGGTATGTCCGTGCAAATAATTCCGCTGGAGTAGGTATTGATGCGGGAATTATTTTAGCTACAACAGCATTGGAACTCTTAGCTTTATTTGTGAAACAAAAGAACAAGCTAAAAATTGAAAGTACGGGAGAGCAGAAACATCCTAGTTTAGGGGATAAAATCCGCGCTGCGGCGTTGCATCTCAAAATCCCCACGCTGATTGAAGACAGTACCTGTCCTGAATTCTGGGCAATAAAGACCGATGGACTGTGGTCTGACATCCCAGAAGCTATAGCCAAGTATCGCAACGATCTAGTGCACCCCAAAGCGAGGATAAAATCACAGAACCAACATGCGCTTACTATTGAGATGTGGCGATTATCTGTTTGGTATCTGGAGCTCTTTATGTTGCGCTTAATCGGCTATGACGGGGTTTATTCAAATAGGTTAATAGCAGGCTGGGCAGGAGAAGTTGAAGAAGTGCCCTGGAAAATAGAGCTTGATTCAAACAAGTTGTAACTTGACAAAACTTGACGTGTCACTATAATTCGCGCATGCAAAAAACACTAAATACAGATAAAGCCCAACAGGCAATCGATAAGGCAGGCTTGACTAGAACAGCTGTTGCTGATGCTTTAGGCGTTACAAAAGAAGCAGTTTCTCAGTGGCTTTTGCGCAAGTCTTTTCCTCGTCCGAATAAGCTTCTCCAATTAGGGAAGTTGTTGAACCTGTCTTTCGATGATTTGGTTATCAAAGAAGATCCTTATGCCCCAAGAGTGGCATTTCGCAAAATGCGTGGCACAAAAACAAAAGATCATCATATCGAAAAAGCACAAGAGATTGGTCGCTTTTTGCGTCACCTTGTGCCCTATCTACCGTTTGACACCTTTGAAATGCCGCCGGTGCTCAAGTCGCCGAGCTGTGATTATGACTATCTTCGAAGGGTAACAGCGAAAGTCAGAGAAGATATTAATCTTGGCCCAATAGAGTGTGTGGATTTCACGCATTTGATTCGCCGCTTCAGTGAGCTACAGGCCGTTGTGGTTCCCGTTATGTGGGGAGCAAAGCAGCGGCATGAAAATGCGGTGCACATACACCTTCCTGACTCGGGAAGCACATGGGTTTACCTGAATCTGGATACCAATATTCATGACTTCAAGTTCTGGATGGCGCATGAGTTGGGACACTGTCTTTCGCCAAGCCTTGAGGGCGATGATGCTGAAGATTTTGCCGATGCGTTCGCCGCGAGCTTGCTTTATCCTCATGAGTTGGCGGAGCAGGCATACGCCTCAATCATGTCGCAAGTCTCTCCTGCGGCCAAAATTGCACATGTCATCGGTTTGGCTGATCAGTTAACCATATCGCCTTGGACAGTGATTGGGCAGGTGAATAAATATGCCGAGTCCGCAGGGCAGCCTCAAATACAGCTCAGCAAATCGGCTTTCCCTGGTGCGGTGACCAACTTCAATAAGAAGTATAAGAACCTCAGCGAAGCCCTGTTTGGCAATACCGAGCTCGACGAACACGGCCACCCAAGCGCCCGTGACTATATCGAAAAGGCAGAAGATACGTTCGAAACTCCGTTCTTCGACATGCTTCGAAAATATCTAAAAGAGCTCGATAAAGGGCCAGGTTATGTTCAAACTGTGCTGGATATGCCACTCCTCGATGCACGGAGTATCCACGCAGAGTTGACCTGATGCCGCAATCGAAAATCCTCGTTGATACCAACGCCTACCTAAGGTTGGCCAAAACCATACGCCCCTTACTGTTTGTGCTCTTTGGTGACAACGAGTATTGTCTATACATCCTGCCTGAACTCAATGACGAGTTGGCAGGCAGAAAACTGCAAAGTAAGTTCCCATGGGTGGATGACGAGGAATTCGCCGAGAACCGCAAACACTTCCCCCAAATCGGCAAGAAGCAAAAGAAATCCATTCAGCAAACCTTCGAATACGTCTGGAATCATGTGCAAACTGAATTACCTGGGCCGTCCCGTGTAGACGCCTGGTATATCGCCTATGCATTGGAGTTGGTCGTTCCGGTGGTGACGGACGATCAAGATATGACTGATCTGGCCAAAGCCTTCGATGCGCAAGTCATGCCGACCTTGGAACTGCTCAAAATCATGCTGGATTGTGGCCATACAGACATGAAAACCATCAACGGCCTGGTTGAGTACTGGAAGTACTTTTCAGACATGCCAGTCAACTTCAAGGCCGATTACCAGCGCCTGTTTGGTGATCAATAAGCCTGAACCGTTCATGCTTGATCTCACTCCCAGATCCTATATATTGACAGTCTTGTACTTTTTCGACACCTCCGACATAGTTGAGGAATCTCGTCATGGGTGACCCCATATTGACCATCAAAGACGTGGCCGATTACCTCAAGGTAAATGAACGAACCATATACCGCCTGGCCGCAAGTGGTGAATTACCGGGCTTTAAAGTGGGTAACTCCTGGCGATTTAAGCAGAGCGAGCTGGAGCAATACATCGCCGCCCAGCACAACCGCGCCGGTGTCGGCGAAGCAATGAAATCAGCAAACAGTCAATCAGAAGATAACTAGGAATCTGGCCCCATGGCACAACTGGAAAACATCGAAGCAATTGAAAAACGCCTGTGGAAATCGGCTGATACCCTACGCGCCAACTCCGAGCTGGCCAGTAACGAATACTTTTTGCCGGTGATGGGGCTGATCTTTCTACGCCACGCTTATAGCCGATTTCTCTCGGTAAGAGATGAGATTGTCGCAACCCTGCCCAGCCGTGGCGGAAAAACCCGCGAGCTCACCAAAGAAGACTTTTCTAAAAAGAGCGCCATTTACCTTAAGCCCGAAGCCCAGTTTGATTACCTGATCGCCCTGACGGATGCCGATAATCGTGCCGAAGCTATCATTCATGCCATGGAGTCTATCGAGGCCGATTACACCAACCTTCGCAACCAACTGCCGAAGCAGGAATACAACAATATTCCTAATGATGTACTGGGCATGTTGCTGCGCACGCTCAACCCGGAAGAGCTAAAAAAAGCCACGGGCGATATCTTTGGTCGAATTTACGAATACTTCCTCACCCAGTTTGCCGATCAGGGCGCGCACGATGGTGGCGAGTTTTTCACACCAGTCTCGTTAGTGCAGTTGTTAGTGAATGTCATTGAGCCCGACCACGGCAAAATTTTTGACCCAGCATGCGGTTCCGGAGGTATGTTCGTGCAAAGCGCCCATTTTATGGAGCGCCACGCGCAAGACCCACACGAGCTGACTTTTTACGGCCACGAGAAAAACCGGGTGACCACACGCCTGGCCAAAATGAACCTGGCGGTACACGGCCTTGAAGGCAACGTGGAAGGTGGTGAAGCCGCCATTACCTACTATAACGATCCCCACGAAGGCCTGTTCGGTACAGTCGATTACGTAATGGCCAACCCGCCCTTCAACGTGGATGAAGTCGACGCCGATAAAATCAAAGGCGATAAACGACGCCTGCCGTTCGGCTTGCCGGGGGTTAACAAAAACAAAAAAGTCAGCAACGCTAACTATCTGTGGATTCAGTACTTTTATAGTTACCTGAATGATGCGGGCCGAGCAGGTTTTGTCATGTCATCCCAGGCTTCCAGCGCCGGGCGGGATGAAGCCAAGGTGCGCGAGCAGTTAGTCAAAACCGGTCATGTGGACATCATGGTCGATATTCGCGGTAACTTTTTTTATACCCGCACAGTGCCCTGCCAGTTGTGGTTCCTGAATAAAAACAAGCCCGCGCATCTGAAAGACAAAGTGTTAATGCTGGATGCCCGCAACGTCTACCGCAAAGTCACCCGCAAGATTTATGACTTCAGCCCAGAGCAGCAGCAAAATCTCACCGCCGTGGTCTGGCTCTACCGTGGCGAAGGCGAGCGTTTTGTTGAATTAGTTAAACACTACATTGATAAGTCGATTTTTGAGGCGCGCTATTGTGAGTTCTCAGAAGAGCTCATGTGCAACCCAGTGCCAGATTTTATTACTCAGTTGGGAAACTTCAGCCAAGCCTTTCAGCCTTTTATGGACAGGCTGGAGCAAGACGGTGTGAGTGTTGAGCCTTATGTCGACTTCCTCAATGCCAAAGGCTCGGTTGAAGGCGGATGGTCGGCGTTTAAAATCCTGACTAACGATCTGCAAAAGTGGTGGAATGAATACGAGTATAACGATGCTGCCAGCCTGCTTGACTTCATCGATAAAGATGCCTGCCTGAAAGACCTAGCCGAACAAAGCCGCAATCTGATTAAAGAAATTGATCTCGCCTATAAGCTGGCAACCCGCGTAATTGAACTGGGCGAAGCCAGTGACGCAAAAGACAGCGAACTTTGGGATAACACGTTGTTAAATGGTCGTGGTCGCAGCAACCTGAAGAGAACCGCCGATGAAGCTCGCAAGCTGGCCGTGGAACAGCTCAAACAAGTACGCTACTTCTACAAGCAAGCCCACTGGCTATTAAGCCGCTTCCCGGAAGGCAAGCTCTGCGATGTCGAAGGTCTGGTCAAACTGGTGGAAATTAAAGACATTGAAGCCGCCGACTGGAGCCTGACACCGGGCCGCTATGTGGGTGTGGCGCCGGAAGAAGTGGACGAAGATTTCGATTTTGAAGAAGCCTTACGCGATATTCATATTGAACTGCAAGGCTTAAATGCAGAAGCAGCAGAGTTGGCAGAAAAGATTGCCCGTAACTTTGAGGAGTTGGGGGTATGAGTTGGGAGCGTGTTCCATTTGAGTCGCTCTATGCTATTCCGTCAAAAAATGGCTTGACTAGGCCTGCTCGAGTAAGAGGAAGCGGCTACAAAATGATAAACATGGGCGAATTATTTGCTCATGACCGCATTGGCGCAATAGACATGGAATTAGTGCCGATGAACGAGAAAGAATTAGAGACGATGCTCGTTGATGAGGGGGATCTAATGTTTGCTCGCCAGTCTCTCGTGTTGTCTGGTGCTGGTAAATGTTCGATTGTTAAAACAGTCTCGGAAGAAACCACCTTTGAATCCCATATTATCCGAGTCCGTTTAAAGAAAGACATTGCCTATCCGAACTTCTTTTTTTACTACTTTAAATCACCGCAATGCGGGATTAAGTCGATTGTGACACAGGGTGTTCAGGCAGGTATTCGGGGAAACGATTTAAAAACGCTGCCTGTTGCTTTACCTCCGATGAATGAGCAGATAAAGATTGCTGATATTTTAGTGCAGTACGACGACCTCATCGAAAACAACCGCCGCCGTATCCAGTTGCTGGAAGAATCCGCTCGCTTGCTTTATCAGGAATGGTTTGTTCATCTGCGCTTCCCCGGCCATGAGCAAGTCAAGATTGCCGATGGTGTGCCGGAGGGCTGGGAGCCGACTCTCGTGCCAGATGTGATTGACGTTAATCCGAGAACCCCCGTCGAAAAAGGTAAAGAGATTTGGTATGTGCCCATGTCATCACTCTCCGAAACATCGATGACAGCTAACACAGCTGATTTTGAGCGGCGAACCAAACACACCAACGTTAAATTCAAAAAGAGTGACGTCTTGTTAGCCCGGATTACTCCATGTTTGGAGAACGGTAAAACTGGTTATGCCTATTTCCTTGCTGAAGATGAAGTGGCTTGTGGGTCTACAGAGTTCATCGTATTGAGAGGAAAGCGAGTACCTTCGGAATTTGTCTACTGTTTAGCTCGGTCGTATCCGTTTCGAGAGAACGCAATTAAAAGCATGACGGGCTCGTCTGGTCGCCAGAGAGTCCAGAATTCCTGCTTTGATAAGTATGCTGTCCCCTTGCCTCCAAATAGTATTTTGGATGAATTTGTAGAGGTAGTTCAGAATAACTTCGATCAGATTCGAAATCTAATGGCACAGAATGCCAGGCTCGCTAAAGCCCGCGACCTGTTACTACCCAAACTTATGAGCGGCGAGCTAACCGTGTAAATCAAGGAGTGATTATGAATAGAGCCCAAGCCCAACAACTACTACAAACCGCGCTGGCTAACCCCGCTGCCGAATTCCGTGATGGCCAGTGGGAAGCCATTGATGCTTTGGTGAATCATCGGCAGAAGCTATTAGTGGTACAGCGTACTGGCTGGGGTAAAAGTTCGGTTTACTTTATCAGTACCAAGATTTTCCGCGATAGGGGCATGGGACCGACCATCATTGTTTCGCCCTTGTTGGCCTTGATGCGTAACCAGATTGAATCGGCGCAGCGTTTGGACATTGTCGCTGAAACCATGAACTCCACCAATCAAAGCGACTGGCAGGCGGTGACTCAGCGCATTCTGAATAACCAAATCGACTGCTTGCTGATTTCCCCTGAGCGCTTGGCTAACGACAACTTTATCCAAACCGTGTTGCAGCCGATTGCGGATCGTATCGCCCTGATGGTGATAGACGAAGCCCATTGTATTTCTGACTGGGGCCATGACTTTCGCCCGGATTACCGCCGCATCGTGAATATTCTTCGTCAGTTGCCCGCGAACACGCCGGTGCTGGGTACTACGGCAACGGCGAATAACCGCGTAGTTGAAGACATTCAAACTCAGCTTGGAAATATTCAAATTCACCGTGGCCCTTTGACCCGGGAAAGTCTCGCATTGCAAACCATGGTGCTGCCAGATCAGGCGTCCCGTTTGGCTTGGTTAGCCCAGGTGATTCCCACCTTGCCAGGCACGGGCATTGTTTACACCTTAACGGTTCGGGATGCCGAACAAGTCGCGGTGTGGTTAAGTGCAAATGGCATAGACGCCAGGGCTTACCACGGCAGCGTTGTTACTGATGGTTTTGAAAACAGTAATTCTTACCGACAGCACCTGGAAGAATTGCTACTCAACAACCAATTAAAAGTTTTGGTGGCCACCACTGCGTTGGGCATGGGTTACGACAAGCCGGATTTAAGTTTTGTAATCCACTATCAAGCGCCGGGTTCTATTGTAGCCTATTACCAACAGGTGGGCCGTGCCGGGCGTGGCATTGCTCATGCGGTTGGTGTGTTGATGTCTGGTGTCGAAGATCAGGATATTCACGAGTTTTTCCGGGAATCGGCCTTTCCGTCAGAAGCTCACGTGAATGAGATCTTGTGGGTTCTGGAACAGAGTGATGGGTTGTCGATTCGCAGCATTGAAGAGCAAACCAACCTACGTCACGGTCAGATTGAAAAAGTGCTGAAGTTACTGAGCGTGGAAAACCCGGCTCCTGTCATCAAAGACGGTAGCCGCTGGGTCAGAACCCCTGTTCGCTATCAAATGGATCATGCCCGAATTGCTCACTTAACCGGACAACGTGTGCAGGAATGGCAAGAGGTTCAAGCATATCTGGAAGATGCTGGCTGCAAAATGACCTTTCTGAGGCGTGCGCTGGACGATCTTGATCCTACGCCTTGCGGTAAATGTTCGTCTTGCCTAGGTCAGGCTGTCATCAACACTCCGATTGATCCCGCTTTGGCGCATCACGCAGGAACCTTCCTCAAACATGCGGAAATGGTGATCATTCCAAAAGCACAGGTAGCGGCCAATGCGTTTCTTGAATACGGCTTTAGAGGCAATCTCCCCCAGCAACTTCGCGCACAGGAAGGCCGTGTTTTATCCCGCTGGGGTGATGCCGGCTGGGGTCGCACGGTTGCCGATAACAAACATGCCGGGCGTTTCAGTGATGAATTGGTTGAAGCCATGGCAGAAATGATTCAGCAGCGTTGGCAGCCCGATCCTGCTCCTCAGTGGGTGTGCTGCGTGCCGTCGCGTAATCATCCTGAATTGGTACCGGATTTTGCGCGCCGTCTGGCTGCACGATTGGGTCTACCGTTTGTGGATGCAGTTAGCAAAGTCAAAGACAACCAGCCGCAAAAAGGCCAGCAGAATCGTTTCCATCAATGTCGCAATCTGGATGGAGCGTTTAGTGTGACTCAGCTTTATCAGGGGCAACCGGTTTTGTTAGTGGATGACATAGTGGACTCCGGCTGGACGCTAACGGTCATCGCGGCACTCTTACAGCAAGCAGGCAGCGGTGTGGTGTATCCCGTCGCGCTGGCTTCATCTTCGGTGAAAGACTCATGAATGTATCCCGCTTTTCATCAGCTGATGGCTCTTTACCAGCTGACGGCTCTTTGTCACCCACAGCGCAAGCGACCTTGCTGTTGACCAGCTATTTCTCAAGAGCCAGCAGCGAAAGCGCAAAGCCACTAACCAATGCGGAATGGGGCCGCTTTGCCTTGTGGTTAAAGGAAAAGTCCACCACACCTGCCGACCTGTTGGTGGCCGACCCGAAAGCCTTGCTGCAAGGTTGGCACGATGCGCGTATCAGTGCGGAGCGAATTATTGAATTGCTGAACCGTGGCCACAGCCTCGCACTGGCCATGGAGAAATGGCAACGGGCTGGTCTCTGGGTGGTTACCCGCTCTGATCCAGAATATCCAAAACGCTTAAAGCAGCGGTTGAAAACAGATTCCCCGCCAGTACTGTTTGGTTGTGGTAACAAAGCCTTGTTGAATACCGGAGGCTTGGCGGTTATTGGCTCGCGCAATGCCAGTGAGTCTGATTTGGCTTTTACCGACCAAGTGGGAGCGAAAGCAGCGGCAGAGGGCATTGCCATTGTCTCTGGTGGTGCTCGGGGTGTCGATGAAACGGCAATGCTAGGTGCTTTGAAACAAGGCGGTGTGGTGATCGGCGTGATGGCCGATAGCCTGCTAAAAGCAGCGACCAGCAGTAAGTGGCGTAAAGGCTTGATGGATGATCATGCCGTGTTGGTATCGCCTTTTTATCCAGAGGCAGGATTCAGTGCTGGAAATGCCATGGCCCGCAACAAATACATCTATTGCCTGGCAGACAGCTCTCTGGTGATTCACTCGGGTAAAAAAGGCGGCACGCTAAACGGTGCAGAAGAAAATCTGAAAAAAGCTTGGGTACCGCTGTGGGTTAAGCAGACAACGGACAAAGATGCGGCCAATGCCGATTTGGTCGCCAAAGGTGGCCGTTGGCTGGAGGCTGATACTGAAGCCTTCAAGATTTCGGAATTAATGTGCAATGAAGGTGGGCGTGCGAATCAGGTGAAGGAACAAATGGGCGATCTCTTTTCCACGCCTGCGCAGCCGGAATTGTTTGCCGAGACTGAGTCTAATCCTGAGCCAGGATCTGAGCCTGAAGAAGACGTTATCGAGTCAGTGCGCGAGATAGTCGTTAGCGAAAGCCAGACAAAGATTCAGGCTATTCCTGAGCAGACTACCGAAAGCGAAGCTGGCCCATCAAGCCCTGTCGATTTCTATCAGATGTTTATCTCCGAACTTCAACACTTGGCTGACAAACCAGTGACCGTTGATGCGCTGATTGAAAGCACACAGCTTCATAAGTCTCAGTTAACTGAGTGGCTGAAACGTGCTGTTGATGATGGCGTAGTGAAGAAGCTCAATCGCCCTGTACGTTTTCAAGTCAAGAACAAGAAATAGAAGGAATTGCTCATGGCCATGACAGAAGAAACCCTGGTTCAGGAAGTCACCGCAGACTACTTGCTGAATCAGTTGCAGTGGAATGAATCTGTCCTGGGCATGTATGAAAAGCTGGGCAAGGAGGGTGATTTAGGTCGGCTTTCAGAGCAAGAGGTGGTGTTAACCCGCTATTTGGGCGAGAAACTGATAGAGCTCAACCCTAGCTTGCCGGATGTCGCCTACCAAGAGGCGCTGCGCGTGGTTTGTGAGATGCCAGCATCCACCAATATTGTTGCTGTGAATAAGGAGAAATACTCCCTTCATAAGAATGGCGTAGAGGTGAGCTTCCATAACGAAAAAGGTGAGCGGGTAAAGAAACGGCTTCGCCTGTTTGATTTTGACAACTACGAAAACAATCACTTCTTGCTGGTCAGAGAGTTTTGGATCAAAGGAGATATTTATCGTCGCAGAGCAGACCTTATCGGCTTTGTGAATGGTATTCCGCTGCTGTTTATGGAGGTGAAAAACGTTCACAAGGATATTCGTGCTGCCTATGAGCAAAATCTTGCGGACTACAAAGACACCGTCCCGCACCTGTTTTATCACAACGCCTTTATTATATTGGGTAATGGCATTGACGCCAAGATTGGCTCAATTTCCAGTAAATTTGAGCATTTCAATGACTGGAAGCGATTGAAAGAGAATGAACCAGGCGTTGTGGATATGGAGACCTTGCTGAAGGGAACCTGCTCTAAGCCCAACCTTATGGACATCTTCGAAAACTTCACCTTGTTTGACCAGAGCTCTGGCCGTTTGGTGAAAATCGTTGCCCGCAATCACCAATACCTCGGTGTTAGTCGCGCTATTGATGCTGTGGTAAATCGTGGTGAGCGCTTGGGTAAGTTGGGGGTTTTCTGGCACACACAAGGCTCGGGAAAGTCCTATTCAATTGTATTTTTCGCCCAGATGGCGCATCGAAAGCTAGGTGGCAACTATACCTTTGTGGTGTTAACGGACCGCGAGGATTTGGACACGCAAATTTATAAAACCTTTGCAGGTTGTGGCTTGGTCGATAACGATAAAGACCCGTGCCGAGCGGATAGCGGAAAAGACCTCAAGGCGCTGATCGGCCAGCAAAAAGCCTTTGTGTTCACCCTCATTCAAAAATTTAACGAAAAAGTCGACCCTAAAAAGCCTTATTCCGAGCGCGACGACATTATCGTCATCACCGACGAAGCGCACCGCACGCAATACGGCACCTTGTCGTTAAACATGCGCAACGCCTTGCCCAATGCCAGTTTTATCGGTTTCACCGGAACGCCATTGTTTAAAGATGATGAAATCACCAAGAAGGTGTTTGGTGATTACATCTCTACCTATGACTTTCAGCGGGCTGTCGAAGATAAGGCGACAGTGCCCTTGTACTACGATGCCCGTGGTGAAGAGTTAGTGTTTACCGATGAGGATGGCAATGAGCATACGGTTGCGGACCCCAAAGGCATCAATGAGCGCATAGCGGAAAAGCTGGATGAGTTGGAAATTGAGGATGTAGACGTTCAGCAAAGGTTGGAGCGAGAGCTGAAGCGTGATTATCACATAATCACTGCAACCAGCCGACTGGATCAGATAGCACGTGACTTTGTGACTCATTATGCCAACGCTTGGGAAACCGGCAAGGCGATGTTTGTGTGCCTCGACAAAATCACTTGTGTACGGATGCACAAGTTGATCGATTTTTACTGGCAGCAAGAAATTAAAATCAAAGAAAAAGCACTTTCGTCGGCTACGGATGAGCAGGACTTGGCCTGGCGAGCGCGCCAATTGGCGTGGATGAAAGAAACGCTGATGGCGGTTGTAGTCAGTGAGGAGCAAGGTGAAGTTGCCAAGTTCGAAAAATGGGGGCTAGACATAAAACCTCACCGCCAGTTGCTTAAAGGTGGATTTGAACTGGCTGATGGCTCTCGACTGGATATGGAAGAAGCCTTTAAATCCAGCGAACACCCATTCAGAGTGGCTGTCGTGTGTGCCATGTGGTTAACCGGGTTCGATGTCCCAACACTTTCCACCCTTTATTTGGATAAGCCGTTGAAGGCGCATACCTTGATGCAAGCCATTGCCAGGGCAAATCGCGTAGCGGAAGGCAAGAACAATGGTTTAATCGTGGATTACTGCGGGATACTGAAAAACCTGCGTAAAGCCTTGGCGACCTTTGCTGGTGCAGGCGATGAGGGCCACGGCGGTGGTGAGGGAGAAAATGAACCTGCCAAGCCTAATGAAGAGTTGCTGGAAAGTCTGAACGAGTCGATCAGCTTTGTAGCCGAGTTTTTGCGGAAGCATGATTTTGAACTAAGCCGGATTATTGCAGAAACAGGCTTTGCCAAGAATGCAGCGATTGCTCAGGCCAAGGAGATCATCAATCAAAATGACGAGACACGGAAACGTTTCGAGGTAATGGCCAGAGAGGTATTCAATAAATTTAAAGCCTGCATCAACGTGCCGGGCGTTAATGGCTATCGTGATATGCGTGATGCAATCAACGTACTCTATAAGAGTTTGCAGGCAGATAAAGAGAAAGCCGACATCTCCGACATCATGAAAGGGCTGTACGAGGTTGTTGACGGTAGCATCGATACCACACATAAAATCAAAGAACCGAAACCGGATGGTGATCGAATTTACGATATAAGCAAGATCGATTTTGAACGGCTCCGCCAAGAGTTTTCTAGATCAGAGCGAAAGAATACAACAGTGCAATCGCTCAAGCATGCGGTTGAGAAGAAGCTAGCCCGGCTCATGATGCAGAACCCGTTACGTACCGATTATCAAGAGCACTACGAAAAATTGATTAAGGAATATAACCAGGAAAAGGATCGCGTTGTTATTGAAAAAACCTTTGAGGCACTGTTAAAGCTGAATGAAGATCTTTCCCATGAAGAGAAGCGCGCAATCAGGGAAGGCCTGGACGAGGAGTCTTTGGTATTGTTTGATCTCCTTAGTAAGCCGAATTTGCAGCCAAAAGAGATTGCCAAGATCAAACAAGTCGCCACTACGTTGTTGGCAACGCTAAAGACAGAGCGGCTGAAGGTTGCGAACTGGCAGCAGAAGGAGTCGACGCGCGACGCGGTTAAGCAGCAGATATTTGATTTTCTTTACGATGAAAGAACAGGGTTACCCGTTGAGCAATATGAAGAAAATGAGATTTCAGATATCACTGAAAGGGTGTTTCTTCACATATATCGGGCGTACCCCGAACTGCCATCGCCCATTTATGGGTGAAGAATTACGCGGAGTTACGCATGGTTTGCGTAGTTACGCATATGGCGCGTAATTGTGCGTAATTTGAGGTAACTCTATCTCAAACCTCAAATCGGGCAGTAGTCTGCTGGATTGACCCTTGGTCTGAGGTGCCATTAATCGGTGACGGCTTGAAAACGGGTGTAAATACCCAAGTTTGACATAGAGTTGATGGCAAGAGCAGGAAATGGATTTTTTTCGCAGAGATCTTGCTAAAATGCGATTCATTGTTTGGTAGAAATAACCAGCCTTCCAATACCCACCTTTTTGATTGTGGGTGTTGGAGTCGCCTGAGTTGATGAGGTGCTGTCGCTGAAAGTGTCAAGATTCTATCTTTACGCTTGGCGGCTAATACTCCCAAAGTACCTGCCCATAAAGTTGACAATACTGGGCTTTACTTAACAGTTTTGGCTATCATTATGATAAAAAACAATACTTTCAGTGAGTTGAAAGGCTTACTCTCTACTTTATATGAACTACCGTTCTGAGTACCCCTGAGACTGAAAAAAGCCCTGTTTAATACAGGGCTTTTTGATGATCCGCATAGTGCGTTGTTTCGTTTTGTTCTAAACTAGTCATTAACTTCTAGTTGCAACGTGAGATTTCCGTGTCCATACGAACAGCGCTGTTATCCCGATTACGCAATGTAAGCGTTGGCTTGTTAGCCGCTGCAACGCTGCTTAGTTGCGAACAATACCAAGACCCCATTAACGTGGTCGGTAATTCGTGGCTAGGTTATCAGCCGTTTTATGTGCAAAACATACTTCATCCAGAGCTTACCCCAACGCAGCTAAACGTGACCATGTTAGTTTCCGACGTGAGTGTGCTACGCATGCTAACTAACCAGGCTGCATCGGTGGCTTTTCTAAGCCTTGATAACGCGCTCAGTTTGAACTCGCGTACCGATTTAAATTTCTGTATTGCCGCCGTGCTCATCAGCTCTTATGGCGCCGATGCTGTGCTCGCGCACTCAGATATTGACACCAAACTAAGTGGTGAAGAACCGTTATTAATAGGCATGGAAGACAGCGCTCTGTCGCGGTTTATTTTGTCGCGTTGGATAGAGCTACATGAAATTAACCCACAGCGTATTAAACGACAAATTGTCACTCCAGCAGGGCAGTTGCGGGCGTTTGAGCGTAAGCAGTTTGATGCTGTGATTGCTTATGCGCCTTTTAGTCAACAGCTTGAACAGGCTGGCGCCGTCACGGTTTTCAGTAGTCGCGAAATCAAGCATGAAATTATCGACACCGTGATTGTTCGGCAAAGCGCTTGGCGCCAACATAAAGAAGCGCTGAAAAGCTATGTGACCAACAATTGGGACCAAGCCATTGAAGCCATTGCCAATAATCAAAGCGAAGACTTCAGAACTTTGGCGCAGCTGACTGGGCTTTCCAAGCCAGAGTTAAAAAGTGCGTTGGCAGGCTTACAGCTATACAACAGCCAAGCGAGTCGTGAGTTTTTAGCAACGCGCTATGATCAAGTTTCCGCAACTGTAGCTAGCCACTTGGTCGACTCAGGCTTGCACGCTAACTTAAAAGCATTGCCGGTTTGTGAGGGCGTGCTGTGAAGTCATTACATTTCTGGCAGCGGCTAAGTTTGCAAATTACGGTACCTATTGTGGTGATCGCGCTGATTATTTTAGGTTCGCTTAGTTATTATCTTATTAAAGCACAGCAAGAAGAAGCCTACCAACGTGCCGAGTTGGAGCTACGTTCAATGGTGGTTGTTGCTCAGGGTTCAATGAACCGTATTTTCGCGATTAATCGGTTTGACGCGCTAGCCGAGCTACTGAGTGAAATTCATGTGCACCCGCAAGTGCGCCATGCCGCAGTGCTAGATAGCGACGGCAAGTTCATGGCGTTTTATAACGCCAATATTGTTGATCCTAGTATACAAAGTTTTATTCAGGACGTGCCGCAACAAGCGTTACAAAGCGCTGGGCGCTCAGGGGTTACGCAGATTACCTATCACCCAGACCATAAGCATTTTGTGGCCATAGTGCCAGTGCTCACAGGGCCTGACTTAGGCGTCGAGCTAAAACGAAATCTATTACTTATCAGCTACGCGCACGACAATACCTGGTACAAATTCAGCTCTATCGCATTGAATGAATTAGTGATTTTTTTGACGGTATTGTTCGCGCTAGGGGTACTGCTTTGGCTGGGGTTACAAATTGTCATTGTACGTCCTGTTGCCCAGCTAGTAAGTAAACTCGACAGATTTGCCAAACGTGAAAAAATTGAGCCGCTACCGGGGCGTCGCTATAACGAGCTCAACCTACTTGGCGAAGCTTTAATAAACGCCGCACAGGCGCGTGAACAATACGAACAACGTTTGAATAAACTGAGTGCTGCGGTTGAACAGAGTAGCGACAGTATTGTCATCACCGACCTTGATGCGCGTATAGAATATGTCAACCAAGCTTTTACCGATATCACAGGCTTTAGCGCTAACGAAGTGCTTGGTAGGAACCCAAAAGTGTTGGCCTCGGGGAATACACCGCAAAGCACTTATGAGGCCATGTGGAGCGCGCTCACTCAAGGCAAAATCTGGCAAGGCGAGCTATATAACCGCCGTAAGGATGGTAGTGAGTACCGCGAGTGGGCCACCATTTCGCCACTACGCGATGACGACGGCAACATCACCCATTATTTAGCAAGTAAGCAAAACATTACCGAAAAGCGCGCCGCGGAAGCACAATTAAATTATTTGGCGTACTACGACGTGCTCACGGGGCTTCCTAACCGAACAAAATGCCTCGAATTACTCAGTGAATTTATGCAGCAGCGCACCCCACGCAAGTTTGGGGCTGTGGTGCTATTTGACCTAGACGGTCTGCAACGAATTAATGATGTTCGAGGCTTTGAGTTCGGTGACAAGGTGTTGCTAGCGGTAAGTGAACGCTTAGCTAGCATTGTTAAACATCAAACGGACGCGGTACTCGGTAACCTTGGTGGTGATTTATTCGGTTTGTTGCTACCGGCCCATAGTGAACGAGAGCACATGCTGGCGCATTCCAAGGTGATGGTGCAAGAGGTTCTGGATGAGATATCACGTGAGTTGGTGATCAGCGATGAAAGCCTCACTATCACTGCAAGTGCTGGCATGGTGCTGTACCCAGAGTATGCAGATACCCCAGAAGCCATCATTCGTCATGCTGAAACCGCTATTCACAATGCAAAAGAGTCGGGCGGCAATCAGTTGGCTGTATACAACCCAGCATATAGTTACCAACTTGAGCAGCGATTCGAAATAGAGCGCGAGTTGCGCGAAGCAATGATGCTCAATCAACTTGAACTCTATGTGCAGCCACAACAGCATGCCAATGGCGAAATAGTCGGGGTTGAAGTGTTGTGCCGTTGGCATCACCCCGAGCGCGGAATGGTGCCGCCAGGGGTGTTTATTGAGATAGCTGAGAAGTCTGACCTTATTGTTGAGTTAGGAGACTGGATTCTCAGCGAAGCCATTACGTTACTCAATAAACTGCCTGCGCATATGACGCTAGCGGTGAACATTAGCCCGCGCCAATTCCGCAAATACGACTTTGTCTTCAAAATAGAGCGTTTGTTATTGCGCAGCGGTGTTGAACCGCACAGGCTGATACTTGAGGTGACCGAAAACCTGTTTGTTGAGGACTTTGAAGACATAGCACTAAAAATGAAGACGCTGAAGCAGTCTGGGGTGCAGTTTTCCATTGATGATTTCGGTACTGGGTATTCTTCCCTTGGCTACTTGAACCAACTGCCGTTAGATGAGCTAAAAATAGATAAGAGTTTTGTTGATGATATTGGTGATCATCACAAAGAGAAATTAGTCGAAATGGTTATCTCAATGGGCAAGCACTTAGACTTGCGAGTGGTTGCTGAAGGTGTTGAAACGAAAAGTCAGGTGCAGTATCTACAAGAACAATCAGCCGACATTGTTTGCCAAGGTTATTATTTTGCCAAACCCTTGCCGGCTGTTGCGTTTATTGAAGGCTCTAAATAACGTGCGCAATTAGCGCACGTTATGTTCGTTAGCAACTTTGTCAAAATACTCTAGGGCTTGCTTTGCATAAGCCCGCTTTTCAATATAATTACCGGCGAAAAAGTTTTTCTTAAAGCCATAGGCAACCATGTCTTTTAAGCGCTTCAACGGAACGTCTACGGCGCTCAATGCCAGTTCATACTCGCGGGTAACTGTGGTACGCGACACCAGGCGGTTATCGGTACAAATAACCGTTGCTAAACGGTTGTTGAACATGTGCTTAAAGTTATGGTTACTCACATCGCCAATATCTGGGTTGGTTTGCAGGTTACTGGTAATACACACTTCAATGGCAATGCGGCGGTCAGCAATAAATGAAGCGAGCCGGCGGGCATAATCTTCTTTGTCGGTAATGCTGGGGTCTTGAATCATATCTGGTGAGAACAATGAGTAACCGTGGCCCAAACGGTCGGCATAACATTGTGTTAAGGCTTCAAAAATGCTTTCAGCGCCGTATGCTTCGCCAGCATGCACTGTTTTTAATAAGAAGTTTTGATGCGCGTATTCATACACTTCTTTGAAGTCATGGGCAGGGTAACCCATTTCTTGCCCAGCAATGTCTAAGCCAACAATCGGCAAGCCTTCTTCGTCTCGCAAGCGAACGCTAGCGCGAATCATTTCCATGGCGGCGGTTTTGATCACTTGCTTGGGTTCATGGTCACGCAACATTTGAAATAGCTGGGTGTAATACGGTGAAAACCCTTTTTTACCAAACATACGCATGGCGCAGTTGATAATACCGTAATCAAATGGCGGCTTGTCGCCGTTCGCCACTGCAGGCTGCGTATTGTATTCTTGTTTAGCGCGCAACAAGCCTTTGTTGGTAGCGTGCATAACCGTATCAAAATCGATACCGCGAGCAGGGTCCATCATTAATTGCGGGGCAAAACGCACTTCAATATAAATAACGCCCTCAGCAATGTTGTCTTGCGCTAATTCGTATGCGGCTTGCTCTAGGTTTTCCATATCACGCAGCACCGCGCAGGTGTATTGAAAACCGTTTAAGTATTCACCAAGGTTCTGATACGACTCTTTAAACACCAAGTCATACAAGCCATCTACGGTGTATGACGGTAACTCAATATTGCTCCGCTTCGCCATTTCTATAAGCCCAGCGGGCCGCAAGCTACCGTCTAAATGCAGGTGCAGGTCAGCTTTGGGCATGGCTTTCAAAAAGTCGGGTGAGTATTGAGTGGTCATTCGCTTCTCCTTAGTCAATTTTTCAGAGTATACCACTAGGGAAAGCGTTTTTCGTTATTCGTGCGCTTCGCTGTTCGTGCGTTCTCTTCGTTCTCTGTTCGTGTTTTATGAGCTAACGCTTGTCGTGATTCAAAAAAAAAGACACACTAAACCACCAACGAATAGCGCCGCGCACGAACAGCGAAGCGCACGAACAGCAAAGCGTACGAATAACGAACAGCGAAGCGGACGAACAACGATCTTATGGCCTCACTTTACTTTACTTACTCGGCAATGAACGCCGGCAAAAGCACCTCATTGCTGCAGGTAGCCCACAACTATGAAGAACGCGACCAACGCGTATTGCTACTCACCCCATCGATTGATGATCGGGCAGGGCATGGGCGTATCGCTTCGCGGTTAGGTATTGAGCGTGAAGCATTGGCTTTTTCTAATACCACGGATTTAGCCGCACTGATTGAAGCGCGCCATAGTCGAGAAGCCATAGACTGTGTGTTGATTGACGAGTCGCAGTTTTTAACCGAGCAGCAGGTTTGGCAGTTAACTGATGTGGTCGATAGGCTTGATGTACCGGTTATGTGTTACGGTATTCGTAGTGACGCGTTTGGAAATGCTTTCCCAGGCAGCGCTATTTTGCTTGCCGTAGCCGATAAATTGGCGGAAATGAAAACCATCTGTTACTGCGGCCGCAAAGCAACCATGAATTTACGAATTGATGCGCAAGGCAATGCCGTTAAAGAAGGGAACCAAATTGCCATTGGCGGGAACGATCGATATATCTCGTGCTGCCGTAAACATTGGAAGGAAAAGCTTGGTCGGTAATTACACAGATTAGCGATTAGCTGCTAATATTTGTCTACGTCTTAAAAACTTGTTGGAGAGTCAATGACATCCGCGCCTATCCCCAAAAATGAGTTGCAGCGGCTGCACCTTCTGCACGAGCTCGACATATTGGATACGGAGCCGGAACCTGTTTTTGACCAAATTACAGCGTTTGCAAAAGACCTGTTTGAAGTTGAAACTGCCATAATTACCTTGGTTGACGCTGAGCGTCAGTGGTTCAAATCAGCCGTTGGATTTGACGGGCAAGAAACGCCTCGCGAAGTGTCGATGTGCGCGCACGTGGTTGCCAAGGGCGCTACTATGGTCGTTAACGACGCCAGCCAAGATCCTCGCTTTCATGATAACCCCTATATTGACTGTATTGATGGCGTTCGTTTTTATGCCGGCGTCCCGCTTGAAATGGCTCCGGGGTTATTTATTGGTACGCTGTGTATTATCGACAGCAAACCTCGAGAGCTGACACAACAACAGCAGTATTGGCTAGAAACGCTCACTGAATGGGTGCGCGACGAGCTGCAAGCGCGCTATGCCATTAGCAACTACGAACAAGAGCGCCATGTGCTGGCGCAAGGGCCTGTTGCTGCGGTGGTATGGCAAGTTGAGCCCGAAGCACACTTAATTTATGTTGCCGAGAACGCTGAGCGCGTGTTGGGTTACCAAGCCGATTATTTATTAGACCCAGCAGTGCGTTACGAGTCTATAGTGCACATAGCCGATCAACGCGAGCTGCTTAGCCGTATGCAAGCTGTTTTAGACGGTAAGCGCGAAACCTTAGAAATGGATTATCGGGTGCTTACGCCGACGGGGCAGGTGCGCTGGGTGAGTCATTTTGCTAAAGCCGATCATGACCGCTCGGGCCGAGTGATTCGCGTCCGCGGTTATTTACACGACAGCACCAAACGCAAGAACCTTGAATTAAGTCTTCAGCATGCCAACCAAAGTTTCGAGCTTGCACTGTCTGCGGGCAACCTATCAACTTGGGACTGGGATCTCACAGCGCAACAGGTAAAAGTTAATCATACATGGCGCGAACTGCTTGGCCGGAACAAGAGCTATGCGCGTGATAATGCGTGGGCCAAGTTAATTCATCCAGATGACTTTCAAGATGCACGACAAGCGCTGCAGAGTCATTTAAAAGGGCAGACTGAGCGTTTTGAAGCTCGTATGCGCATTCAACACGCAGACGGTCATTATTTATGGCTGCATACTATCGGCAAAGTAATTGAGCGTGATGAAAACAACCTTGTTACCCGCATGGTTGGTATTCATCACGACATAACAGAACATGTACAGAACGAGCAGCACCGTCGGCAGCAAGAAGCCGTGCTTAGTTTGGTGAGTACAGTTCAGCATGAATTTTTATTTGTGAAAAACTTCAGCGAGGTTTGTGACACTGCAATTCCCAAACTGATGGCCTTAACCGAAAGTGAGTTTGGCTTAGTGGGAGAATTACATGACTCGAATTCGCGTGCGCGCAACATGGTGTGGTTGCATGGTGTGAAAACTGCCAATGACGAAGAGAAAAATGCCGGTTTCCAGCGCTTGATACAACAAGGGCTGGATGTTGAGGTAAGCGGGGATGTGATACAGACCGTGTTGATTCGCGGTGAACCTCAACTGTGTCCGTTTCCTGTGCAGGCCCATGAAGCGACGTTCTTTCCGGTTGAAATGCCCGAGTTTCAGAATGCGCTGATTATGCCGTTGTACTTTAAGCGTAATGTGGTCGGCTTATTGCTACTGGCTAATGCTAATGATAGCTATCAGCGTGAGCAGCTTGCCTTGCTCGAGCCAATTTTGAATACTTTGGGCACTTTAATGCATATACGGCGCATGGACGAGGAGCGGAAAAGTGCTGTCGATGAATTGCGAAAAATGGCAACAACTGACGAGTTAACGCAAGTGGCCAATCGACGTGTTTTTCTTGAAGCGGCGGAACAACGATTGCTTGAATATCAGCGCTACGACACACCTGTGAGTGTTGCGATTATTGACCTTGATCACTTTAAAAAAGTGAACGACATCTTTGGTCATGCAGCCGGTGACCACGTATTGACACAATTTTGTCGTATTACCGAGCAACAGCTTCGTGAAGGCGATTTATTAGGGCGCCAGGGTGGTGAAGAATTCGGTATCTTATTTTTACACGCAAACAGCCAGCAGGCCATGCAAGGTGCCGAGCGCGTTCGCGCAGCTATTGAAGCAGAAGATTTCATTTGGGAAGGGAAAAATATACCAGTCACTGTGAGTATTGGGGTGGCGACGTTGCAAGCCACAGATAACGATCTTGATCGTTGGTTGGCGCGAGCCGATCGGGCGCTTTACGAAGCAAAAGCTGCAGGTCGTAATCGCTGTATTGCCGCAGACGAGGTATAATAACGACGATATTTCCATCATCGCACGAACTAAGAGGTACTTATGCAGGTAAACACGCAGGCAAGCGGACAAATGACCGAGCTAACAATAACCACTCCGGATGATTGGCACCTGCACCTTCGCGATGGTGAATTACTTGCGAACACCGTACCGGCCACAGCAGAAGTTTTTGGCCGCGCAGTGGTCATGCCCAATTTAGTTCCGCCGGTCACCTCGGTCGAACAAGCCGAAGCTTATCGCCAGCGCATTTTAGCGCAACGCCCACCCGAGAATAACTTTCAACCGCTCATGGCGTTGTATCTTACCCAAAACACTAGTTTAGAGACGGTTCGTGCCGCCGCCCAAAACCCTCATGTCATCGGCTTTAAACTATATCCTTCAGGGGCCACCACCAACTCAGACGCTGGTGTGACCGATGTTGATGGCCTAGATAACGTGTTCGCAGCAATGGCGGAGTTACAAGTGCCGCTGTTGGTGCACGGCGAAGTAACAACCGCAGATATTGATATTTTTGACCGTGAAAAGGTGTTTATTGATCGGCATTTGCGCCCGCTCATGCAGCGTCATCCAAGCTTAAAATTAGTGCTCGAACACATTACCACCGCCGACGCTGTGGCTTTTGTTGAAAGCCAAGGTAGCAACGTGGCTGCAACCATAACGCCACAACATTTATTGATGAACCGGAATGATTTGTTAGTGGGTGGCGTGCGGCCGCATAATTACTGTTTACCGATTTTAAAGCGTCGCGATCATCAATTAGAATTGCGCCGTGCTGCGGTATCGGGCAGCCCGAAATTTTTCTTAGGCACCGACTCGGCACCGCATGCTCAATCGAAAAAAGAAACTGCCTGTGGCTGTGCTGGTTGCTACTCGGCCCCAGCAGCATTACCGTTGTACGCTGAATTTTTTGAGCAAATGAATGCCTTAGATAAACTAGAAAACTTTGCCAGTGGCTTTGGCGCTGACTTTTACGGCTACCCACGTGCCACCACCAAAGTCACCCTAGTACGAGAGCCATGGCGTGTACCTGAATTGGTTTCCACCGCGGTTGGGCCCATGGTTCCTTATTGGGCGGGAAATATACTAAACTGGCAAGTTAAATAAATAACAAAAAACAAACATTGCCTTGAACAATTTAACAATCTAGTATTTATCGTTAAGGCATGGTCTTATAGGCATTAAAGACTATAATTAAAACTATAATAAAAAGCATAATTTAAAAGGGAACTGTCTTGATTCGTTTGTGGCGCGCTAAACACAACAATCGACTGGTGCTAACCTATGCGTTGGCTGCCAACTCTGTGTCGCTGGCTATTGCAGAATTTGCAAGCTCCGATCCGGCGCACGCCCCTGCGCTTATCGTTTCTGATTATGCTGAGGCAACACACGGCAATTGGGCGCAAGCCATTTCGCAACTTTCTGCAAAATATTCACGGTATACCAAAGGCAATCCGGCTGTCGTACTGGTGCTAGCCCCCTCGCTATACCAAAGCGTGCAATTAGAGCGCCCGAACTTGCCACCCGAAGAGCTTAGCCAAGCCTTACGTTATAACCTTCGTGATCTGGTATCGCTGCAGCCTGGTGACATTATTGCTGATTATTACGATGCACCGGTACAGTTGCCCGGCCAAGATAAAGTGAACGCCATAGTAGCCGATCGCAAAATTCTTGAACCTGTGCTTTCGCAACTGCACGACATGAGTGACAACATCGTAGGAATTATTTCGGAAGAGCAGGCTATCGCGCCATTGTTCCAGCATGTTGCTGAGGCTAGTGTTGTAGCTTTTCAACATGGCCAAGAGCCAGCGTTGCTGCAGGTTTATTTAAATGGCCAAATGCAAGTAAACCGCGTGGTACGAAATCTTGAGCAATTGTCTCAGCTAAGTGCAGATGAAATTGATTTGGGCGGCGCCTCGCCGTTGAGTGTAGAAGTGCAGCGTTCAGCCGATTATTTTGAGCGCCAACTAAGGCAGCGGCCTGTGCGCGAGGTGGTATTGGCTGTTGGGCTTAAACACCGTGCCGGCGTGCAAAAGCAGCTAACTGAAGATTTAGGCCTCGAAACCCGCTGGATTGATTACCCTGAATGGGCGCAAGAATTAGGTGCTGGTGACTGCTCAGATTTTCCTGTACTTGGCGCCATTCTGTTAACGCACGCGTTGCGTGAAGCGAAGCAGGTGGCAGCATGAAACTTTTAGCCAACCTGTACGTTGCCGAGCTACACCCACGCAAACAGTCGTTAACCTTCACCCGTGCAGCAAGTGTGGTGGCGGCCGCGGTCGTGCTTGCTGTGTTATTAACGGTTGCGAGTCGTTGGTACGCCGGGCAGCAACAAGTTGAAACGCAACGTACGAATCATGAATTAAGCCAAGTGCAGCAGCGTTTGACGGCCAAGCAAAACCAATTGCGGGCGGCCATGAATAACCCGCAAGTTGAACAAAAAATTACTGAGGTTGAGGCGCAACTTGCCCAACGCCAGCGGCTATTACAACAAATGGCGTCAGTCACCGCGTCAAGCCAGACAAGTTTTGCACAGCTATTAACCGATATCGCGAAGGCAGATGTGGAAAGTATTTGGCTGCATCGTGTTATTGCTGCCAATAATCAGCTGACGCTACAAGGGAAAACCAACGATGCCAGTGCGCTGCCGCAGTGGTTAGCCAGTTTTTCAAATTATCCGACGCTGCAAGAGCGCCAGTTTGGCGTTTTTGAGCTTCGCGATAACAGTACCGAAGCGGCCCTAGATTTTACCGTTGGTAGCCTGGCGCATAGCAGTTTGTTGTCTGGCACCGCTCGCTCAGGGAGTGCTCGATAATGAAAGAGCAATGGTTGCAGTGGCAAGCAAAATTCGAGCAAGCGGACCCGAAACGTCGGCGCCTGTGGTTTGTGGTTATTGTTTTAATGATCTTGTACTTGGGTTTCTGGGTAGGCGCACGTCCAGCTGTTGATCTTATTCAAGCTGAGCAACAAAAGCAGCAGCAGGTGCAAGCCCAAATTGCTCAATATCAACGTGAAATCGATACTGTCGACGCGCGTTTGGCTGGCGACCCTCAGGCTGCACAGCGGCAGCGTCTTGAGCAACTGCAACAACGCTTGGTGCAAATGAATCAACGCTTAAACCAAGAAGCGAATTATATAAGTGCAGCTGATAATCGTGCCTTACTTAAAGCACTATTAAACGAGGCCAAAGGGGTCAAGGTTACTTCTGCTCAAGCACTGCCAGCGGAGTTGGTGTATCAAGATGCAGAAAACGAAAACAGCGCTATTTATCGTCATCGGCTGCAACTAACCGTTCAAGGTCGTTATTTTGCTTTAGCCGATTACTTACAGCAGTTAGAACAACTGGAGTGGTCGTTTTATTGGCAGCGTTTAGACTATAAAGTACTTGATGCACCAAACGCCGAAGCATTAATTGAAATATATACGATTAGCTTGGAGCGTGACTATGTTGCAAGTTAAAACACGCATGTACTTTATGTTAGCCGCCATTTTAATGAGCGTGACTCATGCTGCTTTTGCGCAAGCCCTAAGCGACCCGACTATGCCGCCGCGACAACTTGAACCGCGCAGCGAAACCAAGGGAAAAGGCTCAAGTGCGCTGCGCTTGCAGTCGATACAGTTTATGGGAACCAATCGTTCGGCGCTAATTAGTGGCCAGTGGTTATATCAAGGTGAGCGCTTTGATAACTATGTGATTGAAAAAATAGATTTAAATTATGTTACTTTGCGCGATCAACAAACCGATAAACGTTTAACGTTGCGGTTGTTCGAATTGACTAAGGACAGTATGAATACTTCGGGGAATCAGTTATGACACGAACCAGTATTATCGCTTTGGCGATAATCCTACTCACCGCATGTGCACAGCAACCAGAGCGTAAGCCGGTTGAGGCACAGCAGGCGCTGCAATCGGGGTCTGGTTCTCGAGGTAACACCGAACGCCCACCATTGCCAGAGTCAGTACGGCAAAGCTTACGCGCCGATAACGCGCAGCTACGTGAAGCAGGTGCGCAGCTGCTGGCGGAACCAAGGTTTTCAATAGCGGCTAACGGCATTAGCGCAAAAGACTTTTTTGCCGGCTTAGCCGCTGATTCGCCCTATAACATTGTGGTGCACCCAGACGTAACGGGCGCAATTACCGTTAGCCTTAAAGATGTGACCTTAACCGAAACTTTAGATGTCGTAAGCGATATTTATGGTTTTGAAGTACGCAAAGAAAACCGCATGATTCGCGTGTTCCCTGCCGGACTACGCAGCGAGACTATTGCACTCGATTATTTGGCACTGCGCCGAATGGGCTTATCGCAAACCAGCGTTAGCTCTGGCGGGGTAAAAGAAAATGACCGTAACAACAGTAATGGCCAATACGGCGGCAATGCCAACAACAACTTGTTAGGTAATCAGGGCGGCGCCAATAACACCTCGCAAAACATGAACGGCATGCAAACTAACGGTTCATCTATTAGTAGCTCTTCTGAAACCGACCTGTGGAATGACCTTGAGGCCATTTTAACCGGCATTATTGGGCCAGATGAAGGCCGTCGCGTGGTGGTCGCGCCGCAAGCAGGTTTGGTGACGGTAACAGCCATGCCTTCAGAACTGCGTGCCGCACGCGAGTTTTTAGAGTCAGCGCAGAAGCGTTTGCAGCGTCAGGTTATTCTTGAGGCTCGCATTGTTGAAGTCGCGTTAAACGACGACTATCAGCAAGGTATTAATTGGAATGACCTGTTTAGCGCAGGTAATGGTAGCGGTGCTATTAGTTTTGGTGCCAATGGCTCCATTAGTAATTCGCTCGAAGGCGTATTTGGTATGACCCTCAACGTGGGTGACTTTGCTGGCGCCTTGAGCTTGTTGCAAAACCAAGGCAACGTGCAAGTGCTATCTAACCCTCGTGTTAGCGCAGCCAACAATCAAAAAGCCGTGATTAAAATTGGCGAAGACGAGTACTTTGTTACCAACGTATCAACCACAACAGTTACCGGAACCGCCACAACGTCAACGCCAAACATTGAACTGACGCCGTTTTTCTCTGGTATTTCGTTAGACATTACGCCGCAAATTAGTGAAAACGGCGAAGTGATCTTGCATGTTCACCCATCTGTGGTGGAAACCTCTGAACAAGAAAAAGTGGTGAAGCTGAATAACGACACCTTCGTGCTGCCGTTAGCGCAAAGCAATATTCGCGAAAGCGACACCATTGTCAAAGCACGCAATGGTGAAATTGTGGTGCTGGGCGGTTTAATGCAAACCTCTTACAGCAACGTGGAGGCACAAGCACCGTTATTGGGTGATATTCCTCTGTTGGGTAACTTGTTTAAAAACAAGCGTCGCACGGAACAGAAAAAAGAATTAATTATTTTAATTCGACCAACCGTTGTTGGTGCAGAAACCTGGCAAGATGAACTCAACCGCTCGAGTGAAATTTTGCAACAATGGTACGGAAACTAAAGCCGCTATGTATCAAAAGCATTACGGGCTTTCCGAGCTGCCCTTTACCCTCACACCAAACACCAGCTTCTATTGTGATTTAGAAGGTCACCGTGCAGCGTTAGAGGTGTTGCTAACCGCCCTACAAACCGGTGAAGGCTTTATTAAAGTGGTTGGTGAAGTGGGTACGGGTAAAACGTTATTGTGCCGTAAGCTACTGAATGAACTGCCAGAAAAGTATGTGACCGCTTACATACCTAACCCCTATTTAACACCAGAAGAGCTGCGCGCCCAAATTGCTCGTGAACTGCAAGTGGATATCAGTGCAGCAACTAGCCAGCAGTTGGTGACACAGGCCATACAGCATGAACTGATGGAAATTAACCAAGGCGGCCAAACGGTTATTATTGTGCTGGATGAAGCACAAGCGCTGCCGAGTGACTCACTGGAAGCGTTACGGTTAATTTCAAACCTAGAAACTGAAACCCGTAAGTTATTGCATATTGTATTGTTCGGCCAGCCTGAACTGGACGAACGTTTGGCCGAGCGCGCGCATCGTCAGCTACGCCAACGTATTTCGTTTAGTTATCATTTGCATGCCATGACTGTTCATGAGCTTGCACGCTATATTTCCCACCGTTTGCATGTGGCAGGCTACAAGGGCACGCCAATTTTTAGTGGCCAAGTGGTAAGCATGTTGCATCAAGCCAGCCGCGGAATTCCGCGCCTAGCCAACGTGTTGTGCCACAAAGTTTTGCTGCTTGGTTACGGCGAAGGGGTGCATCCAATTACCCCTCGGCACGTGAAAATGGCGGTGGAAGACACCGAAGATGCTACCTTGCCCAAGCCAAAATGGCCTTGGTTTGTGCTGGGTGCAGTTGCTGTTACCGCTGCGCTGCTCGGGCTTGCGTATAAGCTTGGCTGGTTGGAAGGGGTTGTCGCATGAGTGTTATTAATCGCATGCTCAAAGATCTCGACCAACGCCAGCAAACCTCGCGCACCCAAACCTATACACCGGCCGCGGTGGCACCACAGCCTATTCATTGGTTATGGATTGTATTAACCGTTTTGATTAGCGCGGCGGTTATTATTGGCGGTTTAAATTTATGGTGGATGTACTCTGATAAGTCAGAGCCTGAGCAACCGGCTGTGCAGGTTGCTGAAGTGATTAAAGCCCCAGTGCAGGAAGAAACCCCAGCGGTTAGCAAACAACCACAAAATAAGTCGATTGTGGATGTCAGCTCATTGCCAACCGAGGCAGCTACTGAGCAGCCAACTCGCGAAGAGGTATTGACTGACGGCGCTATATCGACCGTACCCACTGCAACAGCACAGTCAGCAGAAACGCAAACCACACAGCCACAAGCAGCGCCAATTGATACGGCGGAAAATACCACAATCGCCCCAGCCAAACCGCAACCAAAAGTGCTGAAGAAGCAGCCTGAAAATTCAGGCACGCTTGAAGTAACGCGCGTGCAATTAAGCCCAGAGCAGTTAGCCCAGAATAACCTGGAAAAAGCCCGCGCGGCCTTCGAAAAAGGTAATCGCACCGAGGGCCAGGCGCTACTTGAAAAAGCACTAGTTGTTAAGCCTGATCATGTTGAAGTGCGCAGCGAGTTGGCAGCCTATTGGTATGGGCGAGGCATGACCACGCGCGCGTTGACATTATTGCAGCAAGGTTTAGATATGCGCCCGCAGCAAGCTGAATGGCAATTGCTATTTGCCCGAATTTTAGAGCGCATTGGCCGAGTAGAACAGGCTTATACAGCCCTACTGAACATAAGAAATGATGCGCCACAAGCGCCGGAGCTACTGCAATTACGGGCTGCAGCTGCCACGCAGCTTGGCTATTTTAATGAAGCGGCGGCGGACTATACGGTGTTAGCTAGCCAGTTTGGCGAAGGCCGTTGGTGGCTAGCCGCAGCGGTTGCGCATGAAGACGGTGATCATACTGAAGCTGCCGTGCGCTGCTACCAACAAGCACTACAAAGCGGTGACTTAGGTAGCGACGCACGTGAATATATTGACCAGCGCTTAGCAATTTTGGAGGGCTATTAATATGCGTCCTCGACTTAAGATGCGCTTGGGCGATTTACTCGTTCAAGACGGAATGATTTCAAGCAGCCAACTGCAACAGGCCCTTGCCGACCAAAAGCAAAATGGCCGCAAACTTGGTGTCACTCTGGTTGACCTAGGCTTCATTAAAGAGCATGACTTGCTTGAGTTTTTGGCGCGACAATTGAATATTCCGCTTATTCAGCTGAATGATCGAAAAATTCCAGAAAGCGTCGTGAACCTGATACCCGAGGTACAAGCCCGACGTCATCGCGCTTTAGTTATTGAAGCTGACGACACGACCGCACTCGTGGGCATGAGCGACCCCGCCGACTTGGCTGCCGTGGATGCTATTTCCCAATACCTGCAGCCGCGCGAACTCAAGCTTGCGGTTGTGCCAGACGCTGACCTACTTGAAGCATTCGACAATTTATATCGCCGCACCAAAGACATTGCGCAGTTTGCAAAAGAGCTACAAACCGAAACCCAAGACGGCGCAGAGTTCGATTTAGGCGCGTTATCGCTAGATGACGACGATGATGAAGCCACTGTTGCGAAGTTATTGCAGTCTATTTTTGCCGATGCCGTACAGGTGCGCGCCTCGGATATTCACATTGAGCCCGATGACCGTGCGTTACGTATTCGTATGCGGGTTGACGGTGTGCTGCAAGAAAACGTGCTTACCGAAACCAACATTGCCAATGCCTTGCTGTTGCGTTTAAAGCTTATGGCTGGGCTGGATATATCTGAAAAACGCCTGCCGCAAGACGGGCGCTTTAATATCAAAGTACGTGATCACAGTATTGACGTGCGGGTATCAACCATGCCTGTGCAATACGGTGAATCGTGCGTTATGCGTTTGCTAGACCAGTCTGCAGGCTTGTTGCACCTTGAACAAACCGGTATGCCAGAGCATATTTTAAAGCGGGTGCGGCGTTTAATTCATCGCCCTTATGGCATGCTGATTGTTACCGGCCCAACAGGCTCCGGTAAAACCACCACGTTGTACGGTGCCCTGAGCGAACTGAACCAGGCAGAAAAGAAAATTATTACCGTGGAAGACCCGGTTGAATACCGCTTACCGCGTATTTCGCAAGTACAAGTAAACAGCAAAATTGGGCTGAGCTTCTCGAACGTGCTGCGCACCACCTTGCGACAAGACCCCGACATTATCATGGTGGGTGAGATGCGTGACCACGAAACCGTTGAAATAGGCCTGCGTGGCGCTATTACGGGTCACTTGGTGTTAACCACCTTGCATACCAACGACTCAATCACCAGTGCGTTGCGCTTAATTGACATGGGCGCCGCCCCTTATTTGGTTGGTGCCGCGTTGCGCGGCGTACTGGCGCAGCGGCTTATACGTCGCGTTTGTGATAACTGTAAAACCGCAGACCAACCTGAAGCGGCAGAATTAACGCTATTGCGTCGTATGGACCCGTCGATACCAGCCGACGGTAGTGGTTTTGTGCGTGGCAAGGGCTGCCGTAGTTGTAACCACACGGGCTACAAAGGCCGAATTGGTGTGTTCGAATTACTAGAAATGAATGAAAACATGATTGACGCCCTGCGAGACAGTAACATGCGTGAATTTGCGCAAGCCGCGCGGCACTCTGAAGGCTACCAACCCTTGGCAAGTGTCGCGTTAGAATATGCTCGCGAAGGCATAACCTCGTTAGACGAAGTACTTTTCTTAGCTGAAACCGTGGAAGAAAAAGAATTGCGCGTAACAGGCGCAACAGCAGGTGACGATGGCGAATTATAAGTATCGTGGCCGTGATAGCGGCGGCCAGGTGGTACAAGGTGTCATTGAAGCGGCTAGCGAGAGCTCTGCCGCTGAAAGTTTATTGCGTCGTGGTGTTACGCCACTCGCTATTCATGTAGATAGCGGGGCGACTAAAGCGAGCCCAGAGCGCAAGCGGTTGTTTGAACCGCGAATTAGTCACGTTGACTTAATTATTTTTACCCGCCAAATGTATTCGCTGACCAAAGCCGGAATTCCATTGTTGCGCGCTATGGAAGGGCTGGCCGAGAACACTAGCAACAAGCGTTTCGGCGCAGTTTTGCATGACTTGGTTGATCAGCTAGAACGCGGTCGGCAATTGTCATCAGCAATGGCTTCGCACCCGCGTGTTTTTCCACGGTTGCTCGTTGCGATTGTGCATGTGGGTGAAAACACAGGCGAATTAGAAGGTGCTTTTCTACAGCTTTCCGATTATTTAGAAAAAGAACAGGAAACCAGAAAAGCCATTAAAGCCGCATTGCGCTATCCAATGTTTATTATGATGGCTTTGGTGGCCGCGGTGGTGGTGATCAACATATGGGTTATACCGCCATTTGCGCAAATGTTTGCTAACTTTAACGTTGAGCTGCCGTTGCCAACACGAATTATTTTAGCCACTTCCAACTTTTTCGTGAGTTGGTGGCCGCTTATGCTAGGTGCTGTGGTTGTTGCTATTGCAGGCGCCGTGAATTACGTGAAGAGCCCGCCCGGAAGGCTGAAATGGGACCGTTTTAAAACGCGTATGCCGGTCGTCGGCGATATTATTATGCGCTCACTTCTGGCTCGTTTTGCGCGCACCTTTGCTGTTATGCTTCAAGCTGGCGTGCCGTTAACTCAAGGCCTTGGCTTGGTGGCAGAAGCGGTGGATAACGCTTGGATGAGTGGGCGAATTAACGATATGCGACGTAATATTGAGCGCGGCGAAAGTTTAACGCGTACCGCTCGCAGTAGTGAGTTGTTTACACCGCTGGTATTACAAATGATCTCGGTCGGTGAAGAAACGGGACGAGTCGACGAAATGTTGTTTGAAGTCGCCGGCTACTACGAGCGTGAAGTAGATTATGACTTGAAGAGCTTAACGGCGCGAATTGAGCCGATTATGCTAGTCTTTGTGGCAATTATTATCACAATTATGGCATTGGGTGTATTCTTGCCAATGTGGGAAATGATGGACGCTTACCGCGGCCGTTAAAGGTAATTTATACATATATTTAACAAGTGGCGTTAACCTTTAATATTTGCCTGAATTATCGGCATAAAAGATAATAACCATATGGGGAATAAGGGATGTTAGCTGTGCAGAAAACTATAACAAATAGACAATCAGGCTTTACCCTCATTGAGTTGATCATTGTTGTGGTCATCTTGGGCTTGTTAGCAGCCTCAGCTTTACCGCGTTTTACAAGTGTAACGGCCGACGCCGAAGACGCCGCAGTTGAAGGTGTTGCCGGTGGCTTTGCTAGTGCTGTCGGGCTTGTGCGCGCCGAATGGGAGCTGCGTGGCCGCCCCAAAGGCAATGTTGACGGTGCCGGCGCCGTGGTTGTTATGGACGGTATTAGTGTTAACGTTGACGGTAGCACGGGTTACCCAGTTAGCGGCGATAATAACCTCAATGCTCATGACTTGAATTTATCAGGCGAAGATTGTCGCACCATTATGCAAGCAATTTTGCAAGGCGCGCCAACGGCCACGACCAGTTTTACCCTACTGGGTGAAAACCGTTATTATGTTTCTCGCGAAAATAACGGGGTTAATGATATTTGCGTGTATTATTTAGCAAATACCATTAAAAACTTGGCCTCAGCGCCAAGTGGCACCGACTACCTTTCCGTCGGTAACGTGTTTGTTTACAACCCGCGTACCGGTGGGGTAAGTATTTTTAGTAATAATTAGTTTATACTTTGGGGAACACCCGCAATTTTTAAAAGGGAAGATGCGTTATGAAATCACAAAAAGGTTTTACCTTAATCGAATTGATCATCGTGATCGTGGTACTTGGTATTTTGGCTGTAACCGCCGCACCGCAGTTTTTTAACTTCGCTGGTGATGCGCGCTTATCACAAATTAAAGGTGTTGAAGGTGCAATCAACTCTGCAGCACAGATTGTTTATGGTAAGTCGGCTATCGAATCAGAAATCGGTTTGTCGCGCAGCGACACCCCAACGCCAAGTGTTGATAGTATTCCAACTAGCTATGGTTACCCAACTGCAACCGTAGCGGGTATTGTTGAAGCGGCAAACATTAATGTAGCGCCGAATAATACAAGCTTGGCCGGTGACTTTGTCTTCACGCGTGATACAAGTGGCCCACAAGACATGATTTACATTGCACCTGCCGCGTTAATTGACGCAACTGGCTATGGTATTACCGAAGTGACTGCAACCAACTGCTATTTGCAGTACATCGAAGCTTCAGGCCCAGCGTCTAACCAAGGTTATACACTGACAGTTGTTACTTCAGGTTGTAACTCATAATTCAACTTTATGAATGTATGAAAAGCGCCTTCGGGCGCTTTTTTATTGCCTACTTTTTATCGAACAGTGAGCGCAGCGAACAGACCAACAGCGCAGCGCACGAAAAACGAACACCGAATTCCTAGCCAAATTCAATCAACTCCTAACTCAACATGATAATTAATCAGTGTTGTATAGCGATATTCATAGCTATTTAACACATGAGTGTCTCGTTTTCTGAATGACAAAATATATTTCGCTACGTAGGCGTTAAATTGGTTGGAAATGTGGGCACCTTTGTTCACCAACTTACGACCGGCTTGTTTACTCGTCAAAAGAAACACTTCATCCAAAATGTGGTGACGATGCTTTATCAAAAGAGCTTTTGAGTAATCTAATCCCATTCCTTTGATGTGCCTATCCTTTCGATTAACCTCAAGAATAAATGACGCACGGTGGCGAATGTGAGAGCGGACTGGAAAGGCAAAAATTAGGTTATTAAAGGTGATTTCGACAATTCCGTGCCCGCGAACTTTAAGCATATTCCAGCTGTTGCTAGCCATGTCAAAATCGAGAGCTTGTTGTACCACGGGATTGTCTAAATAATAAGATGGCGCTAGCTTTCTTAATTCCATTTATTTCGTCTCCATACGAAAAACCCCAGCAAAAGCTGGGGTGTCCGGTAGCAAATACAAGGAATTTAGGTTTTTAACGTGGGGATGTTCCTACCACCACAGCAAACATGGAATTTAGGTTTTTAACGTGGGGATGTTCCTACCGCCACAAGCTACAGGTGAATTATGAATGTTAAGACGGCACTTTGCAAACGCATTGGCCGTTTTTTGTACGTATTTAGATGTGCGAAATAGAACACGCAATACCGAAGAGTGAGCGCAGCGAACGGACGAACAGCGTCGCGCACGAATAACGAATAACGAACACCGAATAACGAACACCGAATAACGAACACCGAATAACGAACGGCATTCACCGTGCTTCGCACGTCCCGGCGTGGAACGCCGGGCTACGGTAATCCGGCTATAGCCGGATTACTGGCGTTCCATCCAAAAAAGTACACGGTCGTTGCCGCGGTATTGGCCGAAGCCGGCGGTGGCACGTGGAAAGCGATGGCTGGCGCCATTTTCGTCAAGCCATGGGTATTCCAGCCAGCTCTCGGTTTGGTATTCAAACAAGAATTCGCCGGTCGCTGTCGGTGTTGGCGGCGTCCAGAAAAGGCTTTCGGGCAATAACTCACCGATAAGTAGGTCGCTATCAACACCTGTTGCACTGGTGGCAAGGGCACTGGGGTTTTCCACAATGTTTAGCGCGGTTGCGGTGGTTGCTGTGCACGAGTCCAGATCGTTCAACACAAAGCGGCTGCCGTCCCAATATTCAGCACGCATAACTACCGGCAGTGGCTCGTCTTCTGGCCCATACGTATTTTCTAGAACCATGCGGCCGTAACGCAAATCAAGCATGCCGCTCAGTGACGCGGCGGCACCTAATTGAGTGCTTAGGCCGGTGGTGATGAAATTACGATTGTCCATTTCGCTTACCACACGCAGCCCAATTCGCGCTGTGTTATAGGGGCCATCAGTGGCTTCACTGGTTAAGCGGTTGAACGTGGCTAAACTACCTAAATCTTCAAATCGGCCGTTAACCCAGTTACTTGTCACAGGTGCGACCAAGCGTGACGCAAACTCGTCAGCCGCGGTGTCCGCCGGTGTGGTGTTCGCTATGGCAAGCTCAAAATCGGCGGTGTTGAGGTATTCTGGGCTGTGGTAGTTTTGCGTAACCACTCCAAGTGTGTTTACCGCATGCACTTCATAGGTCACGCCAATATTCGGCTGGCCCATGTAGGTGAAGCCAGCAACCGGGCATGCATTAGTTACACTTGAGCTGCTAACCATAAAGTGGGCTGGGTAAAAACGGCCAATGGGGCTTGGAACTTGCACCAGCACATTACCAGCGCCCAAATAATCATCGCCGACTAAAGCAGGCAAGACATTTGGTGTGCCGGCTTCGCGCCAACGCGCGCCGGTCGTACGCATTGCTCCAGCGTAGTCGGGGTCATCTGCGAATGGCGCGGTGATCGTCAGCTTGCTACTGCTCCATGTGTCGCCGGCAATAACCGGGTAGGCCATGGAGTCAAAGCTAGCAGATACATTCTCGGTGGCGCCAACTTCGTTACCAAAGTTAGGCGTTGGATTGCCGGCTGCGTTTAGTGCTTGCACAATAAAGGTAAAGTCTTCGCCAGCTGCTTTAAAACCGGCCCCTGAATTGGTGGTGGCTGTCCATAAATTGCCAGTGTCGTCTAGCGCGCGAGCGACCAGCGTATGCGGTCGCACCACAAAGTCATTGATGCTCGAGCCTGTTAAGGTTGCTGCCGGATTACCATTGCCGGGGTTTTCGACGAGGTCTAAAGATGCATGCAGGCGTAATTGGCCAACGTCTGTATAGTTCGCCGTAATTGGCGCAGACCCGCTAGCGTCAAAAGTGAGATTCACCGAGGTACTAGCAAGCGCTGTTCCGTTATCATTTAATTCCACAGCAGTGCCGTTAACCAAAAAATTTTGGCCGCTTTGGCAGGTGAGCGGGTTAGTGCACTCGACACCAATATCCACAGTTTGCTCACCTTGTAACCGCGCCTCACAAGCGCCGGTGGTGGTGTTGGTTTCTACCGCGCGCAGTAACATCGGGAAATCAAGCCCCGCATGGCTGCTAACAATTGGGCTGCTACCATCGGTATGCGTAAAAACTAAACCAGCGTTAACAAAGTTGACGCTACAACCGGTTGCCGTGGTGCCGGAGCTGTCGTAACACTGCGTCGCATTCGTGGCGGTTGGCACCGCATTGCTAATTGAAAGCACGGTGGTGCCACCGGCTACATTGCGTAAATTACCGGTGCCAGAGCCGAGACTGAACTGCCAATCGCTTGCTTCAGCGGTGCTGGTTAAAATATCACCGCCTAGCCAGCTGCTGCCTGCCGCGCTTGCGGTTGTGGTGAGGGTTACCGCGTCATCATAGGTTTCACTGCAGTCAGCGTTGGCACAGGCGATAATTTCAATGGGCGCGGCTAAGCAACTAACTAGCTGGGTTGGGTGCTGAATACGATAATGGTCAACCGCCGCCGGCTCTGGTGTACAGCCTGCCGCTTCGTTGACTGCTGCCTGGGTTTCTGGTGAATAGGTAATTTGCGTATTATTACCCAGCGTAACGGTGCCTGCGGTCAGCGCACCGCCTTGAAAGTTTGTGTTATTGCCAAATTCGATATCTGATGTTTCATAGGGGCTATAAATAAGGCCATTAAATGTAAACTCAGGGCAATTTTTATCATTGTTACAGTAATTACCAATGACAAAGTCAGCCCCTTCATACAGATACACGACTAAATTAGCGACATTGCCACCGCTATTGAAGGAGTTGTCATTATCGCCCCAAACACCATCGCGAATGAATAAGCGAACTGGACCATCAGGGACAATGTTAATCGACGTATTATTATACAAATACATCGATTTGATGTAGTAATCTCCAGGGCCCAAGTTCAGTGTATTGGTATTGGTTGAGAACGTTATTTGCTCAATATAGTAAGTGCCGCCGCCTGAAGTTGATGAAACTGCATTATTGCCTTGCGTATGAATAGTTCCATAAGTACCCGGAGCAATATTGGTTTGGTTTTGTAACGTGCCCGACCCCGTGAAGCTAGGGAATACAGCTGGGTCTAGTGGCGGATACTCAAGATCAACGGTATCAATGCTACCCGATGGCGTTGGCGTGTTGCCGCCTGTTCCGGTTTCGTCAACAATGTCGTTGTTATTGATCTGTGAGCCAGATCCAGAGGTAAATCCGTTTGAACCTACGACGCCATAACCTGCGAGTTCATTAAACAAGCTACAGGAGTCAACAGGTGGCGGTGGTGGTGGCGAGCCAGTATCGCAGCTAGGTGGCGTTGACCCTGTACCCGTATCGCAGTATGCAACCCCACCAATGCTACCGCCGTTATTTTCAATGGTAGGTGCATCAGCATCGCCTCCGATAGTACCTTGCAAATCAATTTGGATTTCTGTGACAGCCGTGGCGCTTTGTGTGATGTACGCGTTGCTAGCCTGTAATTGAATAAAGTCTGCGATGGCACTGCCGGTAATACCCGAGTCACTACCAATAATTAAGTTTTGTGCGGCGGTAACGTCGCCTTGTACATTTGAGCTGGACGCCAAAATATTTACGTTTAAGGCGTTAATATCGCCTGTTAACTGACTATCGCTATCTAAGGTAAAGGTGCCAGTGGCATCGATGTTTCCAGTTATGGTAACGAGCGATTCAGTAATAATGTCACTACCAGATATATTGCCGTTGATTATATGGCCACTACCAATTGAAACCTGACCTTGCGAAAGAATATTACCATTGACTACCGAATTGTCGTCGCGCAATACGATCGAGTCCGGGGCTATAATCGAGCCAGTAATTGTATTACCTCCGGCAATGTCAGCGCTTTGTGTCGCATTGATGACTCCAGTAATGCTGTCTTCATCTGACGTGGTAATTTGCACCGCGTTTAAGTCGCCAGTGATGTTGTTTTGGCCACCTGTGGTTATCTGCGAGGCGCTTAAATTACCCACAACAGTGCTTTGAAAGCCAGTGGTAATGTTGCCGTCGGCAACTAAATTGGCGGTGCCGTTATATGAGCTACCGGTGTTGATGTTTCCAGTTGCGTTAAGCGTTAGGGCGATGCCTGAAGCACCGATTTGAATGGAAGCACCGTTAAGGTTAACGTCTCCTGTTACATTAATAATGGTCTTCCCATCAGTGATGATGACATCGTTACTATTGAGCGTTAAGCCGTTAATACAAGTAACTTCGGTATTGTTCTTTGCTGTACACCCTGGGGGAACATTCCAGTTGTTACCGTTGCCATTTAGCGTGTATGTGGCGGCAACAGCGGTATTGAAACCAATAAAAATCAAGGCAACAACGAAGAACCTACAAAACCCCATCGCTAGCCTCCAGCATTAATTCTTTTGAGTAGGTCATGTCACCGGCTTGACAAGCACCTTGGGCAATAATGCGAAAATGCGTGCCGCTGTAGGGTGCAGTTAAATCAGCACGGTCACAATAAACGGTGGTTGAACAGTTGCTTAACCCCGCAATAGCAAAAGACTGCTCAGCACGAACCTCAGGGGGCGGCGCGGCGGTGCGCTCTGGGCATAACCCACTGGCAGCAGGCGCGTCATGAGGGAATAGTTCGGTTAAAAACAGTTCGGCACCAGTGCGCGCAGCGGCTTGTGCGCGCGTGCCATACACTTCACCGACAATGGCCTGGGTAGAGTCACCCAAAATACGTACCATAGCCATGCCAATAAGGCTCATCACCACAATAATAAACACCGCGACGGCCAAGGCTGCACCGCGCTGTTTAACCAGTGATGGCGAGTAGTGACTACGGAACATTGGCAATATGCACCTCGTGAACAATCTGTAGCGGCTCGGAGCCTGCTTCGCGGCTAAAGCGCCAGTCTAGTTGTACTAGGCTATTGCGTTGCAATGTGGCTTCAAAAACATAAAACGGAAACTCATTGTTGTTCAAGTCATTGTAGATGTCTTCGGCCATTATTTCAGCACTTGCGGCACCAATGGTTTGCAATTGGCTAAAACTACGTTGCACGTTTTGTAGGCCGTAGCCAGCGAAGCGATAAATGCGATTTGAGGTGTCGTCATAGCACCAGCTTATTGGCTGGCCGCCTATGTAGTAACGCCGCGCCGGGCTTTCGGCTCCGAAAAATGCCGGGTTTGTTGAGTAGTTTATTTCTACCAAGTTATCTTGTGCCGGCGTGGTCGCTGTAATGTTCGTGATCACCTTGCGGCGCTGCACGTTATTGCCGTAAATATAGCTCGTATTGGTTGCATAAACGAGCAAGTAGCCGCCAATAAGGCCTGCGTTTGACTCAGGCTCGACAGCAATGAATGGGTCACTGCCGGTTGGGCCCGGCCGCGGTATGTCAAGGTACAAGCTGCTGGCGAGTATTGGCATGAACTCTAAGCAGCGCTGAGAGTCGGTGCTTGATACACGAACACTTCGCGGCACCGCGCCCTGCAGTTCGCTGCTTAATCGGTTTAGCGCAAAACGTGACTGCGACACCAGTTGGTCGCGCTCGGTGGCATCACGAAATATTTGTGCGCCAAAGCCTAAATAATTAAAAACAAATAAGCCCGCTATGGCCAACAGCACGATGACAATAATCAACTCAACCAGTGTGAAACCGCTGCGCCGTGTCATTAGTAATTCCCTCGCAGAGTGGCAAAGGTAAAGTTTTGACCGAATGAGGTGGTAATTGTCACTTCAATTTTTTTGTACAGGGTTACCGTTGACTGACATGTGCCGCTGGTATCGCTATAGCAAACGCTAATCGCAAACTCGAAACCTGGGTAGCGCGCGGCAATATCAACGCCCATGGCGTCGGCTAATGTGGGAGCGGTTATTTGCAACTGATGGTAGTCATCGACATCGTCAAAGTCATTTCTCGCTTCACTGTCCGGGCCTAAATTAGCCGGCAACGTACAGGCGGGCGCGCCAGTTTCTCCGCAGCGCAGTGCGCCACCACTGCGGTCACTGTTTTCATCAAATGACTTGCCGTTAATTTCTTGAATAAATGCTTCGCCTAAGGCGGCAGCGCGTTGTTGCAACAAGGGCTCAGCGCTGCGCTGCGCTTGCGGAAAAACCAACACTGTCAGCAAGACAATTGAAATTGCCAGTACCACAATGCCGATAATAATCTCAATAAGGGTAAAACCGCGCTGCATGGTTGCTCCGAGGGCGCTACGTTTATTGTAATTTGTTTATATATTGTTCTGTATACTACACTTTTTTAGTTTACACTGCATATATTGTTCGCCATATATGACTATTGACGCAGAGCCACAAAAATCATGCCAATGACAAATTTTCACAGCCGCCAAAATGTAAATTATCAGCAAGGTTTCACGCTGGTTGAGCTGATTATTGTTATTGTATTGGTCGGAATTTTGGCAGTGACTGCAGGCCCTCGCATTTTTGGCTCTGGCGGCGTTGACCAAGTGGTTACAGAACGCCAACTGATTAGCTTATTAAGGCTTCAACAACAACGTGCCATGCAAGACATGGCAAACCCCTGTTATGGCATTAGCATCACCAGTGCACAAGTTAGCCCGGTTGAATGCGGTGCGAGTATTAATGCGGCGCGTCTTATTCCGCTGCCCAGTGCCAATGGTATTAATGTGGTGTCGAGCATTAGTGGGGCAGCCACGGGGTTTTATTTTAATGCCTTGGGGTGTCCAGTTTCGACCAATCATGCAACCGTTGCTGAAAGCTGTGGTCAAAGTAGTGTTGAAATTCAAATGACCGGTGCAAATGCACGCCAAATTTGTGTACAGAGCCAAGGCTATATTCGCCCAGGAGCTTGCAGCTAAGTTCTGTGTAGATAATACACATGCGCGCTTGCCCACAAGGGCTGCGCTTGGTAAAGTTACACGGTTTTTCAGTCCACCAAATTACGAGTAAGGGAACATCCCCTCATGTTTAAGAAGTTACGCGGCATCTTCTCCAACGACCTGTCCATTGATTTGGGTACAGCAAACACACTTATCTACGTGAAAGACGAAGGCATCGTGTTGAACGAGCCGTCGGTCGTCGCTATTCGCCAAGAGAAATCGGGCGGGCCAAAAAGCGTCGCAGCTGTGGGTCATGCGGCAAAACAAATGCTTGGCCGTACGCCAGGTAACATCAAAGCCATTCGCCCGATGAAAGACGGCGTGATTGCTGACTTTTACGTGACTGAAAAAATGCTGCAGCACTTTATTAAGAAAGTGCACGACAGCCACTATTTCCGTCCTAGCCCGCGTGTTTTGGTGTGTGTGCCTTGTGGTTCAACCCAAGTTGAACGCCGTGCCATTCGTGAGTCTGCCTTGGGTGCTGGCGCGCGCGAAGTGCATCTTATTGATGAGCCAATGGCCGCTGCAATTGGTGCTGGGTTACCAGTTTCTGAGCCGACCGGCTCCATGGTGGTTGATATTGGTGGCGGTACCACAGAAGTTGCGATTATCTCGTTAAACGGCGTGGTGTATTCATCCTCTGTGCGTATTGGTGGTGACAAATTTGATGAAGCCATTGTGAACTATATCCGTCGTAACTTTGGTTCACTTATCGGTGAAGCAACTGCTGAGCGCATTAAGCACGAAATTGGTTCAGCGTTCCCTGGCGAAGAAGTTCGCGAAATAGAAGTACGTGGTCGTAACCTTGCTGAAGGTGTCCCGCGTTCATTTACGCTAAACAGCAACGAAATTTTAGAAGCACTGCAAGAGCCATTAATGGGTATTGTTAGTGCGGTTATGGTTGCGCTTGAGCAATCACCACCAGAGTTGGCGTCAGATATTTCAGAGCGCGGCATGGTATTAACCGGTGGTGGCGCGTTACTGCGTGACCTTGATCGTTTGCTGATGGAAGAGACCGGTATTCCAGTGATTGTCGCGGATGACCCGCTGACCTGTGTAGCTCGCGGTGGTGGTAAAGCACTCGAGATGATCGACATGCACGGCGGTGACCTGTTCAGTTATGAGTAAGCGGCCGCATGAAGTCGCTTTTTGAACGGGGGCCAACCCTTCTCTCACGACTGGTCATGGCGCTTATATGCGCCGCCACGTTGATGTTTTTAGACCACCGGCTGAACACCATGCAGCCGGTGCGTTCGTTTTTATCGACCGTTGTCGCCCCGGTTCAATATCTAGCCGTTCTGCCACAAGAAGTTCTTGATCGATTAGTTTATCTGTCGACCACACGCACCACACTTCGCGAAGAAAACGTGCAACTCAAACAGCAACTGCAAGAACTTGAAATGGCCGTGCAGCGTTTAAACTTTCTCGAAAATGAAAACGACCGCTTGCGCCAGTTACTTGGCTCTGATGTGCGCCAAGAAAGCCGTCGCATGGCCGCCGAAGTGGTGTCGGTAGCAACCGACCCGTTTTCTCACCAGGTGGTCATTAACAAGGGCAGTACTAATGGTGTTTATGATGGCCAGCCAGTACTCGATAACCGTGGCATTGTTGGGCAGATTATCAGTGTTGGTCGTGGCACCGCCCGCGTGCTACTTATTTCTGATCAAAGCCATGCCATATCACTACGGGCCGAGCGCAACGATATTCGTGTGCTTGCTCGCGGCACAGGCGACTTGCAGCAGCTTGAACTGATGTTCATTCCACACTCGAGTGAACTTGAGGTGGGTGACAAACTTATGTCGTCGGGCCTTGGAGGGGTTTTTCCTGAAGGGTATCCGGTAGCAGAAATTATTTCCATCGATCGTGACGAACGTTTGCAATATGCGCGCGTATTGGCGCGTCCGTTCGCCCAGCTTGATCGCATTCGTACCGTGTTATTGTTGTGGCCGGCGTCGGCAACCGAAACCCCGGTATACGATGAGGTGAAGTCTCCAGCGCTTGAAAAGGAGAGCACCAATGTGGATTAAGTCAGGATTACTGCCGCTGCTAACGAGCTATGTTGTGGCCTTGGTGTTGATGGTGATGCCAATGCCCGCATTTATGGAGGCTTGGCGGCCCGATTGGCTCAGCTTGGTCATTATTTACTGGGTGATGGCACTACCGCATCGCGTCGGCATGGGTAGTGTATTGGTGCTTGGCTTGGCGGCCGACATACTCATGGGCTCGGTGTTTGGTATTTACGCGACAGCGTTATTGATTATGGCTTACCCGGCGATTCGTCACTTTCAACGCATTCGCAATTACTCATTTACCCAGCAAGCCCTTGTGGTTGCTATTTTGGTCATGGTGAAGCGGGTTATTGTGTATGAACTTGAGCATGTGCTGAACGATGCCGTATTCCAGCTGGCTTATTTGTACCCGGTTATTTCATCAGCCATTGCGTGGCCGTGGGTGTATTTAATTTTGCGCAAATATCGGAGGCATTACCTTGTCCGTTAATTCGCTCGTTTTAGCTTCTGGCTCACCCCGCCGCTTTGAGTTGCTCCAGTTACTTGATCGGCCCTTTACTGTGGTGCGCCCCGACGTTGTCGAGCAGCGTAATGCGACGGAATTACCGACCGATTACGTAAAGCGACTAGCGCTTGATAAAGCCCGCGCAGGGGTCTCGTTGGCCAGCGCTGATGCGCTGGTGTTGGGCGCCGACACTATTGTTGTGGCTGATGGTCAGGTACTTGAAAAACCAACTAGCTTTGACCATTTTGTCGGCATGATGCAGCAGCTGTCTGGGCAAACGCACCAAGCCGTAACCGCAGTTGCGGCGGTTTGCCAAGGCATTGAGCGTGTGATTGTTAGCGCGGCAAAGGTTACATTTAAGCCACTTAGCAGCGAAGAAATAGCCGACTATTGGGGCTCTGGTGAACCACACGACAAAGCAGGTGGTTACGGTATTCAAGGGCGTGCAGCCAAGTTTGTGACGCATATTGAGGGCAGCTACTTTGCTGTGGTTGGCTTGCCCGTGTACGAAACTGAACAGCTCATCGTTGCGTTAATCAATGACATAGAGGGGCGCCCATGAGTGCAGAAATTTTAATGAACGTGACGCCCACTGAAACGCGGGTGGCACTTATTGAAAATGGTATTTTGCAAGAAATACACATTGAGCGACAGGCAAAACGCGGCTTAGTAGGCAACGTGTATGTCGGCAAAGTGTCGCGTGTTTTACCGGGCATGCAAGCCGCTTTTATTGATATTGGGCTAGAAAAAGCCGCATTTTTGCACGCCTCAGATATTGTCACGCAAATTGAGCAAGCTGAAGACATTGCGCATGGCACCATGCCCGTTGCCGACATTGCGCAACTGGTACGCCCTGGTCAGCAAATTTTGGTGCAAGTGGTTAAAGACCCACTCGGCACCAAAGGCGCGCGTTTAACAACAGATATCACCATTCCTTCGCGTTACATGGTGCTTATGCCGCAGTCGCCGCACGTGGGCATTTCGCAACGCATTGAAGACGAAAAAGAGCGTAACCGATTAAAGCAAGCGGCGCTGCCGTATTGTGATGAAGAGGGCGGTTTTATTGTGCGCACCGCTGCTGAAGGCGCTAGTGATGACGAGCTGCAGCGCGACGCTAAATTTCTACGCCGGTTATGGGACACCATTCAGAAGCGCCGCAAGGGCATGCGCAAAATTGGTTTGGTGTATGAAGACTTAAACCTCTCGTGTCGTATTCTGCGTGACTTTGTGGGCGGACAAATTGAGCGTATTCGGGTGGACTCACGCGTTACCTATGACTTACTTAGCGAGTTCGTGAAAGAATTTATTCCAGAGCTAACTGAAGCCTTGGAATATTATGCGGGTGAACGGCCAATTTTCGACTTGTTTGATGTTGAAAACGAGGTGCAGCGCGCGCTCGACCGCAAAGTTGAACTGAAATCAGGTGGGTCAATTATCATTGATCAAACTGAGGCAATGACCACCATTGATATAAATACCGGTGGTTTTGTTGGTCATCGCAACCTTGAAGAAACCATATTCAACACCAATATAGAAGCAACACAAGCCATTGCGCGACAGCTACGTTTGCGCAACTTGGGCGGTATTATCATTATTGATTTTATCGACATGCAAAATAGCGATCATCGTCGCCGCGTGTTGCATAGCTTAGAGCAGGCGCTCGCCAAAGACCGCGCAAAAACGTCAATTAACGGCTTCACTACACTTGGCCTGGTGGAAATGACGCGTAAGCGTACACGCGAAAGCTTAGAGCATGTTCTGTGTTCGGAGTGCCCAGTGTGTAGTGGACGCGGCTCCATGAAAACGGTTGAAACCGTGTGTTACGAAGTTATGCGCGAAATTGTTCGGGTTAATCGGGCCTACGCCGCCGATCATTTCATGGTCTACGCATCGGCAGCGGTAACCGAAATGCTGCTGAATGAAGAGTCGCATGCGTTAGCTGAGCTCGAAGTATTTATTGGCAAACAAGTAAAAGTGCTCGTCGAACCGCTGTATCATCAAGAGCAGTTTGATGTGGTGATGATGTAGTAACATAGAGCCATTATGCAACGAACGTTTGGGTTCATTTACAGAACAGTACTTTATAGTTTTGCGATTGTACTGGTGCTATTCGCGCTGTTTATTAGCGCGTTGCGATACCTGCTGCCACAGTTACCAGATGTGACCGATGAGGTTGAAAGTATCCTCAATGAACGGTTTCGTGTTGAAACATCGCTTGGAAGTATTAGTGCTGACTGGGGCCGCAATGGTCCAGAACTGGTGCTTCACCAACTTGGCGTGCGGCCAGTTGCCGATAAAGCAACACGGGTTGATGTTGAACAAGCGCGTATTCTCATTAACTTTTGGGAAAGCGCTGGCTCACTATCACTGCAGTATGACCAAGTTCAGCTAAATCACCTGGTATTGCATTACGATATGCGTGACGCTGAGCTTGATGGCTCAACCAGCGGTGTGGTTCTTTCCGACAATTTAACCAATTTATTACTCAATCAGCTTGATCACATTGAAGTGACAGACAGCACCATAGAGTTGGTTAATTTACTTGGCATTCAACGAGCCATAGAAATTCAAGACTTGCGCTGGGTGAACAGCGGCTTTCGACATCAAGGCGTGGGTAAGCTGACTTTCTCTGAAGTAACGGACAACACGCTCGACTTCATTATTGATGTGAAAGAAGATAACGGCGGCGCGTTAAGCGGTCAATTTTATGCGAATGCACATCAACTGGATATTTCACCTTGGGTGCAGCAACAGGTTGTCGATACCCAAATAAATCAGGCGGAATTCAACTTACAGCTATGGCTGAATTTCGCGCAAAGCCAATTCACCGAGGGCTTATTACAGCTAGGTGAGCAAGCACTTACTTGGCAAGTAGGCCAAGAGCAGCACTCACTGCGTATACCTAACGGCGAGCTGAAGTTGCGCCCCTATGGCAACGGCGGCTGGCGTGTTAACTCCAACCCATTAACCATTCAACACAACAATGAAAGCTGGGTGTTACCAACCTTTAGTTGGGAACAAACCGCGCGCTCGACGGCCATGAGTTTTGTTGATGTGCCCTTAGCCCCCGTGTTGCAATTACTGAATTTGTTGGGCAGCGAAGGCGCAGCTGTGAGTGAGCAACTGGCCAATCGTTCGGCGCAGGGCACCATGGACATTGCGTTGCAGCAAAGCCTAGAGAAACCATTGCGCTGGTATGCTCATGGTGAACAGCTTAGTTGGGGGCAGATTGGCGGGGTGCCTGGCCTGTCCAACGTGAACTTGAGCCTACAGGGCCAGGAAAACAAAGTTGATTGGCAACTGGATGGCACCAATGCGTCGTTTCAAAGCGTTGCTTTAGACTACGACGATGCGTGGGCGTTGCCATATATTAATGTGTCTGGCGAATTTGTCTGGCACGACAAACAGAATTGGCAGCTTGACATTGCCCCAGGTAGTCGCATTGAGCTTGTTGGTTTGCCGATAGCCTTTCAAGCCGAGTTAAAACCGCATGAGGGCAGTGTTTTGGTGAATGCGCGCGCTAATTCAGTGAGCGAAGAGCCGATTCCGGCTGCCGTACTGCGCAACCATTTGCCTGTCGTCATGGGTGACAATCTGCATGATTATTTAACCGTGGCCATTCAAGACGGCGCTGCGCATGAGCTGGCCATGGTTTGGCGCGGTACTATTGCTGATTTTCCATACCATGAAAATCAAGGAGCCTTTGAGGCTCGCGCTCGTTTAACCGACATGAATTACAAGTTCCAGTCGAATTGGCGCCCCATTTATGACGCCAACATTGTGGTTAATTTCAATAATGAACGCATGCATATTGTGGCGAACGACGGGCTACTCGGTAACATCGCCACGCAACGCGTTGATGTTGTTATTCCAGATATTTTGGCTGGTGAACAATCCTATTTAGACATACAAGCGGATATTGCTGGCAATGCGGCTGAACTGCAGCCAGTGTTTGCCGACAGTCCGTTATCCTCAAGCTTGGGAACCACGTTCACAGAGTTGCAGCTAAGTGGTGATATAACCAGCCAGTTAAAACTGACCATTCCTTTGGTGGACAAGCCTGAAGTAGTTGCCGAAGGCTATGCCGACCTTACGAACCTAACGATGGTTGTCGACAGCCTTGGCGAAACCTTCACCGAGGTGAATGGGCGTGTACGTTTTCGCAATGACGTGGTTGAAAGTAACGACTTAACCATGCGTTGGAATGACTTCCCTGTGGAAGCAACATTGACCACCAAGCAGCGCGAAGACGACTTTTTTGTGGATGTTATTGCGACAGGCGAGTGGAATATATCGCGCTATAAACCGCTGATTAACGGCACCTTGCCGTGGCAAGCCAATTTTAACCTTAGCCTACCTACGGCAGGCGGCTACGCGTTTCGGTGGCAGCAAACGGCCGACATGAGTCAAACCCAAATAGACGCGCCTGCTCCGTTTTATCGGGCCACAGGTACTGAGGGGCGGGTAGAGTTATTAGTGTCTGGCGACCAAGAAAGTATTTTGGTGAACGCCGAGGTTGATGATCTAGGCTTATTAGAATTGCAACTTGATGGACAAGAACAAACTTTGCAGTCGGGCTATTTGCGAATTGGCAATCAGTTCTCGCAAGCGCCAAGCCCGAATGTGGTGCGCTTAAACCCACGTTTCATGGTTGACTTAAACCTAACCGAAATGGACATAAAGGCATGGCGACAAGCCTATAGCAATTTGCAACGACTTGTTCCTGAGCAAGCGGCTTCGTCGGTGTGGGTAACTCGGCTACAACCTGATTTTATTCAGTTAACAACCGACAGCCTAAGCTATGACGCAATAACACTTGAAGATGTTACCACTGTCGCTTGGCCAAGTGCCGAGGGCTGGCAAGCGCGATTTGAATCGCAGCAGGTGTTAACCGACATTACTTGGCAGCGTGAGCAAGAAGGCCCTGATGCGATAAAAATTAACGCGGATTACATTGAACTGCGCTCTGGGGCGGAATCGCCCGAAGGTGAGTTCAAGCCGAAAGCGCCTAAAGACTTTGTTGGTTTGCCTGACATATATATCGACTGCCAACGTTGTCAGTTCGATAATTATGATTTAGGCGAAGTGAGTTTGCACCTAAGCGCTGATGGCAAGGTATTAAACCTAGAACGCTTTAGCGCAAATCATCGTAACCATACCATTGTTGCAAGTGGCAGTTGGGCTTTAGAGTCAGACACTAAACACCCACAAACACACTTAACAGGTACATTTTCTTCGGCTGATTTTGGTGAGTTTTTAGAGCATTATGACGTGACATCGATGGTTCGCGACAGCAGTGCCAACATTGAATTTGACTTGCGCTACTTGGCTGCGCCATACAATTTTGAATCGAAAACATTAAATGGCAGTGTGAAATGGCGGTTGGGCCAGGGTTATCTCAATGAAGTTAGCGACCGCGGAGCACGGCTATTCTCGCTGTTAAGCCTTGATGGCATATTGCGCAAATTACGATTTGATTTTCGAGACGTATTTGCTAACGGCCTGTTTTACACCAACTTCTCGGGCGACTTCGCCATTAAGAACGGTATTGTGAATACCACCAACACACAGCTGAATGGCGCGGCTGGCGACATGGAAGTAAAAGGCAATACCAACCTAATTACCCGACAGTTAAACTATGACTTGCAGTTTGTTCCTAAAGTAACCTCAAGTTTACCCGTAATATTGGCGTGGATGATTAACCCGCCATCTGGGTTAGCAGCGTTGGTAATTGATCGCATGCTGCATGATGCTAAGGTTATTAGTCGCTTGGAATATAAAATTTCAGGCACCATGGACGACCCAACTATTACTGAGGTGGCGCGTGATAGCCGTGCGGCACCTATTCCACCGGAGGTGCGCAACAATGCCGACCCCAACAACGCAACCAATGAACAACCGCCAGGTGACACTAACGGCGCTGCAGATGACCAGCAGCCCGAACCCACAGCAAAACCTGAAAACAATTGAGCAGCTGCTCGCTGATATTCCTAAACAGCGGCCACAGGTGGTGGTGTTGCCCGAAGCCTGTTTGTGTTTTGGTGCGGGCGATAAACGGCAACGTGAGCTAGCCGAACCGCTTGGCGCAGGTCCACTGCAACAGCGCTTAGCCGAGCTGGCAGCAAAGCACGGTATTTGGCTAGTGGCCGGAACTATGCCAATTGTTGATAGCCCAGATGACGACAAATTTACCGCCGCGAGCTTGGTGTTTAACCCACAAGGTGAATGTGTCGCGCGGTACAATAAAATGCATCTGTTCGATGTTGACGTAGACGACAACACTCGCAGTTACCGTGAGTCGCAATGGACACGTGCAGGTACCGAAGTGGTCACGGTCGCAACCGAATTCGGCACCTTAGGTTTAGCGGTATGTTATGATGTGCGTTTTCCTGAACTGTTTCGCGCACTGCGTACCAACGGTGCAGATATTTTGGTGTTACCGTCGGCATTTACCCAAGTAACTGGTGCCGCACACTGGCATGTGCTAACGCGTGCTCGCGCCATTGAACAGCAATGTTTTATGGTCGCTGCGGCCCAGGTTGGCGAACATGCCAATGGCCGTGAAACTTATGGGCACGCTTTGGTTATCGACGGTTGGGGCGTGGTTATGGCCGACGCCACGAACAGTCAAGCTCAAGCTGTCAGTGCCGTTGCCAACATGCAAACACTTGATAGCATTCGTCGCAATATTCCAGTGGCGCAACATTTTCTAAGTAGTCAAAAGGTTCTTCATGCAAGCACAAAGCGTACAAGATAATCTTCTCACGCAATATCAACTCGATGCGGATGCCCTGCATCGCTCGCTGCATCAGCTTTATACGGGCGACATCGACTTTGCAGATATTTACCTGCAAAGCAGCGTTAATGAGTCTTGGGTTCTTGAAGACGGCATTGTTAAAGAAGGCAGTTTTCATATAGAAGCAGGGCTAGGTGTGCGTGCTGTTCACGGTGAAAAAACCGGTTTTGCTTATGCCGACGATATTTCGCCGCAAGCACTACAACAAGCAGCTGCCGCCGCACGTGGTATAAGCCAGGCTGGCGCCAACAAGCAACTGCAAGCATTTCACGCTGCACCGAATGTGGTGCGTTATGCGCCAGTGAACCCCTTGGCTAGCTTAAATGAGCAAGCAAAAATCGATTTGCTGCGCGAAATTGACGCCTATGCGCGCAGCCTTGACTCACGCGTTGTGGAAGTGATTGCCAGCATTAGCGGCAGTTACGACGAAGTGCTCGTTGCCGCAACGGACGGCACCTTTGCCACCGATATTCGGCCTCTTGTGCGAGTCAATTGCACGGTGCTGGTTGAACATAATGGGCGTCGCGAACGCGGTAGTGCCGGTGGTGGCGCGCGCGTTGACTATCATTATTTTTCGCAACCCATGGGCGACAAGCCACGTTGGCAGAGCTTTGCTGAGGAAGCCGTACGCCAAGCCCTAGTGAACCTAGAGGCACGTCCAGCACCAGCGGGCACTATGCCGGTTGTGCTTGGCGCCGGGTGGCCAGGCGTATTGTTACATGAAGCCGTTGGTCATGGCCTTGAAGGCGACTTTAACCGTAAGGGCGCTTCGGCCTATGCCGGCAAAATTGGTGAAATGGTCGCTTCGGAACTTTGCACTATTGTTGATGACGGCACCATCAATGACCGTCGCGGCTCGCTGGCTATTGACGATGAAGGCACACAAGCCGGCTATAACGTGCTGATAGAAAAAGGTCGCTTAGTCGGTTACATGCAAGACAAGTTAAATGCTCGGCTGATGGGCGTGAACCCAACCGGTAACGGGCGTCGCGAAAGCTATGCACATTTGCCAATGCCGCGCATGACGAATACCTACATGTTAGCTGGGGAGCATGACCCAGAAGAAATTATCAAGAGTGTGAAAAAAGGCATTTATGCACCGCACTTTGCCGGTGGACAAGTGGATATCACCTCTGGCAAGTTCGTCTTTTCAGCCTCAGAAGCGTATTTAATTGAAGACGGTAAAATTACCGCCCCGGTGAAAGGCGCCACCCTAATTGGCAATGGGCCAGACGCTATGCGTCAAGTGTCCATGGTTGGTCATGATCTCGAGCTTGATCAAGGTGTTGGCGTGTGCGGTAAAGATGGTCAAAGCGTTCCTGTTGGGGTTGGGCAGCCAACACTTAAACTTGATGCAATGACCGTAGGTGGCACCGATTAAACGGCGGCCACCTCACGTAAATACTTAAACAACTCGCGCGCCGCCGCTGGCGGTTTGCCTTGTTGGCTTTGCTTGTTTGCTTGACGATATAGCTGGCGTAGCTTCTGGCGGTCAGCATGCGGATAGGCATCAATAAATTGCTGAATTGCGTCGTCGCCTTGCGCCAAAATTTGGTCACGATGTTTTTCAAGCGCATGAAATACGGCATTTTGTGCATGGTGCGCATTTTCAAGCTCGCTAAGTGCTTGCTGAATTGGCCCCGTGTCGCGATGACGCATCATTTTGCCAATAAGTTGTAATTGGCGACGATAGCCTTCGCGCGTATTGCGAATGCGTTGCGCCAATAGAATGGCATCAAGCAGCTCTTCGTCGAGTGGAATTTTGGCCAGTTTGCCCTCGGCAAGGCTGACGAGTTGTTCGCCAAGCTGTTGTTGCTGCTCGGCGGCACGTTTTAGTTCAGATTTGCTGACGATATCGTCGTCACGTTCAATTTCGCTCATAACAGACCCCTATGGTTTGCGCGAATTGTAAAATACAAAAGCGATATTAGCTATAAATACAAAAGCGATATTAGCTATTGGATATTAGATATTAGGGGGGCGCTGCGTTGTTGGCTGATATCCGATAGCTAATAGCTGATATCGTCTTTGCTTTCAAAGGAGAGGTAATGATTCCTGATATTAATGCACTTAAACACGACCTAAACGACGTCGAACAAGCCGTCGCCGACGCCATCAAATATGCAGAAAAGCTCGGCGTCAGTTCCGCCGAGTGCGCCATGAGCCGCAGCAGCGGCATCAATGTGGGCACCCGGCTTGGTGAGGTTGAAACGGTTGAATTTAACCAAGATGGTGCATTGGGTATTACGGTATTCCGCGGCCAGCAAAAAGGTTCGTCATCGACCACGGACTTGACCGCCAAAGCTATTCGCGCGGCAGTTGAAAAAGCCAATGACATTGCGCGTTTCACCTCGCCTGATCCCTTTGCTGGGTTGGCACCGGCCGAGTTAATGGCAACCGATATTCCTGATCTTGATTTGTGTCATCCGGCGGACCAAAGTGCTGAGTTTGCGCTCGAGCAAGCCTTGGCTTGTGAGCAGCACGCATTGCAGTTAGACCCACGCATTGTGAACTCAGACGGCGCTGGTTACAGTAGCCATGTGGGCTATCGTGTTTATGGCAACAGCCATGGCTTCGTCGCGGGCTATTTGCAGTCTCGGCATAGCCTAAGTTGCTCGTTAATTGCAAAAAGCGGCGACGCCATGCAACGCGACTACAGCTACTCAGTGGCACGAAAGCGTGAAGACCTATGGACGCCAGAGCAGGTGGCAAAAGACGCTGTAGAAGCCACTGTAGCGCGTTTAGATGGGCAAAAAATAGCGACTGCGAAAGTACCGGTTATTTTTCGTGCTGACGTGGCCAATAGTTTGTTTGGGCATTTAGTGGCAGGTATTAGTGGCGGTAGTTTATATCGCAAATCAAGTTTTTTGGTTGATCATTTAGGTAAACAAGTGCTGCCCGAGTGGCTTACCATTACTGAGCGGCCACATTTGCGTGGCGCCTTGGCGAGCAGCCCGTTTGATCACGAGGGCTTGGCCACGCAGGAGCGCGAGATTATTCGTGATGGCGTTTTACAAACCTATCTACTCACCAGTTACTCGGCGCGCAAACTCGGCATGAGCCCAACTGGGCATGCCGGTGGTATTCATACCTGGGAAGTCGGTTCGCAAGTACCTGACTTACAAGCGTTGTGCCGCCAAATGGGAACTGGGCTCTTAGTGACCGAGCTGATGGGCCAAGGGGTGAACATTGTTAATGGTGATTACTCGCGCGGTGCGGCAGGCTTCTGGGTGGAAAATGGTGAAATTAAATACCCCGTTGAAGAAATCACGATTGCTGGCAACTTGAAAGACATGCTGCGTAACATTGTTGCGATAGCTGGTGATGTTGACCTACGACACGGTGTACGCACCGGCTCGGTATTGCTTGAAGAAATGCGCATTGCTGGGGTGTAAGCTACCCCAGCAAGAATTATTCAAGCAAGTATTACCCTAGCATTAGGGTTGCGGTACCAAGAAATGCGAAAATACCAACCACATCGGTCACTGTGGTAAGAATAACCCCGCCGGCTAGCGCGGGGTCGATATTAAAGCGTTTTAGAATAAGTGGCACGGTCACACCGGCCAAGCCTGCTGCCAGCAAGTTGGCCATCATGGCGAAGGCAATAATACCGCCAATAACCAAGTCTTGTTTCCATAAGGCCACTACGCCAGCAATAAGAATGGCCCAAATCACACCGTTCAGCGCGCCAATGGCTAACTCTTTGCCAATTAACCAACGTTGGTTACTGGTACCAATGTGGCCAAGTGCCATGCCTCGAATAACCAGCGTGAGTGTTTGTGAACCGGCAATACCACCCATGCTGGGGACTATGGTATTCAAAATCGCCAATATGGCCATTTGCGCCAAAATATCTTCAAACATGGAGCTAACCGCAGCAGCTAAAAGCGCGGTGATTAAGTTCACCCCGAGCCAAACGCTGCGGCGACGGGTACTTTTTAAAACCGGAGCGAAGGTATCTTCGTCATCATCTAAACCGGCCATGCTCAACATGGAGTGCTGCGCGTCTTCGCGAATAATATCAACCACGTCATCAATGGTTATACGACCAAGTAGACGGTTCTCGTCATCAATAACCGGTGCTGATATCCAGTCTTGGCGTTCAAACAGTTTGGCAACTTCCACTTCGTCCATGTCCACGTTAATGCCCTGAATGTCAGGGTCCATCACGTCTTGCACTAACTTGCTGGGGTCAACGGTTAGCAAGCGGCTAATGCCAATTTCACCAATGAATTTGTCGTCGCGGTCAACCACGTATAATTTGTCGGTTGCTTCGGGCAGCTCACCTTTTAAACGCAGATAACGTAAAACCACGTCAATGGTAACGTCTGGACGTAAGGTAATGGTGTCGGTGTTCATCATGCCGCCGGCGGTTTCCTCGGCGTATGACAAGGCTTGCTCGGCCCGCTGACGATCTTGCTCGTCCATCGACTTCAGTACTTCTTGGTAAACTTGCTCTGGCAAGCCACGTAGAACGTACGCTAAGTCATCGGTGTCCATGCCTTCGGTGGCGGCCGCAAGTTTTTCCGGCGCCATTTGGCGAATAACCGATTTTTGAACTTCTTCAGAGAGTTCTTCAAGAATATCGCCGTGTTCATCGGCATCAACCAACTGCCAAATAATGGCACGCGCTTTGGGCGGCGATGATTCTAACAGGAGGGCGACATCCCAAGCGGGAAGGTTGTGCAGCTGGCGGCGTGCCTGTACGAACATGCCACGGGCTAACGATTCAGAAACTTCCTGAATGTGCTGTTCGGCAAATTCTTTGTCGGCAACTTCAGCTAGCATACATAAACCCCTCATTAATTTGAGAAGTTTACCGCATCATTGCTCTTCGTCAAAGCGAGATTCAATTAAGTTGGCAATTGCGTCCACGGCTTCAACGGCATCTTCACCTTGTGCAATAACGTCAATTTCGCGTCCTTGGCCGCTTGCCAGTAGTAATAAACACATCACGCTTGACGCATCCACTTGTTGCTCACCCTGCACAATATGAACTTTCGCTTGAAACTGGTGGCTTAGCTTGGCGAGTTTTGTTGCGGCGCGCGCGTGCAAACCAAGTTTGTTACGAATAGTGACGGTACGGCGAACAACATCAGACACGGTTAATCTCACTTTTTGTGGCGGCTAGCTTCGCGGTGGCGAACTTGTACTTTAAAGGGTTGCTCAGCAAAGCGTTGGGCTAACTGTTCAGCAATGTACACCGAGCGGTGTTGACCACCGGTGCAACCAATGCCAATGGTTAAATAGCTACGATTGCTGCGCTGAAAGTAGGGTAGCCAGGTGTCTAAAAACACCTCGAGTTGGTGAATAAACTTCGTCACCAGTGGCTGCTGCGCAAAGAAATGCTGCACAGCGGGATCTTGGCCCGTTAGTGGCTTTAACTCAGGCTCCCAATGTGGGTTGGGTAGAATTCGCGCATCAAAGGCGTAGTCTAGGTCAGGTGGTAAGCCATATTTGTAACCAAACGACTGAAATACCACAATTAAGCGCGAAGCGGCTTTACCTAAGACGCGCTCGGAAACTTGCTCGCTAAGTTGGTGCACACTCAAGTCACTGCTATCAATGCGCCACGTTGCGCGCTCAGCCAGCGGCTCAAGCATGGCGGCTTCGGTTGCCAATGCATCACCCAGTGGCAGCTCATTTAATGATAACGGGTGCAAGCGACGGGTTTCACCGAAGCGACGCAGTAACACGCTATCCGATGAGTCGATGTAGAGAATTTCGGGTTTGATTTTACTCGGTAAAAAATCAAGCGCTTCAGTTAATTCATTTGGGTCAGCGGGTAGATTGCGAACGTCGACACTGACGGCAACTTTGTCATATTGCTCTACAACCGCGTGAACAAGGGTCGGCAGTAAGGTAATCGGAATATTATCGACACAGTAGTAACCCAAGTCTTCAAGGACTCTCAGTGCAATCGTTTTACCTGAGCCAGAGCGGCCTGTGACGATAATCAACTGCATTGTTGGTGGCTACCCCGTAAAGATGTTGTAGAGTTCCTGATCGCTGTCCGCGTCTCGTAACGCGCGCGTACAGTTCTTATCATTTAAACGTTGAGCAACGGCCGCTAGGGTTTGTAAATGCTGCTCGTGCTGATCTTCTGGCACTAATAACGCAAAAATTATATCCACCGGTTGATTGTCTATCGCATCAAAGTCAATAGGCTCTTGTAGCGTCATGAGAATAGCAACGGGCTTATTGGCTGAACTTAAGCGGCCATGCGGAATCGCAACGCCCAAGCCAATGCCGGTACTACCAAGACGTTCCCGGTTCAACAGACTCTCAAAAACGTCAAAGCTAGTCGTGCCTGACAAACGAGTGGCGGCCATTTGGCCAATGAGCTCAAGTACTTTCTTTTTACTTGAGCCGTCGACTGCACGACGCGTGCAGTCGGGGCTTAACAAGGTGGATAAATCCATGATTTAGTGGCGTTTCATCTTTTCTTTATGCTTAATAACCTGCCGATCAAGTTTGTCGATCAGCCCGTCGATGGCGGCATACATGTCTTGGTGCTCTGAATCAGCGAAAACCTCGCCGCCATTCAAATGCAGCGTAGCTTCCGCTTTTTGCGTTAACTTTTCAACATTTAAAATGACATGGACGTTATTTATGTGGTCGAAGTGGCGTTCTAGCTTACTAAATTTCGTATCAACGTACTCGCGTAACGCGTCAGTGATTTCTACATGATGACCAGTCAGATTAATTTGCATAACATCTTCCTTCTTTTGTCCAAGATTCAGATAAGACGTTTGCGTTGACTCGAGGGCGGGATATTTAGCGCCTCACGATACTTCGCAATGGTCCGTCTAGCTACTTGGATGCCCTGTTCAGCGAGGAGTTCAGTTAGTCTACTGTCACTCAACGGCTTTTTAGGACTTTCCGCAGCAACTAGCTTTTTCAGCAACGCACGTATGGCTGTTGATGAAGCCTCTCCGCCATTGTCAGTGTTCAGCTGACTAGAGAAGAAGTACTTCAATTCAAACACACCGCGCGGCGAATGCATATACTTTTGCGTGGTTACTCGCGAAATAGTTGACTCATGCATGTCTACCGCCGCAGCAATGTCTGCTAACACCATTGGTTTCATGGCTTCTTCACCATGTTCAAAGAAGCCCTGCTGGCGCAGCACGATAGCGCTGGCCACTTTCAGAAGTGTTTCATGACGGCTTTCGAGGCTTCGAATAAACCATTTGGCATCTTGAGTTTGCTGGCGAATGTATTGCATGTCGTCGGTTTGTCGCGCTCCTTGGCAAAGTTGTGCGTAGCTGTCATTTACTTTTAGTTTAGGCACACTTTGCGGATTTAGCTCAACTGTCCAACGATTATTTTTTTTACGCACCAACACGTCAGGAATTACATAGTCGTCGTCGGTTGCGCCAAACCCTTCGCCAGGCCGTGGCTGCAAGGTTTGTATCAATTCCAGAATAGCGCTTAGCTCGGTCTCCGATACCCGTAATTTGCGGGCCAAAGTACGATAATCACGACTACCTAATAAGGTTAAATACTCACACACTGCAGTGATGGCGAGGTCACGCCATGGTATGTCTGAGGGAAGTTGTTGAAGCTGCAAATGTAAGCACTCACCAACGTTGCGAGCGCCCACCCCAATAGGGTCAAAATGTTGGATGCGCTTCAGAACCACCGCAACTTCGTCGGCTTCAATGGGCGTATCGCTTTGGCGATTCACGGCCTCTAGAATGTCATCTAACTCAACCGTCAAATAACCGCTTTCGTCAATGGCATCGATAATGGAAAGGGCAATCAATGCATCGGTTGGGGTGAAATGGGATAACTCCATTTGCCAAACCAGATGGTCTTGCAAGGTTTGCTGAGTTTCGCCCTGATATATTGCGTCTTCGCCATCATAGCCGGCCGATGACTGCCCCAATGCCGCAGAACAAGCGTGCTCCCAGGGGTCATCGCCTTCCGCAACCGAGGTTTCGCCCTCGGCGTCGTTTTGCTCTAGCTCTAGTAGGGGGTTTTCATCCAGCGCTTGCTGTATTTCTTGCTGCAATTCGAGCGTGGACAATTGCAGTAGCTTAATGGCCTGTTGCAGCTGTGGCGTCATCGACAGCTGTTGTGAAAATTTAAACTGCAGGCTTTGCTTCATACCACCACCTACAAGGTGAACTGCTCACCTAAATAAACATCTTTAACTTGCTGATTATTTAAGATGGTTTGGGCGTCACCACTGGCGATCAACTCACCGTGGCTAACAATATAAGCATGCTCACATACCGATAAGGTTTCACGAACATTGTGGTCGGTAATCAATACGCCAATGCCACGGTTGCGCAAGTGCTCAATAATCTTCTTGATGTCTAAAACTGAAATAGGGTCAACGCCGGCAAAAGGTTCGTCTAACAAAATAAATGCGGGGTCTGCCGCTAAAGCCCGGGCAATTTCAACACGGCGACGTTCGCCGCCCGACAAACTCATGCCCAAACTGTTGGCAATATGGCCAATATGGAATTCTTCTAGCAGCCCATCAAGGCGCTCTTCGCGGCCATTGGCGTCGAGGTCTTTGCGAGTTTCTAATATCGCCATAATATTGTCGCGCACGGTTAGTTTGCGAAAAATAGATGACTCTTGCGGTAAATAACCAATGCCGCGGCGTGCACGTTCATGCATAGGCAACAGTGAAATATCTTGCTCATCAATCATGATGCGGCCTTTGTCGTTATTGACTAGCCCCACAATCATGTAAAACGTGGTTGTTTTACCCGCACCATTCGGGCCAAGCAAGCCGATAATTTGCCCAGACTCAACCGTTAGGCTAACGTCTTTGACTACCTGGCGGCTTTTATAAGACTTAGCTAAATGCTCAGCGATTAGTCGGCTCATTATTGTTGTCGCTCTTTTTCTTTGGCATAAAAATAGTGGTCACTCGGTCGCTGTCCGACTCGCCGCGATTGGCTGTCATTTGCTGCGTGGCAAAGTTATAAATAATTTCGCTACCCTGAACCACGCTGTTGTTTTGCGACACTTTAACGTTGCCTGACAAGGTTAAAATTTGCTTCGCTTGGTCATAGCTAATGCTATTAGCCTGTGCTGAAATTGGCGAACCGTCGTCAAGCTGCTGTTCATAAACGGCAGGGCTGCCGGTGGCGGTAAATACATCGGACTGGTCATCGCTACGCACAACTTCAAGGTGGTCAGCGCGAATACGCAAAGTACCTTGTTGAATGACCACATTGTTTTCAAACACCGCAATTTTATTCGCCACGTCAAACCAATCGCTTTCCGCGTTAATTTGAATAGGTTTGTTAAAGTCGTCACGACCCTGTGCGTGCGCCGTACTTAGGGCAATTGCACTAAGGGCGAACAGGGCTACGACCGGTATAAATTGTTTCAACATGTCGAGTCATTTCCAATGTTTGAGCGCGCATATCGGCGCGCATGCCTTCGCCTTTTACGGTGAAATCGCGGCCAATAATGACCACGGGTTGATCCGTTTCAACGGTTTCGTTGAGTGTATCAATGGTTAAGTAACTGGTTTCAATACGCTCAATAAATTCTGCCGCAGACAAACTGATCATCTCAATATTTCGTTCTAAAACCAAACTTTTATCGGCATAAAATGAACCTTGTTCGGCTTGTACCTGCCACAGCGCGCCTTGATCATCTATTTGTGTAATATAGGTTGGCGCGGTTAATTCTGTTAACCCAATCGGACTGTAGTGGATCATTTCTTCGGCAGCAATACGGTGGTCAAGTTCACCTTCGGCATTGTAAACACGCACAATGAGACCTTGCGCGGTAAAGTCAGGCTTTATTTCGCGATACCCCTGCTGCTGCTGTTCATCGTCACGGTCGGCAAATGGCCGCCAGAATAACAACGCGGCGATGACAAAAATACTGCCAATAATCAGCACCAGGTTACGGTTCACAAGCTAACTCCTCCGTGCAGTTGCAATTGCCCCTGCGCCGTCAAAATAAGATCGCTAAGTTCGCGCACCGCACCAAAGCCACCGCGCTGGGCAGTTATATAATGTGCATGCTGTTGCACATAAGGGTGAGCATCTTGCACTGCAACGGCTAAGCCACTGGCTTTGAGCATGTCTAAATCGGGAATATCATCGCCAATCGATGCAATGTCGCTCGCTGCCAAATTGAGCTGCTTGGCCAATTGCTCAAAGCAGCTGAGTTTGTCTTCTTGGCCTTGAAAAATATGCTGAACACCAAGTGCAGACATGCGGTTCTCAACAATAGCCGAACGTCGACCGGTAATTACTGCCACCTCGATACCGGCGTTAATGAGCGCTTTCACACCAAAACCGTCGCGTGTATGAAAGGCTTTAAGTTCTTCACCGTTGTTACCTAAATAAATACGGCCGTCGGAAAACACACCGTCAATGTCGCAAACCACAAGTTTAATGGCCGCAAAACGTTCGAACAGCGGCTGAGCAATGTCGCCATACCATGTGCTGACATAGTCAGCGTTTAGGTTAGTCATTACATGACCCCCGCTTTCAGTAAGTCGTGCATATTTAACGCCCCTTGTGCAATGCCCTGTTGGTCGGTCACAAACAGGCCATTAATTTTACGATCTTCCATGAGCTTCAAACCTTGCGCAGCAAGCACGTCAGGGCCAATGGTGACTGGGTTGCGGGTCATAACTTGCGCAATTGCGGTGGTGTGTAGATCAATGCGCTGATCTAAAATTCGACGTAAATCGCCGTCGGTAAAAATGCCAGCAAGCTTACCTTTTGCATCAATAATGCCGGTCATGCCGAGACCTTTTCGTGACATTTCTAGTAACGCTTCTGAAATGGTCGCCTGTTCAGGCACCAACGGAATTCGGTCTCCACTGTGCATAATGTCGTGAATGTGCAATAACAACCTGCGGCCTAAACTGCCGCCAGGGTGCGACATCGCGAAATCATCCGCAGTAAAACCACGCGCGTTTAATAATGCCACCGCTAAAGCATCGCCCATAACTAGCGTAGCTGTGGTGGATGACGTTGGCGCGAGGCCTAACGAACAGGCTTCTTGCTCTACTGCAATACAAACGTGCACATCGGCTATTTCAGCGAGAGTAGACTTTGGGTTCCCCGTCATACTAATTAGCTTAACGCCGCGGCGCTTTATTAGCGGAGCTATGGCTAGCAGTTCACCGGTTTCGCCTGAATTAGAAATGGCCAAAACAACGTCTTGGGCGGTAATCATGCCCAAATCGCCATGGCTAGCTTCACCAGGGTGAACAAAAAACGCCGGCGTACCGGTTGAGGCCAAGGTTGCTGCAATTTTGCCGCCAATGTGCCCAGACTTACCCATACCAATGACAATAACGCGCCCAGCACAGGCTAACAACAATTCACAGGCTTGCTCAAAACTGTCATCCAAAAAGCGCTTCAAGCCGCTAACCGCGGCGGTTTCGATATCAATGACACGTTCGCCCAACAGACGAAATGATTGGGTGGTGGAATTGCTCATAACTGTGAATAGCTCCGCCAAAATAAGATTGTTTACAATAATACCCGATCGAAAACTGAATTGCAGACGTAAAAAGCACTGAAATAAACGATTTGTCACAAATTTTACCGTCTTAAGGTGTAGAAAAAAGCCCAAATCTGTTACACTCGCGGGCTTGTTTAAGGAGAATTAAAGGCGTGCGACAAGTGGAAAATTCTGCTTTAGATGATGCCCTTGTGGTGATTGATAACTTGCACTTCGCGCATAGTTTTGGCGCACACCAAGTTTATCGAAACCTTTCGATGCGTGTACCGCGCGGAAAAATCACCGCCGTAATGGGCCCTAGTGGCATTGGTAAAACAACATTGTTGCGGCTCATTGGTGCCCAGCTGTATCCGCAGCAAGGTAGTATTGAGTTTGCGGGGCATAACGTACACCAGCTGAATCGGCGTGACCTTTATGAGTTGCGTAAGCGTATGAGTATGCTGTTTCAAAGCGGTGCGTTATTTACCGACATGACAGTGTACGACAACATCGCTTTTCCGTTGCGTGAACATAGCCAACTTCCTGAAGAAATTATTGACACTATTGTCAAAATGAAGCTTGAGGCTGTCGGGTTGCGCGGTGCGCGTGACCTAATGCCAGCCGAGCTTTCTGGTGGTATGGCGCGGCGGGCCGCTTTGGCGCGGGCTATTGCGCTCGACCCCGAACTCATTTTGTACGATGAGCCATTTGCTGGCCAAGACCCCATTTCTATGGGCGTCATCGTAAAACTTATTAAAGAACTGAATGCCTCGCTAGGCCTAACAAGTATTGTGGTTACCCATGATATTGCCGAGGTAATGACCATTGCTGACTACGTGTACATTTTGGCCGACAAGCAGGTAGTAGGGCATGGCACACCAGCGCAACTGAAGCAGTCGGACGACCCGCTTATCCATCAGTTTTTACATGGGGAAGCCGACGGCCCGGTGCCGTTTCATTATGCCGCGGCATCGTTAGAAGATGATTTATTAGGGAGTGACCATGCTTAATCGTGTTGCTGCGCTAGGAAAAGTCACCTTAGACGCCATTGCCGGTGCTGGCGCCGCATTGTTTATGTTAATGCGCGCGTTGTTTGGCAAGCCACAACTGCGCAAGTCATGGCCGCTGCTTATGCAACAAATGTACTCAGTGGGCGTATTGTCGTTGCTGATTATTGTTGTCAGCGGGTTGTTTATCGGCATGGTGTTGGGGCTTCAAGGCTATACTATTTTGGTCGACTTTGGCGCCGAGCAGTCGCTAGGGCCCATGGTTGCTTTGTCACTGCTGCGTGAGTTGGGGCCTGTGGTAACCGCGCTATTGTTTGCTGGGCGAGCCGGTTCTGCATTAACCGCCGAAATTGGCCTAATGAAGGCGACAGAACAGTTATCTAGCTTAGAAATGATGGGCGTTGACCCGTTGCGGCGGGTTATTTCACCACGTTTCTGGGCAGGTTTTTATAGTATGCCAATTTTAGCCTTAGTGTTTTCGGCGGTAGGTATATATGGCGGCTACTTAGTTGGTGTGCGCTGGTTAGGCGTGGATGACGGCGCGTTTTGGTCGGTCATGCAGTCGAACGTAGAGTGGGGGCAAGACATACTTAATGGCGTTATTAAAAGCTTAGTGTTTGCTTTTGTTGTCACCTGGATTGCGCTGCACAAGGGTTACCAGTGTACGCCTACTTCGGTAGGTATTAGCCGCGCCACTACCTCGACCGTTGTCACTGCGTCGTTAGCAGTATTAGGGCTCGATTTTGTTTTAACCGCATTGATGTTTGGATAAAAACCATGGAATCAAGAAATACACAGTTAGCAGTTGGGTTGTTTGTCATCATTGGTATTTTGGCCTTGTTATTTTTAGGCTTAAAAGCCGCGAACACCAATGTGCTCACCAACGGTGAAACCTATAAATTATTTGCAAAGTTCGACAACATTGGTGGCCTAAAAGAACGCTCGCCGGTAAAAGTAGGCGGTGTTGTGGTTGGCCGCGTCAGCAAAATTTCATTAGTGGGCGATTACTATGAGCCGTTGGTCGAAATGACCATTAGCAAAGAATACAATGAATTTTCTGACACAACGTCGGTCTCAATATTAACGTCGGGCTTATTGGGTGAGCAGTATATTGGCTTAAACCCTGGCTTTATTGATGACACGGTTGAGATGCTCGAAGACGGTGATTATATCTACGACACCAAATCAGCATTAGTGCTAGAGGACTTGATTGGCCAGTTCTTATTCGGCCAAGGCAACGACTAAGGAGTTCAGCATGAAAAAGTGGTTCATGGCAGTCTGTATTAGTTTGTTCACGTTAGCTGGCGTTCATAACGCCCAAGCGGAGTTAATTCGTGACGATAATCCGTACGTTTTGTTGGAGAAACTTGCCAGCAAAACACTTGAGCGTATCGAAACCGATCGTGAGCTGATTGATCAAGATATCAACCATATTCGGGTGGTTATTCGTGAAGAAATGATGCCTTATGTTGATTATGTCTATGCCGCAAAGCGCGTACTAGGCCGTAACCTAACACAAACCACCGAAGAGCAACGTCAAGAATTTTACACGGTGTTTCGTGACTATTTAATTACCACCTACGCGGGTGCTTTTACGCAATATGATGAAACGAAACACACTATTCAATTTGGTGACGCGTCGCGGTTTGAGCCGAATAGTAAAATAGTGGTGGTTAATACCCGCTTATTACAAGAGGGTGGGCCGCCTGTGCGCATGGATTTTAAAATGCGGTTCGACAAAGACGACAACCTATGGAAAGCATACGACCTGGTTGTTGAAGGCGTAAGCTTGCTCAATAGTAAACAGGCTGAAATCAATGCGGTTATTCGTAGTAATGGCATTGACGGCACTATCGCGTTGTTGCGCGAAAAAGCCCAAGAAACTGTCAAAGAACATGATGATATTGAAGGCAGTGAGTAATGGACCATTGTGAACTGCAATGCAGCGATGGTGGCCGTGTGGTCTTAAGCGGCCAACTAACTCGTAATACGGTGCCTGCTATCTGGGCAAATCGCCGAAACTGGTTAGCAGGTGAGCAAGAAGCCTTGACGGTTGACCTAGAAGGCGTTGAGAAAGTCGACTCCGCCGGTGTTGCCATGCTATTACAGGTTAAGCGGGCATTGCGAAACACCCAGCGTGACTTACTCATTGTCAATGCAAATCAGCAATTTAAAGCCATGCTAAAAGTCAGTGGTGTCGATGCACTGCTCACACTCGGTAGTTAAAATTCTCAAAATTCAATGAAGAAACTTTATGATGACATCTGATTCGATTCAACAACGCCTGTTAGACGAGCTCGACGTAAGCGAAGTGCTGGTTAAGCTGGATGGCGGTCATGCCAACATCACTGTAGTGGGTGAGTTGTTCGGCGATTTATCGCGCGTGAAGAAGCAGCAAGTAGTTTACGCACCGTTAAAAGATTTAATTGCTAGCGGTGAATTGCACGCCGTATCAATTCGTACCTATACACCGACCGAATGGCAACGCGAGAAAAAACTCGCCATGCTCAGCTAAGAGACGCGCAATGCAAAAATTGGTTATTCAGGGTGGCCGGCCGCTAAACGGCGAGGTGACTATTTCTGGCGCGAAGAACGCTGCGCTACCTATTCTAATGGCAGCTATTTTACCCTGCGAAACGGTTGAGCTGCACAACGTACCAGCCTTACAAGACGTGCGTACTAGCCTGAAGCTACTTGGTGAGTTAGGTATTCAAAGTGAAACTTTGGGGCCAAATAGCTACAAAATTCATCCACAAGGTATTAATAACCATGTGGCAAGTTATGACTTGGTGAAAACCATGCGTGCTTCCATTTTGGTGTTAGGCCCTCTGCTGGCGCGCTTTGGTGAAGCTCAAGTATCGTTACCTGGCGGTTGTGCAATTGGTGCGCGCCCAGTGAACTTGCACATTGAAGGCTTACGCCTCATGGGTGCCGACATTACCGTTGAAAATGGTTATATCAACGCCAAAGTGAATGGCCGTTTGCGTGGTGCAACTGTTCTAATGGATACGGTTAGCGTCACCGGTACAGAAAACCTCATGGCAGCCGCAACCCTAGCTGATGGTGTCACTATTATTGAGAACGCAGCGCGAGAACCCGAAGTGGAAGATCTCGCTCAGTTTTTAAATGACATGGGTGCAGACATTCGTGGAGCTGGCACTGATACTATTACCATTCATGGTAAACCCGCGTTACACGGCGGTAAATATAGTGTGCAGCCAGATCGTATAGAAACCGGTACTTTTCTGGTGGCAGCGATGGCGACAGGTGGCGATGTAACCTGTCGCAACACAGACCCAAGTATGCTTGACGCGGTGCTCAAAAAATTAACCGAAGCAGGCGCAGTGATCACTAAAGGCGATGACTGGATACGTGTGCAGGCGAACAGTCGCCCGCAACCAGTGAAGATTATAACGGCACCACACCCAGCGTTTCCAACCGATATGCAGGCTCAGTTCTGTACCTTAAATGCAATTGCCGATGGCGCCGGCTGGGTGCGTGAAACGATTTTCGAGAATCGATTTATGCATGTGCCTGAATTACGCCGTATGGGTGCAAATATTGAACTAGAAGGCAATACCGCCATTTCAAAAGGTGTGGAGCAACTAACCGGTGCGCAAGTCATGTGTACCGATTTGCGTGCATCGGCATCGCTGGTTATTGCAGGTTTAGTGGCAAAAGGTGAAACCGTCGTCGAGCGTATTTATCATATCGACCGTGGTTACGAAGCTATTGAAAAGAAATTGTCAGCGCTTGGTGCTGATATCAAGCGCGTGAGTTAAGTCACGCGCTAGGTTTCTGGCAAGCAGCACCGGTTTAGCTACTGAAATTTGGTAATGGTGACATCCACAACTTGCTCTTGGTTGTCACGTAAAAACCTAATTTTAATGACCGATCCCGGCTTCGTTTGTGCCACCGCAGCTAACCCTTCAGCTGCCGACGACATTCGCTGACCATTAATTTCCGTAATGTAATCATCCGGGCGCAAACCTGCGCGCGCGGCTGGACTATTAGCATCAACACCCGTTACATAAATACCGGGTTGGCTATAAGGATTACTCTGCGGCACTTCACCTACTTGCACCCCTAGGTAACCACGAACAACCTCGCCTTCGCGAATTAAGCTTTCCATGACTGAATAAGCCAAGGGGTAGGGTACTGCAAAGTAAATACCGTCGATGCCTTGCCCCCGCGCATCACGAAACTGCGCATTATTGATGCCAACCAAATAGCCTTCACTGTTGACCAAGGCGCCACCAGAAGCTCCTTCGTTAATCACAGCATCCATTTGAATTAAGTCGGCATGTGAGTGAATCACACCCATGCGACCTCCTGTGGCACTGACAATACCCTGAGTAATGGTTTGCCCTAAGTTATGTGGGTTACCAATGGCTAGCACAACATCACCCACTTGGGTACGCAGGCTCTGGCTTTGCGGAATAATGGGTAGGTTGTCGGCATCAATTCGAACCACCGCTAAGTCGGTAATTTGATCATAACCAATGACTTGACCGCTGTAGTTACGGCCATCTTGTAGCGCCACTTGTATTTCATTCACGTCAGCAACCACATGATACGCCGTAAGAATATGCCCCCGATTATCCATAATAACGCCCGAGCCTAAGCGCACTACGGTGCTAGGTCGGCGCGAATAATAAGATGTGCGTGAGGTACCAATGCTGTAAATGTTCACCACAGCTGGCGCGGCGCGATTAACCGCCGTTGCGAAGCTTAATGGCTGCTGTGGGGGCTTATCTGATGCGGACTTACCTTGAAAATAAGGTAGCGCGACAATCACAATAGCAGCGACCGCTAAGCCGAGCAGGACAGAGCGCGTGATATACCAAAACGTTTGGCCAAGCTGCATTTGAAAGTAACCTATTGAATTAAAATATAAGCAAAAGCATAACACTGTTTAAAAAAGAAGGCAGCATTTGCTGCCTTCTTCATGTGGCGTTGAGACACCAGGGGTTGATTACCCGCCGCGTAACACTAAGTAAAGTTGCGAATTGCCACGGCGAATATTTAACGCGATAACATCACCCGCGTTTGATAATGACTCGCGTAGCTCCGACATGCTGTTAATTGGCGTGCGGTTCACCCCAATAATCACGTCGTTTTTACGCAGTCCATAACGTTCAGCCAGCGAGCCCTCAGTAATTTCGGTTACCTGCAGGCCACCTTGTTCGATTGGTGCTAGCGTTAGGCCATCAAGGGCAGGGTGCAATGAAGCCGCAGTTACCGCTTGATCATCGGCACTAAGCACAACGTTAAACTTACGCTCTTTACCGTCGCGCAATATCGTCAACGAGAGTTCTTTGCCGGCACCTAAAGTGCTAACACGTGCGCCTAAGTCTGCAAAGGTACGAATACGCTCACCATTTACCGCAACAATTACATCGCCTGATTGCAATCCTGCTTTGTCAGCAGCACCTTCTGGAATAACCTCAGCAATAAAGGCACCTTGGTTGGCTTTTAAATCTAGAGCTTTTGCAATTTCGTGGGTTAAGTCATTACCGCGTACACCAAGCACGCCACGGCGCACTTCACCAAACTCAATCAACTGCTGCACCAAATTTTGCATCATGTCTGCTGGAATAGCGAAACCAATACCAATATTACCGCCATTTGGCCCTAAAATAGCCGTGTTAATGCCAATGAGCTTGCCATCTAACGTCACTAGGGCACCGCCAGAGTTACCGCTGTTAATGGCCGCATCGGTTTGAATAAAGTTTTCAATTTCTTCAATGCCTAAGCCACTGCGGCCTAGCGCACTAACAATACCCGAGGTAACGGTTTGCCCTAAACCGAACGGATTACCAATAGCCACGACAAAGTCGCCAACACGTAATTTCGCCGAGTTACCAATTTCAATGGCTGTTAAATCTTTGCCATCTTTAATTTTCAGCAGGGCAACATCTGAACGGTCATCGGTGCCAATCACTGTTGCATCGAATTGTCGACCATCTTTGAGCGTAACCAGAATCTCTGATGCGCCGTCAATCACGTGGTTATTGGTAACGACGTAACCTTCGTCTGCATCAATGATGACGCCAGAGCCAAGCCCCTGAAAAGGACGTTCTTGAACTTGTTCACGCGGACCATTTGGGCCAAAGAAAAAGCGAAACATATCGGGGATGCGTTGACGCACCTCGCGCTTCCCTTTCACGGAAATATTCACAACCGCAGGCGTGACTTCTTCCAGCATGGGCGCAAGCGTAGGTGTTTCGTCTTTATCACCAAAAAAGGGAATACCGGCTGAAACAGGCGCAACAGTCAGTGCACTCGCTAAAGCCAAAACCGCTAACAACTTCACTTTCATTCGAGTTAACTCCTGTATGATGGTTATCGTAATTACAGACTAACTCGATATAAATAAGTTCAGCAGTAGAGTGTTTCAAGATGTGAATTCGTTATTCGTTAATCGTTCTTCGTGCGCTTCGCTGTTAGTCCGCTACGCTATTCGTAAAAGACATTTCGAACAGTGCGAAACACGTACAAACAGTGAACGTAGTGAACTCACGAATAACGAATAACGATAAGCGCAGCGATCGAATAACGTTTTTAGCCTTTAAAGAGGCCAGATTTTTTGTCGCTGTAGTCGCGCGGCATATCAGCTGATGCCTTATCATCTGAACGTCGCTTCTCGCCATTTACCTTATTTGCCATGCGAATTTCGCGAATGGTGTCTTCGGCAAAGAACGGCAAGCTTGGTTGTTCTTGCTCGCGCTGCAGCAAATCGGCGCTGTGATGCAAGTAAGCTTTTAGTTTGTCTTGGGTTTCTTCCAATTGGCCGACCAAAGCTTGGGCAGTTGCTAAGTGCTCAGCAACTTCTTGACGATAATCTGCAAGTTGCTGCTTGGTTTGAGTAACTTGTTGCGAAAGCTCGGCTTCCTCGGAATGTTCGGCGAGCCAGTAGCGGGCGACAAAAAAGCCAACAATTGCACCAGCAACAACTAGTAGTACGCCAATAATCCAGCTCATAAATACTCCTTAAAAATGCGTTTCGCATGATAAACTAAACGCCAATAGCATAATCTAGAATAGGGTCGAAGTGGTAGTGACAACGAACAAGCTTACCCCAATCTTAAAATATGAGCAGGACCTCGCGTCCGGCAATTTCACTCCTGATGCCGCGCAGCGCAAGGCGGTAGAGGCGTTGCAGCGGCTGTATGACGAACTGGTCTTATTTCATCAGAACAGCGGTGCTACTGGCTTTTTCAGTAAATTAAAAACGCTCTTTGGTAACGAATCCAAAGCGCCCCAAGGTATTTATTTTTGGGGTGGCGTCGGTCGCGGTAAAACATATTTGGTGGATACGTTTTTTGAAACCTTACCATTTGAGGCGAAAATGCGTGTGCATTTTCACCGATTTATGCACCGTGTACATCACGAGCTGAAGGAGTTGAAGGGGCGCAGCGATCCGCTCCCAATCATTGCTGAAAAACTTGCTGCCGAAGCACGGGTGATCTGTTTTGATGAGTTTTTTGTGCAAGATATTACCGATGCGATGATTCTCGGCACATTGATGCAAGAGTTATTCAAACGCAACGTGGTGTTAGTAGCGACCTCGAATATTGTGCCCGATGACTTGTACAAAAACGGCTTGCAGCGGCAGCGTTTTCTGCCTGCTATTGCCTTAATCAAGGAAAATTGCGAGGTGATTAACGTTGACAGCGGTATTGACTACCGTTTACGTACCTTAACCCGCGCGAATATTTATCACGCCCCGGCAGACAACCAAGCCGACGAAAACTTACAGCGTTATTTCACTGAGTTAGCGCCGGATCACTGCAACCGCGACGAACAGGGTTATATCACGGTGAATAACCGTAACATTCCGGTGCGTATGGAATGTGATGACGTAGTGTTATTTTCATTCGAAGCAATTTGCGGCGGGCCGCGCTCGCAAAACGACTATATTGAAATTGCCCAGTGCTACCACGCCGTGCTGATTAGCGATGTCCCACAAATGGGCGTTAACAACGATGATGCCGCACGGCGTTTTATTGCGCTTGTTGACGAATTTTACGAGCGTCGGGTTAAGCTCATTATGTCGGGCGCAGCGCCGCTCAATGAGCTATATACTGATGGTAAGTTAAATTTTGAATTTAAACGCTGCGTCAGTCGTTTACTTGAAATGCAAAGTCACGAATATTTGGGGTTAGCTCACAAACCATGACCTTAACCAATTGGACACTCGCTCTTGGTGGCCTCGGCTTATTGCTGCTGGGTATGCAAATGCTTACCGACGGGCTCAAAGCTGCGGCGGGTGGCCATTTGCAACAGTTTCTGGAGCGCTCAACGCAAACGCGGTTGCGCGCTGCGGCATCGGGTTTCGCAGTAACCGCTGTGGTGCAGTCATCCAGTGCTGTGGTGGTGGCGCTGCTGGGCTTTACCAACGCGGGCATGTTGAAACTACGCCAAGCTGCGTGGGTGGTGTTTGGCAGTAATGTCGGTACCACCATGACGGCGTGGATAGTCGCGTTAATTGGCCTCAAAATAAACATCGGCATTTTTGCCTGGCCGTTAATAGGCATTGGCATGTTGCTGCAGCTGTTTCGTAAGCAAAAGCTGTCGGGCCAAATAGGCGTCGCTATTGCCGGTTTCGGTATTTTGTTTGTCGGGTTAGACACCTTGCGCGACGCGTTTGAGCAAGTGACCGCCCTTGTACCTATCGAGCAGCTACGCATTACCGGCATAGGCGGCATTGCACTAGCGGTTGTGGCTGGTATGGTGCTGACCGCATTAGTGCAGTCATCGTCAGCAGCGCTAGCTATTGTGCTAACCGCCTCAGTGAGTGGTGTATTTTCGCCCCTGGCAGGCGCTGCGGTGGTTATTGGTGCCAATGTCGGCACCACAGTAACCGCCCTCATTGCTAGCGTAGGTGCTACCGCCCACGCTAAACGCCTCGCCGCGGTACATGTATTAATGAATACCATGACTGGTATATCCGCACTGATTTTACTGGTGCCCATGTGGTGGGTGGCCCAGTTATTGTCAGGCGGAGAACAGGTCACCAACATTAGCTCTGGCCTTGCGGTGTTCCACACCTTGTTTAACCTGCTTGGCGTTGCCTTAATGTGGCTATTTGATGAGCGAATATTTCGCGCAGTCGAGCGCTGGTATCGGTTGCCGCCGCTACGTTCTGGTGAACCCCGTTTTCTGGACAAAACCGTGCTTGAAATTCCTGCCATGGGTTTAAATGCCGTCAAGCAAGAGCAAAACCGCGTGTTACGCCAATACCAAATTCGCTTACGAACGCTGCTACGCGATTCACAGCTTGCCGAGGTGACCGAAGAAGACATTGCCACGGGTGAGCTACTGCAGCATATTCACGACTATTTACAAAAGCTAAGTAGCAAGTCGCTGCACGGCGACGAAGCCCTGCAATTAGCTGAATTACATGGCTATCAAGCACGCTTAGTTGACTTGCGCGAGCTTGTTGAAAAACTTCGTGCAGCGTCACCATTACAAATAGATGCCAGCTTAAATCATGATCTACGTGCGCAGCTGCTAGAACTACTCAGCGGCTCCGAAATGAACGAACGCCCGCAAGCCAATTGGCAAGCTCTAGTGAGTTCAATCCGCGCCACCCGCAACTTATTACGCAGTACCTGGCTGCAGCAAATAGCCCGCAATGAGCTGTCGCCGACCGACGGCGCGGTGTTAATTCAACTTGCCAGCCACTGGGAACGCACCGCCGAACTCATCACCGCACTGCAAGCTTAAAAGCGTTATTCGTTTTTCGTGCGTTCACTTCGTTCACTGTTTGTCCGCGCTTCGCGCTGTTCGGAAAAATCAAACACGAACAGCGAAGCGATCGAATAACGAATAACGAATAACGAATAACGAATAACGAATAACGAATAACGTCGTTGATCTTTTAAGCGGTTTTCCCTATAATCCGCGCAGCCCACGTTACAGGTACAACTAACCGTCATAAGTGGCTAGCAAACGTTGCATGACACAGCGGTTGTTGTGGTTCGCGGGGAAGCCCGGAACTACTGTCGTGAACCTTAAGAAAAGAGATAATCTCAATGAGTACATTTGTTGCAAAACCAGAAACAGTACAACGTGACTGGTATGTTATTGACGCCGAAGGTAAAACTTTAGGTCGTTTGGCAACTGAAGTTGCCACCCGTTTGCGCGGTAAGCACAAGCCTGAGTACACTCCTCACGTAGATACTGGTGATTACATCATCATTGTTAACGCTGAGAAAGTGACTGTAACTGGCCGCAAAGCGCAAGACAAAATCTACTATTCACACTCTGGCTACCCAGGTGGTATCAAGGAAATCAACTTCGAGAAGTTGATCGCCAAGAAACCAGAAATGGTAATTCAGAAAGCGGTGAAAGGTATGTTACCTCGTGGTCCACTTGGTCGTGCCATGTTCCGTAAACTGAAAGTGTACGCTGGTGCAGAGCATAACCATGTTGCTCAGCAACCAAAACAACTTGAAATTTAAGACGGAGCGTTAAGACTATGGCACAGAATCAATACTACGGTACTGGTCGTCGCAAAAGCTCAACTGCACGCGTTTTCTTGCGTCCAGGTAGCGGCAACATCAGCATCAACAATCGCACTTTAGAAGAATACTTCGGCCGTGAAACGGCTCGCATGGTTGTTCGTCAGCCATTAGAGTTAGTTGAAATGGTAGAAAAATTCGACTTGTACATCACTGTTAAAGGTGGTGGTTCAAGTGGTCAAGCTGGCGCAGTACGTCACGGTATCACCCGTGCACTGATGCAGTACGACGAAACTTTACGTGGTGACTTACGTCGCGCGGGTTATGTAACTCGTGACGCTCGTCAAGTTGAACGTAAGAAAGTCGGCTTGCACAAAGCGCGTAAGCGTCCACAGTTCTCGAAGCGTTAATTCTTCGAAAATTGCAGTACCTCAAAAACCCGGCCATTGTGCCGGGTTTTTTGTTGCGTGTAAGACCGTACTGATATGTTGTGTAATTGATTCTATTTTTTCGCAAAAAAGCTTGATGAATTTATCTGCTAGTGTAACGTAAAAAAAACAATCAAATAAAACACATAAAAGCTCATGCTAGTGCAGCGCGAAAGCGCAAGCGCAACAAGTGAAGCCACGTACTTGCTCTTTAAAGACCATTTAGGCTCGGTGTTTACCACCTTAGCCACCACTGGCGAGATAATCAGCCAGCAGCTATTTAGCGCCTTTGGTCAAACCCGAACCATATACAGCGCAGGCGGTGTTGCCCTTGGCAGCATGCTGCCGCCAACCGAGCAAGGCTTTACCGGGCATCGGCAAATGGATGCCTTGGGCATTGTGCACATGAAAGGGCGCATATACGACCCCACCCTTGGGCGCTTTTTACAAGCCGACCCCTTTGTGCAAGCGCCCAAAAACAGCCAAAACTACAACCGCTATAGCTATGTGCTGAACAACCCCATGAGCTATACCGACCCCAGCGGGTATTTTTTCAGTAAGCTGTGGGAAAAAATCAAACCCATTATTGGTGCAGTTGTTGTGGCGGTTCTATACGCGTATTGCCAAGCGTGCGCCACGTATTTTGCGAGTAGTTGGTATGGTGCCGCCACCGCAGGTGCTATAGCTGGTGGTGTTAATGCTGGCTTTAATGGTGGCAATATACTCACTGGTGCATTGCGAGGGACCGTGGCTGCCGCTGCGTTTTATGGGGTTGGTGAAGCTTTCGAGCCGAGCTCATTTGGTCATATTGTCGGAAGTGGCCTTGCTGGCGGTGTGGTGAATGAACTATTTGGTGGAAATTTTGGACACGGTTTTTTATCTGCGGGTATAAGCGCCATGGCAAGCGGCACGATTAACGGAATAAAAAGCGCAGGAGGCCGCATTGTTGCAAGTGCCATTGTTGGTGGAACTGCTTCAAAATTAACTGGTGGTAAGTTTGCCAATGGTGCCTTTGGTGCTGCTTTTGCGAGAACACTAGGAGAAGCTCGTGATGGAAACTTAGGTAGCTCAAAATCAGGGGCTAGCGATGACAATACGTTTGCAGATAGTAACCGTGAAGCATTGGATGCCGAACTTGCAGAACTAAATGTTAAAGCCAAGGAACATGGATTATTTACAGGCAAAAATAGTGAACTTGATGCTGCTAAGTGGTTAAATGAAAATGGAGGTCACTTACAAGACAAGTACGGGGCTGAAATCGGAGCAAATATTTATGAAAATCATGGTGGGCATAGTATTGGCACAATAGTAACCAGCTACCATAGTAACTTTGTTGACTTATCTGGCTCACTAAATATGTTTCCTCATAAGTTTGGTCAGGTAGCTGATTGGCATACACATTCTAATGGAAGTCATTATGCCTCATGGGGACAACATAGAGATAGCCATAAGTCATATTACAGAGCGTATGTTAGTTCGGTATCTAATGGAGCTACTAGTATGAGCTTGTATAATCCAGCATTTGCTCGTTCGACATGGCCTATCACAAGACAATCGTATGAATCAGCGTTAACTTGTGTTGTAGGGCGGTGCTAATGTTTAAAGGAATTATTCTTTCAGTATTAATATTATGCAGTTCTGTTGTTTTAGCGGATACCAAAGATAGTATGCTATATGCAACTTTTGCTGAAATATCTACTTTTCCTGATAAATTTGACAGGAAACGGGTTGCTTTATATGGGTATCTTAAAAACCAAAATGGTGAACTATATCTATGTGAATCAATGGAGGTTTGTTTTACTAAGAGTAAAAACAGGTTTGTCGTAGTTGGCACTACTACTGAAAAAACTGAACTAAAGGAGTTTTTGAATTGTCATGTAGAATTTTTCGGTGAATTTTTTAAAGTCGATAAAAGCTTTGCATACGACAATAGGACTATATTAGGGAGGTTGAAGATTTATCGGCCACCTAACTTATCAATAAATAGTGGCTATTTAACCATTAACAAGTGGTGCGATAATTATAATAAGTACACAGAAAAAAATGGTGATATAGGAGTATTAAATTAAGCCGGCTTGGGAGCAACCTTAACCAAGCGATAGAAAGGGTAGTGTTCAGAGTTCTGGAGTGTGTTCAATATTCTGTGGCTGCCGCTGCGTTTTATGAGGTTGGTCAAGCTTTCGAGCCGGGCTCATTTGGCCATACTGTCGGAAGTGGCCTTGCTGGCGGTGTGATGAATGAACTATTTGGTGGAAATTTTGGACACGGTTTTTTATCTGCGGGTATAAGCGCCATGGCTAGCGGCACGATTAACGGAATAAAAAGTGCAGGAGGCCGCATTGTCGCTAGTGCCATTGTTGGTGGTACGGTTTCAAAATTAACTGGTGGTAAGTTTGCCAATGGTGCAGCGACAGCGGCCTTTGGACGCGCTTTAGGTGAGGCTAGCTTAAAGAACGCTAGTTATAGTGGGGGCGGCAAAGGCGAGCCGATAACAAGTGAAGAGAAAGAAAAGTTTGCCCCCGAATTTGAAGAGCTAAAGAAATTGACCGCTAAAAAAGGCTCGTTTAACACTAGCGAAGAAGCGGCGAACTGGCTGCACCAAAACGTTCATAGTAAGCTGACGATAGATGTAGAAGTTGGGGCATACATATATGGGTCAGACGAATCTGGATATAGAATTGGCGAATTAACCACTAGCTATATGCGCGATGTAGTAGATATGCAAATGGTTGGTCAGGCGCATTCATCGTGGCATTCTCACGGAACAAACAGCTTTTACAGACTACCTTCAGTCGGAATGAAAAAAGATTCGTGGTGGGATACTAATCAGCAACTTCAGTTCGGTTATACGTCAACCGCAGGCTTTCAAGGGGGGCTTTGGCAGTTCGATGCATCGAGTTTTACAGGACCACACACGTATAGCAATGTTTGTAAATTCACGACTAACCTAGCGGGAGATTACGGATGTTAAAAGTATTATTGTTTATTAGTGTGTTAATGCCGTCTTTTACGGCTTTAACTATGGATAAGGCTATTGAAGTATCTTTTTTTCAACTAATAAATGACCCAGAAAGCTACTCAGATAAAAGAATTACATTAATTGGATATTTAACTCGGTTAGATGAATCTTGTGGAATCGTTGCATACGATGGTATTGCCCATAGAGTAGGGAAAAATTATGAACTGGTTAGATTCTGCCTAAAAGAAAAACTCAGAAATAAATACCCAAAACTAACTTCGGATATCATCAGTGTTACAGGATTTTTCTATAATAATGAAAGTGAATGTGGTGATCTTATTAAGTATGGTAGGGGTAAAAGATACCTTGGTTGCCTTAAAAACGTCGACTATTTATTTGATATTCATCCGGATGTTGATCCAGGTCCGATACCGGCACCCAAAAAATCAAATGGTGGTGTTTAATAGCCGATGGGCGCAATGTGCGAGCGTGAATGTTTTTTAACCATCTGATTGAAAGAGGCTATTTGTTGTGGTCAAGAAAAACTGGCCACGGGTTTATAGTTAATCCAGTTTTGATGGGTGAACGGTCCGAGTAATCCCCAGTCAAGTGTGGTCGATTGACTTTATGAGCAACAAGCTTGGCTCAAAAACAACAATCGGCCGAATACAGCCATCGGGGGCATTCCACCCAAACAATTAACGCAAGCGGTTAATGTATGCTTAAAACGGCGTGATCTTCCGCAAGTGTTTTTGTCTTTATCCTTGTAAAAATCAGGGCATTTCTTTATCATCTGAAAGCATTTTTTTATTGCCGCTCACCTAGTACTGTTTGGGTGGGCCTATCGCAGTAGCTAATTACTGACTTCGCGGCGATGTCTCGCGAAGCGTCCAAACTGGAGAGTAAGTGGATGAGCAATGCGCCTGTAGATAAAGGCCGCCGTCGTTTCCTAACTGTCGCGACATCTGTTGTCGGCGCAGCGGGTGCGGTTGGCGTTGCCGTTCCTTTCATTGCGTCGTGGAACCCGAGCGAAAAAGCTAAAAACGCGGGTGCCCCAGTGGAAGTGAACATTGGAAAAGCCGAGCCGGGTCAATTGATTCGTGTTGAGTGGCGTGGTCAACCGGTTTGGGTGGTACGTCGTACCCCTGAAATGTTGGCGTCACTTGAAGCCGTAAGCGATCAGCTTCGCGACCCAAATTCTGATGAACCACAACAGCCTGAGTATGCGAAGAACTTGCACCGCTCACGCAAAGAAGAATACTTTGTGGCGGTTGGTATTTGTACGCACTTAGGGTGTTCACCGCAGTTCCTAGATCAAGGCATGGGTGAATACGTTGAAGGCGCGCAGTCGGGCTTCTTCTGCCCTTGCCACGGTTCAACCTTCGATATCGCCGGTCGTGTATTCCAAGGCGTACCAGCTCCTTATAACTTGGTGGTTCCGCCTCATTACTACATCAACGATAACACCATTTTGGTGGGTGAAGATGGGGAGCAAGCCTAATGAATAAGCTCATTGCCTGGTTTGACGAACGTATTCCGATGACCAAAACGTGGAATATCCACTTAGCTCAGTATCCAGCTCCAAAAAACTTTAACTTCTGGTACATCTTTGGTGTGCTAGCAACGTTGGTTTTAGTGAACCAAATTCTTACCGGTATTTGGTTGACCATGAACTACGTGCCGTCAGCAGAAGGCGCCTTCGCCTCTGTTGAATTTATTATGCGTGACATTGAGTACGGTTGGTTGCTGCGTTATATGCACTCCACTGGGGCCTCTGCGTTCTTCGTGGTGGTTTATCTGCACATGTTCCGCGGCATGATGTACGGCTCTTATCAGAAGCCTCGCGAATTGCTGTGGGTATTCGGTATGCTCATCTTCTTGGTGCTAATGGCTGAAGCCTTTATGGGCTACTTGTTGCCATGGGGTCAAATGTCATACTGGGGTGCACAGGTTATTATCTCGTTGTTTGGCGCCATTCCAATTATTGGTGACGACCTAACGCTGTGGATTCGTGGTGACTATGTTATCTCAGGCGCGACCCTAAACCGCTTCTTTGCACTGCATGTTATTGCACTGCCGTTAGTTTTGGTTATCTTGGTGTTCTTGCACATTATTGCATTGCACGAAGTTGGCTCGAACAACCCAGAAGGCGTGTCAATTAAGAAGCCGAAGGGCTCAGTGCCAGACGCTGACAAGCCGAAGTTTACCTTCCACGAGCGCTTCACGAAGAAGTACGACATTGTTGATGCCTTCCCATTCTTCCCGTATTACATCGTGAAAGACTTAGTGGGCGTGGCTATCTTCTTGTTCTTCTTCTGCTACGTCATTTTCTTTGCACCAGCAATGGGCGGCTTGTTCCTTGAGCCACCAAACTTTGAAGCGGCGAACCCGTTGAAAACCCCTGCGCACATTGCACCAGTGTGGTACTTCACACCGTTCTACGCCATTTTGCGTGCGGTGCCAGATAAATTGCTTGGCGTTATCTTAATGTTCGGTGCCATTGTGGCATTGTTTGTACTGCCATGGCTTGACCGCGGTAAAGTACGCTCAGTGCGCTACCGCAGCACCTTGCATAAAGTAAACCTGACTGTGTTTGCAATCAGCTTTATTGCACTGGGTTATTTAGGCTTGAAACCAGCGACTGAGGTTTACACCATGTTCGCTCGTATCTTCACCTTCTTGTACTTCGCATTCTTCGTATTGCTATGGTTCTACAGCAAAAACGAAAACACGAAGCCAGTTCCAGAGAGGATTACTAAGTGATGAAACAGCTTATTAAAACAACTCTTTTAGTTGCCGCATCACTGTGGTCAGTTGCTACCTTAGCAGCTGGCCCGACGGTTCCGCTGGACGAAGCCAAAGTTGATTTGCATGACAAAGCGTCATTGCAGCGCGGTGCACAATTGTTTATGAACTACTGTTTGGGGTGTCACTCAATGCAGTACCAGCGTTACAACCGTACCTTCAAAGATCTCGAGATCCCTGAAGAGCTCGGCGTTGAAAACTTACAGTTTACCGGCGAAAAAGTCGGTGACTTAATCACCAACGCCATGGCAACTGAAGATGCAGGTACTTGGTTTGGTACGGCGGCACCAGATTTAACGTTGGTGGCGCGCGTTCGTGGGGCTGACTGGATTTACACGTACTTGCGTTCATTTTATGTGGACGAGTCACGTCCGTTTGGTGTGAACAACACGGTATTTCCAAACGTTGGTATGCCACATGTGCTTGAAGAGCTTCAGGGCATTCCGCGCAAAACCACAGAGCAACGCATGGTTGACGGTGAAATGCAGGACGTTTACGTCGGCATTAAAACCGATGGCAGCGGTATGTTAACAGACGCTGAGTACGATCAAGCCGCACTAGATATTACTAACTTCTTGGTTTACACCGGTGAACCAATGATGCTGCAGCAGCAGCGTATCGGTTGGTATGTGTTCGGTTTCCTTTTAGTCTTTTTAATTTTCGCGGTACTGCTGAAGCGCGAATTCTTTAAGGACGTGAAATAGTTTTATGGAGAACACCATGTCGGTTGCGGCAAACAAACGGTCAGTGATGACCTTATATTCGGGCGTAAATGACTTACGCAGCCATCAAGTACGTATCGTCTTGGCAGAAAAGGGCGTTGGCGTTGAGGTTACTTTTGTTGAACCGGATAACCTTCCGGAAGACCTCATGCAGCTAAACCCATATGCTGATGCGTTACCGACCTTGTCGGACCGTGAACTCGTTTTATACAACGCTCACATCATCATGGAATACCTTGATGAACGTTTTCCGCATCCGCCATTGATGCCGGTTTACCCGGTGGCTCGTGGCACAAGCCGCTTGATGATGTACCGTATCGATCGTGATTGGTATGCGCTTGCGGATAAAATTTTGGCTGGTGGAAAAGGTGCCGATGCAGCGCGTCAAGAATTACGCGAAGGTATCTTGTCACTTGCGCCATTGTTTGCCGATGCGCCGTTCTTTATGAGCGAAGAGTTTAGCTTGGTTGACTGCTATTTAGCTCCATTATTGTGGCGCTTGCCACTGTATGGCATCGAACTTGAAGGCGCCGCTGCGAAAGCAGTGAAAGCCTATATGGTTCGTGTATTTGAGCGCGAGTCATTCCAAGAATCACTGACAGACGCTGAGCGAGACTTAGGTCGGTGAGTGAGCAAGCCATGACACCACGCCGTCCGTACCTAGTGCGGGCGGTGTATGAGTGGATTCTTGATAATCAGCTGACGCCGCACCTCGTGGTCGACGCTGACTATCCGGGCTGCCAAGTGCCATGGCAATTTGTCCAAGACGGACAAATTATCCTAAATATCTCGCCAACAGCGGTTACCAATTTTGTCATTGATAACCACAGCATCCAGTTTAACGCTCGGTTTTCAGGTAGTCCTCATCGCGTCATCGTACCTATGGGTGCGGCTATGGCGTTGTATGCGCGTGAAAACGGTGCAGGTTCTATGTTTGATGCTGAGCCGCATTATGAAGACCCACAGCCGGTGGCTTACACCGAAGAGTCTGAACAGCCAGCAAGCACGTCAACGAATTCTGCGGCGGAAACAAAAAAGCCGAAGAAATCCTCCGGCTCTCATTTGCGCGTCATTAAATAAGAAAGCGCTAGCGAGCATCAAACGCATCAATAACACGTGTTACACCGTTAATATTGCGCGCAATATCAATGGCCTGGCGTGCTACGTCACGGCTAACAATTCCCATAAGAGCAACTTCGCCGTTTTCAGTCACCACCTTAATATCTGTGGCTTTGATCATGTCATCCGCGACAAATTTGGTTTTAATTTTGCTGGTGATATAAGTGTCTTTGCTAATTTGACCAAACGAAACAACGGGGGCCACTTGTAGCTCGTTGTGCACGCGGTCAACACCGTTGGTGTTGCGAACTATGTGGCTTGCTAAATCACGTAGTGAGCTATCAGCAACTTGGCCAAGTAATAACACTGAACGATTAAACGAAACCACTTGAATACGCGACTCATCGAATCGGTTATCAGTTTGCAGTGCGGTAATCACACGCACCTCAATGGTTTGATCGTCTAGCTGCGTACCTACGCTGCGCGTGTCGGTGGCGGCCGAAATACCTACTGCGGTAGCGCCAACCACCAAAGCGGCACACCCTGTGAAGGTTAAACTTGAGACGAGTGCAAGCGCACTTAAAGAAAACAACCTTGTTTTTTTCACGAATCGGTCTCCTGTGGAAAAATTCGATGTTCAACTACCGCACACAGCATATTGGCTATTTGCAGCAAATGCTCGCTAGCGCGCGCTGTGCTAGCGGTTGGAATTCGTATTTCAACATCATCTGGGCCCAACAAGCCACTAATGTCACTGTCAGCCTCTTGCGTAATGGCAATAATAAGCATCTGACGGCTTAACGCAGCTTCCATAGCCGAACTAACTCGTGGCGCACGAGGGCCAGCATTAAACACTAACAATAAGTCACCGGCTTGACCGACAGCCTGAATTTGTTGCGCAAACATACGTTCGTGTTGTAACGCACCGTAGTCGGCGTGCAACGAAGTCACCGGGAACGGCGGGCGTTCGAAACCCAAACCGGTTAGCATAATATGCGCAAAGTGTCGCGATGTTGCATGTGCAAGGTTTTCACCACAGCAATACACTTTGCGCCCATGCAGAAGCGAATCAACCAATAAGTCAGCAGCACGTTCAAGTGGTTCCTGCAGCAAGTCAGCGGCTGCAATTTGGGTTTGAATGCACTCAGCAAACAATGTTTTTATTGGGTCCTGCATATAGCCTCGTCAAAATGCATCTTGCAGCCATTGAGCGTGATCATAATCAATCACAATAGCCACCACGTCAAAGCGCATGGGGGTAACATGCTCATTTAATTGTTGTTGTAAAAGGAATAATTGTGCACAACGCCTAATTCTCTGACACTGCGCAGGGGTGATCTGTTCCACAACGGTTGCGAATTGTTCATCGCTGCGGCATTTTACTTCAATAAATACCCAGCTGTCGCCGTCGCGCATTATGAGATCGATCTCACCCATATCGCAACTATAGTTGCTTGCTACAAAGCGCAAACCGTTACGTTCAAGTAGTGCCCGCGCTATTTCCTCGCCTTGATTACCCATATCTTTTCGTGACATTCCATGTCCTTAGTTGTTAGGTTACCGAGCAACCACCTGATGGCCTTCAAAGCGCGCCCAGTTGAGTTGTCTAATAATTTGCTGGGCTTCAATATGAAGCTCACCTGTAAGTCCTTGCGCCGATATGCCCGGCATCAGTTGCAGCAGCGGCAGGCGCTGGCTTAATACAATAGCGTCATGCCCAAACGCAGCAAGCCGGGCATCATTATAACCCCAAGCGCTGCGTAGCTTCAGCAAGTCTTCTAAAAGTTGCTGCTGAGAATGGTTGGGTAACAACCAAGGTGCCTCGGTAAACCTGACGTTGTCGAGGTCGTTTTCGCTTAAACTATTGCGTAACGTATGGCTACCCGAGTTGGCATAAACTGGCAGAGCTTTGCGAAAAGCCGATATGTTGACGTCAATAAATGGCTTAAGCAAACGGGTTTGTTCAATGCCACCCACTAAGTACACCGAGTCGAGATCTGCCCGGCTACGCGCCTCGGCATCGACAATAATTTTCCCGGCAGCAATTTTAACCTGGTAGATGCGGGCATCACTTTGGCTTACCCCGAGTTGTTCTTGCACCGCGCTCTTCATTTCGTCTGTGGTACGGTAGGTACCTATTTCTAACGGCATGTCATCAGCGAACTGCTGTTGCCAAGCCTGCGCGAACACCTCGGCTTGTTGCTTGCCTCTGAGAGTATCTGGCGCAAATACCACAGGGTGACGGTGACCGCGTGCCGCCATATGTGCCGCAGCTTGACGAATTTCAGTTTCACTGTCTAAGGCGAAAAAGTGCTGTAACCCATGCGGTGAATCTAAGCTTGGTTCTTGCTCGTTCAGCGTTAGCCACGGCAGCTCTGGAGGTAATACAGTGGCGTCTATAGCCGCTACGTTAGGTTTTAGTAGCGGGCCAACAAGTAAATTGGCTTGATGCTGTTGTAACAACTCCGGCAACTTATTGAAATCAAGCTGGTTGGTGTCGATAAAGGTGGCGTTAACTTGCGGTAGGCGCGCTAATGCCATCACCATACCATCGCGCACCGCGGTACCCTGCGCTTGGTATTGCCCCGACAGTGGAAGTAACACCACAACGTTGCTACGAGCGGTTGCTGTTAGCGCTTGCAACTGGTCAATGACAAATTGACCAGGGTGCCCTGAAAATCCTTGCTGCCAGGTATTGGCCAACGACTCTAATGCCTCAGGTTGACGGTTAATAGCGTGCAATGTGCGCATTAGTGCGGCCCAACCGGCAACTTCTTGGGTACGTTGCGACGCCGGCGGTAACACCACATCGCTAGGTTTACTTACGTATTTTAAGGTGCTCCATAATTCTGCCGCAGCTTCGGCATTGTCAGTGGTTGGCATTAAGTTAACCAACTGCAACTGATAGTGAGCTGCCTGCTGCCAGTGTTGTTGCGCCCGCGCCGCCTGTAAAGCAAGCTCTAACGTTTGCTGTGGAAATGCGTCAGTTAGACGCGGCGTTAAAAGCGGTTGTAATAATTGTTCTACATAAGGCCAGCGCGCATCATGTGCCGCGAATCGGGCTTCTAATAATGCTAACAATTGCTGTTGCGGCACTGCTAGCGTGTCAACCTCAAAATGGCGTTGAATTTGTGCTACCACTACCGCGCTTTTTTGCCAGTCTGCATCGCGTTGTAGTGTTGCCGCAGCTTGTAACAGTGCGTCAACTTGCTCAGCGCCTTGTAATGTTTGGGCAACAGCCAACCATTGATTGGCCGTACGATCACGTTGCTGCAACGGTACTTCCGTGAACTCAGCAGTAGACTCAAGTGGTACAGGTTGTGGCTTACGCGGTGCACTGCTACACGCACTTAGCGCAAGAATTACCATGCATAGCAATAACTTCTTTGGCACAATAGCAACCGTCATTTTTGTTCCATCCAGTTCATACTCATGGGGCATACTATAAACCGTCAGGCAAGGCATCACAACGAAGCTGTCAGGTTCTTACAAGGGGTTAACATGAGTGCATCGTCTGTTTCACATACGTCCGTTCCGCAAACAGGTACTCTGTATATTGTGCCGACACCGATTGGCAACTTAGGTGATATGACCGAACGTGCGTTAAATGTGCTGAACCATTGTCAGGCTATTGCCGCAGAAGATACACGTCATAGCGGACAATTAATGCAGCATTTAGGGATTAAAAAAGAATTGTTCGCGCTGCACGAACACAACGAACGCCAAAAAGCCGCTCAAGTTATCGAGCGCTTGCAGCAAGGCGACAACATCGCCCTGATAAGTGACGCGGGTACGCCGCTAATTAGTGATCCTGGCTATGTGCTGGTGCAACAATGTCGTGCGGCGGGTATTACCGTCACCGCCTTACCTGGTGCTTGTGCCTTCGTGACCGCTCTTTCCGGCGCGGGCCTACCCACCGATCGCTTTTGTTTTGAGGGTTTCTTACCCGCAAAACCGCAACAACGCCGTAAAGCATTACAAGCATTAGTGAATGAAACACGCACTTTGGTGTTTTATGAGTCACCGCACCGTATAGTCGATACCTTAGCCGATTTAATCACTGAATTTGGTGGTGAGCGTACTATGGTTATGGCGCGTGAGTTAACTAAGCAGTTTGAAACCTATTTGTCAGGCACTGTTGCTGAAGTGCAGCAGCAAGTATTGGCGGACAGCAATCAGCAGCGCGGCGAGATAGTACTGATCATTGGTGGTGCGGAGGCGGCGGCCGAAGCCGACGTAAACCCCGTCGCAATGAAAACGTTAAATTTACTGCGCAAAGAGCTGCCCCTCAAAAAAGCCGCAGCGCTAGCCGCTGAAATTCACGGCGCTCGTAAAAACACACTGTATCAACTAGCACTTGAGCAAGATAACCAGTAGAATGCGCGCTCGGGAGTCAGCCAGACAATCGCTGCCTATGCTTGCATAGGGGGAGGAAAGTCCGGGCTCCATAGGGCAGGGTGCCAGATAACGTCTGGGCGGCGTAAGCCGACGACTAGTGCAACAGAGAGCAAACCGCCGATGGCCTGCTTAGGTAGGCACAGGTAAGGGTGAAAGGGTGCGGTAAGAGCGCACCGCGCGGCTGGTAACAGTTCGTGGCACGGTAAACTCCACCCGGAGCAAGGTCAAATAGGGGTTCATTGGCGCGGCCCGCGTTGAACCCGGGTAGACTGCTTGAACGCTAGAGTGATTTAGCGGCTAGACGAATGATTGTCCACGACAGAACCCGGCTTACCGGCTGGCTCCCGAAATCTGCTCGTCAACACCGGTTTGTTCCAACACTGCGCGGTTAAATTGCTGCGTGAAGCGAATAAACTCATTCAAAGGCATAGCTCGGCCGTAATGGAAGCCTTGCTGGAAGTGACACTTCTGTTGTTGTAAGAATTCAACTTGCTGTTCATGTTCCACACCTTCTGCCACAACTTTCATGTTTAGTGTATGCGCAATGCGTATGAGCACCTCAACCAAGGCTTTTTGTTGGCCCTGATGCGGCACGTTATGTAAGAAGCTGCGGTCAATTTTAATCACATCAATCGGGTATGAGCGCAAGTAGTTTAAGCTTGAGTAACCGGTACCAAAGTCGTCAATCGCCAAGGTAATACCGGCGTCACGTAATTTACGTAAGTTGGCAAACTGGCGCTCTTTGTTGCGCATCAGCATCGACTCGGTAATCTCAAACATCAGGCGGTTTGGCGGTACATCAGCTGCAGCAATAACGTTTAACCAATGTGACGCGGCTTGACGGTCGTTAAATTCACGTGGCGAGCGGTTTAATGCTATCGACAGGTCTAGTCCGGCACTGTTCATTTTTTTCCAGTCGCGCACCACTTGGCGTAACACAAAATCGCCTAAACCAATAATTGCCCCAGTTTTTTCAGCAATCGGAATAAACTCAGCAGGTGAAATAGCGCCGCGCTCTGGGTGGGTCCAGCGAATTAACGCTTCACAACGAGTCAGCAAGCCGGTTTCTGTTTCAATAACCGGCTGGTAGTGCACTTCAAACTGTTCAGCTTCAATGCCTTTAATAATTTGATGGTGCAAATTAATATCGCGCTCTGTACTTTGGCGCAACTGCTCATCAAAAAAGTGCACGCTCATGGCACCCTGTTGCTTGGCGGCATACATGGCTAACTCGGCGTGTTTTAATAGCTGCTGCACTTCTTGACCGTCGTGCGGGAACATAGAAATACCCGTGCTCGCGGTCATATTAATGTGGTTATGTTCAATATCTAGCGTGTGCAACAAGTCATTCATAATGGCTTTGGCGCGAATTTCGGCTTCGCTAGGGTCGTTTAAGTCACGCAGCACAATGGCAAATTCGTCGCCGCCAATACGTGCCAGCAAATCATCTTCGCGAATACTGGTGCGAATACGCTCTGCAACACGTTGCAATAACGCATCGCCAACCTCATGACCGAGCACGTCGTTAATTTCGCGCAAGTGGTCAAGGTCGAGTACCAACAGTGCAAATTTCTGCTCGTTCCGCAACGCATGGCGAATGTCGGCACCAAGCTGCTCAGAAAAGAAGTTACGGTTCGGCAAATCGGTTAGGCCGTCGTAGCGCGCTTGGTAAGCAATGGTTGAAATAGCGCCGCGTAACCGGTGCTGGGTAAATATCAGCATTAAGAATGCCGAAAGAATAACCGCGGTTAAACCAATACCAATGGCCCAGTGCAACCAAAAGTCTGCGTTGGTGGCCACCCACTGGCCGTCACGCGGGTAGGCGGCAAGCTCCCAGCGGCCGCGTGGAAATTTTATCTCGGTAATTAACGCGTCAGCTCGAAATACGTCGTTCTCACCGGCAAAGGCGACGGGGTCTGGGTTGATATCATTAACGGCTTGGCGTAACGCGAAGTTATAGTTGGGGTGCTGGTAAAATTGCACGCCCTCAAGCATGTGTACATGATCGATAACTAATGAAGCAACGCCCCATAGGGTTCGGTCATTGCGAAACACCGGCATACGTGCCACTAAGGCATCACGGCCTTGCACTAACTGCAATGGCCCGGTTAATACCACGTCTTTCACTGCTATTGAGCGCAGAATACCCGCGTACTGGTCAGTGTCTAGGCGGTAATTGAAACCAATCATCGACTGATTGCCTTCAACTGGGTAGACGAACTTAACAATTAAGTCGGGTGCTAATGCCACGTGCATAATGTCGAGGTCAGACGACAGAAACTCGTCCATAATGTGCTGTAGACGCACGCGGTCAGGGGTGTCTTGCCAGAGAATTTCAGGGCGCAGTGCGCGCAAGGCGAGCATGTTGGATTGCAGACGTTGTTCAATTTGGCCGCGCATGGCGCTCATATGTTCACTGGCGCGACGCTTTTCTACTTCGAGTTGTTGCTGTCGTTCGCTATCCACCACTAAGTACACCGCATACAGCAACGCCGACGCAATAAAAAGAACGACCACTAAGTAGCGCAATAATCGCCAGCGTTCAGACTGCTTACCGAACTTATCTGGAAAACTCACAACATCAATCTGCTTCATTTATACGAGTTAGCTTGTTATTAGAATTATATGCTAGATGACATACTCTTCGCATCATCCTTTACATCATCCTTGCCGTCAATAGTGTTGCCCACCGCAAACTCATGATTTTTCCTTGACAGAAAGAAAGATCGGCACCTAGACTGTCACATTGTGGGGATTTGTGGGTAATAGTGGATCAAAAACAATGTTTCGTGGCGCAGCAGCACTCAGTCTAGATGATAAAGGCCGACTGGCGATACCAGCAAAGTATCGCAAGAGTCTGCTTTTGGATTGTGACGGGCAAATGGTCTGCACCATTGACATTAAGCAACCCTGTTTATTGCTGTATCCGTTGCCGCAGTGGCAATTGATTGAACAGAAGCTCACCACCTTATCAAGCATGAACCCCGCAGAGCGTCGTCTTCAACGCCTGTTGTTGGGTCACGCCGAAGACTGCCAGATGGACAAAAATGGCCGTATTTTGATTGCGCCAACGTTGCGTCAACATGCGGACTTGAGCAAAAAGATCATGATTATTGGTCAGCTCAACAAGTTTGAACTCTGGTCTGAAGCGGCATGGCAAGAACAAATCGCAGCTGATATGGCTGCCGAGCAACAAGACGACTTGGCCCTTAGTGATCGACTACAAGACTTCTCATTATAATGACAACAGAAGCAGCGCAACACGTCTCGGTGTTGTTACAAGAGTCCATCGAGGCTCTTGCGATCAAACCAGACGGAATTTATTTAGATGCTACCTTCGGTAGAGGGGGGCACTCGCGCGCAATTCTGGCCCAATTAAACGCCCAAGGTAAATTATACGCACTCGATCGTGACCCCACCGCGATTGCAGCTGCCGAATCCTTGCGCGATGACCCACGTTTTACCATTATCCACACCCCGTTCTCACGACTTGACGATGTGCTTGAAGCGCAGCATCTGCGTGGCAAGCTTGACGGCATATTATTTGACCTTGGCGTTTCGTCCCCACAACTAGACGATGCCGATCGTGGCTTTAGTTTCATGCGCGAAGGCCCACTTGATATGCGCATGGATACCAGCTGTGGCCCCACCGCAGCCGACTTTCTAAATTCTGCGAGTGCCGATGAGATTGCCTTTGTGTTACGCGAATATGGCGAAGAACGCTTCGCTTGGCGCATTGCCCAGGCCATTGTGCAGCAGCGCGACGAGCAGCCACTACAAACCACCCGCGAGTTGGCGACCCTCATCGACAAAGCGGTGCCATTTAAAGACAAGCACAAGCACCCTGCCACTCGCAGCTTTCAAGGCATTCGAATTCACATTAACGGTGAACTGGATGAAATTGAAACGGCGCTAACCGCTGCAGTAAGTGGTTTAAAACCCGAAGGCCGCTTAGCGGTGATTAGTTTTCATAGCTTGGAAGACCGCATGGTGAAGCGCTTTATGCGCGCTCAGGCGAAAGGCCGAGATATACCAGCTGGGCTGCCCATTCGCGATGCGGATTTTGATCGCGGCCAAACCCTGAAGTTAATAGGTAAAGCGATTAAGCCTTCGGCAGCCGAAACCAAGCTCAACCCACGCGCCCGCAGTTCGGTGCTACGAATCGCCGCGAGGTTAGATTATGAAAGCTAGCCGCGTGCCATCGTTAGTGTCTGTTTTATTTGATGATTTTCGCCAGCATCTGATGCTGGTTTTGCTGTTTTTAGCGGTCATCGCAACGGCCATGACGGTTATTTACGTGTCACACGGCCATCGCTTGCTAACCAGTGAGCGTGACGAACTGCTGTCTGCGCGCGACGACCTCGATATTGAATGGCGCCATTTGCAAATTGAGCAGAACACGCTGACCGAACATAGCCGCGTGGCTCGCATTGCCGAGGAACGCCTGAATATGGTGCGTGCTGAGGCTGAACAAGAGGTGCTCGTGCCATGGCAATGACACCAAAAACCAACCGCCGCGCCGTGAAAAAGGCGCAACCGCACTTAAGCAAAGGCCGTTTTTATTTTGCCTTGCTGGTGGTGCTTGGCGTGTTTGGTAGTTTGGTGGCACGTGCCGCATACATTCAACTTGTTGAGCCAGAGCGCTTGATTTACGAGGGTGATCGTCGTTCATTGCGGGCAGACGCAACCACGGTGCAACGTGGCAGTATTCTTGATCGCAATGGTCGGGAGCTGGCCGTTAGCGTACCGGTGCAAACCGTATGGGCCGACCCTAAACGGGTGTATGAGGGTAATGGTTTAGCCAATCGTGAACGCTGGTTGGCGCTGGCCGAAGTGTTTCGTACCGATGTTAACGATCTACTCGATAAAGTGGCCGACCCAACCCGCCGGTTTGTTTACTTAGAACGTAAAGTCACGCCGGGTGTTGCTGAGTTTGTCCGTCAGCTGGAAATTCCAGGCGTTTATTTGAAAACCGAGTCGCGACGTTTTTATCCAGCCGGCGAAATTGCCGCCCATGTGGTTGGCTTTACCGACATCGACGGCTTAGGCATTGAAGGTTTAGAAGCTATTTATAATCAAGTTCTCACCGGTATTCCGGGTGAGCGAGTTTACCGCAAGGACGCAGCAGGACGGGTTGTTGAAGAGATTCGCGTCACCGAAGCGCAACAACCACAACAACTAACGCTGAGTATTGACCAACGTTTGCAATCATTAGCCTACGCTGAAGTTAAAAAGGCCGTGCGCTATCACCAAGCCACTTCAGGCTCGGCAGTGATTGTAGACGTGCGAACCGGCGAGGTGCTGGCGATGGTCAACAGCCCGTCCTACAACCCAAATAACCGCAATACCTTGCAGCCACACCGGTTGCGTAACCGGGCGATTACCGATGCTTATGAGCCGGGTTCCACGGTGAAGCCATTGGCAGTTATTGCCGGTTTAGAGGCTGGAACCATTAAACCTGACGACGTTATTGATACGAGCCCTGGGTGGTTACGCCTAGGTGGACGTCGCGTGAGTGACCCACGTAACCGTGGTGAGCTGACTATTACACAAATTTTAGAGAACTCTAGCAACGTTGGCACTGCCAAAATCGCGTTAGACACAGGTATCAACAACATGTTGGATACTTATGCCGCGGTAGGTTTTGGAAACGACACAGGGGTAGCCATGTTGGGCGAGAGTTTTGGGGTGCTGCAGAACCGTCAGCGCTGGTCAGATTTTGAAATTGCGACATTATCGTACGGTTATGGCATGTCGGCCACAACCCTTCAATTGGCGCAAATGTACGCCATTATTGGCGCCGAAGGCGTGCGTCGGCCGTTGAGTATTCAGCGCCGTGAAACAGCGCCAGAGGGTGAGCAAGTTATTTCAGCGCAAACCGCTCGCGCAGTGTTAGGCATGTTAGAAAGCGTGGTGGCAAACGGCTCAGGAAGCCGTGCGCAAGTTCGCGGGTACCGCGTGGCAGGTAAAACAGGCACGTCGCGCAAAGCTGTGGCCGGTGGTTATGGTGATGAGTATGTCACGCTGTTTGCTGGTATTGCGCCGGTGAGCGACCCGCGTATTGCGGTGGTGGTGACCATTAACGAACCGAGTGGCGACGAATATTACGGTAGCGAAGTGTCCGCGCCAGTATTTGCTGAAATTGTGGGCGACGCGCTGCGCGTCATGAATGTGCCACCAGACAATTTGGCCGACACCGAATTAAAAGCAGCTGGCTTTGGAGGGACCCATGATTGAGTTGTTTGCGTTACTTCCTGAATACCCATTGCCACTGCCAGCGGTAAAAGTGGGCGGTATTAAACTGGATAGCCGCCAAGTTGCGCCACATGACGTGTTTGTGGCGGTGCCTGGCTACCAAAGCGATGGCCGCCACTTTATTGATGCCGCCATTAGTGCTGGGGCCAGCGTTGTTCTTGCCGACTCAGAAACCGTTGGCATGGAGCAGCGCGCTAACGCTTGGGTGATTGAAGTACCGCAATTAAAAAATCAGCTATCGGCCATTGCTGGGCGCTTTTTCCATGAGCCTTCGCAACGCCTGCAGGTAATTGGCGTTACCGGCACCAATGGCAAAACCTCGGTGACCTATTTAGCCGCCCAGTTACTTGAGCAGTTGGGCGTTCGCTGCGGCGTTATTGGTACCACCGGTAGTGGTTTTCCAGGCCAATTGTTACCAGAAAGCCATACCACCCCAGACGCCATTGCGGTGCAGCATCGGCTGCATGTGTTAGCTAGTGAAGGCGCCCAAGCCGTGGCGATGGAAGTGTCGTCGCATGCCTTAGTTCAGCGCCGCGTTGAGCAAGTGCACTTTGCCGTTGGCGTGGCCACCAACATTAGTCGTGATCATTTGGACTATCACGGCACCATGGCCAATTATGCCGGTGCCAAGCGTCGTTTGTTTACAGAGCTAGATACCCAGCACAGTATTCTCAATGTTGATGACGCGGCGGTTGCAGCTTGGTTGCCCGATCGCACAGACAGCTGGCGCTATAGCCTTACGCCACAAAATGCGGCACGTAGCTTGTGGGCCTCAAACGTACGCTATGCACAAGATGGCACTGAATTTACGCTCAATGTGCGTGTTGATAGCCAAACCGTCAGTACCCACGTGGTGCATTCGCCGCTGTTAGGTGGCTTTAATGTTTACAACTTATTGGCTGCTTTAGCTGCGGTCATTAGCTTAGAGCATGACCCTGCGGCAGCTGCTGCAGCATGTGCCAATTTGCATGCGGTACCAGGCCGTATGGAAGCATTTTCTGGCCCGCAACAGCCATTAGTTATTGTTGACTATGCACACACGCCGGATGCACTGCAGCAGGTGCTAACCGCTTTACGCCGGCATTGCAATGGGCAGCTATGGTGTGTGTTTGGTTGTGGTGGCGACCGTGATCGCGGAAAACGCCCACAAATGGGTGCCGTAGCGGCCGAGCTAGCAGACCAAGTGGTAGTCACTGACGACAACCCGCGCACCGAAGTGCCCGAGCAAATTGTGCAAGATATTTTGGCCGGTATGCCAAGCCGTCAGCGCGTGCAGGTAATTATGGGCCGTGAAAACGCAGTGCGCCAAGTGATTGCGCAAGCCAAACCGCAAGACATTGTGGTGCTTGCTGGTAAAGGCCATGAAGACTATCAAGTGATTGGGCAACAGCGCTACGACTACGACGAGCGGAAATTGGTGGCGAGTATTGTCGCGAGCCACGCGACCTCTTCTGAGGAGGCGCCATTATGATACGCACTGATCTGGCGTGGATTGCCGCCGCGGTTAACGGGCGCTTAGTTGGCACCAACCGTACCGTAGATAGCGTAAGTACCGACACACGGAAATTACCGAAAGGTTGTCTGTTTATCGCGCTGAAAGGGCCAAATTTTGATGCCCACGCATTTATTGCCCAGGCGATTGCCGACGGCGCAAGCGCCTGCATTGTTGAGCGTGAATTAAGCGCTGAAGAAGCACAAGGCGCCCCATATATTGTGGTGAAAGACACGCGTTACGCACTTGGGTTGTTAGGCGCTGCAGTAAAAGCTTATGTTGCGCCAAAAACTATTGCCATTACGGGCAGTAGCGGTAAAACCACGGTCAAAGAAATGCTGGCAGCCATTCTAAGTCGCCGTGGTAATGTCTTGGCCACCGCCGGTAACTTTAATAATGACATTGGCGTGCCGCTTACGTTACTGCGTCTTGAACCGCAGCATGAATTTGCAGTGATTGAATTGGGCGCAAACCATATTGGCGAAATTGCTTATACCGCCGGTTTAACCATGCCAGATGTCGCCATTATAAATAACGTCGCACCGGCGCATGTGGAAGGTTTTGGTAGTGTACATGGCGTGTACCGAGCTAAATCGGAAATATTTCGTGGCTTAGGGCCGAGCGGCCTCGCCATGACACCATTTCACTCAGAATTTGCGCAAGGCTGGGCACAACAACTTTCGCATTTGAAGCACGAAACCTTTGGTCAGGCGGTGAGCGAACACAACGCCACTGAAGGCGAACCAGCACAACCCACCGTGCGGGCGCGCAATATTCAGCTAAACGCCCACGGGTGTGCCGAATTTGACCTCGAACTTACCGGCGACATGGCACAGCAAGGCCATGTGGTGCTTAGCCTGCCGGGTTTACACAATGTTGACAACGCACTCGTAGCTATTCGCGCCGCGATTGCGGTAGGGTGTGCGCTCGAAGATTGCCAACAAGCTTTGGCAAACTTAACGCCGGTAGCAGGGCGCTTAAACGTCATTTCTGTCAACGACAAACTTAAACTTATCGACGATAGCTACAACGCGAACGTGGGCTCGGTGAAAGCAGCCATTAACATGCTGGCCGTTTACCCAGGTTACCGCTTGCTGGTGCTCGGTGATATGGGTGAGTTAGGTAGCGAAGCACGCGAATATCATGCCGAAGTTGGGCAGCACGCGTTGCAGGCTGGTATTGATAATTTATTTACCCTTGGGGTGCTCAGCCAAAGTGCAAGCGAAGCGTTCAATGGTCACGGCGGTCGCCATTTTTCTAATTTAGAAAGTTTGCTGGCTGCAATTGAGCAAGCCATTAGTGAGCATAGCACCAAACAGCTCGTCACTATTTTGGTGAAAGGCTCACGTAGTGCCCGAATGGAGCGAATTATTGAAGCATTACAACAACAAAAAGAAGGAAAGCACGCATGTTAGTGTGGTTAGCTGAATACTTAACCCAATTTGCGAGCGCGTTTAACGTGATCTCGTACTTAACCATGCGCGCAATTTTAAGTGTCCTCACGGCATTATTGGTATCGCTGTGGATGGGGCCAACCCTGATTAAATATCTGCAGCGCTTACAAATTGGTCAAGCGGTGCGTGACGATGGCCCGCAGTCTCACTTAAGCAAATCAGGTACGCCAACCATGGGTGGCGTGCTGATTATTGCTTCTATTGTACTTTCTACCTTGTTGTGGGCCGATTTAACTAATCATTACGTGCAAGTTGTGCTTGGTGTTGTGCTGGGTTTTGGTGCGGTTGGATTCATCGATGATTATCGCAAAGTAGTACAGAAAAACTCGCGCGGCCTACCTGCACGTTGGAAATACTTTTGGCAGTCACTTATTGCCACTGTTGCTGCTGTTTATTTATATGGCCACGCCACGGTTGGCGCCGAAACCCAGTTGCTAGTGCCATTTTTCAAAGACGTCATGCCACAACTTGGCCTGATGTACATTGTGCTGGCCTATTTTGTAGTTGTTGGTACCAGTAACGCGGTCAACCTAACCGACGGGCTTGATGGCTTAGCTATTGTGCCAACCATAATGGTTGCCGGTGCGCTAGGAGTATTTGCCTATGCCTCGGGTAACGCCAATTTTGCCAGCTACCTAAATATTCCATTCTTGCCATTATCAGGCGAGCTATTAATTGTCTGCACCGCCATTTTTGGTGCCGGCTTGGGCTTCTTGTGGTTCAACACCTACCCAGCCATGGTGTTTATGGGCGATGTGGGCTCTCTAACTCTGGGTGCGGCGCTCGGTATTATTGCCGTTATGGTGCGCCAAGAGCTGGTGCTGTTCATTATGGGCGGTGTTTTCGTCATGGAAACAGTCAGTGTGATGCTGCAAGTTGGTTCCTACAAGCTGCGTGGTAAGCGAGTTTTCCGTATGGCACCTATTCATCATCACTATGAGCTGAAAGGGTGGCCAGAGCCACGCGTTATTGTACGTTTTTGGATTTTGAGCTTGGTGTTTGTGCTCATCGGTTTAGCCACGTTGAAATTGAGATAAGCCAATGAAATTAGCTGCATTAGATAGTTACGAAACGATAGGCGTTGTCGGTTTAGGCCAGACCGGGCTCTCGTGCGTGCGCTATTTGCTGCAGCGCGACATTGTGCCGGTGGTGTTTGATACGCGAAAAGAGCCGCCCGGTTTGGCCGAACTGCAAGAGTTATGTGCAGATATAGAGCTAGCCGATATAGAGATACACACCGGCGCGTTAGAAATTGAGCACGTGCTTGGGCTTGACCTACTCATTGTTAGCCCTGGAGTTGATTTGCGCTTACCGGCATTGCAGCTCGCTATTGATGCAGCCATACCGGTTGTCGGCGATATGGACTTGTTTGCGCGCCATGCCAACAAGCCAGTGTTGGGTATTACAGGCTCCAACGGTAAATCGACAGTAACCCGTTTGGTCGCAGATTTATTAACTGCGGCAGGTAAAAAAGTCGCCATGGGCGGCAATATTGGCGTGCCGGTGTTGGACTTGGTCGGCCAACCAGCCGACGTGTTTGTGTTTGAGCTGTCTAGTTTTCAGTTAGAGCTGATGCATGATCTGCACCTACGTGGCGCAACCTTGCTCAATATTAGTGACGATCACATGGACCGGTATAACGACTTACGTGATTACTCAAACGCCAAGCACCGAATTTATAACCGCACTGACGTTGCGGTGTGGAATCGTGAACAAGAAATGACCGCGCCGGCGCTTATTCCGCTGAATGCGCAGGTAACCTTTGGGTTGAACCCAAGTGAAGAGCGCGGGCCTGACATGTTCGGTTTGCGCCAAATTGACGGCGATATCGTGATTGAATTTTCCGGCGAGCCATTGGTGCGTGCCAGCGAACTAAAAATTACCGGCACTCACAACCTGCTCAACGTGCAAGCCGCTTTGGCACTGGTGTATAGCGTTGGGGTAAACCCGACAGATGTGGTTGATGCCTTAAAACAATTTAAAGGGTTACCACACCGTTGCGAGCCGCTTGGTGAAATCAACAACGTGCAATGGGTAAACGACTCCAAAGCCACCAACATTGGTGCCGCAGAAGCGGCTATTTTCGGCTTGCGGCCGTTGGTGTCGGGCAAACTAATACTCATTGCTGGTGGCGATGGCAAAGGGGCTGATTTTAGTCATTTCCGTGCTGCGCTGCAGCAGGTGGACGAGGTGATAGTGCTTGGCAAAGACGCCGAGCGCATTGCCAATCAAGTGGAACATGCAGTACGTGTGAAAACACTCGAACAGGCCGTGACAACGGCTGCTGAATTGGCTGAGGCGAACAGTATGGTGTTGTTATCACCAGCGTGCGCCAGCTTAGACATGTTTAAAAATTATGAGCATCGTGGCGACGAGTTCCGTCGCTTAGTGATGCAGTTAAAATCATCCAAGAAAAAGTAAACAGGGCAAATAGCATGGTCGCAAGAGCGCATAAAGCGCGCACCTCACATAGCAACGAGCAGCAGCTCGAACTGGGCATTCAGGCAACCCCTGACTTTGCTCAGCCGACGCTGTGGCAGCGTTGCAGTGACTGGTGGGCGGCCGACACCAACTTGCTGTATGACCGCGTGATCATTTGGCTAAGCCTCACCCTTATTGCTATTGGCTTAATTATGGTTAGCTCAGCGTCGTTCCCAGCCGCCGAGCGGCTAACCGGCAACCCCTTTCATTTTGTCTTGCGTCATAGCTTGTATGTGCTGCTAGGGCTGAGCCTGTTATTTACCGTTATGCAGGTGCCTATTAGTTGGTGGCACAACGGCAGTGGCGTATTACTGCTGATATCACTGGGCATGTTGGCCATGGTCTTGGTAATTGGTCATGAAGTGAACGGCGCCAAACGTTGGATTAAATTCGGCCCGCTGACCTTGCAAGTGGCCGAAGTCGCTAAGCTATTCTTTGTCATTTACATGTCGAGTTATCTCACCCGTCGCGTTGATGAAGTGCAAGACAATATGCGCGGCTTTTTAAAGCCAATGGTGGTGTTGTTCTTATTCGCGGTGCTGTTGCTGTCGCAGCCTGACTTCGGGTCGCTGGTGGTCATGACCTGTATTGTCATTGGTATGCTGTTTTTAGCAGGCGCCCGAATTTGGCAGTTCTTTGCGGTGATGATGGTGTTGTGCTGCTGTATTCTTTTACTCATTGTTAAAGAACAATACCGCATGCGCCGAATCTTATCCTTTATGGACCCTTGGCAAGATCCTTTTGGCAGCGGTTATCAGCTGACTCAATCACTGATGGCGTTCGGCCGTGGCGATTGGTTTGGCCAAGGCTTGGGCAATAGTATTCAAAAACTGCAGTACTTACCTGAGGCACATACCGACTTTATTATGGCCGTGGTTGGCGAAGAACTCGGCTTCTTCGGCATTATCTTGGTACTAGTACTGTCGTTTGCGCTGGTTTTGCGCACCATGCAGCTTGGTCGTAAGGCCTTGGTGGCTGGCCACCAGTATGGTGGTTTTGCCGCCTACGGTATTGGTATTTGGTTTGCGTTTCAGGCCATGGTGAACATTGGTGCGGCAATTGGTTTGCTGCCCACGAAGGGGCTTACCTTGCCATTAATTAGCTACGGCGGCACCAGCTTATTGATTAGCTGTATTGCTGTGGGCATATTGTTACGCCTCGATTATGAAGTACGCGTCAGCCAAGTGAAAGTGGCGCCGCGGCGACGTACCACGGCGCGCACGCCTGCCAAAGCCGGAGGTGCAGCATGAACCGTATTATGATTGCCGCTGCTGGCACTGGTGGCCACGTGTTCCCTGCCTTGGCGGTGGCCGAACAGTTACGTAGTTATGGTTGGCAAGTGGTGTGGCTTGGCACCACCGAGCAGCGCCTTGAAAGTCGCGTGGTGCCGCAAGCTGGTTTCAAATTAGAGCAAATAGCCATGCAAGGTGTTCGCGGCCATGGTTTGGTACGCAAACTAACGATGCCTTGGCGCTTATTCAAAGCGTTTCTACAATGCCGCAAGTTACTGAAACAACATCAGTCACAGTTGCTGTTGTCGTTTGGTGGCTATGTGTGTGGGCCGGCAGGATTGGCTGCGCGCTCGTTAGGCGTACCCTTGTTGGTACACGAGCAGAACGCGGTGGCCGGCCTGACCAACAAGTTACTCGCGCGCTTTGCTGATCACGTGATGGTCGGCTTTGCTGCCGCGAAAGCACAATTACCGCAGGCCGAAGTAACCGGTAACCCATTGCGCGCAGCCTGGTTGCAACCGTTACCAACGCAACCGCGGCAGGGTTTACGCGTGCTTATTGTTGGCGGCAGCCTTGGCGCGCAGGCCTTAAATGAAGCAGTACCGGCGGCCGTGGCGCAGTTGCCAGAACATCTTCTGCAACAGTTAACCGTGCAACATCAATGTGGCCAAGGCCGTGTGGAAGCCGTGCAAACCGCTTATCAGAATACTCAAGTGCAAGTACAGGTGGATGAGTTTATTACCGACATGCACAGCGCATATAGCAATGCCGACGTAGTGATTTGTCGGGCTGGCGCCTTAACCGTTGCCGAGTTGGCGGTGGTTGGCACACCTGCGATATTTGTGCCGTTGCCACATGCGGTGGATGACCACCAAACCGCGAATGCACGTGAGTTAGTGCGAGCCGAGGCGGCGCGGTTGTTGCCGCAACATGAACTGGTGCAGGTAACACCTCTGGTGAACCTATTAAACGAGATGCTCAGCGACGCTGAGTTGCGCAGCGCCATGCGCGAAAACGCCAAACTTGCGGCATATCCAGCCGCAACTGAAGCTGTGGTCAATCAGTGCGAACGTTGGGCCAACCCAGAACAATTAAATGTAGGCAGTAAATCATGAGTGAAATGAGTCGTCATCAATACTTTCAAGGCAACCCGCCGCTTATGCGTCGCGTATCGCGTATCCATTTTCTGGGTATTGGCGGTGCGGGTATGGCCGGCATTGCAGAAGTATTGTTGAACCAAGGCTATGCCATTAGCGGCTCTGATATTGCCGAAAGTGCCAATACCTCGCGCTTACGCGAACTTGGCGCCACCGTATTTATTGGCCATCATGCGGCCAACATTAAAGACGCCAATGTCATGGTGGTATCATCAGCTATTAAAGCCGATAACCCAGAAGTTATCGCGGCCAAAGAACACAATGTACCCATTGTGCGTCGTGCCGAAATGCTCGCTGAGCTGATGCGCTTCCGTTATGGCATTGCGGTGGCCGGAACCCATGGTAAAACCACCACCACCAGTTTAATTGCGAGTTTGTTCGCAGCCGATGAGCGCGACCCTACTTTTGTGATCGGTGGCCTATTAAAAGGTGCCGGTGCAAACGCTCGTTTAGGTACCAGCAAATACTTGATCGCCGAGGCCGATGAGTCTGACGCGTCGTTTTTGCATTTGCAGCCCATGGTGTCAGTGGTGACCAATATTGAAGCCGACCACATGGACACCTACGAAGGTGACTTTAATAAGCTGCTCGATACTTACATCGAATTTCTACATAATTTGCCGTTTTATGGCTTGGCCGTGATGTGTGTTGACGACCCCGTGGTACGTGACTTAATTCCGCGCGTAGGCCGTCAGGTAGTTACTTATGGTTTTCATGAAGATGCCGACGTGCGAGCGGATAACTACCGCCAACAGGGCGGAAAAAGCACCTTCACTGTTTACCGAGACGGCCACAAGCCGCGCGAAGTGACGGTGAATTTGCCCGGCAAGCACAATGTGCTTAACGCTTTAGCGGCTATTGCCGTGGCCAGTGACGAAAGCCTTAACGATGACGCAATATTTGCGGCACTTGAGCAATTTGGCGGCATTGGCCGTCGGTTTGAGCACCTAGGCGCCTTTGCTCGCGAGCACGATGGCCAACAAGGCGATGTGCTGTTGGTCGACGATTACGGGCATCATCCGTCGGAAGTGGCTGCAACCATAGCGGCTGCGCGGGCCGGTTGGCCTGAGCGACGCATTGTGATGGCTTTTCAGCCGCATCGTTATTCACGCACCCGTGACTTATTTGATGACTTTGCCGCCGTACTTAGTGAAGTTGATGTATTGCTGTTACTCGACGTGTACAGCGCTGGTGAAGCGCCGGTAACTGGTGCTGACAGCCGTGCACTGGCGCGAGCAATTCGTTTGCGCGGAAAAATCGAACCCATTTATGTGGGTGATCGCAGCGAGCTATACACCGTGCTCGCGGATGCATTACGCCCCAATGACTTTGTGCTGGCGCAGGGGGCCGGCAATATCACAGCCATAGCGCGTGATCTTGTTGCCACTGAGTTAGCACCAGCAGCACTACGAGAAAAAACCAAATTACTCCAGGGAGAACAAAGCGCATGAGTCAGGGCAATTCGTTCGGCAAGGTCGCGGTATTGTGTGGCGGCCACTCAGCAGAGCGCGAAGTATCGTTGCGCTCTGGGCAAGCCGTACTTGCAGCGTTACAGCAGCAAGGCATTGACGCCCATGCGTTTGACCCCGCAGAGCAGCCGTTAACGGCACTTATTAGCGAACAATTTGCGCGCGCCTTTGTTGTGTTGCACGGGCGTGGCGGTGAAGACGGCACCATTCAAGGTGCATTGCAGTATTTGGGCATTCCATATACCGGCAGCGGCGTGTTAGGGTGCGCGCTAGCCATGGACAAAGTACGCACCAAACAAGTTTGGCAAGCGGCTGGGCTACCGGTTGCACCAAGCGCCGTTATTACGCGCGACAAAGCCGTCGATTGGGAAAGCCTGATTGATGAGCTCGGTGGCAAAGTCATGGTGAAGCCCGCGCAAGAAGGCAGCAGTATTGGCATGAGCCCAGCCAATAGTGCCGAAGAGCTTGAACAGGCAGTAGCGTTGGCGCACCGCTATGACAACGAAGCCTTGGTAGAAAGTTGGTTAAGTGGGCCAGAATACACGGTCTCTATTTTAGGTGACCAAGCATTGCCAGCTATTCGGGTGCAGTCGACCCACGAGTTTTATGACTATGACGCCAAATACCAAGCCGGTGATACGCAGTACCACTGCCCAGCTGGCTTGTGTGAACTGGAAGAACGCGCCTTAGAGCAGCTAGCCGTAACCGCGTTTCGTGCGCTTGGAGGCCGTGGCTGGGGCCGCATTGATGTGATGTGTGACAAAGACGGAAACTTTAAATTGCTTGAAGCCAATATGGTTCCAGGTATGACCACAAAAAGCTTAGTGCCAATGGCAGCGAAAGCAGTGGGCTTAAGTTTTGAGCAATTAGTGCGACGCATACTCGAACAAAACGAGGTGTAAAGTGGCGGCAGTACGCTGGCAGTTTTGGCTAGGTTTTAGCTTTTTTATCAGCGTAGTCGTTGGGGCGATAGCGGGAGCTGTGTCGTTATATTACGTGGCCATGGATGCCAACGAGGTACCGCTAAAGCGCTTGGTAGTGCAGGGCGAACTGCATTATCTAGACCGCACAGAGGTGCGAGAAGCGTTAGCCGGTAAGCCGTTAGGGAGTTTTTTCTCGGCTGATGTGGATGCGATTCGCGAGCGCTTAGAAGCGCATCCGTGGATAGCGCAAGCGTCAGTTCGTAAAGAGTGGCCCGACATTTTGCGCGTGTTTGTGGTAGAGCAACAGCCGCTGGGGCACTGGAATGAACAACAACGCCCGAACGCGTTAGTCACCCGTGAAGGCACAGTGTTTGAGGTTGATAAAACAGAAATTGACGTGCTATTGCCGAAGTTATTTGGGCCCGAGCACGCAGTAAAAGAAACCGTCGAGCAATATCAGCAAGTGCGTGAATTGCTTGAACTAAACGGCCACACCGTGGTGGCGTTAACCTTAACCGAGCGGTTTGCCGTGGACGTTGAGTTAATGTCAGGCATTAAGCTACACATTGGCCGCGAAGGGTTATTGGAACGAGTACAGCGATTTATTGACTTGTTCCCGACAATTATTCGGCACAAAACACAGCCGATTGATTATGTCGATTTACGTTATGACACCGGCGTTGCGGTGGCCTGGAAACAGCAATAGAAACAGAGTTAACAAGCACAACAAGCGGACATAAAAAAGAGAGCATAAAAACATGTCAAAAGCAGCAGAACGCAACATGGTCGTAGGGCTAGATATAGGCACCAGTAAGGTGGTTGCGCTAATTGGCGAGGTTATGCCAGACGCTGAAATTAGCGTTATTGGCGTAGGCGCGGCAGCTGCGCGTGGCATGGATAAAGGCGGCGTGAATGACTTAAACCTGGTGGTGCAGTCTATTCAGCGTGCCGTTGAAGAAGCAGAACTGATGGCCGATTGTCGTGTGGCTTCGGTGTATTTGAACATATCTGGCCGCCATATCGCCTGCCAAAACGAGTCAGGCATGGTGCCAATTAACGAAGCTGAAGTGACTCAAGATGACGTGGACAGCGTAATTCACGCCGCCAAGTCGGTGCCCATTGCGCAAGAACGCCGTATTCTGCATGTGTTACCGCAAGAATTTATTATCGACTCGCAAGAAAGCATTAAAAGCCCGATTGGTATGTCGGGCGTGCGTATGGAAGCCAAAGTGCACATTATTACCTGTGCCAATGACATGGCGAAGAACATTGTCAAAGCGGTGGAGCGTTGTGGCTTAACCGTTGACCGTTTAATTTTCTCGGCGTTGGCTTCTAGCTACTCGGTGCTTACTGAAGACGAGAAAGATCTTGGCGTGGCGTTGGTTGATATGGGCGCGGGCACTATTGATATCAATATTTATACCGGCGGCGTACTGCGCCACACGGCGGTGATACCAGCTGCGGGTAATCAGGTAACCAGCGATATAGCGAAAATATTCCGCACCCCGCTGAACCATGCCGAAGAAATCAAAACCAAGTATGCATGTGCGTTGCGCGAGTTAGTTAGCAAAGACGACAACATTGAAGTGCCGTCAGTAGGCGGGCGCCCATCGCGTACCATGCAACGTCATATTTTGGCCGAAGTGGTTGAGCCGCGTTATCAAGAATTATTTGAATTAATTCGCGACCAAATCAACCAAAGCGGCTTAGAAGATCAAATTGCAGCAGGTATTGTGCTGACCGGTGGCTGCGGCCGCATGGAAGGCGCCATTGAATTTGCAGAAGAAATATTTCAAATGCCAGTGCGCTTAGGTGAGCCACTTGGTATGCAAGGCTTGAGCGATTACGTGCAAGATCCAACCTATGCAACAGCGGTTGGCTTGCTACGTTATGGCCAGGAAGATGTCCAAAACCGCCAACAAGAAGCGAGCACAACAAACGTTATAGGTATGGGGAAACGTTTGCTGAGCTGGTTCAAAGGCGAATTTTAAGCAAAACAACGTTTTGGATATTTGTTAAGGGGTTGTACAATAAGCAGGTTAAAGGAGAAACAACATGTCTGAAGTATTCGAAGTAGTCGACAACTTTGATACAGACGCGGTGATTAAAGTCATCGGCGTCGGTGGCGGCGGAGGTAACGCTGTCAAACATATGATTAATGAGTCTATTGAGGGTGTGCAATTTATTGTTGCCAACACCGATGCGCAGGCGTTGCGTAATCATGGCGCTCATTCAACTATTCAATTGGGTACCGACATCACCAAAGGCCTTGGTGCTGGCGCAAACCCAGAAATTGGTCGCCAAGCAGCAGAAGAAGCTCGCGATGAAATTCGCAAGCAGCTGCAAGGTGCGGATATGGTCTTTATTGCCGCCGGTATGGGCGGTGGTACCGGTACGGGTGCGGCGCCAGTGGTGGCTGAAGTAGCACGCGAACTCGGTATTTTGACTGTGGCCGTGGTCACCAAGCCATTCCCGTTTGAAGGTCAGCGCCGTATGGCTGCGGCGAAAGAAGGTATTGACCAGTTAGCGCGCAACGTTGACTCGCTAATTACCATTCCAAACGAGAAACTTTTGAAAGTTTTAGGTAAAGGCACCAGTCTGCTAGATGCATTTGCGAAGGCAAACGACGTATTATTGGGCGCTGTACAAGGTATTTCAGACTTAATTACCCGCGACGGCCTGATCAACGTCGACTTTGCAGACGTACGTGCGGTAATGCGCGAAATGGGTACCGCCATGATGGGTACCGGTATTGCGCGTGGTGAAGACCGTGCTCAAGAAGCCGCAGAAATGGCTATCAACAGCCCGCTGTTGGAAGACATCGACTTGTCGGGTGCACGTGGTGTGTTGTTAAACATTACCGCTGGCATGGACCTGAGCATGGAAGAATTTGAAATTGTCGGTAACGTGGTTAAAGGCTTCGTGTCTGAAAACGCAACAGTGATTGTGGGTACCGTGATCGATATGGATATGTCAGAAGAGTTACGCGTCACGGTTGTAGCAACCGGTATTGGTGGCGAACGAAAGCCAGATATTTCACTGGTGAACCGTCGTGAGCCAGCGCCAAGCTACGGTCAGCGTACGTCTACCGCACCAAGTGCCCCGCAAGGTGGTTACAGCAATGCTGCGACAGCACGTAAAATGGAACCGGAACTTGATGACGAGCCAATGGAAGAAGACCCTGTGGTAAGCAGCAAACCAGCAGCTAAGCCTCAGGCGAATCAAGGCAAAGACATGGATTATCTGGATATTCCAGCGTTTTTACGTCGCCAAGTCGATTAAACATTGATAAGTCGATTAAGAACAGCTAGATGTTGCGGTTTTTTAGATAATCCGGTAAACTATTGCGCCTTTTGCTAGTCAAAAGACTCAATGGCTTCTTTGACTTTAAGATTAAGAAGAGCGGACATGATTAAACAACGTACAATCAAACAGCCTATTGCAACCACGGGTGTGGGCCTGCACAAAGGCAACAAGGTTCAGCTAACGCTGCGCCCAGCGCCTGTGAATACAGGGTTGGTGTTTCGCCGTGTAGACTTGAACCCTGCGGTTGATATTCCTGCTAACGCTGAGTTAGTTCGGGATACGCGTATGTGTACCTGTCTGATCAACGATGACAATGTGCGCGTGTCGACAGTGGAGCATTTATTGGCCGCTATTGCTGCAATGGGCATCGATAACTTAATTATTGAAGTTGATAGCCATGAGATTCCGATCATGGACGGTAGCTCTCACCCCTTTATTTACCTGCTACAGAGCGCGGGCATTGAAGAGCAGGGCGCAGCGAAAAAGTTTATCAAAATCAAACAGCCGATTCGGGTTGAAGAAGACGACAAATGGGCGGAACTGTTACCCCATGACGGGTTTCGCATCGATTTTGCCATCGATTTCGACCACCCAGCCATTGCCGATACTGGCCAAGTGGTGAGTATTGACTTTAGCAGCAGCAATTTCATCAAAGAAATCAGCCGCGCGCGCACCTTTGGTTTTATGAAAGACATCGAAATGTTGCGCGCCAATAACCTTGCGTTAGGCGGCAGCTTTGACAACGCCGTAGTGCTTGATGAATTCCGTATTCTCAACAGCGACGGTTTGCGTTACGACGACGAGTTCGTAAAGCACAAAGTACTCGACGCCATTGGCGATTTATACATGGGCGGTTATGCCATTTTGGGTAACTTGCGCGCATTTAAATCGGGCCATGCGCTAAACAACCAATTGTTGCGTGCGGTACTACAGAACCAAGAAGCGTGGGAATTCGTCACCTTTGACGACGAAGCCACTGCGCCAATTGCGTTTGCCACCCCTGCTTTGGCTTAAGAAAGTTTTAGCGGTTAGCCAAGCAGAACACTTATCGGAACCGCATATAATTGCTCTCCGAAAGGCAATACCGCATCGCCATCGTAGAATACGACACCGATGCGGAATGTATCTGAGCCCGACTGCTGAAGCTTCTTCAAACCTTTGAAGTCTTGAATGGTGACAGTGCTTGACGACTTAACTTCAAAGCCAAATATCTCGGCCCCACATTCAACGACAATATCTACCTCAACTTTATCTTTATTTCTGAAGTGAAAGAACTTCATTGATGGGTCATATTTATCTGCATGCTTTCTTAACTCTTGAAGTACGAATGTTTCTAATAGCTGCCCCCATACAGTTCGGTCGCGATATAGCGCCTCGCTATCCAAACCTAATAGCGAGCAAACAAGACCAGTGTCTAAAAAGTGCAGCTTTGGTGTTTTAACTGCGCGAAGTAGTCGATTGTTATGCCAAGGTTCTAGTTGCTCAATAATAAATAGCTGCTCAAGCAAACTAAGATAGCTACTAATTGTGGGTCGTGATAATGCAAATGGTGCCGCAAGTTCTGAGGCATTAAATAATCGCGCAGATTGTCCCGCGGCTACTTTTAATAAGCGAGGTAAAACTGCCAAGTTTTGAATGGCTGAAATATCGCGGACGTCGCGCTGAATGATTGTACTGATATAATCTCGATACCAAACTGCCCGACGCTTAGAATTTGTTCGCAGCAGCGCAGGCGGGTAACCGCCCGCGTTAATAACATGACTTAATTCTGAACCGACATGACGTAACCGTGCAGGAGGGAAAGACGCAGTAGTTATGCCGTCAATGAAGGTCTCAAATATAGTGTGACTAGTGTGTCCGGCTATTTCGGCTTGCGATAGTGGCCGCAGATGAATGATCTCCATTCGGCCGGCAAGTGAATCAGATAATGTTGGTAATAAAAGAACATTTGCCGACCCTGTCAGGATAAAACGTCCAGCAACGCGATTGGTATCGACATTTGCTTTGATTGCAGTAAAAAGCTCAGGTACCCGCTGAACTTCATCAAGAATACAGTATTTGGGTAGTGCACGAATGTACCCTACAGGGTCAGCTTTTGCGGCATTGAGTTGGTTTGCGTCATCAAAGCTCACATAGTAATAACCAAGCGGGTTGCCAATTTTTTTTGCTAGGGTCGTTTTTCCACTTTGACGAGAGCCATGGATCAATACAACTGGTGTATCGGCTATTGCGTCCCTGACCAATTCTTCTGCAAAACGCGGATAATAGTCATGCATATTTTCTAGTCCCTGAGGATATCGATTAGATTCGGCTAAGTGTAACCACTGCGGCGGCCAATTGAAAGTTTTGACTCGTCTAATTGAAAGAAGTTAAGCGTCCAGTTGAAAGCTAAATTGGTCTTTAACTCGTTTTATTGAGAGAAAGATAACTGCTTCGATTAGGATTCATACTTGTCGGCAAGTGCTAATAACTGCGAACGCAATGGTTCTTCGCACAATTCAGCTTGTTCACGTAACTGTTTTGCAGCCTTTTGAGCCTCATTCATCGGTGTGCCCGATGATACCGAATCTTCAGGTATTTTATCTACTTGGGGTTTCGATTGTGTAGGTATTGGCTTACTTGCACCAAGGCTTGGCCGCACCCGCACGTCAAGCTGTGAGATATCGCCCGTAGATTCCGATTGAAAATGCGTTATAATGCGGCGTTGCTGTTGTTTCAAGCGGCTTGCCAAGGCAGCCGAAGATACTTCTAGCACGAGGGTGTGAGCACGAACAGACACCACTTTACAATGTGCCAACATAGGCGACAGCTGCAATGCATCAAAACAATGTTGCAATTGCTGTTGCCAGAGTTGGTATTGCTCGGTAAAGTCTGTAAAACGCGCTAAGCGTTGGCGGCCGAACAATTGTTGTATATCGCGTGGTCGTTTACGTGCCATAAATAATAATACGCAGCGAGAGATTGCATGAGTTTAACAGTCTTCTACCGAGGCTCCAAAGTAAAATTCAGCTTCGAGCTAAGCCGTCGACGGATGTTGTCGCTGGCCGGCCTAGCTGCGCTTGGCGCGGTGGCGATGGCTAAACCCTGGGCACCGGCACAGCTTGACGTGAAAGCCGCGCAAGCGAAAATTACCGAAGAGAAGATAGCCCTTGCCGCACAGCAAGAAGTTGTTCGTGAGCTAAAAAACGAAACAGAGAAAAAGCTTACCGCAATGACGATCTACTTAGGCGAGATGCAGTCACAACTTCGTCGTTTAGATGCACTTGGGCAGCGATTAGCATCGGTTGCCGACCTCGACAACGGTGAATTTGCCTTTACCGAATCACAAGGCGACATGATGGGTGGCCCAGAGGCGTCCATTTTAGATGCGCCACGTGTTGACGGCCGTGATGTGATTGAACAAATCGAAAACATGATGGGCCAGCTGTCAGATAAACAAAAACAACTTGCCCTACTTGAGTCTGTGATGATGAGTCACCATATCTCAGCAGAGAGCTACATCGCGGGCCGCCCAATTGACTCGGGTTGGCTGTCGTCACAGTACGGTATTCGTAAAGACCCGTTTAATGGCCAACCAGCCATGCACAAGGGGTTAGACTTTGCCAGCCTGGACGAAGGGGCTGGCGTGTTTGCTACCGGTGCAGGTGTTGTCACATGGGCCGGCGAGCGTTCAGGTTACGGTAAACTTATTGAGATTGACCACGGCGGCGGTTTAAAAACCCGTTATGGTCATAGTAAAGAATTGTTGGTGAAAGAAGGCGATGTGGTAACGCGCGGGCAAAAAATTGCGCTTATCGGCAGTACGGGCCGCTCAACCGGGCCTCATGTTCATTACGAAGTATTGCGTAATAATCGTCAAATTGACCCATACAAATTTGTCTATCGTGACGCTGACTAAGCGTCACGGTTGTTACAACAGGAACTAAAACTCACATGTTAGGTAGTCTATTTCGTAAGGTATTTGGTAGCCGCAACGACCGTATCCTCAAAGGTCTGCAGAAAAAAGTTCAACAAATCAACGCCATCGAGCCAGAGTTTGAAACGCTCAGCGACGAAGAACTCAAACAAAAAACAGTCGAATTTAAGCAGCGTATTGAACAGGGCGAAAACTTAGATGATTTGCTGGTTGAAGCCTTTGCCACAGTGCGTGAAGCGTCAAAACGCGTTTTCAATATGCGCCATTTCGATGTGCAGTTGGTTGGCGGCATGATCTTAAACGACAACCGCATTGCGGAAATGCGTACCGGTGAAGGTAAAACCTTAACCGCGACCTTGTCGGCCTACCTGAATGCATTAAGCGGCAAGGGCGTTCACATTGTTACGGTGAACGACTACTTAGCACGTCGTGACGCGGAAACCAACCGCCCGCTGTTTGAGTTTCTTGGGTTAACCGTTGCGTTTAATATTCCGGGTATGAACCCGCAAGATAAACGCGCAGCCTACGCGGCCGACATTACCTACGGTACCAACAACGAGTTTGGCTTTGACTATTTGCGCGACAATATGGCGTTTAGCCCGCAAGATCGCGTTCAACGCGAATTAAACTACGCCATTGTCGATGAAGTTGACTCTATCTTAATTGACGAAGCGCGTACGCCATTGATTATTTCTGGCGCCGCTGAAGATAGCTCGGACATGTACATCAAAATGAATGACATTGTCCCGTTGCTACAACAGCAAGAAAAAGAAGACACCGAAGAAGAGCGCGGTGAAGGCGACTTCACTATCGATGAGAAGTCGAAGCAGGTGCACATGACCGAAAACGGTCAAGAACACGTGGAAGAAATTCTAAAAGAACGCGGTATGCTGGCCGAAGATGACTCGTTGTTCTCAGCGGCAAATATTACCTTGCTGCACCACGTGAATGCAGCATTGCGCGCGCATCATTTGTTCCAAAAAGACGTTGATTACATCGTCAAAGACGACCAAATTGTTATCGTTGATGAGCACACCGGCCGTACTATGGAAGGCCGCCGTTGGTCTGAAGGTTTACACCAAGCTATTGAAGCTAAAGAAGGTGTGAAAATTCAGAATGAAAACCAAACATTGGCGTCGATTACCTTCCAGAACTATTTCCGTTTATACACCAAGCTAGCGGGTATGACCGGTACTGCAGACACTGAAGCCTTTGAATTTCAATCAATTTATGGCTTAGAAACAGTTGTTATTCCTACTAACCGCCCGATGATTCGTGACGACCGCGCCGACTTAATCTTTATTAGCGCGGAAGAAAAATACGAAGCCATTGTCGCCGACATTGAAGAATGTCGCACAGCTAAGCGCCCAGTGTTGGTGGGTACCATTTCGATTGAGTCTTCAGAGCTGCTGTCACGTTTGTTGAAGAAGAAGAAAATTCCACATAACGTGTTGAATGCTAAGTTCCACGCCCGTGAAGCTGAAATTGTTGCGCAAGCCGGCTTGCCAGGTGCGGTGACTATTGCTACCAACATGGCCGGTCGTGGTACTGACATTGTATTGGGCGGTAACTTACAAACTGAAATTGCCGAGTTGAACGAGCCAAGCTCAGAAAAAATTGAGCAAGTGAAAGCAGCATGGCAAGAACGTCATGACGCGGTGATTGAAGCGGGCGGCTTGCATATTATTGGTACCGAGCGCCATGAATCACGCCGTATTGATAACCAGTTACGTGGTCGTTCAGGCCGCCAAGGTGACCCAGGGTCGTCACGTTTTTACTTGTCGCTTGAAGACTCACTCATGCGCATGTTCGCCTCTGAGCGCATGGCAACCATGATGAAGCGCCTTGGTATGAAGCGTGGCGAAGCCATTGAACACCCGTGGGTAAGCCGCGCCATTGAAAACGCTCAGCGTAAAGTAGAAGGCCGTAACTTCGATATTCGTAAGCAGCTACTAGAATACGACGACGTCGCCAACGACCAACGTAAAGTGGTGTATGAGCAACGCAATGAGCTGCTTGACGAAGGCGACATTTCAGAAACCATTAAGGTAATTCGCGAAGACGTTATTGAACGCGTGATTAGCGAATACATTCCGCCTGGCTCACTGATTGAAATGTGGGACGTAGCAGGCTTGGAAGAACGTCTGCGCGCTGACTTTGCAGTCGACTTGCCAGTGGCGAAGTGGCTTGACGAAGACGCTAAGTTGCATGAAGAAATTCTGCGCGAGCGTATTCTTGGCTCGCTGGTTCAAGCATACGAAGAAAAAGAGCAGATGGTTGGCGAGCAAGTTATTCGCCAGTTTGAAAAGACCATTATGCTACAAAGCCTCGACATGCACTGGAAAGAACACTTGGCTGCCATGGACCATCTGCGCCAGGGTATTCATCTACGTGGCTATGCACAGAAAAACCCAAAACAAGAATACAAGCGTGAGGCGTTCGAGTTATTCGCTGACATGCTTGAGGCCTTGAAGCTTGAAGTGATCACTATTTTAAGCAAAGTGCGCGTGCGCGCCGAAGAAGACGTTGAAGCTGTAGAAGCCAAGCGTCGCGCGTCAGAAGCGGCACAGCAAAAAGAGTTTCAACACGAAAGCACGCCAACCAGCGGGAGCGACAGTGCAGCGGGCCAAGGGCCAGCGCAAGCGAAGCCAGATGTCGGCCGCAATGAGCCGTGCCCGTGTGGGTCAGGTAAAAAATACAAACATTGCCATGGCAAAATCTAAACGTGTACACGTGGCCGTTGGGGTGATTCAAAACCCCGACGGCGCCGTGTTTATTAGCCGCCGTCATGCGCATTTACACCAAGGGGACAAATGGGAGTTTCCTGGGGGCAAAGTTGAAGCTCACGAAGATGTCTATCAAGCCTTATGTCGCGAGTTGCATGAAGAATGTAACATTGCCGTGCAGGAGGCCTCCCCGCTAACCGCTATTACCTTTGATTATCCTGACAAACATGTGTTACTTGATGTGTGGATGGTGACGCACTTTCATGGTGAAGTTCGTCAAAAAGAGGGGCAAGAATGGGTATGGGTACCGGTGCATCAGCTTGATGCGTACCAGTTTCCAGAAGCGAACGTGGCGATTATTGACTGTTTACAAGACTTTTTGCGCCGCAACCCTTAAGGGCAGAGCGCTAAACCAAACTCAATATCTTGATCAAAGGACGCGCGGGCATTTTCCGGCTCGTAGCGCAAAAAACGAATATTAAATCGTTGCTTGTGGCCAGAAATAACGGGGTAAGCAGGTAAATCAGCGCTTACTCTTATGCGCAGTAAGCTTAACGGCTCGGTACTTTCCTGCAGCATACCGTTTACCGCCGTAACCTTTTCAAAGCGCGCTTGGCCGCGCATTAGTTCTAGCTCTAGCGTAAGCCCACCCACTAATACGGCAAGCTCATTCCACCAACGCGCAGCGTCATTGTCGCGTACCTGTTGCGGTTGATTCAGCCAATAATGTAGCTGTGGCACGTCGAAGTTGCAGGTGCCGCCGGGCATTGCAAACCGTTGACGAATCGCACTCAGCAAACGGTCTTGCTTCAAACTGCTGCCTACGCGGTTTAACGGCTGAATAGCAGCCAATGCCTGATTAACCTGTGCAATGGTTTGCTGCAATTGCTCTTGGTTTACGTCTGGGTGCTGGGCCCATACTTTCAGTTGGCCTTTGCGGCGCTCAAGATCTTTTTGCACATCAGTTCGTACGTCGCTGCGCTCGCATAAATCCAAAATAGCGAACAAGGCACTAAAATAGCGAGTGTAGTTTTGCTGAGTAACAGGCGTAGCAGGCTGCAACGCCTGTAATATATGCTCAAGGCGCAGATAAGTGCGTACCCGCTCTAAAAGCGGATATTCGTAGTCTATGGTGCCGTTATTATTATTGTTATCCATGAGCTCGGTAATGTATGTACATGAGCCTATAATAGCTGCTTATTTTGAAGTTTCAACGAGTTGCTTGTTTATTGGCAGCTAAGCGTAAGTAAATTTCGTGTAATTTTTCAACCTGCTTGGGCAGCTCTTCCACCGCGCCATTGTTGTCTATAACGTTATCGGCAGCGGCTAAACGTTGCTCGCGGCTGGCTTGGGCGGCAATAATGGCCTGCACTTGCTCAGCACTGGTATTGTCACGCGTGGCCGTGCGCGCTACTTGTGTCGCTTCGCTAACATCCACCACCAATACGCGGTCGCATAATTGGGTAAGGCGGTTTTCAACCAACAGCGGCGCAGACAAGATCACATAAGGCGACTGAGCTTGCGCTAATTGCTGCAACAATTGTTCGCGCACCAGCGGGTGGGTTAGGTTATTTAGCCAAGTTTTGTCTTCTGGGTGGGCAAAAATGCGTTCGCGTAACCAGGCGCGATGTAAACTACCATCTGGGTTTAATGCCTGCTCGCCAAACCGTTGCTTTACCGCTTCAAGCGCCTCTGAGCCGGGGGCCATAATGCCGCGAGCAATAACGTCGGCATCAACTACATCAATACCTTGTTGGTAGAATAGGTCGGTTACGGTGGTTTTGCCGCTGCCTATACCGCCGGTAACGCCTACAACAAACATTAGCCGTGCACCCAGTTCAGGTAGCTACGAAGGAGTTCTTCGCCCCACAGCATGGCAATAACACCACCACAAATCAAAAACGGACCAAACGGAATAGGCTGCCCTTGCTTGTTGCGATTAACTTGCTGCCAAATAATACCAATAACTGCACCGCTGGCGGCGGATGCAATAACCGTAACTGGCAGCATTTGGTAACCATGCCACGCGCCAAAGGCTGCTAGCAGCTTAAAATCGCCATACCCCATACCTTCCTTGCCAGTAAGCAATTTAAACGCCCAGTACACGCTCCAGAGGGCTAAATAGCCGGCTATGGCACCTATCACGGCGTCCTGCAGCGGTATGTGACCGCTATACATGGCAAAACCTAGCCCTGTCCACAGCATCAGGTAGGTCATTTGGTCGGGTAGAAGCATGTGGTCAGCATCTATAAAGAACATGCTAATGAGCAAGCAAGCTAACCACAAATACACGAAGGTGGTGAAGGTGAAGCCGAGTTGCCACACAATAGTCGCGAAAATAATGCCAGTTAGCAGTTCGATGGCCGGATAACGTACGCTAATTTTTGTATGACAAGCGCGACACTTGGCTTTAAGTATTAGCCAGCTAATGACTGGAATATTGTCATACCACTTGATGGCGGTTTTGCATTTCGGGCAATGTGAGCCGGGCGTCGCTAAATTGAAGGTTGGCTGAGGCTCAGGCGTAATGCCGGCAACTTCCGCACACTCTTTTTGCCACTGGCGCTGCATCATTACCGGAAAGCGGCCAATAACCACGTTTAAAAAGCTGCCCACAACTAAGCCCAAAGCAAGGCCGAAGGCCGTTACCCAAGCCGTGTGGGCGGGGTAGTCTAAAATCAATTCCATTGATGTTGTTCCTTAGCTAACCACTTTACCGAGTGAGAAGATTGGCAAGTACATGGCGACAATCAAACCACCTACAAGCACACCTATCACCACCATGATCATCGGTTCAAGCAGCGCGGTTAAGTTATCCACTAAGTCGTCCACTTCGCGCTCATATATACTGGCGACTTTAGCTAGCATATCATCGAGTGAGCCAGATTCTTCCCCAATAAACACCATTTGTTCTGCTAGGGTTGGAAATAAGTCTTGCGACTGCATGGCGGTATTCATTTGCATACCTGAGGTGACTTCGTCGCGAATCCGGAAAATAGCATCGCGATATACCGCGTTACCTGAGGCTCCTGCGGCTGACTCTAAGGCGTTAATTAACGGCACACCGGCGGCAAAGGTGGTAGATAGCGTGCGTGCAAAGCGCGCAACTGCGGCTTTGTTGAGTATTTCTTTAATGACGGGTACTTTCAATGAAATGGCGTCGACCTTGTCGCGCAAGTTTTGGCTTTTACCATAGGCACGCTTAAATAACCATCCGGCAACGACCAGCGCCGCCGCAACATATAAGAAATATTCCTGCACAATTTCCGACAATGACACCACAAACTGGGTCATAGCAGGCAACTCGGCACCGAAGTCTTTAAATACCGCTTCAAATTGTGGTACCACGAACACAAGCAAGATAATGGTCACCACCAAGGCCACCACAATAACGGACGCTGGGTACACCAAAGCTTTCTTGATTTTTGCTTTGAGCGCTTCTGACTTTTCGCGGTAGGTGGCGATACGGTCAAAAATAGTTTCTAACGAGCCTGATTGCTCGCCGGAATCCACCAAGTCGCAATACAAGGTATCGAAAATAGTCGGGTGCTTGCGCAATGCCGAGGCTAAAGGCGAGCCGGCGCCAACATCGTTGGCGATAGTTAGCATTAAGTCACGAATTTTCGGGTTTTCGACGCCCTTGGCGACCATTTCCAGCGACTGCAGCAAAGGTACGCCAGCGCTCAACATAGTAGCGATTTGGCGGGTGAATAGCGCTATGTCGCCGCCGGTAATTTTCTTATTGCCAAATAACGATTTGCCTTTCTTCTTCACGCTTTTAGGCATCACGCCTTGGTCGCGTAAACGTGAGCGCACCACACGATCGTTGTCTGCGCGCATCAGGCCTTTTACTTTTTGGCCGCGCTTATTAATGCCTGTCCATGCGAATTCGGTGATTTCCTTCACGGCTTGCGGTTTCTTCGCCATTACTGCACCTGCTTATAAGAAAGTTAGCTAAATTATTATAATTAGAAATTCGTGACGCGGTTGGCTTCAGCCAAACTAATAATGCCCGCAGTTACTTTTAACAGCGCCGATTGGCGCAATGAGTTAATACCGTCTTCACGGGCTTGTTTGGCTATGTCTAATGATGACGAGCCTTCCATAATCAAGTCGGCTATGTTTGGCGTAATCGGCATGACCTCGTACACACCGGTACGGCCCTTGTAACCGCCAGTACACTGGTCACAACCCACGGCTTTAAATATGGTGTTGGTTTGAATTTGTTCTTCGCTAAAGCCTTGGCGGCGCATTTCTTCGGCCGGTAGCTTTTCTTCGGCTTTGCATTGGTTGCATAAACGGCGCGCCAAGCGCTGCGCAATAATGAGTGTGACCGAGCCGGCAATGTTATAAGCCGGTACACCCATGTTCATTAAACGGGTTAAGGTTTCTGCCGCCGAGTTGGTGTGTAAGGTCGAAAGTACCAAGTGACCCGTTTGCGCGGCTTTAATGGCAATTTCTGCGGTTTCCAAGTCACGAATCTCACCCACCATGACCACGTCCGGGTCTTGGCGCAAGAACGAGCGCAATGCATCGGCAAAAGTTAAACCAGCTTTGACGTTAATTTGTACCTGGTTAATACCCACAAGGTTAATTTCAACCGGATCTTCCGCAGTGGAGATATTTCGCTCCGGCGTGTTCAGAATATTCAAACCGGTATACAGTGATACGGTTTTACCTGAACCTGTCGGGCCGGTGACCAAAATCATCCCCTGCGGCTTCTCAAGGGCTTCTTCGTAAAGCTTTTGCTGATCGGGCTCGTAACCAAGCGACTCGATACCAATCATGGCCGCGGCGGCGTCCAAAATACGCAATACAATTTTTTCGCCGTACAGCGTTGGCAGGGTACTTACCCGGAAATCTATGGCTTTATGCTTTGAGAGCTTAAGCTTAATACGGCCATCTTGCGGCAAACGGCGCTCGGCAATATCCAGCTGCGACATCACCTTTAAACGCGCGGCAATACGGCCCGCAAGTTGCACCGGCGGCTTGGCAATTTCATGCAACACGCCGTCAATACGAAACCGAATGCGGTATTCTTGTTCGTAAGGTTCAAAGTGTAAGTCCGACGCACCGCGCTTAATGGCATCTAACAGCATTTTGTTAATGTATATAACAATCGGCGCATCGTTTTTTACATCTGCACTAACCGCACCGGTGTCGTCTTGACGTTCCTCTGTCGCATCAATGTCTCGCAGTTCTTGCTCGTCTTCTGCGGTCACCCCTAGCGCTGATGACTCATTTTCTAAAACCGTATCAATCAGCTTCTGCAGCTTGCTCTCTTCCACCAACACCGCTTCAGTTTGCATGCGCGTGCGGAACTGGAATTCGTCCAGCGTTTCAATACGAGTTGGGTCAGAAACCGCCACATACAGTACGTTACCGCGCATGTACAACGGCAGTGCATGGTTTTTACGAATTAATCGCTCGTTGATGAATTCTTGCGGCAGAAAGTCTGGGTTAAAAGCGTCAAGATCAAGCCAGGGGGCGTTTGATTCAAGATAACAGAAGTTGGCAAGTTCGCTTGGCGAAATAAGCTTTTGTTCAACTAAACAGGCACTAAATGGCAGCTTATTTTCCCAAGCATACTCACTACAACGGGTGAGCTTATCTTCGGGAATGAGTTTGTCACGCAGCAGCAGCGCCGCGAGGGAATGATGCAGCATGATTTACCTATTTAAGCCAGATAATTATGCCCCTTAGAAATAACTCCAAGGGGCATATTCAAAATATTACTCAGTCGAGTTTTATATTCAACGAATGCTTAGCTTAATGGGCCGGTACAGCCGTCTACTCGTGAACCAACAGCGTGGTCAGAACAACGAATCGTCCAAGTCAAAACACCACCAGCAGCTGAAGGTGTTGGAGTTAACGTCACCTCGATGTTTGCGCTAGGCGCTCCCTCACCGTCGGCACTCATCGCTTCTAAAGTTGCTTCAATGATACCATTCGAAACATCGGCATCAACAAGGCCGTTTACTACGCCTGCTGCTGTGACTGCCTTAGGAATTGGTGTGATGTTTGCTGCTACGCCATCACCTGCACCATCGCTAGATTCAGGGATAGCATCAGTAGAGGCATCACAACCAGTCAACGTGCCTTTAGTCTGATAGCACATTGCCACGGTAGTTTTGTAGTTTGCCAATGCAGCTAAACCAGTAGAAGCTTTAGCACGTTGTGTGTAATCGCTGTACATAGGAATTGCAACAGCGGCCAAAATACCGATAATCGCAACAACGATCATCAACTCGATTAGGGTAAAACCTTTTTGTACTTGCGCTTTCATGAAATATCTCCCGAAAGTATTTTCGAACTTATTAGTTGTTGTTGTAGTCCATTTAAAGTAGCAACCAGATGCTTACAGCACTTGGTGGCCACCAAAAGTGAACCAAACAAGTCATCTGCATCAGCCGAAAGAACAAGTGGTATTGCTTTGTCGACATACATCGGAAAGCTACTTCAACCCACCAGACTTTAGCCTGCAGCCCCGCTATCCGCTACTTGGCTAATGCCAACTAGTTGGACCGGAGGTTTTGCGTCACCACCTCTCGGTGGCTTTGCCTTTTAAAGCGTGCCTGGCAGCTAAGCCCATTTCTGGTACTTAGTTGCGCATTGCAGTTAAAACATAGCAGAACATTTTATTTCGTCAATACCTAAAGTTTTTGAAACCTTAAAGAAAGGTCAATAGCCTGTATATTTTTTGTTATAGCGCCGGAAGATATAAAGTCCACTCCAGTTAACGCTAATTCTTTCAAACGCTTATCGGTTATGTTTCCGGACACTTCTAAGCGGGTCTGACCTGTACGTTGTTCTACTGCTGTGTAAATATCCTGTAAAGGGAAGTTATCAAGCATGATGATATCAGCTCCGGCCTTAAGCGCATCGTCATATTCGCTTAAATTTTCTACTTCCACTTCTACCGGTTTGCCCGGATTGAGCTTTCGCGCCTGCGCAATTGCTTGTGCAATGCCGCCGCAAGCCATAATGTGGTTCTCTTTTATTAGGTAGGCGTCGTACAAACCAATACGATGATTAAACCCACCACCGCAGACAACGGCGTACTTTAATGCGGTGCGCAGGCCTGGAATGGTTTTACGGGTGTCGAGCAGGCGCGTATTGCTGCCCTCTAAGTGGCGGACATAGTGCGCGGTGGTTGTGGCAACGCCCGATAAGGTTTGGAAAAAGTTCAAGGCGGTGCGTTCGCCAGTTAGGATGACGCGTGCTGGGCCTTCAAGTTCGCACAATAAGCTGTCAGCGGCCACGTCGTCACCGTCGGTCACATGCCAAGTCACGTTAACCTCGCCACCAAGTTGCTTAAATACTTCGTTGACCCAATCCACGCCACAAATCACTGCGTCTTCGCGGGTAATCAATGTGGCCCGAGCTCGCTCGCCCGCCGGAATGAGCTGCGCGGTAATATCCAAATCAGCAGTGAGTCCATTCAAATCTTCTTGCAGAGCGCGCTGTACCATCTGCTCACGGTCCGCTGCCAACAGGCTGGGGTCTACTCGAGTATCCATGGGTGTGCCTTTTTATTCGGTGGTGATCATCAATGCGAAAGTGTGCCTATTGTAGGGCTGTGGCGCTTAACTCACAAGTCAGTAGTTTCCGCTTAAGACTTGTTGTTTGCGACTTATGGTTTGCGAAAAGCACGGCTCACTCAATACGCGATATCTCAATTTGAAAATGATCGGCGCCAAACGTGTTAAAAGAGAGCGTTTCACTGGCTTATTGTAAACGCATAGGCTATATATCGTTTAAATCGAACGAAGTAAACGGTGTGATGATGAAAACAATGACAGCTAATGAAGCCAAAACCCACTTTGGAGAGCTCATTATGAAAGTGCAAGGAACGCCCATAACAATCACAAAGAATAACAAGCCGGTCGCGGTAGTTATTTCCATGGAGGAATATGAAATGATTGAAAAGATGAAGCTAGCTTCGCTTAAAGCTCAACTTGAGGTTTCGCTGCAACAAGAGCGCGATGGCGATCTGCATGATGGCCCAGCCGTATTTGCGGATATTCGAGCTGGTAAGTATGACAAATGCTGAGCTATAAACTTACGTCAAAAGCATTAGGTGATCTCTTAAAAATTCAAGAGTATACGTTAGCTCAATGGGGCACTGAGCAATCTCACTTATATAACCAACGGATTGAAGCAGCTCTTAATTTACTCAGCGAATTTCCTAATTTAGGCAAACCGAACACTAAGTTAGAATATTCAATGAGAATGTATTCAGTTGCCAGTCATACTATTTTTTACCGAGTGAAAAGCAATATGTTAGTTGTTCACGGTATTCTGCACCAGCGCATGTTACCGCATCGTATTTTGACTAACTCTGATTCAAGCGAAGCTGACAAATGATTAAAAACGGTTGGCTTGAGCAAGCCATACAGCGCGAGTCGCCTCACGCGGATGAACGCCCAGACGCTACCGACATCAGTGTGTTAGTGGTGCACGGTATTAGTTTGCCGGCCGGTGAGTTCGGCGGGCCCTATATTGATGAGCTATTCATGGGCACGCTAGACACCACGGCGCACCCAGATTTCGCTATTCTTGAAGGCTTACGTGTTTCGGCGCATTGTTTAATACGTCGCGATGGCGAGCTTATACAATATGTTCCATTTCACCGCCGCGCTTGGCATGCGGGACGCTCTAATTATTGTGGTCGGCGCCGTTGCAATGACTTTACCATTGGCATTGAACTTGAGGGAACCGACACCACACCCTACACTCAAAAGCAATATGAACGCTTAGCCGAAGTGGCCCGACAACTTATTGATCACTATCCGGCTTTGACGCGGCATCGTATAGTAGGGCACGAACATATTGCGCCGGTGCGCAAAACTGACCCAGGCCCAGCGTTTGACTGGTCACGGTTCAAACACTTGTTGAACGATAATTTGACAAAGAAGGTATAAACACGCATGTACTTGTTGGCTATTTTGCTTGCTTATTCGCTCGAGCGAACGTTGGAAATTACCCGCAATTTTCACTGGCGTCGCATTATTTTGCGTTGGCAACACTGGCAAGTGAAAAGCTCCCAGCTACAAGGCTGGCGCCAACATGACTTAGGCCAGGTGTTGTGGGCCATTATTCCGGCGTTGGCCATTGGTTTTGTGCTGCTGTTAGTGGGAAGCACGTTACTTTCGTTTCTAGTGAGTGCCGCAGGAGTGCTCGTGGCCATTCAAGCACCGGATGCACGCAAAGCTTATAAACATTATTTAGAAGCGGTTGCCGAAGAAGACGATGCCGAACAAGCTGAGCAACTAAAGAAACTTCAACAAGCTGCTGGGCGCACCGAAGATGCACCGGTTGAGCACCTTTTATTATGGATTCATCTGCGCCACTACTTTGCGGTGCTGACTTACTTTGTGCTGTTCGGCATTACCGGCGCACTTGTTTATGCCACTTTGCGCGACATGCGCCACAGCCGCAGCCCGCGCTGGGAATTGGCCAACCAAATTATTAACTGGTTACCGACGCGGCTAATGACGCTCGGCTTCTTATTGGTTGGTAATTTCTCAAAAGCGGCCGCAGTATGGCTGAACTCTGTGGGCAACAAGCCACAAAATAACTTCATAGCGCTCACCAAAGTCGCTGAGCAAGCCGAAGATCTAACTGCTCTGACCACTGTAGCAATGGTTAAGCGTAACTTGTTGTTATATATCGTTTTTGTTGCTCTGTTAACGATCGGTGGATGGGTTTAGGCAGTTTGTGCTTGGGTTTTGCCGAACCCTGATCTAGAATATTGGTTCATTGGTATGACCAAAGGCAAAAGCAACGACGATATTAGCTGTTAGATATTAGATATTAGATATTTGAGGCGCTTTTAGAACTCTGAGCACCGAACAGGAACTTTGATTTTTCCAATATCTAATATCCAATAGCTAATATCGGGTTTGACGTTACAAATGACATTTCAGCGCATACAACAGACAAAATTATCCGACGTGATTATGGAACGCATAGAAGCCATGATCGTGGACGGAACCCTGGAAGCCGGGGCCCGATTGCCCTCGGAGCGTGATTTGGCTGCCCAATTTTCAGTGTCGCGGCCGAGTTTGCGTGAAGCTATTCAAAAACTTGAAGCGCGTGGTTTAGTTGAGCGCCGTCAAGGTGGTGGTACCTATGTGTGCGATAACATGCAAGAGCGTGTTGCCGAGCCACTGCTGGATTTGCTGGCGCAGCACCCTGAGTCACAATTTGATTTGCTCGAGTTTCGCCACGCGCTAGAGGGCATTAGTTCGTACTATGCTGCCATGCGCGGTACGCCGGCAGATATGGAAGCCATTCAAGCGGCGTTTGCGGCGCTCAAGCAAGAGCCAGGTACGGAGCTGGCCGCACAAGCGCAGGCATTAACCGAGTTTAACTTGCGCATTACCGAAGCCTCACACAATGTGATCTTATTGCACTTGGTACGCAGTATGTTGCCACTGTTGCAGAAAAATATTCTTCAGAACCTGCAAGACCTCGCGCACAAGCCGGGTGTTATGCAGCAATTACACGAACATCGGCAGCAGGTTGTTGCTGCTATTTCGGCTGGTGAACCCGAACAGGCGCGCGAAGCTTGTCATCAGTTGCTAGCCTATATTGAACATGCGTTGCTCACCTCGAATCGTGAACAGTCACGAATTCAGCGGTCGCTACGCCGAACTCAGCAAGGGTAAGGACAGAAGTATGACTGACCATTTACAAAACGACATCGACCCGCAAGAAACGCGCGAGTGGCTTGACGCCCTCGAGGTGGTGTTGGAACAAGACGGCGCCGAACGCGGGCACTTCTTACTCGAATCGTTAATTGAAAAAGCGCGCCGCAGCGGTGCGTATTTGCCATACAACGCAACCACTGCGTACTTGAATACTATTCCTGCTAGCCAAGAGCCAGAAATGCCGGGCAACCGCACCATTGAGCACCGCATTCGCTCTGCGATTCGTTGGAACGCGTTGGCCATGGTATTACGCGGCTCGAAAAAAGAACTTGAGCTTGGTGGTCATATTTCAAGTTTTGCGTCGTCAGCCATGTTGTACGATGTTGGCTTTAACCATTTCTTCCGTGCTCCGACCGACCAAGACGGCGGTGACTTCTTGTTTATTCAAGGTCACGCAAGCCCGGGTATTTATTCCCGCGCATACTTAGAAGGCCGTATTAGCGAAGAACAGCTGAACAACTTCCGTCAAGAAGTGGACGGCAAAGGTATTCCTTCTTACCCGCACCCGCATTTAATGCCAGATTTTTGGCAGTTTCCAACGGTATCCATGGGCCTTGGCCCAATGCAGGCAATTTACCAAGCCCGTTACCTGAAGTACTTAACCGACCGTGGCATAAAAGACTGCTCAAATCAGCGTGTTTACTGCTTCTTAGGTGACGGCGAGGTGGACGAGCCAGAAAGCTTAGGTGCTATTGGCTTAGCAACCCGCGAAGGCCTAGATAACCTAACCTTTATTGTGAACTGTAACTTGCAGCGTCTTGACGGCCCTGTGCGTGGTAACGGCAAGATTATTCAAGAGCTTGAAGGCACCTTCCGTGGTGCTGGTTGGGAAGTGATCAAGGTTATTTGGGGTCGTTATTGGGACCCTCTATTGTATCGCGACACCGAAGGCAAGTTGGCCGACATTATGCAAAGCAGCGTCGATGGCGAGTACCAAAACTACAAAGCCAAAGGCGGCGCGTACACGCGTGAGCATTTCTTCGGTAAAACTGAAGAAACAAAAGCCATGGTAGCGAACCTGACTGACGAAGACATCTGGCGCTTAAACCGTGGTGGCCACGACCCAATGAAAGTGTACGCGGCTTACCACAAAGCAGTGAACACCAAAGGTCGTCCACAGGTTATCTTGGCGAAAACCGTGAAAGGTTATGGCATGGGCGCAGCGGGCGAAGGTAAAAACATTGCCCACCAAGTGAAGAAAATGGACATGGAAGCCATTAAGCACTTCCGTGACCGTTTCAACATTCCAATTAAAGACAGCGAGCTTGAAGACATTCCGTTCTACAAGTTCCCTGAAGACAGCGAAGAAATGAAGTACATGCGCGAGCGCCGTGAGTCGCTAGGTGGCTTCATGCCGAAGCGTACGCCAACCACCAACGTTGAGCTAGAAATTCCATCGCTGAAAGCCTTTGAAGCGGTAACGAAAGGCTCAGGCGAGCGTGAAATTTCAAGCACCATGGCGTTTGTACGCGTACTAACCGCGCTGTTAAAAGACAAGAAAATTGGCAAACGCATTGTGCCAATTATTCCAGACGAAGCCCGTACTTTTGGTATGGAAGGCTTGTTCCGTCAGGTAGGTATTTACTCTAGCCAAGGCCAGAAATATGAGCCACAAGACGCGGACCAAGTGGCTTACTACCGCGAAGATAAACAAGGCCAAGTATTGCAAGAAGGTATCAACGAGCTAGGCGCCATGGCGTCATGGGTAGCAGCAGCGACTAGCTACTCAACCAACAATGAGCCGATGATTCCGTTCTACATTTATTACTCTATGTTTGGTTTCCAACGTGTGGGTGACTTGGTGTGGGCCGCTGGTGACAGCCAAGCGCGTGGCTTCTTAGTGGGTGGTACGGCTGGCCGTACAACATTGAACGGTGAAGGCCTGCAGCACCAAGACGGCAGCAGCCACATCTTGTTCAACACGGTGCCAAACTGTATTACTTATGACCCAACTTACGGTTACGAAGTGGCGGTGATTGTGCAAGACGGCTTACGCCGCATGTATGGTGAGCAAGAAAACGTGTTCTATTACTTAACCGTGATGAACGAAAACTATGCGCAACCAGAAATGCCAGAAGGCGTTGAAGAAGGTATTATTAAAGGCTTGTACGAGTTCGAAAGCGTGAAAGCGAAAAGCGCCAAGGGCGAAGTTCAATTGCTTGGTTCGGGCACTATTTTGCAGCAAGTACGCGAAGCCGCGAAAATTTTGGCAAACGACTATGGTGTTACCGCCAAAGTTTACAGCGCAACCTCTTTCAATGAATTGGCACGCGACGGTTACGACGTAGAACGTTACAACATGCTGAACCCAGGCAAGAAGCAGAAAACGGCCTATGTCACTGAGGTGTTAAGCAAGGCCAAAGGCCCAACCATTGCAGCAACCGACTACATGAAGCAGTACGCTGATCAAATTCGTGCGTGGGTACCAACCCCTTACCGCGTGTTAGGTACTGATGGTTTCGGTCGTTCAGACAGCCGCGAAAACTTGCGTCGTCACTTTGAAGTGAACCCGCAATACATTGTTGTTGCGGCACTGACTGAGTTAGCCAAAGCGGGTGACATTGATGCCAAAGTGGTGGAGAAAGCCATTAAAGACTTCGGTATCGACACCAACAAAATCAACCCACAATACGCGTAAGCAACGGGAGCGGAGGCAAAAATGGCAGATTTAGTAGAAGTAAAAGCCCCCGATGTGGGCGGTGATGAAGTTGAAGTCATCGAAATTTTGGTCAATAAAGGCGACAGCGTTGAAGCCGAAGACTCGCTGATCACGGTTGAGAGTGATAAAGCCTCAATGGATATTCCGGCACCCTTTGCGGGTGTTGTTGCCGAAATGAAAGTGAAAGTTGGCGACAAGATAAAAGAAGGCGATTTGTTGGCGATGTTTGAGTCTGGTGGTGATGACGACAGTGCTGACAGCGGTGCTGACAGCGCGGAAAGTGGCGGTAAAGACACGTCTTCTTCGCCTGAAGGCGAAGAAGAGAAAGTGGGGTCAGACCCAGCTGACGCTGGATCTGACCCCGATCGCGGTAGCGACGAGAGCGGATCTGCACCCTCAGCTGCAGACTCGGCATCGAGTAAGACTATAGAGGTGACGGTACCTGACATCGGCGAAGATGGTGAGGTTGATGTTATTGAGGTGCTGGTCAGCGAAGGCGACGAAGTTAACGCCGAAGACGGTTTGATTACGCTTGAAACCGATAAAGCCACCATGGATGTGCCGTGCCCGGAAGCGGGTGTGGTGAAGTCGGTTGAGGTTAAAGTTGGCGACAAGGTCAAGCAAGGCTCTTTGGTTATTATGCTTGAAACCGTAGCCCGGCGTTCTACGCCGGGTGGCAGCGAAGCTGCCGTTAATGCTGACACCGCTGAAAGTGGTGGGAAAGACGTGTCCTCTTCGCCTTCAGGCGAAGAGGTGAAGGGGGATGCAGACCCATCTAGCGATGGATCTGCACCCGCTGCAACCTCAGCATCTGAGCAACGTACCCCGCCGGTGCCGGACCATCCGTTGGATAAAAAGTCGAAAGCTGAAGGCTTGGCTTATGCTTCGCCTGCGGTTCGCCGCTTAGCGCATGAGTTTGGGGTTGACCTAAACAGCGTGAAAGGCTCTGGCCGTAAAGAGCGTATCTTGAAAGAAGACGTGCAAGAGTATGTGAAGTACGAGTTGTCACGTCCGAAAGCGACTGCGTCAAGCGGTGTTAGTCAAGGTGCTGGTGGTTTGCAAGTCATAGCGCCGCCGAAAGTTGATTTCAGCAAATTTGGCGACATTGAAGAAGTGCCGTTAACCCGAATTCAGAAGATTTCTGGCCCGAACCTGCATCGTAACTGGGTAACCATTCCACATGTGACGCAGTTCGACGAAGCCGATATCACTGAGCTTGAAGCCTTCCGTAAGCAAGAAAACGAACTGCAAGCGAAGAAAAAAGACGGTGTGAAAATTACTCCGTTGGTATTCATTATGAAGGCTGTGGCCAAAGCGCTGCGCGAGTACCCTGTATTTAACTCGTCGCTGGCTGAAGACGGCGAGCACCTGATCATGAAGAAATACGTGCATATTGGCATTGCGGTTGATACGCCAAATGGCTTGGTGGTTCCGGTTATTCGTGATGTCGACAAAAAAGGCATTTACGAGCTTTCTGACGAACTGCTAGAAATTAGTGCCAAAGCCCGTGACGGCAAACTGAAAGCGCAAGACATGCAAGGCGGATGTTTCTCAATCTCAAGCCTAGGCGGTATTGGTGGCACAGCGTTTACCCCAATTGTGAATGCGCCAGACGTCGCTATTTTGGGCGTGTCGAAAAGCGACATGAAACCAAAGTGGAATGGCAAAGAGTTTGAACCACGCTTAATGTTGCCACTAAGCTTAAGCTACGACCACCGTGTCATCGACGGTGCGGTTGCGGCCCGTTTTAGTGTGTATTTAAGCGCTGTTTTGTCGGATATCCGCAAATTAGTTCTATAAATTAAACAAATGACCGTGGGGCTGTTATAATCAGCCCCAACGTTTTTACCGAACTGTTTTCCCGAATTCTAACGAGGTTGATATGAGCAAAGAAGTGAAGGCCCAAGTTGTCGTTCTCGGTGGCGGCCCAGGTGGTTACTCTGCGGCATTTCGTGCTGCTGACTTAGGTTTAGAAACCGTATTGGTTGAGCGCTACAGCACCTTAGGTGGCGTGTGCTTGAACGTAGGCTGTATTCCTTCAAAAGCATTGCTACACATTGCGAAGCACATTGAAGATGCCAAGCACATGGGCGCTGAAGGCGTGGAATTCGGCGAGCCAAAAATCGACCTCGACAAAATTCGTAAGCACAAAGAAAAAGTCATCGGTCAATTAACCGGTGGCTTAGGTCAAATGTCGAAAATGCGCAAAGTAACCGTGGTAAACGGGGTTGGCGAATTTGCGAGCGACAAGCAACTGAAAGTAAAAGACGCAGACGGCAAAGAAACCGTTGTGAACTTTGAACATGCCATTATCGCGGCCGGTTCTCAGTCAATCAAACTGCCTTTCGTTCCGCATGAAGATGAGCGCATTTGGGACTCAACTGACGCATTAGAACTGCCATTTGTACCGGGCCGTATGTTGATTTTGGGCGGCGGTATTATCGGTTTAGAAATGGGCTGTGTTTATAGCGCGTTAGGTTCGAAAGTCGACGTGGTTGAAATGACTGAGCAGCTTATTCCACCGGCTGACAAAGACATTATCAAAACCTTCACCAAGTCAATTTCGAAGAAGTTCGACAACATCATGTTGAACACCAAAGCGGCGAAAGTTGAAGCCAAAAAAGACGGTATTCACGTGACTTTTGAAGGCGACAAAGCACCTGAGAAACCAGTGAAGTACGACGCAGTTCTCGTGGCTGTTGGACGTGCGCCAAATGGTAAGAAACTGGGCGCAGAAAACGCCGGTGTGAACGTCACTGACCGCGGCTTTATTGAAGTAGACAACCAAATGCGCACTAACGTGAAGAACATCTTCGCAATTGGTGACATTGTTGGCCAACCAATGCTGGCGCACAAAGCGGTTCACGAAGGCCACGTTGCAGCGGAAGTTATTGCCGGTAAGAAACACTACTTCGACCCGAAAGTTATTCCTTCAATTGCCTACACTGACCCAGAAGTTGCATGGGCTGGTTTAACTGAAAAAGAAGCCAAAGAGCAAGGCGTTGAGTACGAAGCGGCAGTATTCCCATGGGCAGCTTCTGGCCGTGCGATTGCACAAGGCGCAACAGATGGTTTCACTAAGTTGTTGTTTGACAAAAACAACCGCATTATTGGTGGTGCTATCGTTGGCTCAAACGCTGGTGAGTTATTAGGCGAAATCTGCTTGGCCATAGAAATGGGCTGTGACGCAGAAGACATCGCATTAACCATTCATGCGCACCCAACCTTGCATGAATCAGTTGGCTTAGCCGCTGAAGTGTTCGAAGGCTCAATCACCGACCTTCCAAACAAAAAAGCGAAAAAGTAGCAAACACAAAAACCCCGTGACTCACCTCACGGGGTTTTTTCTTCCGAAATATATTTATCTGCTGCTTTAGCCAAAAAATCTGAACGATCTTTAAACTCACGATGAAAACCGACATACGCGTCGACGCGTGCTAACAATGTTTCTGGTAACGTGATATTAATCCTTTTCTGTAGTCGTTTTAATCTTTCGACGGGTACGTCTACGGCAATCCAATCGTGATAATCAGGATATTCTTCACGGTAATTGCGAAACCCTTCGTCTAATGCGGTGAATAAATGCCCATCTTGGATAAACTCTTCGGCAGCACTCAAAATAGCCATCTGTGCATGGGATAAAATGCTACTCTCGCTGTCGAACGCAGAAAAGCATCCATAACCAAACTTATCAAACACTGGCACAATTAAGCCCCAAGCTTCTTTTTCGGAGCGAGGTCGTTCTATTCCAACCATGAACATCATCTTATGAAAACTCCTTGTTAATCAATGCCAGCCGCACGCTTTATGCTTTTCAACGTGCCAACGGGCAAATCTTTTTTGGGGTGTGGAACCGTAAATTTTCTTTCAGTTATTGGTGAATACCATATTTGGTGATCCCCTTTGCCATGGCGAATAAACAGGCATCCATGAACTAAAAGAAGCTTTACGAGGTCGGCTGATTTCATGCTGATCCTTAGCAGTAAGTATACACACGCTTGTGTATATATCAAATTCCGTTGGTGACACATATTGGTGACACACTTTGCGACAAAAATTCATCTTCATGCGGCGCTTAGCATAGCATTTATGTTGTGAACACATGGCGCATAGCTTATGGTAGAAGGGTACTGACAACAATCACTGACAATTCACGCATACAACAACGGAGGCAGTTATGGCCAACGAAGGGTATCATGAGCCGTACGAATTATTGTCTGACGAAACCCGCGATATGCACCGGGCAATTATTTCGTTAATGGAAGAACTTGAAGCAGTTGATTGGTATAACCAACGCATTGACGTCTGCAAAGACGACGAGTTAAAGAAAATTTTAATTCACAATCGCGATGAAGAAAAAGAACACGCAGCCATGACCCTAGAGTGGATACGGCGCCGTGACAAAGTTTTTGATGAAGAGCTTAAAGCGTACCTATTTACTGACGAAGTAATAGGGCATTAATTTTAAACGGGGAACTTATGAATAAAGTAAGTACAATTGCGCTGAGCGTTGCGCTCGCGTTAGGTGTGGCTGCATGCTCACCACAACAGGCTGAACAACAACAAAACACCCAAGCTCAACAAGAGCAACAACAACTGACTTCGGGCTTGCGCCTTGACGCCTTCAACACCGAAGTGCGCCCACAAGACGACTTGTTCCATTTCGTGAACGGCACATGGTATGACAACACTGAAATGCCAGCTGACAAGTCACGCATTGGTTCATTTTTAGAGTTGCGTGAGCGCAACCAAGAACGCTTGCGTACGTTAATTGAAACGGCTTCAGCCAAAGACGCCGAAGAAGGCAGCAATGCCCAAAAAATTGGTGACTTCTTCAACAGCTTTATGGATGTTGAGAAGCTAAACAGCTTAGGCTACACCCCAATTGCTGCAGACTTGCAAGCTATTGCACAAGTTGAAACCCACGCCGACGTGGCAGCGCGCTTTGCCGAATTAGCGAAATTGGGCGTGAGTGCTCCAATTGGTTTTTACGTGTATGGTGACAAGAAAAACCCAGACTACAACGCCTTGTACATGGGGCAATCGGGTTTGAGCTTGCCAGATCGCGACTATTACCTGAAAGACGATGAGAAATTCGTTGAAATTCGCGCGCAATATAAAGCTTATATCAAAGATATTTTAGCGTTGGTTGACTACGAGCAAGCAGAAGCAGCAGCCGATGCCATTTTGGAATTAGAAACCAAATTAGCAGAAGTGCAGTGGAGCCGCGTGCAAAGCCGTGACGCTGAAGCAACTTATAACCCGAAATCACCTGCCGAAGTGAAGCAGTTACTAGGTAACTTTGATTTTGACACTTATGCCAAAGTAACTGGCATTGATGTTGCTGATCAGATCGTTATTTCACAGTTAAGCTATTTCGAAGCCTTTGGTGACCTATTCGACGACGTGAGCGTAGAAACTTGGAAGCATTACATGACGCTTAAAACCGTCAGCCGTTTTTCTTCTGTGCTAACCGAAGAAATCAACGATCGCAGCTTCGCGTTTTACGGCAAAGTACTACGCGGTACGCCAGAGCAAGAGCCGCGTTGGAAGCGTGGTGTTGACGCAACTGATCGTGCCTTAGGCGAAGTACTTGGTCAGCTGTATGTTGCTGAATACTTCCCGCCAGCAGCGAAAGCGCGCATGGAAGAATTGGTTGATAACTTGATTGTAGCTTACGGTGAGTCCATTAAAGATCTTGAATGGATGTCTGAAGAGACCAAGCAAAAAGCACTTGAGAAATTAAGCAAATTTACTCCGTACGTTGGCTACCCAAGTGAGTGGCGTGATTACTCTGACCTTGTTGTGACTGACGATAACTTGGTAGAAAACGTGAAGCGTTCGTTTGCGTTTGATTACCAAGAAAACATTAGTGAAATTGGTCAGCCAGTGAAAGAAGAAGACTGGGGCATGACGCCGCAAACCGTTAACGCGTACTACAGCCCTGTGCGTAACGAAATTGTTTTCCCAGCAGGTATTTTGCAGCCGCCGTTCTTTGACATGAACGCTGAAGACGCTGTGAACTATGGTGGTATTGGTGCGGTTATCGGTCACGAATTAGGCCATGGTTTTGACGACCAAGGCTCTAAATACGACGGTGACGGCAACTTAAACAGCTGGTGGACAGACGCTGACCGTGAAGCCTTTGACGTTCGTGGTTCACAGTTAGCCGCGCAATACGACAGCTATGAAGTTATTCCAGAAACTTTCATCAACGGTAAATTAACCTTAGGTGAAAACATTGGTGACTTAGCGGGCTTAACCATTGCCTACCGTGCCTACGTGAATTCACTCAACGGTAAAGAGTCGCCAGTAATGGACGGCTACACCGGTGAACAACGTGTGTTCTTAGGTTGGGCGCAAGTGTGGAAAAACAAAGCACGTGACGAGTTCGTACGTAACCAAGTGTTGAGTGACCCACATTCGCCAGCAGATTACCGCGTAAACGGTACTGTAGTGAACATTCCAGCGTTCTACGAAGCCTTTGACGTGAAGCCAAGCGACAAGCTGTACTTGCCGCCGGAAGAGCGCGTTACTATTTGGTAAGGAAAGTTGGTAAGAACAGTTGGTAAGAACATTTACCATTAAGACAAACCCACTTCTGGTAATTTCACCAGAAGTGGGTTTATAATTTGAGCCATGAACACATTCATTAAGCTACTGATCATTGTAAGTTTGCTGCTGGCGCCGTTTTCGGGGTTGGCCGCTGAAGCGATGCCAATGCCAGCTAGCCATATGGCTGACAGTATGAATGAAGCGCATGCCAGCCACACCATGATGGCGAACCATGACTGTTGCGACACTGAGTAGCAGGCTAGCGTTAGCCAAGCGGCACACCAACAGTGTGACAATAGTTGTGGTGACTGTCAGCATCATTGTAGCTCGTCTGCCAGCGGCTTAATTGCCGTAGTACAATTGCCAATTCAATCGCACCCACATATTAAATGCCCTACCAATAACGGTGTGCCACTAGCACGTCACGAAAGCCAAATTCGCCCCCTATGTCTGCCTAATTAAACGCTTTATTTGGCGAGCCGCTCGGTTCGTTTGGTTTAATTTATTCGGTAGGTACAGTTATGAAATTCGCTCGTTTAATCATGCTCATGGTGAGCCTTGCATTACTGGTTCCAGCAACACATTCACTGGCACAAGCACAAGAGTTTGAGCTGAAGCACGACCATGCAGAGCAACAACAGCAAGGGGTTGAATACGTTTGCCCCATGCATAGCCACATTATTAGTGACGAACCGGGCACCTGCCCTATCTGCGGAATGGACCTAGAACCGCAGCAGCGGGCTGAGCAGGTTAATGTGGTGGTCAGCGACCAAATGCAGCAGAATTTAGGTATTCAAACCACCGCCGTTACCTACGACACGCTGTGGCGCTATTACCCAACCATAGGCACTGTACAATGGAATGCCAACGCGCAACACCACTTGCATTCGCGCGCCGCCGGCTGGGTGGAAAAACTTCACGTGCGCAGCGAAGGGCAAAGCGTGCAGCAAGGCGACAAAATTTATGAAATTTATAGCCGTGAGCTGGTGGTTGCGCAGCAAGACTTTTTACAGGCCTTAAGCAACAGCGCCAACGCACGTTTATTGCGTGACTCGCGTCTGCGCCTTGAGCTGCTTGGCTTTGCCCCAAGCCTGGTGAAGCAGCTTGAGCAAACCAAAGAGATTTTCTACCGTGTGCCAGTTTATGCCGCTCATGCTGGCGTAGTGACGCAGCTAAATATTGCCGAAGGGATGTATGTTGAGCCGGGGCTAGCCATGATGACGTTAGTGGGCACCGACAGTTTCTGGTTGATTGCCGATGTTCCTGAGCGTTACAGTGATTGGCTAAAAGTGGGGGCGCCGGTAGACATCACGCTGCCACAAGCGAATCTGAATGCTTACGAAACTACCATCGATTACATTTATCCGGAGCTTGACGCCAAAACACGCACCCAGCGCGTTCGTATCAAGCTACCTAATAGCGAAGTCGGTAACGGCTTATTGGTCGGCATGCAGGCCGAAGTTGAGCTGTATGGCGGGCCCAAGCGCGAAGCCTTGGTGGTGCCACTAAGCAGCTTAATTGTTATCGGCAGCGACAACCGCGTTATGGTGCGCAATAGCGAAGGTGGCTTTGAACAGCGCGCTGTTCATGTAGGTTTAGTGGTTGGTGATCAAGCAGAAATTCTGCACGGTCTTCAGGCTGGCGAGCAGGTAGTGGTGTCGGGGCAGTTCTTGCTGGACTCCGAAGCGACCCTGCAAGGCAATCGGCTAAACCGCCAGCAACAAGGCAAGCCGGAGGTGCAAGATGCTCACGCAAATCATTAATGCGTCCATTCGCAACCGAATACTGGTTTTACTGGCGGCGCTGTTAGCCGCTTGGTTTGGTTGGCGCGCCATGGTGAGCACCCCGTTGGATGCCATTCCTGATTTGTCTGACGTGCAAGTGATAGTCAAAACCAGTTACCCAGGCCAAGCGCCGCAACTGGTCGAGGAATAAATAACCTGGCCATTGGCTAATACCATGCTGGCTGTGCCTGGCGCCACCGATGTACGCGGTTATTCGTTTTTTGGTGACTCGTACCTGTATATTTTGTTTGAAGACGGCACCGATATTTACTGGGCTCGTAGCCGAGTTTTGGAATATTTAAGTCAAGCACAATCGCGCCTACCAGCCGGTGTCACACCAGAGCTAGGGCCCGATGCAAGTGGCGTGGGTTGGGTGTTTCAGTATGTGCTTACCGACCGCTCGGGCCAGCACAACTTAGGCGAATTAACCAGCTTGCAAGACTGGTTCTTAAAACAAGAACTGCAAAGCGTGAGTGGCGTTGCCGAGGTGGCAACCGTTGGTGGCATGGTGCAAGCCTACCAAGTGGTGGTGCAGCCCGAACGTTTGCTCAGCTACGGCCTTACCCTAGAGCAGGTACAACAAGCCATACAAGCGGCCAACCGCGAAGTGGGTGGTGGCATTGTTGAAATGGCCGAAGCCAAGCCGGCGCGGCCATTACCTTAGCCGATGTTGCCACGGTGCGACGTGGCCCCGTTAGTCGACGTGGTATTGCCGAGTTAAATGGTGAAGGGGAAGTGGTCGGCGGCATTGTCGTCATGCGGCACGGCGAGAATGCGCTGGCGACTATTGAACGGGTGCGCGACAAACTGAAAGTGCTGCAACAAGGCTTGCCCGAGGGTGTTGAAATAACACCTGTGTATGATCGTTCTAACCTGATCAACAATGCGGTGACGAACCTCACTAACAAATTGCTGGAAGAAATGGCCTTTGTGGCATTAGTCACGGTGTTGTTCTTGCTGCATGTGCGTTCTTCACTAGTGGCAATTATTACCTTGCCGCTGGCGGTGCTTATCAGCTTTGTTGTTATGCGCGGCATGGGCATTAACGCCAATATTATGAGCCTAGGCGGCATTGCTATTGCCATTGGTGCTTTGGTTGACGCGGCTATTGTGATGGTGGAAAACGCGCATAAACATTTAGAACGTTATCGGCATGAACACGGCGCCTCTCCGATTGGCGCACAGCACTGGCAAGTTATTGCCAAAGCTGCAGCCGAAGTTGGCCCTGCCTTGTTTTTATCGTTGCTTATTATCACCTTAAGCTTTGTGCCCGTGTTTGCACTCGAGCAGCAAGAAGGGCGTTTGTTTGCGCCCTTGGCCTACACCAAAACCTTCGCTATGGCAGCCGCCGCTTTGTTGGCAATTACTTTGGTGCCGGCGTTAATGGGTTATTTTGTACGCGGCAAGATTATTAGCGAAGCCAAAAACCCCATTACTCGTTTGTTGGTGGCACTTTATAAGCCCAGCTTAGACTTTGTCATGCGCTGGCCCAAAGCCACGATTGTGCTGGCTGTTGCTATTGCAGTTAGTGCTTACTACCCGTACAAGCAAATGGGCAGTGAGTTTATGCCAAGCATGCAAGAAGGTGACTTGCTGTATATGCCCACCACCTTGCCAGGCATTAGCCCGCAAGCCGCGGCTGATTTGTTGCAACGAACCGACCGGCTTATTAAACAAGTGCCAGAAGTGCAGTCTGTGTTTGGTAAGAGTGGGCGCGCACAAACCGCGACAGACCCAGCGCCGCTAACCATGCTAGAAACCACCATACAGCTGAAGCCACAAGAACAGTGGCGTGCAGGCGTGACCATTGACGATATTATTGCCGAGCTAGACGCCACCGTGCGGGTTCCGGGTATTACCAACGCATGGGTGCAGCCCATTAAAACCCGTATTGATATGCTCTCAACGGGGTTGAAAACGCCGTTAGGTTTAAAAATAGCTGGGCCTGATTTAGCGTAAATTCAGCGTATTGGTGCCGACTTGGAACAAGCCCTGCAGGCTGTCACTGGAGTGAGTTCGGTGTTCGCCGAGCGCCCAGCTGCAGGGCGTTACATTGAAATACGCCCGCGTTTAGACGTGGCGGCTCGATACGGGTTAAGCCAAGCCGATATTCAGCGGGTGATTCAATTCGTTATTGGCGGTGCAGAAATTGCTGAAACCGTAGAGGGTACTGAACGTTACCCTATCACGCTGCGCTATCCGCGGGCTCAGCGCGACCATGTTGAACACATAAAGCAACTGCCTATTGTTAGCCGCGACGGTAGTTGGGTGACCCTGTCGCAAGTGGCAGACGTTATGGTAACCGAAGGGCCAGCTATGATTCGTAGCGAAAACGCCCGCCCCACTGGCTGGGTGTTTGTTGACGTTGCCGCCGGTGTTGCAGTGGGTGAGGTGTTGGCTGCGGCGCAACCCGTGGTGGCGCAATACCAGTTACCGCCGCGCTATAGCGTAAGCTGGTCGGGGCAGTATGAGTCTATGCAGCGGGTACAGCAGAAAATGCTTGAAGTCGTGCCAGTAACCTTGGCAATTATTCTTATTCTGCTGTACTTCACTTTCCGCTCGTTTAAACAGGCGGTGTTGATCATGGCGACCTTGCCGTTAGCATTAGCTGGCAGCCTTTGGTACATCTGGGCGCTTGGCTTTAATATGTCAATTGCCGTGGCAGTGGGTATGATTGCTTTGGCCGGTGTTGCCGCCGAATTTGGCGTGGTCATGCTGTTATACCTTAACAATGCATGGCGCGATGCAAGTGAGCGTTCACTTAGCTCGCTGCATGACGCCATTATGGAAGGCGCAGTACAGCGCGTGCGCCCCAAAGCCATGACCGTGGTCACTATTATTGCCGGCTTGTTGCCAATTATGCTTAGCGCGGGTACCGGTAGTGAAGTGATGCAACGCATTGCCGCGCCGATGATCGGTGGCATGATTTTAGCGCCACTGTTGAGCCTATATGTGTTGCCTGCGGTTTATTGGTTGTATTGGAAGCACAAGTTAAGCGCGGCTAAGACGGTGGTTAATTAAAAATAATTCCAAATAAGTTGGGCGGCTGGGCCAGCAATGCGCTCAGCCGAACGCACCAAATGAATCTCAAGGTGCACCTGGTTAATAAAGTCAGGAATTTCTATCAGCACTAAATCACCGCGAGTTAACTCGTCACCAATAATATCGGCCGGCACAATACCCCAGCCCATGCCGGCCACTAATAACTCACGTTGCGCAATCGAGTCGTTAGCGCGAATGCGCTGTTGGCCAGGCATGCGAATCATTTGATCAAGATTAATTCCAATATCTTGGTTTTGTGGCATTAACATGGGAATTTCTAGCAAGTCGCGACGTTGCTTTGGCATGCCAAATTGGGCGACTAATTTAGGTGCAATAACCACCAACAACTCAAACGGTCGTACCAATTTTGTTTCAAAATCACCGTGTTGGCGAAACACCGGTAACCAGGGGGTAAGCGCGATATCAGCGTCACCTTCGCGTACCGCACGTAAAGCACGCAATTGGCTCTCGCCGTTTAGCAGCAAATCGGTGGTTGGGTACCGCGTTTGCACGGTGTGCATGGCTTCAAATAAACTGCCCGGGGCGCAGGTGTGGTCATAAGAAATACGTAACATGGGCTCTGCGCCATCGCGAAGCTGCTGCGTTAGCGACTGCAGTCGTTGCTGTTGGCGCAGAACCTCGCGTGCTTGTCGTAAAAATTGCTCACCATAGGCGGTTAGCTTCAACCGATAGCCGTCGCGGTCAAATAATGGAAATCCAGCATCATCTTCGAGCTTCTTTAATGCCATACTTACAGCTGCCTGGGTGCGGTGTAATGTATCGGCCGCAGCCTGCAAGGTGCCAGTTTCACTTAGGGCATTGAGCATTTGGAGCTGTTGAATTTTTATCATGTTTAGTTTTGCTTAATATCTGGTAAATATTAATTAAGTATTATTTTATATTGATGGGGCTACAATAGGAAACGTTATTCGTTATTCGTTATTCGTTATTCGTTATTCGTTATTCGTGGGCGGGGTAGGTTATGCGTGTTGGTTTAGCTGTTCTGGTAATGGTTGCGTTGGCGGGGTGTTCGCCGGAGGCGGCGCAGCAGGCGGAACCGCCACTGGTGCAACCGGTGAAACTTTATACCGTGCGCGATAACGCCGGTGAACGCATTCGCACCTTTCCTGCTGTGGTTGAAGCTGCGCAGGTTGCTCAACTGGCATTTCGTGTTGGCGGCGAAATTAGTGAGTTTCCTGTCAAGGCCGGCCATGAAGTGGCCCAAGGCGATGTTATTGCGAAATTAGACCCCACTGACTACCAGCTAGTGTTAGACCAAGCGCAAGCAAGGTTTGAACTTGCTCAAGCACAGTTTAGCCGCACCGAGAATTTGGTTGAACAAGGGGTTATTTCGCCACAACAATTTGACGAAGTTAAATCGAACCTCGATGTGGCTCGCGCCAATTTAGAAACTGCCCGTACCAACGTGCGCTATACCGAATTACGTGCGCCTTTTGCCGGTACTATTGCGCATGTATTTGTCGAGCGTTTCGAAACGGTTCAACCGCAGCGGCCTATCGCGACCTTGCAAATGGGCAATGCCATTGACGTGAGTATTCAGGTGCCCGAAGGGTTGTTTGCACGCGTGCAACGTCAATTGGACTATCAACCAGACGTGATCTTTGCTGCTGCGCCCGAACAGCGCTTTAAAGCAACATTAAAAGAATGGGACAGCACGGCAGACCCAGCTACGAACACCTACAAAGTGGTGTTTACCTTGCCTACGCCAGCGAACTTGAATGTTTTACCTGGTATGTCAGCGGTGGTGGCCGTGGACGCAAATGCAGTGTCGCAGCGCGCCGAGCACAGTTTGGTGGTGCCAACCACGGCGTTATTTTCGCCGCCTTCTGAAAGCCCAGAACAAGGGCACTTTGTTTGGGTGTTTGATGCGCAAAGCGAAACCGTGCAACGCCGCCAAGTGACAGTGCTGGCATTAACCAATGATGGTGTTGAAATTTCCAGCGGCTTAAGTGCCGGTGAGCGCATTGTGGCGGCAGGGGTGCATGCCTTGCAAAACGGCCAACAAGTTCGTGAATGGGTGAAGGAGCGAGGCCTATAATGTTCAATATTGCTCGCTTTAGTATGAAGCGCACCACCACCAGTTGGATGGTGCTGCTGATACTTTTTTTAGGTGGCTTAGTCGCGCTACAACAAATTGGTCGTTTGGAAGACCCCGAGTTTACCCTCAAACAAGCCATGGTGATTACCCAGTACCCGGGCGCAACGGCACAACAAGTTGAAGAAGAAGTAACCTACCGCCTTGAGAACGCCATTCAAGAGCTTAGTTATGTTGACCATATCACGTCAGTATCGAAACCTGGCTTAAGCCAGATCATGATCGAAATGCATACCACCTTGCGCAAACACCAAATGCCACAAGTGTGGGACGAGCTGCGGCGCAAAGTGAATGATACCCGTGCACAGCTACCGCCGGGCAGCGGCGAGCCAATGGTCAAAGACGACTTTGCTGACGTATACGGTATGACCTTTGCCATCAGCGGCGACGGATACAGCTATCAAGATATATCCGACTATACCGATTACCTGCGTCGCGAACTGGTGCTGGTGAAAGGTGTTGGCAAAGTCATGGTTGCCGGTAAGCAGAATGAACAAGTGATTGTTGAAGTTTCGCGTGAAAAATTAGCCAACTTTGGCATTCCACCTCAGCAACTGATGAATTTGCTGCACACGCAAAATGTGGTGAGCGATGCAGGGCGCGTGCAAATTGGAAGCGAGCGCATACGGCTGCAAACCACGGGTGAATTTACCAGTGTTGATGAGCTAGCGAACCTGATGATCAGCAACCCGGGTGCCCAAGAGCGTATTCTTTTGCGCGACGTTGCCACGGTATCGCGCCAGTACCAAGATATTCCCACCCATTTAGTGCGTTACAACGGCCAAGAGTCACTCTGGCTGGCGCTGTCATTTGCCGACGGCGTGAACGTGGTTGACGTTGGCGAGCGGGTTATGCAGCGGCTTGAAGAACTGCGGTATGCGCAGCCCGTTGGTATGCATATTGATAAAATTTACGACCAACCAAGCGAAGTTGAGCGCTCGGTAAGTAACTTCTTAATTAACCTTGCCGAAGCCGTTGTTATTGTCGTTATTGCACTATTGCTAACTATGGGGCTACGCTCGGGCGTGCTTATTGGCAGTGTGTTACTCGTGACCGTACTAGGCAGCTTTATTTTCATGTACCTCATGGACATCCAGTTGCAGCGTGTGTCACTTGGGGCGCTCATTATTGCGCTGGGCATGCTAGTTGATAACGCGATTGTGATTGCCGAAGGCATGTTAGTTGGTGTGCGGCGCGGTTTGTCACGCATACAAGCTGCCAGTGACGTGGTGCAGCAGAATATTTGGCCGTTACTTGGTGCAACCGCCATTGCGGTGATTGCTTTTGCGCCGATTGGGTTGTCGCGCGACGCCAGCGGCGAATACGCCAACTCATTGTTCTGGGTGCTGTTTATTTCGTTGCTGCTGAGTTGGTTTACGGCCATTACGCTCACCCCTTTCTTGGGGAACATTCTGTTTCGCAAAGACGCTCGTGCGCGGTCGGCGCGTGAACAACCGGAAGACGACGATCATGTGTACAACCACTGGGTGTTTCGCGGTTACCGAAAGCTGCTGCACGGTTTCTTAGCGTGGCGCAAAACCACAGTTGCGGTGATGCTTGGGCTGCTGCTACTTGCAGGCTATGGCTTCACCACAGTCAAGCAAAGCTTTTTCCCGCCCAGTACCACGCCCATTGCCTTTGTTGATTTGTGGTACCCGCAAGGTACGGATATTCGTGCCACTGCGCAGCAAGTACGGCAGCTTGAACACTATTTGTTACAACGTGATCAAGAGCAAGGTGTTGCTTATGTGGCGAGTACGATTGGGCAGGGCGCGCCGCGTTTCACACTGACCTATATGGTTGAAAAGTCGTACGAAAGCTACGCGCAGCTCATTCTTCGGGCGCAAACCACCGAGCAGCTGCAACAGGTGCTACAAGACTTTGAGCAGTTTCTTAAAATTCAACAGCTTGACGTTGAATACAAAATGAAGCCGCTGGAAATGGGGCCAACCCAAGCCGCTAAAATTGAAGCGCGCTTTAGTGGGCCAGACCCTGTTGTGCTGCGTAGTTTAGCTGAACAAGCGCGCACAATTATGGCCGCCGATGCGGGTATTCATAACCTGCGTGACAACTGGCGGCAACGTAGCAAAGTATTGCAACCCGTATTTAACGAAGCGACGGCGCGACGTTTGGGAATTACTAAAGCTGACGTTGATGACGTATTAAAACGAAATTTCACTGGGCAAACGGTTGGGGTTTATCGCGATGGTACCGACTTGCTGCCGATTGTGGTGCGAGCGCCGGCAGACGAGCGTAGTGACTTAGACAACTGGCGTGAGTTGCCTGTGTACAGCAACGCGCTGCAACGGCACGTGCCACTTGGCCAGGTGGTTAGCGACATGCAGCTGCTTGCCGAAGACAACCTGATTGTGCGTCGCGACCGCAAGCGCACCCTCACCGTGATGGCTGATCATGATATTTTTGGTGAAGAAACGCCGGCTATGGTGCTGGCGCGCGTACGTCCGGCCATTGAAGCGATCAACCTACCTGCGGGCTACGAGTTAAGCTGGGGCGGCGAATTTGAAGCCTCTAAAAAGGCCACCGGGGCGGTGTTTGAAGCGCTGCCGTTAGCATTTTTAGTCATGTTTATTATTACCGTACTGTTGTTCAGTTCAATTCGCCAAGCTGGCGTTTTATGGACCACAGTGCCGCTGAGCATCATTGGGGTTACCTTGGGTTTATGGGCCACCAATCAGCCATTTGGGTTTATGGCACTACTAGGCTTTTTAAGCTTGTCCGGCATGCTGATTAAAAACGGTGTGGTTCTGCTTGAGCAAATTCGCGTCGAACTCCGCGCCGGTAAAGCTGCTATTGATGCTTTAGTTGACGCTTCGGTGAGTCGTGTGCGGCCCGTTTCGATGACCGCCGCCACCACCATTGTCGGCATGATTCCGTTGTTATTCGATGACTTCTTTGTCAGTATGGCGGTGGTCATTATGTTCGGTCTTGGCTTCGCAACCTTGCTAACCTTGGTTGTGGTTCCCGTTATGTACGCGTTGGTTATGCGAGTGAAATGAATCTGAAGTTTTTAGGTGCCAGTGGTGGATTAGGCGGCAGTGTCAGTGCCAATAATGGCAGTACTTGCGTGCAAGTGGCTGACGATATTCTTATAGACGTTGGCACCGGCATTACAGCATTGAACTTGCAGCAAATGCAAAAGGTTCGCCACGTATTTTTAACGCACAGCCACAGCGACCATATTTGCTGTTTGCCCATGCTGTTAGGTAACTTGTTCAACGTGGCTGACGCCGAACAACCGGTTACTGTTTATGGCTCACACGACACCTTAGAAGCCATTCGTGAACATGTATTTAATTGGGTTGTGTGGCCCGATATGCGCGAGTTACCCAGCAAAGAAAAGCCGTTGCTGCGGTTGCAAGAAATAGAAGCAGGCGAAGTTTTTCAGTTCGACGATATCACATTAGAGCCTTTCAAAACCTACCACACCGTGCCCACGCTTGGTTTCGCAGTTCGCCGCACCGGCACCCAAACCGTATTCGTGGCCGACAGCGGCTATGCCGAAAGTGTGGTCGCCAACTTGAACGGGCTTGGGCCCATTGACGATATTATTCTTGAGTGCTCGTTCCCAAATGAGCTTGAAGCCGTCGCAAATCAGTCGTGCCACCTAACTCCAGCTTTGTGCGAAAAACTACTCAGCGAGCTTGCCGTGCAGCCACGCAATATCTGGATAAATCACCTCAAGCCCGACGTTGAACAACAGATTATTCCGCAACTGCCAAGCGCCTGGAAGCTACTTTAAATTAAGCATAAACAACCTTAGCTGCTGCTCTTCGCGCATAATATGCAAAATGTAAACACGCTGGTCCGCAACCTTATAGAATATGCGGCAAGGGGGTACGATAAGCTCACGAATGGGTAAGCTAGGAAGCTCGGGTGCGGAACGACCTGACTCAGGAAATAAGGTTAGTGTACTTATGCGTTTTATAACTGAGTTAACCAGTTTTGCAGCCGCTTTAGGGTTGTTCAAAGCAATGTAATCGGCTAGGCCAACCAAGTCATTTTTGGCGTTGAGAGTCCATATTATTTCGGCCATTTATTCTGACCAACGGGCAATCTTGTTTTGTAATTCACTAGTGACGTCTTCGTGGCTTTGTGTACGTTGTTCAAGAATATCTTGCTCGCCACGCGTAATCGCTTCGAGAAGTCGTAATCGGCGCTGGGTAAATTCGTAATCTTCCACGTCAACCAAGTAAGCCGAAGGTTGCCCATGCTCAGTAATCAGCACGGGCTCCTTAGACTCATGAAGCTCGGCCAAAATTTTTGTCGCTTGACGTTTTAGGCTGGTGACTAATTCAACTTTCATGATGACGACATCGCTCACTTTGATAACCAAAGTGACACTATAGTACCACTTTTGGCTGCTAGCAATAGCCACGCCGATTCAAAGAGTCAGTTACGAAAACTCTAAACTAAGCAAAACCACGCCAATCGAGAGTTTCTTCGGCTTGCGGCTTTTTCGGCACGTAAATGACGTACGCAAATTGCTGCTGCAAACTCGAATAGCCATTGCTAATGTCAGCAATAGAATCCGCTTTCGCCGCCGCACCAGCTTGCTGCGCAATATCGTGCGCAGCCGTATCAAAGCTGTGATACAAACTACCGGCCGCACGCTCTGGTGAATACACATAAGTGTAAACCTGCATGGACGAATCGTTTGCTTCGTCGGCTTGAACCGCTGACACACCGCTAGCAATCATTGCTGCGGCAACCCATGTATTTAATGTTAGTACTTTCATGACAAGTTCCCCCCACAGAACGGTTATCAAGATTCGTACCTATTAAGATAGTCGGAAAGTGTGAAAGGTTTATGTCGCAAATGTAACCAATAGTAAAAACGTTATTCGTTATTCGTTATTCGATCGCTTCGCTGTTCGTCCACTTCGTTGTTCGTACGCTTCGCTGTTCGTGCTTCGTTTTACCGAATAGCGCGAAGCGCGGACAAACAGTGAACGAAGTGAACGCACGAATAACGAATAACGAATAACGAATATCGCTCTTATTCACGGTATTTATCGCAAAGATTGACGTATATATCCCTGTATGAATTTAATTCCTCACAAAAAAACCGTATAATTCGCCGCAAATTTCTAACCGCAACAGCAAAAGGGGTACCCAGTGCTGCAAGAATACCGTAAGCATGTCGAAGAGCGGGCCGCAGAAGGCATTCCGCCAAAACCACTGACAGCAGAGCAAGTTGCTGACTTAGTTGAATTACTGAAAAATCCACCAGCCGGCGAAGAAGACTTTCTGGTTGAGCTTATTTCTGAGCGTGTACCGCCGGGTGTTGACGAAGCGGCCTACGTAAAAGCTGGTTTCTTGTCAGCTATCGTGAAAGGCGAAGCGACTAGCCCAATTATTAGCAAAGATGCTGCGGTATCATTGTTAGGTAACATGCACGGTGGTTACAACATCGTGACTTTGGTTGAGTTGTTAGATGACGCAGAATTAGGCGAGCTAGCTGCTGCAGAATTGAAGCACACCTTGTTGATGTTCGATGCCTTCCACGATGTGGAAGAAAAAATGAAAAATGGTAATGCGTTAGCCAAAGAAGTTGTTGAGTCATGGGCTGATGCAGAATGGTTTACTAGCCGCGATGAAATGGCTGAAGCCATTAAAGCGACGGTATTTAAAGTAACCGGCGAAACCAATACCGACGATTTGTCACCAGCACCAGATGCATGGTCGCGCCCTGATATTCCATTGCACGCGAAAGCGATGTACAAAATGCCACGTGAAGGCGTGACTGACGCGGCGAAGCAAATTGAAGAGTTGAAGCAAAAAGGTCACCCAGTTGCTTTCGTTGGCGACGTAGTCGGTACTGGTTCTTCGCGTAAATCAGCCACGAACTCAGTGTTGTGGTTTATTGGTGAAGACATGCCTGGTACGCCAAACAAGCGTGCTGGCGGTATCTGTATTGGCGGCAAAGTGGCGCCAATTTTCTTCAACACCATGAAAGACGCAGGCGCGTTGGTGTTTGAAGCAGACGTTGAAAAAATGAACATGGGTGATGTGATTACGATTTACCCATACGCAGGCAAAATTGAAAACGAAGCGGGCGAAGTCATTGCAGAATATGACTATGCATCGCGCGTTATTCTTGACGAAGTGCGTGCCGGTGGTCGTATCAACTTGATCATTGGTCGTGGTTTGACTGAAAAAGCTCGTGAATCATTAGGTTTAGGCCCATCAGACTTGTTCTTGAAGCCTGAGCAACCAGCAGACAGCGGTAAAGGCTTTACTTTAGCGCAGAAAATGGTTGGTAAAGCATGTGGTATGGAAGGCGTACGCCCAGGTACTTACTGTGAGCCGAAAATGACCACCGTAGGTTCGCAAGATACCACCGGCCCAATGACTCGTGACGAGCTGAAAGACCTTGCTTGTTTAGGCTTCACTGCGGACTTAACCATGCAGTCGTTCTGTCACACCGCGGCGTATCCGAAGCCGGTTGATATTGAAACTCAGCACACCTTGCCTGATTTCATTATGAACCGTGGCGGTGTAAGCTTGCGTCCAGGCGACGGTATCATCCACAGCTGGTTGAACCGTATGTTATTGCCAGACACCGTGGGTACTGGCGGTGACTCGCACACGCGTTTCCCATTAGGTATTTCGTTCCCAGCGGGTTCAGGTTTGGTTGCTTTCGCAGCAGCAACTGGCGTTATGCCATTAGATATGCCTGAGTCAGTATTGGTACGCTTCAAAGGTGAAATGCAGCCAGGTATCACGTTGCGTGACTTGGTACATGCAATTCCTGCGTTCGCCATTAAAGACGGCTTGTTAACCGTTGAAAAGCGTGGCAAGAAGAACATCTTCTCGGGTCGTATTCTAGAAATTGAAGGCTTGGATCACTTAACTGTTGAGCAAGCATTTGAATTGTCAGATGCGTCTGCTGAACGTTCTGCAGCGGGTTGTACCATCAACTTGTCAGAAGAGTCAGTGGCAGAGTACTTACGTTCAAACATTACCATGTTGCGTTGGATGATCAACGAAGGTTACGGTGATGCGCGTACCCTTGAGCGCCGTGCTCGTAAAATGGAAGAGTGGTTGGCCAACCCGCAGTTAATGCGTGCTGACGCCGACGCTGAATACTCAGCAGTTATCGAAATCGATTTGGCAGAAATTCAAGAGCCAATCGTTTGTTGCCCGAATGACCCAGACGACGCTAAATTCTTGAGCGAAGTAGCTGGTGACAAGGTGGACGAAGTATTCATTGGTTCGTGCATGACCAACATTGGTCACTTCCGCGCAGCCGGTAAATTGCTTGAGAAAAACACCCAAGAGCTAAACACGCGTTTGTGGATTGCGCCACCAACTAAGATGGACGAAGCGCAATTACGCGAAGAAGGTTACTACAATATTTACGCCAACAACGGCGTACGTACCGAAATGCCAGGTTGTTCACTGTGCATGGGTAACCAAGCTCGCGTAGAAGCCGGTGCAACCGTATTGTCTACCTCAACGCGTAACTTCCCGAACCGTTTAGGTGACGGCGCGAACGTGTACTTAACGTCAGCGGAATTGGCTGCAGTAGGCGCTATTTTAGGTAAGCTACCAACGCCTGCAGAGTACATGGAATACGCTCAAGACATTAACGCAATGGCTGGCGAAGTTTACAAATACTTGAACTTCGATCAGATGGACGCTTTCCGCGAAGCAGAAGCTGCTGCTAAAGCGAACGTTATCCCAACCATTAACGTGTAACCCCGCAGCTTGCTGGGTGGCGCAAAGCGCCGTTAATGCCATAAGCAGTACCTCAAAAAGGAGCTCATTCGAGCTCCTTTTTTACTGCCTAACCGACCTCAAACAAACACAAACTTTACACTTTTTCACAATTGTCTATATTTTGACCTGTGATTAACGCATGGAGCAAATAATGACAATAGTTAAATCTGGAAACGTTTCTTCATATTGGTTATCTCTCGCTTTTACTGTCTCACTAACGCTACTCGCTACTTTCACACTAGCAACGCCATCGGCTCTTGCTACTGACTCAGCCGCACGGCCTGAATTTAAGTTCGACGCAAATGAATTTGCACAACAACTTGAACGCGGCATGCAGCAATGGCAGGTGCCGGGCCTTGCTGTTGCAGTGGTTACCAAAGACAGCGAATTGTTCAGCCAAACTCTTGGCACCACAAAACTAAATGCTCAAGGCAACCCCGCAGGGGCAAGCGTTGATGAACACACGGTGGTGCCATTGTCATCAACCAGTAAGGGCGTGATAATTTAGGCCATTACTGGCTGTTTGTTGTTGGTTGGAATGACGAGAAAGTGCTGAGCAAAATGCCCTTAGTCGACTTTGTTCACTCATTTCGTAGTGAGTTTAGTTACAGCAACACGCTGTATCACTTTATGGGGTTGTTAGTGACGCGTGCGAGCGGTCAGCCTTGGCAAACCTTTATTCAAAACGAAGTTTGGCAGCCTTTAGGCATGCATTCAACGTACGTGTCGCAGCAGCAAATACCCGCAGACAAAGCGCGTATGCATGGCCATTACTGGAATGGCAAAAAGACCCAATACAGCGCTAAAGTTGATGACTATAACCTGCAATTGGCTACCCCGACAGGTTCATTCTGGACCACCTTGCACGACACCAAGCGCTATTTACAGTTTTTGCTGAATGGCGGCAAAACCTATAACGACAAGCAGTTGGTAAAGCCCGAGCTGCTCAACGAGCTGTTTAAACCTCAAGTGGTCATTAATCAGCCTATTTATGCTGAATCCGCTATGGTGAACTCTAATTGGCGTACCTATGGGCTGGGCTGGTTTCAGCAAGACATCGACGGCATGAAAGTGGACTACCACACGGGCAGTCAGTACGGCTTAAGCACCATGCTGGGGTTAGATCTTAAGCGGGGCGTCGCGTACGCCATGTTCAATAATCGAGACCATACAGAAATGCGTCACGCCATGTTGTGGCACTTAATGGATGCCGCTGACGGTAGCCTACAAAAAGACTGGAATAAAACCATTCACGACCATTACGTTAACCGCGAGAAAGAGCATTTTGCGCACATGCAAAAAATGCTTGAAAATCGAGTGGCGAAAACCAAACCCAGTTTGCCATTAGCCGACTATGCTGGCACTTATCGGGACGAGTATGGCGCTGAAATAACGGTTGAAGTGGAGGACAGCACCAGCTTGCGTATTACCGACGGAATTTATTCAGATAAGTTAAAGCACTGGCATTTCGATAGCTTTTACACTACAGGCTCGTTGACCTTAGAGCCAACCTACTTGGTGCTAACCTTTGACACCGACTACACCGGTAAAGTCGGGAAAGTTAGCATGGGGCAGGCGGTATATTATCGAGTGCCTGAAGACAATCAGTCGTAAAACCAAAAGAGCGCTTCTAGCGCTCTTTTTTGTTTGATTATTCATGGGCTTATAATAAATGTTATAAATTTAACTTGCGCTAAATCATTCTTTGCATAATCTTTACATAATCGATTAATTCTTGATCGGTTGTAAAAATAACAACAAACATCAGCTCATCGGAGAGCTCTCATGAATACAATCAAACTTTCTTTCGTCGCATTTATTGCCTTACTTCTTAGTGCCTGTGCCATGGGCCCGCAATTAGCTCAACCTTACCAATTAACTGCACCGCCGCCCATTGAAAGCAATGGTGGCCAATTTATGAGCCCATATACCTCAGATGGCGTGCTGGCAGAGTGGGTTAATAACGCCCGCAATGCGGAAATGGGCGCAGCTATTGGCGGTATGGCCGGTGCTTATGCTGGCCAAAAACTGGCGGAAAACATTCCGTTTTTTGGCGGCTGGATAGGCCAAGAAATTGGCAATACGGTAGGCCGTGAAATAGCACTTGAAGCCGCCGGCGGCGAAGAAGTGATTCGGGGTACCTCAGATATTTCGTTCAATAGTCTCGAAGAATTGTCAGTATGGATGTATGTCACCCACTCTGCGCATCCTCACTATCAAGATGCACTTGAGTCTGCCATGGCAATTTACCCTGAGCTGAAAACTGTCTATACCCAAGCCTTGTATGCCGCATCAGCGCGCAGCGGGTATTAAGTTCACGCCAAACAAATAACAGGTCTTTGCTATGAAATATTTTTTATTGACCGTAGCCGCAAGCACCATGGTTCTTGCCGGCTGCCAAAGTACATCAACAATAGACAACAGTGCAGGGCGCGCCACCGTTTACGAAGACACGCGCTCACCTGGCAAAGTTCAAGGTGTTGGGGTGGAGTCGCAAGACATTATGGCGGTTACCGACCAAATGATGCGCGACATGTTGAGTAATCCGCAGCTAATGAATCGCGATGTTTCGCCGCGCATTATTATCGACAGCCAATACTTTACTAATGAAAGCTCTTCGCGAATTAACAAAAACATGCTCACTGATCGACTACGCATTAACCTTAACCGTGCTGCGAACGGCCGTCTAACTTTCGTGGGGCGTGAGTACGCAGATATGGTTGAAAAGGAGCGTGACTTAAAACGCATGGGCGTAGTTGACGGCGGCACTATACGTTCAACCCAAGCTACTGCCGGCGCCGACTTTCGCCTTGTTGGTCGTATCATGTCGTTAGATGCGATGGATACGCAAAGCCAAGAGCGCTCACGTTATCACCAGATAACCTTTGAGCTCATTGACCTTGAACTAGGAACTTATGTTTGGAGCGGCATGTATGAATTTAAGAAATCTGCACAAGACGACATCATGTATCGCTAGTGCAGCTTTGGTAATGGCGTTGGCTGGGTGCATGAGCACTGGGCCAACGCAATACCAGCCGCTAGCACTGAATCAACAAGAACAAGACGCCATAACCGATAAGCCTGTCTATGCCCAGCCGTTGTATCGCAAGCTGTTTCAAGAAGGTAAGCGCAACGAAGTACTCAACCGCATGGAAATTGGCACCGCAGCTTTTTATCGCGGTGACATTGACTTAGCGCGAGAGAATTTTGACGCCGCTTTAGAGGTGATAGAAACGGTATACGCAGACAACGAAAATGCCACCAAAGCACGTAGCTTATGGCATGAAGAGGGGCGCAAAGATTTTAAAGGCGAACCTTATGAACGCGCTATGGCGTACTACTACCGTGGCCTGATTTACCTCATTGACGCTCAGTATGATAACGCCCGTGCCAGCTTTGTCAGTGGCCTAATGCAAGACGCCTTTGCAGAAGAAGAGCAAAACCGTAGTGATTTTGCGGTAATGTTGTTACTTGCTGGCTGGTCAGCGCAAAAAATGGGGAGCCCAGTCTTGGCGGAAGAAGCCTATGCTGAGTTGCTGACATTGCGCCCTGATTTTCCCATTCCTAGTGCCAACGATAACGTGCTGGTCATTGCCGAAACGGGCTATTCGCCACGCAAGTTAGCTGACGGCATGGGGCATTACGAGTTGGTGTTTCGGCCGGGTAAAAACTTTACCGAGAAGCAAGTTAGCGTCAATACCGGTGGGCAGCAATTGTCACTTGATCCGGTAGAAAGCGTGTATTGGCAAGCGACCTCGCGTGGCGGACGGCCAGTCGACAAAATTATTGAAGGCAAAGCTTCGTTTGCGAATAACACCGCAGACTTCGGTCGTGACTTGGCGCAACTTGGCGTGACAGCACGCGTGTTTTCGCCTGCACTCGGCGGCAGTAGTGGCCAGGTTGGCAATACCCTAGCGTTAATTGGTGTAGCCAGTATGGCGTTGTCGGCCAACGTAAAGCCACGGGCCGACATTCGGTATTGGTCGCGCCTGCCTGACGCCGTTCACAGCGCAACTATACGGGCAAACCCTAATAATGTGAGTGCGTGGCAAGCGCAATATTCAGACGTAGACGGTAACCCTGTGGCAGTGAAGTCGGGCGTGTTTCGGCATTACCAAGACGCCAAGGGTAACCACTTAATTTGGCATAGCTCTCGGGCTCGATAACAATAAAAAGGGACCCAAAATGAAAACAAAATTAGCTTTGGTGACTGCACTCGTGTTGACGTTAGCAGCCTGCGGTACGACCACTCAAAATGGTTATACCGGTGCTAACCCCGTGCAACGCACCACGACCAATGAACTGAACACCATTGTGTTTATTGACCACAGCTTAAATCGCACCGACATTACCAAAACTATGTTTGGCGAAAAAGTGAGTAACACCGTTAAAGTTACATTAGACCGAAGTGGCATGAGCAACACCGCAACAGGGCAACTTGAGGTGTGGACCATGATACGAAACCGTACCGACTATGACTTACAAATTGAGGGCAAGGCGTTGTTTTTTGACGCTAACCAAGCGCCGCTCATGGATGAGTCCATGTGGCGCCGCGTGTTCGTTCCTGCCAACGGCACGGCAATTTATAAAGAAACCTCGTTGAATAACCGAGCCGAATACTTTTTAGTTGAACTACGAGAAGGGCGTTAATATGAAAGCCGTTCATGTATCCACTTTATGTGTAGCCGCTACGCTGATAATAAGTAGCGTTGCGCAGGCCCAGGATGCACCGGCCCAACCGATGCTGACTGACGCCTATTTTGATCGCGCACGCGCTGCCGAGCAACAGCCTGTAAGCTTATTAACGGTTGATGAAGCCACCTTTAAGGCCGCTTACGAAAAGGCGGGGCGACCGAAGCTGGTGATGTTAGTTGGCGAACCTTTCAGCGGCATGGTGTCTGAATGGCACATGCAGCGTCGTGTCAGTGTTAACGCCCAGGCAACCGGAACCGAAGGTACTTTTGTGCCTGAGTCACAAAGCGTTCAAGTTGGTGTTGAGCAGCGCGGCTATGCGCCGTCTAAGCGGTCTGGCATGCTAACCAACGAGCAATGGGACGAATACCAACGCGGCTATCAAAGCATGCTCATGCGGTATGGCGTACGCTTGGTTAACCGAGCGGTTGCTATGCGCATGCTCGACTCAGAAATTCGTGCTGAAACCAGTCGTAACCCGCAAGACGATAACCAGCGGCTCGAAATGGACATGTTGCGCAAGCATACAAGTTTAATTCTTGAAGTGATGCCCTATCGTGAAGACAAGTTAAATTACGAACCCATTGGATATCACATCACCATGACCTCCTTGAAGGATGCAACTCTATTAGCCGACGAGCGCGTGCCGATTCCTCAAGGCGCACTTGAATATCGTGCACGAGCGGGCGGTTACAACCTTGAGCGGCCGCGCCAAGTTGCTGGCGTGTCAGCCCAGTCTGGAGGTTATCAAGTGCTTGAAGAAACCCATGAAATTTGGGCCGAGCAGGGTGCGTTAGCGGCGCAGGCGACACTGCAAATGCTTTACGACCGATATTTGTAGCGTTAGGCTCAATGTCACAGATTGACGAGGAGTGGCTGGGCATTGAGAATACATTGTTGGTTCGCCATGATTGCCGTAGGGCTGCTGAGTTCCTGCAGCTTTCAGTCTAATAAACCGGTACTTCATGTTAGCGACGGCGTTTATTGGTCGCACCGCTACCAAAGTTATCTGGTTGTTGATGATGCGGTGGTAAGTCGTTATCAATTTACGCCAAGTAGCTGTTGGTTAGCGCCAGCTGGCTTAATGCCTAGCGTGTTTAGTACCGAGGCGAACGCTGGGCAGCATGAGTGGATGGGAGCGGGTTCTCAAACGCTGGTGTTTAAGCGCCTGTCGGATGGCTTGCCGGTAGTCTTTATCCGAGAACCCCTATTGCCAAAGCTATGTGAGCGCAGTGTCGAATCAAGCGCGGAAGTGGCAGTTAATACCTTAGCAGACACCCTGCAACAATTTCACCACGGCATTTCTCATACGGCGCTACTGAAGTGGCGTTACCAAGCAACGGTGCTCGATAGCCAGAGTCAGTCCAACCTAGCCAGCAATTTGGGGTTGTTTGAGCTGTTGTCAGAACTACTCGAAGACAGCAACGATGAACACGCGTATTTATTGTCGCGTGAACTTGAGCGTTATTATCGAGTGAATAATTTTGCGGTGGGTGAGGCGCAACGTGAGTTATCGCGGCGCGATCTGCTGCGCCAATTAACCGCGAGTGACTTGTATTCTGGCTGTGAACAGGCGTTGTGGTGGGGGTTATTAAGCAGTGGCGACTATTACCTTGGGGTGTTGCGCTTACACCGATTTACGCCCGAAGCAAGTTATAGTGAAAACGGTCAGCGTTGTTTGCAGCAAGCGTTGTATTCGATAGCCGAAGACTTGCAGCGTGTGGCAAAAGCGAAAGGTGAGTCGCCACAGCTGATTGTAGATTTGCGCTACAACGAAGGCGGCAGTTTGCTATTGGCAAGTCAGCTGGCGCAAAGTCTAGTGCCGAAAGATGAGCCTTTGGCAATCATTGCTGGGCATCAGGTGAACGAGCAGCGGCGACCCGATTTAAGCCGGCTTCACCAACGCGGCACGGTTTGGGTGAGCGAGGTAACCGCCAGTGCCGCAGAGCACCTGGCGCATGGATTGCGGCTGCGGGGGTTTGTGTTACAAGGGCAAAATACCCGAGGGGCGTTTGCACCAACCACAGTACGTACTCTGCCAAACGGCTGGATATTAGGCGTGTCGATGTATCCGCAGCACGAGGTGCTCGATGGGCTTGGTAATGCGTTGCCTGAAACCAAAGGGCTAACGCCTGATGAGACGTTGCCCGTTGGTGTTTTGTTTCCGCTGTCTAAGGGCTTTGAGTGACGGTTTCGTCTATCCAGTTGCGAACTTCGCGCTCGAGAATATCGAGTGGGATGCTGCCGTTTTTGAGTACCTGATAGTGAAACTCACGAATGTCGAAGTCAGCGCCCAACGCCTGTTCGGCCTCTGTACGCAACTGCCGAATCAACATCTCCCCGAGTTTGTACGACAACGCTTGGCCTGGCCATGTAATGTAACGGTCAATTTCAGTTTTCACATTGTGCAGGCTCAGTGCGGTGTTGGACGCCATAAAGTCCATGGCTTGTTCGCGGCTCCAGCCCATGGCATGCATACCTGTGTCGACCACCAAGCGGGCCGCACGCCACATTTCGTAGCTTAACCGTCCAAAATCACTGTATGGGTCTTGGTAAAAGCCCATTTCTTTGCCGAGCCACTCGGAATATAAGCCCCAACCCTCACCAAACGCAGAAATGTAGGTATAGCGGCGGTAATCTGGCATGTCTTCCAATTCGCGCGCCAATGCACCTTGTAAATGGTGCCCTGGTACTGCCTCATGCAAGGTTAACGCTTCCATTTGATATAGTGGACGACGGTCGAGGGCATAGGTATTCACCCAGTAGAACCCCGCACGATCGTCGCGGCTACTGCCGGAATAACGGCCCGTTGTGTATTTCGGGGCAATTTCAGCAGGTACAGGGGCAACACCATAAGGCTGGCGCGGTAACAATTTAAAGAACTTAGGTAGCTCACCATCGGCTTTTTTGGCAATATAGGCTGCTTCTTTCATCAGCTCTTCGGCCGTTTTAGGGTAAAACTGCGGGTCGGTGCGCAAAAAGTGAGTGAACTCTTCAAAACTACCTTTGAAGCCCGTTTTTTCAATAACCACAGCCATTTCGTTGCGAATTCGCTTAACTTCTGCCAAACCTTTCTGATGAATTTCTTCTGGCGTTAAATCAAGCGTGGTGTAGTGCTTAATGCGGTTTTGATAAAACTCACGACCATTTGGCAGCTCGCTTGCGCCAACGCTGTCACGGCTATTCGGCAAGTAATTCATCACCATAAAGTCAAAGTAGTCTTGGTAAGCCGGCACCACGTTTTGGTCAATCACTTGCAGCGCCTGCTCGCGTAAGTCTTCCCATTGTTCGGTGCTGGCAAATACCGGTTTGGCTACTTTAAATGGGCCAAAAAACAAGCTGTCTTGCGGGTTCTGAGCAATAAATGCGGTAATGCTTTCTTCAAACCCAACCATGGCGGCTTTGGGCTGCGTATAGCCTTCGGCAATTGCTTTCTCTAACCAAGCTGTTTGTTGCGCCATGTAGCGCGGAATTGAGCGCAAACGTTGCATGTAGTTTTCCACGTCTTCTAGCGAGCGAAAACGTGCGCTGCGTGCCATAAAGCCAAGGTTTGAATGAAAGCCGCCTTCGGCATTCAATGGCATGTAATGGTCTTTGTAAATATAGCTGTCGACTTCGTTTTTCAGGCCGTAGGTAAGCATGCGGTGGTTAATTTGGTTTTGCGTAGACAAGGCGTCAACGTTAATCGCCTGAAGTTCTTTCAACCAAAGCTGTTGCCGCTCAAATTGTGCAGCAAGCGTTGCCGGCGACATATCGGGTAACTCGGTTGAATTCCAGGCGCTATTGTCACGCATTTGCTGATAAATACGCGCAGCTAAAATTGTGTAGGCAGCATCTGCTGTTTGTGTTGCGCTTGCTGATGTTTTTGCTTGAGCCGTGCCGTTCGCAGCAGGGCTAGTGGTACAGCCAGCCAGCAACAAAGCCAGTGACGCTGCTAGCAAAGTGGTTTTTAGGTGCGGAACATTATGGGTAGTATGAGTGCGCATGTTTTCTCCGGCTTTTCGCTTTAACTATACAAATGATTATTTTGTGCCATGATTTTGCAAGGTTTTACATTACGTTAATATGTTAAACTTTGGCAAAACAAGTAAAACACAGTGAGTCATATCAACATATAAGCACCAAGCCGTTTGCACACTCAAGCACAATGCGACCGATGTGTGTTATTTGACGAGGAAGTGACGTTTAGGTTGTGACGACGCCAGAAATTTACGAGGAACTTACGCAAACATGATGACGCAAGCACAAACGGGAATATACGCGGAGCCCAATTTGCACGGGGTCACGTTGTTACTCAATGTCATGACCGATGACGTCGAGCATGTGCGGCGTAAGCTATCGCGTATTCCGCAGTTACTAGACGATCTTGATCAACGTTTTTCAGAGTCAATGCTCAATGGCTTTGTTGCCATTGGTAGTGACTACTGGGACGTACTCTATCCCGACAAACGGCCGCTGCAACTGTCCGGTTTTCCAGAGCTCAATGACGGCGACCGCCAAGCCCCGCGCGAGTCTTCTGACCTATTACTGACGATTCGCTCAGATCGTTTTGATGTCAACTTTCAAGCCGCACGCACACTGATGGAGTGGCTTGGGCATGATGTTGAGTTGCTTGACCAAATGAACACCTTTCGTTACATGGATGGGCGAGATTTATTGGGCTTTATTGAAGCGCCAGATAACCCTCGTGGAATGCGTCGTCGCGCGGTAACAGGGGTGCAAGATGATCCAGCGTTTGTTGACGGAAGCTACGTGTTTATGCAGAAGTTTCGTTATGACTTGCGCCGTTGGGAGCAACTAAGTACCGATATTCAAGAGCATGTGATGGGGCGTAAAAAAGTGACCGGTGAGCGCATTCCCGAGTCGGAGCTCAACATGGTGACCCATGCGCAAAAATCACGCCTTATTGATGGCAAAGAACAGCCGCTGGAGTTGCTACGACAGAATATGCCGTGGGGAAACTTGCGTGACCAAGGGCTGCTAGCCCTATATTGCACGGGGAAACCGCAGCATGTGGTGCAATGGCTGAAGAACCGCTATATCGCCGATGACCAGGGGGATTACGACCCTTTATTAGATTACATTGAAGCAGTTAGTAACGCCGCCTATTTCGCCCCCTCCATTGAGTTTTTGAAAGGGGCGTAGCCCGGCGTACTTTCTATAAATAATGGCCGGGCTACCGGCTTTGTTCTTCGAACAAAGCCTTCACGTTCTGCAATGTGAAATCAATGTCGGAAACTTTGAGCGGGGCGATGAAAATGGTGTCATCGCCGGCAATAGTGCCCAACACGCCTTCTTTTTTGCCTACCGAGTCTAGCAAACGTGCAATTAATTGCGCCGCACCAGGCGTGGTGCGAATAATGACCATGACATCATTGTGCTGTATATCTAAAACAAGCTGCGTTAATGGCGCGCGTGTGCTTGGAATACCCAATTCGGCCGGCAAACAGTACACCATTTCTTGCCGCGCATTGCGGGTTCGAACCGCACCGTATTTGCTTAACAAGCGCGACACTTTTGACTGGCTAATATTTGTAAACCCCTGAAGTTTCAAGGCGTCAACAATTTCACCTTGCGAACCATAGCGCTCTTCTCGCAGTAGAGCTTTAAACGCTTCAATCATCGCTTCGGGCTTATGTTCTGACATGTTTTTGCACCTAAATTTATGCTGTCATGCTAAAAAAAAGAATAGGCCATCATAGCGCTTCGGCGCCGTTACGCAACTGTTTAAAGTGCGTTGTAAGCCTTTTATATGCCGCCATTTGGTTGTAATTTCGGCGTAAAAGGAGTAGAGTTTTCGCCCTGAAATTTCCCCAAATAAATGGATGGAGTCTGAGATGAAAGTTGCAGTTTTAGGTGCAGCTGGCGGTATCGGCCAAGCACTATCATTACTTTTGAAAACCCAATTACCGGTTGGTTCTGAACTTGCGTTATACGACGTAGCGCCTGTTGTTCCTGGCGTTGCAGTTGACCTCAGCCACATCCCAACGGCTGTAAACGTAAAAGGCTACGGCAAAGACGACTTAGCTTCTGCGTTAGTGGGCAGCGACATCGTATTAATTCCAGCTGGCGTTCCACGTAAGCCTGGTATGGATCGTTCTGACTTGTTCAACATCAATGCTGGTATTGTTGCCAACTTGGTTGAAGCGATTGCCGACAACTGCCCGAACGCATGTGTTGGTATTATCACCAACCCAGTGAACACCACCGTTGCTATCGCCAAGAAAGTGCTTGAGAAAAAAGGCGTATACAACAAGAACAAATTGTTCGGTGTAACCACGCTTGACGTCATTCGTGCGGAAACCTTCGTTGCCGAAGTGCATGGTAAAAACCCAGCTGAAGTGAACGTGCCAGTTATTGGCGGCCACAGCGGCACGACTATTCTGCCATTGTTGTCACAAACTGGTTTGAGCTTCACTGACGAGCAAATTGAAGCGCTAACTAAGCGTATTCAGAACGCGGGTACTGAAGTTGTTGAAGCGAAAGCTGGCGGCGGCTCTGCAACCTTGTCTATGGGTCAAGCAGCCGCGCGTTTCTGCTTGTCATTAGTGAAAGCGTTGCAAGGCGACAACAGTGTTGTTGAGTGCACTTACGTTGAAACTGACGGTAAAGACGCATTGTTCTTCGCACACCCAGTACGCTTGGGCGCCAACGGCGTTGAAGAAATTCTGCCATATGGCGAATTAAGCGCTTACGAAGAAAAAGCCAAAGCAGACATGCTTGACGGCTTGAAAAACGACATTCAAATTGGCCTCGACTTTGTTAAATAACGTTAACTAATTTAACGATAAGTTGCTGATAGCAATGACTAAAAAGCAGAGCCTGCTCACCCCCTTGGTGATAAGCGCTCTGCTTTTGTCGTTTTATTACTTGCTCATGCCGTGGCATAACCTGCTATTGCTTGACTATCGCGACGTCGCGCAAGGGGCTTGGTGGCAGCCACTTAGCAGCCAATTTATGCACCATGATCAGCCGCACCTTTGGTACAACATTGCCGGGTTGTGGATGGGGTGGATGCTGTTCCCCGATCAGTTTCGCCACAACCAAGACTGGTGGCCAGTGTTGCCCATTGTGGTAGCGGTTAGTGCCGGGCAGTATTTTTTAGCGCCCCCCAATGTCATTTATGCTGGTTTCTCGGGCACCTTGTATGGTTTGTTTGCCTGGGCCGCGCTCAAAGACAGCTTACTATTACCGCAGTCACCCAAACACTGGATAAGCGTTATTGTGCTTGCCGGTATTCTACTAAAAACCCTACTTGATTTTGTGCTGCCAGGGTTTGCCGAAGGCATTGCAATTTATGCGCACCTGAGTGGCGTGATATGCGGCATGCTTCTGGTATTTTTAGGCTGTGCGCACCGTAAATTTCATGTACAATCTGGGGCTTAATTTACCTGTTAAACTGAAGCTATGAAGTTATCAGAAATCAATACCTTGATGGCCGCCGACATGAACGGTGTGAACCAGCTAATTGGTGCAGAATTGCGCTCAGACGTAGCGCTGATTAACCAGCTCGGCTTATATATTGTGAATAGTGGCGGCAAGCGCTTGCGTCCGCTGTTGGCGGTCACCGCCGCTCGCGCTGTTGGCTACCAAGGCGCAGGGCACTTAACGCTCGCAACTATCATCGAATTTATTCATACCGCCACTTTGTTGCATGACGACGTGGTGGATGCTTCAGAATTGCGGCGCGGCAAAGAAACTGCAAACGCGGTGTTCGGCAATGAAGCCAGCGTATTGGTTGGTGACTTTTTGTATACCCGAGCGTTTCAGCTCATGGTCACGCTTGACTCTATGAAAGTGATGAAAATTCTAGCCGACGCCACCAATATTATCTCCGAAGGCGAAGTGTTGCAGCTAATGAATTGCAATGATCCGGATACCACCGAAACTAGCTATTTTGACGTTATTTACGGTAAAACCGGCAAGCTGTTTGAAGCGGCGACCCAATTAGGAGCAGTATTAGCTGGCCAATCACAAGCAGTTGAAGATGCCTTGGCGGCTTATGGCCGTCATTTAGGCACGGCGTTTCAGTTGGTCGACGACTTACTCGACTACACAGCAGACAGTGACGTTATGGGCAAACAAGCCGGCGACGACTTAGCCGAGGGCAAGCCGACATTGCCACTGTTGTATGCTATGTGGAACGGTAACGAAGTTGAGCAAACAATGATTCGCACGGCGATAGAAAACGGCAATGGCCGCGACCAGTTGCAGCCAATTTTAGCCGCCATGCAACGCACCGGCGCATTGGACTACACGCGTGATCGTGCTCTAGCCGAAGCGAAACTAGCGCAGCAGCAACTTGATCAGTTGCCGGCTTCAGCGCATCGCGACGCACTTCACGCCCTCGCCGACATTGCCGTCGACCGCATCGCTTAGAAGGACAAAAGCGATATTAGCTAATAGATATCGGATATCAGAACTGATGTATCAGGTATTTATTGTTTGTCTAATAGCTAATATCTAATAGCTAATATCGCTCTTGCTTTTAGCCCCGTAGGGGCATATAATTCGCGCCCTGAATTTAATTCAAATAAGACCCCCTCGGGGAAAATCGGAGAAAGACATGTACGCAGTATTCCAAAGTGGCGGTAAGCAACACCGTGTAACTGAAGGCCAAATCGTCCGCCTGGAAAAGCTGGAAGCGGCCACTGGTGATGTGGTTGAGTTCGATCAAGTGTTAATGCTATCGAACGGTGACGACGTGAAAATCGGCGCACCTTTTGTTTCTGGTGGATCTATCAAGGCGGAAGTTATCAATCACGGTCGTGCAGACAAAGTGAACATTATCAAGTTCCGTCGTCGCAAGCACCACATGAAACGCCAAGGTCATCGTCAGTGGTTCACCGAAGTGAAAATCACTGGTATTAACGGTTAATTGAAGGAGTAACGACACATGGCACATAAAAAAGCCGCAGGTTCAACTCGTAACGGTCGTGACTCAGAAAGTAAACGTCTGGGTGTAAAGCGCTTCGGTGGTGAGTCAGTATTAGCTGGTAGCATCATCGTTCGTCAACGTGGTACTAAGTTCCACGCTGGTGATAACGTCGGTATCGGCCGTGACCACACTTTGTTCGCGTTAGCGGACGGCAAAGTTTCTTTTGCGGAGAAAGGTCCAAAGAACCGCAAATACGTTAGCATCGTAACTGAATAATTTCAGTTAGAAGGCTAACAAAGAGATAAGAAACCCCGTCCGAAGTGGCGGGGTTTTTTCATGTAAGCAGGTAGGTAATATCATGAAGTTTGTAGATGAAGTCGAAATTCGCGTAGAAGCAGGCGACGGCGGTAACGGCGTAGTCAGTTTTCGACGTGAAAAATATATCCCCAAAGGCGGTCCCGATGGCGGTGACGGTGGCGATGGCGGCGACGTTTATCTAGAAGCCGATGAAAACCTCAATACGCTTATCGATTATCGCTTTGAGCGTTTTCACCGTGCCCAGCGCGGCGAAAACGGTCATGGCAAAAACTGTACCGGAAAGCGCGGCTCAGACTTAGTGCTGAAAGTTCCCGTGGGTACCCGTGCAACCGACCAAGAAACCGGCGAAGTATTGGGCGACTTAACCCGTCACGGCTTACGCCGTATGGTTGCCAAAGGTGGCTTTCACGGCCTAGGTAACGCACGCTTCAAAAGCTCGACTAACCGTGCGCCGCGCCAGAAAACGATGGGTACCCCAGGCGAAATTCGTAACCTGAAACTAGAACTCATGTTGTTAGCCGATGTTGGCTTGCTCGGCATGCCAAATGCCGGTAAATCAACCTTTATTCGCTCAGTGTCGGCGGCGAAGCCGAAAGTAGCAGACTACCCATTTACCACCTTGGTACCTAACTTAGGTGTTGTGCGCCCAGTGCCACACGCCACCTTTGTTATTGCCGATATTCCAGGTCTTATTGAAGGCGCAGCGGAAGGTGCTGGCCTTGGTATACGCTTCTTGAAGCATCTTGAACGTTGCCGTTTATTATTGCATCTTGTTGATTTAGCACCCTATGATGAAACCGACCCGGCGGAGCAAGCGGTCAAAATTGTTCATGAGCTAGAAAAATATAGCCCAGAGCTTGCAAGCAAACCGCGCTGGTTGGTGGTCAACAAAGTTGACTTGTTAAGTGAAGAAGAAATTGCCGAAGGCATTGAGCGCGTGAAAGCGGCGCTTGATTGGGAAGGCCCGGTGTATCAAATTTCAGGTTTATCGCACATCAATACTGACGCGCTCTGCAAAGATATTATTGAGTATTTAGAGAAATTGCCGAAGCAAACACCAGAAGAAATGGAAGCTGAAGCCAAGGCTAGCGTCGAATTTAAGTGGGATGACTATCACAAGCAGCAACTTGAACAGTTTGAAGACGATGATGATGACGACTTTGACGACGACGATGACGACTACGACGTCGAAGTGATCTACCAAAAATAAAAACAAGTTCGATATTAGCTATTAAATATCGGATATTAGCCGGCCAAGTTTGGACATCCGCTCTAATATCTAATATCGGATAGCTAGTATCGTTTTTGCAGTTTAAGGGGGTGGGATGAAGATTGCATTGGTGGCAGCAATGGCTGCAAATCGAGTGATTGGTAAAGATGGCGACATGCCATGGCACCTGCCGGCCGAACTGCAACACTTCAAAAAAGTAACCCTTGGTAAACCGGTTGTTATGGGGCGTGCAACCTATGAGTCCATCGGTCGCCCGTTGCCAGGCCGCACCAATATTGTGCTCAGTCGCCAGTATGAACAACCTGTTGTCGATGACAAAGGCGTAGTTTGGGTTAGCTCACCGGCACAGGCCATTGATGCTGCCGGCGAGACCGAGCAATTGATGGTTATTGGCGGTGGACGTATTTACGCTGAATTTTTGCCACTTGCCGATTTGCTCTATCTTACCCAAATAAAACTCGAGACAGCCGGCGATACCTTTTTTCCCGATTACCAAGCGCATGCTCAATGGCAGTTACTTGAGTCAGAAACGCACCCAGCAGACGCTAAAAATCCGCATGAATTTGTAACAGAAGTTTATCGTCGAGCGTCAGTTTTATGACAGGCCAGACCAACTGTAAATAAAACGTTAGCGGGCCAGGTTTCTTAACATTTTATTCCGTTGCGCGCTGTCAATGCCGTAGCTACCATGAAGCGGTCATCATAAAAAGTGAAGAAATCAATATGTTGTTTTGGGGCGGCAAGACCATTAACGCGCTTGCAGTTATTGTTATCAGTTCAGTTTTAGTTTGTTATTCAGCAACTAGCCAAGCCCAATCACGTTCTGACAGCGATGATTTGGCGTTGTTGTTTTGCAGTTATGTACAAGCCAATGACTCAAATGGGTTTCGTAATACGTTACGCAACTTGCGCTTACGTTTACGTGACATTTATCCGCGCATCCGCTGCAACAACCACTCAATGATTCAATTTGCTGTAATAAGCAATTCCTACGACATTGGTCGCTTTATTGCCCATAGCGTGCTTTTAGACGATTTACACAGTTCGGGGGACATTACGTGGGTGAAGAACCTCGAGCCAACACACCCAATTGCCGAAGTAGTTCGTGAGCGCAACCAAGCTGCTCGCAAAGAAGGCTAACTATCACAATCTTTTACAGTTTCTTGCTTTCTATTCCCTGTCACCAAAGTTACACTAGGTTATCTTGTTACAACTGGATAACAATTCATGAGAAATCAAGGACTCATAACCGCTGCGTTCCTGTCGGTCATGGCATTTAGTGCGCATGCGCAGACCAATGAGCAAACGACCGTGTCAAACTCCCCTTTGCAAGCTTGTTACTTAGAGAATATTAGTGAGCAAGTTCTGTGTGGTCAGTTAAAGGTTCCCGAAGACTATAGCAATCCGCAAGGTCGAAAAATTGCCATTAATTATGCCGTGTTGCCAGCGGTTAACGAGAATAAAAAGCCAGACCCATTATTGATTCTAGCTGGAGGCCCAGGGCAAGCAGCTACTGAGCTTGCCGCCATGATAGACCGTATGTTTGGCGATGTGCGCAAGCAGCGCGATATTCTGCTTATTGACCAGCGAGGAACCGGCAAGTCCAACCCATTAAGTTGCGAAGTTAGCCATGTTGACGAGCTGATCAAAACCGACGAAGACGTTGCGCTTGACCGCATGGCTGGCGAATGTTTAGCGCGCTATACCGAAGAAGACTTAACGCAATATCATACGGTTAACGCCATTAAAGACTTTGAAGCGGTGCGTGAGCATTTGGGGTACCAGCAAGTGAACCTTTATGGCGGCTCTTACGGTAGCCGTGCCGGCTTAGTTTATATGCGCGAAGCGCCGCAGTCTGTGCGCTCTGCGTCATTAGATGCCGTTGCACCGCCAGAGGTTGTCGTGGGGCCGTTTGGTAAACATGGAGCCCAGTCATTTGATTTATTGGTTGAGCGTTGCGCGGCGTCTGAAGCCTGCAGTGAAGTCTTTCCCAACTTAAAACAAACCTATTTGCAAGCCCTGCAGCAGCTCGAACAGAAACCCGTTCCATTACAAGTTCGCGATCCGCTAACCAATGAGCCTACCGATGTTCTCATTACCGCGGGGCGCTTTACCTCGGTTATGCGTGTCGGCCTTTATCACCCAACTACGCGTCAAATGCTGCCTTATGTTATTCAGCAAACCAACAACGGCAACTACACGCCATTGGTGGGGTTAATGGGGAGCGTTATGAGCCAGTCGGAAATGTATATGGGCTTAACCCTGTCGGTATTGTGTAGTGAAGACTTACCGCGTGCTACGGATGCGCTGCTAAGTGCCGACGCAGATAACGACTTTATCGGTAGCCGCACGGCTGATGCATTTATTGACATGTGTTCGGTATGGCCGCAAGCTCTGCGCCCTGAAGCATGGTTTGAGCCAGTACATAGCGATATTCCGACGCTGTTATTATCGGGCCGCTATGACCCTGTTACCCCGCCAACCTGGGGTGCGCTTGCAGCACAAACCTTGACCAACAGCCGCCATTTGATTGCACCGCAGGGCTCACACACCATTGCCGGCCATACTTGTGCGAACAAAATAGTCGGAGAATTTATTAATAACTTAGATGTACAGGCGCTTGATGACAGTTGTTTACAGCAACAAAAACCCGCTCCTTTCGTGTTAAATGCTAACGGAAAAGGGCTGTAGGGGGCGCTATGATTGAAGTGAAAGAATTACACAAACAATTCGGTAAGGTGACCGCATTAGATGGTTTATCTTTTTCTGCTCCTGAAGGGCAAATTACCGGTTTGTTGGGGCCTAATGGTGCCGGCAAAACCACCTGTTTGCGCACCATTTACGGCTTGTTGAAGCCAGATAGCGGGCAGGCATTTATTGATGGCATTGATGCTGGGCAGCAGCCGCTAGAGGCGCGCCGAAATATTGGTATCTTCCCAGACAAATTCGGCTTGTACGAGCGTTTAACGGCGCGCGAACAGGTGGCTTATTTTGCTGCGCTACATGGTTTAGAGGGCGAAGCTGGCGACCAAGCAACAGAAGCCGCGCTGCAGCGCCTTGATATGCTTGAGATTGCTGACCGTCGGGCTACCGGCTTTTCGCAAGGGCAACGCATGAAAGTGGCGTTAGCACAGGCCATTGTCCATCGACCCAAGCACCTTATTTTAGATGAGCCAAGCCGTGGCCTTGATGTCATGAGTACCCGTATTCTGCGCGAATTGTTGCGTGAGCTTAGAGCGCAAGGTACGAGCATTTTGTTCTCAAGCCATGTCATGCAAGAAGTTGCCGCGCTGTGTGATCAGGTCGTGGTTGTTGCCAAAGGTAAAGTAGCAGCCCAAGGCACTACTCAAGAGCTATGCGAGCTAACAGGCGAAAGTGCACTAGAAGAAGCCTTCGTGAAAATCATTGGTACCGATGAGGGTATTGCAGCATGACGAATCCGGTAAAAATTGTTTGGCGTAAGGAATTAAAAGACGCCATTCGTGACAAACGTTCGGTTATGGCGGCAATGTCTTACGCATTTTTTGGCCCACTGCTTATGGCCGTGGCATTTTATGTCATGATTAGTCAGTTAACTGACCCAAGTGACGTTGAAATTGATATCAAAGGGGCTGAGCATGCGCCGGCGCTAATAGAACATTTAAATAGCAACGGCATTGTTCAACGTGAAAAAGCATGGGCAGCAGGGCAACAACCGATCACGTTAGAAATTAGCGAAAAGTGGGCAGAAGATTTAGCCATCGCCATGCCGGCTCAGGTTACCTTAACCGCTGATTTCAGTGCGACTAAACAACGAGGCGACATTCGGCGCATTGAACGAGCCATTGAGTCGTACGCTAAGCAAATTGCTTATATACGCCTGCAAATGCGCGGGTTAGACCCGCGTGTCGTTAGGCCAATTGACATGGTTAGGCATGACACCGCAACCAAGGGCTCTCGTGCGGCTATTTTAATGGGCAGCGTGCTCATTTTTATCCTGCTATCAGTGTTCTTTTCAGGTATGAATGTGGCCATTGATATCAGTGCCGGTGAACGTGAGCGTAACTCGTTAGAGTTGCTGTTGTCACAACCACTAAATGCCCATCAGCTGGTACTTGGTAAAGCATTAGCTGCTAGTAGTTTTGCTATTTTTGGCGGTGTATTAAGCGTGATTCTTATTCCGATCATTTTCCGCTTTTTACCACTGCACAATATCGGTATTAGTTTGTCGCTAGACTGGACCATGATGGTGTTAATTGTGCTTATGCTGGTGCCGCTAGCGTTGTTCGCAACCTCGCTGCAGCTGTTTGTAAGCTTCCGTGCCAAAAGCTTTAAAGAAGCGCAAACCTATATTTCGTTCTTACTAATGCTGCCTATGCTGGCGGTATTTGGTGTGGAATTCGCACGCTTGAAGAACCCTGTGCTTTATTACTTGCCGCTAACGGGCCAACACCAAGCGTTGTTAGACATTATTAAGGGCGAAAGCTTGCAGTGGCTACCCATGGGTATTAGTGCATTGGCGACCTTGTTGGTTAGCTGGCTGCTGATCCGTTTTATTGGCCGCATGCTGGCCAGCGAAAAAGTGGTGTTCGGACTTTAACGGCAACTGCGATATTAGCTATTAGCTATTAGATATTAGATATTAGAAGAGCTCGAAATATCAGAGCTAATCGCTAATATCCAATATCGGATATCCGATATCTAATAGCGTTTTTGCAGTTGGTAGTACAGCCACTGGCCCAAGCGGCGTAACTGCGGTAGCGGAAATTTGGGCAGCGGTGACTGATAAAAAGGCAGGGCGGGCATGGTCTCGCCCATTGCCAACTGGGCAACCCGCTGGCCCGCAAGCTGCGTAAAAGTAACCCCAGCACCGCAATACCCCATGGTGGTAAAAACGCCCGCCGCAGGACTATAAATGCGGGGGTAATCATCTAACGCAACCGACACCCAACCACTCCAACTATAATCAGGGGCCTGTTGACTTAAGCGTTTTAGGGTCGGAAAAGTTGCCGCCATAGCCTGCAATAAATGTCGCACGTAGCGCGGATGTTCAGCGTCACGCCCGCGAATAGCGCCGCGCCCACCAAATAGCAAACGGCCGTCAGGCAGTAATCGAAAGTAATATTTTAACGCCCGCGTATCCATCACCAGCTCATGAGGCTTAAGCCGAATTGCAGCGCGCTCTTCAATACTCAAAGGGCGCGTTACAATAACGCTGGACAACACCGGCAACGAGCGGCCATGAGTACTTGGATGAAAATGGTTCGGCGTATAGCCGTTGGTAGCCAGAATGATTTTGGGCGCACGAATCGTCCCTTTATTGGTTTGCAACAGGTGCATGCCATTCGGCTCAGTTTGCCACGTACTCACCGCGGCATTCTCAACCAAAGTTGCGCCGGCAGCTGCCGCCTGACGCGCTACACTGGCGAGCAATAATAACGGGTTCAGCCCAAAACTTTGCGGAAAGTGAATGGCAGCATGTGCCTGCGGAGAATTAACCCGTGTGCGAATTTGCTCACGGCTAAGCCACTGCGTATTCGGTTCGTAGTCGCAAAGTGCCCGATACTGACTTTGTAATTCAGCAATGGAGCGCTCATTGTGGGCAATTTTTACATAACCGCCGCGTTGCACTTGCAACTGCTGCGGGCAGGCCGCCAAGTGGCGCTCTAACCGCGCAAAAGCAAGTTGATACTCTGCCTGAATACCCTGCGCTACAGCTTCGCCACAGCGCTTCTTCCATGCCGCATAACCAAGCCGACCTGTGCCTGGCATGGCAAAGCCAGCATTACGAGTTGAACAGCCCCAACCAAGCTGATTGGCTTCAACCAAAACCACCCGTTGTTGATAACTTTCGGCTAATTCTAAAGCCGCGTTTAGCCCCGAATAGCCACCCCCAATCACGACAATATCGGCCGTTTCAGGCAATTGCTCTGTGGTTGCGGGGAAATCTGCGTGGGTATGCTGGTGCCAATAGCTGGCCGCGTGAGGTTGTTGTGAGGGAATATATTTGCTTTCAAGCGGATCGTACATACCCTAAATATTACCTATCAAATGGCAAAATCATTTCGCCGGCAGTGCAATAACAAACCCCGTCACACACCGGGCAATGGTAGCCCTCGTTGACAGATAAGTCGTACCAACGCTTGTTATGCTCCTGAATAAGCTCACCACCGCAGCGGGTGAAATATTCAAATGCCGCATTCTTCGGGCTTTGCATCCAAATATGAGCAAGCCCAGCAGTGCAACCTAGCTTTTTGGCTTCGTTCATCGAACGCTCTAATAACCCACGGCCAATACCGCCGCCACGCACGTTCGGGGCCACCGCCACACATTTAAAATAGCAAATTTGATCAGCCGGCACCGGCCATTGCGACGGGCTACAGTGGCCATCAATGTCCCAATTTCCCGGAGCAAACGTCAGCCGAATACCTGCCAACTTACCGTCGGCATATGCCAGCCAATTCAAATTAATGTCGCCCACCACGCCACGTTGATGATAATCGGCAAGCGACTCCGGCGTTAAATAGTTATCGCCATGCACGCGATTACCAAGCTCGATAACTTCGTCATACTCAGCTGTGGTCAGTTGTTTGTACGTAATCATCATAAAGGGCAACTTCGTTGTTCGTTATTCGTATGCTTCGCTGTTCGTACGCTTCGCTATTCGTGCGCTTCGCTATTCGAACAGTGCGAAGCACGGACAAACAGTGAGCGCAGCGAACGCACGAACAACGAATAACGCTTTTGCTTTTAGTAGCGATAGTCGTCAGACTTGAACGGACCTTCAACAGCAACATGAATATAATCCGCTTGCTGCTGTGTCAGCTTCGTCATCACGCCACCAAAACCCTGCACCATATAGCGCGCAACTTCTTCATCAAGCTGCTTCGGTAATACTTCAACGCGCAGTTTCGCAGCTTTGTCGGCAGCCGGCAAGTCAGCGAACTTCTCATCAAACAAGTGCATTTGCGCCAAAACTTGGTTCGCGAATGAACCGTCCATAACACGGCTTGGGTGGCCTGTTGCGTTACCTAAGTTCACCAAACGGCCTTCTGATAACAACAACAAGTAGTCATTGTCGTCGTCGCTGCGGTGAATTTTGTGAACTTGTGGCTTCACTTCGTCCCAACGCCAGTTATCGCGCATAAACTTGGTGTCAATTTCGTTATCGAAGTGACCAATGTTACACACCACCGCGGTTGATTTTAACGCAGCCAGCATGTGGCGATCACACACGTTCACGTTACCCGTTGTGGTGACAATTAAATCAATGTTTTGCAACAAGTCACGGTTGATGCCCTCGGCTGAATTGGTGTTAACGCCATTCACAAACGGTGACACCACTTCGTAGCCATCCATGCACGCTTGCATGGCGCAAATTGGGTCAATTTCAGTCACTTTAACAATCATGCCTTCTTGGCGTAAGCTTGCTGCAGAGCCTTTACCCACGTCGCCGTAGCCAATCACTAAGGCTTTTTTACCGGCCAGCAAATGGTCAGTGGCGCGTTTAATGGCGTCATTCAGCGAGTGACGGCAACCATATTTGTTGTCGTTTTTCGACTTCGTTACTGAGTCGTTCACGTTAATAGCTGGCACGCGCAAGGTACCGTGCTTGAGCATTTCTAACAAACGGTGCACACCCGTGGTGGTTTCTTCGGTGATACCGTGAATTTTGTCCAACATTTGTGGGTACTTGTCATGAATGAGCAGGGTCAAGTCACCGCCGTCATCCAAAATCATGTTGGCATCCCACAACTCACCGTCTTTATGGCAAGTTTGCTCTAAACACCACTCGTATTCTTCTTCAGTTTCGCCTTTCCAAGCAAATACTGGAATACCTGCTGCAGCCATAGCCGCTGCAGCGTGGTCTTGCGTCGAGAAAATATTGCACGATGACCAGCGTACTTCAGCGCCAAGCTCAACCAGCGTTTCAATAAGCACGGCGGTTTGAATGGTCATGTGAATACAACCAATAATACGCGCACCGGCAAGTGGTTTGCTGTCAGCATATTTGCGGCGAATAGTCATCAAGGCCGGCATTTCTGATTCGGCAATGGAGATTTCTTTGCGGCCCCAAGCGGCCAAGTTAATATCTGCGACTTTATAATCTTGCATTGTTAAAACCTCACTGCGATATCAGCTATTCGATATTGGATATTTGAGCCCAAGTATCGGGTTTTTGCTGTTGCTAATATCTAATATCTAACAGCTAATATCGTTGTTGTCGTTAATTAAATTCCGGGGTGTGCTGCAGGCGAATAAGCAACTGCTGCTGACGATCTAAACTCAAACGTGGGCCAAAATTCGACACCACTTCTGCCGCTGCATGGCTGGCAAGCAAACCACAGGCCGCCAACGAATAACTACGTGTTAGTCCAAACATCATGGCGCCGGCAAACATATCGCCTGCACCGTTGGTGTCAATGGCTTTCACAGGTACGCCAGGCACCGTGACTAAACGCTCGCCATCGCCAAGTAAAGCGCCGTTTTTGCCTAATGTAATAGCCACCAAATCGGCATGCTTCTGTAACAGCTGCATGGCTTCTTGTACGTCATCGCTGCCGGTTAAGATCCGCGCTTCTTCTTCGTTGCAGAACATGACGTCTACGCCGCCATCAAGAATTTCGTCAATGCCTTCACGGAAATACTTCACCATGGCAGGGTCAGAGCAGGTCATGGCGATTTTGGTGCCGTTAGCGCGTGCAACTTCTTTGGCCCGGGCAATGGCTTGCCGAGCAATAGGCGACGTGACTAAGTAGCCTTCAATGTATAAGTATTGGGCGCGGGCAATGGCTTCTTCATCAAGCTCATCGGTCGACAAATCGGCGGTAATACCCAGGTAGGTGCGCATGGTGCGCTCGGCATCTGGGGTAACCATAACTAAGCAGCGACCGGTTTTGCCTTCGTGCTTTTTGCTACCGGTATTGGTGGTAATGCCAATACTTTCGAGGTCTTCGCAATAGAATTCGCCGGCTTGGTCGTCAGCAACCTTGCAACAATAAAAAGCCTTGCCGCCAAATTGTGCGAAGCCAACTAAAGAGTTCGCTGCGGAGCCACCGCCTGATTGTTTTTTCAGTTCACCACGTTGGGCAAGTAGCTGAATCAAGCGCTCTTGGTCGGCGTCTTCGATGAGCGCCATCATGCCTTTTTCAATTTGGTGCTGCTGCAAAAATTCGTCAGTGACTTCAAATTCCTGGTCGACGAGTGCGTTGCCGATGCCAACGATATCAATAGGTTCCATGCCTGTCTCGATTAAGGTTCTGGTTAGCTAGTTAAAACTAGGTTTTTAAAACAAAAAAATCCGGCCGCAAAGTATACCGCAGCCGGATTCGATGGTCGATAAAATGCTTAAGCTTTATAGCCGCCAGGCACACCTTTGGTGGTAATACTCACGGCGTCATGTGCGTGCAACGACTCGTAGTGGTTTACTCGCACCCAGAAATCAGAGAAATGTGACTGCTGATTCAATGCGTGTTGTAAACGTCGCGCGGCGTCTTCACAGAACATTAAGTTCTGCCCGTTTAAGCGTGCGAATTCTTGCTCGTCTTCACGCTTAACGGCTGCTTGCACCGGCGTTTTCAAGGCGTCTTCAATGGCGTCAATTAACGCGATAATTGGCAGTTCGCTAATATCGTCGCCCATAATCACTTTCACCTGCGCTACAGAGCGCTGGCTGTGTGGCGTCGCTACGATACCTTGCGTGGTGCCTAACCAACGGTGTACCAGTTCAGCGTCAACCTCTGCGTCGGTACCAAACTGGTTAGCAAACGCGTCTTGAATAAGTTGACGCGCTAATGCCGCTGAACAAGGGCAGGTACTTGAATAAGGTACTTCGACGCCAAGCTCTAAGGTTAACTGGCCATGGTCATAACGGCCGGTAACTGTCACAGGGTAGGCTTTCCATCCCTGTTTTTTGCTAATCAGTGACTTGCGACGCAAATGATAGTCAAAACTAAACTTCACATAAGCTTGATCTGCAAGCCCATCGTGACTATCTATAAAGTCATGCAATAATTTGCCCAACGATTGGTGGCTAAGCACATCATTGTTTGATAAATCTTCCAACAGCAGGTATAAGCGAGACATGTGAATGCCTTTCGCTTTCGGGTCTGTGAGGTTCACAAACGCATCGACATGTGCACCCACAGGGCGCTCCGGCTCTTGGGCAGCTAAGACAACCAGTGGCATTTCGATGTTGCTCATGCCCACCCAATCGAGTTTACCCTCGGTTTGCGCGCGGGTTTGATTGGCGATATCTGGCATCAAAGTTGGTGTAGCTGTTGGCATGCGTGTACGGCTCCAAACGTTTAAAAATACTTAGTCCCGTAAAAGGGGGCGATAGTATACAAGATTTAACCTCAATACGGTAGTTTGCCAGATTGGGTTTAGAACCAAAGGAAAAGTTTTCGATTAAGGGTATCGAAAAAGATGGATAAGGAAACCACCATGTTAGATGAAAAGTTACTTGAGCAGTATTACGATTTGTTGGGAAAAGAGGGCGTGCATGAAATGTACGACATTTTTGCTGACAATATTGGCGGTTACTTAAAGCGTCTAAAAGAACTTGTGCAAGAACGTGACGAAGCTGAAACTCGGCGCCAAGCGCACAAAGTTAAAGGAGCATGTCGTTCAGTTGGGTTAAGCCAGCTAGCTAGCCAAATGGAGCGTTTAGAGCGTGAAGAGTGGCACTGGCAAGACGCCGACGAACTGATGGCGCAGTGGTCGTTAGAGTTACCACTGCACCAACATGAGTTACGCCATTGGCTACATGCCCGGGGTATTTAATGACGGCTGTTCGAGGTGTTTAATAGCGACGTCGCCAATAAACCGATAACCCTCACCGTGAATGGTCGTGATTAAGTTTGGCGACGAAGGCTCAGCTTCGAAGTGACGGCGAATACGGCGGATGGCCACATCGACGGTGCGGTCATTCGGGCGTAGCTCACGGTCTAGCATTTTCTTCACCAAAGTTTCGCGGTCGAGAATTTTACCTGGGTTGGTTAAAAACAACTCCATGGCGCGATATTCGCTTTTTGGTAACCGGAACATTTTCCCTTCAGGCGAAAACAGGCAACGGCTATCGCTTTCTAAACGCCAACCATTAAAATCATACACTACGCTGTCGTGGCCCACGTTTTTCTGCTGGCTTTTCAGTGCTTCAATACGACGGTATAAGTTACGTACACGAATAATCAGCTCTTTCGGGTTGTACGGTTTGATTAAGTAATCATCCGCGCCAAGCTCAAGGGCTAGTAAGCGATCTTCTTCTGCATCGCGGCCGGTTAGGAACACCAAGCCAATGTTGTCGTTTTCGCGTAATTTTTCAGCCAGCTCGATACCGCTTTTACCCGGTAAGTTCACATCCATAATGACTAAATCGATTTGCTGACGAGCCATAATGCGCTGCATTTGCATGCCGTCTGCGGCATCAAACACGTCATAGCCTTCTTGCTGAAACAATCGCGTGAGTGTATTCCGTGTTACGACTTCGTCTTCGACGATTAATAATCTGGCGCTCATAAGTAGTTCCGAGAATCTGTTAACATGTGTTGAAATTTGGTAATCAAACTTAGTGTAGCATGTGATTTTATATATAGCTCGATAATCGTGCAAGATTTCTTTACTTTATGTTTTTAAATGTTTAGCTCGACGCACAGGGAAGGTGATCGTAAAGCGGGTGCCTTCACCCGTCGCGCTGTGCAACTCAATATGACCATGCAGCACTTGCGCAACTAAGTTATACACCAAATGCAAACCAAGCCCCGCCGCGCCATGCCCGCGCTTACTGGTCACGAATGGGTCAAACACACTCTTCATCAGTTCTTCTGGAATGCCTTCGCCGTTATCTTGGTAGGTCATTTGTAGCTCAAGCGAGTCGTCATTGTCTTGGTCATCACCAAGTAATTCAAAGTCAAAATGAATATGCGGCTTACTGGTATGGGCAAACGCATGTTGCAGCGCGTTTTGTACCAGTTGGCTAATAACCTGGTTGAGTGGGCCAGGCAGGGTAGTAATGATCAAGTACTCAGCCACATCAGCGGTCAGCTGCACATTGGCGAGCTCTGTGTGGCGGTTGCGTAAACTTTGCGACACGTCGTCCCAAAACTTAGCTAAATGAATGGAACGGTCTTCATCGCTAAATTGGTCCATGGATAATTTACTAAAGTTACTAATTAAGTCGGCGGTGCGGGTAATATTGCGACTGATGAGCGCCAAGTTTTGATCAAATGACGCCATGTGCCGCTGAAACTCTTGTGCCGTAAGCTTCTTTTCGGCGAATTTTTGCTTCAGCGTTTGCAGGGTGTCTTGCAGTATGGACGTTGAAGTCACCGCCAAACCAACCGGGGTGTTCACCTCGTGCGCAACTCCAGATACAAGTTTCGCCAACGATGACATTTTCTCAGCTTGCACCAACTCACTCTGGTAACGGTGCGCAGTTTCTAGGGCCTGATGCAATTCTTGGTTGGACTCGTACAGCTTTTGGGTGCGTTGGCGTACTTGCGCTTCAAGTTCGGTGTTGAGTTCACTGGCGGCTTTTTCTGCTTGCTCTTGGCGATCAATATGTTGTTGTATGCGGCTTAACAATGAGTTGAACGCATTGGCCACTCGGTCAAGTTCTTGCAAATCAAACTCTTGCAGCGCCCGGTTATATTGCTTGTCGCGCGCAATGTCTTGAATACTTTCAACCATACTATCAAGCGGCTGCGTAATGGCGCGACGCAACCACAGCGACAGTAGCCAGCTAAAAATCAAGCCCGCGGTACTAATAATACCGCTAATGGCGAGCACGTAGAGCTTGGCTTCATCATACTGTTGCCGCGAGGTGCGCACATACGCATAGCCTTGCAGTACGTTTTGCACATAAATAGGCACAGCCGACTCAACATAGCCGTCGGTAAAACGCGCTTGGTCAATATTTTTGACACGTTCAAAGCGCACCGGAATAGGCGACTCTCTGTCGGCATAGTAACTGGCAAAGAACTTTAACCCGTTGGTGGCGTTATCAACGCGGTACAAGTGCACGTGCAACACTTGAGGAGTATGACGCAAACTTTTTAGCCAGCGCTCAGCAACATCGGGCTGGTTATACACCATAAACGACGTTGAGTTTTCCGCGATAATTTGGCTAACTTCGCTGGTTTGCCGCAGCAGTCGCGACTGCGTGTCAGCCACAAAACTAAAACTAAGCACCGCGCAGGCCAAGGTAACCAGCACGGTGGTAATTAGAATGACCATGCTAGTTAGGCTGCGCTTAATAGAACTTAGTTTTAATTGCATCGTTGCGAAATCAACCTTCTTGGGTTAGCGCTTGCGGGCCTGACGCCCGGCAACATACACCGCAAATTTATTATCTTGGGCAACACGTTCGCAATGGCCAAAAGCTTGTTCAATGAGCTCTGGCCAAGGTAAAAACCGATTGGCCACGAGCCATAATTCGCCATTTGGGCGCAAATGCTGGCGTATTTGCTGTAAAAACTGCTTACCAATTTCGTAGTCGGTTGCAAGCCCAGTATGAAACGGTGGGTGGCTAACCACATAATCAAACTGCGGCAGGTTAGCCGTCAAGCCATTACTGGCAATACACTCGCCGGTTAGGCCATTTTGTTTCAGGGTTTGCGCGGTAGCCGCGAGTGCCAAAGCACTCACATCAAGATAAGTAACCTGCAGCTGCTGTGCTTGGCGTTGCAACCAAGCACCTAGCACCCCGTGGCCGCAGGCAAAATCTAATACCTGCCCTTGTTGCCATGCGGGTAAATGCTCAAGCAACATCGCGCTACCGGCGTCAATACCAGGAAATGCAAACACCCCAGGTAAACTGGCTAATTTTAATGGCGTTGGCTGCCCAGGTTGTGGCAAGTCAACGTATTCAAAACGCTCATGAACATTGAATGCATCGAGCGTTGCTAAAATTTCGGTACGTAACAGCAAGCTATGATTACCCACCGCCATTTTTTGTGCGGGCGTCACGCTTGCCGGAAACTGCTTGTGAATACTTTTTATGCCACCACGATTTTCACCAACCAACCAAATTTCCGCGCCCACAGCAAGCACTGAACGCAGCGCGTCCAGCAAGTACCAGGTGAGTTGTTTTTCTTTGGGTAGCCAAACTAATGCGGCGCGCGGCGCTTGGGCGGCATCATAAACCGGTGCGTCTGCACCAAAGTGGTGCATAACTTGTGGCGCATGTGCACGCCATTGCTTGGCATACCCGGCATGCAAGTGCCAACATTGCACCACATTCAGGGCATCAGCCACTTCGGCATCAGGCGCGTTAACCAAAAGTAATGGCGTATTATCGAAGCGCTGCTGATGGCGCAGCACTAACTGTGATGGAGCACTTAAATGTTTCATATGGGTTTCTGATCGTAAGCCTCAACAAAGACATCAACATTTTCGCTGGCGTGTTCTATTCGCTCGCCATCAAATTGTGCCACGTTAAACAAGGCTTCGCCTTCATTTGCTACCGGAATATTACTGATGCCGATCACAATACCATGATATGGGCTCTTAATCGCATGCAACTCATCGCCATGCGGGTTCACGGTTTGGGCAACCACTTGGCCTTTATTAATGGTTTGCCCCAATTCAACTTTAGGCACCACTAGGCCGTCATACTCATTACGAATCCAAGCGCTGCGATGTGCCACTACCGGTTGCACTTTTTTGCGGCGTTGGCGGCCTTTCAGCATTTTCAAGCGCTTCATCACGTTTTGCACACCAATGACACCCGCCTTAATGGCCGCATAATCAAACCGTAACGCTTCGCCGGCTTCATATAAAATAAGCGGAATGCCAAGCTCGGTCGCTAACGAGCGCAATGAACCGTCGCGTTCTTTGCTGTGCAGAATAACCGGCGTACCAAAGGCTTCGGCCATGGCCAGCGCGTCTTTGTTGTCGGTGTCGACGCGAATTTGCGGCAAATTACTGCGATGAATAGCGCCGGTGTGCAAGTCAATAATGTGTGTCGCGTTTTGCACCAAGCTTTCATTGAACAAATACGCCAATCGGCTACCTAAAGCACCGCGCTCAGAACCGGGAAAACAACGATTTAAATCACGGCGGTCGGGCAAATAACGCGACTGCTGAATAAACCCAAATACGTTAACTACCGGCACAATAATCACCGTACCCGATAATTGTAAGGGGTCTAACTCGCCCATTAAGCGGCGGCATACTTCAATACCGTTTAGTTCATCGCCATGTATAGCGGCACACACCAGCAGGGTTGGGCCGGCCTTCACGCCATGAAAAACCTCGGCATGTAAATCCATCGGCGTGTCGTTGTACAGCCGCGCCGCCGGAATTTTCACGCTATGCCGTGACCCCGGTGCAATACGCTGATTAGCCAGTTGAAACGATTTGTGCTTCATAAAAACCTTAATGCGATATTAGCTATCAGATATTAGATATCAGAGCGGATGTATCGGGTATGTAGATTTCATCTAATATCTGATATCCAATAGCTTATATCGCTGTTGTAGTTGTTAGCCCTTGCCCTTGGTGCGGGTTTTATTGGCTTTGGCGTTTTTTTCAATGAACGCAATAATTTGATCAGCGACGTCTTTGTTCGTTGCGCCCTCAATACCTTCAAGGCCAGGCGACGAGTTGACTTCCATCACTAACGGGCCATGGTTTGAGCGCAGAATATCCACACCCGCAACATTCAGCCCCATGGTTTTGGCAGCTTTCACGGCGGTTGCGCGCTCAGCGGGGGTTAGCTTGACTAAGCTGGCCGAGCCACCACGGTGCAAGTTTGAACGAAACTCACCCGGCTTGGCTTGGCGCTTCATGGCAGCAATAACTTTGTCGCCGATAACAAAACAGCGAATATCTGCACCGCCGGCTTCTTTAATGTATTCCTGCACCATAATGTGCGACTCAAGGCCCATAAATGCTTCAATGACACTTTCAGCAGCTTGGCGGGTTTCAGCAAGTACCACGCCAATACCTTGGGTACCTTCAAGCAGCTTAATGACCAACGGCGCGCCGCCGACCATGTCAATCAAGTCGGGAATATCTTGTGGCTGGCTCGCAAAACCAGTGGTTGGTAGGCCAATACCTTTGCGGCTAAGCAATTGCAGCGAGCGTAACTTGTCGCGGCTACGGGAAATAGCGACAGACTCGTTCAACGGGTAAGTGCCAATCATTTCAAATTGACGCAAAACAGCCGTGCCGAAAAACGTAATCGACGCACCAATACGCGGAATGATCGCGTCGTATTGCGGCAAGTCTTTACCTTTCATGTGAATGGATGACTCACGCGCGTTAATGTTCATATAACAACGCAATGGGTCAAGCACATCGACCGTGTGGCCGCGCGCTTCGCCAGCTTCAACTAAGCGGCGGGTGGAATAAAGACGCGGATTACGCGATAAAATGGCTATTCTCATGCGGTGGCTCCAGGCTGACCGAGTAAATAAGACTTGTCGGGGTCAACTAAAAAATGGCCACGCATGGCCTGTCGACCCAATAACATTCGAAATTTCATAGTGTCACGATTGGTTAGCGTCAGCTCAATGGGATGATTAAACTCGCCTAAGAGCAACGTTGAGCGAATGACATAACGCAGTTCTGTGTGGCCACCCGAGTCAGTGACTTCGCGCTGATCATAAATTTTCGACTCAATCATTAATTCCCGATCGCTATGCTGCTCGGGGTGCAACCAAATACGCAACCAAGCTTCGCCGTTTTTCTCAAACGGCTCTAATTTAAATGCGTGCAAACAAGAGGTACGCGCCCCCGTGTCAACTTTCATTTTTAGGGCGTCGATGCCTAGCTCAGGAAGTGAGCCCCATTCGCGCCAACCTAATGTCTGCATGAAAACCCCTTAAAATCCGTTATTCGTTATTCGTGCGTTCACTTCGTTCACTGTTCGTCCATTCGGCTTCGCCTCATTGTTCGTGACTTTCTTCGAACAGCGCAGCGAACGAACAGCAGCGCGCACGAACAGCGAAGCGGACGAATCACGTTCTTGTATTTTGTAATGCCTTGAGCCAGCGGAGGAAGTCGTCGGGTGGACGATCTAACGCACTGACCGGAACAAACAGATCATAACCTAATAATTCACGAAAGTGTGTACATCGTGTTGCGAACATTGCTTGCACACCCTTATAAATTTTTCCAGATGCTGCCACAAAGCGGTCGGGAACTTCAAAATAGGGCGAATAATCTTGAATGTCGGGGCGCTCGTGACGCAAGGCGACGACAAGAAGATGGCGCTGTTCGCTGAGCAAATACACGGCTAAGCGCGGTGTGATCTCGGCCAGTAGAGGCTCGATGTCGCGCAAGGCGAAGCCAATGTAGGGTACTTCGTCTAGCGCTAAGCCTCGGTGTACGCGCGGTACGTCATAGCGCACAATATTTTCCCAGGTTATCTGCCAGTGGCCACGGCGATGGCAGTAGCGAATGGCTTCGGGGGTTATTTCAAGGCTAACAGGGGGCTCGAATACTTTGGCGCTGCCTAAAAATATCAGTACGGCGCTAGCAATATAGAGCAATCCGTAGGCGGCGGTCGGCAGCGGCGCATTAATAAGCCACAAGAATATAGCGACGCCAAAAATCACCAACCCCAGCGCACTAAAACCAACCCCGTGGGCACGAGCCAGAGGGGTCACGGTAACGCGGCGTTGTTCATGAGCTGGCGTGTTGGGGGCCATATATCTCCTGTCGCTCGCCTAAATTTATAAATTGAAGGTATCGCGAATAATTTGGCCGGTAAACTGTGTTTTTAAATAAAAGCCACGCGGCAAGGTTTGAATGGCTTCGCCGTTGGCGCCAATGGCGTCGGTTAACACGCGGCTATTGGCGGCCTTGGGGCGCAGCTGCAATACTTCACCTTGGCGAGCGGTAATGGATTCCACTTCGCCTAGGGCAATTTTGTCCATGTGCTCTTGCCAGTCGGCTTTCAATTGAGCCTCTTGCGCCGCGCTTGGCTGCCATAAAAAAGCAGTGCCAATGGTGCGCTCGGCCAGCGGTACCTCACGGCGACCGTCGATGGGAATCCACAACACACATTGTAGTTTATTGCGCACGTTGCTGCTTTCCCAGGTGAGCTCGTGCACGTTGACAAGCGGGGTGGTGCAAACAAAGGTGGTTTCTAGCGGCTTACCGTTGGCGTCTAACGGAATGGTCTTTAACTCCACGCCAAGTTCGGGAAAATCTTGCAACGCTTGTGAGCCAGCGCTGGCGCCCAAAGCGCTTTCAAGCAACTGGCCGACCCAACCTTTGTTGCGGCGCAAATCATTAGGCACCACCATGCCTTGTTCGGCGGCTAATTCGGCAAAGCTATAGCCAGCGAGTGCGCTGGCCTTATCAAAGAGCTGTTTAAGCTGCACATTTACCTCATCGAAACGGATTAATCCTTTCATTCATGACGCGATTATGGAAAAATCCAAAGCATATGTCGAATTTATGAGGGCGCTCGCGTGATAGACGCAGAAGGATTCCGCGCTAACGTAGGAATCATTATCTGTAACGAGCAGGGACAGGTATTTTGGGCGCGTCGATTCGGGCAGCATAGTTGGCAGTTTCCGCAAGGCGGAATAGATGATGGCGAAACGCCAGAACAGGCTATGTATCGCGAGCTCTGGGAAGAGGTCGGATTAAAGCCCGAACAAGTTGAATTAGTGTATACCAGTCGGCAATGGCTCCGTTATCGGTTGCCAAAGCGCTTGGTACGACGCGAACAGCGGCCGACCTGTATTGGTCAAAAACAGAAATGGTTTTTACTGCGGTTAAAATGTAATGAACAGGATGTGAACGTCACACAGTCGTCGCACCCTGAGTTTGATGATTGGCGTTGGGTGAGCTTTTGGTACCCTGTGCGACAAGTTGTGTCGTTTAAACGTGAGGTTTATCGTCGTGTGCTGAAAGAGTTCAGCGCGGTGGTGTTAAATCTGCAGCCACATAAACGTCACCGTCCAGCCCGGCGCCGCCGTTCTTGAGTCGGTAGCTCTTAGGTTAAACAACGTATGCTTCGAGTACTGCAACGCATTGTGGAAGCGGTGAATCAGGCGCCAGATTTTGAGCTGGCGCTACAAACCATGGTGCGTCAAGTAAAAGAAGCTTTGCATACTGACTCCTGTACCGTTTATTTAGCCGACCATGAGCAACATATGTTTGCTTTGGCTGCTACTGACGGCCTAGAAATTCGCTCCGATGAGCCGATTCATGTGCCATTTGGGGAGGGCGTCATTAGCTTGGCGGCCTCGCGTGAAGAGCCGCTGAACATTCCAAATGCCTCTGAACATCCCGCGTTTTTAAAACTCGAACACGTTATTGAAGACCGCTATAAGGCTATGCTTGCCGCGCCGGTGATTCATCGCCGACGGGTACTAGGCGTGCTCGCTGTGCAACAAGAGCATGCGCGTGCCTTTACTCGCGACGAAGAAGCTTTCGTGGTGACCTTAGCGGCTCAGTTAGCGGTGGTTATTGCTCATGCTGAAGCCAAAGGCCTGCTACGTACCGCCAAGCAATCACCATGGTTGCAAACCATTAAAGGCTTACCAGCGGCACCAGGCGTGGCTATTGGCGAAGCCTTCGTGGTGAAACCGCCGGCTCGGCTCAGCGAAGTGACGCCTAAACGTAGCGACATGCACGAACACGAAATTCGTGCCTTTCGCGCTGCAGTCGCGCGTACGCGGCAAGAATTGCTCGACATAAGCGACAGCATGAAAGGCCATGTGGCCGAAGAAACTTTGGCCATTTTCGACGTTTATCACGCCATGATGGACTCGGCGAGTTTGGGCCAGCAAGTTGAGCAAACTATTCAAGAAGGGTGGCGTGCACAAACCGCCCTGAAAATGGTGGTCGAGCAGCTTGTCGATCAGTTTGAAAACCTTGATGACGAATACATACGCGAACGTGCCAGTGATGTGCGTGACTTGGGCAATCGTATTTTGGCGCATTTGCAAAATCGCGAAGCGCGCAACTTAACGCCGCCGTCGCAATGCATCTTAGTGGCTGACGAAGTCACCGCGACCATGTTAGCGGAACTGCCGCAAGCCGATATTATCGGTATGGTGTCGTTACGCGGCTCGGGTAACTCGCATGCCGCTATTATGGCGCGCAGTATGGGCATTCCGGCAGTGCTTGGCGTTGACAGTATTGCGCTAAACGACGTTAACGGCGAAACCCTGATTGTTGACGGCTACAATGGCGATGTGTTTGTGAATCCGCCGTTGCAGGTTGAAAATGAATACCGGCAGTTGGCTGATGAAGAGCTGGCGCTGCGGCAAAAAGTGATGCAAGCCCGCAGCTTACCGGCGGAGACCCTCGACGGCGTGCGGGTACAGCTGCACTTAAATGTCGGCCTCAATACCGAGCGCGATTGGCTCAATGACCTGAACGTACAAGGCGTCGGCCTGTACCGCACCGAAATTCCGTTTATGATGCGCGAGCGCTTGCCCACTGAAGACGAGCAAGAAGAGCTGTACGCGCAAGTGCTTGAGCAATTCCGCGGCGCGCCCGTGGTCATGCGCACCCTAGATGTTGGCGGTGACAAGCCGCTGCCGTATTTGCCCATGAATGAAGAAAATCCATTTTTGGGCTGGCGCGGTATTCGCTTAACGCTTGATCACCCCGAAATATTTTTAGTGCAAATTCGGGCACTGTTGCGAGCTTCGGTAGGGCGCAATAACTTACGTATTTTGCTGCCCATGATCACCAGCGCCGAAGAAGTTGACGAAGCGGTACGGATGATTCATCAGGCTTACCATGAAGTGGCCGAAGAACTGGCATGCAGCGTTGATGAGCAACTATATGAGCCACAAATTGGCGTCATGATTGAAGTGCCAGCCATGATTTATCAGCTGCATTGCGTGGCCGACAAAGTCGATTTCTTCTCGGTGGGTACCAATGACTTAACCCAGTACATGCTCGCGGTCGATCGCAACAACTCACGAGTGGCTAGCTTGTACGACGCGTTTCATCCGGCGGTCTTGCATGCTTTGAAGCAAATTATTGATCGCTGTGATGAGCTAAATAAACCGGTGTCGGTTTGTGGTGAATTAGCTGGCGAGCCAGGCGGTGCGTTATTGTTGCTGGCGATGGGCTATCGCAACTTAAGTATGAACAGCTACAATATTGATCGTATTCGCTGGATTATTCGCCATATTCAAGCCGCCGACTTAAACGACGTGCTGCAGAAAGCGCTGGCGTCGCGCACCCCTCAAGAAGTGAAAAAACACGTGGTTATGGCGCTCGAAAATGCTGGGCTTGGTGGTTTCGTCAGGGCTGGAGGCTAAGGAGAACATGTGCTGTTAGCAGGCTGGTTATGGTGTCTTGCCGGTGGTGTGGTTGCGGGGTTGCTCGCAGGCATGCTAGGTATCGGCGGCGGCCTTGTCATTGTTCCTTTGTTAATTTATTTACTGCCTTTGCTTGGTGTGGCGCCCGATTTAGTCGTACAAATGGCGGTGGCCACCTCGCTTGCCACCATAGTCATGACCACCTTAAGCTCGGCGCGCTCTCACCTTAAACACGGGCAAGTTAGCTTTTTTTGGGTACGCCGTCTTATTCCTGGCCTCATGGTTGGGGCTGTGTGTGGCGCATGGTTAGCCACCATGCTTGACCCCGACTGGTTGCAACGCATATTTGCCGTGGTGCTGATGGCACTCTCCATTCGTATGCTCATACCACAACGCAGCGGCGAACCACTAACCGACGTATCCAAACGCTTAATGGCGCTAATCAGCACGGCCATGGGTACCTTATCGGCGTTGGTGGGTATTGGCGGCGGTTCATTAACCGTGCCGCTCTTGCAGCGTTTAAGGGTTCCTATTCGTCAAGCAATTGCGGTATCCTCGGTGGGTAGTTTAAGCATTGGCTTAAGCGCGGTAATCGCGTTTGTGGTGTTGGGCCAGCAACTTGAGGGCGCCGACGGCCTATTTGGTTATGTACATGTGCAAGCTTGGTTAGCTATTTCTATCGCCTCAATGCTATGCGCACCCATTGGTGCCAGCTTAACCCAGCGCTTGCCGGTGAAACATTTGCAGCGCGGTTTCGCGATATTTTTAGTCATTATTTCAATAAAACTCGTCATAGGATAATTCATGCAGTCAGACTATTTGGTGCACCCCAATATCGACCCCATTATTGTCAGTATTGGCCCGTTTGACTTGCGCTGGTACGGCTTAATGTACCTCGTTGGCTTTTTATTCGCGTGGTGGTGGGGCAATCGCCAATGCCGCATGCCACACTATGCCGCGCAAGGTTGGACAGAAAAAAGCTTTAGCGACTTGCTGTTCTGGGCGTTTATGGGCGTTATTTTAGGCGGCCGCGTGGGTTATGTGCTGTTCTATCAATTCGAGCGATTTATAGACAACCCATTGTATTTGTTTGATATAACTAGCGGCGGCATGTCCTTTCATGGTGGCTTGTTAGGCGTTCTTACAGTACTTTGGATTTTCTCTGTGAAATCAAAGCAATCGTTTTTGGCCATTGGCGACTTTGTCGCGCCACTGGTGCCGGTGGGCTTGGGCGCTGGACGCATTGGTAACTTTATTAATGGCGAACTGTGGGGCCGTGTTACCGACGTGCCTTGGGCCATGATTTTCCCTGCTGCAGGGCCAGAGCCTCGGCACCCGTCACAGTTGTATCAAGCCGGCCTTGAAGGCTTGGCATTGTTTGTTATTTTGGCATTTTACAGCCGCAAGCCACGGCCAACCGGCGCCATTGGTGGGTTATTCTTAATTGGGTATGGCCTTGCCCGATTTGTGGTGGAATATGCGCGTCAACCTGACGAGCATTTGGGCTTGTTGCTATTGGGCTGGTCAATGGGCCAATGGTTATCGGCGCCCATGATTGTAGGTGGCGTATTGTTAATGGTATTTGCGTATAAACGTGGGAGCAAAGCGTGAAACAGTACTTAGACTTATGCCAACGTATTGTCGATGGAGGCGTATGGGTAGCAAACGAACGCACTGGCAAACGCTGCCTCACGGTCATTAACGCAGACCTAGAATACCGTGTTGATCGCAACGAATTCCCGCTGATCACCACCCGCAAAAGTTACTGGAAAGCCGCCATTGCCGAGCTGCTGGGGTATATTCGCGGCTACTCGAATGCCGCCGATTTTCGTGCGCTAGGCACCCCAACATGGAACGCCAATGCCAACCTAAACGAAGCCTGGCTAGCTAACCCGCACCGTAAGGGCGAAGACGACATGGGCCGCGTGTACGGTGTACAAGGCCGCGCTTGGGCGAAGCCAGACGGCGGTGTGATTGACCAACTACGCAAAGTGGTGGATAACCTGTCGCGCGGCTTGGATGATCGCGGCGAAATTATCAGCTTTTATAACCCCGGCGAGTTTCACATGGGCTGCTTGCGCCCTTGCATGCACACTCATAATTTCTCGCTGCTTGGCGACACCTTGTACTTAACCAGCTACCAACGTTCATGCGACGTGCCGCTGGGTTTAAACTTCAACCAAGTGCAAGTATTCACATTTTTGGCACTGATGGCGCAAATTACTGGCCACAAAGCCGGCGTGGCCTACCACAAAATTGTGAACGCTCACATTTACGAAGACCAACTTGAACTAATGCGCGACGTGCAGCTAAAACGCGAGCCTTTTCCCGCGCCGCAGCTTGAAATCAACCCCGACATCAAATCACTCGAAGATTTAGAAACCTGGGTGACCATGGACGACTTCGCCGTTCACAACTACCAACACCACCCAGCCATTCAATACCCTTTCAGCGTGTAACGGCGGGGTTCGTTTTTCGTGCGCTGCGCTGGTCGTCCGCTGCGCTGGTCGTGCAGTGCCGTTAATGGCTAGTACACAGTCATCAATCTAATTTCGTTAATGCTCCCAAAATGTAACTTAAATGAATTTGTCGGTGTATAAAGTGCGCTTTAGGTTATCTTATGTACTCTCTTGCTATTTACTAATTTGCAGCTAAACTCCTATAAAATGCAAAATTTAGAACTTTAATGAGCTTAATGTTCTTAAAGTTGACTATATAGAACTTTAATGGAGTGAGCTGTGCAGGTGCTTGCTAATGATCGACACGAACAGCGAAGCGCACGAACCACGAACAGCGAAGCGGACGAAAGATGCAACTAAGCCACTTATCACCAGCCGCGCTTGCCGAAGAACTCGGTCAACGCCTCAAGCAAGCAAGGCTGAATGCAAATATTACCCAAGCTGAGCTGGCCAAGCGTGCCGGCGTCAGCCGCAAAATTGTGCTTAGCGCTGAAAAAGGCCAAGCGCAGCTGGAAAATTTTGCCGCGCTACTGTTGGCGCTAGGGCTCGCGGAGCAGCTGAACAATTTCATTCCCAAACCACAAATATCACCAATTCAGCTACAAAAGCTGCAAGGTAAAAAGCGCGAGCGGGCAAGCGGCAGTCGTGCAGGCAGCAACCAACCGAGCGATATAACCGACGAAGGTGAGCAGTCATGGTGATGGAAGTTGTCAGCGTTTGGTATCACGAGCACGAAGTTGGCGCATTGAGCTTTGACAGCGACCAAGGCTATGGTGCCTTTGAGTACACGCCTGAATTTATTCGCAGCGGCCTCGAATTAGCGCCATTGACCATGCCGCTGCCAGCTGCCAATACCAAGCAAATCTTCAGCTTTCCGCAGCTTAATAATGCCACCTTTCATGGTCTTCCTGGCCTAGTGGCTGACTCACTGCCGGATGACTTCGGCAATGCCGTGCTCAATGCCTGGGTGGCAAATCGCGGTTTACAGCCAAGCGACATTACCCCGCTGCAACGCCTGCAATACACCGGTAGCCGCGGTATGGGCGCCCTTGAATATCGGCCCGCCACCAAGGTGCGTGGTTTTGAAGCGCTGCAGCAAGTAGACATTACGCAGCTGACTGAAATGGCCCAAGAGGTGCTTGATCACCGCGCGCAGTTTCAGCAAAATCTGCCAGGTAACGGCGATATCGACCGTGAAGCCATGTTAGCGTTGTTGTCGGTGGGTACCAGTGCGGGCGGCGCCCGACCAAAAGCGGTGCTGGCTTTTAACCATGACTTTTCGCAAGTTCGTTCAGGCCAAACCGACGCCCCGGAAGGCTTTACCCATTATTTGATGAAGTTTGACGGGGTCAAAGAGAGCAGCAGCGGCCATGAAACCTTCGGTGACCCCCAAGGTTACGGCGCCATGGAGTATGTGTACTATTTAATGGCAAGCGCCTGCGGCATAGACATGATGCCTTGCCATTTATTGCCCGAAGGCAACCGGCGGCATTTTCTTACGCAACGTTTTGACCGCGTTGGAAACAGCAAAATACATACGCAAACGCTCAACGGTATTGCCCACGTAGACTACAAACAACCGGGTAGTTTCTCGTACAGCGAACTCTTTGCGGTGGCTCGAAAGCTGCGGTTAACCGCCCCTGAAGCTGAACAATTGATGCGCCGCATGATATTTAATCTGGTGGCGCGTAATCACGACGACCACGCCAAGAACTTTGCCTTTCAATATCGCGATAACCGCTGGAAGCTCGCTCCGGCCTATGATGTTGCCTATAGCTACAAACCCGACAGCAAGTGGGTGAATCAGCATTGGATGCAACTAAACGGCAAGCGCGAAAACTTCACCCGCGACGACATTTACAGTTTAGAAAAAGTCAGCCCACTGTTTAGTCGGCGCAAACTCGATGCCATGATCGATGAAACCATTGAAGCCGTCAGCCGCTGGCCGGTTCTTGCCAAAGAGCACGATGTGCCCCAGGCACTTGCTAAGTTGATAGCGCGCCATCAGAGGCTCGACTTATAGAGCTCAGTGTGAGTATCTCGAAACAGTAGTTGGTGCCGGCTTTTTTCAGTCATCGGCATCAAAAATTCGTTGCGCAAACTCTGAATCACGACTACATTTATGTATAAGTTTTATGCGCATAGTTAATGCGCATTATTTATGCACGTAAGGGGCTGTTGGCAATCAATGTCATTGACTCAAAGTTCAAGCCGACCACCCCACCTACTGTCATGAATTAGAGGGGCATAGCAATGAACTATCAAGCACCTAAAAAAGCGACCAACTTGAGTGTTAGCGAACCCTTGTTGCAAGAAGCTAAAGCGTTGAAGATTAATTTGTCGGCAACATTTGAGGCGGCGCTAGTCGAAGAAGTACGTAAGCAAAAACAGCAACGTTGGCAGCAGGAAAATAAGCAGGCTATTCAAGAAGCGAATAGCTATGTTACCGAACATGGTTTGTTTGCCGCTAAGCATCGGGTGTTCTAATGGCACAGTTTGATGTGTATGAGAATTTGGATGCCGATACTCGAGAAGCCTATCCATTCTTTATCGACTTGCAAAATGATCTATTGCACGACTTGAATACGCGCGTTGTAGCGCCTCTTGTTCTTAAGCAAAATTTTAATCGCGCGCCGATACAAGCATTGTGTCCTGTTGTGCGTGGGATAAGGGCGCATGACAGTAACGAAGAGTTCGTGGTGATGACGCATCAGCTTGCTAGTATTCCATTGCCGGCCAATCAAGTGCCAGTGGTTTCATTGAAAGACCAACGATATGTTCTGCTCAATGCGCTCGATTTTTTAATTACCGGCAGTTAGCTGATCACAAGCGGCAAAGAGCGTGGTAAAATTCGCCGCATGACGACAGAAAACAATAATCAGCGCTTTTCAGGTGTCGAGCGGGTATACGGCCACGCCGCGGCAAACCAATTCTCCCAACATCATGTGGCCGTTATTGGCTTAGGTGGCGTTGGCTCGTGGGCAGTTGAAGCACTTGCGCGTTCAGGTATCGGCGCGTTAACGCTGATTGACCTTGACGATGTATGTGTCACCAACATTAACCGCCAGCTACCGGCGTTAAGTAGCACGGTAGGGCAGCTGAAAACTGAAGTGTTAGCAGCCCGTGTGCGCGACATCAACCCGAACTGCCAAGTGCGCGTTATTGATGACTTTTTGTCGGCTGAGAACCTTAATGAATATTTAGGATCGGGCGACAGCGGTGCGCCAGTCACCGCCGTGTTAGACGCCATTGATAGCGTGAGCGTGAAAGCGGCCTTAATTGCCTGGTGCAAACGGCGTAAGCTGCCGCTAGTTACCTGCGGCGGTGCCGGTGGGCAAATCGATCCAAGCCAAGTGGGTTCAGCCGATTTAGCCAAAGCGACCCAAGACCCGTTGCTTGCCAAAGTGCGGTCTATGCTACGGCGCGATTATAATTTCTCGAAAAACCCGAAGCGTTCGTTTGGCGTCACAGCGGTGTATTCAACCGAACAGCTGCGCTACCCAACCGCTGACGGCGAATGGTCACACGCTAAACCCGGCGCTGGCAGCATGCGCATGAATTGCGCCACCGGTTTCGGCGCCGCCATGCCTGTCACCACCACCTTCGCCATGCACGCCGTCGCCCTGCTATTGAAAAAGCTCGCGCGCTAAAAAAACAAAGCTGGAGAAATAGCAAAGCGTGCCGCTAGGTTTTCAATGTGGCGGCGCGTTAGCTGTTTATGACCGTTTAAAATTTGTGATACTAGGCTTTTCTTGCCAATTTCGTTCTCAAAATCTGTGGTGTTCAGATTGTGCTGCTCCATTAAGAAACGTAACGTGGCAACGGCTGGCTCGATGTTGGTTTGACGTTGGTTAAACGCACTGAATTCATCAGCAGATGACTCGTAACGCTCAATCGAAGCGGACAGCGCTTCTATTAAAATGTAATTTGTTTCGTAATCTTCTAGCAAGTCTTCAACTTGCTCCAAAGCCAGCGCATGCTCACGGGTATTGCGAATTTCACGGGCTAGTGGAAAAGCGTGATTTAATTCAGTAATTAAACTGGCAACTTGCGAATGACGTTCAAAATTCATCACCATAACCCTCATTTCTTGATCTTGCGGTAGCTTTCGCACAGCTCGTCATAGATTTTGTGATCACATATGTGCTTAACGAAAACCTTATGATGAACAAAATCGATAAAGGCAATTAAACGCAATTGATTACCACCAATATCTATAACCCACCATTTTGCTTGGTACTTAAAATTATCAAGGCTAACGAATATTTCCCTCATTGCCTCAGGGCTGTCGAAGTCGTGCTTGCTTAACAGGCGATACACAAAATCGATACTCGGCGCCTTGTTTGGAAAACGTTTAGCGGCATCAGAAAACGGTTTACGAGAAATCACATGCATCTTACCGGTTCACTTTTAGTAAACTTTAACAGGGGTGAGGGTGGTTTACAATAGGTAAACCAATCGAAAGTCGATGAAGTTGATGCTAGCAATTTTATGGAAAATAGGGATAGCGGGAGAATACGTATTCTGTTGTGCGTTATTGCTAAGCCATTTGGCTGTAACGGTGCTACGCACTCGAGCAATCACGGTGCTACGCACCACCCGGCGTACAACGCCGGGCTACAGCTTCGCGATGACGTTGCGCAGGCCGTTGCGGCGTGAGCTGGTGACGAAGTCGGCAAGGCCAAGGGTGTCAAAGTGTTGGTCAAGCGAGTAGGCCGCCACTTGGGCGCGCGAAGCGCCATGCAAGGCTTGGCGAATAATCATCAGCAGCCCCAATACCACGCGCGACTCACTGTCGACGGTTAAGCTTAAGGCTTCACCCGCAACCGCATCGCCAACCCAGTCAGCCTGCACCCAAACTCGCGCCTCGCAACCAAACACTTCGCGCTCAGGTGTACGGAAATCAGCTGGCGCCTCGGCTTGTTTGGCTAACTGCACCAAATACCGCATGCGGTTTTCGCGCGAACCGAGTTGACTGCGCAGCGTTAACAGATCAGATTCCGCCAAAATGCCGTAGCAACTGTTGTCAGGTAATGATGTGTCAGATTTGCGCATGAAATTCCTTAATGAAAACCAATAATTCGTCGGGTTAATCAATAAAAGCGGCCGTAAGAGTACCATTTTTGCATCGAAAAATGTTAATCTTGCTTGGTCTCAAATTCATTGGAACAGAACTTTAAACAACAGGAACGACAACATGAAAGTATTAGTGGCGGTCAAACGCGTCATTGATTACAACGTGAAAGTGCGCGTTAAAGCGGACAATTCAGACGTTGATCTGGCCAACGTAAAAATGGCCCTGAACCCGTTCTGTGAAATCGCCGTCGAGGAAGCAGTACGACTAAAAGAAAAAGGCATTGCTGAAGAAGTTGTAGTTGTAAGTATTGGCCCCAAAGCCGTACAAGAACAGCTGCGCACCGCTTTAGCACTAGGCGCCGATCGCGCCATTCAAGTTGAAACTGAAGATATGCCTGACTCGCTTGCGGTAGCCAAACTACTCAAGGGCGTGGTTGAGAAAGAACAACCACAGTTGGTTATTCTGGGCAAGCAAGCCATTGACTCAGACAACAACCAAACTGGCCAAATGCTTGGCGCCTTAACCGGTATGCCACAAGGCACCTTCGCCTCTAAAGTTGACGTTGCCGAAGGCAGCGTGAGCGTGACCCGTGAAGTTGACGGCGGCTTACAAACTGTGAAGCTGCAGCTTCCTGCTATTGTGACCACCGACTTGCGCTTGAACGAGCCGCGTTATGCGTCACTGCCAAACATTATGAAAGCGAAGAAAAAGCCGCTTGACGTAATGACCGCAGACGAACTTGGCGTAAGCGTTAATCGCACAGTTAAAGTATTAAAGGTTGAGCCACCAGCAGAACGCAGTGCCGGCATTAAAGTTGCCGACGTGGCTGAATTGGTTGAAAAATTAAAGAATGAGGCAAAAGTGATATGAGTATTCTCGTTATTGCCGAACACGATAATGCCAGCTTAAACGCGGCAACATTAAAAACCTTAGCTGCAGCGAAGCAAATTGGCGGCGATATTCATGTATTAGTCGCTGGCGCTAGCTGCCAAGCCGTTGCCGATGAAGCGGCAAAAGCTGAAGGCGTTAGCAAAGTTTTGTTAGCTGACAACGCTGCATACGGGCACTTTTTGGCGGAAAACCTCGGCCAACTGGTGGCTGACTTAGCCAAAGACTACGGCCACGTGTTAGCCGCAGCAACCACCACCGGCAAAAACTTTATGCCGCGTGTGGCCGCGTTGCTAGACGTCGCGCAAATTTCAGACATTATTGCGGTAGAAAGCGCAGATACCTTCAAGCGTCCAATCTATGCCGGTAACGCTATTGCTACCGTGCAGTCAGAAGACGCCATTAAGGTGATCACGGTGCGTACCACAGCGTTTGACGCGGTTGCTGCCGAAGGTAGCAACGCCAGCGTTGACGCACTAAGCAACGTTGTGAACAACGACAAAGCCGAATTTGTTGGTGAAGAACTCGCAGAGTCAGAGCGCCCAGAATTAACCGCAGCAAGCGTGGTTATTTCCGGTGGTCGCGGTATGCAGAACGGCGAAAACTTCCATTTACTTGAAAAAGTCGCTGACAAACTTGGTGCCGCTGTTGGCGCATCACGCGCCGCGGTTGACGCAGGCTTCGTACCAAACGACATGCAAGTTGGCCAAACCGGTAAAATTGTCGCCCCTGACCTGTACATTGCAGTAGGTATCAGCGGCGCCATTCAGCACTTGGCCGGTATGAAAGACTCAAAAGTTATTGTCGCGATTAACAAAGACGAAGAAGCACCCATTTTCCAAGTTGCAGACTATGGCTTGGTTGCTGATTTGTTCGATGTACTACCAGAGCTAGAGCAAAAGCTCTAAAAAACGTTAATCGTTAATCGTTATTCGAAAAAGCGAAACACGAAACACAGAATCTCCGTGCGGTGAACCGTGCGGAGATTTTTTTATGCGCCACCCCAACAGCGCGAAGCGCGGACCAACAGCGAAGCGTACGAATAACGAATAACGCATGTGCCTTTACGTATTTCTTACCAAGTAAAGTGCGTGGACAGTGTTAACACTCGTTGCTATAACATCCTCATACGTCAATGATCATAGTAAGCGGTTTATGTGAGGATGCCGAACATGAAAAAAACAATAACATTCGCGGTAGCATTAGCCTTATCTTCAGCAAGCTTAGCTGCACACGCAAACAAACTAGAATTGCGTGGTAGCATTAACTATGGCTACAGCCAGCAAGCCGATGAACGCATCGAATTCAGTCAAGCCACCTATTTAATTGAAGTAAGCCAGCAAGCCAATATGCCGCTGGTTTACGCGGCCAGCTCTTGGGGGCAATACAAAGACGCCATTGAGCAAGTGACGGTGTCAATAAAAGACGCTGAAGGCAACGACATTATTGCCAATCAACCTATCACTGTGGCAGCAGATTTAACGCCTATCGCTAATACCTTTTACTTTGATCAAGGTCGCTACACTGACTTTGTCAGTTGGATATTAAACGGCGTTACCGCAGAGGGCTTGAACAGCCAAACCAAGCTTAACTTGCAAGGACCACGAGAATTTCTTTTGGCATCAACGGCAGAGTTTCCACGCTTTATAAATAATCCTAGGTATGTGAACGCAACGCTAACCTCAAGCGTGGAAACCGCCGCTGGTACTTCTAGCCTTTATTTTCAGGGGCCTGTGATCAGCATTCAAGAAGCAACCCTTGATAGTGACGGTGACGGTGTACTGGACGATCTCGACAGCTGCCCAGGCACTGACACCAGAGCGACAGTTATGGTCGGTAGCAACGACTCTGGAGTGACGAACAGTGTCGATGCCGCCGGCTGCTCAATTGCCGACCAAGTGAAAGCGTGCTTTGCCGAAGCCAATAACCACGGCGATGCGGTTTCTTGCGTATCGCACCTTGCCAAAGAACTGCGCCAAGCGGGTACCATTACTGGACGCGGCCAAGGCCAATTGCTGCGCTCACTCTGAGCGCAGCCCCCTCTAATATCTAATATCTATTATCTGATATCGCACTTGCAATTTTTCCCAACGAATCACTTGCATATTTGTAACTCATCGGACATGATTGAACCTATAACATCCTAATCGGATTAGGTGGCTAACATGAAAAGAAGAACAACTATGCTAAAAAAATTACCTATCGCGTCAGCTATCGCGCTGGCATTAGCAGGAACAGCAAGCGTTCAAGCAGCGGAATTCGAAGTTGGTGATTTCCGCGTTAAATTCGACTCCATTATTTCCTATGGTGCCGCATGGCGTATGGAAGAGCGTGATATGCGCTTCATCCACCCAGGCAACATGGAAGGTGGTTTAGGCCAGTCAGGCGTAGCCGACGACGGTAACCTAAACTACGACAAAGGCGACATGGTATCGTCCGTTCTTAAAGGTGTTCATGATTTGAGCATCGACGGTGGCGACTACGGCGCATTTGTTCGTTTCAAATATTGGTATGACGACGTTATCAAGAATAACGAAGTTGCACATGGCCACACGTCAACCAACTACTATCCAAATGTAACCCTAGACAACGACGGTTTAGACGACTGGTCTACCGGTTCAGGTATCAAGTTACTTGACGCGTTTGTTTACGGTTACTTCGACATCGGTGACATGCCAGCTAACTTGCGTGTTGGTCGCCAAGTATTAAGTTGGGGTGAAAGTACCTTTATCTTTAACGGTATCAACGCCATCAACCCAGTAGACGTGAACGCAGTTCGCCGTCCGGGTGTTGAAATTAAAGAAGCTTTGTTACCGGTTGGCATGATCAACTTAAACGTTGGTTTAACCGACGAAACTAGCTTAGACATGTTCTATCAGTATGAGTGGGACGACTACAAACTAGACGGTTGTGGTACCTTCTTCTCAACAGTTGATATTTTAGGCGGCGAAGGTTGTAACAAAGTTACCTTGAACCCTGCGTTTCCAATGGGCAGCCTAAGCGACCGTGACTCTATTGTTTACGGCACTTACTTAGAGCGTCGCCCAGATATTGAGCCAGACGACGGCGGTCAATATGGTTTCGCGTTGCGTCATTATGCGACTGATATCGACACTGAATTTGGTGTTTATTTCATGAACATTCACACGCAGACGCCAATTATTTCTGCTTACAACTGGCAAAAACAACCATCTCCAGCGTTGAGCCACCCAGATGGTATTCCAATTGCTGGTCCTGACTATGTGTTGCAGTTCCCTGAAGATCAAAAAATCTTTGGTTTGAGTGCTTCAACCTTAATCGGTGAATGGTCTGTTGGCGGTGAAGTAAGCCACCGCTTAGACATGCCAGTGCAAATTAACACCACTGAAATCCTAAGTGCAGGTTTACGTGCCGGCGTACCAAGCACCTTCTCTAACCGTATTCAACGTGACGGTACTGGCGCAATTACCAACCTCGGTGAATTGCAAGAAGGCTATGACGAGTACGACGTGTCTCAATGGCAGTTAACAGGTGTGCGCTTCTTTGACCGTGCATTAGGTTCTGACCGTATTACCTTCATTGGTGAAGTAGCGGTAAGTAAAGTACATGGCCTTGCTGACTTAGACGAGCAGCGCTATGGTCGTAACCCAGTATTTGGTAAGTGCTTAACCGTTGCTGACCAAAATGCTTTGGGTAACCCAACTGCAACCACGAATATTAACTGTGAAGGCTTTGTTACCTCTACATCGTGGGGCTACCGTGCTCGCGTAGTGGGTGAATACAACAACGTATTCTCAGGTTGGAACATGTTTCCAACTATTGCCTTTGGCCACGATGTGAAAGGTTATTCTGCGAACTCGAACTTTATCGAAGGTCGTAAAACCTTGGGCTTGAGCGTAGACTTCAGCTACTTAAGCGAGGAGTACAAAGTTGGCGTTGGTTATTACATCACCGATGGTGCTGATTTCGACGCCGCTGATGACCGTGACTTTGCAGCAGTAAGCTTTAGCTACAGCTTCTAAGTATTTAAACAGAGTACTGTTTTAAGAAAGCCCTCGTGGTTGTCAAAGCAACTGCGGGGGTTTTTTAACTTCTGACGATTGGAAACGCCGTGAATCATACAAACTATTACTTTATTGCATCGCCGCTGCACCTTTTGTTTAGCGTTGTGAAAGCGTTAGAAAATAAACACCAACGTAACATTGCGGTAATTGATTACTACCTTGAAAGCAATCGCAAATTGTTTACTGACGTGCTGCAACAAGGCGATATATTTGAAACTGTGATTAGCTTTGACGACTCGCACATTAAAAGCAAAGTAACCAAACGCAAAGCGCGGCTGAAGACGTTATCCGAGCTGGTGGCGCAAACCCCGCCGTCGCGTATCTATACGGGCTCCGATCGCAGCCTTGAGTTTCAATATTGCATGCACCTAAGCAATAAAGACGGTCGCACCGTTGAAGGTGAATACCTTGACGAAGGCACGCAAACTTATTTGGGCCATCGCTACATGCACAAGTTTGTGCACTTGTACGTCGAGCCACTATTGAAAAAGTTAGCCTATGGTTGGTGGTGGAAAAGCCCAAAAATGATAGGTGCATCGGGTTGGATAAAAACTATTCATGCTACTTTTCCAGAGTTAGTGCACCCGGTGCTGCGCGACAATAAAAACAAGCAAATCAAAGCGATATCACATGATCAGTTCGCAACGCCAGAATTTGCGGCCTTTACCAATAAGCTCATGGAGCTGTCAGATATCAACCCCGTGCCATTGCAAAATGTCGACTACGTGATCTTGTTAACCGGTGATTCGTTTTACACCGACGTGCGCGCCCACTTGAACAAGTTACTTGATGTTTTAGCCAAGAAAACCAGTAAAAACCGCATTGCACTAAAACCGCATCCGCGCTCAGAGCACCTAGCTGAATTCAAAAGTGAGCACCCCGAATTAGTGCATATCGATAACCGCGTCGGGTTCGAGTTGTTGTTATCGCAGTTTCCTGAAAACTGTACCTTTATTGGCGATGTTAGCTCAACATTGTTTACGATTCGTTGGTTAAACCAGAATCAGAAAGTATTAGCGGTGAAGCTACAGCAAAAAACGCCGGATCACTTTGTGCAGCCCCTCGCTAATTTATTAAGCTCGGTAAATGTACCGCAGTTAAGTTATGACGAGCTGGAGAACACACTATGAAAAAACTCTTAACTTTAAGCTTGTTGCTATCGGCAACGAGTGTTTACGCAAACGCAAACGACAACACGCTAAAGCTTGATGATGTTTTTCAGCTTGAGTACGCAAGCCAACCGGCCGTGCACCCAGACGGTAGTTACACGGTGTTTGTACGCAATTATATGGACATTATGTCCGACCGTCGCTTAGGCAACTTATGGCGTGTGGATAACAAAGGCGAATTACGCCCGCTAACCGGCGGCGAAGCCAATGACCATTCGCCAACGTGGTCGCCAGACGGTAAAACCTTGGCTTTTGTGTCGAACCGCTCAGGTAGCAACCAAATTCACCTGTATTGGACCGACAGCCGCGACGATGGTCCGGTAACTCGACTGACGGGCAGCCCAAGCAATTTAACTTGGTCGCCGGACGGCAAGTGGTTGGCATTTACCATGTTTACCCCTGGCAGCAAACCAGCGCCTGTCAGTTTACCGGGAAAGCCGCAAGGCGCCGAATGGGCCGAGCCTGCGCGCTACATTGACAAAGACAACTACCGTTTCGACGGTGCCGGCTATGCCCCAGAAGGCTATACCCAAATTTACTTGGTGCCAGCTAGCGGCGGCACGCCGCGCCAGTTAACTCACGATGACTTTCATCACGGTGGCGAATTAACCTGGACTGGCGACAGCAAGCACATTATTTTTTCGGCCAACCGTCGCGAGAACGCCTTCGAGCAGCCCAATAATTCGGAGCTGTATCAGCTAGCTGTGGCCGATGGCGCAATCAAGCAATTAACCGACCGCAACGGCCCAGACCGTTCACCGCAGGTAAGCCCAGACGGCAAGAAAATCGCCTGGTTAGGCTATGACGACGAGCGTATGAGCTACCAGTTAACGCAGTTGTACGTGATGGACATAAACGGCGGTAGCCCTAAATTAATGACCAGCGAGCTTGATTACTCTGTGGATAGCGTCAAATGGTCAGCCGACAGCCGCGGCGTTTACTTTAGCTATGACCGTGAAGGCAAAGGCCACATTGCTTATCAAAACCTCAGTGGCAAGCGCCGTGTGCTCACCGACAGCATGGGCGGCTTAACCTATACACGCCCATACAGCGGCGGAAGTTTTGATGTCAGCAAAGACGGCGACTTGATATTTACCATGGCCAGCCCATACCGCCCAGCCGACTTAATGCTACAAACCAGCAAACTAAAACGTAAGCTAACCGCGTTAAACGAAGACGCCCTTGCGCACAAAGAACTGGGCCGTATTGAAGAGATTTGGTACGACTCCAGCCACGATGACTACAAAATTCAAGGCTGGATTGCTTACCCACCAAACTTTGACCCGACCAAAAAACATCCGTTAATTTTGGAAATTCACGGTGGCCCGCACACAGCTTATGCTGGTTCATTTGCGGCGGAAATTCAGCTGATGGCCGCACAAGGTTATGTGGTGCTGTATACCAACCCGCGCGGTAGCACCAGTTATGGCGAGAAATTCGCCCAAGAAATTCATCACAACTACCCCAGCAATGACTACACCGATCTCATGGACGGCGTGGACGCGGTAATTGAGAAAGGCTTTATTGACGGAGACCGTTTGTACGTTACCGGCGGTAGTGGTGGCGGCGTGCTCACCGCATGGATTGTCGGCCACACCGATCGTTTCGCCGCCGCGGTGGTCGCGAAGCCGGTCATCAATTGGTACAGCTTTGTGCTTACCGCTGATGCCTATAATTACTTCACCAAATACTGGTTCCCGGGCGTGCCGTGGGAGCATCAGGAACATTACATGAAGTATTCACCAATTAGCTATGTGGGCAACGTAAAAACGCCAACCATGTTGCTAACCGGCGAAGCCGACTACCGTACGCCTATTTCTGAAACCGAGCAGTACTACCAAGCGCTGAAACTAGCCGGTGTGGAAACCGCCATGGTGCGTATTCCTGACGCGCCGCACGGCATTGCTGGCCGGCCGTCAAACTTGATGAGCAAAGTGGCGTATATTCTGCACTGGTTTGATAATCATAAACCGAACGAGTAACGCGCACCGTGTCTGATACCACTTGGCATGACGTATTAGCCGAAGAAAAGCAAGCAGCTTACTTTGTTGAGCTGCTTGCGCGCGTGCAAGCCGAACGCGACGCCGGAAAAGCCATTTATCCCTCGGCCGCCGACGTATTTGCCGCACTGAAGTTAACGCCATTGGCTAATGTCCGTGTGGTTATTTTGGGGCAAGACCCATATCACGGCCCCGGCCAAGCGCATGGATTATGCTTTTCGGTCCCACAAGGGGTGAAGCATCCGCCATCGCTACGTAATATTTTTAAAGCCATACAGCATGACGACCCAGGTTTTGCAGTGCCCGAATCTGGCGACTTAACCCACTGGGCCGAGCAGGGTGTGTTGTTGTTAAATACAGTGCTGACGGTAGAGCAGGGCAAAGCGCACTCGCATGCCAAGTGGGGCTGGGAAACTTTTACCGATAGGGTTATTAAAGCAGTGAATGATCACCGGGAAGGCGTGGTGTTTTTACTTTGGGGCGCCCATGCACAAAAGAAGGGCGCACTCATTGACCGCGCGCGGCATCATGTATTGGAAACGGTACACCCATCGCCATTGTCAGCGCATCGCGGCTTTCTCACTGCCGGCCACTTCCGCCGCACCAACGAACTTTTAAGAGCAAAGGCGCTATCAGCTATCAGCTATTAGATATCAGACAAAGTCTGAAACATCCGAACTAATATCCAATATCTTTTTCGGTAGCTAATATCGCTTTGCTTTTTCAAAGATCGAAATCGTCTGGGTCGGCGTCGAAGTCGAAATCCATATCGCGCAGCTCATCGCGCAAACGATACTTTTCTTTCAACATTTCAATTTCACGCCATTTGCGTGGGACATTTTTCTTAGACTTAGATTCAACTTGCTTTAGCTCTTCTGAATGATCCATGGGACCCTCCGGCTTTTTTGTTATGTTGTTCTAATTGTGTGTAGCGCAACAGCGTTATAACATAACTGGTTAAAAAACGGAACATAAATGTACAAATGCTAACCAATGGCCCAGCTTGCATAGCTTGGGCAAACTGCGTATAATCCGCGGCCACAAAATTGTTCTTTCACAGCACAGGTAATTGGTATGCATCCGATGTTAAACATAGCGGTGCGCGCAGCGCGTGCGGCCGGCAAAATTTTAGTCAAAAACTTTGGCGTAGAAGTTGACCTTAACGTTCAAACGAAAAGCCAAAACGATTTCGTAACTGAACTCGACAAAGCGGCTGAAAGTGCCATCATTCGCACCATTCAAAAAGCTTACCCAGACCACTCGTTCCTTGCTGAAGAAAGCGGCGAGCAGGTAGGCAAAGAAGCCGATCACAAGTGGATTATTGACCCACTCGACGGCACCACCAATTACTTGCGCGGTGTTCCTCACTTCGCCATCTCTATTGCTTATTTATACAAAGACGTCGTGCAAGCGGCCGTCGTGTATGACCCATTGCGTGAAGAATTATTTACCGCATCAAAAGGCCAAGGTGCCCAGCTTAACGGCAAGCGTATTCGTGCTACCAAACAGCGCGACCTGAACGGCGCCCTGTTAGCAACCGGCTTCCCATTCAAGCGCAAAGACATGACCAAAGACTATTTAGCTGTATTCTCGGCATTGTTCGAGCACACCGCAGACATGCGTCGTAGCGGCTCAGCGGCCCTTGACTTAGTTTATGTTGCCAACGGTCGCATTGACGGCTTCTGGGAATTTAGCTTGAAGCCTTGGGATATTGCAGCTGGCCAATTAATCGTGCGTGAAGCGGGCGGTATTGTGACTGACTTCGCTGGCGGACATGGCTTTATGCGTAGTGGCAACGTGGTTGCAGGCAATCCGAAAGTGGTGCAGCACCTACTCACCAAAGCTCGCCCGCACCTACCTGAATCACTTCGTTAAAAGCAAAAACGATATTAGCTACCGAACAGGATATTAGATATTAGCGCAGCCCTCGCTGATATCTGATATCCGATAGCTAATATCGAAGTTGGGGTTTTGATCATGCTTGAAAGAATTCGGATTGTATTAGTCAACACCAGCCACACCGGCAACATCGGTTCGGTCGCTCGCGCCATGAAAACCATGGGGCTGAGCGAACTGTACTTAGTCGACCCAGTGCAAGAGCCGGACAGCCACGCCTCGGCGTTAGCGGCCGGCGCCACAGATGTGTTGTACAACGCCAAAATAGTGCCGACGCTCAGCGAAGCCATCGCCGATTGCGGCCTAGTGGTTGGCACTAGTGCTCGCAACCGTACCCTCGATTGGCCATTGCTTGGCCCGCGCGAAACCGCCGCCAAAGTGCTAGCAGAAGCTTCTAATTACCCTGTAGCCATGGTGTTTGGGCGCGAAAGCAGCGGTTTAACCAACGAAGAGCTGCAACAATGCACCCATCACGTGCATATTCCGTCAAACCCAGACTACAGCTCGTTAAACTTAGCCATGGCCGTGCAAACCTTAGCCTACGAAGTACGCATGCAGTTCTTAGAAGCAGGCCAGCAGCCGCAGCGCGAGCAAAGTGAGTACCCACTTGCTGAAGATCTAGAACGCTTCTACGCGCACCTAGAAAACACCCTAACCGACACCGGGTTCATCATTAAAAACCATCCGGGCCAGGTGATGGCGAAGCTGCGTCGACTGTTCAGCCGCGCCCGCCCAGAGTCGGCCGAACTCAATATCCTGCGCGGCATCCTAACGTCCATCGATAAGAAGAGCTAGAGCGATATCAGCTATTAGCTATCAGATATTAGACAAAGCTTGAAACATCCGAGCTGATATCGCTTTCGCCTTACAAGCGAATACTTGACTAAAATAGTCGGGAATGGCAAAATTACGGCATACATTTAAGGAGGCAACACCGCTATGCGCTTAACCTCAAAAGGCCGTTACGCCGTTACCGCAATGCTCGACGTAGCGCTACATACAGAACAAGGGCCGGTGCCATTGGCTGATATTTCAGAACGCCAAGGCATTTCGTTAAGTTATCTTGAACAATTATTTGCGCGCTTACGTAAGCAAGGGCTAGTCAGCAGTGTGCGTGGGCCTGGCGGTGGATATCGTTTAGGTCTTGAAGCTAGCATGATTTCAATTAGCGCAGTTATTCAAGCGGTTGACGAAAGTATTGACGCCACCCGTTGCCAAGGTAAAGGCGGTTGCCAAGGTGGCGCCCGTTGTTTGACCCATTCGCTATGGACAGATTTAAGCGAACGTATAGAAGATTTTCTCGCTAGCATCACGCTAGCCGAACTGGTCACCCAAGAAGACATCGCCCAAGTGGCGCTGCGCCAGAATAACCTGGTAAACGACCAGAAACGCCGCGAAAACCAAATTGCATTGAGCCAGTAAGCAGTCTGGCAAGAGGAGTAGCCTGATGAAATTACCGATTTACTTTGATTACGCAGCAACCACCCCGGTTGACCCGCGTGTTGCCGAAAAAATGATCCAGTTCTTGACCCCAGAAGGTCAATACGGCAACCCAGCGTCGCGCTCACACCGTTTTGGTTGGCAAGCGGAAGAGGCAGTAGATATTGCCCGTAATCAAGTTGCCGAATTAATTAACGCCGACCCGCGTGAAATTGTGTTCACCTCAGGTGCGACCGAGTCAGATAACTTGGCCATTAAAGGTGCGGCGGAGTTTTACAGCAAAAAAGGCAAGCACATTATTACCGTTAAAACCGAGCACAAAGCGGTACTTGATACCTGCCGTCAAATGGAGCGCGAAGGCTTCGAAGTCACTTATTTAGACGTTAAAGAAGACGGTTTAATTGACCTCGACGCATTCAAAGCCGCACTGCGTGAAGACACCGTATTAGTGAGCGTGATGCACGTGAACAACGAAGTGGGCGTTATTCAAGATATCGAAACCATCGGTAACTTGTGCCGTGCGAACAAAACCATTTTCCACGTGGATGGCGCCCAAAGCTGCGGTAAAATCGACGTTGATATGGAAAAGCTACCGGTTGATTTATTTAGTATTTCAGCCCACAAAATGTATGGCCCGAAAGGCATTGGCGCGTTGTACGTACGTCGTAAGCCACGGGTACGCCTAAACGCCCAAATGCACGGCGGTGGTCATGAGCGCGGCATGCGTTCAGGCACCTTAGCAACGCACCAAATTGCTGGCTTCGGTGAAGCCGCACGCATTGCGAAAGAAGAAATGGCCGCAGAGCGTGAGCGTTTCAAAATGCTACACGACCGCTTGTGGAATGGCGTGAAAGATATCGAAGAAGTGTATGTAAACGGCAACCAAGAGCATTCTGTGCCGCACATCTTCAACATTAGTTTTAACTTTGTGGAAGGCGAAAGCCTGATTATGGCACTGAAAGACCTTGCGGTTTCTTCAGGTTCAGCCTGTACATCAGCAAGCCTTGAGCCGTCTTATGTATTGCGCGCCCTAGGCCGCAACGACGAACTTGCTCATAGCTCAATTCGCTTCAGCTTCGGTCGTTTTACGACCGAAGAAGAAGTTGATTACGCCATTAAGCAAATAAACAGTTCAATTGGTCGCTTGCGCGACATGTCACCCCTTTGGGAAATGTACAAAGACGGCGTTGATTTAAGCACCGTCGAGTGGGCGGCACACTAAGAGAGGTATCACGGTATGGCATATAGTGAAAAAGTAATCGACCATTATGAGAACCCGCGTAACGTAGGCGCGTTCGACAAAAATGACCCGTCAATTGCAACCGGCATGGTCGGCGCACCAGCTTGTGGTGACGTGATGAAACTGCAATTGAAAATTAACGACGACGGCATTATCGAAGACGCCAAGTTCAAAACTTACGGTTGTGGTTCGGCTATTGCGTCTAGCTCGTTGGTTACTGAGTGGGTAAAAGGCAAGTCAATTGACGAAGCATCGCAGTTGAAAAACACGCAAATTGCTGAAGAGCTTGCACTGCCACCGGTAAAAATTCACTGCTCAATTTTGGCCGAAGACGCCATTAAAGCAGCGATTGCCGACTACAAAACGAAACACGCTAAATAATTAGGTTTCAGCATGGCAATTACGATTACCGAAGCCGCAGCGCAACGCGCTCGCGCGTTTTTGGAACAACGAGGCAAAGGTGTGGGCATTCGCTTGGGGGTTAAAACCACCGGCTGCTCAGGCCTGGCCTACGTCATGGAGTTTGTTGACGACGTTGAAGACACCGACACCATTATTGAAGACAATGGCGTGAGTATTGTCATTGATGGTAAAAGCTTGGTGTACCTAGACGGCACCGTCATCGATTTCGTCAAAGAAGGTTTGAACGAAGGCTTTGAGTTCCGCAACCCGAACGCTAAAGGCGAGTGTGGTTGTGGCGAAAGCTTCAACGTATAGCTGTCGATAATGAACCATTTCGAACTGTTTAATCTGCCCGCCGCATTCCAGTTGGATGCGGCGGAGCTACAACAGCGCTACCGCAAACTGCAGCAAACCATGCATCCCGATCGGTTTGCCAATGGCAGCGAGCGCGACAAATTGCTCGCGGTACAGCGCACCGCACAACTCAACGACGCCTATCAAACGCTGCGCTCGCCGTTGTCGCGGGCGGAATACCTGCTTGAGTTACGCGGTATTGAACTGGCGCATGAGCAAACCACGCTGCAAGATCCTGAGTTTTTAATGGCGCAAATGGAATGGCGCGAGCGCATTGAAGAAGTGGATGACTGGGAATCGTTAGACGCGGCTTACAAAGACTTGCAAGAGCAAATGCGCGATTTGCAGGCCGAGCTGGAAGGCTTTTTGGCTGAAGATGCGAATGACGATGCGGCGATTACGGTGCGTAAGTTAAAATTCATGCACAAGCTGCACCACGAACTCGAACGCATTGAAGAACAAATGGAATAACGTACGCTACGCTATTCGTCCGTGCTTCGCACTGTTCGTTATTCGTACGCGCTAACGCGCTATTCGAACAGCGAAGCGCACGAACAGCGAAGCGCACGAAACACGAACAACGAGGTAATAAATGGCTTTACTACAAATTGCAGAACCCGGGCAAAGCACCGCGCCGCACCAACATCGACTTGCCGCCGGCATCGACTTGGGCACCACCAACTCATTGGTGGCCAGCGTTCGCAGCGGTTCACCGGTTATTTTGCGAGATGAGCAAGAGCGTGCCATTTTACCTTCGGTGGTGTATTACGGCGCCGACGAAGTATTGACCGGCCACGAAGCTTTAGCCAAACATGCGGATAAAACCATTGCCACGGAAAACACCATTGTTTCTGTGAAGCGCTTTATTGGCCGCACCATTGCCGACGTACAAAAGAATTTCTCGAATCTTCCGTATCGCATGAGCGAAACGGACAACGGTGTCCCTGTGTTCCATACGGCAGCGGGCGACCGCAACGCCGTTGAAGTGTCGGCCGATATTTTGCGTACGCTTGCTGCGCGTGCTGAAGCCTCGTTAGGTGGCGAGCTAACCGGCGTGGTGATTACCGTACCGGCTTATTTTGATGACGCCCAACGGCAAAGCACCAAAGACGCGGCACAACTGGCCGGCTTAAAGGTTTTACGCTTATTAAACGAGCCTACCGCAGCTGCTGTTGCCTATGGCTTAGACTCGGGCCAAGAAGGCCTGATAGCGGTGTATGACTTAGGCGGCGGCACCTTTGATATCTCGATTTTGCGCCTACAGGGCGGCGTGTTTGAAGTGCTTGCCACCGGCGGCGACAGCGCCCTTGGCGGTGACGACTTTGACCAACTGATTGTCAATTGGCTGAAGCAAGAGTGGCAACTGCCCGACAACGTCGACGCGCGCACCGAACGCAACCTCGTCAACGCCGCCAAAGCCGCCAAAGAGCAATTGACCGACGTCGATAGCACTGAGCTAACCGTTGGCGATCATAGCGCTACGCTTAGTGTTGAAAAGCTCAACGAACTCATCGAGCCACTCGTGCGCCGCACGCTTTCAGCCTGCCGTCGCGCCCTAAAAGACGCCGACGTAAACACCGATGAAATTATTGACGTGGTCATGGTCGGCGGTTCGACCCGTGTGCCACGTGTACGCGAAGCGGTTGGTGAGTTTTTTGCCCGCGAGCCGTTAACCTCAATAGACCCAGACCAAGTCGTCGCCATTGGCGCTGCTATTCAGGCTGACATTCTAGCCGGCAACAAGCCCGACTCAGACATGTTGCTGCTGGACGTTATTCCATTGTCGCTCGGCCTTGAAACCATGGGCGGCTTGGTAGAAAAAGTGATTTCGCGCAACACCACCATTCCAGTGGCCAAAGCGCAAGAATTTACCACTTTTAAAGACGGCCAAACGGCGATGATGATTCACGTGGTGCAGGGCGAACGCGAGCTGGTTGACGACTGTCGCAGCTTAGCGCGCTTCGTTCTCACGGATATTCCGCCGATGGCCGCCGGTGCCGCACATATTCGGGTTACCTTCCAAGTTGACGCCGACGGTTTGCTAAGCGTTACCGCCATGGAAAAATCCAGTGGCGTTACCGCGTCGGTACAGGTAAAACCATCGTACGGCTTGGGCGATGACGACATTACCAAAATGATTCAGTCATCCATGACCAACGCCAAAGAAGACATGGCCGCACGCATGTTGCGCGAACAGCAAGTTGAAGCCGACCGCGTGCTTGAAGCATTAAGCAGCGCCTTGGCCCTTGACGGAGAATTATTGAATGACGACGAACGCAGCGTGTTGGATGACGCCATGGACGTCTTGCGCATTGCGCGCAATGGCACCGACGCCGACGCCATAGAAAAAGCCATTGAAGCGGTCGACAAGGCAAGCGACGAATTCGCCGCCCGTCGCATGGACGCCAGCATCCGCAAAGCGCTCTCCGGCAAAAAAGCCGAAGAGCTGTAAAAACAACTGCGATATCAGCTATTGGATATTAGATATTGGAGCTGATGTTTCGGGCTTTTTCTAATATCTAATAGCTAATAGCTAATATCGAACTTGAGGTTTTATATGCCAAAGATTATTTTTTTACCGCACGAAGAACTTTGCCCAGAAGGCGCAGCCATTGAAGCGGCTGACGGAGAAACCGTGTTAGACGTCGCGCTGCGCAACGGCATTGGCATTGAACATGCCTGCGAAAAAGTGTGCGCCTGCACCACTTGCCATGTGTACGTTCGCGAAGGTATGGACTCTTTAAACGAAATTGAAGAAAACGAAGACGACATGCTCGACAAAGCCTGGGGCCTTGAACCCGACTCGCGCCTAAGCTGTCAAGCTCGTCTTGATGGTGAAGACCTTGTGGTTGAGATTCCGAAATATAGTATTAACCACGCTAAAGAAAACCATTAATTAAGAGGGGGAGAGGGGTGCAGACCCTGATCCGGACCAAGGTCCGGACCAGGGTCTGCACCCTTGCACCCTTTTAAAACCAGCTGTTGATTTCGGCTTCGTAGACAGATTCTTTGCGGTACAACTCGTCGGTAATAAACTCAAGTTTTTCGCGGTGCTGCTGTAGCAACGAGCGCGCAGCATCGCGAGCTTCCTCGATCCAAGCGCGTACCCGCGCCGAAGCCAGTTCACGCTCTTGTGGCGAAGCCAGTTGGCTGAAATTCTCGCCGTAACTGACTTGCCCAAACTCATTATCTAGCCCCAACGCACAAATAGCATACATGGCGATGCGCGTTGCCTGCTGCAAATCCGAACTAGCACCGCTATTCATGCCCGCATGGCCAAACAACAAGTACTCAGCCTCGCGGCCCGCCATGAGCATGATTAACTGCGCTTTTATTTCGTCGAAGGTTTGTGGGCCAGCGTTCTCGTCACGCTGTGTAGCGACAAAACCCAGCGCACGGTTGCGCGACTCAATGGTTGCAATGGCAATGCGTTGCTCCGGTAACAACAGTTTTTGCGCCAACAAATGACCGGCTTCATGGGCCGCTGTCTGACGCTTACTTTCATCACTTTGCGGGTTACCGGTTGTTGGCGCGCCGAAGCGAATGTGCGAAATGGCTTCACGAATAGCCGCCGCATCAACATGTTGCTCGGTTTCGCCCGAGCTCGGCAGCGCATTCACCAAGTTATAAAGTGCCGTCACAAACACCTGCTCTAAATCAGCACCACTCATGCCCATGGTCAAGGTCGCGAATTCATCAATGTCGGCTTGGCTAAACTGCAACTTGTATTTGCGCATATAAAACTGCACAAAAGCGGCGCGGTCAGCGCGATTTGGAATGTCGCACAAAATGGGCCGATCTAACCGGCCCGAACGCGTTACCGCTGGGTCTAGCGTCTCGGCACGGTTGGTTGCGGCAATGACAAAAATCGGCTCACCAGATTTTTGCAATCCGTCTAGCTGGGTCAGTAAGGTATTCACCGCCGCGTTTTGGCTTGAACTATTGTCGCCATCGGTGCGCTTGCCCGCTAGCGCATCAATTTCATCAATAAACATAATGCAGGGAGCAATGTCACGCGCCGCTTCAAACGCCTTTTGAATATTCTCGGAGGTACCGTTCACGTACTTACTGAGCATTTCGCCAATGTTTAACGAGATAAACGGCAGATCAGCTTCGCCAGCTACCGCCCGCGCTAACATGGTTTTGCCGGTACCCGGCGGGCCAAGCAGCAAAATACCGGTAGGCATGGGTAAATTATGGCGGCGTAACAAGTTCGGATTTTCTAACCAGCGTAACACCCGCTGTAACTCGTCTTTGGCGCGATGCAGGCCAATAACATCAGCCAAGCGGGTATTAGGGCGCCGTGACATTAACCCCGGTACCCCGCGCAGAGCACGTGACGCACTAATAATAGGTTTAAATTTTGGTTCGCACGCCATAAAGCGCGCCGTACCGTTGTCAATGCTCTGCAGCTCAAGTTGATAATCTAAGGCTAACTGCTTGAGCTGCGCACTGTGCATGGTATTGGCCACATGTATTAACCGCTTTAAAGCCGGCATTTGCGACTGCAGTTGCGTATGGCCAATCGCCATCCAGCTATGGTCAATCACGTACCCATGATTCAGCTGCGAAGCTGTGCACAAAACAACAATGCCAACTTGGCTATCTTGGCTGCGCAGTTTGGTGATTAACTGGGTCAGGTCGTCGTCTGTAAAGGCAAGACCGTCGAGGACCACTAAGGGCAGGGCAGCAAGTTGATATAAATCATCATGGCTTTGATCAGGGCTTAACTTCACCACATCTTGGCGTGGCACAAGGTGCTGCAAGGTTTCGTAAACATCGGGGTTGTGGCCCACATAAGCCAAGCCACGCTGTTGATTGGTCAGCGCAAAAATACTGGCGTCGGCATCAATGTGAAGTCGCTGAATAGTTGCAAGTTTCGCGTCATCAATTTGACTAAATAGTTGTTGCTGTGCGCGGGTAATGGCACCGTCAATGTTGCGCATAATAGCGCGCGGCACAGGCGCTGGTAGGCCGCTGAGCATAGCTAGCGCTGCAAAATTCTCACCAAACTCGTAGCCTAACTGGCCGCTCGACATGTGGTGGTAGGCCTCGGTGCTGTTTTGCGCAACGGCCAGCAAAGCTTGAGCGTGCAGCGGGTAAAAACGTACCGCAGTGCCAGCTCTTAAGCGGTTGACAAGCTCGGGTGTCAACGCCGCTTCCGGCGATTTCGGTAAGCGCGCGTTTTGCAGCACATCAAAAATATCCAAGTCGCCCATGCCTTGGCTGCGGCTAAATTCGCGTTGGCCCAAGTTAGTGGTGAAAATAACCACTGACTGCGAAAAATTCGCTTCTTCTAAAGTTGTTGCGTCAAGCGCAGAACCGGTATCGAGCAGCGTGAGTAGCGATTGGATGACGGTGTGATGGGCTTTTTCAATCTCATCAAATAAATAAACCGTGCGTGGATAAGCTTCCGCATGTTTGGTCAGCTCACCTAAGTTCGCGTCGGTAAACGACGAGCCGGCACCAAACAAATGCATGTGTGCTTTTTCGTCGGCGTATTGCTCCATATTGAAAACACGGAACACAAAACCAGAGCCGTTTACCTCGCTAAGTGCTTCGGCATAGGTTTTGGCAAGCTCAGTTTTGCCGACGCCACTTGGGCCAGCGAAGGTGAAAATATCGCGCAATTTATGGCTTGAGCGCGAAAGCGCCTTCATTTCGGAATCAACAATGGCGCGAATGGCTTCGGGCTGGCCTTTTACGCGCTGCTTCAAGCGCGCTTCAATGGCCGTGCAGTGCGAACGCATCATGCCAAGGTTAAGTGGCGGGTTTAGGCGCACAAATGCTTGCCACAATTCGGCGTCGCTGGATTTAAAGATATCCACCAGCAATATCGCAAACTGCTCGTCAGTCATTGCACTATTTTCGGGTATGAGAACGCGCTGATACTGCTCGCTAAATTGCCAAAAACCATGCCAACTTTTGACAACCTCATGGCCCATTGCCGCGGCCTCGCCGTACCAATGTTTGGTGCCCTTTTTGTCGGTAGTTCGCAGGGGAATATATTGCTCAAATAATTTGCGCAACGCGTAAACCGGCTCAGGAAAAACCACGCTTTCGGCGGTGCGGCCTAATTGCTTGCCAACCAAATGGAGGAGTGGGTAGGTGCTGTACAGCGCCGATAAAATTTGCTTTTCGCACACCGGGCCGGTGCTCATATCATCCTTGCCAACTTTGGCAACCTCGGCGGTTGCATCAATCACGTTGGTGTAAATTAAATTTTTCTCAAACTCTCTACCCAGCGGGGTATTCGGAATTGGGATAGTTTTTAATGAAGCTTCCATGGCACTTTTTTCTTATTTGTTAGGTGCTTGGATATTATCAGTGACCATCAACGTTGTATAGCAGAGAGGGGTGCAGACCCGGGGCGGCCCCTGGTCCGCACCCTGGTCTGGAGCAGGGGCCGCCCCCTTTTCTTTTAGCCGTCGAGCTTTTCGGCGAAGGTGCGCTTAAACTTGGCTAGTTTCGGGTGTACCACAGCCTGGCAATAAGCGTTTTCAGGGTTTCGCTCTACGTAGTTTTCGTGATAGTCCTCGGCGGGCCAGAATTTTTCTAGCGGCTCAATAGTTGTCACAATGGGCGCATCCCAAATTTCCTCACGCTCTTGCTCGGCAATAATTTCTTCCGCTAAACGTTTTTGCTCGTCAGTTTGGTAGTAAATAGACGTGCGATATTGCGTACCAACGTCGTTGCCTTGACGGTTTACTTGGGTTGGGTCGTGCAGCGCAAAAAATATTTCATAAATTTCACGCACGCTCAAAGCGGCCGGATCAAAGGTGATCTGAACCACTTCCGCGTGGCCGGTATTGCCGGTGCAAACTTCTTCATAAGTTGGCTCGGCCTTGTGCCCGCCAGCGTAGCCAGACTGTGCCTTCAGCACACCGCGCACCTGCTTGAAGGCACCTTCTAAGCACCAAAAACAACCACCACCCAATGTAATTTGCTGCGCCATAACCACCTCTTAACTTAATTAATGCATAACTAAATAGACGTCTAGATGCCCGCAGCATACGCTCGTTGCTTGCAAAGAGCAAGAGGGGGGTGCAGACCCCGATCCGGACCAAGGTCCGGACCGGGATCTGCACCCTGGTCCGGACCAGGGTCTGCACCCCTTTCTACACCTTCAGCCCCTCTAGCCGCGCCAGCGGCTTTTGTGTATAATCCGCGCGACTAAAATTTTGACCCTTTTTATTTAAAAATCTTGATTGGAGAAAATCATGGCTTTAGAGCGCACTTTATCAATTATCAAGCCTGACGCAGTTGGCAAAAACGTCATTGGCGGCATCTACAACCGTTTCGAAACTGCTGGTTTCCGCATTGTTGCAGCAAAAATGATGCACTTAAGCACCGAGCAAGCAGAAGGCTTCTACGCTGAACACAAAGAGCGTCCTTTCTTCCGCGCATTGGTAGACTTCATGACTTCTGGCCCAATCATGGTGCAAGTACTTGAAGGCGAAGACGCTGTAAAACGTCACCGCGACATCATGGGCGCAACCAACCCAGCTGATGCATTGGCGGGAACTTTGCGTGCAGACTATGCTGTATCTATTGATGAAAACGCGGTTCACGGTTCTGACGCGTTGGAATCTGCGGCTCGTGAAATTGCATACTTCTTCAGCGACGAAGAAATCTGCCCACGCACCCGCTAATTAAAAAGCTCAAAGGCTCGAAAAACCGAGCCTTTGAGATATCAACTATTAGATATCCGATATCAGAGCTGATGTTTCAGGCTTTGCTAATATCCAATATCTAATAGCTAATATCGCACTAAGGTTTTCAAATGAATGCTGTAGACAAGAAAGTGAACTTACTCGACCTCGATCGCAAAGCCATGCGCGCGTTCTTTCAAGAGTTGGGTGAAAAACCATTTCGCGCCGACCAGGTGATGAAGTGGGTGTATCACTATTGCGTCGACAACTTCGATGAGATGACCAATCTCAACAAAGCACTCCGAGAAAAACTGAAGCAAATGGCGGAAATTCGTGCGCCAGAAGTCCGCATGCAGCAACAGTCGTCTGACGGTACTATCAAGTTTGCGATGACTTTGTTCGACGGCCAAGACGTTGAAACGGTGTGGATTCCTGACCGCGATCGCGCCACTTTGTGCGTGAGCTCACAAGTGGGCTGTGCGCTCGAGTGCACCTTCTGCTCAACCGCGCAACAAGGCTTTAACCGCAACCTGAAAGTGGCGGAAATTATCGGCCAAGTATGGCGTGTGAACAAACTGCTAGGCCCGTTTGCCGAAACTGGCGTCAAAGCAGTCACCAACGTGGTCATGATGGGTATGGGCGAACCACTGCTCAATCTCAACAACGTGGTGCCAGCCATGGACTTGATGCTCGACGACAACGCTTTTGGCTTGTCGAAACGCCGCGTCACCTTGAGTACCTCAGGGGTGGTGCCAGCGCTGTATAAGCTAAAAGAAGAAATTGATGTGGCCCTGGCGATTTCGTTGCATGCACCGAATGACGAGCTGCGCAACGAAATTGTGCCAATCAATAAAAAGTACAATATTCAAGAATTCTTGAAAGCTAGCCGCGACTATATTGACGGCAGCAAAGCCAATAAAAACATTACTATTGAGTACGTTATGCTTGACCATATTAACGACTCGATGGAGCAGGCGGCCGAGTTAGCTGAGCTACTCAAAGACACGCCCTGCAAAATTAACCTCATTCCGTTTAACCCATTCCCGGGCTCAGACTATGGTCGCTCAAGCAACTCGCGTATTGACCGTTTCGCCAAAGTGCTGATGGAAAAAGGCTACATTGTGGTGGTGCGTCGTACCCGTGGCGACGACATTGACGCCGCGTGTGGTCAGTTAGTGGGTGACGTGATTGACCGCACCAAGCGTATTTTGAAGAAACAGCAAGCCCAGCGCGGCGGCGACGGTATTCAAATCAAAGCGGTTTAACACCACTTTCACACCGCATCGCTTGATCTGCCGCTTAGAAAGGTTAAGATAGCTTTCTTTATGGGGGACTTTTCATGCGAATTCTGCTGTTAGCGCTTATTGCCACAGTAATAAGCACCGGCTGTGTGAGTCAACGCACCGTTGATGGCAAACAACAACCGGCACAGCAATTTGATGCAAAAGAGGCGTCGCGCACGCGGCTGGCCTTGGGTTTACAATATTTGCGTTCAGGTAATTTCGAACAAGCCAAAGCTAATTTAGAGCGCGCCCGCGACTATACCCCTGAAAACCCTGATGTTTATACCGGCCTTGCGTATTATTATCAGCAAGTTCGTGACTTCAACAACGCCGAGCAATATTACCGCACCGCCATTAAGCTGAACCCGCAAGACGGCGACAGCTACAACAACTTAGGCGTGTTGCTGTGTGGTCAAAAGCGCTACAACGAAGCCGATCAAATGTTCCGCAAAGCCGTTGCGCAATCGGGCTATGTGAAAATTGCCAGCACCTATCAAAATGCTGGCCGTTGTGCCGCCGAGCAGGGCGACTTAGCCAACGCCGATCGTTATTACGAGCTGGCGCTAAACCATAGCGGTGGTAGCGTCAATATTTTAGAAAGTTATGCAGCCTTGTTAATCGCGCAAAAGCGTTTTGACAAAGCCGCAACCATGATAGAGCGCCGTGCCAATTACCCTCAGTTGTCGGCGCAATATGTATGGCTTGAAGTGCAATTAGCTATGGCTAAAAACGATAAGAACAAGCAGCAACAATTTGGCGAATTGCTTCTACAGCGCTTTCCGAATTCTTCGCAAGCGCGTGAATACAAACAGCTGCGATAGCGGCTAAACGAATAGCGAAACTACATGACTCCGAAAGACGATTTATTCGAACAAAACGACGGTAAAGGCGAGGGCGTGGCTGCAGACCAAGTGGAAGGTCAAACCGAAGAGCCGCAGCCAGAGCCATATACCGGCGAAACGCCCGGCCAAATTTTACGTGCCGCCCGCGAAGCGAAAGGCCTCAGCACCCAGCAAGTTGCCGACAGCCTGCGGCTTCGTAACGTGGTGGTGGAAATTATTGAGGCCGACGAGTACGACAAGCTGTCGTCGCCAACCTTTGTGCGCGGTTACCTGCGCTCGTTTAGCAAAGCCCTTGAAGTAGACGAAAAGCGCGTATTTGAAGCCTACCGAGCCATGGGGTTTGGCGAAGTTGCCGCCAGCACCATTACCATGCAAAGCTTTTCGAAGCGTAAAGTACGTGAGCGCAACGACAGCCGCTTAATGCTCATTAGTTACTTAATTATCGCCATTGTTATTGCTATGGCAGTGATTTGGTGGTGGCAAGACACGCAAGCCGGCAACAACACGCAAAGCTTAACCGAACAAGTGCTTGGCACTGACGACAGCGGCAGCCAGAGCAGCGATCAGCGCACGCCTGTGACCCGTCGCGTCACCGAAGCTGACGTACGCAGCGCCATTGTCGATGACGCCACAGGCACCGAGGCCGAGGTTAGCGCTAACGACAGTGTTGGCGGTGATTTCGGTGATAACACTGCCGGTGACACTGGCACTGATGTTGAAACAGGCGCTGAAACAGGTGCGACAAATTCTGACGCATCGGGCGACAGCGGCACGGCCCTGCGCTCAGAAACTCGCACCGCTAGCGGTTCAACCAACACTACCGACGCAGGCTCGACTGATGCGGGCTCAGCAAACACACGCCCAGCAAACACGGGCTCAGCAAACACGGGCTCAGCAAACACGGCTGCGACAAACTATGACGCAGCTCAAGCAGCCGCAGACCAACTCGTCATCACCTTTAGCGACGCCTGCTGGGTAAAAGTCACCGACGCCACCGACGAAGTGATTGCCATTGGCACCAAAGTAGCCGGCTACACCATGCCGCTGAACGGCCAAGCGCCGTTTGATGTCATTTTGTGCAAGCCAGAAGCGGTGTCAATGACGTATAATGGTGAGCAAGTAGACTTGAGTGGTTATCGCCGCAACCGCAGCGTCACCATGACCTTGAATTAACAGCAAAAACGATATTAGCTATCAGATATCTGATATTAGGGCTGATGTTTCGGGTTTAGCTAATATCTAATATCGCACTAATGTTTCGGGTTTTGCTAATATCTAATATCTAACAGCTAATATCGCACTAAGGTTTTCCAATGCATTTAAACCCAATCAAACGTCGACCTTCACGCCGTATCTACGTTGGCAACGTGCCGATTGGCGACGGTGCACCCATTGCCGTGCAGTCCATGACCAACACCGAAACCACCGACGTGGCGGCGACGGTGAAACAAATTCAAGCCATTGCCAATGCTGGGGCCGACTTGGTGCGCGTTAGCGTGCCGACTATGGATGCCGCCGAAGCATTTAAATTCATCAAGCAGCAAAGCCCCATTCCGTTGGTGGCCGACATTCATTTTGACTACCGTATAGCGCTGAAAGTAGCCGAGTACGGTGTCGATTGCTTGCGCATTAACCCGGGCAACATTGGTAACGAGCAGCGTATTCGCGCCGTGGTCGATGCGGCGCGTGACCGCGGCATTCCCATTCGTATTGGCGTGAACGGCGGCTCGTTAGAAAAAGATCTGCAAGAAAAATATGGTGAGCCAACTCCAGCAGCGCTGGTGGAATCGGCCATGCGCCATGTGGATATTCTTGATCGTTTAAATTTTCAAGACTTCAAAGTTAGCGTGAAAGCCTCAGATGTGTTTTTGGCGGTTGAGTCGTATCGTTTGCTGGCCAAACAAATTGAGCAACCGTTGCACTTAGGCATTACCGAAGCAGGTGGACTACGCAGTGGCTCGGTGAAGTCGTCTATTGGCCTTGGCATGTTATTGGCCGAAGGCATTGGCGACACGCTACGTATCTCGTTGGCGGCCGACCCGGTTGAAGAAGTGAAAGTGGGCTTTGATATTTTAAAATCGCTGCGCATTCGTAGCCGCGGCATTAATTTTATTGCCTGCCCAAGCTGCTCGCGCCAAGAATTTGACGTCATTGGCACGGTGAACGCGCTGGAGCAACGCCTTGAAGACATTACCACCCCCATGGATGTGTCGATTATTGGCTGCGTAGTCAATGGCCCAGGCGAAGCCTTGATCTCGCACGTAGGCTTGGCGGGCGCGAAGAATAAAAGCGGCTTTTACTTGAATGGCGAGCGGCAAAAAGACCGTCTCGACAACACCGATTTAGTGGATGAGCTCGAAAAACGCATCCGCGACCAAGTAAAACGTTTAGAAGCTGAACAGATTCCCGTGAAGCAAGCGTAAAGCTGCGGTATACTAGTTGCCATTTTTCGTGTTAAACAGCACTCAGTTGCAACTAGAACAGAAAGTAGATTCCGAACGTGGCTAAAAATATACAAGCAATTCGCGGCATGAACGACATTCTGCCGACTCAATCACCCGCGTGGCAATACGTTGAAGGCGTGATTCGGCAGGTGGCCGCACAGTACACCTACCAAGAAATTCGCATGCCGGTGCTCGAGAGCACCGACTTATTCAAGCGCTCTATTGGCGAAGTGACCGATATTGTCGAGAAAGAAATGTACACTTTCGACGACCGTAACGGTGACAGCCTAACGCTGCGCCCAGAAGGTACCGCCAGTTGCGTACGTGCCGGTAATGAGCATGGCTTGTTGTACAACCAAACCCAACGGTTGTGGTACATGGGCCCAATGTTCCGTCACGAGCGCCCGCAAAAAGGCCGCTATCGCCAGTTTCACCAGTTTGGTATTGAAGCTTTTGGCATGGACGGCCCCGACATTGACGCCGAAGTTATTCTGCTGTCTGCGCGCCTGTGGCAAGCCTTTGGTATTAGCGACCAAGTTGAACTGCAACTCAATTCATTGGCATCGAACGAAGCGCGCGCTCGTTATCGTGACGCCTTGCGCGAGTTTTTGCGTGCCCATGAAGCGTCATTGGACGAAGACTCGAAGCGTCGTTTAGACACCAACGTGCTGCGTGTGCTGGATAGTAAGTCACCTGAAACTCAGGCTGTACTCGCTGACGCTCCGCGCCTGTCCGATTATTGGGACGACGAATCGCGGGCGCATTTTGACGGCCTGTGCGCACGTTTAGATGCCGCCGGCGTGAAGTACGTGCTGAACGAGCGCCTAGTGCGCGGCTTAGATTATTACAACCGTACCGTGTTTGAGTGGGTGACCACCGAACTTGGCGCCCAAGGCACCGTGTGTGCCGGCGGCCGCTACGACGGCTTGGTTGAACAGCTAGGCGGCAAAGCCACCCCAGCGGTGGGCTTCGCCATGGGTATTGAGCGCTTGGTATTGTTGCTAGAATCGCAAGGCTTGGTGCCCGAGCATACGTTGTGCGATATTTATGTGATTGCTGCTACCGAAGCTGCGGAACTAACGGCCCCGGCCGTTGCCGAACAAATTCGAAGCGCCCGCCCAGAGCTGAAAGTTCAGCTGCACAGCGGCACCCAGAACATGAAGAAAAAATTAGCCAAAGCCGACAAGTCAGGCGCCACCTACGCCTTGTTAGTGCGCGACAATGACTTCGAGCTGAAGCACCTGCGCGACCGCAGCGCCGACTCACGCGTTGGTGAAAGTGCAACTGCGCTATTAGATAATTGATATTAGATATAAGAAAAACCGTTCACGCTATCAGCTAATATCCAATAGCTAATAGCTAATATCGCTTTTGGAGTTAAAAAATGGAAACAGAAGATCAACAAGTAGAACGCATCAAACAGTTTTGGAGCGAGCACGGCAAAGGCATCGTCGCCGGTCTCGTTATCGGCTTTGGCCTATTCTACGGGTGGCGCTATTACGACGCGCAAACTCGCGCCGCACAAGAAGCCGCGTCAGAGCAATTTGAAAGCGTTGTGGTGCAGCTAGAAAGCGAACAAGAAGGCAGCATGGCCGCCGCGCAAGAGTTCCTCAACGCCAACAGCGGCGAAACTTACGCGCACTTAGCCGCGTTCGAGCTTGCCAAACACGCCGTGGAGCACAATGACTACGCCACCGCGGTAAGCGCCTTACAAGTTGTGCGTGATAACGCCGAGCCATCATTGCGCGCCGTAGCCGACTTACGTCAAGCACGCGTGTTGCTTGCTCAAGAGCAATTTGACGCAGCCCTTGCTGCCGCCAAAGCCGCCGAAAGCGTTGCCCCATTTAAAGCGCAAGCTGCTGAATTGCAAGGCGACATTTTGTTAGCCAAAGGCGACACCACCGGTGCTCGTGCAGCGTATCAAGCAGCTATCGATGCCGGCTCGCAAGGCTTGGCAGAGATTAAACTCAACAGTATTGTGGCGGCTTCATGAGCAAATTTTTCAAACAGTTGGCACTAGCTACCAGCGCGATCATGCTGGTTAGCGCGTGCTCAACCACTGACGAAATTACCTACAAAGAACTGCAAGAATTCAGCGCCGAAGTCACACCCGAGGTCGTGTGGGAAACCAGCGTGGGTAACGGCGTTTCAGGTTACTATTCGCACTTGAACCCAGTGGTAGTTGGCGACTACTTAGTTGCCGCCGACCGGGTGGGCGTTATTGCCGCTTACCAGCGCAGCAACGGCAAACAAGTGTGGCGCAAAGAATTACGCAACGAACTCAACTTTGAAACCGGCGGTTGGTGGAGCCAAGGCGAGCCGATGCGCATTGCCGGTGGCTTAACCGTCGACCGCGGCGTAGTTTATTTGGGCAGCGAAAATGGTGACGTCGTCGCTATTAACGCCGCTGACGGCAGCGTGAAATGGCACAGCCAAGTACGTAGCGAAATTTTAGCCGACCCAGCAGTTGGCAGCGGTGTGGTAGTCGTCAAAGGCTCAACTGGCGAACTAACCGCGCTAGACCTTGAAACCGGCGCTGAGAAATGGCGCTATGGCACCGAAACGCCAGCCTTAACCTTGCGTGGCACCGCTGCACCGGTTATCGCCCAAGGCGGCGTGTTTATTGGCACAGCAACCGGCAAAGTCATGGTCATTATTGCCGACAACGGCCAACCAGCCTGGGAAGCACGCTTAGCCGTACCAAGCGGTAGCACCGAGTTACAACGCATGGTCGACGTCGACTCTAAGCCAGTATTGTTTGGTGGCGTGCTATACAACGTGGCTTATAACGGCTCGCTCGTGGCCGTGGACGTACGTAACGGCAACATCATTTGGAAGCGTGAATACTCGTCGTTCCAAAACTTAACCTACGCAGAAGGCCGCTTGTTCTTAACCGACGCCTCAGACACTGTGTCGGCGCTCAACCCGCAAGGCGGCATCGAAATGTGGTCAAACACCGACTACAACGGCCGTTTATTAACCGCGCCAGTGCAGTTCGGCGACTACATTGTAGTTGGCGACAGCATGGGTTACTTGCACTTTTTGAACATATTGGATGGCCGCACCGTTGGCCGCTTAGATGTGGGTGAAGAAGTCTACACAGCCCCAGTTGTGGAAGGCGACACTCTCTATTTACAAACACGCGACGGCAGTTTACTCGCGGTAAGGATTTAACGTTATATGTTACCCGTAGTTGCCCTGGTCGGGCGCCCCAACGTGGGCAAATCAACCCTATTTAATCGGCTCACCCGTACTCGGGACGCTTTGGTTGCAGACTTTCCCGGCTTAACCCGAGATCGTAAGTACGGCCAGGCCAACTACGACGGTTACCAGTTTATTGTCATCGACACCGCAGGTGTGCACGGTGACGAAGAAGGCATCGACGCCGAAATGGCCGCGCAGTCACTGCGCGCCATAGACGAAGCTGATGTGGTGTTGTTCATGGTTGACGCCCGCGACGGCATTACTGCCGCCGACATGGGCATTGCCACACACCTACGCCGCCTGGGCAAAAAAGCTTACGTGGTTGCCAACAAAATTGACGGTATTGATTCGAACGCCGCCCGCGCCGACTTCTTCGAGCTTGGCCTTGGCGACGTGCACGGCATTGCTGCCGCCCACGGCCGTGGCGTAGAAAACTTGCTGCAAGAGTGCTTCGACCCACTGCTAGAAGAATACCCCGACGTGCGCGTACGACGTGCTGCTGGCGACGACGACATCGCTGTCGACATCGACGCCGAAGGCAATTTAATTGACGCTGCCGGCGAAATCGTCGAACCAGACGCCGACGGTAACGTGTACGACATCAATGGCAATGTGGTAGACGCCGATGGCAATATTATTGACCACGAAGGCACTATTATTGGCCAGCTGGGCGACCGCTCGCATGACGAAATAGACTACGACGCGCTACCACTTAAGTTAGCTATTGTCGGCCGCCCGAACGTGGGTAAGTCAACGCTTACTAACCGTATTCTTGGCGAAGAACGCGTGGTGGTTTATGACATGCCAGGCACCACCCGCGACTCGGTATACATACCGATGGAACGCGACAACCGCCAATACATCTTGATCGACACCGCCGGTGTACGCCGCCGTGGCCGCATTGACGAGTCTATTGAGAAATTCTCAGTCATCAAAACGCTGCAAGCCATTGAAGACGCTAACGTGGTTATCGCCGTGATTGATGCCCGCGAAACCGTCTCCGACCAAGATTTGAATTTGATAGGCTTTGCTTTGAATGCCGGCCGCTCTATTGTGATTGCCGTCAACAAATGGGATGGCCTGTCGCATGATCATCGCGAAGAAATCAAACGCGAACTAGATCGCCGCTTAGGCTTTGTAGATTTCGCGCGTTTGCACTTTATCTCAGCGCTGCACGGCAGCGGCGTAGGAAACCTGTTCGAGTCCGTGCTTGAAGCGTATGCCTCTGCGTCTGCGCGAGTGGGCACCGCCAAGTTAACCCGCATTTTGGAAACCGCCGTAGAAGACCACCAGCCGCCTTTGGTTAGCGGACGCCGCGTGAAGCTGAAATACGCCCACGCCGGTGGCTATAACCCGCCGCGAATTATCATTCACGGCAACCAGGTGGAATCGCTACCAGGCTCGTACAAGCGCTACTTGATGAACTATTTCCGCAAGTCGCTTGGCGTTATGGGCACCCCAATTAAGATTGAGTTCCGCGAATCGGTCAACCCATACGCCGGCCGCAAAAACTCGCTTACGCTCTCGCAAACCCGCAAGCGCAAGCGTTTGATGAAATACCTCAAGCGCAAATAACATCGCACCACGCCCGACTTATCCTCGGGCGTGCCTTCGTTGCTCGGAAACCCCAAACCCCAAAGGGAACCTGCCGCGACCGGATCTATTGAGTAAAGATAGGGGCTGGTTAGCTTCACGTCGCGAATTAGGGATGAACAAAGCGCCTTCAGTGTATGGGGTACCCGTCCAAAAAAAGTGTGTTCAGTTGCAGCAGAAAAGTTACATTTGAGCATGCTAATTTGTAACTTTTCTGCTGCAACTGAACAGGTAAAAAAAATAGACATACCTTATACTATACTCCGCTTGGTTGACGGGTTGACGGGTTGACGGGTTGACGGGTTGACGGGTTGACGGGTTGACGTCCCGTAGCCCGTGGCTTGTACTTCGCAGCGCCTTGGCGCGCACTCGCCGCTTGCACCTTGGGTGCGAGGGTGCGAGGAGTTGGGGCAGTGGTGCAAAGTGTGAGGTGGTGGCGTACATGGTGCGAATAGACAAATGGTTGTGGGCGGCGCGGTTTTGTAAGACGCGGTCGCTGGCTCGTGACTTGGTGAGCTCGGGCAAGGTGAGTGTTGATGGGCAGCGTTGTAAGCCGTCAAAGACTATAAGCGTTGGGCAGGTTGTAAAAGCTCCGCGCGGCCACGATATATACGAAGTTGAGGTTTTGGGGCTGAGTGAAAATCGGCTGAGTGCGCCGCTTGCGCAAGCGCTTTACAAAGAGACCGAAGCGTCGGTGGCGCGGCGCGAAAAAGAAGCGGAGCTGCGCAAGATGAATGCGCTGTATAACCCACACCCTGACCACAAGCCGGATAAGAAAGAACGCCGACAGCTGATCAAGTTTAAGAACTCGTAGCCCGGCCGTGTTTGTGCGGTAAGACGCTGAGACGCGGGTCGCGTCCCAGCGTGGGGCGTCAGGCGAGGTCGGATTCGGTGAAGCGGTATTCGGTTTGGCAGTAGTCACAGGTCATGACGATGGCGCCTTCTTCGGCAAGAATCTCGCGCAGTTCTTCGGGCGACACCGAGGCCATGGCTTCTAGGGTGCCTTCGCGCGAGCAGCCGCACTTGAACGACACGGGCTGGGCTGGATATAGCTCCACGTGCTCTTCGTGGTACAGGCGGTGCAGCACTTGCTCGCCCGGCAGCGTGAACAATTCGACCGCGCTAATGGTGTCGGTTAAATGCTCCAAATGCTCGAATGCTTCAAGCGTGGTGCCGGCTGCAGGCATAACCTGTAACAGCATACCAGCGGCATGTTCGCCGTCAGCATGCAACCAAATTCGTGTACGCAATTGTTCAGATTGCATGAAGTAATCTTCGATAATCTTGGCAATACTATCGCCTTGGCCACTCACCACACCTTGATAGCGCTCGCCCTCAAGCGGGGTCAGGGTGATCACCAGAATCGCTTTGTCGCCCATCAGGGTGCGCAAATCGTTCTGATCATCTGAGATTTCTTCGCGAACGCGCGCAATGCCGCGTAATTCTTGGTGGTGCGTGCCGTTAACGGCAATGAAATTAACCGGGCCATCGCCTTGAATTTGAATGGAAATATGGCCTTCAAATTTCAGGGTTGCGGTGAGCAGCGAGGTGGCTGCCATTAATTCGCCCAATAAGCGTTGAACTGGTGCAGGATAGTTGTGTCCTAGAATCATGCGCTGATAGCTGCTGCTCAATTGCACCAACTCGCCGCGCACGTCTTGCTCTAAAAACGTGTAGCGTAATAATTGATCGTGAGGGTAGTTTTTCAGTTCGGGTTTGGTCATAGCGTACGGCTTCTGCAATATCATTGTAAAAAATTGCATGCATTATACCAGAATCCTCGAATTTGATCTGTTCACTTGTGTATAGTAAAGCTAGAATGTCCAAACGACGCTATTGTCACAAAATTATAACTATTAGTAAGCGTAGTAAATAGCTCATGCAGATACAGAACACGCACGTCAACTATCTGGTCACCGCGGTGTGTGCGGTTACCGCTGTCTGGTTTGGCGCGCAGCTAACTTGGCAAATTATCACTCCAGCTACGCCGGTGGCGAGTGGGCCTTTAAGTGTGTCCGCTGCACAGAGCGAGCGGCAGGCTTCGGCGCAACCTATTATTGCTTTAGATTTATTTGGCACGCCGCCGGTGGGGCAGGTGGCGGCAAGTAATGCGCCCAAAACGTCGTTGAATATCCGTTTGCTGGGTGTGTCGGCTTCAAATGTGCCGGAGCGTTCGGCGGCAATTATTGAGCGCAGCGGCCAGCAAGAGGTGTACGTGGTGGGCGAGAAGCTCAACGGTACGCAGGTGATTATTAAAGAAATTTACGCTGACCGGGTTATTCTCGATAACAACGGCCGCTTAGAAACGTTGGAGCTTGAGGGCATTGGTGAGCTGAGCGAAGGCTTGTCGTTGACCATGGCGAACTCACGGGCGGCGGGTTCGGACCCGGTGTCGCGGCCGGCGCGCGCGGTTGATGCGGGCGCTGACGATGGCTCTGGCGCTGACGGCTTTGGCGGCAGTGAAGTGCTCGAGAACGCCAGCCCAGAGGTGCGCGAAGTGGCAGACAATTTGCTGCAGCACGTCAAAATTACCCCAGTACGCTCGGGCAACGGCTTAGCCGGGTACCGCTTGAGCCCAGGTGCAAACCCTGAACTATTCAACAAAGCCGGCTTTCGTGACGGCGACTTAGCCGTGGCCATTAACGGCGAAGACCTTACCCGTGTTAGCACGGCGATGAAATTAATGCGCGACCTTGGCACCATGACCGAGGCGACAATTACTGTCGAGCGTGACAACCAATACACTGATTTGCGACTAGATACTCGCGATCTAGAGGAATAAGTATGCGTAAAACAACTCTCGCGATTGCATTAACCTTAGGCGCCTCGCTAGCCGGTACGCTTAGCGACGTCAGCGCCCAGCAATCGCGCGCTGGCATGAATGCACAAGCTCAGGCATCGAACGAGCAAGCTGTGGAATATGCCGCCAGCTTCAAGAACACTGATATTACTGAGTTTATTCAGGTGGTTGGCCGCAATTTGGGGCGCACCATGATCATCGACCCAGACGTTCGCGGGCGCATTGACGTGCGCAGCTACGACGTGATGACTGAGTCGCAATATTGGCAGTTTTTCTTAAACGTATTAGATGTTTACGGCTTTGCCACGGTAGAAATGGAGTCGGGCGTGATTAAGGTTATGCGCGACAAAGACGCCCGTAACGGCGCCATTCCGGTGGTGGACGACAACTCATTAGGCGGCGATACCTTGGTAACCCGCGTGGTACCGGTGTCGAACGTAAGCGTGCGCGAGCTCGCGCCATTGCTGCGTTTATTGAACGACCAAAGCGGCGGCGGCAACGTGGTCAGCTACGACCCTTCCAACGTGATCATGATCACCGGCCGTAGCGAAACCGTGCAGCGCTTGGTCGAAATTATTGAGCGGGTAGACCGCGCTGGTAACCAAGACGTCGACGTGATTAAGCTAGAATACGCGTCAGCGGCCGAAGTGGTGCGCATTGCCTTGAGCTTGTTTGAAAAAGCTAACGACGGCACACCAGCTTTATTGATTCCGAAAATTGTTGCCGACGAGCGCACCAACAGCGTGGTGGTCAGCGGTGAGCCGCGCGCCCGTGAGCGGGTGGTGAAGTTGGTGAATCAGCTAGACCAAGACTTAAAAACCGAGGGCAACACCCGCGTTTACTATTTGAAATACGCCAAAGCAGCCGAATTAGTTGATGTTTTACAAGGTGTTAGCCAAAGCTTGCAGGCTGAAAAAGAAGCCGGTGCAGCAGGTGCTGCAGGCGCGCCGGGGCGTCGTTCTTCGGCTTCTGGCGCGGCCATTAGCATTAGCGCCCATGACTCATCGAACTCATTGGTTATTACCGCACAGCCAGACTTGCTGACCAGCTTAGAAGGCGTGATTCGCCAGCTAGATATTCGTCGTGCGCAGGTGCATGTTGAAGCCATTATCGTGGAAATTATGGAAGGCGATGGCGTCGATTTTGGCTTGCAATGGATTAGCGAAGACGGCGGCATGGTGCAATACAACAACGGCCGTCAGGCGCCAATTGGCCAAGTAGCGGCGGGCGCATACATGGCGCGTGAGCAGCCGGGCCGCGAAACCACCACTATTGTAGACGGCAACGTGGTCACTACCACCGAGCCGGACAAACCCGGCGATGTGTCGCTATTGGCGCAGGTTTTACAGAACGTCAACGGTATGATGATTGGCGTGGTGAAAAACGACTGGGGCGCTATTTTGCAGGCGGTCACCACCAACACCAACTCGAACATTTTGGCCACGCCGTCAATCATGACGTTGGATAACGAAGAAGCGCAGTTCTTGGTTGGGCAATCAGTACCAACCATTACCGGTTCGACCACTGGCTCGAACAACGACAACCCGTTCCAAACCGTGCAGCGCGAAGACGTGGGTATTAAGCTAAAAGTGACCCCGCAAATTAACGAAGGCGACGGCGTGCAGTTGGTGATTGAGCAGGAAGTGTCGAGCATTAGCGGTGCGACCTCGGTGGATATCACCATTAACAAGCGCGAGCTAAAAACCGTGGTGATGGCCGACGACGGCGAAACCATTGTGCTTGGCGGCTTGATTGACGAAGACGTGCAAGAGTCGGTGTCGAAAGTACCAATTTTGGGCGACATTCCGTTTTTGGGGCACTTGTTTAAGAGCACGTCTACGTCGCGTCAAAAGCGCAACTTGATGGTGTTTTTACGCCCACGCATTGTGCGCGATGGCATTACGGCGGGGCAAATTTCGTCGCGCAAATACAACTACATTCGCGCTGAGCAATTGAAACAGCAAGAAGACGGCATTTCGTTAATGCCATTCACCGACCAGCCGGTTGTACCAGAGTGGGATGGCCCGCTGACTTTGCCGCCTTCGTTTGATGAGTATTTGCGAGAGGAGGGGGCGGCCCCCGGTTCGGACCAAGGTGCAGAGGGGGGTGCAGACCCTGGTCCGGACCCAGGTCTGGACCCTCGTTCGACCTCTCGCGCAGGCCGCGTAAATAACGGTGGTGGCAATGACTGATACAAACGCAGCAGCAATGAGCTCTGCTGCTGAAGTGAACAAAGTTGCTGAGGTTGTGGCGCAAGTTGCACCGCGCCGTTTGCCGTTCGCCTTTGCGAAGCGCCACGGCGTGGTGGTTGCCGACGCCAGAGATGGTGATAGAGAGCGGGGCGGCCCCGGGTCCGCACCCGGGTCCGGACCCGGGTCTGCACCCCTCTCTACAGCGACGGTGCATGCGCGCGAAGGCGTGACGCCGCAGACATTGCTGGAAGTGCGCCGGGTGTTAGGCGCGCCCTTTGCGCTGCAGCAGCATAGCGCTGAAGAATTTGAAGCCATTTTAACGCAGGCGTACCAGCGCGACTCGTCTGAAGCCAAGCAGCTGATGGAAGACATTGGCAATGAGAGCAACTTGTTCTCGCTGGCTGACGAGCTACCGCAAACTGAAGACTTGCTGGAAAGCGAAGATGACGCACCAATTATCAAGCTTATCAATGCGATGCTGTCTGAAGCCATTAAAGAAGGCGCCTCAGATATCCACATTGAAACCTTCGAAAAAGAACTACTGGTGCGGTTTCGCATCGACGGCGTGCTGCGCGAGGTGATTCGCCCCAACCGCAAACTCAGCTCGCTGCTGGTGTCGCGCATCAAAGTGATGGCACAGTTGGACATTGCCGAAAAACGGGTGCCGCAAGATGGTCGAATTAGTTTATTGATCGCCGGCCGCGCGGTGGATGTGCGGGTATCGACCATGCCGTCCAGCCACGGCGAACGCGTGGTGCTGCGCTTGCTCGACAAAAACAATGCACGGCTAAATCTCGAACAGCTCGGTATGACCGAAGCTAACCGTAACGTATTCTCGCAGCTTATTAAAAAGCCGCACGGTATTATTTTGGTCACCGGCCCGACAGGCTCTGGTAAATCGACCACCTTGTATGCCGGCCTGATGGAAATCAACTCGCGTGACCGCAACATTTTGACGGTAGAAGACCCGATCGAATTCACTATTGAGGGCATTGGCCAAACCCAAGTGAACCCGAAAGTGAACATGACATTCGCCCGAGGCTTACGTGCGATATTGCGCCAAGACCCGGATGTGGTCATGGTGGGTGAGATACGCGACGTGGAAACCGCGCAAATTGGCGTGCAGGCGTCGTTAACCGGGCACTTGGTGTTATCTACATTGCACACCAACACCGCTGCCGGCGCCATCACGCGTTTGGAAGACATGGGCGTGGAGCCGTTCTTGTTATCGTCGTCATTGTTAGCCGTGCTGGCCCAGCGCCTAGTGCGCACGCTATGTGACGACTGCAAACAGCCGTACCAAGCCAGCGCCGAAGAACTGGCCTATGTCGCGGACGGCGACGTGGCTACCGGCGCAACCTTGTATCGCGCGGTGGGCTGCGAAAAATGTAACCACACCGGCTATCGCGGCCGAACTGGTATTCACGAATTATTGGTGGTGGACGAGCGCGTTCGCGAACTTATCCACAACGGCCATGGCGAACAAGCCATTGAGAAATATGTACGCCAGCATCAGCCGTCCATTCGTGACGACGGATTAGCCAAAGTTTTAGCGGGCAAAACCACGTTAGAAGAAGTTTTGCGCGTCACGCGCGAGGAGTAAACCGTGGCAGCCTACGCATTTCAAGCGCTGAACGCCAGCGGCCGCAAAACCAAAGGCGTCATTGAAGCCGACACCGAACGCCAAGTGCGCGCGCAACTGCGCGAACAAGGGCTTATTCCGGTTAGCGTGGAGCTGGCGGAAGAAGGGGGCGGCCCCCGGTCCGCACCAGGGTCCAGAGCAGGGTCCGGACCAGGGTCTGCACCCCTCTCTGCTTTTATGCGGCGCCTGCAAACGCGCGGCGTTGGCGCAGCCGACTTGGCGTTGATCACCCGTCAGCTAGCGACGCTAGTCAGTGCGGCGTTGCCGATTGAGCAAGCGTTGTTCGCGGTGTCGGAGCAAACCGACAAGCCGCGCCTGCAAAAATTAATCATGGCGGTGCGCTCCAAAGTAGTCGAAGGCTATTCGTTGGCCGAGGCCATGGCCGAATATCCGCACGTGTTCGACAAGTTATTCACCGCCATGGTGGCCGCCGGCGAACGCTCGGGCCATTTGGACGAAGTTCTCAACAGGTTGGCGGACTACACCGAGCAGCGCAATCGGCTCAAAGGGCAACTTATTCAGGCGCTGGTGTATCCGTCCATTTTGACCCTAGTAGCCATTGGCGTCATCATCTTCTTGTTGGTGAGCGTAGTGCCACAAATAGTGGAGCAATTCAGTGGCTTCGACCAAACCTTGCCACCCACTACCACCTTCTTGTTGGCGGTCAGCGAAATCTTACAAAATTATGGCATATACGCCCTGGTAGCAATTTTGGTCGGCCTTGTGGTGGGCGGGCAGTTATTGCGCAAACCGGAGCGGCGCGACAAGTTCGACGCGTTCGTCTTGAAAGTACCACTATTTGGGCGCGTGATTAAAGGCGTCAACACTGCGCGATTTGCGCGCACCCTAAGTATTCTGTCGGCTTCAGCGGTGCCGCTGCTTGATGGCTTGCGCATTACCGGCCGCGTTCTGAGCAACCGCGCCATGCAAATTGCCGTGGAAGAAGCCTGCGACCGTGTACGCGAAGGCTCATCGCTGCGTGCGGCGTTGGCGCAAACAAAATTATTCCCGCCGATGATGCTGCACATGATTGCCGCCGGCGAAAAGTCGGGCGAATTGGAGCAGCTGCTTGGCCGCGCCGCTGACAACCAAGATCGCGACTTCGAAACCACCATGAACGTGGCGCTAAAAATATTCGAGCCAGCCCTGATTGTTGTCATGGCCGGCGTTGTCTTAGTTATCGTGCTGGCCATTATCCAGCCAATTTTACAATTAAATCAAAGCGTAGGGTTGTAGTATGAAAAAACAAACAGGTTTTAGTCTTATCGAGGTGATGGTTGTTATCGCCATTCTCGGCTTACTCGCATCATTGATTTTGCCAAACGTGCTCGGTTCGGCCGACCAAGCCAACCGCCAAAAAGCGCGCACCGACATCATCGCGTTGGAAAATGCCTTGGCGCAGTACCGCCTAGATAACGGCGTATTCCCAACCACCGAACAAGGCCTTGAAGCCTTGGTGCAAGAGCCAAACGTACAGCCAAGCCCACGTAACTATCGTCGCGGCGGCTACATTCAGCGCTTACCAGCCGACCCGTGGGGTAGTGAATACTTACTTCTAAGCCCAGGCGAAAATGGCGACATCGACATTTTCTCAGCCGGCCCTGACGGCCAGACAGGCACTGAAGACGACATCGGCAACTGGAACATCGAGTAGCCCGTGCGCGCAAGAGGCTTCACCCTAGTCGAAGTCATGGTCACCATGGCGGTGATCGGCATGCTTGCGCTCACCGTTAGCTTTGTGGTGCCCGATCAGCGCGACGACAGCGTGCAAGAAAACGCCCGCGTGCTGTATGAACGCATCAATTATGCTCGCGAATTCGCCCTTGTCCGCAGTGCGATATTGGGCCTGCGTGTGGATAACAACGGCACCAGCTATCGCTTCTTGCAATTTACCGATGGTCGCTGGCAAGAACTGAACTACCGCGGTTTACGCCGCACCGAGCTTGATGAACAAGTGTCATTGGATATTGAAACCGCAGATTTAGCATTGTTAGAGCAAGACGACACCGACATTGATGAAGTGTTTAAGGTGGATGAGCGCGAGTTCACAGGCCGGGATTCGGATGACGAGGATAGCGGTGAAGATGGCTCTGATAGCAGTGGCGATCGCGCAAAATTAAAGAGCCAACCCACACCGCAATTGTTTATTTTCGGCAGCGGCGATCTCGCACCCTTCACAATAACTTTGCGCGACGACTTCGCACTGCGCGCCGGCACCGAATGGAAAATTGCCAGCGAAAACGGCATCGACATCACCCTCACCCGAGGTGACCTATGACGCGTGCCAGCGCCGCTCCGCAAAATAAAGCCCGCGGCTTCACCCTAGTTGAAGTCATGTTCGCCCTAGGCATTTTCGCCATGGCCGCCCTTGCTGCCGTGGCCGCAACCAGCCAGCACCTGAACAACCTAAACTACATGCAAGACAAGTCGCTGGCCCAATACGCCGGCGCCAACGCACTCGCGCGCATCAGCCTTGAATACCCGCCAGAGAACAACGACACCGGCGTAGAAACCGTCGGCGGCAAACAATGGCACTGGCGCGCCGAAGTGCTCGAAACCCAAACCCAAGACGTGTTCTTCGTCACCGTACGCGTGTACGACACGGCCAACATGCCAACCGACGACAGCGGCGCCCTAGTCGTCCTCAGCCGCTACTTGGGAGCAAACTAATGCACCCACGTACCACCGTAGCCCGGCGTTCCACGCCGGGACGAGCGCAGCGAGGTTATCGCCCGTCAGCGCAGCGAGGCAAATCCCACGCCTTCACCCTAGTAGAAGTACTAGTCACTGTCGTTATCATGGCAGTTATCGGCCTCGCCTCTGCGGCAGTTATCAACGCGATAATGCGTACCAGCGAGCAAAGCGAAGAGGCCATCGCTCAACTACAAAAATTACAGTACGCCATGCTCGTCATGGAGCAAGACATACGCCAAATTGTGCCGCGCGAAAACGTCACCGGCCGGTTCATTTTTTACGACAATGAACGCTTAGGCTTCGTGCGCGGTGGCTGGTTTAATCCACAGGGCTTGTTCCCACGCAGCGAACTACAACCCGTAGCTTATTTACTGCGCGACGGCAATTTAGTGCGTGAGCATTTCTACTTCGTCGACGTCACCTCGGCCAGCGACCCACAAACCCGCGTGCTGATAGAAGACGTTGAAAGTTTCAGCGTGCGGTTTTTGGCGCGTTCGCGCGGCGGCGCAGAGAGGGGTGCAGACCCAGGTTCGGACCCTGGTTCAGACTTTGGTTCGAACCGTGGTTCGGACCTGGGGCCGCCCCCTACTGTCATACCCGACGCGCTAGAAATTACCTTGCAAACCAAACGCTGGGGTGAAATAAATCGCGTATTTTTGCTCAATGGTGGCGACTTCAACGAAGTGCCGCGCGATGGGGGTTCCAATGCACAGCCTTAGTCGCAGCGGTCACCTAAGCCGTCACCCAAGCAGTAACCCAAACCGCACAGCCAGCTATAGCCCCTATGCGAGCAAACAACGCGGCGTCGCGCTACTGATGGTTTTGTTAGTGGTCGCACTGGTGTCCGTTATGGCGGTAACGTTAAGTGGGCGCTTACAAACTACCGTGCTGCGCACCGCGAATTTTCAACAAGCCGAACAGGCGTATTGGTACTGGCTGAGCGCCGAAGAAATTGTACGCGAACTGCTACAACGCGAGCTTAGCGAAAGCGACGGCGTCGCCCATCAGCAGCAAATGTGGTACCAACAAAGCGAAAGCGGCAACATTTATCCAGTAGATGGCGGCGCTATTCAAGGCGGCATTCAAGACTTGCACAGCTGCTTCAACCTAAATTCGTTAAGAGAGGGGGGCGGCCCCAGCTCTGGATCAGGGTCCGCACCAGGGTCTGCACCCCCCTCATCTGACGCGGAAGAAGGGGGCGGCCCCGGGTCCGGACCAGGGTCTGCACCCCTCTCTTCGCAAAGAGAGCGCCGCAAAGCTCAGCTACGCATGTTGCTGATAAGTGTTAGCGAAGATATTGAGCCGTACACAGCCGATGTTATTGTCGACTCGCTCGCCGATTGGCTAGATCAAGATGACAATATTGATGGCAATTACGGCGCTGAGTCGGTCGACTATCAAAGCCTGTTGTTTCCGCATGGTGCAGCCAATACTTGGCTGACACATGTGAGTGAATTACGGTTAATTCGCGGCGTGACAGCGAAGATTTATAATGACGTTAAAGATTACGTTTGCGTGATTCCGCGCGACAATACGCTAAAAATTAATGTCAATACCGTCAGCAAAGAGCAGCCGGCATTGTTGTATGCGGTTACGCTTGGCGCGCTAGGTGAAGACGAAGCGAAAGAGTTTCTGAACACCCGTCGCAGTGACGGTTATGAGAGTTTAGATGACGCGCGTAACAATGGTGCGCTTAGCAGTGCCGCCTCGCAGGGGCCTGTGCCAAACTTCGGTGGAGGCATTATTCCTGAAGGGGTTACCGCCGAAACGATAGGCGGCGCGCTTGACGATTTAGACGTGAAAAGTAAGTATTTCCAACTGAATGCAAAAATTGGGTACGGCGATTTAGTCATTGCTGCGCAGAGCCAGTTTCTTATTACGCAAGAAGAAGCTAAAGTGCTGTTTAGAGCGAACGCCGCGCCGTGATGTGTGCACCAGCACAATAAAAGAGAGAAGAATATGGAACAGTTATTTATTCGTCTGAGTTCGCAGCCGCAAGAGCCGCTGCACTGGCTGATTTGGAGCCCGGCTCAGGCGGAATTAATTGCCAGCGGAACACTGAAAGGTTTGTCCGAGATCGGCGAATTAACAGAGCACGCTCGTAGTCGTGAGGTGATTTGTTTTGCGCCTGGCTCCGATGTCTTATTGAGGAGTGTGCAGCTGCCGAAAAGTGCGCTGCGCATGCTCGCGCAGGTTATTCCCAACTCGCTTGAAGACGAATTAGCGCAAGATATCAGTGAGTTACACTTTGCTTGGCCGTCGGTGAAAAAATCGCGCGATAGCGTGCAGGTGCCGGTTGCGGTGGTTGCGCACGAAACCATGCAGCAGTGGCTGCAAGCGCTTGATGACGCAGACATTAATTGCGACGAGATATATCCGGATGTGTTCATGCTTCCTGCGGCAGAGGAGGGGGCGGCCCCCGCTCTAGACCAAGGTGCGGACCATGCTCCAGACCAGGGTGCGGACCAGGGTCTGCACCCCTCTCTTGCACCAAGCCTCGCGCTAACCCTCGGCGACACCGTGGTGGTGCGCACCGGGGCGTATAGCGGCTTTAGCACCGACACAAGCTTGCTAGAAGTTATGGCGCAAGACTTGAATTTGCAGCGTGTTGAAGACACTGACATCGAGATGCCGCTGAGTATCGTGGCGCAAGCGTACAATAGTTATTCACAGCCAACGCGCATCAATTTGCGTCAGCACCAGTATCGTTCGCAGCGTAAAAAGCGCAAAGGTTCAAACGCAGCGGCAAGTTTTAAACCAGCAGCTATTGCCGCAGGCGTTTTGTTCGCCGTTGCATATGCAACCCAAGTGTTTGAATACGTTCAACTTGGTCAGCAGTCTGAGCAGCTCGAACAAGCCATTGTTGATACGTATAAAGAAGCGTTTCCCAACGAAAAACGCATCGTGAATGTGCGTGCACAGCTGAACCAGCATATGAGCAGTTTAGGTTTAGAGGGTAGCGAGAAGGCCTCGATGTTGGCGTTAATGTCTGAACTTGAGAGTGCGTTTAAAGCCAACCGAGATGTCAGACTTCAGTTACTTCGGTATGAAGCTGATACCTTGAAAATGCAGGTAAAAGCCAATAGTTTCGCGAGCTTAGAGAATTTTCGAAAAATCGCGAACCAGTCGGGCACAATCACTGTGGAGCAGGGCCCTGTGAATAACCAAGCAGGCGCAGTTAGCGGCGCACTCACCGTGAAGAAGGATTCGTAACCTATGGCGACGCTCATGCAAAAATTACTACATAACGTGCCAGGGCTAGAAGCACGGATAAATCAAATGAACAATCGTGAGCGGATGCTGGTGAGTGTGGCTGGCGTGTTGTTAGTTATCACATTGATTTACTTTATAATTTGGCAGCCAATTAGTGACGGCATTGCGGAACGCCAGACAAAAATTGAAGCCCAGCAAGAGTTGTTGCAATGGGTGCGTGAGAACACCGGCTCCTATTTGGCGCAAAAAAGCGCCGGCGCAAAGGCTGAAAATTCGGCACAAATGCCGGGCAGCGTCACCGAGCGCGTGACTCGTTTAGCGGCGGCTGCGAAAATTGAGCTGAGCCGCATGCAACCGCAATCGGATGGGTTATTGGTGGTGATTGACCAAGTGCCGTTTAATACATTGCTGCAGTTTGTGGAAAACTTGCAAAGCCAGGCTGGGCTGACGATTACCCATGTCGATGCGACAGAAGGTGACGCAGCAGGTGTGGTTCGTGTGCGCCGATTGCAGGTGAGCGAATGATGTCTTGGCGTTGGTTGTTGTGGTTAATTCCGCTGTACTTGGTGGCGCTGGTTGTGATGGCGCCGGCGCGGTTGGTGTTTTGGTTTGTCGGAGAAGGGGGCGGCCCCGGGTCTGCACCCCTCTCTGCACCAGGGTCCGGACCAGGGTCTGCACCCCTCTCTTCGTCAGTGAAGTTTAGCGGCGTAAGCGGCACCATCTGGCAAGGCGAAGCGAGCATTCAAGCGGCGCTGCCAACTGGCGGTACGCTAAGCCTAAATAATGTGACCTGGCAACTTAGCCCGTGGCAGTTATTCACCGGTGAAGCCAATGTCGCACTAAAAATTCCGTCGTCAAATTATATCTATGGCGAGGCAACGATAACAGCATCGAGCAATGAAGCCCGCATACAAGCGAACTTGAAAGGCGCCATGCAGCCGGCGATCCAACAACTGCAATTGCCCGTACCCATCACCATGGCTGGCGACTTTGAGCTTAATATCAGCGATTACCAACTGTCTGATTTTCAAAGTGGAAAATTCTGCGATACGCTAGATGGCACCTTTGCAACAAGCCGTACCGAAATGCGCTTGAACCACCAGTGGCATCCACTTGGAGATTACCAAACCAAGTTAAGTTGCACCCAGCAAAATGGCATTAATGCCATTATCGACGATAATAACTTGGTCGGTTTACGTTTAAACGCACAAGTGAATGGGCGGATAGCTTCGCCGCAAGTAAGTGTCAGTGGTAGCATCAAGCCAACATTACAAACGCCTAAGCCGGTTACCGATGTATTAGTTTTTCTCGGCAAACCAGATGCGCAAGGGCGCTACAATTTCAAATGGTAAAAAGGAGTACTTATGGAACAAGTGATGTCATGGATTAGCGAGAACCAAGAATTGATTCTCGGCTATACCGTTAAGTTCGTGGTCGCCATTATTATCCTGATTGTGGGTAAAATTGTGGCGAACTCTGTTGCCAAAATTATGGGCAAAGGCATGGAAAAACGCGGCACCGACAAAGCGGTGATCAGCTTTTTAGGCGCCATTGTTCGTAGCGTTATCTTCATCGCCGCCGTGTTAATGGCGTTGTCGCAAGTTGGCGTTGAAACTACCTCGTTTATTGCCATTTTAGGTGCTGCCGGTTTGGCTATCGGTTTGTCGCTGCAAGGCTCATTGTCGAATATGGCATCGGGCGTGTTGATTATTTTGTTCCGTCCATTCCGTGCCGGCGAATACGTCGATGCCGGCGGCGTTTCCGGTACCGTGGAAGAAGTGAATATCTTCCAAACGATTCTGAAAACTCCGGACAACAAAGTGGTGTTTGTGCCGAACGCGCAAATTACCGGCTCGCCAATTACTAACTACAACCGAGAAGATACGCGCCGCGTCGATCTGCTCATTGGCGTGTCATACGATGCCGACTTGCACAAAACCAAAGAAGTGCTCGAGAGCGTGCTGGCGGCAGAAAGCCGTTTGTTAAAAGACCCAGCCTGGAATATTCAGGTGCATGCTTTGAACAGCTCATCGGTTGATTTTATTGTACGACCTTGGGTAAAAAGCACCGACTATTGGGGCGTGTACTGGGACTTAATGCGCGAAATTAAAATTGCGCTAGATAAGAACGGTATTGGTATTCCTTATCCGCAAATGGATGTGCACTTGCACAAGCAAGACTAAAAGAAGAGGGGGCGGCCCCTGGTGCGGACCAGGGTCTGCACCCCTCTCTGCACCAAGGTCTGCACCCCTCTCTCACCCAAGCGCAGTAAGCTCGCCGACAAGGGTCGAACTTATGAATACATTTAAACGACGCTCGGTCATCGCTTAATTCTCCGGTGGGACGTCAAGGTAAACACGAACACCCAGTGCATCGAGCATTTGCAGCGCCTTTTCTAACTGAACCGTCGGCTTGCCATTTTCGAAATGACTGACAAAAGTTAATCCACAGTTTGCTACGGAGCCAGCTGTTTGCTGATCCATTTTCTGGGATTTTCTGACTTTCCTTGCGATTTTCCTGACTTCTTTAGCGCTTGTGACCAGAATCATAGTGAGTGCCATTTTTTATGCGAGCTAATAAAAATAAAGGTTAAGTTTGTTGGTTTGTTATGAATTTATGTCATCGCATAAATTGTTGGAGAGGAGGGGGCGGCCCCTGGTCCGGACCAGGGTCTGCACCCCTCTCTCCCCCAATTAATCCAAGTCATTCATCCTATTCATCTGCATAGCGGCGATCGCAGTTTCGCGCACAGGCTCCTTAACATGCAACGTGCCGAGTTTTGAAAACTCATCGATAACGTGGCTTAATCTAAAAACCTGAGTATTACCGACAGAAGTTAAGGCCCGAAGACCCGAAGCGCGAGTTTGCAAAATCTTCTGAATACGTTGTCGACTGAGATCAAACACACAGGCAATGTCGGTGGGCCCAACATAGTCCGGTTTGGCTTCGAGCAAGCGAGCTTGCGGTAAAGCGGTTTTGATCTGTTCGTAAGCAACTCTAAATGCCTCAACAGCTGAAGAGCTTTCGCGGTTGAAGTCGAGCAAAATCTCCTGCCGCCGACTGTGCCGTACTAATGCATCATCGCAGCCTTTTTCGAATAATCGGTCATCTATCTCGTCCATACTCAGAGCGCACGGCGCGACATCGAAGCGTAAGCTAAATTCATATTTGTTCATTTGCTGCCTCCAAATAAAATGCAGTTCTCGACTGCACGACGAATGTTTTCTGCGTGTGCGAGCGGATTTCTCGGCGTTCCCCAAACAGAAACAATGCAAAAATTTCCGCAGCGACACTTCTCGTTGAGGCTCTCGTAAGGGCAGTAGAGTCGAGCCCAACAGTGAGCACTTTTGCCCGCTTGCTCAACTTTCCACCCATTTGCTTCAGCAAGTCTAAGGGTTGCCTCAATCTCTTTGGTCTTGTGCTTTTTTCTCGGCATTAAAGATAGTCCTTTATCTATTTAGTTGTCAATTGACAATATTGTTGAGAGGAGGGGGCGGCCCCTGGTCCGGACCCTGGTGCGGACCGGGGTCTGCACCCTTCTCTGCACCAGGGTCTGCACCCCTCTCTCCCCCCTTTCTACCCACTCTCCTGCTCAGTCATAATCACCAACCGCTGGTAGTGCGGCAGCGCAAAGGTGACGCGCTCAGATATTTTTTTGTGGAACTCTTCCGGGCCGTACACGGCAATGCTGGCTGCTGCGGTTTTCAAGATGGCGACTTGCGCCTCGTAAAAGGAGCGCTGTTTGCCGAAGGCGGCGCGGATGAAATCGCGGTAGTTTTGCTGGCGCTCGTGCTCGTCGGTGCCAAGTAATAAATAGAACGGGTGCGGAATGAGGCCGCCGCTGGGAACGCCCATGGCGTTGGTATGGTAGCTCGTCCAGTGGAACCCGCGCGGGCCCTTGGTAAGCCCAGCTCGCACCGGGTTCAGCTCAATATATCGATATAATTCAAGAATATACTCCTGATCGTCAGCCAGAAGTTGCTTGTAGCGCTGCTCCCAAATTGTGCCCGTGCGCTTGTTCTTCATATTGAAATAGGTGGTGTAGGTGGACTTCAAAAACTGCATGAAGCGCGGCAGCGTGTCGGGCTTGGAAGGCGTGAGCAGAATGTGAAAATGATTAGGCATGAGCGCCCATGCGTGAATGGCGATCTCGAACTTTCTCGCGAAGCGAAACATCGCCGCGGCGAAGTGCGCGTAATCTTGTTCGTCGGCAAAAATACGCTGACGGTTATTGCCACGATCATAAATATGCTGACTAACATCAGCGCCAGAATAACGAGTTCTGCGGGTCATAGTACGGTCCTTGTAACTGAAATCGAGGGTAGGAGAGGGGTGCAGACCCAGCTCCAGACCTTGGTGCGCACCGGGGGCGGCCTCGGGTCTGCACCCCTCTCTCGCAACAAGTGTAGCAAGAACAAGAAAGAGGAGGGGGCGGCCCCTGGTCCGGACCAGGGTCTGCACCCCCCTCTGCACCCCCTCTCCCCTAGACACAACCGATCTCCATTTGTATACTCAAATTAACAATCACTACGTGAACAACACCCACGTGAACAACCACATAGGCAAATGCAACAATCTGAGGTGACCATGAAAATGATAAATCGCCGCGAATATCCAGAGCTCGATGCATTGCTGTGGGATACAACCGCGGAAACAATCCCAGCACAAGAAGCGCTTAGAATTTATGAGCAGCGCTGGGGTTTTGTTAACCAAGCTGACTTGCAACACCACGAGCGCAAGCTTATTCAGCAGCTCGCCAAAGCTGCCGGAGGCTTTTTGCCCGCAGTAGCCTAGTCAACACATGACTGGAAACGAGGCTGCGATTATCGAACTTGTCGTCCTATCGAACCGTCGCAGCCGACAACAGAGCGAATCGGAAACATGACTAGCTACCAGCGGCATCACCATCAAATCATCGAAAAATGCTTGCGCAACTTCAATGCAGACTATTTGCGCGAACATCGCATTTTGTTTGGCGGCGGTACGCGGATATCGTTAGAGCTTAATGAATATCGGCAGTCGGTGGATATCGACTTTTTATGCGCAGACAAAGCATCTTACCGCGCCGTTCGCAGCCAAGTTTCAGAGACTTCCTTGGGCGTTTTAGTGCATAAAGAATTCGATTATGCACGCGATGTCCGGTTCGACCGTTACGGCGTGCGAACACTTATTAAGGCCGATGACCTGGTTATTAAGCTAGAGTTTGTTGCATTTGATGATTACCAGCTTGCGATCGAGCCTAAAACTGAACTCTTTCCAGTGCCCGCCATTGACCACACCTCTTGCTTTATGACCAAACTCTTGGCTCACGCTGATCGGCTAATGCAAGAACCGTTAAAAGTTTTATTCGACTTAATTGTCATGTTTAGTCAATGGGGCATGATTCCTAAGCAGGCCATGGAGGAAGCGTTTTCGCATTATGGCGCTACCACGGTAAAAGGAAATTTAGTCAAAGGCCTGCAGCATATGCTCGACAATGAGCCACGTTATCTAGCTGCAGCAATGAATATGGGCATTGATCAGAAACTTTTCCAAGAGCAGATTCTGCCTGCCGCGTCAAGATTGCTAGCCGAGCTTGACTAGTATGTAAGAGGAGGGGGCGGCCCCTGGTCCGGACCAGGGTCTGCACCCCCCTCTACCCCCTCCGCAATTCGACTTGACTATAAAAATCAACCACTTCAAAATAGCGCCCAGCAGTAAACAACAAAAATAAAACACAAAGGAAACATCAATGAAAAAGATGACTCAAGTTGCCGCGGCGCTAGCCCTCGCACTAACCGCCACCAGCGTGCAAGCGCAAGAAGAATCGCAAGACCTTCAGCCAACCTTCAACTACGCATATCTTGGGTTGAACAGCATGGACTTCGACGGCGAGCGCATTAACGGCTTAGCCATCGATGTTGCAACCGAAATTTCTCCAGAACTGTTCTTCGAAGCGCAATATCTGACCGGCTCAAAAGATTATTCTGACAACTCAGAAATCGACCTGAGCGGCCTGTACGCCAACCTTGGCTACAAAGTGTACAACCAAGCGGGCACCGCGGTTTACGTTAGCGCCGGTTTAGCCTACGCCGAAGCAACGGTCAAAGTTCCATATTGGAGCGACAGCTCTGAAGACGACACCGGTTGGAACGCGCAAGTGGGCGTGCGCAGCCGCTTAACTAAAGAGTTCGAAGTTGACGCCAACGTGCGCCACTACAGCATGAGCGACGCCGGCAGCGACCAAGAAATCGCCTTCAGCGGCCGCTACCACGTGAACGAAGAGTTCAGCTTCTCACTTGGCTACACCATCGCCGGCGACGACGTGTCGTACACCCGCGCTGGTATCAGCTGGCATTTTTAAGACTTGAGAAGGGGGCGGCCCCCGCTCCAGAGCGTGGTCCGCACCCCGGTTCATACTCTGGTCCAGACCAAGGTCCGGACCGGGGTCTGCACCCCCCTCTGCACCCCTCTCTGCACCAGGGTCTGCACCCCTCTCTCCCAACCCACTTCCACCCCCCAAAAAAAAGTGCTAACATTCGCCCAACATTTCAAGGAAAGAACGCAGATACCATAAGGGCTGAGACAGAGCATGGCGCCACGCAATAATCCACCAAAAACGGCACTCACTATTGAGTCGGAATTACTCAATCTCGATTACTCATTCCAAGGCCTAACAACCGAACAACTCAAACAATACGCCGAACAAAAGCTGCCAAAAAACTTCAAACAACTCAAGCAGCAGCTAGCCAAAGGCGAATACAAAAACAAAACCGAAGGCCGCACGGTTAGCCACATGCTCAACCGCAGCATTCACAACGTGGTGAAGGCAGGCAACGGCAAAAACCGCTTCACGGAAATCGTCAGAACTTTAAGAAGTGGCAAATGGCTCGGCGCCACCGGTAAACCTATACAAAATGTCGTCAACATTGGCGTGGGCGGCAGCGATCTTGGCCCCATGATGGGTTCGTTCGCGCTAAAAGAATTCGCCGATGACAACCCGCTGCACACCCTGCACACGCACTTTGTCAGCTCCATGGACGGCGGCCAGCTATACGCGGTGCTGCCGATTATCGACCCCGAAACCACGCTGTTTATTATTGCCAGCAAAAGCTTCGGCACCATTGACACGCTGGCCAATGTCAACACCGTAAAAGAGTGGATAAAACCGCACCTAACCGAACAGCAATGGCTCGAAAACCACGTGATTGGTGTCAGCGCGAACAACCAAGCTATGACCGACTTCGGCATTCCACCGGCGCAGCAAATTAGCTTCGCAGACTCGGTGGGTGGGCGTTTTAGTTTGTGGTCGGCCATTGGCTTACCCATTGCGCTTACCGTAGGCAGCAACCAGTTCAGCAAAATGCTCGACGGCGCGAAAGCCATGGACGATCATTTCGTACAAACCGATGACGCTACGCAAAACATACCCACAGCGCTCGCGCTACTCGGCCTGTACAACCGCGAAGTACGCCAAATAAACAACGTCGCCATTTTGCCGTACGACGGCCGCTTACGTTACCTGCCCAGCTACATGCAACAACTCGACATGGAAAGCAACGGCAAGCAAGCCACCCACGACAATCAAGCGCTCACCAAGCCCACAGGCCCAATTATTTGGGGCGGCTTTGGCCCGAATGGGCAGCACGCGTTCTTTCAGCATTTGCACCAAGGGTGGGATAAATTCACCGCCGACTTTATTGCCGTATTGCACCGCCAAGCGCCGGGCTTCACAACAGAAGTGCAAACCGCACTAAGAGAACAACAACGCTTAGCCGTCAGCAATTGCTTAGCGCACCGTAAGCTTATGTGGGAAGGCTTTCAAAGCCCGAACGACCCGCGCAACGAGTACGTCGGCAGCCACCCAACCAACTTGCTGTATGTAGACGAACTAACGCCGCACAGCTTCGGCGCGCTCATTGCCGCGTACGAACACAAAGTATTTACCCAAGGCGTTATTTGGGGCATTAATAGCTTTGATCAGCCGGGCGTCGAAAAGGGCAAACACTGCGCCGTCGACATCCTAAAAACCATCGACGGCCACGAAACCCAAAGCTTCGACCCCAGCACCGACGCCATCATAAAACGGATGTAAAAAATGACCTGGTACGTAGTAAGAACCAAGCCACGCCAAGAAACTCGCGCCCGCTTAAACTTGGAGAACCAGGACATTAACGCGTTTTTGCCGGAAATTACCCTGCAAAAAATACGCCGCGGTAAACGCACCGACGTCACCGAACCCTTGTTCCCAGGTTATATTTTCGCCGAGCTAGACGACTACGCCGGCAAATTCCACAAAGTGCGCAGCACCTTCGGCGTGGCCAAAATGTTAACCTTCGGTGAAACTCCTGCGACAATTCCTGACGCACTAATCGAAGAAATGCGCCACGTCAGCGCCACAACCCAACAAAAAGCGCAAGAAAGCGCGATGCCGCAAGTAGGCGAAAAAGTAGAAATAACCTACGGCCCGTTCAAAGGCTTTATGGCCGAAATAGTACAGCTAGATGGCGAAAGTCGTTGTATTGTTTTACTAAATTGGCTGCAAAAAGAAGTGAAAGCCAGCCTCGAATTTAGTGAAATACGCCGTTCATAATATTGGCTTACAATTCAAATCTTAAATTACGTAAATTTTGTTAACTGTTCGTTGTTTGCAATAGTCAAATGTGCTTTAATAGCAAGGCTTTCAGCACACTTCGGGATAGAAGTTTAGCGCTGAAAAAACACACAAAAATAATTAAAAATATCGGTTTAAGGAAAGACCAAAGCCTGCCTAAACAGAACAAGCAGCTGATCTCTATTCCTTAAACCCCAGAAAACAATAGGTTTTTCGAACGCTCGCTTGCGAGCGACCGGCATTTGGGGGCCGCAACCCACGGGCGGTAGCGTGTCTGCCGGAGAACCGGCAGCGTGTCTAACGCACCCCCAAATTTCCTGAACAAAATTTACACAAATATCTTGCAAGATATCTTGCAAACCACGCGACAATTACCTATTCTGACAAGTAATTCTCGCACACGGATAGAATCCAAGGAGTACACTATGAAAACTTTAACCGCATTATTCGCAGCTGCCGCTTTAGCCGCTTCTCCTGCTGTATTAGCACAAGTTGAAGGCACAGGTGCCGGAGCTGGCGCAGGTGCTGGTGCAGGCGCAGGTGCTGGCGCTGCTGGCGCAGGTGCTGCAGTAACTACCGTTGGTGGTGTTGCAATCACGACTGGTGCTATCGTAGCCGGTGCTGTAGCTGTTGGCGTTGTTGCAACTGTTGCAACTGAAGACGACGAAGCTGCACCAACGACTACAACTACTGCGACTAACTAAGAGCAACTTTACTTTTAGTTGAGAACAGATAGTTGAAAACAGAATTTATTCTAGAAAGCCGCTGGCCTTGCCAGTGGCTTTTTTAATGGATGAAACACATTAAGCACCTCATAAGCGCAGTGTTGGTTTCGGCAACCCTAGCCCTTCCAACACACGCCCAGCAGCAGTCAGCGCCAGAGCAGCCAGAACCAGAGACGCTACAACAGCGCCTGCTTGGCAAGTCGGCCGAAGCCAGCTTAAAGCTGCTGTTTGACAGCCCCGAAGACTACACAGTAACCCCAGAGCAAGCGCGCGCGTTACCGTACGCCGCAAACTATGCCCGTGTGGGAGAGGGTGTGCGAGGGCTAGTGGTGCTTGGCGAAAACGACAACGTGGTGCAAAACGGCAACGTGTTGGGCCTTCGCCAACAGTGGTTTACCGGCGCCAAAGAAGTTGTCGAAACCTACAATGGCCGAGTGATTAGCCTACAGAATTTGAATACCCCGCAGGTTAAGCACCTGTGGATTAGCCGCGTAACTGACACAGCAAGCGGCCACAACAACGAGTACACCGAATACCACGTAGACGCGCGCATACCTTCGCCATACCACACGGCGCACAAACCGCATTACATGACCAAGCGCCACAGCTACAAAGTGAACACGCTGGCAGCCGGCGAAAACGAACAGCTGACCATGCCCAACGGCCGCGAAGTAAAGGCAACCATAACGCGCGAAGTACTGTTTCAACATGGCGAGCCACAGGCCACCAACGAGTTTTGGCATGACCCAGCCACTGGGCGCATTATTCAAAGCAAACAATGGCTTGGGCCAGAGTTGGGCTACCTAGAATTCACTGAGGTGCAGCCCTACAACCGCGGCGCCGGTAATATGCAAAACTGGGCCTTTAGCCCTGTTGGCATAAAGTCAGGCACCGAGCAAGAATTTCAGCAGCTAACCACCACCGACGGCAGCGACCCGTTGCAGTACGTAGAAGTACGCGTGGTTGATGGCAGCGCTAAGTACACCGGCCTGTTTTACGCCAACAGCCGCTTGAACCAAGTCGTAACGGAATTTCACAGAAATGGCGTGCAGCAACCTTATTATGAACCGCTAACGCGCCTAAGTAGCGGCAAGCTGCAACAGCAGTTTGAAGCCCGCAAGCAGGGCATGGCCACCAAGTTGGCGCTATTGCAACAAACCTACATGCACGACGGTGAAACCGAATTGGCAAAACAAGCCAGCGCATTGGCCACCGCCTTTAGCCATTGGCCGCTACGCGCCTCGTATATTCATGGCATGAGTTTGGCCAACGCGCGCTTAGACTTAGCTCAAAACCCCGTGCTGAACACCCAAGACGCCTTAACCAGCACCAGCAGTATTCCGCATTACGAGCTGCGTTTAAGCACCGCTCCGCTTGATCGGCAGGGCGAACAGGCTGCGACACAGCACGTCGGACTAACTTATACCAACCCAGAATACGTGTACGTTATTGACGCTTTTGGCGTGATCACCAAAGTGCCTATGCAAAGCTACAACAGCAACGCCGAGCAGCGCGCCATTGCCGAACAGCCAGGCGCCGTGGTGCTGTATAGCATTGAAGACAGCGATTTACCGAAAGGTTTTCGCGACATAAACCTGCAGCTTGCGCAGTTTTTACAGCACTGGGACTTTTCTGTCATTTGGCAAGAAAGCATGACAAATGACAGAAAAAGATATAAAAACATGTCAAATGACGCAAATTCGAGTGCGGAGTGAGCGAAAAGTGAGCAAGGTCGGTCACCGTTTGTCGCACTCGCGAAAGTTGCAAAAAACAAAGAAGAAAGCACTCACACTAGCGATTGCCGCCATACTGCTTAGCCCTGCGACATATTCTGTCGCACAGGCCGACGTACCCAGAGGGCCATTAGCGCAAAGCGACTTTGGCGGTGTAGGCCTTATGCAAACACCCACCGCGCGCATGAACCCTTACGGCGAAATGAGCATAAATTACGCAGATAGCGACATCTACCGTCGCACCGCGTTTAGCATTCAACTGTTTCCGTGGTTAGAAACCACTGCGCGATACACTGACATTCGTTATCGTTTGTACAGCAGTGACCCAAACTTCAGTGGCGATCAAACCCTGAAAGACAAAGGCTTCGACGCCAAGCTGCTGCTTAATTACGAAGGCAAATACCTGCCGCAGTTTGCAGTGGGCTTGCAAGACGTTGGCGGCACCGGCATTTTCGCAGGCGAATATGTTGTGGCCAATAAGCGCTTTAGCGCAGGCAGTTTAGGCGACTTTGACTTTAGCTTAGGCATGGGTTGGGGCTACTTAGGCCGCCGCGACAACATCAGCAACCCGTTTTGCGAAATTGCTGATCGCATGTGTCAGCGCGAAACAGGCTTTACCGGCAGTGGCGGTAAATTCGAAGTAGACAAATGGTTCCGTGGCCCAGCCGCCGTATTTGGTGGCGTGCAATACCAGGTGCCCATGCCAGAAGCCTGGGGTGCTTTAAGCCTCATGGCCGAGTACGACCCGAACGACTACAAACAAGACCGTGCCGGCGTACCTATTCAAGTTGACTCGCCGTGGAACTACGGCGCCAACTACGCATTAAACGAAAATATTAGCTTTAAAGTAGGCTACCAGCGCGGCAACACCGTCACCTTCGGTTTTACGTTAAACTACAACTTTAACAGCGCCCACCAGCTCAAACTTGAGCCAGCCAAGCGCCAAGCCAGCGCCGAACACGTGCCGCCTGCAAGTATGAGCGATGTTGATTTTGATAAACTAGCTAATGATCTTTTGCGGGAATCAGGATGGGCTGTCGCTCATGCCGATTTGCCTGTAGCCCAGCGTTCTTTCGATTACGAACGGCCAGGACGCGACGCAGTCGCGCTGGAGGCAACCCAAACCCGGTTCCGCAACACAGCCGAAGCCGTTGATCGCGCAGCCAGAATACTGGCCGACTCGTTGCCCGAACACATTACCAAATACCAAATAAAAGAATTCAGCGGTAACCTTGGCATTAAACAGCACAACATCAATGCCGAAGCCTATAAAACCGCATATCGCGGCGAGCGTTTTCACGCCCAAACAGAAAACGCCATTCACACCACCAGTGTGAACCCAGAAACCGCCATAACCGCCAACAACAACGAATTCAAAAACGACTTCACTTGGTCAATTCAACCCGACCTTGACCAAAGCTTTGGCGGCGCAGAAGACTTTTACATATACCAGCTAAGTCTAAAAGCTACCGCCAAATACACCCTCACCAACGCGTGGGACGTAAGCGGTAAGCTAGGCATTAACATTGCCGACAGCTACGACAAGTTTAACTTTTTGCTCGACGGCCAAGACACGCCGCTACCACGAGTGCGCACCCGCATTCGTGAATACGCCGTAAACCAAAACCTGTGGCTAGACAACCTACAAGTAAACTACACCAAGCAACTGGCCAATAACCTATTCGCCAGCGCGTACGGCGGTTACTTAGAGCGCATGTTTGGTGGGGTAGGCGGCGAAGTACTTTACCGCCCGCTAAACAGCGACTTTGCCTATGGCCTTGATCTTAATTATGTAAAACAGCGTGACCCCTACCAAGATTTAGGGTTTGATGACTACAGCGTGCTCACTGGCCATGCCAGTTTGTACTACAACGCTGATAAACTATTTAACGGTGCCTTTGGCAACAGCACCGTGATTGCACGCGTCGGCCGCTTTTTAGCCAAAGACGAAGGCATACAATTAGAATATCAACACGAATTTGACTCGGGCGTTATCGCCGGGGCATTTGCCGCGTTTACCAACGTGAGCGACGAAGATTACGGCGAAGGCAGCTTCACTAAAGGCTTTTACCTAAGCATACCCTTTGACTTATTCTTCGTGCGCAACACCAAAACCCGCGGCACCCTAGGCTGGATGCCCATACTGCGCGACGGCGGCCAAATGCTCCACCGCTCACGCCCGCTTTACTCTCAGGTAAAATAAATCAGGTTAAGTAGGAATTTGAATGACCAAACTAAAACTCACCGTTCTAGCCCTATCCACCTTATTCACAGCTAGCTGCGCCTTTGCGCCAGGTGGGCACATTAGCCAAAACAGCAGCATGTTTGAGTCAAGCGACGACGACTTCAGCCAAGCCGACTTCAGCAAACTAGTTGAAACTCATACCATTTCGCCCATGTTGTTAAGCGAACTCAACGCCAACCAGCCCAAGCCACAATTTAACGAACAACTACAAGCGGCTATGGGCAACTACGACTACAAAGTCGGCAAAGGCGATGTACTACTCATTACCGTATGGAATCACCCAGAGCTAACCATTCCAGCTGGCTCTATGCGTGACCCAGTGGATGCAGGTAACTGGGTACACAACGACGGCAGCATTTTTTACCCATACGTGGGCCGCGTAAAAGTAGAAGGCCTTCGCGTTACCGAAATTCGTGACATTTTGGCCGACAAACTGGCCAAGTACATTGAAAGCCCGCAAGTAGACGTTACCGTCGCCGGCTTCCGTAGCCAGCGCGTATACGTAACCGGCGAAGTACAAAAACCTGGCGTGTTGCCAGTAACCAACGTGCCCATGACCCTCATTGAAGCCGTTAGCGCCTCAGGCGGTTTAACCCCTGAAGCTGACTGGACAACAGTAACGCTAACCCGCAACGGCCAAGAACGAGCTTTTAACCTTCGCGAGCTTTACCAGCAAGGCAACACCGATCAGAACATTCTGTTGCAGCCAAACGATGTATTGCACGTAGCGCGCAACGACCAAAACAAAGTATTTGTATTAGGCGAGGTACGCCAACCGAAAAGCTACATGATGGGCCGCAGCGGCATGACCCTAGCCGAAGCCTTAGCTGACGCTGGCGGTTGGTTTGAAGCAACTGCCAACGCCGAAGGCGTATTTGTTATTCGTGCCGCTGATCCTGCGACAGGACGTGTCGCAGATGTTTACCAACTTAACGCCAAAAACGCCACCGCACTGGTGCTGGCCGAGCAGTTCAAACTGCAGCAACGCGACATAGTTTATGTAACCGCCGCTCCAGTAGCGCGTTGGAACCGCGTCATCAGCCAGCTACTACCGTCCATCACCGGCCTCTACTCACTGGGTAGATTCCAGGATGATATAGGTAGCAACTAATTCTTAGCTTTTTCGAACAGCGCGTGCGCGTACGAACAGCGCAGCGCACCAACAGCGAAGCGTACGAACAACGATGTTTAACAAAATTTTAGTAGTTTGTTTAGGCAACATCTGCCGCAGCCCAACAGCCCAGTTCATGCTGCAGCAACGCCTACCCAACAAAACCATCCACAGTGCCGGCATTACCGCCATGAAGCACAGTGACGGCAAAGGTTGGGACATGGACAAAACCGCTCGCGCTATTGCTGAAAAACACGGCCATAGCTTCCCGGTGCACGAAGCCCAACAGCTAACCCGTGAGCTTATTGGCAATTATGACTTAGTGTTGGTTATGGAAAACAACCACCGCAACCATATAGCCCAGCGCTACCCAGAAGCACAAGCAAAAACCATGCTTCTAGGCCAATGGCTAGAAGCTGGCGGCAAGGAAATTCCAGACCCATACAAAAAAAGCGACGAAGTATACGAACACGTACTCAAGCTAATTGACCAAGCCACCGATAAATGGTCACAGAAACTGTAATGTTGATGGCTGACGCCATCCTTTTTGTAGCCCGCCGTTTCACGGCGGGTAGTGCACAGCACTGTTATTCTACCCAATTTCTCGATTTACGATTTTAACAAGGTAATCAACGCATGCAGAATTCGCCATCTCCAGCCCAGCAACGCAACGATGACGACGAAATCGATCTAGGCCGTTTGTTTGGTCTTTTAATAGATCACAAATGGTTAATAGCCGGAATAACCGGCTTCTTCGTGATATTAGGGGGAGCCTATGCATTTATGTCAATACCCGTTTACCAAGTTGATGCGTTAATACAAGTCGAGAAAAAGTCTGCAGGAATGCCGGCACTCGGTGAAATGGCAGAGATGTTTGCTACAGAAAGTGAAGCAGCTACCGAAATTGAAATATTAAAGTCAAGAATGGTGGTAGGAACAGTAGTTGATCAGCTGGATTTAACTATTGTAAAAGAGCCAGCCTATTTTCCGATTTGGGGGCGATTTTACGCAAGACTTAAAGAATACCAAGATGAAGTTTCTATTGTTGATTTACGTGTACCAGAGAATGAACTCGGTGAAAAGTTAACAATAGAATTTGAGGGTAATTTATTTAGATTATTTGATAGTAAAGGAAGTAAGGTCCTATCAGGCGTAATTGGAACCCCCGCAGAAAAGCTTGATTGGTTTGTACACATATCTGATGCGCACTTTTCTGGTACTAACACGTTCGAACTAATTAAACACACTCGATTAGAAGCAATCACAAACTGGCAAGATATATTGAACGTCAGCGAACGTGGTCGGCAAACGGGTATACTAAGTGCTAGCATTCAACATGTAGACGCAAAACACGCAGAGAAAGTTTTAGATGCTATTGCCAATGAATATATGCTGCAAAATATTCGTAGAAATGCAGCTGAAGCAGAAAATAGTTTAGAGTTTTTGCAACGTCAAATTCCAACAATCAAAGAAAATTTGAATGATGCAGAAGAGAAACTAAACCTATACCGTTTACAAAGTCAATCAGTTGACTTAACGCTTGAAACGGAAGCATTGCTGGAGCAATTGGTATCTATTGAAAAGCAAATTAATGAACTCAGCCTTAAAGAAGCTGAGCTAAGCCGCTTGTATACTAAGCAGCATCCAAGTTATCAGGCACTTATCGAACAGAAATTGAAGCTAAATGGTGATAGACAACGATTGTCCGACCAAATTCAAAACCTACCAGAAACACAGCAGCAAGTCCTTCGGTATATGCGAGATGTAGAAGTTAACCAAGAAATCTATTTGCAGCTGCTTAATCGCATGCAAGAATTAAATGTTTTGAAAGCCGGTACGGTAGGTAATGTAAGAATTTTAGATAATGCAGCGATTAAGCCGGAGCCCGTAGCTCCTAAAAAATCTTTGATATTAGTTTTAGCAACAATAATTGGCCTCATGACTTCGGTCGGTTACGTATTTGTGCGTGCTATGTTTAACCGTGGTGTTGAAACTTCAGAGCAACTTGAGTACGAAGGGATTAATGTCTATGCATCAGTTCCGAAATCAGATACTCAGGAAAGTATGAATGAAAAACTAGTGAAGTTAGCTAAAAGAAAGCAGAAGGATTCGGTTCGCGCTCCTTTGCTAGCCAAAGAAGACCCAACTGATTTAGCGATTGAATCGCTACGAGGTCTCCGAACTAGCTTGCATTTCGCAATGTTAGAAGCTCAGAATAACATCATCATGATTTCGGGACCAAGTCCCGGAGTAGGTAAAAGCTTTGTAACCGCAAACCTTGCTGCAGTATTAGCGCAAGGGGGGGCGCGCGTACTACTGATTGACGGTGACATACGTCGTGGCTACCTTCACAATATGATGAACGCAAACAATGAAAGAGGACTAGCTGATTTCTTAGTAGCTGGCCATTCTACGAAAGAAAGCGATCTAGTATGTTCAGAAAATATAACAGAATTCGATTACGCTCCATATGTTCAAGCCGGTTATATTGAGAACCTTGACTTTATTCCTCGCGGGACATCAGCCCCAAATCCAGCTGAACTGATGATGCATGAACGTATGAAGCTTCTGATGGAAAACACATCTAGAGACTATGATTATGTTCTAATTGATACCCCACCGATTCTCGCAGTAACTGATGCTGCTATTGTTGGCCGCTATGCAGGTACTACATTGCTCGTTGCTCGTTATGGAATTACGCCACCAAAAGAATTAGTTCATACCGTTAAGCGTTTTGAACAAAACGGTGTAGAAGTCAAGGGTGCAATACTCAACAGCATTGAACGCAAGGCCAGTTCATATTATGGCTATGGCTACAATTATCACTACGGATACTCTTACAAAAACACTGAGCAATAACCCTGTGCAAAATGTTTTTCATTGATTACTTAAGTCTAAAGCACTTCAAGGTTTTAAAGTACCCTTTTTCTGAATCCAGATAATAATCGCAAAACTCATGAGAAGGACTAGGTCGGAAAGGTGGTCAGTTAGCGAAATCTGCTACGCTTATTACTTTTCGACCAAAAAAGAGAGTTTCAACACGAGTTATCGTTAGCTGACCGAGGGAAAGCGATACCGGATTTCGTTTCTTTTCTCACAGGAATTTTCTCTTAGAGAGATAGCAAAACAAATTGTCTTTGTGCCTTCGGCCATTAGCCGAGAGTTACCGCGTAACTCAATTAAATCAGGTTTGTAAAAATCCGATTTAGCATACGAGCACACAATAGCTCGTCGTAGGCAAAAAGCACAGCGAATTTCGGAATAAACCGAAACAGCCGTACTTCTAATGCTCACGTATGACTGGAGCCCAGACTAAATTTCAGCAATTTGTAAACCTCTTAGGATGCCAGTAAGCCGCGAGTGGATTTATAAATTGGTTCCGACTGATTATGAAAATGGTGCAAGCTTTATAAGCATTAGTTAAAAGCGAATCTCAAGCGATAGCATAAGCTCCAGGGGCCATCTTGGGGCGCCCGTTCGATGCATGTGACTGGCCAACGATAGTCGACAGCAGAGAACGCTACGGCGACTTGGAGGTCGATACCGTGATTGGCAAACGAGATACTGGCGCTATTCTCACGGTGCTTGAACGCATGGCTGAAGAAAACTGGATGCTTATTTTTACTTTGCAGGCTCGTATGACTATTGGCAACGCGGCGCAAATGAAAATTTCAACGGGTTATTTCGTCAGTATGTTCCAAAAGGAATTGACTTAAGAATCGTAACCGATCTCTGCATTGAGAAGGCGCAAAAGCTTTTAAATCTAAGACACTAAAAAGTGTCTCGGATTTAATCAGCCAGAACGAATTTTTAAAGAGCAATTGCAACAAGCTATGAGCGGGTGTTGCAGTTAATAGTTGAATTCAGAAGCGGCAATCAGATCAGCGCTTAGATCGCCTTTAATTATTAGTTTTTATCAACTAAAAAATCATTTTCCATATCTTGAAATATTCGATACTTTTAATATTTTCTGACTAGAAATAAAATTAAAGAAATTAATTGGACGCCAAGCGAGAAACTTAGCATATGTTTGAGCTGTGCCTGATGAATAACTATGTAAATTTAACACTAGGCGAGGGGGTTATTCATTTACCCGAAACAAACTCTGTAGTGTTCGTTGATATCACAGAATGTAAAATTATTATATTATCAACTGATGATCGATTAGGTGTGCCGAAGAAAATAATAGAATGTAATTTCACCCCATCGAAATTAATCCCAAGCGGGCAAGGAGCAAATGTATACGTCGTGGGAAACAATGGTTTATACGTTCTTAGCACTTCGAATTTTAACCTTAAAAAGGTCATAGAATTTGATGTGGGTAGTGAGTGGCGAACAAACGATGCCGGGGTTGATGAGTTTGGAAATCTTTGGATTGGAGTGATGAAATCAAATGAAGATTTTAATGGTGTTGGATACATAATAATTATCGATAGTTCCGGAAAGATAGATTTTTATTGTTCTCCAATCTCAATTCCGAATTTGTTTGCTTGGGACAGGCTGAATAAAGCGATGGTGATAGCCGACTCGGATTCTAAGATTTTATATCGCTGTTTTGTTGTAATGGGAGAAAATAGGATTGAAATGAAGGCTATCATTAATTTCCAATCTGAAAACATAATTCCGGATGGTGGCTTTGTGGATTCGCATGGGCGAATATACTTTGCTGCCTGGGGGAGAGGGGAAATATTTCGAATTGATAAATCTTCAAATAAACCAGAGAGTTTATTTAGAGTACCAAGTTGTAACGTTACTTCAATTTTTCCAATAAAAGAAAAATATAGCGAATTAGTTATCACTTCGGCAGAAGAAAAATCGGAAGGTGACATAAGAAAACCCGGGAAGGTTTATTTTTTTCCTTTTGAAATTGACTTTGATTTGGAGATTTTTAGTTTTGAACTTAGAAGAAAGAACTGAAAAAATACTCGCAAGTATCATTATAAGAACATTCAATGAAGAGCGGTACTTAGAGGAACTATTGACAAGCATAGCAAAGCAGCAGTCTGAAGTCTTTAGTTGGGAGGTTGTGATAGTAGATTCTGGTTCTACCGATCGTACATTGGAAATAGCTAGTTCTTTTGAAGCTCGAGTAATACATATAAGAAAAGAAGAATTTACATTTGGGCGATCGCTTAATATTGGCTGCGATTCGGCCAAAGGGGATTTTGTCGCTTTTATAAGCGGTCACTGCATTCCAACTAATCGACATTGGCTTGAAGAACTTTTATTGCCACTCCACGAAGACAGCGATTGTTGGTATTCTTATGGTCAACAGGTCGGTAGAGATTCAACCAAATTTTCTGAAGAGTGTCATTTCAAGAAATTTTTTCCAGATAGGTCAAGAATCCAATCTGAATCATTTTTTTGTAACAATGCTAATGCTGCGACGAAGAAATCCGTATGGGAAGAGTTTAAATTCGATGAACTTTTGACCGGATTAGAAGATTTATTATTTGGAAAACAGATAATAGAAAGAGGAAAGAAGATTTGTTATACGCATAAATCTTCCGTCTTCCATATTCATGATGAAAGCTGGTTTCAAGTTAGACACCGTTACGAAAGAGAGTCGCTAGCTTTAAGAGACATAAACCCTGAAATTCAATTTGATATTATTGACTTTATAAAATGCTTTGTTGTTTCGGTTTTAAGTGACAGTCGTTATGCAATTGAGCAAGGAAGGTTTTTCAAAGTGTTCGGTAGTATATTAGCTTTTAGATTGATGTACTGTTGGGGGACGTATAAGGGAAACCATATTAACAGAAAATTATCCAAAGAGCTTAAAATTAAATATTTTTATCCTGAAAGATAAAACTATAACTAATTAGAGAGAAAGATAATGGCTGATAGTAAAAATATTGTTGCGCTTTTACCCATGAAATTAAATAGTAGCAGGGTGCCGGGTAAAAACTTTAAGGATTTGGGTGGTAGAAGTCTGTTTGAATGGATGTTAACAAAGCTTTTATCAATCGACTCAATCTCCAAGGTAATAATCAACACCGATGCGCCTTCAAAGATTTTGGAATATCCAATTTCATCTCACAATAAAGTTCAAATTCACGAGCGAGACATTTCTATTTGTGGAGATGATGTTTCCATGAATAAAATCATAAGCAGCGATATAAAAAAGTTTGATGCCGATATATATTTTATGACTCATACGACTAACCCATTTTTATCAACGGGGACTATTGAGTCCGCTATTGATAGTTTCATTTCTCAAGAACAATACGACTCACTGTTCTCGGTTAATAAAATCCAGTCTCGCTTTTACGATAAGTTGGTTTCACCTGTAAATCATGATCCCGGCAATTTGATTCCGACCCAAGAGTTGGATGTTCTATATGAAGAAAATTCAAATTTCTATTTATTTACCAAAGACAGTTTTGTTGCTTCGAACCACAGAATTGGAGTTCGTCCTATGATGTATGTTACTCCTAAACTCGAATCTTTAGATATTGATAATATAGATGATTGGGAATTGGCTGAAGCTCTTGTAAAATCGAAAATATTTAGGATTTAGAAATGAAAAAGAAAGTCATTACGACATGTCCGTCGATGGTCTCAAACATTAGCGAATTTTTGCCATTTGCCGAATCTTTGAATATCAAATTAACAGGTTCATCTGGCATGCAGACCTACAGCGAGATTGAGCTTATAGATTTGTTAAAAGGCTACGACGGATGGATTATTGGAGATGATCCGACAAATACTACTATATTGCGTGCAGCAAAGAAATCAGGGTTAAAAGCGGCAGTAAAATGGGGGGTTGGTGTAGACAACATAGATTACGATGCGTTCGAGAGTTTAGGCATTCCAGTTACTAATACCCCAGGAGTATTTGGTGATGAAGTATCGGATCTTGCTATTACATATGTTTTAGGTTTATTTAATAATGCATTTGTTATTGACCGAAAGGTACGGCAAGGTAACTGGTATAAGCCGACAGGTAATTCGATTCGTGGCACAACAATTGGGGTTGTGGGATATGGTGATATCGGTAAGAGTATTTGTAATCGTCTTGAATTTTTAGGGGCGAATATCTTTATTTACGATCCAGCGTTTTCACCATTGATTTGCAGCGAAAATTCGAAAACTAAAGATTTCCTATCTTTTCCCGATCGAGTCGATGAATTAGATTGTTTAGTCTTGGCATGCCCGTTAAATAAAAGTACTAGAGGATTAATAGACAATAATATTTTGTCGAAACTCAAATCCAATTGTAGAATAGTGAATATATCGCGAGGCGGATTAATTAATGAGGCAGACCTAATTAACTCCTTATCTAAAAACGAGATATATGGTTGTGCGCTCGATGTTTACGAACAGGAACCGCTTAGCATAAATTCTAAACTGGTTAGTTTTGATAACGTCATACTTGGAAGTCATAATGCGTCCAACACTAAAGAAGCAGTCAATCGCGTTTCAATCAGGTCGTTAGAAATTTTAAATGAGATGCTTAATGAAAATTGAAAAAAAACCTAGAGCCGGAATTGTAATCACAGGTTCCGATGGCGCAATTGGGACTTCTCTTGCAAACAAGTATAGGGGAAATGGATTTTTTGTTGTCGGAGTCGATAAAAGCCATAAACCAATTTCAGTTAACGATGTTGATATTGAGTTAGACCTAATTCAGCTTTGCGACGATGAATCTACGCAAAATTTCTTTCAAAATAGAATCCATGAAATATCAGAATCATATAATGTGAATTTTAAAGTTCTACTAAACAATGCGGCTCTTCAGGTGGTGAATGACTCTTTTTCACTTCATATTGAACAAATATTAGATTCAGTTAAGGTGAATGCAATAGCCCCTTTTATATTGGCTAGATTGATGTACGATGTTTTAATAGAATCAGAAGGTACGATTCTTAATATATCGAGCATACACACAAATTTAACGAAGGCTAATTTCTTAGCATATTCATCTTCGAAAAGTATGTTAGAAAGTATCACGCGCACTTTAGCGATAGAGTGGGGCGAGAAACTTAACCTTAATTGTATTGCACCAGCAGCCGTTGAAACAGCAATGCTAATCGACGGATTTGCCGGCGATGTTGAAGCTGTTAATCAGCTTAAATCCTTTCACCCATCAAATAGCATAGCGACTCCCGAAGATATTGCTAGTTTGGCATATGCAGTAAGTGACTTTGCATTGAAATGTAAGTTTTTTAACGGATCAGTGATCGATATATCGGGTGGGATTTCTTCAGTGCTGCACGATCCTAGTTAAGCAATCATATGAAAACTACTTTTTCTAGTTGGTTTGCGCTAATATCTAGATTTTTACTTATAATAGCGTTTCCGATATTTCTTATCCCAAGTGATGAAGTCGCTCACATAAATAAATGGGGTATATTTACAATAATATTAACAATTCAAGGTATACTTGATTTTGGGTTAAATAGCGTCGCGGTTCGGTTAACATCACAATCTATCCAAAAACAAAGATTTTCTGTTCTATTTAAGTCACAGAATAGAGCTATCGAGCAAACCTATAAGGTTAAAAAAGGCTCTCAAATAATATCAGGTAAAAGAGATTATTATTCGGTAATTAATAATTCACTAAATTATTTATATCGATATCTACTGATAGTAGAGTTAACAGTCGTTTTATCGATATATTTAATTTCAAAAGGAACAAGTGAGATATCTAGCATAAGCTCAGGGGTTTGGGTTGCGATATTTGGAGCCCCATTAATAAGCTATTTATCAAAGAGCTACTATTATCTTTATGGTGCCAATGAGGTTCTTAAGGCAAATGCCCTTCTTTCAATTTCTCATGTTACCTGTGTTCTAATTACGGCCCTTATCTATAAGTCTTTGGGCGATATTGACTTAGCAATTTCCTTTTGCTCTATAGCTCTTGTTATATGTTATTTCGGCATTGGCCTCTATTGGAAATACATCATAAAACCTCCATTGCGCTCTAATTCAAAACTCGAGGCAAAAAAAAATCTTTTTTCGATCGCGAAACACCGTATGTTTGCTCAAATGTATCGCTCGGGCGTTGGTAACGTTTTTTCGATTGGAATGTACCAGATGTTAATCCTACTTTTGAGTTTTAAGTTAGGCGCTTCTGAGTCAGGTAAAATGATTTTGAGTATGCAGTTAGCAAAAGGGATAGCAGCGTTTACTCAGGCCCCTTTTTACTCTGCAATACCGAAATTAAATGGTTTGCTTCACGCAAGTTCTTCAAGGTACTTATTTCAGGTCGAATGTTCTAATAAAATTTTGATTTCGTCAGGTTTGTTTTTTTTAGCAGCTTTATTTTTTTATGAGCCTATTTACGAATTTTTCGACTTTTGGTTTTTTAAATTAACTACATCTAAAATAACGCCATATTTTGTTTTGCCGTTTATGGCTGCGCTTGTTGTAGAGAGAGCCGTGGGTATGCTTAACCAAGTTTATGCGATGAATAACGTCATTAAGTGGCACAAGTACAACGCATTTGTCGCGGCCGCTACTTTGACTCCTTTGTTGATTTTACGAGATATCAATCATTTTGATGTGGCATTATTATTATGCCTCTCAAATTTTATGATCTTAATCTATTTGTATTTTAAAATTAAGTTAGAGCAAGATGTATCATTAAATGCGGTCTTGATAATAACTTCGCTTTACACCGCGATAATATGGCTATTAAGTTTATTATGAAAGAAAAAGTTGATTTAAAGCTTCTTGCTTTAACAGGCGGCATTATTTGGGTGTATCAGCTTTCACTGCAGTTTAGCGGAATAGGACGGATATTGCCTTTTTCGATATGGTTCGCTTTTGTTCTTTTATTTTTTGTCAGAGTTAAGTCATTGCGAATTCCAACTACGCCGTACTTTTTCTTGACGTTAATCTTGCTTTTTATTCTGTTTGTGATGTTTCTTAGGTCAGATGCCGAACAATACCTTGCGAGGCTTTTGGTGTTTATCGCGATGGCTATGGCAACTTTTCTGTTGGCTTGGGCTTCTGTGCTAAATAGAAAAAACCTATTTAGAGGTGACGTATTCGCTGAGAGGGCAGACGTCAAGCTCGTTACTATCGTTTTTCTGAGCCCAATAGTTAGTTATATTATAATTTCTCTGGTTCTGTTCGCTTTAGGCATAAAAGGTGGCTGGGGCGAGCACCTCGTAGTTGATTTGGGCTCCGGAGAAGCAAAGCTTTTGGCATTGGTAGGAGTTAATATTGAACGTGTTAGATTTTATCTTTCAAACGGTGTTAATGCTTTCTCACCTGTCGCCGGGTTGGGCTTGGTCTTTGGTTATTTCTACAGAAAAAGGTATTTACCGATTGGCGTTTTGATCATGGGAGTTTCGATGCTTTCTTTACTGTTCACAGACGGTAGAGGAGCATTGTTATATTCCGCGCTCGCGATATTTTTGACTCCAATCTTTATAAAATCACCTTCAAGAGTTAGATATTTAATTTTTTGCTTAATTCCATTATTTCCCATTGCGTTACTTGGTTTAATTACTCTCGTGTCTACCATTGGCCTAGACAGCTTTTTGTTTAGAGGTAGTGGGGAATCGTTTACATTAAATGGACGTACTATATTATGGGCGGTGGCGTGGAATAATCTTCAGGACTTTGAAGTCATGCATCTGTTTGGGTATGGTTTCGATGGGCATAGAGAGCTAGGGCTCAATATGGAGTTCATATATTTATTTGCGAACGATTCTAATGCCGTGAATTTAAGTTTTCACAACAGTTATTTGCATCTGATTTTTGATGTTGGGTATGTAGGGGCCCTTGTCTTTTTGCTCTGGCCTATTGTCTTACTAACTAGGCTAGTGAAAAGAGTCGCGCGTTTCAAAATGTTTTGTAATGTTTCTGTATGCACTATGATTTATTTTTATTTATATGCCAATACGGAGGCTGTTTTAAGTCCTCGAAGTGAACTTTTTTACGTTTTCCTGTTTTTTAACTTTTGTATTTTGCTGGTTCCCAATTTAGTGAAGTTTAAATATGAATCGAATTAAATTAAAAGAGATATCAATAGTACGAGTTTTTGAGTTTTTAAAGCGAAGAGTCTCGAATGTAATTTTACAATATATATGGATGCGTAAGCGAGCGAATTACGAGGATAAGTTTGCGAAGCTGAAAAATGCGTATAGTGGGCAGGAGTTGTTCATTATCGCCAACGGCCCTTCCTTAGCTAATGTTGACATGCGAGTTCTCGAGAATAAGTTTGTGATGACCATGAATAGAGCTTACTTGTCATTCAATGATTGGGGGTTCGTACCTAATTTTCACGTTTGTATAAACGACTTGGTTATGGAGCAGTTTCGTAGGGATTTAGGTAGTATAAACACGCAATGTTTTTACTCCTTTTCTGGGGATTTCGACTTCGAAAAGGCGAATTTACATCCGGTTTTTATAAAAAACAAAATTAGTGATGAGTTTAGTGAAGACTTTCTCCGATACGTGACAAGCGGTGGAACAGTGACATTTGTATGCTTACAATTGGCATATTACATGGGTTTTTCAAAAGTGTATTTACTAGGTTTAGATCACAACTTCGTCGAACAAGGAAGACCTAACTTAACAGAAACTCGGTCAGCAGATAAGGACTTGAGTCATTACAGAAGCGACTATTTCCCGAAGGGAATTAAGTGGCAATTGCCTGATTTGGTTAGAAGCGAATTGGCGTATAGTTTGGCACTTAATAAATTTCAGAAGAATGGTAGGATTATTATGGATTTGACTGAGAATGGGAAATGTAAGGTATTTCCCAAAGCTCCTCTGAGCGATGTTCTCAAGAATCATAGTTAGCGAGTAATGGTCCGAGGAAAAATTAAGTTTGCTCAAACGTTTCTTAGTTGTAGTAGCTAAGTATCGCTAGACTTAATTTAATGTAGGGTAGTCAGTGGTAGAGTTATTTAATTTGGAGCTAAAAGTCAAGATGAAAAAAGCACTTATCACCGGTGTTACCGGCCAGGACGGTTCATATCTAGCTGAGTTGTTGTTAGAAAAGGGATATCAGGTACACGGTATTAAGCGTCGTGCATCTTTATTTAATACCCAACGTGTTGACCATATATATCAAGACCCGCACGTGGATAATCAGAACTTCGTTTTACATTATGGTGATTTAACTGATAGTTCAAATCTCACTCGGATTATTCAAGAAGTACAGCCCGATGAAATCTATAATCTCGGGGCACAATCCCATGTTGCTGTAAGCTTTGAATCGCCGGAATACACAGCCGATGTGGATGGTATGGGAACATTGCGTATTCTTGAAGCCATTCGCATTTTAGGCTTGGAAAAGAAAACCAAGTTCTACCAAGCATCTACCTCAGAGCTTTACGGTTTGGTGCAAGAAATCCCACAAAAAGAAACTACGCCTTTTTATCCGCGCTCACCTTATGCAGTAGCTAAACTTTATGCTTATTGGATTACCGTAAACTACCGTGAGTCGTACGGTATGTATGCTTGTAACGGTGTACTGTTCAACCATGAATCGCCACGCCGCGGCGAAACTTTCGTAACCCGCAAAATCACCCGAGGTTTAGCAAATATTGCTCAAGGCCTAGAACAGTGCTTATACATGGGGAATATGGATGCGCTGCGTGACTGGGGGCATGCCAAAGACTACGTGCGCATGCAGTGGATGATGCTACAGCAAGAACAGCCTGAAGATTTTGTTATTGCTACCGGTGTGCAGTACTCCGTACGTGAGTTTATCACTTGGTCAGCCAAAGAACTTGGTGTGACATTGTGCTTTGAAGGTGAAGGCGTTGATGAAGTCGCTATTGTCGAAGCTATTGAAGGTAACGACGCGCCGGCACTTAAAATTGGCGACGTAATTGTGAAAGTAGATCCACGCTACTTCCGCCCAGCAGAAGTAGAAACGCTACTCGGCGACCCAACCAAAGCCAAAGATAAACTCGGCTGGACTCCAGAGATTACCGTGCAAGAAATGTGCGCAGAAATGGTCATGGAAGACTTAAAAGTCGCCAAACGCCATGCGCTGCTGAAAGAGCATGGGTATGACGTGCCGGTGTCGGTTGAAGGTTAATTGGCAAAGGGAACACCTATGTCTATGAAGAAAGTATTTGTAGCCGGCCATCGCGGAATGGTCGGCTCTGCGATTGTTCGCCAGTTAGATGCACGTGGTGGTTTTAACATTGTTACTCGTACCCGCAGTGAGCTGGATTTAACTAATCAACAAGCCGTCAGTGATTTTTTTGCGGCTGAGCAGTTCGATCAGATTTACTTAGCGGCCGCTAAAGTGGGTGGTATTATTGCTAACAATACCTACCCGGCTGAGTTTATTTATGAAAACCTGATGATTCAGGCAAACATTATTCATGCGGCGCATGCCACTGATGTGCAGCAGTTGTTGTTTCTAGGCTCGTCGTGTATTTATCCGAAGCTTGCTGAGCAACCAATGGCAGAGACGGCTCTGTTAACTGGTACCTTAGAGCCGACCAACGAACCTTATGCTATTGCTAAAATTGCTGGTATTAAGCTGTGCGAAAGTTATAACCGCCAGTATGGTCGTGACTACCGTTCGGTTATGCCCACTAATTTGTATGGCCCAAATGACAACTTCCACCCCGAGAATAGCCATGTAATACCTGCGTTGCTTCGTCGCTTTCATGAAGCCAAGCTTGAAGGTGCGTCAGATGTTGTCGCATGGGGCTCAGGCTCGCCCATGCGCGAGTTTTTGCATGTCGATGACATGGCTGCAGCAAGCATCTTCGTAATGGAGCTCGACAAACCGACTTATGAATCTAATACCCAGCCTATGCTTAGCCACATAAACGTGGGCACCGGCGTCGACTGCACCATTAAAGAACTGACCGAAACCGTCGCCAAAGTCGTCGGTTTCGAAGGCAAGATAGTATGGGACACCTCAAAGCCAGACGGCGCCCCACGTAAACTGATGAACGTTGACCGCCTAAAAGCCCTTGGCTGGCAGTATTCCATTGAGCTTGAAGATGGTCTGCGCAATGCCTATGAGTGGTTCCTGGCGAATCAAGATGGGTTTCGAGGGTAAGCATTACGGGGGGAGCATGTTTCTATCTAAAGAAGTATTCACCACAGTGCTTGACAGCACGCCCCTAGTTTCTATTGACCTTGTGGTGCAAAACCCACAAGGTCAAATTCTTTTGGGCGAACGGAAAAACCGCCCAGCACAAGGATATTGGTTTGTGCCTGGTGGGCGTATTTTGAAAAATGAGTCATTAGCTGAAGCATTTAAGCGATTAACGTTGGGCGAACTTGGCGAAGCTTTTGCGATAACCGATGCCGTGCTACATGGCCCGTACGATCATTTTTATACCGATAGTGTATTTGGTGAGCAACCAGCGACGCATTATGTCGCACTAGCGTATCGTTTATCGGTTGCTGAGCTGGCGAGCCTACCCGATGAGCAACACAGTGGCTACCGCTGGTTCAGCGTTGAAGAGCTACTTGCGGATGAACGCGTGCATAAACACACCAAGGCTTATTTTTTATAAATGTTTGCCAATTACCAAAACGATTTTTGTCAATTTCAGCTTTGCCATGAGCGCGCGCAAATACTGCGCTGGCAGCCCAAAGGGCAGGCTGATGTGCTTTGGTGCGCGGATAAAAAATTTTTAAGTTTAGACAAGCCACTGCGCGGTGGTATACCTGTTTGTTGGCCTTGGTTTGGGGCTGGTAGAGGTGAGAATTCACGTAAGCAGCCATTCCATGGTTTCGCACGCAGTGCAACGTGGCGGCAAGTTGCGTTTGTAGCATCGGCGCAACAGCCACATATTATAGAGTTTGAGCTTAACCACCATGACTTAACTGACGAACACCGTGCCGTGTTCGACTATAAATTCTGTGTGCGCTTGCGCTATGAAATTGGGGAAACTTTGCATGTACAACTTCGCGTTGTGCATGCCCCAAATTTGCCAGTCTTCGGCGCTTTGCATACCTATTTCAACGTGGGCGACAGTGAGCAAGTGCGTTTGTTTGGGTTAGAAAGCTCAAATATCGATGCCGCGGTTAGTATCAACGGCCCAACCGAAGTGCTGTATTCAAACCCCGCTCCAATACTTCGTATTGAAGACGCTGCAAACAGCCGCAGCATTGTTGTAAAGCAGCAAGGTCACCATGACGTTATGCTATGGTCGCCATGGAAAGTCGCTGGGCATACATTATCAGATACCCTTCCAGATGATTACCGCTATTTTGTATGTGCGGAAACCGCAGCGATTAGCGCACCCATGGCGCATGAACTTAGCGCCGAAATTAGCGTGCAGCCCAATTAAATAAACACTTATATTCGTGCTCTAAGAGCAATAAATAGTTGTCATATTGTTAACAAGACGTATCATTTAAGCTAATACGAATTCAATAAGGAAATACCATGATTTTACCTGTGATTATGGCCGGAGGAAGCGGCAGTCGGTTGTGGCCACTTTCGCGTGCATTATTCCCAAAGCAGTTTTTACAACTGAATGGTAGTGGCACCATGCTGCAAAACACCTTGGCACGATTGGATGGCTTAGAATGCGCATCACCGGTACTTATCTGCAACGAAGATCACCGCTTTATTGCCGCCGAACAACTGCGCCAAATGGGCGCGTTAAATCATAATATTATTTTAGAACCTGCCGGGCGAAACACCGCACCGGCCATTGCTTTGGCCGCGTTTACTGCGATGGCTCAGGGCGCTGACCCGGTGATGTTGGTATTAGCCGCTGACCATATTATGCGGCAGCCCGAAGCCTTTCGTGACGCGGTAACCCGAGCATTGCCATTTGCCGAAGCCGGCAAATTGGTTACTTTTGGTATTGTGCCAACGGGGCCAGAAACGGGCTACGGTTATATTGAGCGTGGGGCGGAAGAGAGCTCAAGTGATGGCGCGGCGGGCTTTAAAGTCACCCGCTTTATTGAGAAACCAGACACAGCCACTGCACAGCAGTATGTAGAAAGTGGTGACTTTTATTGGAATAGCGGCATGTTTATGTTTAAAGCCAGCCGTTATTTAGCAGAGCTAAAAGCTTTTCGCCCTGACATTTACGACGCGTGTGAGAAATCACTCGGTACCATTGATAGCGACTTAGACTTTGTGCGTGTAAACAAAGAAGCCTTTTTGGCCTGCCCAGAAGACTCTATTGACTATGCCGTGATGGAAAAAACGGCCGACGCCGTTGTGGTGCCATTAGATGCCGGTTGGAGCGACGTGGGCTCGTGGTCATCACTCTGGGATGTCAGCGACAAAGACGATAATGGCAACGTACACCACGGTGACGTTATGGTATACAACGCAAATAACAACTACGTGTTTGCAGAAACTGGCTTGGTCGCCACTGTTGGTATTGACGATGTGGTTGTTGTGCAAACCAAAGACGCAGTTCTCGTGGTAAAAAAAGACCAAGTGCAAGACGTGAAAAAAGTGGTTGAAGTATTGAAGCAACATGGCCGCAGCGAATTCCAGTTGCACCGCGAAGTGTATCGCCCGTGGGGCAAGTATGACTCCATAGACAACGGCGAGCGTTACCAAGTGAAGCGTATTACTGTAAAGCCCGGCGAAAAGCTCTCGATTCAAATGCACCATCACCGCGCCGAACATTGGATTGTCGTTTCTGGCACCGCGAACGTGACCATTGACGAACAAACCTCGTTAGTCACTGAGAACGAGTCAGTTTATATACCGGTTGGCAGCGTGCATGCTCTAGAAAACCCAGGGAAGATTCCGCTGGAACTTATTGAAGTTCAATCGGGCGCTTACTTAGGCGAAGATGATATTGTGCGGTTTGAAGACCGGTACGGGCGGGCTTAATTGTGACACAGTTAACCTGTTTTAAAGCCTACGATATTCGGGGCCAGCTTGGCACCGAACTCAACGAAGATATTTCCTACCGTATTGGGCGTGCTTATGGGGAATACTTAAAGCCTCGATCGGTAGTGGTTGGCGGCGATGTTCGTTTAACTTCGGAAGAGTTGAAGTTAGCACTTGCTAACGGACTGCAAGATGCAGGTGTTGACGTATTAGACATAGGCCTAGCCGGCACCGAAGAGATTTACTTTGCGACGTTTCATTTGGGCGTTGATGGCGGCATTGAAGTAACCGCAAGCCACAACCCAATGGATTATAACGGCATGAAGCTGGTACGCGAGGGTGCTCGCCCAATAAGTGGTGACACCGGTTTGCATGACGTACAGCGCTTAGCCGAGGCCAACGACTTTGGACCTGTGGCTGCTAAGCGCGGTGACTATACGGTTGTTTCTGTGCTTGATGAATATGTTGACCATTTAATGGGCTATGTGGATTTGGCTAATTTCGTTGAGCCTATGAAATTGGTCATTAACAGCGGCAATGGCGCTGCTGGCCATGTGGTGGATGCCATTGAAGCGCGTTTTAAAGCGTTGAATGTGCCGATTGAGTTGATTAAGGTACATAACGAACCCGATGGTAATTTCCCGAATGGTATTCCTAACCCGCTGTTGCCAGAGAACCGCCAAGACACCATTGATGCCGTACTAGCTCATGGCGCCGATATGGGTATAGCCTTTGACGGTGATTTTGATCGTTGCTTTTTGTTTGATCACGAAGGCGGCTTTATTGAAGGCTACTATATCGTGGGCCTATTGGCCGAAGCTTTTTTGCAGAAAAGCCCAGGAGCAAAAATTATTCATGATCCGCGTTTAACCTGGAATACGATTGACCTAGTTGAACGAGCTGGCGGAACGGCAATTATGTCAAAAACGGGACATGCTTTTATAAAGGAGCGGATGCGACAAGAAGATGCGATTTATGGTGGTGAAATGAGTGCCCATCATTATTTCCGCGACTTTGCTTATTGCGACAGTGGTATGATCCCATGGTTATTAATAGCTGAACTTATTTCAGTAAAGAAGAAAAGCCTAAGCAAATTGGTAACGGAAAGAATAGTCTCATATCCTGTTTCTGGTGAATTAAACTTTACTGTTTCAAATCCAAGCGCTCTTTTGAAGTCTATCTTTGAGAAGTATGCGGAATTCTCGTTATCGACAGATAATACTGACGGATTAAGCATGGAATTCGATAAGTGGCGGTTTAATATTAGAAGTTCAAATACAGAACCGTTATTGCGTCTAAATATCGAAGCTCGCGCCAATTTAGAGTTGTTAAAAGAAAAAGTGTTCGAGATTACTTCCGTAATAAAAGGTGCTTGATTTTAGAAGGTGTTTTTTCATGAAGGGTCATGTTGTGGAAAAAAATATAGACATTTTAGGGTATGAAGTTACACAGTTATCAGCAGAAAGATTAGCATCATCTTTACTTGAACAACTAAATAGTCAGCCAACCGTCGTGAATACAATCAACCCACATTCATACGTCGTTGCGAAGGGAGATGGTTGGTTTCGAGAGGCTCTGACAACGTCTGATTATTTATTACCTGACGGAGTAGGAATCGTTTTGGCCGCTAGATTTTTAGGTCAGCCGCGAATTAATCGAGTATCAGGCCCTGACTTTTTTAAGGCTGCTTTAAATCAACTGGAAAAGAAGAAAGGACGCGTCTTTTTTTTAGGCTCGACTGAGAAAACTCTAAATCTGATCCAAAAAAGAATCTCAAAGGAATATCCAAATATCTGTATGTCGTCTTTCTCACCGCCGTTCAAAGACAATTTTACAGATGAAGACATTGAAGCATTTGCATCGGTAGTTAACGAGTTCTCCCCAGATGTTCTTTTTGTTGGTTTAACAGCTCCTAAGCAAGAAAAACTTATTCTAAGAATGAATAGTAAGCTGCACGCAAAAATTGTGTCTGGTGTCGGTGCTGCATTTGATTACTTTGCAGGTACAGTTAATGAACCATCAGGAATTTGGTCGAGATTAAAGCTAGAATGGTTCAGAAGGTTTTTATCAGAACCTAAAAGGTTGTGGCGTAGAAACTTTGTTTCTGCTCCTATTTTTTTAGGTGACGTATTTAAGCTGCGCTTAAAGAAAGCTCTTTTTAAACAAAAGAAATGACAACGGATTCTACTTATGACTAGAGTGATTTTGAGTGGCGCACGCGGTTTTTTAGGCGCATATTTAGTTGGACTTCTAAAAAGGCAGTACAGTGTAATCGAGATTGTACGGAATAAAGTCAATAATAGTCAGAAAGTCATAGATCTTTCCTGTTGTTTGAATGAACAATCATTTGATTGGTTATCAAATGAAGATGTATTCATTCATTGCGCAGCCAGAGCTCATATTATGAAAGAAGCAGCTGCGGACCCATTGACCGAATATCGTAAAGTTAATACCGAAGGAACCCTACGACTGGCTGAAATTTCAGCAAAGAAGGGCGTTAAACGCTTTATTTATATTAGCTCTATAAAAGTACATGGCGAGCGAAATCACACGGATAACGCTATTGATGAAGAGTCTCAACTAGAGCCAGTTGACCCTTATGGTATATCCAAACTTGAGGCTGAAATTGGGTTACGTGAAATTGCCCAGAAAACGGGTATGGAAGTCGTGATCATTCGTCCTCCGTTGATTTACGGTCCAGGCGTAAAAGCCAATTTTGAGTCCATGATGAAATGGCTAAGTAAGGATCGACCGTTGCCTTTAGGGGCTGTTAACAATCGGCGTAGCTTAGTTGGTATTGATAACCTTTGTAACTTTATACAAGTGTGCATTGAACACTCTAAAGCAGCCAACGAAACCTTTTTAATTTCTGATCAAGACGATGTATCAACAACCGAATTATTGAATCGTTTAAAAAATGCGATGAATAGTAAATCAGTAATTCTACCCGTACCAACGTCATTGATGAAGCTCGGTGCAACAATTGTTGGCAAAGGGACGGTAGCTCAGCGTTTGTTTGACAATTTATTTGTGACTTCAGACAAAGCAAGTCGACTATTAGGTTGGACTCCGCCATATACAATGGAAGAGCAGTTACAAAAAACAGCAGACCACTTTTTGAAAAGGTAACTTAGAAAATGGTTGAAAAAGTAAACTTAGTCGTCGTAGCCCACCCAGACGACGAAATTCTCGGTTTTGGCGCCGCCGGCGCTAAGCTAGTTGCGCAAGGCGAAATTGTTCAACCAATTATTTTGTGTGGTAACGTTGATGTGCGTAATCATCGTCCAACCGATGACGAGCTATATCAAGACATGTGCGCCGCTAACAAAGAAGTTGGCTTCAATGAGCCTGTTTTGGGTACTTTCCCAAACATTCGCATGAATACTGTGCCACATGTTGAAATTGTACAGTTTATTGAAAAGCAAATTGAAGCTTACAAGCCTGCACGTATTTTCACGCATCATCCAGGCGACTTAAACGACGATCATGTTCAAATATCTCGCGCGTGCCAAGCAGCAGCTCGGCTGTATCAGCGTCGTGCTGATATTCCACCGTTACAAGCCTTGTATTTCATGGAAATTTTATCATCAACCGATTGGGCGTTTCCAACCACGGGTGAAAACTTTGTGCCGTCAAATTTCGTTGAAATTGGCGAAGAGTTTTTAAATAAAAAAATAAAAGCGCTGAGTCATTACCGCAAAGTTATGCGTCCATTTCCGCACCCACGAAGCGATGAAGTGCTGCGCGGTTTAGCTGCATATCGCGGTGGGCAAGCCGGCTTAAATTACGCTGAATCATTTCAGTTAGTGTTTAAACAAGGTATTTAATCTTCACATTCGTGTTCAAGCGTTCAGGGAGTTAAGCGTGCACGCATCGACGTTTTATCAGCGCTTCGGGAAGCGTTTTTTTGATCTGTTTATTGTGGTGTCTGCCACGCTGGTGTTGTCACCATTTATGATTTTAATTGCCTTGCTGATCAAAGTTTTTGACCCAGGCCCCGTTATTTTCAAACAAAAACGTATAGGCCATGGCGGTAGCGTTTTTGATTTTTATAAGTTTCGTAGTATGCCCGTGAACACCGGTGATTTGCCTTCCGATAAAGTCGGCCAAGTTCAACTAACTTGGATAGGTAAGTTCATTCGTCGCACTAACCTCGACGAATTGCCGCAGTTATTTAACGTACTGAAAGGCGATATGAGCATCGTTGGTCCACGCCCACCAATTCCGGCGCAAACCGAACTTACTGAGCTGCGTCGCGAAAATGGAGCATTGCTGTGTCGGCCTGGATTAACTGGGTTAGCCCAAGTTTCGTCGTTTGACGGGATGAATGTGCCAGAGAAAGCTGCATTTGATGGAAAGTACGCCGACTCTGTAAGCTTTTGGGGTGACGTGAGTATAATTCTGCGCACCTTTGTTTATTTACTGAAGCCGCCCCCCGTTTATTAATTTATTAAATAAGAGTTTTTGAAAATGATACGAATTGGATTCGTAACCTGCGTACAACTTGGTCTTTCGTGTATGGAAGCTTTGTACCAAGCTGGTGGTCAGTTGAGTTTCGCGATGACGCTTGAAGATGACCAAGCGGTGAATAAATCTGGCCGCGTTTATCTTGATGAGTTTTGTGCCGAGCGCGATATTCCGTTACTTAAGTCACGCCACGTTAATAACCAAGATGTGATTGATGCGGTTCGTGAACATGAGCTTGATTGGCTGTTCATTATTGGCTGGTCACAAATTGCATCTTCGCAGGTTTTAAATGCGCCGAAGCGCGGTGTGCTGGGTATGCACCCAACATTATTACCAACAGGCCGCGGTCGCGCCGCCATTCCTTGGGCTATTTTGAAGGGCCTTGATAAAACCGGTGTGACGTTATTTAAGTTAGACACTGGCGTGGATACCGGGCCGATTGTTGATCAAGTCGAGATACCTTTATCTGCCTCTACGGATGCAGGCAATTTGTATGGCTTGGTGGATGAGGCGCATGTCGAACTCATGAAAAAGGTTGTACCTGCGCTTATGGCAGATGAGCTGGTGTTGCGCGAGCAAGATGACCGCTTGGCGACAGAATGGCCTGGTCGTAAACCAGAAGACGGCGAAATTAACCTTCAAGGCAGTGTTTATGACGCCGAGCGTTTAGTTCGCGCAGTAACTAGGCCTTACCCTGGCGCTTTTGTCATGGTAGATGGAAAACGTTATGTCATTTGGCGCGCTGAAGTTTTAGATATTGATGATGATAGCTTTGGATTGCAATTTGCTGACGGGTTTTTAAAAGCATTGGAATATGAGGTTATGGCGTGAGCTTGGGTCGATTGTTGATAGTTGGCGCTGGCGGCTATGGTTGCACAGTAGCTGAAGCGGCTTTATTGTGCGGATGGAATTCTATTGCTTTTATTGATGATGGGTTTCCGGCGCTTTCTTGGTCTGGCCACTATGATGTTTTAGGTGATAGTTCAGCGATTGCTCGTTTTGCGTCACAATTTGACGCAGCTGTATGCGCCGTTGGCAACAACCAAGTGCGTAAATCAATGATTGAGTTGATTGAGGGCGCGGGTTTACCACTTGTTTCAATTATTCATCCACGTGCTTATGTTAGTAATGACGCGGTGGTTGATGCTGGAACTACCATTATGGCTGGGGCTGTTGTTGGACCTTACGCTCGTATAGGCAAAGGCTGCATATTGAATGCTAATGCTACCGCTGACCACGATTCTGAGATGGCTGATTATGCTCATTTAGGTGTTGGCGTTGCAATTGCCGGCACTGCTTGCTTGGGAGAAGGTGCATGGCTGCAGGCTGGGCGTTCTGCTGGCTATGGGGTTGCGGTTGATGACTGGGTTGTTTGGAAATAAGCGCATTTATTATTCATAAGGATTAGTGGACTAAAATGATTTTAGTTACAGGCGGAGCCGGCTACATCGGCTCACATACAGTCGTCGAGCTTTTAGAAGCTGGGCATGACGTTTTGGTTTATGACAATTTATGCAACAGCTCAGTAGTGAGTTTGAAGCGCGTGTCAGAAATAACCGGGCGCGATGTTACGTTTGTGAAAGGCGATATTCGTGATGGCGAATTGTTGCAACGCGTTTTTCGTGAAAACGATATTTCAGCCGTGGTTCATTTTGCCGGTTTAAAAGCAGTCGGTGAAAGCGTTGCAAAACCACTTGAATACTATGAAAACAACTTTGCTGGCACGATGATCTTGCTACAAGTTATGCAAGAGTTTGGTGTTAAACGCATCGTGTTTTCATCATCAGCTACAGTATACGGTGACCCAGCAAGCGTGCCCATTCGCGAAGACTCGCCAACCGGCGGCACTACAAACCCCTATGGCACATCTAAGTATATGGTTGAGCGTATGCTAGCAGACTTATGCGTTGCTGACCCGTCATGGTCTGCGATAGTACTACGGTACTTCAACCCTGTTGGTGCGCATAAATCTGGATTGATTGGTGAAGATCCAAACGATATCCCAAATAACCTATTGCCTTATATTGCTCAAGTAGCCGTCGGCAGATTAGAGCGCCTAAGCGTTTACGGCAACGATTATCCAACGTTAGATGGTACTGGCGTGCGCGACTATATTCATGTGGTAGACCTTGCATTAGGCCATTTAGCTGCATTAGAGAAACTAACATATTCATGTGGCTTTGAAGCGGTTAACCTAGGTACAGGCAACGGTTATTCTGTATTGCAAATGGTTAGTGCTTTTGAAGAAGCGTCGGGACGCAATGTGCCGTATAACATAGTTGCTCGCCGCCCAGGTGATATCGCTGTCTGCTATGCAGACCCTGCTTATGCATATGAATCGCTAGGTTGGCGTGCTACACACGGCCTTGCTGAGATGATGGAAGATACTTGGCGATGGCAGTCGCAGAACCCGAATGGGTATAAAGAGTAGAGAGAGGGGTGCAGACCCTGGTCCGGACCACGGTCTGAACCTTTATTAACAAAAGCGGCATCGAAATTCGGTGCCGCTTTTGTCGTTTCCGGGTTGTTCATTTTACCGCCAAGATGCGACAAGGAGTGACGCATGTTGCGTCATTTGACATGTTGCGACACGCTATGTCGCATGCTCCTGTCATTTGACTCGGAAATCCATCATTTGACATGTTGCGACATGATGTGTCGCAAGTTATTTGTCTTAGGTAAGGGCATATAGAGCCCGACCATAAGGCATGAAGCCAAGATTAACAGTGCTTCGCACCACCCGATATCAACTGGCCAAGATAACTGCCGAAAAACAACAAGGTAATTGACGCTAGATATTGGGTGCCGTTTTCATTTCTACCTTTATATTTCTTGCTTGCCCAATCCTTGTAACACCCCATTAACAAAGCTATAATTCCGTTCATTTCTAGCGGCTCACAACTGGATGCGAGCTAGCACTATATAATAAGAACAATGCGCGGCCCTTAACGGACCTTAGCCCCCACTGCACAATTAGGATGTATTGCACGTGAACCTGTTAAGTCAAATTCTGCAACTACCTCGCTCTACCAAGCGATTCATCAGCTTATTGGCCGACGCGCTCGCATTGCTGGCCGCGTTGGTGATTGCCTATTGCCTTTCATTTGAGTTAACCGTGCCCGGCAAAACCTGGCACTGGGTAGCCGTGTATAGCGCGCTGGTAGTTGGCTCGTTGGCGGTGTTTATTAAACTTGGCTTGTACCGCGCTGTCGTGCGCTACGTTAGCGTGCGTGCGTTGGGTTTGGTGTTTGCCGGCGTGTTTGTGTCCACCCTGTGGCTGTACGCCTTGGTGCACTTTATTGGCGTGGCGCTGCCGCTTGAGGCCGTGGTGAACTTTGGCTTGGTGGCATTACTGCTTATCGGCGGAAGCCGCTTGGCCATGCGCGAAATGTATCACCGCATGGTGAGCCGTCGTAAAACGCGCGTGATGATTTATGGCGCGGGCTCTGCCGGGCGACAGTTGGCGCAGGCGCTGATCAACGGCGAGCAGTTTCATCCGGTGGTGTTTGTGGATGACGACGTCACCCTGCAGCGCTCGACCATTTTGGGCATTCCGGTAATCGACCCTTCACATGTGGCCGAGGCCGTACGCTCTTCACATGTTGAGCGCATATTGCTAGCGCTGCCTTCGGCACCACGCTCGGTGCGTAAACAAATTTTAGAGTCGTTAGAGCCATTGAACGTGCGCGTGCAAACCGTGCCGGGCATGGCCGATATGGTGAATGGCGACTTGGCCATTGACGCCCTGCAAGACGTGCACATTGAAGACCTGCTAGGCCGCGACCCCGTGGACCCAGAGCCAGCGCTCATGCAGCAGCATATTCGCGGCAAAGTGGTGTTAGTTACCGGCGCCGGTGGCTCGATAGGCTCGGAGCTTTGCCGCCAAATTATTCAGCAAAAACCCGCCGCGTTGGTGTTGTACGAGCTAAGTGAATATGGGCTGTACAGCATTGATAACGAGCTGCGCGCTATGGCTGCGCGCTTGGGGCTGGATGTGCCTATTTACCCAATGATTGGCACGGTGCAGCGGCGCAACCGCGTTGAAGCGGTGATGAAAGCGTTTAAGGTACAGACCGTTTACCACGCCGCCGCCTACAAGCACGTGCCATTAGTTGAATTTAATATGGTGGAAGGCGTGCGCAACAATGTGTTCGGCACTTGGCATACCGCCGAGGCGGCCATTGCCGCGGGCGTCGAGCAGTTTGTGCTTATTTCGACCGACAAAGCCGTGCGGCCCACGAACGTGATGGGCACCACCAAGCGCCTGTCGGAGCTGGTGTTGCAGGGCTTGGCTTCGCGCGCTGATGTGTCGACGCGGTTTTGCATGGTGCGCTTTGGCAACGTATTGGGCTCGTCGGGCTCGGTGGTGCCGCTGTTTAAGCGCCAAATTGCCGAGGGCGGCCCGGTTACGGTGACTCACCCCGAAATTACCCGCTACTTTATGACCATTCCTGAAGCCGCGCAGCTGGTGATTCAGGCCGGCACCATGGGCACCTCGGGGTCGGTGTTTGTGCTGGATATGGGCGAGCCGGTGCGTATTGTTGATTTAGCGCGCAAGATGATTCATTTGTCGGGGCTGGAAGTGCGCGACTCTGAGAACCCTTTAGGGGATATCGAGATAGCGTTTTCAGGCCTGCGCCCGGGCGAGAAGCTGTACGAAGAGTTGTTGATAGGCGACAACGTGGTGGAGTGCGCGCATCCGCGCATTTGCCAAGCGCAAGAGGCGTTTTTGTCGTGGGCCGAGATGTCTGAGTTGCTGGACGCGCTGGATGACGCCTGCCAGAACTTTCGTATCGACGAGCTACGTGCGCTGCTTTTACGCGCGCCGTGCGGCTATGCGCCTACTGAAGATGGGGTGAATGACTTGCTTTGGTTGCATCGGTAGTAGAGAGGAGTGCAGACCCTGGTCCGGACCAGGGTCTGGACCATGCTAGCAAAAGCGGCATCGACATTCGGTGCCGCTTTGTCGTTTCTGGCGCTGTTAATTTGCTGTCTGCGACATGATGTGTCGCAAGCGGCTTTAATTATGAGCTTTGGTGGGTGGTTATTTGTATAAAAAACAGGCAGGTTGGAACTCTAAAATTTATCGCGCACACCAGCAATCGCTAAATTGTAAGCCTGCCAGGTTATCACTAGGGATGTGGAATTAACATATGGGCAAAAAAAGTCGCTTAAAACGCATTCGACGAGAGTTAGCGCCATTTCGATTATCTTCGTGTACTGAGGGTACTTTATCTAACTTGCTTGAACGCAATTTGTCAGTTTTTAGATATTTCAATGAAGCGTGGAAAGCCGATGCACTTGCCGCCGGTGATGTTTGGATCAGTACTTTAGGCGAGTGCCGCAAATACGAAAACTCTGCCCAAGGTGATCGTGAAGAAGCGCATGAAACTTATAATTCGGGCTATATTCGCGGAAATGGTGATAATCCAGCGTTGGTTGAGATAGGGCGGCGCTGCGGCATTGAGATAGGTCCCGGCTGTCAAAATATCACTTTGAGCAACAATACTCGTATTACCTCCATTCCAGACGCGTATGTACTTTGCACCACAAAAGGGTTTGCCGATGGCCGACTAACTGAAGACTTTGGTCGGTATTGCGTTGAAATTACGAACCCAATGCTGTTCTTTCAATGCGTGTCTTCAAAACTGATGAATGATATTCCGATGTCGTCTGTTGCTGCAGGTGAGGTTATTTACTCAGATCGCCACTATCGTGGATTGCAAAACCCACCGGGCCCTATAGGCTTTGTAAAGTCGGCGGATCAATATGCTAGTCAGAATGAGTTTAGGTTTTTGTGGGTGCCGCGAAATACAAATGATTTGAGTCCTTTTTTGTTACCGGTGCCAGAGGTTGCGAGTATTTGTCGGCGTGTGCTTTGAGTGAGAGAGGGGTCCAGACCCTGGTCTGGACCATGGTCTGGACCAGGGGCTACCTCTTGGCGCGAGTTCAGTAATAAATTGATTGTACTTAGCAATATTGTTGTCATTTCTTGGCGGAGATATATGAGTTATGTCTGAAGCAATAGAAGCATTCGTTGAGGAAGTTATTCGACAGTGGAAAACTTTGTCGCCCGTTCAGCTCGCTAACTACAACGAAAAGCAACGGCGTGAAAGTGAGTCCGAATATAGATCTTTCCTTGAGCACTATGAGCAAGACAATTGCTACCTTTGTCGTAAGCCATTTAAAACAATGAGTGCGCCGAATCCATGTCTTCATTGGCTGTTACGGCGCAGCAATAAGTTCAAGAAAAAGAATTTTCTAGACGTCACGAAAAGTTTCGACTTTCACAACATTGAAGCGTTTCTCCGCTGGGTTGCGCATGCAGACTATGGTAATAGGCGGGGAGGGTGGCATTTCTGGCGAAAAAATTGACGAGGCTATGAAGATGAGCCGTGAAACTGGTAAGCCGCTGGCTCATTGCATTCGAGAGGTTACAGCCAACGACAAAGGTATCTCAATAAAAACGATTGTTAGTCCATCGGATAATGTTCCTGAAATAGCTCGGCGTACTGAGCGCAAGCGGCGTTAAGCCGAAGGTTTGTTACTTATGGTCCTATTTTTTGACTCATCATACATATTGGATACAAACACGCTGTTGTTTGCTTGCCTTGTTGAAGAATCCTTTGTATCGGACATGGTTGAAGAATTAATTAGCTTGGAGGGAGTCGTTTTAATTACGCAGCGTGTAATAGATGAAGCCGTTTCTGTCGCTGGTGGAGTGCAGGACGATGGTGACCGTTTGTTTCTTCTAGCTCTAGGCAGGGCAACCAACAAGTATGATTGGTTATTTGTGGACGACTCTGAATTCCCGCAAATACTAGAAGATGAATTTAAGAATGATACGCACATTTTTTCTGCAGCGAGAAAACTAAATGCTGAAGTGATTACTAGCGATCTGGAGCTGATCATCAAGCTTCGAAAGAATGGGTGTAGCGCTCGCTCTCCGGTTATGCAACGCCGAAAGCTTATTGAGGCTCAGCGGCCACATGATATGGGGCTAGAGCAAATTGCAAAGTTATACCGATTTGGTTCAACTAAGGGGGCTGTTTATATCAGAGCTGACCCTGAGGCATGGAATGGTAGGACAGGCATAGGAAAATTTTCACTTTTTGATTTTGAAGGTTTCGGGTGGTGTTATTACGACAGTGACTCCAGATGTTGGGTTTTTAAAACTGATTATGGGGTTAAACTATCAATTCCGTGGGAAAGTGTTGATAGGGATGTGTTTGTTTCGGTAAGTTTTAAATCTATTAAACGAAAAAAATTGAGTTACACCTTCAGAGTTTCTGAAGTGGGTAAGTCTCCAGAAGCCCAAAATTGCCAGTTAGAATTTGATGCTGTAGAGCTTGGTCGGGGGCGCATATCTCTAGGTCACAACCGGTCTGCACGTTGTCATTGGAACGGCGCGATTTATACTTTTTTGGTTACACCGAACTCATTGCCCAATAAGGCTTGGAAAAAACTTTTAGATTTAAAGGATGAAGTTCCTGATCCAAGCACTGCAGACACGCTAAAGTACGCTATTTCTCAATGTCGATGGGATTTGCGAGATGATACATTGAGACTATGCGAATTTAATGATGTTGTGCGTTATCTGGCATCGCTAAGATGAACCAGCAATTTTAGGTTTAATACTAGTCTGGCGAGCTCATGTCAAAATTTTAATTCTCCCCGAAAAATCGGAGCTGTTATAAAAAGAAAGGGGGCCGGACCAGGGGCCGCCCCCATCTCTTGTCTAGCAGTCAAAATGTCACGTTAGTCGTTATTCCGCTTTAATCCTTTGCATAAACTCGACTAGTTCATGCACTCGTGTCGACGGATTATCATCACCGCGCGCACTCACGTCTTGTAGAACGAACGTGGCATTACTTTTTGCAAACTCAAGTTGCCCAAGTAAACAAGTGAATAGCGAGTGCTGAGACTTCTTATAATCTGGCATATACTTCTTCAATTCGGTGAGTACTGTCGCTCCGGCACTTTTTTGCGGTGTCGAATGAAATGGCTGTGTGGAGCGAACAAAGTGCAGAAGTAACCAGTACTCGAAACACGGAACTGAGGTTATTGCATGATAACCTCTGAGTTTTTGAATCGCTTTTTGTGTTTCGTTGTAATTGGTATGGGCGTCACGATCGAATACACAATAGACGCGGTCAAAAGGGTCGCCACGGTCATGCTCCTCTCGAAAACGCTGTCTCGCAAACTTCAATATACTACCTGGATCTGATCCACAGTCACCACAGACCTCGACGTTTGCAGAGTTCAGCGCGTAGTAATCCACTATTTCCTTGAAGTAGTTGGTTTCGGTTTTCTCGCCTTCGCATACGATCAGAATTTTTGCGTAAGGTGCTCGTTTCGCGACTTGCCGTTTATAGTTTGCTAACTGTTTTGCTTTACGCTTGTGAAATAGGTTATCCGTTCCCATTTTTGGTTACCTTAGAGTTTTCGCAAAAACGGAACGGCGCCATAACGGCCAGAGAGGTAAGCTTGCTCGATATTCTCTCTTCCTTTTCTTGGGCTAAACTCAAGCAATGAAAAAAGGTGAGTTGAAAGAGCTTGTGTCTTTTCACAAAACCAAATCTGATCTCGGCGAAATACTGATTGATTCAAAATCGACGTTTCGTGTGTTGTGAATACCAACTGTGCATTATTGGGATTGGTTTGCGAATTGTGAAATAACTGTACTAAGAACTGTACAAGCTGTGGGTGTAAGTTGTCATGCAGCTCATCAATAAATAGCACATAGCCATTTTTGAGGGCGTCTAACCATGGCCCCGCAAACGAAAAAAGTTTTTGTGTACCATCCGACTCGTCATCTAAGTCAAACACAATATCTTTACCTTCACTATCCTTGTGGACGGTTTTGATGTTGACAAACTTCTTCCCTTCCATGTCACTTAAAATCATTTCTTTAATATGTTCGGGCATATCGTCTGGCAAGGCTTTGCTATCAAACAACTGTTCTTCAACAATAATATCGTCGATATTAAGATCTGCCGCTCGCATGAAATTCATTACTCTCGACTTATCGTCTTTCTCACATAAACTTGCTGTAAAGCCGGGATCCCAACCGCTAACGGCTGAAAAACGTAACGTTTCATCAAACCAGTCGAAAAGAGGTTTTAACTGCTCGCTGTTAAGTTGAATCGCTGTAGATAGGAATAATGCATTGTCACGAGTTGATTTTAGCCATAACTGCTTTTCGCCCGTTAAATTATGACCTAGATCCCATTCGTAAACTGCCTTTTCTGGGTCCCAGCCCCTTACGAACCAACGTTGTGCTCGCCCTTTAGGATAAGCGAACAGCCATTCTTCATGGATGCGTTCAGGCGTCGCAGCAAAACCATACTGATAACGTACGCCGTCTACAATACAATTCACTTCGAACTCAGACGGCTCTGTGCGGCTTTTCGCGCTCAACCGAAAAGGTGTAACGGGTAGAGGCGTTCCACGCTTATAGCTACTCGCAGAGTCTCGAACTATACTTTTCATGGTTCTAAGCGCCATCAAAAAGTTAGATTTTCCGCTTGCATTGGGGCCGTAAATTGCTGCCGATCGCAACAAGTTGAAGGTTTTCGATGCTTCAGCAGAGAATGTGTTTGTTGTTTCTAGTTCATCCCCTGAGCTCTTCACTAAGCTAAAGGTTTGCTTGTCGTGTAATGAACGAAAATTAGCCACACTCATTTCAATGAGCATTGCGTCAGCTCCTAAGAGTTATCGAATAAAGTTACTTTAATTTAACACTAAATGACCGCATTATCTAGTTTGATTGCATTTATTGGAATAAAATGTCAAATATCGTTCTGAAATTGTGGTTGATGTCGGATGCAGTAAACTGCTCTGTAATAGCATGATTGGCGCCGCGGTTTGCTAACTCAACGGGTTGGAGATGCTAAAAGCCATGTACTTTACAAAAGGCCGGTTGCGGTGCCACGCCGTCGATAACGGTTAAATGGTAAAACTCATCTAACCGTTGTTGTAAGAGCGTGAGGTCCGGCTTATGCGAGCTGCGTTTGGGGAGATTCCAGATGCCACCGCTGTCTTCCTCTGGACACGCGCCAGTGGCTTTACGCAATCTCACGCCTAGTTCTTTTACGTCTATTACGCTGCCAAGGTGACGCACCGTATGTTCCCAATCATCGCCAAAGTCATATAAATAGGTCATGGCGCTGCCCTTTCGCGGCAAGACCTCGGTGATTTTGATGCCAAACTCAGGTTGATCGTCACTCGGCTCAAAGTCGTCAAAATAGTCGGTAAACGTACCTTTTATGGTGGTGAACAGATGCAAATGGCTGAGTTCCCAACCCATTGCGAGCTGAATGTAGTGATGTAACTGATGCAGGTCGGTCGCCGCCGGCACCCGCAGAGTTCGCGTGATCGGGTAGGGCGTGTCGTTGAGTGTGATTTCGAGATCGATGTATTTGGGCATAGAAAACTCCTTTGTTTTAGTTTAACTGAATTTTCTATTTATAACTGCTTGGATTTTTCGGGGGGATTACAACAGCACAGCAATAGAAAATAGCGCACTTCATTGTAAGTAATAACTGATTTTTGAAATGGCCCTTCCCAACCGTGTAAACAAGCCGCATAATCTTCACTAAATGACATACTAGGATAGTTCACCCATGGCTAGCTATGCGAACGCACCAATCAAAGAAGCACTGATAGAACTCCGCTTTTCAAAGATGTTAGAAAGTGAAGAACTTGAGTCGTTTCGCTCATCTATACTCGATGATCAGCTTGGTGTCATTGAACCTATTACGACGACCGAGATGGGGTTTAATATAGATGGCAATAAAGTAGACACTACCAAGACGAGTCGACTAACAGGATATACACTGGCGCTTTCACCTTCTTTTAAAGTTCAGGAAGAATATCTAACTTGATTTCAAATAATGTTCTGCAGCAATTAACCACAATAGCTAGTCAAGCAAACGTAGACAATTGGGATGGTGATGGTGCAAAAGCCATTGATGTAAGTTTGATTCCTCGAATCTACGCAGTGCTTAAAAAAGAGCCATTTAATCGACTGCCAACGCCGGAAATCGCTGCAGAGTCTGACGGTGAGATTAATGTGGAATGGAATGGTGTAAGCCGACGCTCATTTTCATTTAGTGTTAATGCTTCAGGTCGTATTGCGTATGCAATGTATTCGCCGGAAGGGATTAAATTTTGTGGAACAGGGAAACTTTCCGATGATTTGGCGAGCTTTGAGAAATTTATTGAGATGGCGTCCAGTTGAGCAGGCTATAGCAGGTGAAGAAATTTGCCGTCGATTTCTATTTTCTAATAGTGACCGCAATGCTTCAATGGTTAAGCATGGTGCATTCGCCCCGTCCCCTAGAACATTCAACACATCGGTTTTTTTGATATCAAGATTTGATTCTCAAGAGGCATTTGGGGTTCTGCGAGAAACGGTCGTAAAAAAGCGGGGGCAGCCTTTAAAAGGTGAGGCGGAATTTTCCGCTCGGGATATTGATCTGGTTAGGCAGGAGCTGGACGATATCTTTAAATGCTCGCTCAAATTGGTATTAGATGAATCTGAGCATAAACATCATGCAAATATTGATGATTGGCCACAACTCAAAGAGCAACGATTGTTAATACAGAAAGCGCTTGCTAGTAAAGCTGTGCTTGTTAAAAATTGATCGGGGGTATCGCCCCCTTTTCATTTTGGAATTTTATATTGCCCCACGATAGTTCTTCCCAACCAGATCTTATATTAGTCACCGGCGGTGCTGGCGCTGCGGGTTCGCGCGCGGTCATTAAGCTGCTACAAACAGGCCACGAGGTGTTGGTGCTGGATAACTTCAGCTCGGGCACGGTGGAGGCGTTGCAGGCGGTGGCTGCCGCTACGGGGCGCGACTTTGATTGCGTGAAGGGCGATGTGCGCGATGGCGCGTTTTTGCAGCGCGTGTTTCGCGAGAATGCGATAGCTTCGGTGGTGCATTGTGCGTTTGTGGGTGGGGCTGGTGCTGCCGGTTCTGGCTCTGGCTTATCGCCGCTGGAGTGCTATGAGAACAACTTGGCCGGCACTTTAATTTTGCTGCAGGTGATGGAAGAGTTTGGTGTGAAGCGGCTGTCGTTGGCGCTTGGCGACGCTGATGGTGCTGGCGCTGCTGATGGCTCGGTTGCGGCGGTTCAGCGGTTGGTTGCCGATGTTTGTGCTGCTGATGCCGGTTGGGTGGTGACGTTCTCGCATTAGAGGAGGGGGCGGCCCCTGGTCCGGACCCCGGTCCGGACCAGGGTCTGCACCCCTCTCTCAGAAAATAAAATCTTGCATAAATTAATATGCAAGATAGAATGTGGTTAAATTTCCTTCGAGCTTGAACCACATGGATCGTCAAACTGAACAGCAGCATTTGATAGCGCAGCGTATTACCTATTTCCGTAAGTTGCGTAAAATGAAGCAACAAGAATTGAGCAAGATGATGTCGTTTAACCAGCGTCAAACGTTGTCAGATATTGAGCGCGGTGAGCGTCAAGTTCAAGCTCATGAACTTGTGCGTTTTGCTGAGGTTCTGGACGTTCCACCAATGGCGTTGCTCGATGCCTATGAGCCGGCGCTAGATGTTGAGTTTAGTTGGCGAACAGACAATGAGGAGACTGCGCTTGCTGAGTTTGAGCAGCGTGGTCGCGGTATTTTGAATTTATTGATTACTTTGCGTCGGAAATTAAACATCGCGCCCGTGGCAATTTCCTCGTTACCTTTGGGGGAACGAAATTCATACGAAGATGCGCAACGAGCCGCAGAAAAATTTGTTGATAAATTTCAGCTTGGCGACCGTCCTAGTTTAGTTCTTCATAAATTGTACGAACAATTAAATATTGATTGCATTTATTTGCCGTTGCCGAACCACATTTCCGGAGCGGCTATCGCGTCAGATGAAGCGCTTTTAGCCGTTGTGAATGCCAATCAAGTACGGGGGCGTCGCAATTTTGATAAAGCTCATGAGCTTTTTCACTGTCTGACATGGCGTACAATGCCACCAAGCCATATTGACCACGTGCAAGTTAACTTAAACGCGAAACGTTCACGTACTGAGCAGCTTGCTGATGCATTTGCCGGTGCGTTGTTAATGCCGATGGGGCCGCTGCTTGGTTCTTTGCCAGACGAGCTTACGGAATCTACTTTAATGCAAGTTGCAAATGACTTTGAAGTATCGTTTGATGCTATCGTTTGGCGATTGGTGAGTTTAGAGCGAATGAGTAAGTTAGAAGCGAAACAACTTCTTACGGGTGAGCGACCTTCAGGTAATGGTAATGCTATGAACCTTAGGCCGCACAAATTGCTTAGCGAATCGTATCTAAACGTGCTGTCGTCTGGAATATCGGCAGGCTTAATTTCTGTTCGCAGAGTGGCCGAAATTTTAGGTATGTCTATAGACACATTGGCTGAGTCCTTTAGAGCACACAACTTGGCAGTTCCATTTGATTTGTAATTAAAGGGAATTAGATGAGATGAACAGGGATGACATCATTTTAGTCGATACCAATGTGATTATTGAGGCTCACCGAGTTTCTATTTTAAAAGAAATTCTCGGGAGCTTGAATTTGGCCACAGTATGCAAATGTATTGAAGAAACTCAGACAGGGGCTCAAAATCGTGATCCTCGCGCTAATATCGATGAAGCGCTTTTGCGCACGCGAATGCATATATTTTATCCGACTGATGAGCAGATCCTGATCGCTTCAATGGAGAGACCTGGTTTAGCCGATGTTGATGCAGGTGAGCTGCATTTATTGACTCAGGCACATCTAATGGACGGTGATGTGTGGTTTGTTTCGAGTCCTGATAAGCACCCTATGCGCCTGGCAATAGAGTATGGTTGGCGAGATCGTTTAGTGTCTCTTGAAGCGGTTTATCGTATAGCTAACGCAAATCGAAAAGTTAGCTTTCGGGAAAATTTTACTGAGGCTTGGCATCAGCGAGTTTGCGTGGAATTTTTGATGCAAACTATGCGCTGAAAATAGCACCGGGTCTGCACCCCTCTCTCGCGCTATTCGGTGAGGTAGCGCACCAAATTCACCTGGCGATCATATGGCAGCGTGCTGAAGACGGTGTCGTAAAGTTCGATCAACGATGCGCAATGCGCGCGGTAGCCTTCGGTGTTGTTGGGTATGTCGGTGCGCAGCGGGTCGGCGCGTTCGCCCATGATCGTCAATATTTCTACCAGATCTTCCTCGGCTGGGGTGTAGTCAATGATGGCGGTCGGCTGGCCTAAGCCGGCGTCGAGTACGTCGACAAGTAGTTGGTTGGCGGCTTGCTGATCCAGAAATGGTGCTAATTGCGCTGAGCTGACATTGCCGAAAGTTTGTGGGTATAGTGCCTGCACGCAGAGTAAAGGCTGCGCGTCGTTGAGCTTTTTGTACATGACCATTTCTTGGCGAATGTTTTCTAACACCAGCTCGTCGGGGGCCGAGGCCAAGGCTTCAACGCGCATTCTTAAGGTGAAGTTTTGCACCATAGCTGCGACAGTATCTGACGCATGTTCGTCGCGGGGCAGGGCGTCAATTTCTTCCACCAACTGGCGAAAGGCTTCTGGCTTGCGCTCTGCAATAATTTGGTACGCTGGCAAACTAAGTAGCTCTTCTTCCACTAGGTTATTAATGCGGTGCACCACGCCGGCTTGTATCAGCTCTTGGTGGGTTGGCTCCCACATGTCGTCGTTGGCGGCTTGGAACATTTTATTGGTGAAGGCTTGCGATACGCCGCGGTTGCGGAAATACACGCCGTCTTTGTTTTGCAGGCGTTGCGCCATGGCATCGGCGCCGCTGGTTTGCATGGACATTTGGTATTGATGAAAGCCAAGCACGGCGTCGCTGCTAATCACGCGGTCGCGCCCCGCAATAAACACTAGCGTACAGGCCGAGTAGCAATAGTCTTCGACGTAGGTGTCGAGGCGGTGCTGCTGGATGATTTCTTGCAGGCGGTACGACTCGTCTAGGTCGCCGCCAATGCTGCTTAGCTGCACGCGCGTGACGCCTCGGTGCTGCTTAAGTAGCTGCTTCATGTCGTCGGAAATGCCTAAGTTGATTTCGCCGCTGATATGTAGTGTGTTGCGATCATCGGAAACGTCGACTTGGTAGGTTGGCGTCATTATGCCGCCGAGCAAAATTTGTAGTTGCGCTAGAACCGCAAATGGCGATGCCAGCATAGCTAACGCGTTCAAACCCATAATAAATTTGACGACAAATGGCAGAAAGCGGCTGCGGGTATAATTGTTCGCGCTGCGCCAAATGCCGACAATTTGCCACACGCCAACGGTGATCAAAATGGCCGGTAGCACAATCACCATAATTACTCGCATATGCCAGTGCATGCCGTCGGTTATTCCGACGTAATTGAATACGCCGACCAGAAAGTTCAGGGCCATGCCAAGTAGCGCGCCGTTTACCCAGAAAGCTTGGGCGAGTGATAGTTCGCCGCGCCAGTGGCGCTTGATGTAGTTTTTCATTGTTGTTTTTGTTTTGTTGTTGTGACTGGGGATAGTACAACGAAGGTTTTCCGTAGTCGAGAGAGGGGTGCAGAGAGGGGTGCAGACCCTGGTCCGGACCAGGGGCCGCCCCGGGTCTGCACCCCTCTCTGCTACGAAACGGTGCCGGTGATGAGGTTGGCGTTGTTAATGGCGGCGGTGAGGGCGGTTTTGGCGCTGGTTTCGCCGTGTACTAGGCGGACATCGCCGACCGGTTTAACGGTGGTTTGTAGAAATTCGAGCAGTTCGCGCTGGTCGGCGTGGGCGCTGTAGCCGCCAATGGTGTGAATTTGCGCGCGGATGGGGTATCGCTGGTGGTCAAGCACTACGTAGCCGCCGCGCGGGCCGTATTCTTGTATTTGGCGGCCGGGCGTGCCCACCGCTTGGTAGCCCACAAACACCACGTCGGTTCGTTCGTCGCCGATTAGTGCCTTTAGGTAATTCATAATGCGGCCGCCGCTGCACATGCCGCTGGCGGCAATGACAATGGCGGGTTCGCCGCGTGCTTCTAATAATTCGACGATTTGCTGGTGCTCGTGGTGGCTTTCTACCACGTGCAGACGCTCGAAGTTCAGCGGATGGCGATCATCGGCTAGGCGTTGGCGCGCTTCTTCGTCCCACAAGCCTTTGAGTCGGCGATATTGCTTGGTGTAAGCGCTTGCTAACGGCGAATCCAGTATCACCGTCATTTTGCGCCATTTTGGGTCTTCGTGAATTAGGTCTTCAATTTCGTACAGCAGTTCTTGCGTGCGGCCAATACTAAACGCAGGAATAAGTACCGCGCCGCGATCAACGAATGCTTTTTCAATGACGGCTTTTAAGCGGAAGCGGCGTGAGGCTCGGCTTTCATGCAGTCTGTCGCCGTAGGTGCTCTCGAGTACCAGAAAGTCGGCGTATTCCAGCGGGGTTGGGTCGGGCAGTAGCGGCGTGCCTTTGCAGCCGAGGTCGCCCGAGAATACCACGCGGCGCGGCAAGCCGTTGGCGTCGCCTTGTTCTAATGACTCAAATTCCACGTAGGTCGAACCCATGATGTGGCCGGCGTTGCGCAGCCGCATTCGATAGGGGTGAAAAGGGTGCAGACCCTGGTCCGGACCAGGGTCTGCACCCCTCTCTGCACCGGGGTCTGCACCCCTCTCTGCACCAGGGTCTGCACCCCTCTCTACCCAAGTGTTAAGCGGCACGGCGTGCAGCTGCGCGTGCACGCGTTGTAGTACGGTGGCGGCGAATTTGCTGGAGTAGTTGGCCACTTTCATGGCGTCTTCAAGCACCAGTGGCAGTAGCGCGGCGGTGCCCGGTGTGCAGTATATGGGGCCGCGAAAGCCTGCGGCCAGTAATGCAGGTAAGCGCCCAACATGGTCAATGTGGCAGTGGGTAATGACCAATGCTTGCACGGCGTCTAACGAGAAGTTGATCTCTTGTCCGAAGCCAGAACCTGAACCAGAACCGAAAGCAAAAGCGTCCGGCCCTTGAAACATACCGCAGTCAATAAGCACAGACGCTTCAGGCGACATAAAAAATTCATGGCAAGAACCGGTCACGCCTTCGCCGGCGCCGTGGTGAATGACTTCATTGTTGCTTTGCATATCAATGCCTTACGTTGCTCTGGTCAAAAGTTAATCAGAACTTAACACATGGCTATCCGTTTTGCATGTATATGTTGAAAACAATTTATGGATTATTCTTTACAATGTCTTTACAATACTCTCCTGCTCAAAACGGACGAAAAACAACTAAAAGGGAGCATATATGAGTGAAAATAACAGCGAACAGCGCCGAAAGGGCCGTAAAATAAGTCTATTTAATGGCCATGAAAAGCTGTCTGACTTAGGTGTTCCTAAAACCGAATCAAACCATGCCGCTTTAAAGCGTGCAATTTATGAATTGCGCCGTTCGCCCATTTTAACGCATGCCGAGTTTCGCGATCGCAAGGGTAAAACTTGGACTATTCCGCGCTCGGCTTCTTTCATTAAACGCCTACACATAGCGCTGTTTGCCGGCTAAACTTCGAAGCCTTTCGAAATCGCTGAATTTACAATTTCGGTACTAGTCAACAGCGCCCGTTATGGTTATATTGGCAACATAATAATCATAAAAAATTGAGGCGCTGACATGCGATTGACGTTATGCAGATAATCCAAGTTGACCAACAAGCTCGATCGGTTGTAAATCTGGTCCTTGGTGCGGCGCTCGTTATTTCTGCGCTGGTTATTCTGCTTTACCGCATTTTTGAACCTACCCAGCTGCAGCTTTATCACACCTTAAGCTCATCGTTATTGGTGGCTGCCGTGGCGGTTGGCATTTCGGTGCTGACTTATGACTTGCGCGGCCAGTACGAATGGAAGGCGTTGGTGTCACGTACTTTCGCCGTGGTGGGCGTGATTGCCTCGGTAGACGGTCTGCTTGGCAGCGTGTTTGACAGCTTCAGTGCCCAAATTCATAACAGCCTTTATATTACTAGCGCTATTTGCGCGCTATGGCTGGCGCTTCGTTTAGAGGCCTTGTGGGCCATTCGGGTGCAAAAATTCCTTAGTTTGGCGGCTATTTTCGTGCTGCTAACTGTTATTTCTATGCATTTTATGGTTGAGGCGCCGCTATTGGCCCGTCACCCGGTGGGCAGCTTGGTTTCTGGCTCGTTGGTGTTGATGATGCTGATAGCGCTGTGGAATTTAAGCACCGCCAGCGCGCAACCGATGCCGTGCGTGAGTTTGCTAACCACCTCTATTGCGGTAGCGGGCCTACTCATTTCTAGCGTGGTTGGTGTGGTGTTGTTTCATAACGAAATGACCGAGCTGCGTTTTCGTGGCGAAGACGCCGCCAACAATTTGAATTTGTCGCGCCGCGCTTCGGGTAATCAGCATGTGAAAACTTTTCAGCGCCTGGCCGATCGCTGGGAAAATTACCCTAGCGACATTCACGACAAGTTGATGGAGCTGGATATTGCCGCGTATTTACAAGATATTCATTTTTTAGAAGCGGTTATTTTGCGCCGAGGCAACGAGCTCATTTGGGAGCGTAAGCGCGAAGACGACCCGCGTTCGTACAAGGCGTTGTACCGCGACGATCAGTTTTTGCAGCAGCAGTTTAACCCGCTGCGCCAAGGCCAAGTGCAAATGTTGGTTGCTTCGATGAAGCACACCCGCGACGGCGCTTTGTTATACGTGCATGTGCCGCTGGATTTTGGTCATGATCAGTTCGAGCCGGGCTACTACGGCATGTTGGCGGTGATTAACGTACCCGACATGCTGGCTAGCCAAACCTTAACTTACCGTTCGCCTATTTATACCTACACGGCTATTTCGAACGGTTTGCTGCTTGACCAATATGGCCATTGGGTGAGCGACGCGACGCTGGAATATTTGTCGCGCAATGCGCTGTTCTTATACGAAAGCGCATTAAACACCGACTACACCCAGAACACGCCGATTTTCTCGTATTTGTATGATTTGTCCGATTTGCAGTCACGTTCGAACTTGCAGGTTTTGGTGACGTTAGCGGGCATGGCGATTGTGCTATTTTTGGCGTTAACGGTTGAGCGTAACCGCGAGCTGGTAGTGCAGGGCCGTCAATTGCGTTTTCAGGCTGAGCACGACGCGCTAACCGGGCTTTATAACCGTACCACTATTGAAAATATGATTGCCGATAGGTTCCATAAACAGCGTGACTTAACGGCCATGTTTATTGACCTAGACGGCTTTACGCTGATCAATGACAGCTTGGGCTTGCAAGTGGGTGACCGCTTACTTCAAGTGCTGGCGCAGCGGCTGAAAAATATTATTGGTAAGCGTGGCATGTTGGCGCGTTTCGGCGGTGATGAATTCTTGATTGTGATGCAAAACATGCATGAGAACGCCGACGCCGTGGCCGAAATCACCTCGAGTATTCTGAGTGCGGTGGCCCAGCCGTATCGCATTATGCACCATAAAATTTACCTAACCGCCAGTATTGGTGTGGCGCACCAAACGGAAGATCAATACGCGCCGCTTGAGCTCATTCAGCGGGCCGATATGGCAATGCACCAAGCTAAGCGCCAGGGCCACAACCACGTACAAATTTATCAAGACAGCATGAGTTTGCAGTTTAAAACTTCGGCGGCCATGCGTTCGAGCTTGCAAGAAGCTATAGAGCGGAACGACTTGGCATTGCATTTTCAGCCGATTGTGCGCTGTAGTGATGGCGATACCGTGGGGTATGAAGCGTTGTTGCGTTGGGAGCGTGAGCCTGGCCGCTTTATTCCGCCGTCGGAGTTTATTCCTCTGGCTGAAATGACCGGGCAGATTATTCCGCTAAGCGAGTGGGTGTTCCGCCGTGCCTGTGAGGCGGCGGTGAAGCTGCAAGAGCAGGGGCCGATGAAAGTGGCGGTGAACCTGTCGACGTTGCACTTTAATCGCACTGAGTTTACGCCGTTTTTAGAACAAACACTGGAAGAAACCGGCTGTAAGCCAGAATGGCTGGAGCTTGAGCTAACCGAGAGTATTCTGATGGAAAACACCGACTATGCGGTGGAAGTTCTGCAGAATTTACGTCAGAAAAACATTACGATTAGTTTGGATGACTTTGGTACTGGGTTCTCGTCGCTGAGTTACTTGAAGCGTTTGCCGGTAGACAAAGTGAAGATTGACCGTAGCTTTGTGGCGGGTATTCGGACTCATCGCGCTGATCGGGTGTTGATTGGCTCGGTGATTAAAATTGCGCAGAGTTTGAATTTTGCGGTGGTGGCAGAGGGCGTGGAAACACCGCAGCAGGCCGAGTTTGTCACTGAACTGGGCTGTAATTACATGCAGGGCTTTTATTTTGGCCGGCCAATGCCTTTGGAAGAGCTGTAGGCGCAGCCTCTTGAATTTATGAAGATTTGCGGTGGGGGATAGAATAACCGGGCTGCGCCCGTCCCGGCGTGAAACGCCGGGCTACATCCGTCTCGGCGTGAATAACCGGGCTGCGCCCGTCCCGGCGTGAAACGCCGGGCTACATCCGTTGAAACAAGGAGATGTTATGCGAAAAATAGTATTGGCGAGTGTTTTAGCGCTGGCAGCGACAGCCGCCCAAGCTCAAAGTCTTGAGCAGCAGGTGCACCAGCAAGCCAATGAATTGGCGAAAGCTAAGCAGTTGCTAAACCATGCTGATGTGAACGTACGCAGCGCTGCGCTAAGCAATATGCTGCAGTCGAAAGACACCGCCATGCGCGAGCTGGCTTACGCGGTGGGGTTTTCGAGCGCCGATGATGTGGCCCGTGCGATTACTTTAAGCCACAGATTCAACGAGACCCAATTGTTACGAGTAGAGCTTGGCGAAGGTGATGACCGCAATGCCAACCGCTTGCGCGAGTCGCTCGGTGGTGTGCTGAATGTGCAGGTGCGTGGCTATGACGAGCACAACGGGCGCTTTGAAGTGCGCCAATTTAGCGGCAGCCACAATGGCGTGGGTGAAGTGGCTGGAATTCAAGTTACGCTGAGCCAAAATGCGTGTAGCGCCAAGTTTGAGTTAGACGACAGCAGCTTGCTGCGTGGTAACGTGGTGTGTGGCGGTATTAGCTTACCCGCCTCCATTGATTTGTTTTAACGCGCGTTATTCGTTATTCGTTATTGGTAATAGTCACTTCTGAAATAACAATGTCGGTGGCGTCTGGGTTCCAGTGCGAACGCGCCACCAGCATTAACCGCCGTGCGGCCACGTTGTTTAGTTGCACGGTTTTATCTTTCTCGCCGATCATCCAAGTGCCCGCATAAACTGGCACCCAGCCAGCACCCTCAGCTTTCCGGCTAGCCAAAATTTCAAAGTCGCGAATAAAACTGTCGCGCTCATCGCTATAGTTGCTGAAGGTTATGCTGCTGATATTCTGCACCGGTGCTTCTGCGCCTAAACTAAACTGCAAGCGCACTTGGTTGGCAATGCTGTAGGCATGCAGCGGATTGTGTTCGCCAATACTTTGCGGGCCTTGCTGCAAACGGTAACGCCAGTGGCTGGTTTTGTCGCCGTCGCTGATAAATTGCGCGCTGATTTGCGCCGGTGAGGCATGCGACCATGCGGTTAGCTCTAGGGTTTGCTGCAACTGCGTTAACGGTGTTTCGCTAGTAATGCTTAAGCCGTCGTTGAAAAATGGATTAATGGTTTCAAGCAACCGGTCAATGCGCAGCACCACGCCTTGGCTGGTGCTGGCGTCCACGGACTGCAACATGCCGACCGGGGTGTTGCCGGCGAACACCAAGCTACCGCTCATGCCTTGCATGAGTGGGGTATTGGCGTCGGTTGGTTGAATATACAAGCGCAACAGATCAACCGAGGCAATATTGGCTGGGGTGAGTACGCGCGCGCCGTCGGCACTAATGGTGCTCACACTTAACTGGGTTGCGCTTTTTAATGACTTTAAAACGTCGGTGGTGGCGCTGACGAAACTGGCGTAGTCAATGCCGCACGCACGTTGAGCGTTACCGGTAACGCCCAAAATAGCTAAGTCATAGCCTAAGGTTTGAATTGCGGTTGCATCGCCGCGGCTGCGCTCGGCATTACCGGCGGTGACGCTGGCAAAAAATGCGTCGTTGACGACGTGCTCTGGGGTGATTAAGTAACAGGCGTCTAGGCGCTTTAATAAGAAGCCTTGGCCAATTTCGCCCGCCTCGACAAAGGTTTGGGTGATGTCGGTGGCTTGGGCATAGGCCGTGCTAACACCTGCTACACCGGTAAAAACAGCCAGCGCAACAGCCTGACGACGAAAATAACCTAAGCTCATGGCTATTGCTGCTCTTCATTGCGTGGCACGGCGAAAATGCTACGCAACAGCACCATCATTTCTAGAATTAAGAACATGACTGCATACAAACTGGTCATGGCGATAACCACAGGGTCATTGGCGAAACGCTTCCACATTGAGGTTTTGGCGTCGTAGCCGGTGCTGCCCATACGTTCAACGCGGGCGACAGTGGTTTCACCGTGAGCGGTCACGGCCATAGGCTCGCCCGGTTCATAGCGGACAAAGCCGCGCAGCACCACGTCTTGTTGGTATTCAAAGTCGTTATGCAGTGTAACGCGGTCGCCTTCGTCTAATTGAAACTCGCCCGAGATATAACGCACGTCGCCTAGTAATTCTTGCTCAATAATGCGAATGCTGCCTTCGCGCAGCACCGCATCCACCCCAGCGGCCACGTCGTCGCCCAAAATCATGGAGCCACGAAACGGGAATATAAGCTGTTGTGGTTGGGTGAAAATAATATCGACGTATTGGCCCAACGGGGTGTAGTTGAAATTGCTTTCTACCTCGCCCACAGAGCCACCTTCGCTATTGTTCTCGAGGGTGATCACTAAGCGTTCTTTGTTGTGATCAATGGTCATGGTCACCACAGTACCGGCGGCCACGTGAATGTAACTTTCAGAGCCTTCAAGCGGAATTTGTTCGGCGGCGAAAAAGTCAATAATTTCAGCGTGCTGCGGAATTTCCCATTGGTTAATGCCGTTTTCGGCAATAGTCACCTTTAAAATATCGGTTTTGGCGCTCACGGTATAAATATTCACCCGCTCGGCGAACATGACATAGGCCAACAGGCTAATCATGACGGTAACAATACTAAGAATGATCAACCGTCGTGGCCACCCACACTGCATAAGATGGCGCAAGCGACGCGCCACAATGACGAAAAAGCCGAGGCGGGTGCTGTCTCTCATAAATGATAGGCGCATTAGAATAACAAGTTAAATTCAACGGGCGGCAACATGCGGCCAGACTGACGGCGCAACAAGGTGATTTTGTTTTCACCTGGCTGCAGGGCGGCCATGTCTAATTCACACATGGTGTCGAAGCCGGTGCGTACGCCGTCAGTGATGGTGCTGCAACGATAATTGCTATTGCTGTTGGCTACTTGCAGGCGCATGAACACGTCGCTGCGGCCTGAGTTTGCTAATACATATAACTTGCTGTCGTCGGCCGGTTGACCACGGTAACTGACATATACGCTATCGATTTGTTGACTGTTGGTGCATTTGCCGGGTGTGCTGACGACCGCGATCTCGTTTGCCTTCATGTCTTTTAACATATCGATATGCTTGGACGGGTATTCTAGCGGGAAAACGCCGCCGGCTTCGGCTTGCTCAAGCTGGTAGCTATTTTCTGAGCTGTAACTACCGTCGCGCGACTGCACTTTTACGCACACGTCTTTGACTGTGGTGCTTGGCAGGCGCACGGCAAACTCGCCGGAACCCTCGCCGGAACCCTCGCCAGAGCTCGCATTCGCCCCAAGGCTACCGACCAGCACGGTGCCGACCAAAATGCGGCCACTGACCGGAACGTTGGAAGCATACTGCTCAGAAAATTGCTCGTCGGCCAATTTTAGCTCTTGTGCTTGGGTTGGAGCGCTTAATGTCAGCCCAATCGTACTGGCTATAACCAATAACATAGTTGATTTTGTTGTTTTTTTCTGCAGTTTGTTGTTCATGGCCGCCTCATCCGAAAAGCGTAAAGATTATGTAAACAGGGGTCAAATATGCCATTGAATAGGGCGCGTGTTCAAGAACAAATTGGCAAATGTTAAAAAAAATTCTTGCAACATGTTTACAAATTATTTACTTTGCAATTCCAGATATCTGGATGACGAATACCATTCATGGAGAGACCATAACAATGAAAAAGTTACTTGCCCCGGCATTACTTGCCGCATCTTTAGTTATCACTGGTTGTTCATCAACGAGTGACGAAGAAAAAGCCTCAATGGACCGTTTTCAATACATGAACCATGTTATCGCTCAAATGGATGAGTTGGGTTATGACAAAGTGACTGTATTACCAGGGGCTGATGAGTTTTTTAATATTGCTGCTTCTATTGCAGAGCGCCAAGTGAAGGTGATGCAAGAATACCGTACACAAGCTGAAAACCACGCTGACGTACAAGCATTTTTGTATGCCCACCGCGAATCAACACCTGAGCAGTTAAAGCTTGCGATTGTTGAGTTTGACGCAACGGCACCTTCTGAAGATCAAAAAATTGCCGCTAAAATTGCTGCTTACAATGCTGCACTAGAGTCTGTACGTGAAGCAAACGCAAAGCTTTTGGCCGAAATCGTTCTTGAGGGCGGTAAAGCTGCGTATATTTTAGCTCAGTACAACAGTGATATTGCACAAGCGATGGCGTTGTCATCGTTGGGTGGTTTAATGGGCGGCGGTGAACAAACTCCGCAAAACAACGTGTTCTTAGCTTTAGAGCGCGCGAAAGACCACTTGGCTTTAGCGACTGAAGCAAGCGAGTTGATTTCAATTGACGAAGAAACCATTGAAGCAATTAATGCTTTACAGACTGAGTTAGAAGCGAAGTCGTAATGGCATTCTTGAAGTGGTTTGGTGCGCTGTTGCTGCTAGCTTTAGCAGCAACAGGCACAGCTCAAGCTTCCATGTTGAAGCCCATGCAAAAGCCTACACAGGAACCCATGCAAGCCGGTGCCAATGAGTTGGCGCAGTGGCCGCAGTGGGTTTTTGCGCCTACCTCTGATTACCCAGACACCCACCTGTATGGCTTGGGTTTTGGCGCTTCTAAAAGCGCTGCCCGCCAACATGCTTTGGCGGAAGTGGTGCTGCAAATTTCGACCGATGTGCAAGTGCTGCAACGCAGTGTGATGGCTCGTGCCAAGTCTAACGACGCGGTCACTGTGCGTGATGACTTTGAGCAACGCTCGGCCATTGAGGCGCTTGGGGTTAAGGTAGAAAGCATTGAAGAGCAACGCACGGCTGCATTACAAAGCCCTGACGGGATAGAGTTTGCGGTGCTGTTAGCGGTGCCCAAAGAAGCGATTATTAGCAGTTTGCACGATCAAGTGCGGCCTTTTGAAAGCTTGGCGTTTCCGTATGACGACGAAACGGCACAGCTGTTGTGGGCCTTGCAGTATCGTCAACAAATTTTAGACGCATTGCGCTTAGAGCGTGCTATGGCGGCCCTAGGTGGCGGCCAACCTATGCTGCGCATGCAGCTGGAGCAATTGCAGCGCGATGTGCAAAGTGTGTGGCAAGTTGCCGGCGTACGCGTGATTGCCGACCGCACCTTAACGCCATTAGTTGGTGGCTTAAGCGCGCAGCTGCCCAGTGCCGCAAACGATCGTTTGTGGGTGCGTTTGACGCAGAAAAAGCAAACGGCCAACAAAGGCAATCAGTTTTTTGAGCGGCGCGAAGTGGTGGTGCATGTGTCACCGGCCAGCACGCCAACCAAAGTATTGCAGCAGCAAACCTTGCGCGCCGTTGGCAAAGGCAATTCGGCCAGCCAGGCTGAGCAGGACGCTGAACAACAAATTCTGGATTTATTAGACCGCCCATTGAGTGTGTGGTTGTTTCAATAATTGGTTTTTAAACCTGTGAATGACTAGGAAAATTTTCATGCAGCTAAAGCAATTTAAACAAATTAGTGTATCGGCACTGGCGGTATTGGTGTTGTCAGCGTGTCAGTCGACGCCTGCTGAGCAAACCAGCAAAACCAACGTCACCAACCGCTCTTCGCAGGCTCAGGTTGCCCGTAGTGCTTATGACTTTAAAGACAGCGACATTAAAATTCCGGCCTATTTTGACACCCAAGGCTTAGACCGTTGTACTTTTGACCCGAGCAACGAAAACGACGGTTGCCCACTGAAGAAACCCGTGGTGCGTATGTACTTTGGTGGCACCGACGTGGGCGGTGAAGGCCAAGGCGTGCAAGCATTGCGTGAGTATGACGACAACCAGTTATTGATGATGCTAGAAAACCAATTTAGTGGCATTAACCGGTTCCGTATTATTACTCAAGACGATGATTTAATTGCCGCTGAAAAAGAAACTTACTTAGAGCAGCAAGGCGCGCGTGATTTGGCGCAGCGCGCTAGTGCTGAGCGCGTGTTAAAGCCAGACTACGTGGTAAAAATTGACACTCTGCGCACAGTGAAAAACGAAGGCAGTATTACCGGTTGGATGGACTACACCTTGGAGCTGACTTCAGCGGTATTGAACCCGTTCACGCGTGAGCTGATGTCGTACCCGAACTTAGGTAAAGTGCGGGTGACTTCGGGTGATGTGCGCGAGCGTAACGAGCTGAAATTCATTATGGCCAATAACCGTTATGTTAGCGGCTTCCGTTATTTTGACTCGGCGCATGTAAACGCGGTGATTAACGACATGGCCTCGCGCGGTATTGATATTTTGCTCACTCGTATGTTGTCAGAAATGCCAGCCACCGCACAGGTGATGGGTATTAAGGGCAACCAAGTGAGCCTAGACCGTGGCCAAAACGCCGGTGTTTTACCGGGCGAAACCATGATTATTTTTCAATACGAAGCCGGTTTTGTGGAGCCCATTGGTGTGGCGCACGTGAACCCTTCGCGTAACAGCGCCATTGGCGAAATTACTCAGTGGAAAAACAGTGACGTAGCAGAGCAAGTGGAAAATGTGGCTAAAAACGGTATTTATCGCCCAGCCAACGGCGTCAAAATTTTTGCGGTATCGGTAGGTACCCCAGCAAACTTCTTGGAGAACCGCACATGATAAAACGCACACAATCGTATCGTTTATTGGCGATGGGTTGTGGCTTGGTAGCCAGCGTTGTTGTGGCCGATAGCGTGGGCTTTAAAAGCCATGGCGATATTTATGCAGAAGCCTGTGCCTATGGGCGCGGGCCAACTGCTGTCGCGCAAGCTCAAGCGCAGGCAACCAGCGAGCTGGCAACCTTTTTGCAAGGGGCGGCGCTACGTGAATTTCAACGCAGTGCTGACTCGTTTAGCAGCGTGGACAACGAAGCGCAAATTAGCTGGCTAGAAAGCTTGCAGCAAGGCAGCCAAAGCGGCCTGTCGGCGCAGGCGCTGCCGGTGGTGTTAGGCAAGCCTTATATTCAGGGCAACGACACCTGTGTGGTGGTTACTTTACCACAGGGCGCTGACGCTGACTCAGTTAGCGACGACGGCTTGCAGTGGGACGACGCTGCGGCCGAAGTTGCGGTGGTGGTTGATGGCGAAGGTTGGCCTTCAAAAACTGGTCAAACGGCGCGCCAAATTGCTGAAATGGACGGCTTGAAGCGTGCGGTTTCGCAAGTGGTTGGCGTGTGGTTGCAGAATAATTTTACTCAATATTCCAACTCAGAATTTGCGCAAAATAATGATGACGTGCAGGAATCCATGCGCGACGTATTGGCGCAACAGTTGCACTCGCGCAGCGATGGTTTTGTCAAGCGCTGGCAGTTATTAGACACCCAGCAGTTACCTAACGGTGGCGTGAAAGTAACCTTAGAAGCAGTGGTGGCACAACAAGATGTGGCCCAGGCCAGCAATGATTTATTGCAAGCCATTGGTTCGCCGCGGGTGAATGTAGACGCGCCAGAGCCGTTACGCAGCTTTATTGCGGTGTGGTTGTCAGAAAACGGCATTGAAGTGAGCAAAACGGCGCCATTAACAGTGACCGCGTTTGGTGATTTACGCCGTCGTGGCAACAATGCTAGCTTAGACTTTAATGTTCAGGTGGCTGACTTATCGGGTAATATTTACGGCAAATGGCGCAATGATCCGAGTTTGTTGGCATTGCCTGACTCTGACATGGTGATGAATGACTTGATGGAAGTGCATTTAGCCGACCCGACGCAAACCGAGGCGTTGCAACAAACGTTGCGCCAAGCGTTTATGAAGGTGGTGGCGCAAGGCGGTATGGTGCATGAAATTAAAATTGCCCGTAAGTACATGGCTTCTAGCCAGGAGCTGCCGGGTATCTTGCGTACCATCGGCGGCGTACGTGACGTGGTGGTTGGTGGCGATAGTTCAACGGTGTTAGCGCAATTGCGTTATAACGGCAGCGCCGCTGATTTAGCCTCAGCGCTGCAGCAGGCGTTAGGCCCCGTGTTGAATGGCCCGTTGCCACAAGCGCAATTTGAAAACGAATTTCAAATTCTATTTTTATAATTAATTATTCTTTGTTAATTAAGGACGACCTATGAAGTCGATGACAAAAAATCGTATCGCTGTCGCCGTCATGGCAGCTTGGATGGGGTGTGCGGCAGTGCCAGCACAGGCGCAGGACTTTGACTTAACCGACATGGTACCCGCGCGTCCAGGGCAAGCGGTCGAGCCACAAGGAGACGTGGTTGTTGAAGACGGTATTGTGATTGCCGCCGATGAAGCAACGGCAGTGAGTGTTGCTCACCAACAGCTTATTGATAATACCCAAGACGGCGTGATGACCATTGCCGTGGGTAGCGGCGTAGGCTTGCTGTCTACGGGGTCGGCTTCATACCAAACCTACGACAACATTAATGCGACTTTATTGTCGAAGCGCGCGGCTTATAACCAAGCGTTTTTGGCGGCCAAAAAGGGTTTGGTGGAATATCAAAAAGGCGCGGAAGTTGTATGTAGCAACTTAGTTAGCATGCAAATGGACTACATTGACAGTGGCACCGACAGCATGGGTAACACTTCAACCAGCAGCAAAGAAGGCTGTGCTGACTCGGTTGCAGGCTCGTTGGCCGGTTATGTGACTTACGATGTGTTTGACGACACCGACAAAAAATCAGTGCGTATTAGTGTGATTTCAACCCCGAAAACCCGTGAGCAAATTCAAGCCAACACGGGTGCGGTGAACGTGGTTTCAGACCCGAACGAAGTGTTTAAGCAAGTGGTTTCAGACATTCAAAAAGGTGTGATGCCGCCGCTTGGCGCAAAAGTATTAACCAACGCCAACACTGGTGAAGTGGTGCTGATGGGCTTTGGTTCTGCCATTATTCGCCAGAACAATAACGCCCGTATTGCTTCGCGTTTGGCCGACGCTGCTATGCGTCAGTCGCAAACGCGCGCTCGTGCCGCGTTGTTAGGCACCATGCAAGGTGAAGAAATTTACTGGCGCGGTAGCTTTGACGAAAGCCAAGTAGAGTCAACTGAACAGTTCGAATATGAAGACCCTGTGTTGCAAGACCCAAGCGAAGTCGAAAAACTTGACCAAGAGCGCACGGTGTTTTTGAACCAGTTTAAAGAAACCCAAGATTATGGCTCGTTAACCAAAGGCCAATTGCCGCCAGGCGTTGGCTTGCGTAGCTTTGTCAGTGAAGACGGCTACTGGCAGTACACTGTGGCAGTTTACGCGCCGTCGTTAAGCGCCGCGGCCAAAGAAGCCGCGCGTGATCAACAGGCGCGGGGCAAAGACGCACGTGATGCACGCGGTGGCGTGAACAACAAGGGTGCGAACCCGCGTGGTGCGTCGGGTAAAGTGTCGAAGGACGATGACTTATAATGCTTAGCGCGGCACGTTTTATATCGGGGCTATTGTCGGGACTATTGGTCACGGGTATTGGCGTGACTGGGTTGGCGGTTGCGGGGGAGTCGTTGGCGGCTAGCCCTGCGGCTGGGTTGGCGAATGCCGAGTCGCAAGCGACTGTGGTGATTGACCGCAAGCTGCCCGAGCAAGCTTGGATAAGCCTGTGCCGCAATAAGTTGGTGCAACCTCATTTGCAGGCCACGCGTGATGCGTTGGCCGAGCAGGTGGGGTTTCGCATTGCTGAGCAAGCGGGCTATTTTGCCGGCGAAATTCACGGTTTTAAGGTGCTGAGCCATGACGACGAAGAAATTCGTTGTTCTGGCAGCGTAGAGCCGGGTGATAGCGCCGCGAATTTAGCAGGAACGGCAGTGCGCGCTGCTTGGCAAATGCACCCGGATTTAACCGCTGAGCAGCTGAAAAGCTTGCTAGGGTTGGCGCTACGTAACCCAGTGAGTGCAGCCGACGGCGTGGTGCTGATTGCCAAGCTAGCTGCGCCAGAGCAACAACTGAATTATTTGCAGAGCAATCTTGATGCGCAAGCGCTGCAATTGGATGAAGCACGCGCTACCGCCATGCAGATTTATATTGCAGGCCACGAATACGATATCGCGCTCGCGCTTGCGACACAGTGTGACGCAGTAGACTGCCGGCGCTTGATTCCGGCAGCACAGCAAGGGAAACGCAACTATGAAGCCGAACAAGCCAAAGATTTATCCAGTTATTTTTAAGCCGATGTTGAAGGCCATGTGTAAGCCAGCATGTGAGCCAGCTGGTAAGCCAGCACGGAAGCCAGCACGTAAGCCAGCATTGAAACGTGCGGGCGTAGCGACGGCGATGGCGGCGTATGGCTTCTTTGCGAGCGGTGTACTAGCAAGCAGTGCTGTAGTGGCTAGTGCTGTAGCGGCTAATGCAGTGGTGGCTAGTGCCGTGGTGCTTAGCCAGTTGGCCACTAGCCCTGTTGCAGTAGCGCAGGCACAAGACTTTGCTGAATTTAAGAAGCGCAATCAACAACAGTTTTCGCAGTTTAAGCAAGATCAAGAAAAAGCCTTTGCCGAGTTTGTGGCGCGCTGGCAGCAAGCCGAAGCGGATTACATTCAGCAGCTTCGCGAACATTGGAGCGACGCCAAGGTTTCCAATAAAACCCAGTGGGTGAAATACAGCGACGACCAGCGTCAGCGCACCACGGTGGACTATGAAACCGATACCGTGACGGTGGAAATTCTGGACGCTGGTGCTGGTTCTGGTGCTAAAGGCACGGCTGACACAGAAAGCGCGGTAAACGAAGCGTTGCGCCAAGTGCGCGAGCTAGGCTCTACCAAACTTTCGACGGCAGTCAGCCAAGACCCCATTCATATTTCTGCAGGCATGAATTTTAGCAATGTGCGCAGCTCGGCGCGCATGCAAGGTCAGTCGGTGTTGCCGGCGCAGTTTACCCAAGTGAGCAAGCAGCAAGCGCAGGTTGAACGCCGTGCCGACCGTACCGTGGTGAAGGTGAAGTTGCCGCCAGCTGCAGGCAATGATCGCGCTAGCCGCATGTTACCGCTGGCGAAGGCTTATGCAGCGCAGGCCGGCTTGTCGCCAGCGTTAGTTATGGCCATTATTCATACCGAATCTAGTTTTAACCCGTTGGCGCGTTCGCCTATTCCGGCGTTTGGCTTAATGCAAATTGTGCCAACTTCCGCCGGCCGGGATATCACCGAATACATGCATGGTGAGCAGCAATTGCTGTCGGCCGATTATTTGTATGACCCCGATCAGAATGTACAGGCGGGCACGATTTATTTACACTTGCTAAATAATCGCTATTTCAAAGATGTACGCGACACAGAAAGCCGTTTGTATTTAGCCATTGCGGCATACAACACAGGCCCTGGCAACGTGTCAAAAGCCATTGCCAATAGCAACAAGTTGGCGGATGCAACGCGGGTAGCGAACCGCATGACGGCGCGGCAGATTTATGACCGTTTAATGGCGAACTTGCCGGCCACTGAAACCAAAAATTATTTGCGCAAAGTTACTTCGCGCCAAAAATATTACCAAGAGGAATTTAATCTATGAAGAACAACAAATTCAAAGGGTTATTGGCGCTTGGCGCTGTCATGACGTTAGCTGCTTGTAGCTCTAACGACGGCGCGAACACCATGCGTGAAGTAACCAAAAACGAGCAAGACAACGCACCAAGCTGGGTGTTTAACCCTGTGGTTGACGGTGCTTTAGCGAGCTCGCAATGTGTGCAGTGGAGCGGACAGATGCAAATTGATCGCTCGCAGGTTATTGCCGCTGCACGTAACGACCTTGCCCAGCAAATTCGTACCCGTGCTGCGGTGTTGGATAAAACCTACAGCAGTAAAACCACGGAAGGTGTGCAAGCCGAAGTAAGCAGCTCTTTTGAGCAGGCTAGCCAGCAGCTAAGCTCTGAAGTGCTTGAAGGCTCAGTGCCGAAAGAAGTTACTTTGGCGCAAATTGACGGCCAAAAGCAGCTGTGCGCGTTAGTGGTTATGGACGAGCCGAAGCAATTGTTCGACAACATGATGAACATGAGCGGCGTCGATGCTGACCCAATGTCTGAACAAGCCATGTACGAAACCTTCATGCTCGAAAAAACCAAGGCCGAACTTGAGGCCATGCTGAAGTAAGGGCTACAAACGTAAAACCTTGGTTAATCCCGATCTTTTCGTCTATTACTTACATACACTTATGTAGGTAATTTACATTCTAAAGAAAAGGGATTAGCCAATGTCATTTCCTGTATTACTCGGCATTGTCATATTAATTTGGTTGTTGCTGGTGTTGGGTGGCGCCTTTGAGGCGCTGCGGCACCGGCTGTTGCTGCGTGGCATTCCGGTGCGTGTGCACGTGAACGGCACGCGCGGCAAAACCAGCGTCACGCGGCTTATTGCCGCTGGCCTGCGCGGTGGTGGCAAGCGCGTGTGCGCCAAAACCACCGGCTCAGCCGCCGCCATGACCGACCCTGACGGCCGCGAATTTCCCATCTACCGCATTAGCGGCGCCAATATTATTGAGCAAATGCGCATGCTTAAACGCATGGCCACCCTGAAGCCCGACATTGTGGTGGTGGAATGCATGGCGCTGCAGCCCCATTACCAAAGCCTAAGCGAGCTGCGCATGGTGCGCTCTACCGTTGGGGTGATTACCAACGCGCGGGCGGATCACCTCGACGTCATGGGCCCCGGTGAGCGCGATGTGGCGCTAGCATTAGCGGGCAGCACGCCCGTGCGCGGCAACTTGTTCACTGCCGAGCGTGACTTACTCGATGTATTCAAAGATTCCTGCCACGACCGCCACAGCGAACTGCATGGCGTAACCGAAGATGAAGTTGCTGCTATTTCTGACGATACCCTCGCGCAATTCAAATACGCCGAACACGCTGAAAACGTCGCCTTGGCGTTGAAAGTGTGTGCTCACTTGGGCGTTGAGCGCGACGCCGCTCTGCAGGGCATGATCGCGCTTGAACCCGAAGCCGGCGCCATGCAAGTGCTGCACGTGCGTTACTTTGAGCGCGAGCTGGTGTTTGTCAATGCCTTCGCCGCCAATGACCCTGAGTCGACCGGACGCATTTGGGAAAACATGCTGGCCAAACATGGCGAACTTGATGGCAGCAAGCGGCGCTCAATCATGCTGATCAACTGCCGTGCCGACCGCCCGCATCGATCGCAACAAATGGCCGAAGCCGTGGTTGATTGGACCGCCGCCGACAAAGTGGTGTTGATGGGCTCTGGCACCTTTATTTTTGTGCGTGAAGCCATGAAATTCGGGTTAGACCCCGACAAATTACTGGTCATGGAGGGCGCACATATGACTGAAATTACCGAAGTATTGCTGGAACAATCGCTGGGTAACGCGCTGATTGTCGGCATGTGTAATATTCATGGTGGCGGCGAAGAAGTCGCGCGCTTTTTCCAAAACCGAGCCGTAAACGAGGAAGAATTATGATAGCGCTGAATATATTGGCCGTGGCCATAGGTATTGGCCTGTTTTTCACATTGCTACTCACACAAACTCTAGGCTTGGCGGCCGGTGGGTTAGTGGTACCGGGTTATGTTGCCCTGCAACTGACCGACCCGTTAAGTCTTATTCTGACGCTGGTTGCTGCTTTTGTAACCTATTTAATTGTCAAAATCGTTTCTAGCTTCGTGATTGTGTATGGCCGCCGTCAAACCATCATCATGATTCTAACCGGTTATATTATTGCCGGCCTGTTTGACTTGTTTATTGGCAACCTTGTGAATTGGACCGACTTGCAAATGATAGCCGGCGTAGACGAAGCGCAAGCGCAAGTACAAGCGCTAGAGTCGAATTTTATGATGATGGTGATGGAAAGCAGCATTATTGGCTACATTATTCCGGGCCTGATTGCTATTTGGTTTGAGCGCCAAGGCGTGTTGCAAACCCTATGCGGTTTAGCCGTAACCGCGGTACTGGTGCGCTTAGCGCTGATCGCCATTATGCCCGAGTCGCTGCACATGTACGAAGCGAGTCGCGCGTTTCAAATGCCGGGTTGGTAAGCACCAGTTAGGTAAAGGAGAAGTATTAACATGAGCAAATTTACCAAGATTTATTGGCGCTCTTCAGGTGTTCCGCTGTGGGGCCAAGTATTTTTGATTGCATTGGCGTTATTAGCCTTGGTGTTGGCAGAAAACCTGCGTCAACGCGACCCGGTGGTGGATAAAAACTACGCCACCATGGTGAACGCCGCCAAAATTATGCGCGAAGGCATGGACGTATTGAAGCCATTGCGTGCTGCCCGCGCGCCCATTAACCCAGAGTTTGACCCACAGCGCTCAGGCTTAATTGGCTTAGAGAACTCCATTGTGACCACCAACCAAGGTGGACGCGAGTCAAAACAAACCACGGTGAACCCTAACTGGGCCGCGGTGGCGGTGAAGTTATTAGCCGAAGCCGGGGTGCAACAAGGCGACTTGGTGGCGGTTACGGTTTCTGGCTCGTTTCCGGCCATGAACTTAGCTGTGTATTCTGCGCTTGAAGCATTGGGCGCCGATGCCGTTATAATTGCGTCGGCGTCGTCGTCACAATGGGGCGCCAATGTGCCTGGCTTTACTTGGTTGGACATGGAGCGCGAGCTGCGTGCCGCTGGGGTGATTTCGATGAAACCAATTTATGCCTCGCTAGGCGGTATTGAAGACCGCGGTATTGGCATTTCGGACGAAGGCATTGATTCGCTACGTGGGTCGATTAACCGCGCTGATATTACCATGATTGAACCGGCCAATTACCAAGAAGCGGTGGCCGACCGTATTGCGATCTTCCGTGAATATTCGGCTGATCGCAGCTACAAAGCGTTCGTGAATGTGGGCGGTGGTGCAACGATTGTGGGCCCGCCAGGTATTGACGATATGTTTAAGTCGGGCCTGCAAAAAGACGCCCCAGCGCGCGCGTTCGCGGTCGACACCGTGATGGGCTATTTCTTGCAAGAAGATATTCCGGGCGTGCACTTTATTGGCATTAAAAACTTGGCGAATCGCTATGGCTTGCCCATTGCACCGGTAGAGCCGGTGCCAGTTGGTAACGGCGGCATTTATTCGGCTACGGTATACAACCGCTGGCTAGCGTTGGCGTTGGGCTTAGGTTTGTTCGGCATGACCTGGCTGATTGTGCGCTCGGCCCGTATTACCAGTATTTTCAACCGCGCCGGCGCCCACGGCAACGTCACCAAACCCATGGTGTAGTCTAACAACATACACTTGGAGCCGGCCCCGTGCTCCGGCTCGGTGCTCCGGCCCCGACCGGCCCACTGATATGCGAAACTGAAGCGCAGCGCTTGAACCGTGACTTGGCACTCCGTGTTCCAATTAGCGTTAAAGCTTCAGGTGAAGTGCCAGGCTATCCGTATGGCTAAGTGTCAGGCTAACTGTATGGCTAAGCGTCAGGCTAAGTGTATGGGGTACCCCTTAAATAAAAAGGTGTTCAGTTGCAGCAGAAAAGTTACAAATTAGCATGCTCAAATGTAACTTTTCTGCTGCAACTGAACAGCGAAAAAATAAAGGGCATACCATACACTCTCCTGTCTAACGTCTAACGTCTAACGTCTAACGTCTAACGTCTAACGTCTAACGTCTTCCTTCTCTAATGCAGCTATAGACTAAGACGAAGGGCATTTTAACGGATTTGTTTGGTGTGCGGCGGCTGATTGTACGACCGGTGCGCATCAGCATCATCCTCAAGCCCATCAAGCCCTTGCTGCCCGCAGCAACGTTTTCAATGCGTTGGTTTGATGAAAGACACAAACGATTTTAGCTATTAGATATTAATATCACGTGGTCAGTATTAAAAAAGGCACCTCTCGGTGCCTTTTCCTTTCGCAGTTATCTGCTATCTGATATCTGCTAGCCGATATCGTCGTTGCACTTTAGAAGCTGTACATGGCCATGAATTGCAGGCGAGTGAGGTCGCCGTCTTGGCCAGCTTCGTTTTCACGCTTGGCTAGTGAGACTTCGCCACCGAAGGTGAGCTTTTTGTCGACTGAGTGCATCACGTTCACGCCAATGCGCTGGGTGAATTCGGTCGCCAATGAGCCTTCTAGGTTGTCTTTGTTGTCGGCCCAACCGCGGCTGTAAACAAAGTTTGAGCGGGTGGTGTCGGTCCAGTGGTGGCGGTACGCGAAAGTGACGCCGCTAACACCGAGTGACTCTAGGTTGTTGCCAGGCGTTACGTAGGCACCGTTGTAGGTGTTTAAGCCTAAATAACGGCCAATGCCTTTACCGGTGGTGAACGACGCACGAATGTCGTTGCCGCCGTCAAACGCGTACTTGGCGCCAATGGTGATGCCGTAGCCGGCAGTGGTTTCGTCAGAGCCATCGCCGTCAATGTCGTAAGCCAGTTGGCGAACTAAGCCAGCCACGCTGTATGACAAGTTTCCGGTTTTGTTTTTCCACTTCGCAGTAAAGTCTGGCATTAAGCCTTCGCCGGTTGCTTGGCGAGACACAGCGCCTGTGCCTGGATCGATTAAGCTCACGGTGGTTTCTGGGTTTTCAACAGATACCGACCAGTTGCCGTCGGTATAACGTACTTGCGGCTGACGCATAAACACCATGCCGTCGGTGGCGCCAACAAAGTCAACTGACTCTGGCAAAATGCTCAAGTCTTGGAAGTTTGACCAGGCTTGGCCGATCATCCAGTTTTTGTAGGTTAAGTAAACTTGGCGTAAGCGTGGCGCGTACGAGTTAGAAATACGCTCGTCGCCGCTTGGTAGGGTCAAAAAGTCCATTTCAATGCGGCCGCTAATGGCTTCGCCGTTTTCCAGCGTTTGTTTCACGTCGAAGAAGAAGCGCGATTGGCGGGCGTGGAAGTCGGTGACTTGGTCATCGCCTTGGCCACCCACCGGGGTTAAGCTTGGAATATAGAACTGACGGCCAATGTTGCGGTCAGTACCATTACCGGCTGAGCCATCGCCATAGTCTGAAATCATGGCATCGAGTTTTACATAGCCGCTAAATGACCATTCTGGGCCGTCGGCAGCTTGTGCGGTGGTGGCTACGCCGCCTGCGAAGCCGGTAAGTACGGCACTGGCAATTAGCGATTTGGTTAGGTTTTTGTGCAACATTACTGTGCTCCTGTTTTGTAAGATCAAATACGTTATTAGCTATTGGATATTGGATATTAGCCGGGTGCCTTCGCGCGGCTTTATAGGTTATTCGTTATTCGTGCGCTTCGCTGTTGGTTCGCACTGCGCGCTGTTCGGAAAAGCCAATCACCAACAGTGAGGCGAAGCCGGACGCACGAACAACGAAGTGCACGAATAACGAAATACGTATGGTTTAAGCTTTTAACATGATGCGCTAGTTATCAATCTAGACTATGGTCTAATGGCTTGATCGAGCTCAATATCTGAAGGTATACACAATTAAAAATGCGTTATTCGTTATTCGTTATTCGTTACTCGTGGTTCTGTTCGCTCTTGATTGTATTTCGCACTGTTAAAGTCGCGCTATGTGCGGAGAGCTGGGGTATTGAAGACAGCGGTCTTCGAATAACGACTAACGAATAACGACTAACGAATAACGAAGTAGGAGGTTTTATGCAGCACGAGACGTATAAAGTGCCGGCGGATGCCAAGGCGCGGGCGCTAGTAAATAATGACAACTATTTAGCCATGTATGAGCAGAGCGTGAAAGACCCTGACGGGTTTTGGCGTGAGCATGGTCAGTGTATAAGTTGGTTTAGTCCGTTTAGCAAAGTGAAAGAGACGAGTTTTGCGCCGGGCGATGTGCGCATTAAGTGGTTTGAAGATGGTACCTTGAATGCGTGCTACAACTGTGTGGACCGTCATTTGGCGGAGCGCGGTGATAAAACGGCGATTATTTGGGAAGGTGACGACCCAAGTGTTAGTGATGAGATTAGTTATAAGCAACTGCATCATGAGGTTTCGCGTTTTGCCAATGGTTTGAAGAAGCTGGGCGTGAAGAAGGGTGACCGGGTGGCGATTTATATGCCGATGGTGCCTGAGGCGGCTTATGCGATGTTGGCTTGTGCGCGTATTGGTGCGGTGCATACGGTTATTTTTGGTGGTTTTTCGCCGAACGCGATTGCTGATCGTGTGAATGACTGTGGCGTGAAGGTTGTGGTAACTGCCGACGAGGGTCGTCGTGGCGGCAAAACTACGCCGTTGAAGGCCAACGTAGACGAGGCTTTGCGTAATGACCGTTGCCCAAGTGTTGAGCATGTGGTGGTGGCCAAAGTAACGCACGGTGAAACCGAGTGGGACGATAGCCGCGACGTGGCGTGGGACCAATTGGTGAAAGATGTGCCAGCGGAGTGTCAGCCAGAGGTGATGAGCGCGGAAGACCCGCTATTTATTTTGTATACCTCGGGTTCAACCGGTAAGCCGAAGGGTGTGTTGCACACTACCGGTGGTTATATGGTGTGGGCGTCGATGACCCACGAGCTGGTGTTTGATTACCATGAAGACGATGTGTACTGGTGTGCGGCCGATGTGGGCTGGATTACTGGTCATAGCTACATTGTTTATGGGCCGTTAGCGAACGGTGCAACCACGTTAATTTTTGAAGGTTTGCCAACCTACCCGGGGGTGGGCCGTATTGGTGAAGTGGTTGATAAGCATAGCGTGAATATTTTATACACCGCGCCAACAGCAATTCGTGCGTTGATGGCGAAGGGCACTGCTGCTGCGGAAACCTCGACGCGTAAGTCATTGCGTACGTTGGGTTCGGTGGGCGAGCCGATTAACCCTGAAGCCTGGGAGTGGTACTACAAAGTGATTGGCGAGAGCCGTTGCCCCATTGTGGATACTTGGTGGCAGACTGAAACGGGCGGCATTATGATTACGCCGTTGCCGGGTGCGACTGACTTGAAGCCGGGTTCGGCGACGCGGCCATTCTTTGGGGTGCAGCCGGCGTTAGTGGATGCCGACGGTAATGAGCTTGAGGGTGCGGTTGATGGCAACTTGGTGATTAAAGACTCGTGGCCGGGCCAAGCGCGTACCTTGTGGGGCGACCACGAGCGGTTCGAGCAAACCTATTTCTCGGCGTATAAAAACTTGTACTTCTCGGGTGACGGTGCGCGCCGTGACGACGATGGTTACTTCTGGATTACTGGCCGTGTAGATGACGTATTGAACGTGTCGGGTCACCGTTTGGGTACCGCGGAAATTGAGTCGGTGCTGGTTGAGCATCCGAAGATTTCTGAAGCCGCTGTGGTGGGTTACCCGCACGATGTGAAAGGTCAGGGCATTTATGTGTATGTTTCGGCCATGGCAGGCACGGAAGTGTCTGATGAGTTGACCAAAGAGGTACGTGACTGGGTGCGTAAAGAGTTGAGCCCCATTGCTACGCCTGACTTTATTCACTGGACGCCTGATTTGCCAAAAACCCGTTCGGGCAAGATTATGCGCCGTATTCTGCGCAAAATTGCCGCCAATGAGTTTGAAAACTTAGGCGATACCTCTACGCTTGCTGATCCGTCTGTGGTAGATTCGTTGATAGAAAATCGATTAAACAAGTAGCCCGGCGTTCTACGCTGGGTGACGCGCAGCGTCGTGATTGTATGGGCGACGCGTACCGACGTGGAACGGATCGAATATGGCAAAATTTTTAATAGCGGATGATCATCCTTTGTTTCGCGAGGCGCTGCAGGGCGCGCTCGCGAACCATTATCCTGAGTTAACGCTGCGCGAAGCGGGCGATTTAGACGCCACGCTGGCGGCGCTTAGCGAAGACGATGATCTTGATTTGCTGCTATTAGACTTGCACATGCCAGGCAGCGGTGACTTATACGGGTTAATTCGTATTCGTGAAGACTTTCCGTTGTTGCCGGTGGCGATTATTTCCGGCTCAGATGACGCCACTGTTGTGGCCAAGTGCATTGGTTTTGGTGCGCTTGGTTTTATCCCCAAAAGCTTACCTTCAGCGCAAATTGCCGAGGCCATTGATGTGATTTTGCAAGGTGACACTTGGGTGCCGGAAGCCATGCGCGGCAGGTTAGATAACTTAACGGACGAAGATCAAGAACTGGCCAAAAAAGTCGCCGACTTAACCCCTCAGCAATACCGCGTGTTGTATTTGTTACACGAAGGTTTGTTAAATAAACAAATTGCTTACCAATTGAGTATTACCGAAGCCACGGTGAAAGCTCATATTACCGCTATTTTCCGCAAGTTAGGCGTGTATAGCCGTACGCAAGCGGTGCTGCTGGCCGAGCGCTTGCAGTTAGAAACGCCCGCCCCTTAAAACGTATTTTTTTGCGCTTTGAAACACTTTGTTACACCTGAGTAACAAAATAGCTTCAATCGTAAATTTTATGTGGTAAATTCGTACAGTGCTTTTGTACAAGTGCACGAGTGTGCACGTGAACAAAGGTTTTTGTATTTATCAGACACAAGGGAAGAGCAATGAAAACAACTCTAAAAGCTCGTTGGTCCACACTCGCCGTCGCGGTTGCTGCTGCAACCAGCATGTCGGCCGCGGTGGCACAAGAGTTTCAAGCGGTTGATGCGAGCATCAAAGCGGTTGAACGCACTGCGGAACTTCGTGAACAAAAAGTTCCACAGAAAGTTCAAGGCGGCTTACAGCGCGAAGCATTTCAACCGACGCGTTTCTTAATTGAATTTGTTGAGCCGGCAGTGGCCACTTATAAAGGTGGTATTGCGGGCTTTGAGGCTACTTCAGCGCAAGCATCTGGCGAAAAACGTCTTGATATCAACTCATCTAAGGTTGAGTCGTACGCGAATTACTTGGCGAAGCGTCAAAGCTTGGTCATGTCTGAAGTGAAAAAACGTATTCCTGACTTGCAAGAGAAAGCCAGCTTAACGCTAACCTTTAACGGTGTGATTGTTGAGTACCATGGCGGTGACTTGAAGCAACGTTTACGCGGTGTGCCGGGTGTGAAAGCGGTGCACGAAGACAGCGTTGTTTACGTGAATATGGACGCTTCTAATGACTTAATTGGTTCGGCCCAAGCATGGCAACAATTAGGTGGCCAAGCCGCTGCTGGTAAAGGCATTAATGTTGCGGTTATTGATACTGGTGTGACATTTGATCACCCAATGTTTGCCGACAACGGCCATGACCCTGTTGCGGTTGACAGCACCGCTGGCGCTGACTGGTGTGATGCGAACCCAACGGTGTGTAACGACAAGATTGCGGTTGCCCGCTTTTATGAAGCGGTAAGCTCGGTTCACCCAGATGAGTTTATGGACTCGCCATGGGACATGAACGGTCACGGTTCACACGTTGCAGGTACCGCTGTGGGTAACCCTGTAAGCGCTACCTATAACGGCGTGGCGTTGAACTTCTCAGGTGTTGCGCCTGGCGCCAACTTGATGGTGTATAAAGCGTTGTGGAACACCGCCGATGGTCGTGGTTCAGGCTTAACCTTAAGCTTGGCAGAAGCGCTTGAAGACGCGGCAGCTGATGGCGCTGACGTGATTAACAACTCTTGGGGTGGTGGCGCTGGTGGTTCTCCAGCAAACAGCTACTACACCAGCATTATGCAGTCGTTAGACGAAATGGGTGTGGTTACTGTCACTTCGGCTGGTAACTCTGGCCCAGGCCCGGTAACTGTTGGTTGCCCAGGCTGTATTGAAGAAACCATTACGGTAGCTAGCACGCAAACGGGCCGTGTATTTGGTAACGAGCTTGACGTAACAGGCTTTGACCCAATTGAAGCGTACATGGGTAATGGTAACTTCCAAGTTAACTCGCCGATTACTGCTGAATTGTTGCCTGCGTCACAAGTTGACGACACCAACATTGAAGCTTGTAACGCATTTGCAGCTGATGCTTTTGCTGGCAAAATCGCCTTGGTAAGTCGTGGTTCGTGTTCGTTTGAGCAAAAAGCTAACGTTGTTCAAGATGCTGGCGCTGTAGGCATGGTGCTTTATAACAACGCTGAAGGCGTGATTATTATGAGCATGGGTGCAGCGACCTTACCTGGTGTGTCTATTTTACAAGCGGCTGGCGCTGAAATTGAAGCCGCTTGGGAAGCCGGCATGCAAGCGACGATTAATCCGAACTTTAAAGCGATTAATGAAGCCGCTGTGGACATTATGTCTGACTTCAGCTCGCGTGGCCCGAATGGCGACTCGTCGTTCTTGAAACCAGAAATTGCAGCACCAGGTAGCGATATCTTGTCTGCGGCGCCTGGTCCAGGCTTAGCGATGATGAGCGGTACTTCAATGGCTGGCCCACATGTGGCTGGTGCTGCGGCACTGGTTCTAGCTAGCTATGGCGACGTAACGCCTAAGCAAGTGAAGTCGATTTTGATGACTTCAGCGAAAGGCGGAATTTTAAAAGAAGACGGTGAAACTGCTGCTGACGCGTTTGACGTGGGTGCGGGTCGTCTTGAAATGCCAGCGGCAATGAACGTGGGCGTAACTTTCGACCGTGCTTCGTTTGCCAACAACATGTGTGTGAACACCTGTAACTTTACCCGTACAGCGACCAACTTAGGTAGCACTACGGCGAACTGGCAAGCTTCTGTAGCCTTTGATAACCCGAACGTGACTGCAACCTTTACTGAGTCATTAAGCTTAGCAGCAGGTGGTTCAGCGACGTTTGAAATGGAAGTCAATGGCGCGCTAGCTGGCGAAGGCTGGCAGTTTGGTCACGTGACGTTCACTGACGCAAGTGGTACCTATGCCGATGCTGTATTACCTGTCGCTATTTATACAGCGCTTTCAGAAGACTCAAGCATTCTTGCTTCGGGTATTACTGCGGGTGAACTGTTAGCGGGTACTGACTTTACCATGTCAGCGGTTGCTGCACTTGGTGGCACCGGTGAAGAAGTGACCTTGTCAGTACAGTACCCAACGGATGAAAACTTTGTCGTTGACGATTCTTCGTTGTTGGTCACTGAAGATTTAAGCACACGCACTTCATCTGAGTACAATGCCGAAACGCGTTCGTACACTTGGGTAGGTACGCAGCAGAAAACTCCTGATGAAGCTTTTGTGTTTGATGCTTCAGCGTCATTCCCATTTGCTGGTTTAAGCCTTGACACGTTGCAGTCTGCTTACGGTATTGGCCACCAGAAGGCCTGTTTAGAAGGTTGTGATGAAACCTACCTAACCTTAACGCTACCGGCTGGTTTAGAGTGGTACATGGGTGAGGCGGCATACAGCACCTTAGTGATGTGGACCAACGGTTTCGTTGAATTAGGCGGCAAGCGCACCAACACGGCCTACATGCCTGGCTTTATGCCAGAAGTTGATGGCACCAATGGTGTTGCAGCGCCACTATGGTCAGACTTCCAGTTTGATACTGGTGAAGGTGAGCTACGTTATGCGCTGGTAAATGCAGCGGGCAGCACTTGGGTTATTCTTGAGTGGTACAACGCGTTAGCATGGCATAGCGCTGAATACCCAGAAGCGAATAACGGTGAGCGTTATACCTTCAACGCATGGTTCCGTATGGGCAGCAATGAAGTGTATTACAACTACATTGAAACGGGCACGCAGGCTCCATACTGGGGTTCAGCGATTGGTATCGAAGATATCACCGGTACTGTAGGCCAAACTGTTTACTACGGTTATGACGGTGCTTACCCAGCGAACGGCGGTGTTTACGGTGCGCTCATTGAAGAAGGTGACAATGGTACGGTACAAGTTGACTTGGCCGCCAATGTTGCGACATTCGGTGACGTAGCAGCGGTAGATGCTGAAGGTAGCCACTCTCGTGCATTGACCATTGACCTGACAAGTGCAGTTGGTGAGCAAGGCCGTGAGTTCTTAACCTTACTGAATGTAAGCTCTGGTGAACTGTCGTACGACGCGGTATTACCAATGCATGTTGATCCAACAGGTGCGTTGAGCGTTGAGGTTGTTAGCGGTACTGAAAACGGCACATTAAGCTTCGACGGTATGGTGGCAACCTACACCACGCCAGCGGGCTGGACTGGTACCGATAGCTTCACCTACCGTGTGGTTGACGAGAATGGCGGTGTTTCAACTGAAAACACTGTGTCTATCGAAATCACCAACAGTGCGCCTTCGGTGAGTGTTAATGCGCCGGCTTCAGTGAATGCTGACGCAACGGTTCGTCTTGATGCTAGCGCAACGCGTGATGCTGACGGCGATAACCTGACGTATCAGTGGCAGTTAATTGACGGCCCAACTATTTCGTTAACGAACGCGAATACTGCGGTTGCTAGCTTCACTGCGCCACGTGTGGATGCAACTGATGATGCAACCTTCTTGCTAACAGTTTCTGATGGTTTAGAAACTGTGCAGTCACAGCACACTGTGACTATTGTGAAGAAAGATAGCAGTGCATTCGGTTGGTTGTTTGTGTTGTTAGGCTTGCCATTAGTTTGGTTGCGCCGTCGCGCGGTTTAATCGCGACGTGACAATGTAAACGTTAAGATACTGTTGTTTTAACGCAAACGGCGATAGGATAGACCTATCGCCGTTTTTTTACGTGAGGGTATAAGCATGAAAGTTAAGGGACTACGAGTTGTTGGCATGGCTGTTGCGGTTGCTTTGACGGTTGCGGGCTGTGTGGATAAAGAAAAGGTAGAGACTGATGAGCTTGTGAATTCTAATGCTGACGTGAAAGTAGAGGAGCCTGCTATGAATCCGGTAGAAGACGGTTCTCGTGACGCACGGCTGCGCGCATTGGATAACCAAATTCGCTCAATGGTGGGCGTGGCTCGCGCGGATAGCATTGACCAGTGTCGCATGATTGCGGTGGGTAAACGCGCTTGTGGCGGGCCTGAATATTACATTGCGTATTCGTTGCAGGTAACGGACGAGAAAGCGTTGCAACAGCTGGTTAGCGAGTATACGCAACTGCGTATTGAACACATTCAAGAAACTGGCGAAATGGGCACCTGCGAGGTGATTCCTGAGCCTGTGCTTGATCTGAACGGCGGCATTTGCCGCGCGCTGTCAACGAATACGATGTAGCGCGGCGCTCTTTTTGATAAAAAACGCCGCGCTACCGGTCCAGGTATTTCAGTAGTGATTTCAGGGCGGCGGGTTTCACCGGTTTGGCTAAAAAATGCAGTTTTTCGGCGCGTGCGCGGCTGCGCACGCCGTCGTCATTCATGGCGGTTACCAAAGCGCCCGATAAATTATCTCCCCACACCATGCGTAACGCTTGCGCGAGGCTTAGGCCGTCGTGCTCGTCATCGCCAAGTTGATAATCAAGCAGTATGCCAGTTGGGCGCGGGTGTGTTGCCGCGTATTCAAGTACCGTGGCACTGCTGGTGAAAGTTTCCACCGTACAACCCCATTTTTCTAACAGTGCGCGCATGGCGTTGAGGTTTTCTTGGTCGTCGTCAACACAGACCATAGTGAGGCCTTGGTGTAAGTCGGTGGTGCTTGGCTGTTCTGGTTTTTCATGCACTTGAGCCGCGTTCCCCAAAGGAACCTGCACCGAGAAACAGCTACCGGCGCCTTCAACGGTGTTCAAGCGCAGTTCACAGTGCAACTGCTCGCTCATGCGTTTGGCGACGCTTAAGCCCAGCCCAACACCTTCAACACGGGTGTTGGAGCCGCGGTAAAAGGCATCGAAAATGCGGTGCCGTTGCTGCGCGGTAATGCCGAGGCCGGTGTCGTATACGGCAATGAGCAAATGCTCACCGCGCTTGCGTACGGCCAGCAGCACTTTGCCGTTGTCGCGGTTGTATTTCACTGCGTTGGATAAAAAGTTTTGCACAATACGGCGTAAATAGGTGGGGTCGGTATAAACCACGCCGTCGTGCAGACGTGCTTTTAAGCGAATGCCACGCTGCTCGGCGAGCACGCTGTATTCGTGCAGTAGAGGCTGCAACACGGTGCTTAAACGCACATGACGAAAGCTTGGCTTTAGCGCGCCTTGGTCCATTTTGGCTATTTGTAGCAAGGTGCTTAACAAGTGTTCGGTAGACGCCAACGCGGTGTCGAGCTTATGGGTTAGCTGCAGGTTGTTGGGCGTGAGTGTTTGCTCGTCCATGGCCGACAAATACAAGCGTGCGGCGTTAAGCGGTTGCAGAATATCGTGGCTGGCCAGCGCCAAGAAACGGGTTTTTGACGCGTTGGCTTCTTCGGCTTCTTGCTTGGCTTTTTTCAGCTCGACTTCTACCGTGCGACGACGGTCGATTTCTTCGGTGAGCTCGTTGTTAATTTCCCGAATTTTCTTCTGCCGCACATTAATGCGCTGCTCAAGGTCAATGTTGGCTTCTTCAAGTGCCTGTTGGGTTTCTACGTGCTCGGTAATGTCGGTGAACGAGGTTACAAAGCCGCCGTTGGGTAGCGGGTTACCCACCATTTCGATCACGCGGCCGTCACCACGACGGCGAATAAACCGGTGTGGCGAGCCGACTTGCATGTGTTTAAGGCGCTTGGCGACTAGTTCTTCAATTTCACCGGGGCCACATTCGCCGCGCTCAGCGTTGTAGCGAATTAAAGTGGCTATGGGCTGGCCCGGTTTGACCATGCCGTCGGGGTAGTTGAAGAGGTCTAGATAACGCTTGTTCCACGCCACAAGCCGCAAGTCGGCGTCAACCACGCTAATGCCTTGGGCAAGGTTTTCTAGCGAGCTAAATAAAATAGACTGCTGGGTTTGCAGGGCTTGGGTGGTGTCGTCAAAAAAGTGTACGACTTCTTCTAGGTGCAGGCGCCTGTCACGCAGCGCAGCTTCGACTAAAGAGCGGGCGGTAGCAGCCCCGAGCACGCCGGTGAGCACCCGTTCAACGTAGTCAATGAATTCGCGTGAGGCCACGTCTTCTTTGGTGGTGTGGCTGCTTTGGCTTGCATGAGCGCCTTGCGACTCGGCAAAGTAGTCAAGCAATTGCGCGGTGCGCTGTTCGCCGACAAAGGTTTGTAGCAGCAGGGTCATGTCGCCATTGGTGGCTTGATGATGGCGCCCAACCGTGTGCTCTTGCACGCGTGAGCGCGGCTTCACAAATGCGGTGGCCTGAATGCGGTCAATTAAGCGTGGTGCCGCCAGCAGCGAGAACATTAGGTAAAACACGGTGTTCACGGCAAGGCTAATCACGGTGCCTTGGGTGATAATGCTGGTGTCGGTGCTTTGGTGTGGCAAGTACATGGGCACCGCAACCGCGAATAGCCAAGCAATAAGGCCGGTGCCTAAACCGACGTAAACGCCACGGGCGTGGCCGCGGCGCCAATACAACCCGCCAAGCACTGCGGGTAACAGCTGCAACACCACCGAGAAGGCGAGTAAGCCAATGCTAACTAGGCCGGTGCCCGCTGCCCAGAAGTAATAACACAGGTAGCTGAGTAACAAAATAGTGGCTATGGCAACCCGCCGAATAAGCAACAAACGCCGCTGAAACCCGGTTGGGAAGCTGGTAGCGAAGCTGCTACGACGCTGCAAGATAATCGGCATGATGACGTCGTTGGTAACCATGGTGCTTAAGGTTACCGAGGCGATAATAACCATGGCGGTAGCGGCAGAAAAACCGCCGATATAAATAAACACGGCTAACCAGGTTTGATCATGCAATAAGGGCAAACGCAGGGCGTAGGTGTCGCCGTCGACACCGCCCAAGAATAAGCTGCCGCTTAAGGCGATGGGTACAATAGCGACAGCTATCAGCACTAAGTACAAAGGAAAGCCCCAGCGGGCGGTTTTTAAGTGGTTAACGTTCACGTTATCAACCACAGCTACGTGAAACTGGCGTGGCAGACATAGAATAACGCCAGCGGCCATGAAGGTTTGCACAATAAAGTCAAATTCGGTGAGCGCTTCCCAGCTCCAGGCTTTGCTGGTTGGGTGGCTAAGCTGTTGCCACATGCTGGTGGGCGATACCTCACTGAATAACAAGTAAGCAAATACGGCGGCCGCCAGTAGCGCAATAAGTTTTATGGCAGACTCAAAGGCAATGGCTAAAATCATGCCGTTGCGGTATTCGGTGACCTCAATATGGCGGGTGCCGAAGAGCATGGCGAACACCGCCATAATGGCTGCTGCGACCAGTTCGTTAATAGAAAACTGAGTGAGCGCCGAGGTGTTTTCGGTGAGCACCACGAAGGTTAAACCGACCGCTTTAAGTTGCAGAGCTATGTAGGGAATTGTTGCTAACGCGGCGATAAGTGTCACGAACAGCGCCAAACGCTGGCGCTTGCCGTAACGGCTAGCAATGAAGTCGGCAATAGAGGTTATGTTCTGTTGTTTTGAGACGCTAACTAGCTTTTCAACCAACGGCAGCGCAAACACAAACAACAAGAAAGGGCCGAGCAGAATGGGAATATAAGCCCAGCCGCCACTAGCGGCATTGCCTACGGCACCGTAGTAGGTCCAGCTGGTGCAGTAAATAGCGAGGCTCATACTGTAAATAATTGGCTTATAGCTGATGCGGTTGGCCCACGAATTGGGTTTGTCGCCCCAGTGCGCGACGGCAAATAGGGTGGCTATGTAGGCCAGTGAGGCAAGTATGAGCAGTAGGGTCATTTGAACACCAAGTTCGATATTAGCTATTAGATATCAGATATTGTTTTCTAACGGGTTTGCTGAACGAACGTAATTGATTTTGGGGGCCGCGACAAGACCTAAGCCGCCCATATTTAGCATGCGCTCGATAATTGACAGGCGCGGGTCGGTACGGCCGTTCTCAATGTCTCGTACGGTTTTATCTGATATGCGACAAAGTTGCGCAAACTCTATTTGGGTAAAGCCATATATTTCCGTTCGAATAATTTTTACGGCCTCGCCTAAGCTTATTTCATAGCCTTGCAGCTGCTGGGTTATTTTCTTTTGAATAGCACTGCGCTGCTCATGTGATAACGATTTCATGATAGTAATCCCATGCTGGTTAGACGTTGCTCTAGATAATGAAAGCCCATAATTGGCATTTGCAGGATTTGCTCAGGGCAGCCCGCGGTTTCTAATTGCTCCGGTAAATTAAGTAGTTTGGTCGCTATGGCGTTAAGCTGGGCCATGAGTTTTTCTGGGGCGACATATTGTTTAAGCTGCTGGGCAATGGTTAGATAATTAATTGACGCCCCAACTTCATAGGGTGCGCCCCATTTAAATAAGCGAGTGATAACTTCTGGGTCTGCTTTCATGGGGGCGAAGTCATAAATAGGTGCGTACGTGACAACACCGTTACGCTTGATAAACGATATATTTCTGCCGTGATTATCCGAATTGCCAAAAATAACGTTCAGCATGTCGCGTAATACGTATTCGGTTACAAACTGCTCGTCACTCATGTTGAGTAACCCATTGAGCCGATTGAGCAGTTCGTTGATGACATTAAAATGATTGCAACTTGCACCGGCACTGACATCAAGAATTGAGTAAATACTTTCAACACCGACACGATGCAGTACACCATTGGCTTCATAAACGTCAAACCGAGGTAGCCACAAGCTAGCCTGATCGCTAGCGGGATCGACATGCAGCATAATATGCTCGGCGTTCATGGTTGGTATGTTTGAGTCGCGCAGTAAATTATTTAACACGCAGTAATAAGAGTATTCTGCCTTGAGAATGTTGTTATCTGTGACACTACGATTATTACGGGCGAATTTGACGAGGTAGGGCTGAGCTTGATTTGGCCGCCCAGCAAAATCAGGGTCGATAAGCACCTTGCCTTCGTCATTAACATTTAATAATAGTTTAGGCGCGACACCATGTGCGCCAGTTGCACCGCCTACCGTAGCTCCTTGGCTGCTAGCGAACTCCAGAAAGTCATATTCTAAAGCGGCGACCTGTGCAATTTCGAACGTTAGTGTCTGTTGTGGAGGTAAGTTCTCAAAGGCTTCTTTAATGCGCAAATTACCGATTGGCGCGAGTACAGCGTGCTCAAGTAGTAGTCTATTAATTTGCTCAGGTTCACGGTGCTGAATACCTAATTGATTTATCCACCATGTGCGCGCCTTGCCAACGGGTAATAGATCATCAAAAAGTGCCGGCCAGCGAGGGTATTCACTTTCGATTGCACTCACGGGAGCATTTACAGAGATCGCGAATTCTGCACGTGAGTCATATGGTACATGCGAGTTCGCAAGGTACTCAGGTAAATAGCTAAGACCAATGGTTCCAGTTGGTTTGAAATTGATTTTGGCCGCTGTATACCATTTACCGTTGACGAAAGTTTGAATATGCATGGCGTATTCCTTTTATTTGTAACGGTAGTTTAGTTCCTTATTTTTGATTATTCCAGTAATTTAGTTCCGTAATTGTCGGTATGTTGGCTATTTTGCGGATGTTTGGTTCCGTTATTCGTTATTCGTTGTTCGTTATTCGTGTTTCGTCCGCTGCGCTGTTGGTCCGCGCTTCGCGCTGTTCGCAAAACCGACCACAAACAGTGAGGCGCCAGCCGAACGCACGAACAGCGCAGCGCACGAATAACGAATATCGCTTTTGCCCTTAGTACGACCAATGTCTTATTTCCTGTATTGACCATACAAGACTAGATTGCATAGGTGATTCTTTATAAGAACCAATCACTAATAACAAACAACAACAGAACAACTTGGAGGGCGTATGGCTTTCAAAAGCGAAGAACTCGCAAAAGCCTACTGGCGCGATAACATTAGCTTGGTGCTGAAGCTCCTGGCGGTGTGGTTTATTGTGTCGTATGGCTTTGGCATTCTCTTAGTGGACGTGTTGAACCAGTTCACTTTCTTCGGCTTTAAGCTGGGCTTTTGGTTTGCTCAGCAGGGCTCAATTATCACCTTTGTTATCTTGATTTTCGTGTATGTGAAACGCATGGCGGCGCTAGATAACAAATATGAAGTGCACGAAGAATAGGGGCCGGAAACATGGATATTCAAACGCTTACGTTTATTATCGTCGGTCTGACTTTTGCGCTTTATATTGCGATTGCAATTTGGTCGCGGGCGGGCTCGACGTCTGATTTTTATGTCGCAAGTGGTGGCGTACACCCAGTGATGAACGGTATGGCGACAGCCGCCGACTGGATGTCTGCTGCGTCGTTTATTTCTATGGCGGGTATTATCGCGTTTGCTGGTTATGACGGCAGCGTATACCTGATGGGGTGGACCGGTGGTTATGTACTACTGGCTCTATGTTTGGCGCCGTACTTACGTAAATTTGGTAAGTTCACCGTGCCAGACTTTATTGGTGACCGTTATTACTCACAGACCGCCCGTACTATTGCGGTAATTTGTGCGATTTTGATCTCGTTCACCTATATTGCTGGCCAAATGCGCGGTGTGGGCGTGGTGTTCTCGCGCTTCTTAGAAGTTGATATTGCCACCGGCGTCTTCATTGGTGCCGTTATCGTGTTCTTCTACACCGTATTGGGCGGCATGAAAGGCATTACCTACACCCAGGTTGCTCAGTACTGCGTATTGGCATTTGCTTACTTGGTGCCGGCGCTGTTTATTTCGTTCCAAATGACGGGTCACATTCTGCCGCAAACAGGTTTTGGTGCCACCATAGCCGATGGGGTAGCTGGTGAAGGGCAGTACTTGTTGGCAAGGCTGGATGGCTTGTCCGAGGAACTCGGCTTAGCGGCTTATACCTCGGGTATTAAGTCAAAAATTGACGTGTTTGCTATTACTTGCGCGTTGATGGTAGGTACCGCTGGTTTGCCACACGTTATTGTGCGTTTCTTCACGGTTCCTAAAGTAAGCGATGCGCGTTTATCTGCTGGTTGGGCCTTGGTGTTCATTTCAGTGGTTTACTTAACTGCGCCTTCAATTGCTGGCTTTGCTAAAGTGAATCTGATCAACACGGTGAATGGTCCTGATCTGCAAGGTGTGGAGTATGAAGCTGCACCAGACTGGATTAAGAACTGGGAAAAAACAGGCTTGATCAAGTGGGAAGATGAGAATGGCGACGGCAAAATGTTCTACTCGGGCGACGAGCGCAACGAAATGACGGTTGACCGCGATATCATGGTTCTAGCGAACCCTGAAATTGCCGACTTACCGGCGTGGGTTGTGGCGTTAGTTGCAGCGGGTGGTGTAGCCGCGGCGCTATCAACTTCGGCAGGCTTGCTATTGGTTATTTCAACGTCGGTGTCGCATGACTTGTTGAAACGAACCTTAACCCCGAATATTACCGATAAACAGGAGCTGATGTGGGCCCGTGTGGCGGCGGCAATTGCGATTGCCTTGTCAACGTGGTTTGGTATTAATCCGCCCGGCTTCGTGGCGCAGGTGGTCGCCTTCGCGTTCGGCTTAGCCGCGGCGAGCTTCTTCCCTGCAATTATTCTGGGTATTTTCTACAAGCGTATGAATAGCACGGGTGCTATTGCCGGTATGTTAGTGGGTATCATCTTTACCTTGGCGTATATTATTTACTTCAAGTTTGTGAACCCAGACGCTAACTCGGCGGCCAACTGGCTATTTGGTATTTCGCCTGAAGGTATTGGTACTGTAGGTATGGTGCTGAACTTCATTGTGTCTTATGTTGTACATAAGATGACGGGCGATGCGCCGCAAGATACGCAAGACTTGGTGGAGTCGATTCGTTATCCGCGCGGTGCGGGTGGGGCGACAGGCCACTAACTGAACAAGCCCGGCTTTCGCCGGGCTTTTTAATTCAAAAGCGATATTAGCTATTAGATATCAGATATTAGATGAGAGCTCGATCTGGTTCTTTTTTCTGATATCTGATATCTGATAGCTGATATCGTACTTGAGGTTCAAGATGCAGCCGGAATTTACTGAGGTACAGCGCTTTTTACTTGACTGCCCACCGTTCGACGAACTCAGCGGTGAGCAGCGGCAGTGGGTGGCACAGAATATAAAAGCGGCCTATGTGAACGAGCACAACGTGAGTGACTTGTTCAAGCAACATAGCCCGGCTTTATATATTGTGCGCTCGGGCGGGTTTGATTTGCTGGCGCCGGATGGGCATTTAATTGAGCGGCTTGAGTCGCATGATTTATTTGGTTTTCCGTCGTTGTTAAGTGGCCGACCGGTGGTGAATAAGCTGCAGGTTATTGAAGACGGCATTATTTATATTGTGTCGGCGCAGATGTTTGATACGTTGCGCCAAGCCGTGCGGGCGTTTGAACAATACTTTATTCGCGCCCACGGGCAGCGGCTGTTGGGTGAAGTAGCCCGGCGTTCTCTTCGTGAGGTAGGGCCAGGTAGCAGCGCAGCTGCTGTGAATCTTAGCCCCGCAGCAGTGGGGGGAATAACCGCTGGCGCGTCCCGGCGTGAAACGCCGGGCTACCCAAGCTCAGGGCCGGGCTTCGAGCCGTTGGAGTTGACGGTGGGTGAGGTGGTGGCGCGCAAGCCAGTGACCATGCCCATTACCGCGACCATTCGCGAAGCCGCCGAACGCATGCGCGACGAAAAGGTCTCCTCTATTATTTTGGTAGAGAAGGGTGCAGACCCTGGTCCGGACCAGGGTCTGCACCCCTCTCTTGCGCATGTGCGCATCAGCGGTATTTTGACCGACCGCGATTTGCGTAATCGGGTGGTGGCGCAGGGGCTGGATTATGATTTGCAGGTGAATGCGGTGATGACGCAGGCGCCGGCAACGGTGCAGGCGCGGCAAACGCTAATGGATGCGTTGGCGTTGATGACGCAGCATGATATTCACCATTTGCCGGTGGTGGATGACAATCAGCAGCCGCTTGGCATGATCACCAACACCGATTTAATGCGCCAACAGCGCAGCGAGCCGGTGATGTTAATTAGTGCACTCAATAAAGCCGAGTCGCGCGCGCAGCTCATTACCGAAGCGCAGCAAATTCCTGCTTACATGCAAACCTTTGCCGCGCGGGTGCACGACACCACCATGGTCGGCCGGCTATTGGCTTCGCTAACTGATAGTATGACGCGTAAGCTCATTAAGCTGTATGAAGAGCAGCATGGCGTGGCGCCGGGCGCGTATTGCTGGATTGCCTTTGGCTCGCAAGGGCGAGAGGACCAAGTGCTAAGCTCGGACCAAGACAACGGCTTATTGCTTGGCAATGGCTTAAACGAGCAGCAGCTGGAGTGGTTTAAAGGGCTAGGCGAGTACGTGTGCACTGGCCTTAATGAATGCGGCATTCCGCTGTGCCCTGGCGATATTATGGCGTCTAACCCCGATTGCCGGCGTACGCTTGATGGCTGGCTTGATCGTTTTCAAAACTGGACGCAAAACCCAACTCCCAAAGCCCTCATGTATTGCCAAATATTTTTTGATTCGCGCATGGTGCATGGCAATAAACGCTTGTACCAACGTTACCGAGACGAAGTGGCGCAATTGGGGCAGAAAGACTTTTTCTTAGGCAATTTAGCGCGGCTGCAGGTGAGTGTGCAGGTGCCGCTGGGGCTATTTAACCGATTTCGCGGCACCGAGTCTGGAAAAGACAGCGATTTGATCAACATTAAGCGCTACGGCATCGCGTTAATTAACGATATTGTGCGAATTTATTCGCTGCAAGCCGGCCTAACTGTCCCGCAAACTTTACAGCGACTGGAACAGCTACGCGGTAGCAATTTGTTAAACCGTAAGGATAACCAGAGCTTAGCTGAAGCTTGGCAGTTTTTAACCCAGCTACGCTTACAGCACCAGTTAGACACGTGGGGCACCGACAAACCGCAAAACGCTCTTGACCCCGATGAACTCAGTACCTTAACGCGGCGCCAGCTAAAAACCGCGTTTCGTATTATTAAAGAGTGCCAACAAGGGGTGGGCTTGAAATTCGGTCGGGTGGGTTAAATGGGCAACCTAAGACGCTGGCTGCAACGTTGGCTGCGACAAAACAAACCTTGGACTGAGCAGACTTATGTAGCGCTAGACGTTGAGAGCAGTGGCCTTGACCCGCGCAATGACCAGCTGTTGGCCGTTGCATGGGTGGTGATTAAGCCGCCGGTGATTGACTACGCGAGCGGCCGCTATTTTTTACTCAAGCATGATCAAACTGAGTTAAAGCAGTCGCCTGTGGTGCATGGCCTGGTCAGTAAAGACTTTATTGACCCCACCGAACCTGCTGACGTGCTGCGCGAGTTGGCGGCCGTGCTTAAAGACAATATTCTGGTGTGCCACTACATTCAACTCGACTGGGGTTTCTTAAAACAAGCGGCGAAACAACACGGCGTTAAGCTTGAGCCGCTTGCACGATTTGACACGCTTGCCTATGAAGCGCAGCGACTAAAGCGCCACCAGCACCATATTGCGCGTGGTGAGTTGACGCTCAATGCCTGCCGACAGCGCTATGGTCTACCCGAATATAATGCCCACCATGCTTTTAGTGACGCTATAGCCTGTGGCGAGCTGATGCTGGCGCAGCGCTATAAATAACGCGGTGAAAGCCATAGGTTATGACGTTGGTTATACCAATTAACCAAAAAAGTTCCCAGAATTGACGAAAAAAATACAAAAAAACACTGTTTTTGTGTATTTACTAGGTTGCCGACCCGAAAGATTTTGATTAGTATCGAAGTTGATCGATTGGTGTTTAGTAAAACTTTACGTTTTCTGAACCTCGGTCGGAGTATGCACGAAAGCGTTCACGTGCCGGTTTTAAACCAAACTTTTACATTTACGGTTTTTACTGATAATGTCATTACTCACTGCGCTAAATTAATTTTGTGTAGTTAGTGATAAAAATTAAAAAAACCTTCCAGGGAGTTTTAACTCATGAAACAAACGTATTTTCGTAAAAGCTTGACTGCAGCTGCTATCGCAGCTTCTGTTGCAGTTCCAGGCGTTGCTTTTGCACAAGATGCAGACGCAACTAACAACGAAGAAGAAAAAGTAGAACGTATTGACGTAACAGGCTCACGTCTGAAGCAAGTCGATATGGAAACTTCTTCTCCAGTAACAGTAATTACTGCAGAAGACATCGAGCTATCTGGTGAAGCATCTGTTGCTGAAGTATTGAACAACTCTTCAGTGAACAGCTTCGGTTCATGGCGTGGTGTTTCTGGTTACGGTAACGGCGCAGCTGCAACTTCGCAGATCAACATGCGTGGTTTAGGCTCTAACTATACATTGGTATTGTTAGACGGCCGTCGTATGCCAGGTACTAGCTCAAGCTCTGGTGCATCTGCTGATACTTCTCGTATCCCAATGGCTGTTGTTGAGCGTATCGAAATTCTTCGTGAAGGCGCATCAGCAGTTTACGGTTCTGACGCGGTTGCTGGTGTAATCAACATCATCACCAAAAAGAACTACAACGGCTTAAACTTTACTTACGACACCTCACGTCCTTCTGTTGACGGCGGCGATCGTAACCGTTTCACTGCAAGCACTGGTTTCTCTACCAACAAAGGTAACATCACGTTAACTTATGAGCACAGCCAAGGTGACGCAGTATTTGACCGTGATATCTGGAAACTAGACGATCCTACTTACGGTGACTACTCAACTTTCAGTGCTGTACCAAACGGTTATGGCGCAACAACTGGTTGGATTTCAGCTGACTTCTGTGGTCAAGCTCCAAACACAGTTCAAGCTGGCCCGCGCTGCTTATACAGCTACGGTGAAGTAACTAAGTTCTACCCTGATACTGAGCAAGACTCTGTATTGTCGAACTTCAACTACAACTTGACTAACGACATCCGTTTCCGTGGCCGCGCTAGCGCGTCATTGTCACGTACTGACAGCCGTTACGCAGGTACTCCTGTATCTACTAACTACCCAGTTATGGATGCAGCAAACCCATTGAACCCAGTTGGTGAAGACTTAACGATTTACATGCGTTCTGCGCAAATCGGTGAGCGTGACACCCGTACTGAAATCAACACTGTTGACTTCTTAGGTGGCTTGGTTGGTTTCATGGACGTTGGTAACGGCGTTGATTGGGAATTGAACGGTCAGTACAGCTACTCAACTACCCGTTCAATGAACAGCAACTTGATCAACGATGACGTTGTTCAGTCTGAAATTGACAAAGGTATCTACGATATCTTCAACACCACTAACATGGCGTTTGACGATTGGTATGCATCTTTGGGCGAGCTTTATGGTAAAGCTGCACACATGGGTATCTACCGTGCAGAGTTCGAAAGTACTCAGTTCGACGGTTTCGTATCTACCTTGTTGTTCGCAAACGACAGCATGACTTTAGCTGGCTTGGTTGGTGCTGAATTAGAGTCAATCGACTTTACTCAACAGTCTGACCCGCAATCAGCTTCTGGCCGTGTATCTGGTGGTTCAGGTGGTGATGACGTATTCGCAACTCGCGACCGCACGTCAATCTACGCCGAAGTACAAGCCACTTTGCCTGCTAACTTAGAAGTTAACGCAGCTGTACGTTATGACGACTACGACCAAGAAGGTGACGTTGGTGACCGTATCGTTGGTGGTCAGTTCGATAACGTATCTCCACAAATTGGTGCTGCATGGCGTCCAACTGACTCAGTATTGGTACGTGCAAGCTGGGGTGAGTCATTCCGTGCACCAAACATGGGCGAAATGTTCTCTTCACAAGCTCTTAGCTTCCCATCAGCGCTTGACGCATTGTGGTGTGAAACTAACACTGATGCTAACTACTGCCGTCCGCAGCAGCAGCACAAAACTTGGTTCGGTGGTAACCCAGACCTATTACCAGAAGACGGTGAGTCATTCACTACTGGTGTAGTTTGGAACGTAACTGATGATTTCTCTATGGAATTGTCTTACTACTCAATCGAACTGAACAACAAAATTGCTGCTATCAGCATCGGTCGTTTGTTAGCTGACGAGCGCGAAGGTGGCATGAATTCAAACCCTGCGGTTGTTCGTGACCCAGTTACTGACAAAATCGACGTTATGTACAGCTTCGACCGTAACATGGCGAGCGAGAAGACTTCTGGTTTCGACTTTAAAGCGAACTATGCGTTCTCTACTGATTACGGTCAGTTCGGTGTTCGTGCAGAAGCTAGCTATGTAAACGAATATGAGTCAAAAGCTGATGCAGACTCTACTCCGTTTGACACTGTTGGTATCCAGGACTTCCCAGAGCTACGTGCTAACGCAACTCTGAACTGGTCACACGGTGACTTCGGTGCAGCGTGGACTACTTACTACATTGGGCCACAAGACTCTGGTAACGAAGAGTACGGTGTAACTTACCTGAAAGCTGTTCCTTCATACGTGAAGCACAACATTCAGTTCTCTTACTCGCACGCTTACAACGGCAAGGTTACCCTTGGTGTTAACAACGCGTTCGATAAAGAAGCACCAACTTGGTATGACGGTTTCGTAGCATACCGTGACTCTTCTTGGAGTCTTTATGACCAAACTGGTCGTACTGTGTTCTTGAAAGTTGAGCAAAGCTTCTAATAGAACTGTAAAAGCTTAGATTAACTAAGTTCAAAGCCAGCCTAGCGCAAGTTAGGCTGGCTTTTTCTTTGTCTGTAAACCAAGTTATTGTGCCGTAGCCAGGATTAAAATCTGTATAGGGAAGAGTTGTAGGGGAGTCATGGCGTCCTCGGCAGGAGTCGAACCTGCGACCTGCCCCTTAGGAGGGGGCTGCTCTATCCAGCTGAGCTACGAGGACACACTAAAATATGAAAAGTAGAAGGTTAAGTTACAGCAATGCCAGACACAAAAAAACCAGCCGCAGCTGGTTTTTTTACGCTTTCAAACACGTCTTTAAAATTACAGAGCGTTGATTTTAGCGCTTAAACGGCTCTTATGACGAGCTGCTTTGTTTTTACCAATAAGACCTTTCGTTGCGTAACGGTCAAGAATTGGTTGAAGGCCAGTAAATGCCTGCTGAGCAGCCGCTTTATCGCCTGCTTCAATAGCAGTAATTACTTTCTTCAATTGGGTACGCATCATAGAGCGACGGCTCGCGTTGTGGCGACGGTTCTTTTCCGCTTGTACCGCACGCTTTTTAGCAGACTTAATGTTAGCCAAGGTGAACTCCTAAAATTCGTTATCAAAATGCATTGGTGTAATAGGGCGGGGAATATGCCTGTTTTTCGTCTTAAAGTCAAGGGTGGAATTCGTTATTCGTTATTCGTTAATCGTTATTGGTGCGTGTATGCTGATTCTCTATTAGACAGGAACATGGAGGGTTTATGCAGAATCGTTTGATAGCCAAACAAGTGGCAATTGAGTTGTGTGTTTACGTTTATGAGTTGACAAAAAGTTTTCCAAACGAGGAACGATACGGGTTATGCAGTCAATTAAGGCGTTGTGCCGTTAGCGTGCCTAGTAATATTTCCGAAGGTGCAAACAGACATTCGATAAAAGACTTTCTTCGTTTTCTATACATTTCTAAAGGTTCGCTTGCGGAACTTGATACGCAATTAACGATTGCAGTGCGTTTAGGATATATTACTGACTACGCAAATGATTTAATATCACGTACGTTAATGCTTATAAATGCCTTAATAAAGTCTCTTAAGCTTCGAATAACGAATAACGAATAACGAATAACGAACAACGAATAACGAACAACGAGGTTCCATTGTCAAAGTCCATAGCAAAATCCGGCATCATCGTCAGCTTCATGACGCTTATCTCTCGTGTGCTTGGGCTAGCGCGCGATGTTGTGATCGCGAACCTCATGGGTGCCGGTGCAGCGGCGGATGTGTTCTTTTTTGCGAATAAGATTCCTAACTTTTTGCGTCGGTTGTTTGCCGAGGGAGCGTTTGCGCAGGCGTTTGTGCCGGTGTTGACGGAATATAAGCAAGGTAAGACGTTGGACGAGCAGCGGCTGTTGATTGCTCGGGTGGCGGGCACGCTGGGTACCTTGGTGACTATTGCTACTTTGGTGGGCGTGGTGTTGTCGCCGGTGGTGGCGGCGTTGTTTGGTACGGGGTGGTTTTTGGATTGGTACCATGACGGACCGCAGGGTCACAAGTTTGTGCTTGCGGCGGATTTGCTGCGTATTACTTTTCCATATTTGTGGTTTATTACCTTTACTGCGTTAGCTGGGGCCATTTTAAACACCATTGGCAAGTTTGCGGTGGCTGCGTTTACGCCGGTGTTTTTGAATATTGCCATTATTGTGTTCGCTATTTGGCTGGGGCCACAGCTTGAACAGCCGGAGTATGCGCTGGCGTGGGGTGTGTTTGTTGGCGGCGCGGTGCAGCTTTTGTTTCAAATTCCGTTTTTGAATCGTGCTGGTTTATTGGTGCGGCCGCGGTGGGGGTGGCGCGACCCAGGTGTGACGAAGATTCGCACCTTGATGATTCCGGCGTTGTTTGGCGTTTCGGTTAGCCAAATCAATTTGTTGCTTGATACCTTTATTGCGTCGTTTTTAATGAGCGGTTCGATTAGTTGGTTGTATTACTCTGACCGGCTGCTGGAATTTCCGTTGGGATTATTTGGCATTGCGATTGCGACGGTTATTTTGCCGGCGTTAAGCTCACGGCACGTGGATAAGTCGGCGGATGAGTTCAGCAAAACGCTCGATTGGGGCATTCGTACTGTGGTGTTGCTGGGTTTGCCGGCTATGGCTGGGTTGATTGTGTTGGCCGAGCCGATGCTGATGGTGCTGTTTATGCGCGGTGAATTTACCCCAGAAGACGCCCGTTTGGCCTCCTACAGCCTTTTTGCCTATGGTTCTGGGTTGCTCAGCTTTATGTTGGTAAAAGTACTCGCTACGGGCTTCTATTCGCGTCAGGACACCAAGCGACCGGTTAAGTACGGCATTATCGCGATGGTGTCGAACATGGTGTTCAATATTATTTTCGCGATTCCATTCGGTTATGTTGGCTTAGCCATTGCGACGTCGCTGTCGGCGGCAGTGAACGCAGGGTTGCTGGGCTATAACCTGTGGCGCGACGGCGTACTCAAGCGCTACCCTGGCACCTTAACTTATTTGACGAAGGTGACGGTGGCGGTTGTGGCGATGGTTGCGGTGGTGCTGTATTTGGCGCCGGCGCGGCAGTGGTGGTTGGCGGCTGAGTTTGTTGCGCGGGTGTGGCAGTTGGTGTTGTTGATTGGCGCGGGAGCGGGCACGTACCTTATCTTCCTCCTGCTCCTCTGCGTGAAAATTCGTTAATCGTTATTCGTGATTCGTCCGCTTCGCTGTTCGTCCGCGCTTCGCACTGTTCGGAAAGAATAATCACGAACAGTGAGGCGTAGCCGAACGGACGAACAGTGAACGCAGTGAACGCACGAATAACGAACAACGCTTTTCAAGGGTCTAAATTTAGTCTTTATTTGGACTTATTAGGTATTCTCAACTAAACTTACTCCTGTAACCACCAATCAGGAGCAAGTGCCATGTACACCGTTAAACGCCCCCGCGTGACCACCGTTTCAGGGTTTAAAAAAGAAATTGCCACGATGGATGTGAACGAGCCGGTTTTGGTCACGCAAAACGGTGAGCCCTTGTATGTGGTGCAAGACCCTGCACAGTACGAAGCGATGCAAGAGCAGATGGCGATGTTGAAAATGATTGCACTGGCGGAAAAGGATGTTCGGGCTGGTCGTGTTGTTTCGAGCGACGAGTTATTCAAGGAGTTGGAAGAGAAAGGTGCGCTCGATGACCACAATAGTTAATTATTCTGACTCATTTATTTCGCAAGTGGATGCAGAGTTTAATTATCTTCGCAAAAAGGTCGGCTCTCGCGCTTCCTCAGAATGGCTAACCCAGATCATGAAGCGTTTCGAGACTAAGGTAAAGCCTTTCCCTCTGAGTTGCCCACGATGTGATGAAGCGATGGTGCTCGGTTACGATAATTATTACGAATATATTGATGCGAAGTCTCAATGCCTCGTGATTTATCGCTTCAATGAGCAGGTGACTGCTTTATTATTTATTCGAACAAGACAAGATTTGCGTGATCAGCTATTTCAGTTGGTATTAATGAGTCCTTAGTGTCTGGTGAGCGTTTGGCGAGCCTGTTATAATCGCCGCTTTGTTAATCGATTCACTTCATTCCTGAATAATAGGCTTGTAACGCGCTGATGCAATTAATTCGCGGAATTCACAATATTCGCCCTGAGCACCGTGGGTGTGTACTTACTATTGGCAACTTCGATGGGGTTCATTTGGGCCATCAGGCGGTGTTGGCGCAGGTGAAGGCGCAGGCGCTTGCGCGGGGTGTACCGGCAACGGTCATGACCTTTGAGCCGCAGCCGCAAGAGTTGTTTCAGCCGGAAAAGGCGCCGGCGCGGCTGACGAATTTTCGTGAAAAGCACATGGCGTTGCGTGCGCAGGGTATTGACCGGCACATTGTGATTGAGTTTAGCCGCAGGTTTGCGAATTTGCCGGCGCGCGAGTTTATTGAGCGTGTGCTGGTTGACATGCTTGGCGTGCAGTTTTTGGTGGTGGGCGATGATTTTCGCTTTGGCCACGGCCGTGAAGGCGATTTTGCGATGTTGCAACGAGCGGGTGCTGAGCTTGGATTTGAGGTTGTGGATACGCAAAGTTATCGGCAACAACAGCAGCGTGTGAGTAGCACGGCGATTCGTCACTGTTTAAGCGACGGCGACTTTACTCAGGCGGCGGCAATGTTAGGCCGGCCTTATGCATTTGAAGGGCGTGTGGTGCATGGTGAGAAAAAAGGCCGCACTATTGGCTTTCCAACCGCAAATATTCGGTTAAAGCGCTTGCATTCCCCCCTGCAGGGAGTTTTTGCTGTGCAGGTGCAAACCAATGATGGCAAAATGCATGCAGGGGTTGCTAATATTGGACGTAGGCCGACATTGAATGGCGAGCAGGTGCAACTTGAGGTGCATGTGTTCGATTTTAGCGGTGATTTATATGGGCAGCAGCTGCGCGTGGTGCCGACGCACTTTATTCGCGCCGAGCAAAAGTTCGCTGATTTTGCCCAACTGCAGCAACAAATCGCCGCCGACGCTCGCGCTGCGCGCGAGCTCCGGCCGCAACGCTAGTGCGTTGCTGTTCGTGCTTCGTCCGCTACGCTGTTCGTCCGTTCGGCTACGCCTCACTGTTAGTGTGTGATTTTTCGAACAGGGCGAAGCACGGACGAACAGAGAACGCAGTGAACGCACGAATAACGAATAACGCTTTTAAGTAATTCAAAAATTGAAATAAGTCATGGGGCACAAAACACCCCCGAAAAAGGAATCAAAGATGACCGACTACAAACACACACTGAATCTGCCGGAAACAGAATTTCCGATGCGCGGTAATTTGGCGCAGCGTGAGCCGCAGATGCTGAAGCAGTGGTACACCGATGACGTGTACGGCCAAATTCGCCAAGCTAAGGCGGGTCAGCCGGTGTTTATTTTGCATGATGGCCCTCCGTATGCGAATGGCGATATTCATATTGGTCATGCGGTGAATAAAATTTTGAAAGACATGATCGTGAAGGCGAAAACCTTGAGCGATTTTGACGCGCCTTATGTGCCGGGTTGGGACTGTCATGGTCTGCCGATTGAGTTGCAGGTTGAGAAAAAGCATGGCAAGCCGGGCAAGAAGCTAACGGTTGCTGAGTTCCGCCAGAAGTGCCGTGATTATGCGCTTACGCAAGTTGACGGTCAGCGTGAAGACTTTAAACGTTTAGGGGTGTTTGGTGATTGGGACAACCCGTATTTGACCATGAACCCGCAACAAGAAGCAGACAGTATTCGTGCGTTGGGTAAAATTATTGCCAACGGCCATATGCAACAGGGCTTTAAGCCGGTGCATTGGTGTACTGACTGTGGTTCTGCGTTGGCGGAAGCTGAGGTGGAATACCAAGACAAGCGCTCGCCGGCCATTGATGTTGGTTTTACGCCGGTAAATACCGATGAGTTGGTGGCGAAGTTTGATCACCCAGAAGGGCATGCCGGTGACGGTGAGGTGATGGTGGTTATTTGGACCACCACGCCGTGGACCATTCCGGCTAACCGTGCCATTTCGTTGCACCCAGCCCTTGATTACGCGTTGGTGCAGGTTGAAGCAACGGACGAGCGCCCAGCAATGCGTTTGGTGTTAGCGGACGACTTAGTGAAGTCAGCTATGGAACGTTGGGGCTTTAACGACTACCACAAGCTTGGTTTTGCGAAAGGCGAAGCGCTTGAGAACTTGCAAGTAAATCACCCTTTGTTTGCGGACATTCAAGTGCCGTTGATTTTGGGCGAGCATGTCACAACCGAGTCGGGTACGGGTTGCGTGCATACAGCGCCGGGCCATGGTGTGGACGACTTTATTGTTGGTCAGCGCTATGGCATTGAGGTGTACAACCCAGTGGGTGACAACGGTGTGTATAAAGACGACACGCCAATGTTTGCTGGTCAGCACGTGATGAAGGCGAACGACAACATTGTTGAGGCGCTAAAAGCAGCAGGCCGTTTAGTTCACCATGAAGCCTACAACCATAGCTACCCGCACTGCTGGCGCCATAAAACGCCAATTATTTTCCGTGCGACGCCACAATGGTTTATTAGCATGGACAAACAAGGCTTGCGCGCGAAAGCCTTAGCTGAAATTAAGCAAGTACGTTGGGTGCCTGAGTGGGGCCAAAGCCGCATTGAAAGCATGGTTGATGGCCGCCCAGACTGGTGTATTTCGCGCCAACGTACTTGGGGTAACCCTATTGCTGTGTTTGTGCGTCGCGACAATGACGAGCTACACCCGCGCACGCTTGAACTCATGGAAGAAGTAGCGAAGCGCGTTGAAAAAGACGGTATTCAAGCATGGTTTGACCTAGAGCCGGCTGAGTTGCTAGGCGACGAAGCTGATCAGTACCGCAAAGTGACCGATACCTTAGACGTGTGGTTCGACTCAGGCGTGACGCATGAAGCCGTATTGAATAAAACACCGGGCTTGCAGTGGCCAGCCGACCTGTACCTTGAAGGTTCAGACCAACATCGTGGTTGGTTCCAGTCGTCGTTGCTAACCGGCGTTGCCATGTATCAGCAGGCGCCGTATAAGCAAGTGCTTACCCACGGTTTCACCGTTGACGGCCAAGGCCGCAAAATGTCCAAGTCTATCGGTAACGTTATTGCGCCATTAGAAGTCATGAACAAGTTAGGTGGCGATATTCTGCGTTTGTGGGTAGCAGCAACCGATTACTCTGGCGAAATGACCGTTTCTGACGAAATTTTGAAGCGTGCGGCAGATAGCTATCGCCGTATTCGCAATACCTCGCGCTTCTTGTTGGCTAACATTAATGAGTTTGAGCCAAGCCAGCACGCTGTTGCTACCGCTGACATGGTGGCGATTGATAAATGGATTGTGGCGCGTGCGGTGGCTTTGCAAGAAGAGTTATTGGCGGCGCTTGATGACTATCAGTTCCACGTGGTGGTGCAGAAGCTCATGCACTTCTGTTCAATTGAGCTGGGTAGCTTCTATTTGGACGTGATTAAAGACCGTCAGTACACGGCTAAAACCGACAGTACTGCGCGTCGTTCATGTCAGACGGCGTTGTACCATATTGCTGAAATGCTAGTGCGTTGGTTAGCGCCAATTTGTAGCTTTACCGCGCAAGAAATTTGGGATGCATTGCCGAAGCAGTTGGCCAATGGTCAGACGCGCAGCCAGTACGTATTTACTGAAAGTTGGTACCGCGACGCTGCGCAAATTAGCGTGAGTGCGGCCGACAACGAATTGTGGCAAACCGTGCTTGAGGTGCGTGACGAAGTGAACCGTACGTTAGAGCAAGCGCGTCGTGATGAGCTTATTGGTGGTTCGTTGCAAGCCGAAGTGACGGTGTTCGCTGTGCCCGATATTGCTAGTCAGTTAACCAGTTTGGGTGACGAACTACGCTTTGCATTTATTACTTCAAGTGTGCAGGTGCAAGCTGTGAACGAAGCGCCGGCGGGCGCGGTAGCAACAGAACTTGATGGTGTCTGGGTACAGGTGGCTAAATCTGCGCATGCGAAGTGCGACCGTTGTTGGCACCACCGTGAAGAGGTCGGCACCATTGCTGAGCATCCAACATTGTGTTCACGCTGTGTGACTAACGTGGATGGCGAAGGAGAGGAGCGTCGCTTTGCTTAATAAAATTATCGGAGAGAAACCAGCTGGATTACAAAAACGAGCCAGTGGGTTGCGCTTTTTGTGGCTGACGCTTGCACTTATTGCGGTGGATCAATTTACCAAGCAATGGGTGATTCGTGTTTTCGATTTATACGAAAGCATTGAGGTCATGCCCTATTTAAATTTGACGTATGTGCGTAACATGGGCGCAGCGTTTAGCTTCTTGAGCGATCAAGGTGGCTGGCAACGCTGGTTGTTCACATTTTTAGCCATTGCCGTGAGTGTCGTACTGTTAATTTGGCTACGTCGCAATCCAGCCGCTATGTGGCGTCAAAATTTAGCATTTTCACTCATTTTGGCAGGCGCCCTAGGCAACGTGATTGACCGTATTATTTACGGCTACGTTATCGATTTTCTTGATGTTTATGTGAATGATTGGCACTGGCCTGCATTTAATGTTGCCGATATGGCGATAACTATCGGTGCGGTATTAATGTTACTAGAGGCGTTTTTTGAACAACGCCAGGAGCCTAAAGCATGATCAGTCGTCTCCCGATCGAACACGGTCGTGAAGTGATTTTGCATTTCACCATTAAATTAACCGACGACTCGGTTGCTGATAGCACCAAGATGTCGGGCAAACCTGCCAAGTTTCGTATGGGCGATGGCTCGCTCACCGAAAACTTCGAGGCTTGCTTGGTAGGTTTGAAAGCGGGTGATGCTCGCGAATTTGAGCTTGAGCCAGAAGATGCTTTTGGTATGCCAAACAAAGATAACTATTATCAGGTAGATACCACCAAATTCGGTGTAGATCGGCCTGAAGTTGGTCAAATTTTCACGTTTCCACAACCCGACGGCACTGAGCTTCCGGGCATTGTGCGTGCAATTAATGATCAGTTTGTGACGATTGATTTCAATCATCCGTTGGCGGGCCAGCGGGTACGCTTCGCAGTTGAAATCATTGAGGTAAATCCTTAAAAAGCGAAAGCGATATTAGCTATTAGATATCGGATATTAGATGAGCGAAAGCGATATTAGATATCGGATATCGGATCGGATGTATCGGGTATTTGTGCATTTGCTAATATCTGATAGCTAATAGCTGATATCGCACTTGGAGTTTAAGATGAATATTGTTTTGGCGAATCCGCGGGGGTTTTGTGCCGGTGTTGACCGAGCTATAACCATTGTCGAGCGCGCGTTGGAAATTTTTGAGCCGCCAATTTATGTGCGCCATGAAGTGGTGCACAACAAATATGTGGTGGACTCGTTGCGTGATCGCGGGGCGGTGTTTGTTGATGAACTTCATGAAGTGCCCGATGACAGCATTGTGATTTTTTCGGCGCACGGGGTTTCGCAGGCGGTACGCCAAGAGGCGAAAGATCGTGGTTTGCGAGTGTTTGACGCGACTTGTCCGCTGGTGACCAAGGTGCATATGGAAGTAACGCGAGCGAGCCGCAAGGGTCATGAGTGTGTATTGATTGGGCATGCGGGGCACCCGGAAGTTGAAGGCACCATGGGCCAATACAATAATCCGAAAGGCGGCATTTATTTGGTTGAGTCGGTTGAAGATGTAGCGAAGCTTAGGGTGAAAGACGCGAAGCAGCTGCATTACATGAGCCAGACGACGCTGTCGGTCGATGACACGGCCGATGTGATTGATGCGTTGCGGGCGAAGTTTCCGGATGTTCAGGGGCCGCGCAAAGACGATATTTGTTACGCCACGCAAAACCGTCAAGACGCTGTACGTGAGCTTGCGGCTGAAGTGGATGTGTTGCTTGTTGTCGGGGCGCGCAATAGCTCGAACTCCAACCGCTTGCGTGAGTTAGCGGAGAAAATGGGAACGCCAGCTTACTTAATTGATGATGCGACCTGTATTGATCAAGCGTGGTTAACGGGCAAAACCAATGTTGGTGTTACCGCTGGTGCTTCGGCTCCGGAAGTATTGGTGCAAAACGTTATTAAGCAGCTGCAGGCGTGGGGCGGGCAAACTGTTCAAGAGCGTAGCGGCCGCGAAGAAAATATCACCTTCTCTATCCCCCCAGAACTACGCGTAGTAGAGCTTTAAAGGCGAAAGCGATATTAGCCATTAGATATTGGATATTGGAAATGATGTATCGGGTATGTGTGTTTTTCTAATATCTAATATCCAATAGCTAATATCGTCTGTGCTTTTATTGCCAGCATTCGGCGGGAGTTTTTTGATCGTTTTGATTGATGGACATGGTAGCGCAATCGGTGTCTGCGACTTGTGCGCCTTTTGCTGTGGCCGTGAGCGTATATGTTTCGGCGGCAATGTTCGACACACTAAAATTGTAAAATTCGCTTGACGATGTAAAGCCCAATTCGGCAATTGTTGCATAATTTGCATTGCGTAAGCGGTACTCTTCTTGAGCCATTTGTAGCTTCATCAATTCGGCCATAGCGTCGGCCCTGCGGCTTTTCTGCACATAACCAACAAAGTTAGGGTAGGCAATTGCGGCTATAATGCCGATAATTGCTATAACGATCATTAGTTCTATTAGGGTCATACCGCGCAACTTTTTTTCAACTTGCATTTATTCCACCTGTTTATACTATGCTTAACTAAGATTAGTTATCGATTAGTTATCCGCTCTGTTATTGAACTTAGCTAGGTTCTTTGCTTCATTTTCGTGGGCTAAAGAACCGCGTGGCGGTACTTGCTCAAATACGAGTTCAAGAGTACGTTGTTCATTAGTACGACAAATTTGGATTAAACGCAATGCGTCAAGGGTTTACTTTACTAGAGCTTATCATCACCTTGTTAATACTCAGTATTGTGCTGGGTTGGGGCGTGCCTGCCACTATTGATATGGCGCGCACCATGCGCCTGCAGGGCGCTGCGCAAGACACCTATGCGCTGTTACAATACGCGCGCTCCGATGCTTTAAGCAGTGGCGAGAACCGCTTTGTGGTGTGGGACGACGAAAATGGCGCTTGGTGTGCAGCAGTTGCCGATAACAGTGACTGTGATTGTCTGACTGAAGATTGCGCGATTGACGGCGTGTTACGACAAATTAATGGTGATGACTACTCAGGTGTCGTGCTCAATTCAGCCGTGTTCTCAGCAGGTGATCATACGCGCTTCGACGCAATGCGTGGTTTAGCCGAAGGCAATGCCGGTACGGTTAGTTACCAATTGCGCGATAGCAGCAATGCAGTTGAACAGGAAGTACGCGTGGTGGTGAGCACGCTTGGGCGCTTGCGTTATTGCCAGGTTGGCGGCGTAGGGAGTTATCCAGCATGTTAAAACAGCGCGGCTTATCCTTAGTTGAATTAATGATTACCATAACGCTTGGCTTAATTCTTATGGCTGCGTTGACCTCTGTGTTTTCACATACCCTTGGTACCAATTCACGCAGTTTAAAGCTCAGCCAACTGCAAGAAGAAGCGACCGCAGCCATGGATTTGCTGATCGGCGATTTACGCCGCACCGGTTACCGCGCCAATGCACATTTGTTGGTGGTTGACCCGGACAATGCGGTGGCGGGCTTTAATAATACCTTGACCGTTTCGCAACACCCTGATGAAACGGCCAACAGCTGTATTATTTTCGACTATGATGCCAATAATAATGGCGTTCATGATGGTGATGTTGAGCGCTTTGGCTATCGCTTGCGTAGTGGCCAAATTCAACGCCGAAGTGCTGGGCTCGGCTGTGCAGATGCGGGCTGGGAAGGTTTGACAAGCCCTGATTTGATTAAGGTGGATGTTCTCGAGTTTATTTTAACCGAACGTATGCTCGACGTAGTGAATGAGCAAGTTGTGGATGTTCTGGCAGTGGTGTCGTTGCCATCGGACGAAGAAATTACACGGGAACTTGCAACAGAGGTGGTTATTCGCAATGCGTTCTAAACAACATGGCTTTGCAACAATTACCATTACCGTGCTGCTACTGTCGGTGATTATTTTGGTCACACTTTATACGGCACGTTTTAAAGTGCAAGAACAACGAATCATGCGCAATCATGCCGGTATGCAAGAAGCAACCATGGTGGCTGATGCCGCGCTTGAACAAATGGTTATGTTAGTGAATGCCGAGCGTTCAAATTTAGACCGGACAATTGACGGCAACATAGCCGGTGCAGCGTATTCGGCAACACTCAGTAGCACGCGGTTTAACGGAACCCAATGGGGCAACGTCGATGTGGTTGATATCGTATTGTCGGCAAACTCCGCAGATGGCCGCGCAGCGCGTACGACACGTCAGCAAGTGGCAGTGTTACCTATGATTCGCTCGGCACCCGACACACCTGTTGCGATTAAGGGCAGTATGAATGTGTCCGGTAACTTCCAGGTGGTAGCAAACCCTAATGGCGGTGGTGACGGTGTCCCTTTATCGATTTGGACTGAAGGCGATGTGGACATTAATGGTAGTGGGACCACTTGTGGACAGCAAGAGTTTACTCAAGGCAACTGCTCGTCGTTGCCATTTAGTGAGCGTGGCGATCACGGCGTCGATATATTGGACAATGACCCGAACTTTCCAGACGACCTGCTAGAATATTTGTTTGGCGTGTCTGAGCCAAACTGGACTGATTTGCGTGATTCTGCCACACAAATTGTCAATAACTGCGATAGCATCGGCCCTCATTCGACGGGGTTGATATGGGTTGTTGGAAATTGCGCGCCAAGTGTGGATATTGGCTCACCTGAAAACCCGGTGGCTCTAGTTATTCAAAACGGCAACCTTGCCATTAATGGCAACACAGTTGTCAACGGTTTAGTATTTGCCTTTAAAACGCCAGGAGACCCTGGTGATTACGAAGTGAAGCTTAATGGCGGGGCAACGATTAATGGTGCGGTTATGGCCAATTTTGATCCTGACCTATCCAATGGAACGCTGATGGTGCGTTACCACCAAGAAATTCTAACCAATCTCGTAACCAACGATGCCTTTAAACGGGTTACGCGAGTAGGAGGAAGCTGGCGTGATTTCTAAACTTGCGTATCGCGCACAAACGCGCGGCTTTACTTTTATTGAAGTGCTAGTAGCTCTTGCGATTATTGCAGTGGGGGTAGCCGGTTTGGTTTCCCTACAACGAACATTTATGCAAAGCTCGGTAAGAGCCACTGAGCGGTCTGCTGCACTTGAGCTAGCGCAACACCGGCTTGAGTCACTGCGCTTTACACTTTACGAAGATATTGCTTCGGGTAGTGATACCGTGGTGCGAGATGATAAAAGCTATAACTTAACGTGGAGCGTTGCACCGCAGTATTTTAATGGGCAATGGCTTACAACCGGCGATGCCAACTTACCCGATCCATTACCGCCGGAGCCAGATGCTAAATCGGTTGTTATTGAAGTTGCATGGCAACAACGGGGTGGTGAAGATCAAACGCTTAGCCTAGAGGGCTGGTTAGGGCGATTAACCATGCGCGATGGTGGCTTGGCAGTTACCGCTCCACCCCCGCGCAATGAGCCAAGAGTCGTTTATAATCCGGGTGCTGCCCCCGAAGTTATCGCGGTTAGATTAACCGAGGACGATTCCGCTGTAGCCTATCAAGTAAAAGAAACCACGCGCCCGACACCAACAGTGCAACGCACCGGTGACAAACTAACCGTGCGGTTTGATACGGTGACCTACGATGAAGCGACACAGACTCAGCGGGTGGAAGACTTTGTTACCGTAAACTGCTCTTGTAAATTCACTGGCTTTGACGAAGGCGGCTTAACGCCAAATAGGTTAACGCTGGTGGATGGTCGTTTAGCGTTAGACCCAGACGGCGGTAAACCTGCGCGCAAAATTACTGGGGTACCAAACCCTGACGTTGCCGATCAATCAGACTTGTGTTCGCAGTGCTGTCGTGACCATCACGATAACTCCGATATGGTAGCGGCGGGGCGTGTGTATAAACATGATACTTCGCGCAATCAAGACGGTAACCATCGCCATTTTCGGATGGAAAATGGTGTGTTAACACAGGTAACAGGTACTGGTTCTATTTACGATGAATCATGTCGTATGCGTCGTATCGACGGTTGGTATGCAATGTACCCAGACTGGCAATTTTACGCGCTAACTGCTACTTCCGCGGATTACTTAATTGACCCAGCCGGTGCTGCAACTTATACCGATTACGTACGTGACGTGGTTAAGGCGTTAGTGATGGGCAGTGACTTACCGGCGGAATTATCGGGGCGTGATATGAACGTGTACCCAGGCGGATACCAACTGATTGGACGTGGCATTTATCTTGATGATATGTCGGCAGAGCATGAGCTCGCCGTGCGCCAAGCAATTTTAAGCAATGAACTTGACTGGATTAGCAAAGTGCCTTTTTATGAGGTGAACCTGACGTTACTTGCTGATTGGAATGCGAGTAATACACCTGTTGCGTCTGTGACGAATGAGCCTATTCAAACCATTGTTGATCCGCTTCAAGATTATTATGGCACTTACAGTCGTGGCCGAGTTAGCGCCAATAGTTCGGGTGTTTCGAACATGACGGTTAATGCCAAAATGGGAAATGCCAGCGTTCTCGGTAGTCAGCCAGTTCATGTGAACGAACAAGGTAGTTTAACGAGTAGCCTAAATGTGACTGTAGACGGTGAAATTGGTGATGTACCGCTGTATTCAATTACGGGCAATATTTATTGCTTACAGTTTAATGGCCAGGCATGTAAAAACACCCATTATAGAGATGTGTCGGTAACCGGCGTTGGTATTGAATGTACCTTCTCGAAACAGGGAAATGCAGACACGGGGTCATTTGCTTGTAATGGTATTCCGGCTGGAACCACGACAACCATTAATTTCTACAAAGATGGGTTTACCTTTGACCCATCATCAAAAGCATTCTTGTTATTGAATAAGAACGAAACTGTTGATGTGATTATGCAGGAAAATTGATACGTCGGGCTTATACCCGCTGATTATCCTGTGGTACTATCGGGTCACTTTTGCTGACCCGATAGGTTGCCTAAATTCCAATGTCTGTTGTTCTTGAAGCCCAACAACTCACGTCGGTTCGTGCGGGACGCACGCTATTCTCTGATCTGTCCTGGCAACTTGCTGCTGGCGAAATTCTCCATATTGAAGGCCCCAATGGTGCGGGCAAATCGACATTGCTGCGTATTGTGGCGGGTTTGTTGCAGCCACTTGAGGGCAATGTTTTGCTATTTGGCCAACCGCAACGAGAAGACCCCGAGCATTGGCAACGTCAAACCCTGTTTATTGGTCACAAGCCCGCTGTGAAAGCCGAGCTAACCGCACTTGAGAACCTGCAATTTCAAAGCCGTTTAGATGGGGTTACCCTAGATGACCCTTGGCAATTATTGGAAACCGTGGGTTTATTAGGGCTTGAAGATATTCCCGCGCAGCAACTTTCGGCTGGGCAACAACGTCGTATTGCATTAGCGCGCTTGTTTTACAGTCAAGCCAAGTTGTGGATTCTAGATGAGCCGTTTACGGCGCTCGACACCCGCGGTATTGATTTGCTGCACCAACGCTTTGCCGAACACCTTGAGCACGGTGGTGCCTTGTTGTTGACCTCGCACCAACCGTTAACCTGGTCAGGTGAGCGGCTGCAGCGTTTACGTATTGAGGCGGCTGATGAATAACGCAAGTACTTGGCAATTAATAAGCTGCATTATGCGCCGTGACTTAGCCGTGGCATTGCGCCGCCGCAGCGACATTATCAACCCGTTGTTATTTGTGGTGATTGTGGTCACTTTGTTCCCGCTAGCGGTAGGGCCTGGGCCCGATATTCTGGGGCGCATTGCTACTGGGGTTATTTGGGTGGCGGCCTTATTGTCGGCGCTGCTTGGCTCTGAGCGGCTATTTCGCGATGACTTTTTAGACGGTAGCCTTGAACAGCTAGTGTTGCTGCCAGCACCGCTGCCGGCGTTAGCACTGGGTAAAATTATTGTGCACTGGTTGCTTAGCGGTTTACCGTTAGTGATCCTCGCGCCATTGTGTGCGTTATTGTTAAAACTACCGGTGGACGCCTGGGGCGTATTAATGTTGACCCTCTTAGTGGGTACCCCCATGTTAAGTGCGATGACCGCGGTTGGCGCTGCTTTAACCGTGAGTTTAGGGCGCGGCGGGGCGTTGTTGAGCCTATTATTGCTACCGTTGTTTATCCCTTTGTTGATATTTGCAGCGGCGGCCGTTGAAAGTACCCTAGTTGGTACATCTGCGTACGGGCAAGTGTTATTATTGGCAGGGTTAATGTTATTAACGCTAACGTTGGCGCCTTTGGCGGTAGCGGCAGCAATACGAGTGAGCGTGAACTAATATGTGGAAGTGGTTACATCCTTACGCAAAAGGCGAAGCAACCTACAAGTTGCTTGGCGCTTGGTTGCCGTGGCTGAGCGGTTTGGCTGCTGTGCTAATGACTGTGGGATTGGTGTGGGGCCTGTTTTACGCGCCACCAGACTACCAACAAGGCGACAGCTATCGCATTATTTTTATTCACGTACCTGCGGCTATGTTTTCAATGGGTGCGTATACCGGCATGGCCATTGCTGCGTTGATTGCTTTAGTGTGGCAAATTCGCACAGCCGAGTGGGCTATTGCCGCCATTGCGCCAGTGGGAGCCGTGCTTACGTTTGTCGCTTTGTTTACCGGTGCTGTGTGGGGCAAGCCCATGTGGGGCACTTGGTGGGAATGGGACGCGCGACTAACCTCTGAGCTTATTTTATTGTTTTTATATATTGGCGTGTTGGCGCTGTATTATGCCTTTAACGATGCGCGAACAGGTGCCAAAGCCGCAGCGATTTTGTCGTTGGTTGGTGTGGTTAACGTGCCGATTATTCATTTTTCTGTGTATTGGTGGAACTCGTTGCACCAAGGCGCCACGATAACAAAATTTGAAAAACCATCAATGCCGCCAGAAATGTTGATTCCGTTGCTAATTAGCATTGCGGGCTTTTTATTCCTAACCGCGGCGTTAGTTACGCAGCGCTTACGTAACGAAATTTTGAAACAAGAATTGCATCGCCCTTGGGCGCAACAGCAATTAGGAGTGGAGGTTAACCATGGCGTTTGATAGCTGGCAAGAAGCCATTTGGATGGGCGGTTATGGGTTTTATGTGTGGCTAAGCTTTGGTGTGTCGCTGTTGGCCATTGGCGTGTTGGTGGTGCATGGTTTACTAACGCGTAAAAAGCTTGCCACTATGGCTGTGCAAGAAAAGCAACGTAAGCAGCGGCTTGCGCGGCGTCAGCAGCAAGAGCGTGAGCTACGCTCGGCAACAACGGAGTAAAGTAGTTATGATTCCTCGTCGTAAAAAACGTCTTGCTTGGGTATTGTCGTTGATTGTTGGTGTGGCGGCGGCAATCAGTTTGATTTTGTATGCGCTGACGCAAAATATCGATTTGTTTTATACCCCGTCTGAAATGATTGAGGGCAAAGGCCCAGATAAAACCCGACCTCATGTGGGGCAACGCCTGCGTGTTGGCGGCATGGTGGTTGAAGGGTCGGTGAAGCGCGACCCGCAAACGCTCGAAGTCAGCTTTCAGGTGACCGACACTGGCCCTGAGGTGACCGTGTTATATACCGGTATTCTGCCCGACTTGTTCCGCGAGGGGCAAGGTATTGTGGCTCAGGGCGTGCTGGTAGAGCCGACTGTATTAAAAGCGACCGAAGTACTGGCTAAACACGACGAAGAATATATGCCACCGGAGCTAGCTGAGGCCATGAAAGGCATTAAGCACGTGAACCCGAATCAGCCTGATTACACCGGTTCTAAAGAAACAGAAAAAGATGACAATGGTGGCCAGTAATGATTGCTGAATTTGGTCAGTTAGCGCTGGCGATGGCGCTGGCATTTTCCGCACTGCTGGCAGTTTACCCACTGTGGGGTGCTTGGCGCGGCCATAGCGGCGCGATGTTGTTGGCACGGCCATTAGCGTACGGGCAATTTATTTTCACGGCGCTAGCCTATGCTGCGTTAACCTGGGGCTTTGTGGTTAACGACTTTAGCATTTCCTATGTGGCTCACAACTCGAACAGCGCGTTGCCGTTGGTTTACCGTATTACCGCTGTTTGGGGCTCGCACGAGGGCTCGTTCTTATTGTGGATGCTTATGCAAACTGGCTGGATAGCGGCCGTGGCACTGCTGTCGCGCCGTATGCCATTGACCATGATGGCACGAGTACTGGCTATTTTAGGTTTGGTGAGTATTGGTTTTTACCTGTTTATGTTAACGGTGTCGAACCCATTCGACCGTGCGCTTCCTCTTATTCCAGTGGATGGCCGCGACTTAAACCCGTTATTGCAAGACCCGGGCATGATCTTCCATCCGCCGTTGCTGTATATGGGCTATGTTGGTTTTTCAGTGGCCTTTGCTTTTGCGATTGCCGCCTTGCTAAGCGGTAAATTAGACGCGTCGTGGGCGCGCTGGTCTCGCCCATGGGCAACCGCAGCTTGGTGTTTTTTAACCTTAGGCATAGCGCTGGGTAGCTGGTGGGCTTATTACGAGCTTGGCTGGGGCGGCTGGTGGTTCTGGGACCCAGTTGAAAACGCAAGTTTTATGCCGTGGTTAGTCGGTACCGCGCTCATTCACTCTTTAGCGGTGACCGAAAAACGCGGTGCGTTTAAATCATGGACAGTGCTCTTGGCTATCTCGGCCTTTAGTTTGAGCTTGCTCGGTACCTTTTTAGTGCGCTCGGGCGTGATTGTGTCGGTGCACGCATTTGCCACCGACCCTGCGCGCGGCCTGTTTATTTTAGGCTTGCTGGCCGTGGTGATTGGTGGCTCGTTGCTGTTGTTTGCATTACGAGCAGGCGCGGTGAATAGTCACACCAAATATGAATTCTTTTCACGCGAAGTATTATTGCTTGGTAATAACATTTTACTCATGGCGGCCACCTTGGTGGTGCTGCTAGGTACCTTGTTGCCGTTGGTGCACAAAGAACTTGGCTTAGGTTCTATTTCTATTGGCGAGCCGTTTTTCAATCAAATGTTTACGTGGTTGATTGTGCCTTTTGTGTTGCTGGTTGGCCTTGGCCCATTGGTGCGTTGGCGGCGGCAAGAGCTTAAACCGATAGCCGGTGATTTGGCGTTGGCTTTGCTGTTGGCCTTGGCGCTAGGCTTCGCGTTGCCTTATGTGCTGGCCGATGAGCTTATGGCTTTAACCGTGCTGGGCTTGGTCATGGCGCTGTGGATTGTTTTAACCTTGGTGACCGAGCTGAAACAACGCATTCAGCAGCGAGGACAGGGCTTAGCGAGCTTGACCAAATTGGGTCGCAGCCACTGGGGCATGGTACTTGGGCATTTAGGTTTTGCCGTTACCTTAGTGGGTATTGCCGCCGTAAGCCAATACGAAGTTGAACGCGATGTGCGTTTAGCGCCAGGTGAGTCGGTGGTTGTAGATAATTATCGTTTTCAGTTTGACTTGCTGAGTGAGCAGCAAGGGCCGAATTATTTAACCGATCATGCTGAATTTTCGGTGTACCGGGTTAACGGCGATAACGAGCGTAAAATTACAGACTTAGTTTCTGAAAAACGTTTTTACACCGTGCAACGTATGAGCATGACCGAAGTGGGGCTAGACTCTGGCTTTTTACGTGATTTATACGTTGCATTAGGTGAACCGTTGGACGATACGGCGAATCCTAACTCATGGGCGGTGCGCATTTATATTAAGCCGTTTGTGCGCTGGATTTGGCTTGGCGCTGTGATTATGGCGCTTGGCGGTGCATTAGCGATGAGCGATAAGCGTTATCGCTCTGGTAAGTTAGGTAGAAAAGGCCAATCGGGCCAGCAGGCCGGGAAACAAACGCGAGGTGAACATGGCACAGCGTAGCAAACTAAAGTGGATTATCTTAGCGTTCCCGTTGCTGTTGTTTATATGGCTGACAATATTTTTGTTGCGCGGGCTGTTTTCTGACCCAACCGAACTCAGCAGTGCTTTGGTGGGCAAACCCGTGCCGGCATTTGAGCTACCGGATGTGTATAACCCAGAAAAAATGCATACCGAAGCGGTGCTGAAAGGGCGCCCCATGCTGTTGAACGTATGGGCGACTTGGTGCCCGACTTGCCAAGCTGAGCATGCGTATTTGAACCAGCTGGCTGATGAAGGCGTGTATATTGTCGGCTTAAACTACAAAGACGACTCGCGCGCTAAAGCCGTGAATTGGTTGAACACCTTAGGTGACCCGTACCAAGTAAATTTGTTTGATGAGCGCGGCATGGTCGCCATTGATTTTGGCGTGTATGGCGCCCCCGAAACTTTCTTGGTTAACATGAACGGCGAAGTAGTATACCGACACGTTGGCGACGTGAATGAACGCGTCTGGAAACACGTGTTGGGGCCCAAGTATGAAGCTGCCATGGCGGAGTATTTAAACCAGCCGATGGAAGCGCAAACTGCTGGGGCGGGGGGCTAGTCATGACGCGTCTGTTAACAACGATGTGGCTGGTAGCGTTGCTGTGCTTAAGCACGGCGCATGCTGCAAACTTACAAACTTACAGCTTTGATGACCCAAGCAAAGAAGCGTTGTTTCGTGAGCTGATAAACGAAATACGCTGCCCAAAATGTCAAAATCAAACCATTGCCGACTCAGACGCTGACTTGGCTAAAGACTTGCGCGATCGCACTTATTTAATGGTGCAAGAAGGCGCGACCAAACAAGAAGTGGTTGATTATATGGTGGCGCGTTACGGCGATTTCGCCTATTACCGGCCGCCAGTACAAACCAGCACCCTAGTACTATGGTTAGGGCCATTGGTGGTGGTGCTTGCGGGGGCTGGAGTTATTTTATGGCGCGTGCGCTCGCGCGGTAACACCGATATAGGGCTTTCCACTGATGAGCAGGCGCAGCTGGCAAAGTTGCGTGGCACCAGTAGCCCGACCGTTGACACGAATGCCGACAAAGACAAAGGTGACCCGTCATGATGATTCACATTGCCTTGATTGCAGCGGTGGCAATTAGCGGCGCGTTATTTTTGCTAATCACCGGGCGTAAACAGCGCGAACAGCAACGCACACGCCTTGATGTGAACCGTGAATTATATGACCAGCGCAAAGAAGAGTTGGTGCAAGAGCGCGATGACGGTTTACTAACGGCCGAAGCTTTTGCACGTGCTAATGATGAGCTGGATAAGCGTTTTGTGTCGGAAAATACCGAATTAGAGCAGCTACATGATCATCAGGTGGGGCGTAATATTTGGCTACCGGCGGTGATAGTACTGGTATTCACCGTGGTATTTTACGCCCTGTTTGGCAGTTGGAGCCTTCAGCGCCAAGCCGATGATGCGCTGGCAGCGTTGCCTGAGTTAGGCAAAAAGGTGTTAACCAATGACAATGCGCAAACCACTCGCGAAGAGCTAGAAACCTTTGCTTTAGGTTTACGCCAACGTCTAGCGGCTGAACCAAACGACGCAGTAGCTTGGTTAGTGTATGCCCGCACCATGTCGGCGCTAGGGCAGCTAGAGCAGAGCATAGATGCATACAAAAAGTCGTTAAACATTGAGCCAAACCGTGTGGGTACGCTGGTTAGTTATGCCCAATTGTTACTGCAAACCGGCGATGAAAGCTTTATGCCCGAAGCGGCAAATATGTTGCGCCGCGTGTTGGAGCAGCAGCCGAGCAACCAAGAGGCATTGTCGCTGTTAGGCTTTGTCGCGTTTCAACGTGGCGACTGGCAACAGGCGGTGACCGCTTGGGAGTTATTGCTGCAGCAAATTCCAGAGTCGGATGAGCGCTATGGGCCAGTGGCAACCGCGGTTGCCGATGCCAAGCAACGCTTAGTTGCTGGCGAACTTGAACTGACCGTAACCGTCAATATTACCGACGAAGCGCGTGAGGCGATTTCAGACGGCGCAACCTTGTTTGTGTATATTCGCGCCGCCGAAGGGCCTGGTATGCCGGCAGCCGTTGTACGACAACCAGTGACTGAGTTCCCGGTGACCGTGACATTGTCGGATGCAAACGCCATGTTGCCGGATTACCGTATGAGTCAATTGAACCAATGGCAGGTTATGGCACGTATATCTGCAGACGAGCGCATAGAAACAGAGCCCGGCGACCGTGACGCCGAGCCACTGATTATTGATGCCGCCACCACCCGTGTTGAGTTAGTCATAAGGTAGTATTGATGAGAAATTGGATAATGATGTGCGTTGCCGCGGTGTTTTTGGTTGGTTGCGCGAGCGCGCCACAAGACGACCCGTGGGCGGATCCAAAAGACCCCTATGAAGAATTTAACCGTGACATGTGGGAATTCAACGAAGAGCTTGATGACGCGGTGCTACGACCTGCTGCGGAAGCCTACGGTTACGTGCCAAAGCCAGTGCGTACTGGGCTGCTGAACGCAGCCGAAAACCTTGACGAAGTGTCGTCGTTAGTGAATAACTTACTGCAAGGCAAAGTGGTTGACGCTGGCGTGTCGTTTTGGCGTTTTACCATTAATAGCACCGTGGGTGTATTGGGTGTGTTTGACGTAGCCACCGAAATTGGTATTGATAGACGCCAGGAAGGTTTTGGTGAGGTATTGGCAACCTATGGCGTGCCCGACGGCCCTTATTTAATGTTGCCAGGCATGGGTCCAACAGTGCCAGTTGACCGTGGCGGTGATGTTGTGGATGGCATGTATTTTCCGTTGGACAACTTAAGTGGGCCCTTGAGTGCCGCGCGCTGGGTGGTTAAAGGGCTGGATGCGCGCCTACAGCTGATGGAACTTGAGCCCATGCTGGAAGATTCACTTGACCCATATTCGTTTGTGAAAGAGTCGTATTACCAGCGTTGGCTCGACAAGAAGTTTGACGGTAATCCACCGCAAGAGCAGCAAGAAGAAGAGCTCAGCGAAGACTTCTACGATCAATTTTAACCCGCTTTTTGGCCCGTTTATGCCGCCAAGCCTTGCACCATGCAAGGCTTTCGCGTTATAAAAGCCCGTCACATTTATAAGTTACATAACTATAATTACATTTCATTGAGGAATTCTTATGAGCCAGGCGCCTTCTAAGTCTGAACTTTGGGGTCATCCCAAGGGCCTGTATGTGCTATTTACAGCCGAAATGTGGGAGCGTTTCTCTTACTACGGCATGCGCGCACTTTTAGTTTTAACCCTTGTTGCTGCCACTGAAGCGGCAAACCCTGGGTTTGGTATGAGCGACGCTGATGCGTTGTCGTTGTACGGTATGTACACGGGTTTGGTGTATTTTACGCCGCTGATTGGTGGTTGGTTAGCCGATAACTATTTGGGCCAACGTCGTTCTATTTTGCTCGGTGGTATTTTAATGGCCGCTGCGCAGTTTACGCTGTTTGCGGCAACCCCACACAGCATTGAGTTATTCTATGTGGGCTTAGGCTTATTAATTGCCGGTAACGGTTTATTTAAGCCAAATATTTCAACCATCGTTGGCGATTTGTACGAACAAGGCGACGCACGCCGTGATAGTGCATTTTCAATTTTCTACATGGGCATTAACTTAGGTGCCTTTATTGCTCCGCTTATTACCTCTACTTTAGGTGAAAGTGCTGACTACGGTTGGCGTTGGGGTTATTTTGCAGCTGGCGTTGGCATGACGTTAGCCGTGATCACCCAAGGTTTGTTCTTCCAACGTTTCTTGGGCGATGTGGGTAAAATTCCAGGTGCCAAACGTGACCGCGACGCTACTGGTGGTGTGAAAAAACCACTGTCGAAAGTTGAGCACGATCGTTTACGCGTTATTTTGTTCTTGTTTGTGTTTGTGACGGTATTCTGGTTGGCATTTGAGCAAGCTGGTGGCCTTATGAGCATTTATGCCGACCGCTACACTGATCGTATGCTTGGTGCAACTGAAGTACCTGCCGGTTATTTCCAGTCATTAAACCCACTGTTTATTCTACTTTTTGCACCGGTATTCTCATTCTTGTGGATGTGGTTACACAAAAAAGACAAGAGCCCAGATGCGCCAATAAAAGTATTTGCTGGCCTGGTTTTAACCTCGATCGGTTTTGTCTTCTTGATTCTGGGCCTGTTCGAAATTCAAGTGACTGGCAAAGCCAACATGATGTGGTTAGTCCTGGCGTACATGTTCCACACCTTGGGTGAATTATGTATTTCGCCTGTTGGTCTGTCATTGATGACCAAACTAGCTCCACTGCGTTTGGCCTCGTTAGTCATGGGTGTTTGGTTCTTAATGCCAGCCATTGCAAGCTACTTAGCGGGTATGGTCGGCGCCTTTAGTGAACAAGCTGACAAGTACGAGTTTTCAATTAACTTGGCGCAATCTATTGGCCTCGAAGCGCAATATTCTGGTTTGTTAGTGGTGTTTGGCGGCGTGGCTGTGGGCCTATTGTTCTTCGCCGTAATTTTGTGGTTCATTTCAGGCATGTTAGTGAACTGGATGCACGGTGCTGAGCGCGCTGCACCCGCTACTGCGGTAGAAGGCGTTGAGCAAGAGCTTGAAGCGGTTGCCGAGCATGAAGGTTTAGGCGACAAAGCTGATAAACGATAGAAATAGTAAATTAATAGGGAAATTTGAGCATGGTTAAAAAAGTTGTGGTTCCGGTGGCAGGTCTGGGGACGCGGATGCTGCCAGCAACCAAAGCAATTCCAAAAGAAATGCTGCCGTTGGTTGACCGGCCGTTAATTCAGTACATAGTGGAAGAGTGCGCCGCTGCAGGGTTAACCGATATTATTTTGGTTACTCATTCAAGCAAAAGCGCCATTGAAAACCACTTTGACTCGAACTATGAGTTAGAAGATATGCTGAGCAAACGAGCAAAAGATCAACTTTTGGCTGAGGTGCAGTCCATTTGTCCGAAAGGCGTTACCGTGATGGCGGTGCGCCAAGACGAAGCCAAAGGCCTTGGCCATGCCGTGCTCTGTGCCCGTCCGCTGATTGAAGACCAACCCTTTGCGGTGGTGTTACCCGATGTTCTCGTGGACGAAGCAAGTTGTGACTTAGCGCGTGACAACCTCGCTGAAATGGTGGCCAACTTTAATAGTTCTGGCGCTGCACAAGTGATGGTTGAGAAAGTGCCTGCGGCCATGGTGAATCAGTACGGTATTGCAGACATCAACGGCGTTGCGCTGCAAGCTGGCGAGCAAGCCCCTATTAAACAGTTGGTTGAGAAGCCGCCGGTTGACGAAGCGCCTTCTGACTTAGCTGTGGTTGGGCGCTATGTGTTCCCAGCTGCCTTGTGGTCGCTGCTAGAGAAAACTCCCGTTGGCGCAGGCAACGAAATTCAACTGACCGATGCTATGGCCATGTTGCTTGAGCAGCAGCCAGTTAATGCGTACTACATGAAAGGGCGCAGCCATGACTGCGGCAACAAGCTGGGCTACGCCCAAGCCTTTGTAGAGCACGCCATGCGCCACCCCGCCTTCGGTCAAGACTTCAAAGCTTGGCTAAGCAACCAGAAGTAACTCGAAGATGAGCAGCCCGTCGCGTTGGCGCCGCATTCATGCATGGCGCTAGCGTGCGCGGTATGCGCCATATGCGCCATATGCGCCATCGAGACATTAATTGTGCGCCATTACGGATTAACCGTGGTGTTTATTACGCCCATGACCCTGCTGCTTGCTGAATCAGCACTTGGCACCGTTGCGCTAGAACAACTAGTACAAGCACGTCTTGTAGACATTGCTCTTGGTAGCTTAATTGGATTCCTAGCCGGCTGGCTTTAGTTGGCATGGCGCCGCAAACAAGAAACCTAACCGTGCACCACACATAAACTAGCTATACTTGATGTATCACAATCATAGATGCAGCAAGGAACCTCAGCATGGATAGCGCAGAGCTCACGAAAACCGAACAGCTCGAAGAGTTAACCCGCAAACTAGCCAAATTGATTCGCATTGAACGTGAATACCAAATTAGCCAAACTGACTTAGCCGACGCGCTGTTTTGTAGCCGAGCGACGGTATCTCGGCTTGAATCTGGCTTTAGTGTGCGTAGCGAATATGTCTATGCTGCGCTTGTTGAGCTGGGGTTAGCAGAGCATTTTTTGAAACTACTTAACAGTCTGCTGTCCGAGCCTCCGGGCAAGCGTGAAGCGGACGAAAAGCACCGTCGATTCATGGCCATTATGAGCCCATATATTTAACCAAGGCCGCCCAAGGCCACCCAAGGCCGCCCAAGTCCAACCAGGGCAACTTGGTTAATACCAGCTAATACCAATTAATCTAAATTGTAACTGACTGAAGCGGACTGAGATAAGTCTAGAGTAATCAGTTAGATTGATTTGCGAATAGGCAGCGTCGCGACATAGCAGGAGTTTGTAGCACAGGTGATTCGGAATTGAAGAGGCTAGGGGTATAAAAGGCTAGGGGGAGAAAAGGCTGGGAGTAGAAGAGGCCTGGAGTAGAACATGCCCGAAGTAAAAATTGTTCGGAGTATGGGGTACCCCGTAAAAAAAATAGTGTTCAGTTGCAGCAGAAAAGTTACATTTGAGCATGCTAATTTGTAACTTTTCTGCTGCAACTGTACACAAAAAATTTATAGCCCCCCCCTTAGCTCGTGCTGTAGCCGTAGCTGTAGCTGAAGCCGTAGCTGTAGCTGAAGCCGTAGCTGTAGCTGAAGCCGCAGCTGTAGCTGAAGCCGTAGCCGTAGCTGTAGCCGTAGCCGTAGCTTTAGCCGGAGCTTTAGCTCTATTTATGAGCCTAGTTCTATATCTATATCTATATCTACTTCTCGTTCTATATCTACTTCTAGTTCTAGGTTTCGTTCGTGCGTCCGTGACTGCCGCTGCCGCTGCCACTACTGTGCGCACTAGCGTGGCTATGCTAATACCAGCTCTGGTAGCGGTTTAGTTGGGGCTTGTATGTGTCAGGTAAGTGTCGTCGTGGGGTAGGGGCACCTTTAATTGCTGGCGATGATCACGGCGCGGCGTGGGGCTGGGTAGCCTTCGATGGTGCGGCTGTGGTCCGCTGGGTCGAGGAAGTCGGCCAGTGACTGGCCTTGCATCCATTCGGTGGCGCGCTGTTCTTCTAGTGTTGTTAGCGATTCGTCGACCACGCGTGCGTTTTTGTAGCCGCAGCGTGATAGCCAGTGCAGTAGGGCTTTGCTGCTTGGTATAAACCAGACGTTGCGCATTTTGGCGTAGGTTTCGCCGGGTACGAGTACGGTGTGCTCGTCGCCTTCTACAACGAGTGTTTCTAGTACTAGCTGGCCGCCGGGTTTGAGTTGTGCGCGCAGTTGGGTCAAAAAGTCTATTGGCGAGCGGCGGTGGTAGAGTACGCCCATGCTAAATACGGTGTCGAAGGCCTTTAGTTCGGGTAGGTCTTCGACGCCGAGTGGGAATAAGTGAGCGCGTTCTTGTAGTTCTGGCGGCATAAAGCTGCGTACGGCCATAAATTGGGCCATAAATAATTGGCCGGGGTCTACGCCCCATACTTGCTCGGCGCCGGCTTCAAGCATGCGCCAAAGATGGTAGCCGCTGCCGCAACCAATATCTAACACGTGCTGGCCGCGTAATGGCTTCGCGTCGATTGCGGTGTGGGTGGCTGCATCTGTGCCTTGGTTGCGCAGGTGCGGCAGTACGCGTTGCCATTTGAAGTCGGAGCGCCATTCGGTGTCGATGTGAACGCCGTGCATATTAAATGGGCCTTTGCGCCATGGTACGAGTTGCATCATGAGGCCGCGAATGCGGTTTTGTTCGCCTTCGCTAACCTTGTCATTGTGTACGGTTACGGTGTCGGCCAACGACACTCGGTGAGCCTCAAGCTTGGGAAGTTGCTCAACGCTGCGCAGCCATTTTGGTAGTTCGCCGTGTTGTTGTTCTTTTTGCCACCGTTCAAGTTGGGCGGGCAGGGTGGTTAGCCAGTGTTGTAGTGGCGACTGGGCTACGGCGACTAAGTCTTGTTTGAATAAATTCATGAGTTGTCCTTAACAGCGAGCATGGCGGCGAAGTTGTAGCATTGAAACCATACTTGAGTGTGGCTAAAACCAATGTCGCGCAGGCGCTGGTGATGAGTTTCAAGGGTGTCGACGCGCATAACGTTTTCAATGGCGGCACGTTTTTGCGCGATTTCGAGCTCGCTATAGCCATTGGCGCGCTTGAATTCGTGATGAATGTCGACGAGTAGTTCGTTCATGGCTTCATCGGCGCTGCGGAATTTTTCGCTTAACAACAGCACGCCGCCGGGTTTTAGGCCGTCATAAATTTTTTGCAGCAAAGCTTGGCGTTGCTCGGGTGGCACAAACTGCAAGGTGAAATTCATGACCACGACCGATGCGTTAGTCAGCTCCGATTGCTGAATGTCTTCGCAGCGCACGGTTACGGGCACGTCACTGCGATAGCCGCTTAGGTGCAACTGGCAGCGCTCAACCATGGCGGGCGAGTTGTCGATACCGATCACTTGAACATGATTCAAGCCCGCGACGTTTTGGCGCATGGCCAAGGTGGCGGCGCCGAGCGAGCAGCCTAAGTCATACAAACTCGAATTTGCCTGGGCGAAGCGTTTGGTCAGCTGGCCAATACCTTGCAATATGCTTTGATAGCCGGGCACTGAGCGGTTGATCATGTCGGGGAAAACTTCCACCACGGTTTGATCAAAGACAAAGTCGCTCACTTGCGGCAAGGGTTCGGCAAATATCGAATCTTTTTTAGTCATACGGGCAATTCATCTTTAGCTGACAGACAAGTCGAGTATTTTAACACAGTTACTGACAATCGGCGCCAGTCCGTTATAATGTGCAGCTTTGTAAATTCAAATTTTGTGGTAGGGAAAATCCCATGCGTAGCCATTATTGTGGACAGCTTGAAAGCAGCCTTGTAGATCAGTCAGTTACTTTGTGTGGCTGGGTAAATAAACGCCGTGATTTAGGTGGTTTGATTTTTATTGATATGCGCGACCGTACCGGTTTAGTGCAGGTGGTGTTTGACCCAGACCAACAGGCATTGTTTGACACGGCGAACAAGCTGCGCCAAGAATTTTGTATTCGCTTAGTCGGCACGGTGCGAGCTCGGCCAGAAAGCCAAGTGAACAAGAACATGGCCACGGGTGCGGTGGAAGTGATGGCGACTGAGCTTGAAATTATTAGTCGTGCCGAGCCATTGCCGATTGATTTTAATCAGCAGGTGAGTGAGGAGCAGCGTCTGCGCTTCCGTTATTTAGACTTGCGCCGCCCAAATATGAACCACAATTTGCAGTTCCGCGCCAAAGTAACTAGCGCGGTACGTCGCTTTTTAGACGACAACGGCTTCTTGGACATTGAAACGCCTATGCTAACCCGTGCAACCCCGGAAGGTGCACGTGACTACTTGGTGCCTAGCCGCACGCACAAAGGTAAATTCTTTGCCTTGCCACAGTCGCCGCAGCTGTTTAAGCAGTTGTTGATGATGTCTGGTTTTGACCGTTATTACCAAATTGTGAAGTGTTTCCGCGACGAAGACTTACGCGCAGACCGTCAGCCAGAATTTACCCAAATTGATATTGAAACGTCGTTTATGACGTCTGATCAAGTGATGGCGGTGACCGAAAAGATGGTTCGCCAGTTATTCAGCGACATGTTAGACGTTGAGCTGGGCGATTTTCCACGTATGTCGTGGCATGAAGCCATGCGTCGCTTTGGTAGCGACAAGCCAGATTTGCGTAACCCACTTGAATTAGTCGACGTGGCTGATTTGCTAACTGACGTCGAATTTAAAGTATTCTCTGGCCCAGCAAATGACCCGAAAGGGCGTGTTGCGGCACTGAAAGTACCTGGCAAAGCCGAAGCGATTTCACGTAAAAACATTGACGAATACACCAACTTTGTCGGTATTTATGGCGCCAAAGGCTTAGCGTGGATGAAAGTGAATGACCTAAGCGCTGGCCGCGATGGCATTCAGTCGCCGGTACTGAAATTTATTCCAGATGACGCGCTGAACGGTATTTTGGCACGCACCGAAGCAGCCAACGGCGATATTATCTTCTTTGGTGCTGACAAAGCGACTGTGGTTGCCGAAGCTATGGGTGCATTGCGCTTGAAGGTCGGTCACGACTTTGAGCTTGTGAGCGACGAGTGGCGCCCATTGTGGGTGGTTGATTTCCCAATGTTTGAAGAGCATGACGGCCGTTTGCATGCTATTCATCATCCGTTTACCGCACCTGTTGGTGTGAGCCCAGAAGAATTGAAAGCCAACCCGGAAGCGGCATTGTCGAACGCTTACGACATGGTGCTTAACGGCTGTGAAGTGGGCGGTGGCTCGGTGCGTATCCACAATAACGAGATGCAGCAAGCTGCATTCGAAATTTTGGGCATTGGCAAAGAAGAAGCCCAAGAGAAATTCGGCTTCTTACTCGAGGCGTTAAAGTACGGTACGCCACCACATGCGGGCTTGGCCTTTGGTTTAGACCGTTTGGTGATGTTGATGGTGGGTGCGAGCTCAATTCGTGAAGTGATTGCCTTCCCGAAAACCACCACGGCCGCCTGTGTGTTGACCGACGCGCCAGGGCTTGCCAACCCAGAGGCATTGGCAGAATTGAATGTTGCTGTTACGGTAAAGGATAACGACTAACAAGCGACTAACCAGCGTCTAACCAGCGTCTAACCTAGGTACAGTGAACAGCAAACTGACAGGAGCGAATCATGGCCATTATTCTGGGAATTGACCCAGGTTCACGCCTAACCGGCTATGGTGTGATTCGCCAATCTGGCAAGCAGTTAACCTATTTGGGGAGTGGCTGCATTAACGTCATGCGCAGCCTGAAAGGCGAAGGCGAAGCCGAACCCACACTTGCCGATAAGCTCAAAGTTATTCATGATGGTGTGGCTGAGCTTATCGCGCAATTTCAACCCAGCGAATTTGCGATAGAACAAGTGTTTATGGCGCGCAACCCTGACTCTGCATTAAAGCTTGGGCAGGCTCGGGGCGCGGCCATTGTTGCTGCAGCTTCGGCTGGGCTGCCCGTGGCAGAATATGCGGCACGCTTAGTGAAGCAGGCTGTGGTTGGTACTGGCGCTGCTGACAAAACACAAGTGCAACACATGGTCATGGCCATGTTACAGTTACAGCACAAGCCGCAAGCAGATGCGGCCGACGCGTTGGCCGTGGCGATTTGCCATGCCCATACGCAAACCCAATTGATTAGAACAACAAGGGGACGTGCGTGATCGGACAACTCACCGGCACTTTAATTGCGAAACAACCACCCGAAGTGCTTATTGATGTAAACGGCGTTGGCTATGAAGTACAAATGCCAATGACGTGCCTGTATGAATTACCTGACATTGGTGAAACCGTTAAGCTGATCACGCATTTTGTGGTGCGCGAAGACGCGCAGTTGTTGTATGGCTTCAACACCTTTGCCGAACGCACTCTGTTTCGCCAGCTTATTAAAGCGCAAGGCGTAGGGCCGAAGTTAGCGTTGACGATTATGTCGGGGATGACAGTGCATCAATTTGTTCATGTTGTGACGCACGACGACGTGTCGAGCTTAGTGAAGCTTCCTGGTGTTGGCCGTAAAACCGCTGAGCGCTTGGTGGTTGAAATGCGCGATCGCTTGAAAAACTGGGGTACTGCAACCCCAGCAACAGACGCCGCGCCGATAGATTTTGGCGATTTGAATCCGACAATTGCCGGCGGCTCGCCACGTGACGATGCGCTAAGCGCCTTGCTTGCCTTGGGCTATAAGCCAGCACAAGCGGAAAAGGCAGTCGCGGCAGCCCTAAAAGCGGAGCCACAAGCCGCCAGCGACATGCTCATTCGCTTCGCGTTGAAGAACATGTAACGGCAACGACGATATCAGCTATTAGGTATTGGATATTAGCTAAATACCCGACACATCTGCTCTAATATCCGACAGCTAATATCGCACTAAGGTTTGACTGATAGCTAATAGCTAATATCGCACTAAGGCTTGACTGATATCTGATATCTAATAGCTAATATCGCACTAAGGTTTTTAAGATGATTGAGCCAGATCGCATTAACCAGCCACAGGCAATGGCCGACGATGAAGTGATTGATCGTGCTATTCGCCCCAAAATGCTTGCCGACTACACTGGGCAGAGCCATGTGGTTGCGCAAATGGAAATATTTATTCAGGCGGCTAAGCAACGCGCTGAGGCGCTCGATCATTTGTTGATTTTTGGGCCGCCAGGCCTAGGCAAAACCACTTTAGCTAATATTGTCGCGAACGAATTGAATGTAAATATCCGGCAAACTTCGGGCCCGGTACTCGAAAAAGCTGGTGATCTTGCGGCATTGTTAACCAACTTAGAAGCGCACGATGTATTGTTTATTGATGAAATTCATCGACTGAGCCCCGTGGTGGAAGAGATTTTGTATCCAGCCATGGAAGACTATCAGTTAGACATTATGATAGGCGAAGGGCCTGCAGCGCGTTCGATAAAATTAGATTTGCCGCCGTTTACGCTCATTGGCGCCACCACCCGTGCGGGTGCATTAACGTCGCCATTGCGAGACCGATTCGGTATTGTGCAACGGCTTGAGTTTTATAGCGTTGAAGAGCTAACAAAAATTATTGCGCGCTCGGCGAGTTATTTAAACTTGAACTTAGAAGCCGATGGCGCCTTGGAAATTGCGCGCCGCTCACGCGGTACGCCGCGTATAGCGAATCGTTTATTACGCCGCGTGCGCGACTTCGCCGAAGTGAAAAATAGCGGGCATATTGATCAGCCGACTGCGGCCGCAGCATTAGCAATGGTTGACGTAGACGAAGCGGGTTTTGATTACATGGACCGCAAGTTATTGCTCGCAATTATTGAAAAGTTCATGGGCGGCCCGGTGGGCTTAGATAACTTGGCGGCAGCCATTGGTGAAGAAAAAGATACCATTGAAGATGTGCTTGAGCCGTATTTGATTCAGCAGGGTTTTTTGCAGCGTACGCCGCGCGGGCGCATTGCGACGCCACACGCCTACGCCCACTTCGGCCTTGGGAAGAGCAACGACGCTATCAGCTAGTAGATATCAGATATTAGAAGTGCAAGGACGCTATTAGCTAGCTGATATCAGGGGGGATGTAGCGGGTCTGTAGCTAATATCTAATATCCAATAGCTAATATCGCTTTTGCTTTACAAAAAAAAAGCCCGCTCAAAGGAGCGGGCAAAATACAGAACAACAAGGAAGTTAAATCCAGGGAACAATAACAGGAAGAAGTGACAACCGGTCTCTTCGTATCTGATATCTGACGCGCATTATACGCAGGCCGGACCAGCTTTCAAACGAGAAAAATTGCATTTCACATAAGTTTTACTAATGCGATGATGTTACTAGCGGTTAAAATATAAACCAATAACAATTGGTCTTACCAAAATACAACCCGAAAATTAAGGGTTTTGTAAAAATTGGTTAGATCGTTATGATAAAAAAATGTCTGGTGTAAAATTGAACAAGTTAACATTTTCATGGCCCATAAGGGTTTATTACGAAGACACAGATGCAGGCGGTATCGTTTATTATGCTAACTATCTCAAATTCCTTGAGCGTGCGCGCACGGAGTGGCTACGATCGTTAGGTATAGAACAAGACACTTGGCTCGCGCATCGGCTTGGTTTTGTGGTGCGGCAGGTGCAAATGGATTTATTGGCGCCGGCGCGATTTAACGATGAACTGATGGTCACGGTTGTGGTCGAAAAGCTCGGACGCGCTTCGGTAGTATTTTCGCAGCAGGTGCTGTCGGGTAAACCGGGCAATGAAACAATTTTTTGTCAGGCGCAAATCAAAGCGGCCTGTGTCAATTTAGGGCAAGCTGGTGATGCCGTAAAAGCGGTGCCAATGCCGGCCGAAATTTTTGAGGTATTAAAACGTGCAAACTGAATTGTCGATAACCGCACTTATTCTTGAAGCAAGTATTGTTGTTCAACTAGTGATGTTGCTGTTGCTGGCGTTCTCAGTCGTGGGTTGGATGATGATTTTTCAACGCGCCAAAGTTATTAAGAGTGCGGCACAAGAGGCGTTGAAGTTTGAAGATAGATTTTGGTCAGGGGTTGATTTAACCCGCCTGTTTCAAGAGGTTTCGGCACGGGCGCAAAACGCTTCAGGCATGGAAAAGCTGTTTCATGCTGGGTTTAAAGAGTTTGCGCGGTTACGTACCAACCAAGGGCTAAACCAACAGCAGGTGTTGGACGCGTCGTACCGCGCCATGCGGGTGGTACACTCGCGTGAGCTTGATGGCCTAGAAAACAACCTGAGCTTTTTGGCCACCATTGGTTCCATAAGCCCGTACGTCGGTTTGTTTGGTACTGTCTGGGGTATTATGAATGCGTTTATTGGCCTTGGTGCGGTGCAACAAGCGACGCTAGCTATGGTTGCACCTGGCATTGCTGAAGCTCTCATTGCTACTGCTATGGGCTTATTTGCGGCCATTCCAGCGGTTATTGCTTACAACCGATTTACCTATCGCGTTGAAAAAGTCGATAACCAATACTTGAACTTTATGGACGAGTTAATGGCAATTTTGCAGCGCCAAGGCAGTGTGAAAAAGGCAGGTGCTGAAGCATGATGACGGTAACCCGCAGACGCCGTAAGCAGGTGTCGGAAATTAACGTGGTGCCATACATTGATGTGATGTTGGTGCTACTGATTATTTTTATGGTTACTGCGCCGTTGATTACGCAGGGCGTAAAAGTGGACTTGCCGAAAGCTTCGGCAGAGCCATTGCCACCGGAAAGCGAGCCACCGATTGTGGTTTCGGTAGACCGTGATGGTAACTTTTATTTGAGCACGGCGAATAACCCAAATGTTCCGCAAACCGCACAGGTTATCGTTCAAGATGTTAATGCGCATTTGCAGCTGAGCCCGAATCGACCGGTAGTTGTCAAAGGCGATGGAGCCGTGCAGTACAATCAAGTTGTGCAACTTATGGTGCTGTTGCAAAAAGCGGGTGTGCCACAAGTTGGTTTGATGACCGATAGCTCTGCAGACGGTGGTTCATAGTGGCTAAGCAAACGAAGTTATGGCCCAGCGAATGGACAGTACCGCTGCTATTGTCACTGTTAGTGCATGTGGCGGTCGTTGCCTTGATGTTGTTTGGAATGCATTTTAAGCCGACATTGGACAAGCCAATGCAGGTGCAGCTGCAAAGCCCGACACCAGAGCAACCGGACAACCAAGAAATTGTCCAAGCGGTTACGGTAGACCAAGCGGCCGTTGAAAAACGGGTAAATGAGATTCGTGAACAGAAACGCCAAGCTGATTTAGCAGAGCAACGGCGCCAAGCAGAATTAGAGCGCAAGGCCGAGGCAGCGCGTAAGGCGCGTGAAGCTGAGCAACAACGGTTACGCGAGTTACAGGCCGAACAAGAAGCAGAACGCCGCCGCATAGCTAAAGAAAAAGCTGAGGCTGAGAAGCAAAAAGAAGCCGCAGAAAAGGCCGCAGCAGAAGCCGAAGCACGACGCAAACGTGAAGAGGCCGCGGCAGCTAAAGCTGAGGCCGAACGCAAGCGCAAGGAAGAAGAAGCGCGTAAAGCTGAAGAAGAGCGCAAGCGTCGCGAGCAAGAAGCCCGTGAGCGTGCTGAGCGAGAGCGTCAGCTGCAGGAAGAGCTGCGGGCCGAAGAAGCAGCACGAGCGCGTGCACGTAGTCAACAAATGCAGTCTGAAGTGCAGCGTTACACGGCGTTAATTACACAAACCATTCAGCGTAACTGGATTACCGATGACTCAATGCGTGGCAAAGAGTGTGTGTTAACGATAAGTGTTGCGCCGAGTGGTTTCGTTAAATCGGTGAATCAAGGCGAAGGTGACCCGACTGTGTGTCAGTCAGCGCGTAACGCGGTGCTTAAAGCGAATACATTACCTGTGTCGCAAGACCCTGAAGTGTACAAATTAATGGAAACCATTGAATTAAGAGTGGCTCCCAAACAGTAATCTGAAGTAACGATGACAAAACCTATGACAAAATTAAAAGTATTTTTTATCACGGTATGTGCGCTAATGGTTGGGCTGACGGGAGTCGCTCAAGCAAAATTAGAGATTGTCATTACTGAGGGGATTAACACCGCTCGGCCAATTGCTGTGGTGCCATTTGCGTGGAAAGGTAGCGGCCCGAAGCCTGATGGTTTAACTGAAGTTGTTGCGGCAGATTTAATGCGCAGCGGTAAGTTTAACCCGATTCCGTTAACGGCTATGCCACAACGGCCGTCGTCATCGGCTGAAGTGGACTACACCGAGTGGGCGAGTTTGGGCGTTGAAGCGCTGTTAGTGGGTACTATTGAACCTTACGGTATTGACCGCTACACCATTAGTTTTGAAATTATCGATGTGCTACGCGGGCAAATTACCAGCGGTACGCAAGTGCTGCAAAACGGCCAACTCGTTACGTCGGAGGATCATATACTTGACGCGCGCTCAAGCGTGATTTCGGGCGACCAATTTCGTCAATATTCTCACCGTATTTCAGATGTTTTTTACGAAACCTTAACGGGTCAACGCGGTGCGTTTATGACACGTATAGCGTATGTTACGGTTAACCATGACTTAGATAAGCCGTATGAGCTTGTGGTTGCAGACTACGATGGCTTCAACGAGCGCGTGTTATTGCGCAGTCCAGAGCCATTAATGTCGCCGTCGTGGTCGCCTGATGGCAATAAATTGGCCTATGTCAGTTTTGAGAACAAAAAACCACAGATTTTTATTCAGGACATTTATACTCGTGCTCGAGAGCAAATGACTGACTTTCCGGGAATCAATAGTAGCCCGGTGTTCTCGCCGGATGGTCAAAACTTGGCGATGGTACTATCGAAAGATGGTAACCCTGAATTATATGTGATGAATGTTGCAACCAAGCGCTTGCGCCGCGTGACCAACCATCATGCTATTGATACAGAGCCAAGTTGGTCACCTGACGGTAACTCGCTGATTTTTACGTCAGAAAGAGGTGGCAGACCGCAGCTTTATAGCGTAAATTTAAGTGCAGGGCAGGTACGCCGACTCACTTTTGAAGGTGAGCAGAACTTAGGTGGAACATTTTCGCCAGACGGCAAGCAAGTGATTATGGTGAACCGTACACAGGGGAACTACCACATTGCTCGTCAAGATTATCCAAATGGTGCAATGCAAATTTTAACGCAGACCGCTTTGGATGAGTCGCCAAGTTTGGCACCGAATGGCAGTATGGTGATTTATAGCACCACACATAATAACCAGCAGGTATTAGCGTTGGTTTCGGTAGATGGCCGCTTTAAAGCGCGTTTACCTACACGTGAAGGTGAAGTAAAATCACCGTCGTGGTCACCGTTTTTACGCTAGTATGTGCTATAAGTTATAGCGATTATTTACAATTCAGATTATCACTTGAAAGAAAGGAACGCGGATATGAACGCAAACAAAGCTTTAAAAAGTCTGTTCATTGCAGTACCTATGCTGACTCTGGCAGCGTGTAGCTCAAACCAAGGCGCTGAAGAAGCGGTTGATCAACAAACCAATCAGCAACAAGAGCAGCTACAGCAAGAGGAATCAGGTGTTGATATCGGCGCAGTAGAGCGTCAAAAAACTCCTGAAGAAATTCGTGCAGAGAAAGTTGCTGAATTGCGTCAAGAAAACATGATTTTCTTCGCATTCGATGACTCACGTATTTCTTCTGAATACGCGCAAGTTTTAGCAGCTCACGCTGACTTCTTAGTGCAAAACCCTGGTGTGACAGTCACTATTGAAGGTCACTGTGACGAGCGCGGTACGCCTGAGTACAACATCGCGTTAGGCGAGCGTCGTGCGAAAGCAGTTGCACAATACTTGCAAAACTTAGGTGTTAGCTCTAGCCAAGTAACGACCGTTTCATATGGTGAAGAGAAGCCGTTAATCAATGCTTCAAACAGCGATGCGTACGCGAAAAACCGTCGTGGCGTTCTTGTTTACTAAGCTTGAACAACGAAAATTTCTCACTTGAAGTAAAAGGTTGAGCCAATGCAAAAAGCATTACTCGTATTGGCCTTACTGATTCCCGGTGTCCTGCATGCGCAGGCACCGGTTTCTAAGTTAGGCAGTGGTTCACTTGAAGAACGATTAAATCAACTTGAACGCGTGATGGATGCTCGTAATGCAGCCCAAATGGCGCTATTAGATCAAATGGCCCAGTTGCAGGATGAGGTCGCCGATCTTCGTGGTAAAACCGAAGAACACGCCTACCAAATTGAGCAAATATTGCAGCGTCAACGCGAAATCTATCAAGAGATTGATCGCCGCTTAGCTGCTCAACCACAATCTAAATCAGCAACAAACTCGCAGGCAAACACAGGTGAGACATCTGCACCTAGCAGCGAGAGCTATTCGGCTGATATTTCAGAAAACGAAGCTTACGACCAAGCTATTCAGTTGGTTTTGCGTGATCAACGTTATGACGCAGCCGTGCCCGCGTTTGAGTCGTTTATTAAGAAGTTCCCAAATTCTACCTATGTGCCAAATGCACACTATTGGTTAGGGCAGTTGTTGTTAACCGACAGCAAACTTGACCAAGCCAAAGTGCATTTTGGTAAAGTTGTCAGCGACTATAAAGACAGCAACAAGCGTGGCGATTGTATTCTTAAGTTGGGCATTATTGCGCAACAGCAGAACGATACCGCCAAAGCTCGCGAGCTTTATAACCAAGTTTTGTCCGAGTACCCAGATTCAACGGAAGCTGGTTTAGCGCGTAAACGCCTTGGTAATTTGTAAGCACATTTGTAAATATCGTGTAGAAATTTCGGGAAAACGTTCGCAAATTGAGCAAACGCACCCGATTACTTCAATTTACAGTTGCAACGAGCGGCTTTTTGAGTAAACTATGCCGCCGTTGCCACTGATAAGTGCGTAACGCGATAGTGATGGGTTGTTAGCTCAGTTGGTAGAGCAGTTGACTTTTAATCAATTGGTCGCAGGTTCGAATCCTGCACAACCCACCA
>JAAEZG010000003.1 GCA_018222985.1 Gammaproteobacteria bacterium
CTTTAACCATTTGTGCGCCCATGTTCTCGAACTTGTCTTCAAGCTCGATTTCTTTGGCCACTGAAACACCGTCTTTGGTGATTAGCGGCGCGCCAAATGATTTTTCTAGAACAACGTTACGGCCTTTCGGGCCTAATGTTACTTTTACTGCGTCAGCAAGAACGTTCACGCCTTTAAGCATGCGCTGACGGGCTGTGTTACCAAATTTTACTTCTTTAGCTGCCATGTTCGTTTCCCCTTAACCTTCGATGATCGCTAGAATGTCAGACTCACTCATGATCAGGTATTCTTCACCGTCGATCTTCTGAGTTTTTACACCGTAGCTTTCATTGAATAGCACAGTGTCGCCCACTTTTACGTCTAACGCTTTCACGTCACCATTGTCCAAAATGCGACCATTGCCTACGGCAACAACCTCACCGCGAGTTGATTTTTCTGCTGCTGAACCAGTCAGTACAATACCACCGGCAGATTTGGTTTCTGCTTCCGAGCGCTTGATGATCACACGATCATGTAAAGGACGAAGTTTCATCGTTGATAACTCCTAAACCTAAGGTTGTGGTTAATAACACTGCCCCAGTGATGAGCCGGAGCTGTTAAAAAATGTATGTGCCCCTGTTTATGGGGGAGAAAAAATTGATATCAAGGTTTTCTGATAAATTTTTTTTGTTTTCGTATACTGAGCAAAACGTTACCAAGGTGAGCTTATGCAAACTGAATTTCGCTTAGTGCTTTGTAGCTGTCCGGACAAACACGTAGCAAAAGCTATTGCTGACAAAGTGTTGCGCGCACGACTTGCCGCTTGCGTGAATATCTCAGCTGCCAGTACGTCTATGTATTGGTGGGACGATCACATTCACGCTGAAGAAGAAGTGGTTATGCAAATAAAGACGACACAGCAAGCTGTCACTGCGTTATTTGATCTGATTCAAGCCGCGCATCCGTACGATGTGCCAGAATTAATTGCTTTGCCCATAACCGAAGGTTCGCGCGATTACCTAGCGTGGCTAGAACAGGTAACCAAACCATGATCAATAAGCTGTACCCTCTTCGTTATTTAATGGCGTATACCGTACTTTTTTTCGCGACATTGCTGTTTAGTACGCCGTCAGCACATGCTGTGCAAAGCCAATTTGAACTTCCCCAAAATGATGTGTTTGCGCAGCAGAACCAATTTTTGCCGGTGGACGAAGCATTTGAATTTGAGTTTCAGCAAAAAGGCAACGAGCTCACATTAATGTGGGACATTGCTGACAGCTATTATATGTACCAGCATCGGTTTCAGGTTAAATCTGCGGTCAAGTTAGCTGCACAACCTGAACTGCCGCCCGGCGAAGCGCACTTTGATGAGTTTTTCGGCGAAACGACCGTCTATCGCGATTCGGTTCAAATTACCTACACCTTGCATTCAGCCACAACGGATCAAGAGTTTATTATTTCCTATCAAGGCTGTGCTGATGCTGGCTTGTGTTACCCACCCACTGAAAAAACTGTTTATTTAACCGCTGTTCAGGGTGAAGGCGGTGAAGCAATTGACTTCGCCAAAGTGGCCGAAAATAGCCAGCAAAATACCTCCAGTTTTTTTGACACCATCAGTGAAAAGCCACTGTGGTTGGTGTTATTAATGTTTGTTGTACTTGGTATTGGTTTGGCCTTTACCCCGTGTGTGTTGCCTATGTATCCGATTATTTCGGCTATTATTATGGGTCAATCGAACAACGCCACCAAGCAACTGAGCACCCGCCGTGCGTTTACCCTCAGCCTAGCTTATGTACAAGGCATGGCGATAACCTATTCACTTCTGGGCATTGTGGTTGCGTTAGCGGGGCTGCGCTATCAAGCCATGTTGCAACACCCAGCGATACTCATCACCTTAGCGGTTGTTTTTGTGGTGCTTTCATTAAGTATGTTTGGCGTGTACACCCTGCAGTTACCACAACGCTGGCAGAATTACTTTAACCAATTAAGCCAGTCGCAGCGCGGTGGCGCGCACTCCAGTGTATTTATCATGGGCGCAGTGTCTGGGTTAATTGCTTCACCTTGCACCACGGCACCGTTATCAGGCGTTTTGTTGTTCATTGCGCAGTCTGGCGACATTACTATAGGCGGCGCCGTTTTATACGCGCTTAGTGTGGGCATGGGCCTTCCTTTACTAGTGTTTGGCGTTACCGGTGGTAAATTACTGCCAAAAGCCGGCGCCTGGATGAACACCATTAAGCGCCTTTTCGGCGTGGTATTACTTGGCGTTGCGCTAGTGTTAGTGGAGCGGCTTATTCCTTACGTTGTAGCCGACTGGTTGTGGGTGCTCTATATCGCTGCCAGCGTTGCCTATTTGGCCGCAAACGATTTGCGTGAATTATCAACCAAAGCGGCTGCGCGATTCACCGCTGCATGGATTGCCATCGGTGCTGTATTGATCGTCAGTTGGTGGCCTCAGCCACACCATAGCTTGCCATTTACGCAAGTTAAAAGTGTCGCTGAAATTGAACAGGCTTTGCAAAGTGCTGCGGCTAAGAACCAACTGGTAATGCTTGATCTCTATGCCGATTGGTGTGTGGCGTGCAAGGACTTTGAGCGCAAAACCTTTGCCGACGAAGCGGTACAGGCGGTAACCTCAGATATGCTGCTGCTACAAGCCGACGTGACGCTAAACTCACCGGAAAATAATGCGATTTTGCAGCGATTTCAGGTACTCGGCTTACCAAGTATTGTCTTTTTCGCGCAACAACAAGAGATAAGCCGCTCTCGTGTCACTGGGTTTATGCCACCCGAAACCTTCACTGAACACATTAATGCGTTAAAAACACGTTAAAACTTGCTGCGATCGGCGGTGATAAGACCAGTATTTTGCTGCTTATCTGCATTTTTTCTCTATAATGCTGAAATAAGTGTTGAATTAGAGGCCTAAGGTGGCCTCTAATATCAATATGATAACGTTCGCAGCAGATAGCAGCATTATGACGACAAATAACCAGAAAAAACACAGAGTTCTCTTGCTCAACGGGCCTAACCTTAATTTGCTAGGTACCCGTGAACCCGATGTTTATGGTCATGCCACGCTTGACCAGATTGAACATCACCTGCGTGAACACGCTGAGTCCATTGGCATTACCTTAGATTGTCGCCAATCAAATGCCGAGCACCAACTTATTGAATGGGTGCACGAGGCGCGCACGACTCACGTCGACTTTATTCTCATTAATCCGGGCGCATACACCCATACCAGTATTGCTTTACGCGACGCTTTGACCGGTGTGGCTATTCCGTTTATTGAAATTCATCTTTCCAATATTCACGCTCGCGAAGAATTTCGCCAGCATTCCTATTTAGCAGATATCGCAACTGGTGTTATTTGTGGTTTTGGCGCGCAGGGCTACGACTTTGCGTTACAAGCAGCCAAACAGCAACTTTCACAGTCATAACTTTTAGTCATTTATTGGGGTTAAAACAGGCATGGATATTCGTAAAATTAAAAAGCTTATTGAACTCGTCGAAGAGTCAGGCATTGCCGAATTAGAAATTACCGAAGGTGAAGAGTCAGTACGTATTCACCGCGGCGGCAGCCAAAGCGCGCCAATGCATTATCAATTACCACCTCAGCAGTATGCCCACGCACCAGCGCCGGCACCCGCAGCGCCAGCCGCTGCTCCAGCTGAAGCACCGGCGGCACCAGAGTTCTCTGGTCACGTGGTTAAATCACCGATGGTGGGTACCTTCTATGCAGCTCCAGCTCCGGGTGCCGCTGATTTTGTGACCGTTGGCCAACAAGTTAAAGCAGGGGAAACCTTGTGTATTGTTGAAGCCATGAAGATGATGAACCAAATCGAAGCCGACAAAGGCGGCGTGGTGAAGCAAATTCTTGTTGAGAACGGCGAGCCGGTAGAGTTCGACCAGCCTCTGTTTGTCATCGAATAAATATATCGATACAGGACATTGTCATGTTAGATAAGGTAGTGATAGCAAACCGAGGCGAGATTGCGTTGCGCGTGCTGCGCGCATGTAAAGAACTCGGTATTAAAACTGTGGCGGTGCACTCAACCGTTGATCGTAACTTAAAGCACGTTTTACTAGCCGATGAGTCTATCTGCATTGGTAACGCGCCAGCCACTGACAGTTACTTAAACATTCCGCGCATTATTAGTGCTGCGGAAATCACCGACGCTGCTGCAATTCATCCAGGCTATGGCTTTTTAGCTGAGAACGCTGACTTTGCTGAGCAAGTTGAAAATTCTGGCTTTATTTTTGTCGGCCCTACGGCAGATGTTATTCGCTTAATGGGCGATAAAGTATCGGCAATTGAAGCCATGAAAAAAGCCGGTGTTCCTTGTGTGCCAGGCTCTGGCGGCCCATTAGGTGACGACGAAGCAACCAACAAGAAAATCGCCAAACGTATTGGCTACCCAGTTATTGTGAAAGCTGCTGGTGGCGGCGGTGGCCGTGGCATGCGCGTAGTTCGCAAAGAAGACGAATTAGTGCGCGCTATTAGCACCACTAAAGCTGAAGCCGGTGCTGCGTTCGGTAATGACATGGTTTATATGGAGAAATTCCTAGAAAACCCACGTCACATTGAAATTCAGGTACTCGCTGATGGCCAAGGTAATGCGGTTTACTTAGGCGAGCGTGATTGCTCCATGCAGCGTCGCCATCAAAAAGTGGTTGAAGAAGCACCAGCCCCTGGCATTACGCCTGAAATGCGTAAGTTTATCGGTGAACGCTGTGCGAAAGCATGTATTGAAATTGGCTATCGCGGCGCGGGTACTTTTGAGTTCTTGTACGAAAACGGTGAGTTTTATTTCATTGAAATGAACACCCGTATTCAGGTGGAGCACCCAGTGACCGAAATGGTAACCGGTATCGACCTCATTAAAGAGCAATTGCGCATTGCTGCGGGTCGTCAGTTATCTATTTCACAAGAAGATATCGTGATTCGTGGACATGCGGTTGAATGCCGTATTAACGCCGAAGATCCGAACACATTCGTCCCTTCACCGGGCTTAATTAGCCGTTTTCATCCACCCGGTGGCTTGGGCGTTCGTTGGGACTCACATGTGTATGCGGACTATAAAGTACCGCCTAACTATGACTCCATGATCGGTAAGCTCATTACTTACGGTGAAAACCGCGATGTGGCTATTGCTCGTATGCGCAATGCCCTGAGTGAGCTTATTATTGAAGGCATCAAAACCAATGTGCCGTTGCAGAAAGACATCATGGCTGATGAAAACTTCCAGCACGGTGGTACCAACATTCATTATCTTGAGAAGAAACTTGGCATGGGTGGTCACTAACCCCTATGCCTTGGATTCAACTAACTATTTCTGCGCCTGAAAAGCATGCCCCACTTATTGGGGACATGCTTGAAGGCAATGGTGCCATGGCCGTTACTTACCGTGACGCCCAAGATAACCCTATATTTGAACCGCCTATTGGCGAATTGGTGTATTGGCAAGAAACCTTAGTTACCGGTTTATTTCCAGCCCAAACCAATATGCAGCCAATTATTGCTAACTTGCAAAAGTCGAGTTACTTCAAAAACGGCCTACAGTACAAAACCGACCAACTTGAAGATAAAGACTGGGAACGCGAATGGATGGATAACTTTCATCCAATTCAGTTTGGTAAACGCTTGTGGGTGTGCCCCAGTTGGCGCGATATTCCAGACCCAAGCGCCGTCAATATTATGCTAGACCCTGGTATGGCCTTTGGTACCGGTACTCACCCAACAACGGCCTTATGTTTAGGTTGGCTTGACGGGCAAGACTTGTCAGCTAAAACAGTGGTCGACTTTGGCTGTGGTTCGGGCATTCTTGCTATTGGTGCTTTACTGCTGGGCGCCAAGCGCGCGGTGGGGATTGATATTGATCAACAAGCCCTAATTGCCAGTAAAGAAAACGCCGAACGTAATGGTGTTGCCGAACAACTTGAAGTTTATTTACCAGCAAATCAGCCGTTACTCAAAGCCGATGTGGTGGTGGCAAATATTCTTGCTGGGCCGCTACAAGAGCTTGCGAGCGTGATTAGCGATTATGTTGCAGATGAAGGCGAATTAGTGATGTCGGGCATTCTTGAGCGTCAAATTGAAGACGTGCAAGCAGCCTATGCTGAACACTTTGATTTTAGCCCTGCGCAAATCAAAGAAGGCTGGGTGATGCTACACGCGAAGCGTAAACGGTAATATTCGCGCGATTTGTCAAGAGCAAAAAGTGCAAAAAAGGCGGCTTTTGTACAAATTACAGCCTTTTCTTTAGCCGCCAAATTCCCTAAAATTTCCCACCCTTGAGTTGCACAGTTTTTAACCGATGCGGATCGGCACTTATCAATTAGACAATCCGGTAATACTCGCGCCTATGGCTGGAGTCACCGACCTTCCCTTTCGACGCTTATGTCGTGAGTTGGGGGCTGGGCTTACCGTGTCCGAAATGCTTTCGAGCAATCCGCAGGTGTGGGACACCAAAAAGTCGCGGGACCGAATGGCCCACGCTGACGAACCTGGTATTCGAGCCGTGCAAATCGCTGGAGCAGAGCCTGAGTTAATGGCGGCAGCAGCTCGGCACAATGTCGAGAATGGCGCTCAGATCATTGACATCAACATGGGCTGCCCAGCGAAGAAGGTGAATAAGAAGCTTGCAGGTTCTGCATTGCTACAATACCCCGACCTTGTTGAGGACATTATCAAGGCCGTGGTCAACGCAGTTGATGTACCTGTAACGCTAAAATTTCGCACAGGGTGGAACCCAGAAAACCGCAACGGTGTTGATATTGCTAAGCTTGCCGAGCAACTTGGTATTCAGTCATTGGCGGTTCATGGCCGAACTCGCGCTTGTATGTACAAAGGTGACGCAGAATACGACACCATTCGTGCAATTAAAGCCGCTGTGCGAATTCCTGTGGTGGCCAATGGTGATATTACGTCGCCAGAAAAAGCCAAACAGGTTCTCGATTACACGGGTGCCGATGCCATTATGATTGGCCGAGGTGCCCAAGGTAATCCGTGGCTGTTTCGCGAAATTGCGCATTATTTGGCAACGGGCGAACAGCTTACTCCGCCGAGCATCGATGAAGTTCGTGAAGTAGTTTTGCGCCATGTCGCAAATCTGCATACGCATTACGGCGAATTCAGTGGGGTAAGGATTGCCAGAAAACATGTGGGTTGGTATTTGCAACAACAGCAACCTGCATCAGCATTTCGGAGAGAGTTTGTTGGTATAGAACATGCCGACGAGCAAATTGAAGCTCTCACGAAGTTTTTTGCAACAGTAAACTAGAAGAGATAGAGCGCACCTATGTTTGATCAAAACGCAAATCGTGACCCGATTTCTCCATTTACCACTTTAGGTAATAACGCCCAGCCGAAGCCATTGCGTGACTCGGTGAAGCAAGCAATGAACTCGTTCTTAAAGCAACTTGACGGGCAAGACCCAGAAGAGCTTTACGAATTGGTTTTGGCTGAGCTTGAAGCTCCGCTGTTGGAAGAGGTCATGACCTACACGCGTGGTAATCAAACCCGCGCCGCTACGATGCTCGGCATCAACCGCGGTACCTTGCGTAAGAAGCTGAAAAAATACGGCATGAATTAATTGCCCCTAAAAAAGAGCGCCCTGTGTGCTCTTTTTTTCTTTGTAGACATCAAAAAGGTAGAGCACCATGCAACATCGTCCTATTCAACGCGCCCTTTTAAGTGTTTCTGACAAAACTGGAATTGTCGCCTTTGCACAAGCGCTCGTGCAGCGCGGCGTAACTATTCTTTCCACCGGCGGCACCGCCAAATTATTGCGCGAACACCAAGTGCCGGTCACCGATGTGTCAGAGCACACCGGGCAAAATGAGATCATGGACGGTCGTGTAAAAACGCTACACCCGAAAATTCACGGCGGTATTTTAGGCCGTCGAGACCAAGACCAAGCGGTTATGAATGAGCAAGACATTGCACCGATTGATCTCGTCGCGGTGAATCTGTACCCCTTTGCACAAACCGTAGCAGACCCTAACTGTAGCCACGAAGACGCGGTTGAGAATATCGACATTGGCGGCCCAACCATGGTGCGCGCGGCCGCAAAAAATCATCGCGACGTCACCATTGTAGTTAACGCGAGCGACTATGACGCCGTTATTGCCGAAATGGACGCTAACAACAATAGCTTAACCTTTGAGTCACGTTTTGACTTGGCAATTAAAGCGTTCGAGCACACGGCGCAGTACGACGGTATGATCGCGAATTACTTCGGCGCTCGTTTACCGCAGCAAGACAGCAAGTTCCCGCGCACCTTTAACGCGCAATTCGTGAAGAAACAAGACTTACGCTACGGCGAAAATAGCCACCAAAGTGCCGCCTTCTATGTTGAAGAGCAGCCGACTGAAGCCTCAGTGGCCACCGCGAAGCAGTTACAGGGCAAAGCATTGTCGTTTAATAACATTGCTGATACTGACGCCGCACTCGAGTGTGTGAAGTCATTTGAGCAACCGGCCTGTGTCATTGTTAAGCACGCGAACCCCTGTGGGGTGGCTGTAGCTGATACTGCGCTCGAAGCCTACAACCGCGCATTTAAAACTGACCCAACTTCGGCCTTTGGCGGCATTATTGCCTTCAACCGCGAACTTGATGCCGCAACCGCAAAAGCCATTGTTGAACGTCAGTTCGTTGAGGTGATTATTGCCCCAGTTGTCAGTAGCGAAGCGCGTGACATTGTCGCTGGAAAAGCGAATGTGCGTTTGCTTGAGTGCGGCACTTGGGAAGCCGACCGCCCTGTCGCCTATGACTTTAAGCGAGTTAATGGCGGGCTACTGGTGCAAGACAGCGACCATGGTGAAATTACCCTCGACGACTTAAAAGTAGTGAGCGAAGTGCAGCCCACAGCTGAACAGCTGAATGATTTGATGTTCTGCTGGAAAGTCGCGAAATTCGTGAAATCAAACGCGATTGTTTATGCCAAAGACGGCATGACTATTGGTGTTGGCGCAGGGCAAATGAGCCGCGTTTATAGTGCCAGAATCGCTGGCATTAAAGCTGCGGACGAAAACCTTGAAGTTGCCGGTTCAGTAATGGCTTCTGATGCATTCTTCCCATTCCGCGACGGTATTGATGCGGCAGCGGCTGCCGGTATTAAGGCGATTATTCAGCCCGGCGGTTCTATTCGTGACGAGGAAATTATTGCTGCGGCTAACGAACATGGTATTGCCATGGTCTTTACCGGCATGCGTCATTTCCGTCATTAATTAAACAGCATAAACGACGGATTATTTGCCCATTAGCAAACCACGGTTTAGGATGAATGCACGACAACAACGTTAGGAGCAAGGCAATGACTGTAAAAAGCGGTATGTTGACATCTCTAGTTGCATCCTTAGCTGTGGTTAGCCTTTTGGGCTGTTCAAATGAACAAACTACATCAACACCCACGGTTGATCACTTAGCCAATGCCGTGGCCAGTGCTGAGCGCAGCGACACCTATCGCGCCCGCGATGACTATCGTCGACCCTATGAAACATTGCAGTTTTTTGGCATATCGCCGAACATGACGGTGGTTGAAATTTGGCCGGGCGGCGGCTGGTATACCGAAATTTTGGTTCCTTATTTACAAGCAGAAGGCACGCTTTACGCAGCGCACTTTCCGGCTGAAACCACCAGCGACTATTACCAACGATCGCGAAAAAATTTTCTAGCGCGCGTTCGTGATCATGCCAATTTTTCCAAGCTTATTGTGACCGAGTTTTCACCTTCAGGTACGCAGGCAATTGCCCCCGCCGGTAGCGCTGATTTAGTGCTTACCTTCCGCAACCTTCACAACTGGTACATGGGCGATGGCGATAAAGCTGTGCAGCAAGCATTCCGACAGTTTTATGACGCGTTGAAGCCAGGCGGTGTTATGGGCGTGGTTGATCATCGGCTGCCCGAAACCCGCCCTGACGAAGACATGGAAAGTACCGGCTACATGAAAGAAAGCTATGCTATTGCCATGGCGGAAGCCGTTGGCTTTGAACTTGCAGCGCGCAGCGAAATTAATGCCAACCCGAACGATGACGCTGACCACCCTCGAGGTGTTTGGACGTTACCTCCGACGCTTGGGCTTGGTGATGAAAATCGCGATGACTACCTCGCCATAGGCGAAAGTGATCGGTTTACCCTTAAATTTGTGAAACCTAAAACTTAACGAGAGAGTTCATGAACGTATTGGTGATTGGCGGCGGCGGCCGTGAACATGCTTTAGCATGGAAAGCGGCGCAAGCCGACGATGTAAATACCGTATTTGTTGCGCCAGGCAATGCCGGAACGGCGCTAGAAGCCAATGTCAAAAATGTACCGATCGCTGCTGACGATGTTGAAGGGCTACTTAATTTCGCCCAACAAAATCACATTGACCTCACTATTGTCGGGCCAGAAGCGCCGCTAGTGCTGGGCGTGGTTGATGCGTTTGGTGCCGCAAATTTGGCGATATTTGGCCCAACCAAGGGGGCTGCGCAACTTGAAGGCTCAAAAGCTTTTAGCAAAGACTTTCTAGCGCGACATAATATTCCAACCGCTGCATACGGCACATTTACTGATATCGACAGCGCAAAAAGCTATGTTCAGCAACAAGGCACGCCGATTGTCATTAAAGCGGACGGTTTAGCTGCTGGCAAAGGCGTGATTATCGCCCAAACCGAAGCGGAAGCGTTTGCTGCTATTGATGACATGTTAGCGGGTAACCGTTTCGGCGAAGCGGGCAGTCGCGTCGTTATTGAAGAATTTCTAGTTGGCGAAGAAGCGAGTTTTATTGTCATGGTGGATGGCAAAACCGCTCTGCCGTTTGCATCAAGCCAAGATCATAAAGCCCGCGACAATGGCGATAAGGGGCCAAACACCGGTGGCATGGGTGCCTATTCACCTGCCCCTGTTGTTACCCCTTCTGTCCATGACTGGGTCATGCAGCATGTTATTCAGCCAACCGTGGAAGGAATGGCTGCAGAAGGTCATCCGTATACTGGCTTTTTATATGCGGGCTTAATGATTGCGCCAGACGGCACGGCCAAAGTGTTGGAATATAACTGCCGCTTTGGTGACCCAGAAACCCAACCTATTATGCTGCGTTTGCAGTCAAATCTTGTTGAATTGTGCTTAGCTGCATGTGCTGGCGAGCTTGATGGTCGCAACATCGAATTTGACCCACGCGCTACTGTAGGCGTGGTGATGGCCGCTGGAGGCTACCCAGACAGCTACAACAAAGGCGATGTTATTAGCGGTATTGAAGCTGCCGAAGCTGAAGGCGTCAAAGTATTTCATGCCGGCACCGCGCTGAACGAGAGTAACCAATTAGTTACTGCCGGTGGCCGAGTGCTTTGTGTGACTGCGTTAGGTGATAACGTGACAGCCGCTCAGCAAAACGCCTATGCTGGTTTGCATAAAATCAGTTGGGACAACGCTTATTATCGTACCGACATAGCGCACCGCGCCGTAAGCCGCGAACAAGCATAGAAAAAACGCGCCTATCTGGCGCGTTTTTTTGCGTTAGTCTTCAACCACCAAGTCGTCATCGTCGCCACCGCCACTGATTTCAAAAGCTTCATCAGTGTAGCGGCTGCGGCCGTACATGCTGCCCACTTTCGGACGGTTAATGCGCGCTTGGTATTTCGACCACGCTTTTTCCAGCGGTGACTCTGCGGCTTTTTCGCCACGCGCAACAGAAAGCAATGATTGCTCTTCGGCCGACTCTGGCTCTAATTCGCCGCTCATCAAAGCTGCAATCAAGCTGCCATGTTTCGCAATTAAGTCACTTTCGCGAATAGAAAAATCACCCGAACGAGCGAACCCGTAGGGATAGTTTTTGAAGTCGTTAAACGGCTTCTTGATAATGTGATCACGGTTCATTGTTGCCATTGTGTGCCCATCCTCCAGACCAACAACTACAGGTAAACGGTAACGCCTCTATGCGTCACTGACGATATAGAGGCGAAACTTAGGTTTGTCAACAATTATTCGTTTTTTGGCATTAAAAAGTATAGTAAAGTGCCGCGCCAACACTTAAGCCAGACTCGGCAAGCACAGCTAGTTGTGGGTCACCTTCGGCCATGCCACTGACACGCGAATTCCGCCAATACTGTCTGTCCGTTAAGTTGAAAACCCCCACGCTTACATTTGCATTGGTATTCACATACCAACGCGTTAACCAGTCCAACGTGGCGTAACCTGGTGCCGAAAATAAATCTTCTCCACCTTCGTCAACCAGATCGCGCTGGCCACGAACTGCAGTGAAAACCAATCGAGAGTCCCAAGTATCGGCACTATACTGAATTTCCGCGATAGCTCGAGGTGGTGCGACATCGGCAATGGCACGGCCGGTTTGATGGTCCTCTCCGCGGCTGTATTCGGCGCTAAGCGAAGTAGACCATGAATCACTCAGCTGTTGTGAGAACGTCGCTTCTAGGCCCTCTATGACCACTTTATCGCGGTTTATCGATTGAAACACTAATAGCTGTCGTACGGGGTCAAAACCAAGCGCCGCACGGCTTTGAATAAAGTCGCTGTATCGATTGTGATAAGCAGTTAGCGACCACTCACTTTTAGATGAACGTCCGCGAATACCAGTTTCGAACGCATACCCGCGCTCGGCTTTTAAGTCTGGGTTGGCAATGGCAATGACATTAAACTGCGGATAATACAGCCCGATGTTGACATCAGAGAATGGCGGAGCACGGTACCCGCGCGCGTATTGCGCAAACCATTCGGCGTTGTCAGCAATCGGCCATACCACGCCAAGCTTTGGTAACCATGCGTCATGAGTTAGGTTGGTAATTTCTGTATTTGGATATCGCGCTTCAAATAATGCGTCATCACGGGTGCGCAAGCGGTAATGCTCGTATCGCAAGCCTGGGCTAATAACCGGCCCATCGCGCCATAACTCAAATTCGTCATGGGCATACACGCCAAGCTCGGTAACCCGCGTGCGCGGGAAATCGCGCAATGGAAAGGTTTCACCGAGTAATACGTTGGTTGAGTCGCCAGTGGTTAAGTTTGTCTGCAGGGCGTCACGCTGATCTTCAAGCTCCGAACTTGATAGCTCGAAGCCATACCCCATTCGATGACGACTATTGGCAAGGTGAAAATCAGTTTCTAAATCTGCGCCCATGCCTGTCGTTGCTTGCGAGAAATCAAAGAGCCGTTGAATATCTAAAGGCTCTGGCAACAGCATTCGCTGCTCAAATGAGTCTTGCTCAATAACGCTACGTTGGTGATAAACACGCCAATGGCCACGGTCAATCCATGCGCTTGGGGTCATGTCCAGGTCAGCCACAACACGATACTGATCACGACTATCATCGCCTATCAGGCTAGTCGTCGAGCGCAAACGACCGCTACCAATCACCGACTGAATATCAGTGTCGCGCGACTCACGCTGCATATCTAAGGTAATCCGCCACTGGCCCCAGTCGGAATCCGTCGCTGCGCGCAGCAAAACCGCCTGTTGTCGGCGGTGTTGACGATCGCGCTTATCACTCGGAGCGCCTTCTGCCTGTACGTCTTGACCGTACTGTAAAGCGGCAGCAATCATCAAACTTGAATTGTTGTTGGCAAATGCCGTGGCTGCCATCGCTTTAGCACGATTACTGTCGCTATTCACGCCCGTCTGTAACTTTGCCCCGTAATTGGCCGAGGTCAGTACGTCTTCGGCGTCAAGCAAGTGCACCGCCACCACGCCACCAAGGGCTTTGCTGCCGTACAACGTTGACGCTGGCCCGCGTAATATTTCAACGCGGCTGGCTAAGCCAAGTTCTAATAAGCCTCGGCCTGTGTTTGAGTAAGTTCCTACCGCAAAATAATCCGCGACAGGTATTTGATCAATTACGACTGCGGTACGGTTACCGCCAATACCACGAATACGAAAACCGCTGTGACCAAACCGGCTAGTAGTGTCATCGAGTTCGACTCCAGGTTGATAACGCACCATATCGGCTGCGTTGAGAACGAGGTCGCGCTGTAGGTCTTCTTCACTAATGATAGAGACCGTTCCTGCAACCTCTGAAAGTTGTCGTGGTTGCCGGTGAGCAACCACGGTGATTGTTTCCATTACCTGCTCTTGCTGAGCTGTTTCTGCTTCGTTCACTTCTTGTGGTAAAGCCAGTGCTAACGAGGGCAGTACACCGACTGCCCCCGCCACAACACCAGCAAGTGCTGATAGTTTCACGCTTAATACACCTCGTTCCGTGTGTTGTAGTTGTTAAACTTGCCAGTTGGGGTAACCATTTTCTCACCCTTAATGACATGTTTCAGTTTGCGTGTTTTGTCGTCCACAATAACAATTGCAGACTCTTCTTCTTGGCCGCTCCAAACCGAGAACCAAACTTCGTCACCCGCCATGTTGTACTCTGGCTGAACGATACGTTTAGGGCCCGGACCTAAATCGGCCCACTCACCAATTGGCAATACCTCATAACCCGCATCAAGATCGTCGATGTTAAATACAGCAACCGACTGTGACACTTTAGGGTCTGGATTAAACGGTGTATCAACCCAAAGGTTGTTCGACTTCGGATGGGTTTTGATAAACAGTGAACCACCGCCCTGACCTTCTAGCACACGAACTACGTTAAACGCGTTGTCTTTGTGTTTTTCAGGGTCAGTACCAATGAGGGTAATATCCGCATTACCCAGTGCACTGGTCGCCCACACAGGCCCATGTTTAGGGTCAACAAAGTTGGCACCGCGGCCTGGGTGTGGAATCCGTTTTACCGGAATCAGTGCTTCTAACTCACGATCTTGCGCGTCAACCACAGCAATGGTGTCGTTTTCGTTCGCGGCAGTTAAGAAGTAGCGGCCTGAACGATCCCAGCCCCCATCATGCAAGAACGGCGCTGCATCAATGGTTGTTACCTGTAAGTTTTCGATATCCGCATAGTTCACCAGCTTAATCTGCCCGGTTTCTTTTACGTTCACGATAAACTCAGGGTGCTTGTGCGAACCAACAATCGCAGCCACGCGCGGCTCTGGGTGATACTCTTGGGTATCCACAGTCATACCACGGGTAGAGACAATTTTGTTCGGCTCAAGGGTTTGACCATCCATTAGTACATAGTGCGGTGGCCAGTAGGCGCCAGCAATGGCGATTTTATCCTCATAGCCCTTAAAGCGTGAGTTCTCAACCGAACGCGCTTCTAGACCAATTTTAATTTCAGCAACCACTTGCGGTGGGTTCATGTACAAATCGATTAAGTCGATTTTGCCATCACGGCCAATGGTGGTGAAATAACGGCCTGAGCTTGAAGCTCGCGAAATATGCACCGCATAACCGGTTTTCACGTAGTTTAGAACTTTCTTACTGGCACCATCGATAATGGCAACTTCACCCGCGTCGCGCAGGGTTACGGCAAACATATTATCGACGTTGTAGTTATGCTGTGGTTTTTTCGGACGATCTTCCGGCTTCACATGCACAACCCATGAGTCTTTCATTTCTTTCATGCCCCACTCAGGTGGTGTGGGTGGTTCATGCTGTAAGAAACGCGCCATCATATCGATTTGTTCAGCGGTTAATTCACCTGAGGTACCCCAGTTCGGCATACCGCCTGGCGAACCAAAGTTAATCAGCGCTTTGAGATAATCTGTGCCTTTCTTCTGGGTGATATCGGTGGTAAGTGGCAAGCCAGTTGCACCTTTACGAAGTACGCCATGACAACCCGCGCAGCGTTGGAAGTAAATTTCCTGCGCTTTGGCGAATTCTTCTTCGCTAATATCTGGAGCGCCCGGGGTGCGCATCATTTTGCCGCCTTTCACTGCCGACGGCGCGCCTTTGTATGACACTTCGGCTGCGGTAGAGCCCTGGTGTGGCTGCCCTTCAGCTCGGTCTTTCAAACCCAACTCAACACGCACATCTTCCACTTCGTCTTCAGTGACTTTACCGCCTTTGTTTCCCCAGCTCGACAGCACATAATTGGCAATATCAGCGATATCTTCGTCGCTAATGTGCTGCATGGGCGGCATCACCGCATTAAATTTTTGGCCGTTTACTTCAAGCGGGCCAGACAAGCCTTGTAGAATAGTCCGCACCACGTGCAGTTTGTCACCGGTGACATTAGGATTACCTGCTAACGGAGGGAATGCACCTGGCAACCCTTTACCATTGGGTTGGTGACACGCTTGGCAATTGGCCTCATAAGCTTTCTTGCCATCATCCGAAGCTGCTGCCATGGGGCTTGCTGTAAGCAGTAAACCGGTTGCAACCGCAAGCATCGAAAGCTTCGAGTAAAACTTACTGGGTAAAACATTGGTCACGACTTTAGTTTTCATCAGACGTCCTCCTTGTGGACATTCTATAAATGAGACATTCATGTCTGTTAAACCATGTCTGATACTAAGCCTAGTACATGTTTATTTTTTGATCTATATCACTAATGTAAGTAGGGTTTTTGGGCCATGGTGGGTACCCCGTATTAGGTACGCACCTTTAATCCCCAGTCTTGCCAAGCCTGTTTTGCTAACTCCTCGCGAAACTGCGGGGCTGATATGCTAATTAAGGCTTCAGCCCGTTCGGTTAAGCTTTTTGCCCGTAAATTGGCGACACCATACTCGGTCACCACATAATGCACGTGCGCCCGGGTGGTCACGACACCCGCGCCTGGGTTTAGCATGCTGCTTATACGCGATACAGTTCCGCCACAGGCGGTTGCTGGTAGAGCGATCACCGAACGCCCACCCTCTGACAAGCTAGCTCCGCGCACGAAGTCCATCTGCCCGCCAACGCCTGAGTAAATTTTTGTGCCCATGGAATCAGCACAAACTTGGCCACTCAAATCAATTTGCAACGCGCTATTAATTGCCATGACTTGTTTGTTTTGGCGAATCACCGACGTGTCATTGGTGTACTCCACATCTAAAAACGCCACCATGGGGTTGTCATCAACAAAGTCGTAAAGCTGTTGGCTCCCCATCGCAAATGTGGTGACAATTCGGCCACGGTGTTTGCGTTTGCGCGAATTGTTTATCACCCCACTTTCTACTAGCGGCAATACACCGTCAGAAAACATCTCAGTATGAATACCTAGGTCTTTGTGGTTACCTAAGCAGCGCAAGGTTGCGTCAGGAATAGCCCCTATGCCCATTTGTAAGCAGTCGCCGTCATTAATCAGGCCAGCCACACGTTCGCCAATTTGCGTGGTGATAGCCGACTGTTCAGGCTGCAAATGCAACGGCATTGGCGCAGAAAACTCAAAATAGCGGTCAATTTGCTTCAACGAAATAAACGAGTCGCCATGGGTACGCGGCATTTGTGGGTTCACCCAAGCAATGACTTTTCGCGCCACCTGTAATGCGGCACGCGTCGCTTCAACCGAAATACCTAAACTGCAGTTTCCGTGCTGATCGGGTGGAGAAACCTGAATTAATACTGCATCTAAATGCTGCTCGCCGGAGCGAAACAGCTTAGGAATTTCTGACAAGAACATCGGCACATAGTCAGCTAACCCTTCATTTACCGCTGCGCGTGTTGATTTACCGACAAAGAACGCGCGCTGCCGTAAGTGACCTTGCAACTGAGGGTTACTTAAAATTTCACTGTGCTCGGTATGCAATTGCAATAAGGTCAAATTGCGCCGCTGTAACGCAACTTCTGCAAGGCCTTCTAGCAGCTTATACGGGGTGGCCGCCATGGACTGGCACCAAATAACATCGTCATTTTCAAGAATTTTGAGGGCATCTACCGCATTTTGCACGAGCATAGTGGTTCCTTTTCAGGTACATTTTTGCCATATCAATTGGCAACAGTGAGTTTAGATACTATGAAAGTATTCGTTATGCTCGGCGCAATCAATATGGCTATTGGGGTAATTCTTGGCGCATTTGGGGCACATGGCCTTGAGCACATTATTTCAGCAGATATGATCAAAGTGTTTCAAACAGGTGTGCAGTATCACATTTATCATGCTTTAGGGTTACTCATGGTTGCCGTATTGCTTATTCCTTATCCGCACGCTTCAGGCTTACGCACCGGTGGGTGGATTATGTTCGCCGGCATCATTTTGTTCTCCGGTAGTCTATATTTACTGGCATTAACTGGCCTGAAGTTCTTTGGCCCCATCACTCCGCTTGGCGGCGTTTGTTTCATTGTGGCTTGGATATGGATATTTTGGGCGATGCTTAAGGAGTTTTAATGACAAAATTCATTCTAATCACTCTATTGCTCGTTTGGGCAAGTCCAACGTTTGCCTGCAACAGCCCGTGGGAAAAATGCTGGGCTGGGCAAGAATTTAAAGACCATAAATGCAGCGCAGAAGCGCAATTAATGAGTGCTTATGAAGCCAAACGATGGCTACAAGAACACCCCCAGTGGCGGTTACCAAACGCAGAAGAGCTGAAGCAACATTTTTTAAGTAGCAATGCCGATCACCTTCGTCAACTCGCTGCTGAGCAAGGGGTCAGCGCGGTATTAAGTGGCGACGTTATGCAGCACGGCAATGAGCTACTTGCAGTATCGGTGAATATTCAAAATGGCGCTGTTGAATTGCAGCCATGGCGACAGCCACTGTTGGTGCTATGGAGGAAAACATCATGGTAAACCTTAGAAAGGTCATGACACGATTGCCAATTTTTGCTGTTTCAAGCCTATTATTTTTCTTTAGTACGAATGCCAATGCCTGCTCTTGCATTGCCCCAAATACCGTGCGCGATTTCAATGAGGCGCAACACGTATTTTTGGCGCAAATAAAAGAAGTTATTGTGGTTCGCGCTGGGCATGAGGCGACCTACGACCCTGGTGAAGTTAATGGGTTATTTGACGTAGTGAAAACCTTTAAAGGCGAACCTGCTTATGTAACCCATTTAGTGGCGCAACATAAGCCTAACGGCGGAATGTGTGGCGAAACACTCACGCAGCAACTCTATCTTGTTTTTGCTCAAAGTGACGGTACGGTTGGTGTTAGCCTGTGCTCACCGACAAAAGTTGCGACGCGCTTAAGCCCAAATAAAATTGATCTTATTGAGCGCCTTGCCAACTCAGAGCAAGCCAAATATCTGAACGGTATATTTGATGCCGAAACGGGGCTTTTAGCGCTAGAGGGCAGTGCACAAGGCCAACCTATATTTGAAGGGCGTTTAGGAGTTTATGAAGGCCGCCATAGTGTTGAATTTGAAGGTTATCAGTTAACTAGTGGAGACTTGGTCATTAGCCAGGTTATAACCATCAATGAACAGGCTATGAAATAGCCTGTTCGCGCTTAGGAAGCCATGATACGGCTAGCGCTGCAAGCACCAGCATGGCGCTAGAAACCACTAAGCAGGCATTAAGCCCCCATTGCTGATAAACCCAACCCGACAGAACAGTACCTAGCAGACGGCCTGCGGCATTCGCCATGTAATAAAAACCGACATCGAGCGACACCCCATCGTGCCGTGAATAAGCCACAATCAAGTAACTGTGTAACGACGAATTGAGCGCAAACAAAATACCAAAAATAGCTAGCCCAATAATGACAGTTTCAGCAACCGGCAATTGTTGCCAAAGCGCGATAGCGAGCACTAATGGCGCAGCGCATAACAAACCAGCCCACACAACAATGTGCTGCCGTGCTGAAGCCAAGTTTGCACCGGTAAAACGTGGCGCCGCAGCCTGCACCACACCATAACCAATAACCCATGCAGCCAAAAAGCTTCCCACTTGCCAATGGCTCCAATTTAGCTGTGCAGCTAAGAAAACCGGAAGCGCAACCACAAACCAAACATCGCGCGCTCCAAACAGCATAAACCGGGCGGCCGACAAAACATTAATCGGGCGGCTTTTTGACAGTAGCTGGCGAAACTTGGGTTTAAACGAAGCCTTCCCAACATCTTTGGTTAACACCACCAAGCTTATTAACCACACCAATGTCAGCATAATCGCCATGCTGGCAATGGCCCAAGTGAAGCCCACCAGCGTGAGTAGCAAGCCACCTAAGAAGAAACCAATACCTTTTAAGGTATTTTTTGAGCCTGTTAACAACGCCACCCATTTGTACAATTGGCCTTGATGGCTGTCGTCGACCAAAAGCTTAATGGTGCTTTTAGCACTCATTTTGTTCAAATCTTTGGCAATACCGGAAAGCGCCTGCGCTAGCATCACCCACAGCACCGTGAGCATGGTTGGCGGCACCAATAACATAGCAAGCGCTGCAATTTGTAGGCCTAAGCCAATATTCATGGTGCGGTTAAGCCCCCAATGGGCGCCTAACCAGCCACCAAACAAATTTGTTACGACCCCAAAAAATTCGTAAAAAACAAAAAGCATGGCAACTTCAAGTGCGCTGTAACCAAGCTGGTGAAAATGCAATACCACCAGCATTCGTAACGCACCGTCGGTAAGGGTAAATGCCCAGTAGTTGCCGGTAACAATAAGGTATTGCCTAACCGCTGGGGCAAGCTGACTTAACATGAGCCAACCTTTTCAATTAGCTCAACGGTGCGATTTGCGTAACCCCACTCATTGTCATACCACGCATAGATTTTGACATGGGTGCCGTTGATGACTTTCGTTGATAGCGCATCAATAATACTTGAGCGTGGATCGGTTTTATAATCAATGGACACCAACGGGCGCTCCTCGTAGCCAAGAATACCCTTGAGCTCATTTTGCGCGGCAGACTTTAGCCAGCCGTTAATTTCAGCAACTGAAGTTGGCTTATTCACTTCAAATACGCAGTCAGTTAACGACGCATTGGCCAAGGGTACACGTACTGCATGGCCATCAATTTTGCCTTTAAGCTCAGGAAATATTTCCACAATAGCGGTTGCCGACCCCGTTGACGTTGGAATGAGGCTCATACCGCAAGCGCGGGCACGGCGCAGATCCTTATGCGGCGCATCGAGAATACTTTGGGTGTTGGTGAGGTCATGTATTGTGGTGATTGAGGCGTGTTTAATGCCAATTTTATCTTGTAGTACTTTCACGACCGGCGCCAAACAATTCGTGGTACATGAGGCCGCGGTAACAATTCGATGTTGTGCGGGGTCAAACAAGTGATCATTCACACCCATCACAATATTCAGCGCACCGGGCTCTTTTACCGGCGCTGAAACCACCACACGTTTTACCCCTTGCTCAAGGTAGTCATTCAGTACGCTGACGGTTTTCATTTTGCCCGATGCTTCGAGCACCACATCACAGTTGCGCCAGTTATTATCATGAATGGTTTTGTGGCGACTAAAGGCAATACGGCGCTCGCCAATAACTAAGGTGTCTCCATCGGCTGTTGCTTCATGCTGCCAGCGCCCATGTACCGAGTCAAAATTGAGCAAATGCGCAAAGGTTTCGGCATCGGCACCGGGGTCATTCACTTGCACAATGTCAAAAGCTGGATTATTCCACGCAATACGAAATGCTAAACGGCCAATGCGGCCTAAACCGTTAATTCCCAATTTAACTGTCATGCTGTGTCTCCAAATATTCTGTGCTTGCCGAACAATGTATGGGTGTCGGGTAAAGCTGTGGATTATGGTTCGCTGTGGTGTCGATAACTTGGCCCATCCAATCGGGCATGCTTTCATTTAACCGGTAGTAAACCCAGCGCCCCTGCTTACGATCAATGAGTAACCCAAAGTCTCGTAATTGCGCTAAGTGACGCGATACTTTGGGCTGCGACATGCCGGTCGAATCGACAAAATCGCACACACATAGCTGAGCATGTTGCGCCAACATTAAGATCATAGACAGCCGTAATGGGTCTGCCATTATTTTGAAAAAATCTTCGGGGCTATTGAATAATTGCTTGTGCCTACTGCCTTTGCGCAAAATCAGCAAGAACATACGTATGCGCTCGCTTAACTCATGCACAGTACGTGCGTAGGCTTGCGGATCTGAGCTACTCACCGGGTCTGGAAAGTCCCAAGCAATGAATTTGCTATCTCTAAATTCCGCTTGGCATTCATGGCGAGCGCGGTCACACAAACTAATGACATAATCAAACTCATGGGTAGGCAAGTCAGCGAGGCTTTTGGCGCGAAGCTCCGTGGTATCCACCTTAAACTTCTGAAGTGTTTCCAGCGCTTTCGGCTCCACCGCTGTTGGTGCTGACCCAGCGCTATATACCTGAATGCCTTGGCCAACAAACTGCCGCAAAATAGCTTCGGCCATAATGGAGCGTGCTGAATTTGCAGTACACAAGAATAATATCTTCATGAAGCACCATACATCTGATTAATCATATATATGGTATAGCGAATATATCAGATCGGCAAGAGCATTTTGGAGAACAAAAAGCAAAAAGCCCGAAGGCGTAAGCCTTCGGGCTTTTTTAAATTTGGAGCGAGAAACGAGATTCGAACTCGCGACCCCAACCTTGGCAAGGTTGTGCTCTACCAGCTGAGCTATTCTCGCAATGTGTTAACGAGGGCGTATTTTACGGATCAGGGCATTCTCGTCAACCACTTTTTTCGGTTTTTTCGCTTTTTTCGTTCGTTCGCTCGTTAATTAAACATTCTGGTGTTTTTTCCACGCAACCACAACCGGACTCTCGGTTTTCATACCTTGGTTATCCACAAATGCGATAGAGTTCTTTTTTACCCGATCAAACCACGATTGCACCACGCCCACCTCGTCAATAAAATTCTGTGCCTTGCAATACCATTGCTGTAGGTCAGAAACAGTGTCTGAAGTTTCTTGGGCAGCCATCACTGGCAAACTCGTCATACTCATAAAACCAAGTAAGATGATTGCTGTTAAAACATTGCGCATTATTCAGTCTCCTTGGCTTTAGTGATCAACTTCGCTTCTAATTCTACCAGCCGCTGCGGTGGTTCTCCCGGCAACACCAAATACAGGGAGTTACTTAACACCGGCATGCCATCAGGCATGACTTTGTTCTCAAAGACCAACTCAATATTCAGCTTGGCAACATGACTGTCGTTACGAAATGACGGATTGAGGAATAGATCGGGCTTCACACCATTAGTTGATATTTCTTGCGGAAATAAGGACGACATTGCGCGCGCGATGCGCTTACCTATTAACCGCTTAAATTCTTGCTCATAGTCATTCAAGCGTGCGTCAACCGGCATGTAGCGATAGACCGAATAAGTGAGATACGCTTCAGCATGACGCACAAGGTCATCGCGTTGGCGCTGCGATTGCGCACGCCCTAAGGTTCTAAATAAAGTGTCGCTGACATAGGTTTTAAACCCTTCACGAAGATCGGTTAAAGGCCGCCATTGACGCGCAGTGAGAATGGCTTTGGCGCAACTTCGGGCTCGGCTATCCCAATTCTCATAAAGCTCTGACATACTCGGCACGCCGCTGCCATGCAGCTCTAATAGCCACTGTTTGGCGGCCTGACTCATACGCTCTTCAAAGTACCCTTCAAACTTCATGAACTTTTTATATTCGCCTCGGGTTAGCGCGAGCACTCCAGGCTCCATTTGCAACTTTAACGGCAGAAAGCGTTGTTGATGATCACGATTGAACGCCAACATTTTAGCAACGGCGCCATTAAACACGCGTTCCTCGTCATTGAGCGACGAGCGTGACAACGACTGAATATAGCTCTCATACAGCTGCTCACGTGCCTGCTTGGCTTTGCGACGCAACCGAAATGGTTTATACGGAACGTCTTTAGTCAGCTTGAGGAAATTTTCATAAGCAATGATGGTATTGCGTCGCTCGGCCAAATAGAAATTTCTTTTATGAGACTGCACCTGGCGAAGCGCGAAAAAACCGATACTCAGCAGCTTTTGCAATCCGAAAAAGAAAGGCGGCAACAGCCACCACAAATAGGTTTTGACAAAACCGCCAGGAATCGCAAACGGCACGCTTGTTTCGCGCAATTGCTGTGGCGTCAGTGCTACTTCGCTATCTACTTCAGGCGCATACCAAACCAGTTCAGCTAACGCCTGAATGGGTAGCCAACGGTTAACATGCCACGCCAAATAAGCAGTTTGCTGCCCATATGGCGTTTCAATTAGTGTTTGCTGTTCAGCAAAAACGACATATTTGGGCGGCCCGAAAGTAAACCCAAGAAGTACAACTAAACCTCCGACAATAAGGAGCTTTAACATGTGCTTCGTATTCCTTGTTGTTGTTATTATCTAATTTCAGGATTTAAATAAATGAGTGCGATAGTATTTGAGCTCTTCTATCGACTCACGAATATCTGCCAAAGCAGTGTGCGCGCCTTGTTTGGTTAGGCCGCTTGCCACGTCGGGCGCCCAGTATTTTGCTAATTGCTTCAGTGTACTGACATCTAAATTGCGGTAATGAAAATAAGCTTCAAGCTGCGGCATATGCTGAGCTAAAAATCGGCGGTCTTGGCAAATGCTATTACCACACATAGGCGAGCTTCCCGCCGTAACCCATTGTTCTAAAAACGCAATCGTTTCATCACTTGCTTGTTGCTCATCATAACGGCTCTCTTGCACGCGCGCTACTAAGCCAGATGTCGTATGGGTGCGAACGTTCCAGTCGTCCATTTTATCGAGGTTCGCTTGCGGTTGATGCACCGCAATCACTGGCCCTTCAGCAAGTACGTTCAAGTCATAATCCGTCACAATGGTGGCAATCTCAATAATGTGGTCATATTCAGGGCTCAAACCTGTCATTTCGAGATCAATCCAAATAAGACGTTCTGCACTTGCGCTCATAGTTTGTCCTTGCTGTTGGTTACAATTAAGTTCAGGCACTATTGTGCGTAATAATGTATGATCAAATCCAGTATGAACTGGAAATTATTACATGGCAAAACAACGACGACTGAATAAAGGACAACTGCGCCGTATTCGTTCGAACCAAGAAAAACGTATACAGCAAGCAGAGCTGGAAACCGACATTCAAGATGCCGTGCTAGGTAGTTCTGAAGCCGGCATTGTGGTTAGCCGATTTGGTCATCAAGCAATCATCTGTACCGACAGTGAAGCTTCACTGCGGTGTCATATTCGTCGCACCGTCGACTCATTAGTTTGTGGTGACGTGGTGGTATGGCGACGCTTTCAGCAAGTCTCCGGCGATGTGGTTGGGGTGATTGAAGCGGTTCAGCCGCGTCAGTCACTGTTGTGTCGCCCCGACTATTACGACGGTTTAAAGCCGGTAGCGGCTAACGTTGACCAAATTCTTATTGTTTCAAGTGTGGTTCCTGCGTTTTCGAGTCAAATTATTGACCGCTACCTAGTTGCCTGCGAAGACATTGAAGTGACCCCGGTTATTGTGCTCAACAAAGCCGATCTCATTGCAGATTTAGATGAAACCGAACAGCAAGAAATTTACAATGCGCTCGATGTTTATCGCGATATTGGCTACCAAGTATTAGAGGTCAGCGCGAAACACCCGCAATCGCTGGTTGAGCTGCATCGATTGTTAGATGAGCATGTGTCGATTGTGGTGGGTCAATCTGGGGTCGGAAAGTCATCGTTGGTCAATGCGTTATTGCCAGACATCGATGCCGATGTTGGTGCCGTATCGGACAACTCCGGGCTTGGGCAGCACACAACCACCGTAGCCACTCGCTATGTTGTGCCCACGGGCGGTATTTTAATTGACTCACCCGGTATACGCGAATTTGCATTGTGGCACCTAGAGCCAGAGCGCGTTGCTTGGTGTTATCGCGATTTTCGGCCATACCTTGGCCAATGTAAATTTCGCGACTGTAAGCACATTGATGACCCTGGTTGTGCCTTACAAGAAGCGCTGGAAGCAGGTGACCTGCACGCGCTTCGGCTGTACAATTTCCATAGAATCATTGAATCCATGTCGGCCAACAAGCCGACCAGAGCAAATACTCGAGGTAAAAAGTCGTGAATTGGGATCGCGTAAAAATTCAATTGCAGCATTGGCTACCGAAGCATGCATTGTCACGTTTAGTCGGTAAGTTCGCTGCAGCGCAAGCAGGCTGGTTTACGCAGGCATTTATTCGGTGGTTTATTCGCCAATATAAAATTGACATGAGTGAAGCGATTCACGAAGACCCGCGCGCCTACAAAACCTTTAATGCGTTTTTTACGCGCTATTTAAAGCCTGAGCTACGCCCATTAAAAGCCGACCAGCCGGAATTATTTGCGCACCCGGTTGACGGTGCTATTAGTCAATTAGGTGACATTGAAGAAGGGCGTATTTTTCAAGCGAAAGGTCATGACTACAGTTTGACTGAATTAGTTGGTGGTGACCCGCGCGACGCACATGCTTTTCGCGAAGGCGATTTTGCGACGATTTATTTAGCGCCTAAAGATTATCATCGCATTCATATGCCGTGCGATGGCGTGCTGCGCAAAATGATTTATGTTCCGGGTGACCTCTATTCAGTGAACCCGCTGACCGTTGCCAACGTGCCCAACTTATTTGCCCGCAATGAGCGCGTCGTCGCTATTTTTGAAGGCGAGTTTGGTAAGTTCGCAATGGTGCTCGTTGGGGCTACCATAGTCGCAAGCATTGGTACCGTATGGTCGGAAACCGTTACGCCACCACGTGGCACAGATGTTCACACTTGGGAATATCCAGCGAGCGGCGAGCAGGCAATTACGCTTAGAAAAGGCGAAGAAATGGGTCATTTTAAATTGGGTTCAACAGTTATTCTGTTATTCCCAGAAGACACCATCGACTTTGCTGAAGAGCTTACCGCTGGCACCGTCACTCGCATGGGCGATGTGCTCGGTAAACGCGACGACTAAACATGCTTATTTTTGCGCATCGCGGTGCAAGTTTTGAAGCCCCAGAAAATACCATTGCGGCTTTCGGGCGAGCACTTGATGCGCAAGCTGATGGCATTGAAATTGATGTGTATCCATTAGAAGACGAATGGGTTGTCTTTCATGACCGTTACTTAGCTCGACTAACCGCTCAGGAAGGCCGCCTACAAGACTTTACGTTAGCGCAACTGCGTAGCTTAAAAGTGTTTGGCCAACAGCCTATTCCCACCTTAGATGAGGTGCTCGACTTTATTGGTGGACGTTGTATTGTCAACATTGAGCTCAAGGGCGCAGATATCACTCGCGGCCTAACGCGACACCTACGGCGGGCAGTGGCGCAGTCTGGTTTTCACCCCGAACAACTTTTAGTTTCAAGCTTTAATCACCACTGGTTAAAGCAACTTAAAGACGACCATCCAGAACAGCCTATCGGCGCACTCACCACCAGTTGCCCACTAAACTATGCCTATTTTGCCAGTGAGCTTAACGCTTGGTCGGTGCACATTGATGTTGACTTCGTAACCCCAGAGTTTGTTGCTGACGCACACCAACGTGGCTTAAAAGTGTTGGTATTTACCGTCGATGAACCGCGAGATATGTTGGAGCTTGAGGCTATGGGGGTAGATGGTATTTTTACCAACCACCCCGCTCTTGCAAAGAATGTCTTAAGCGGACTTTATGTAGACGCCAAAGAGTCAAACCGCTGGATATGAATAACCAGCGCCACAACTAGTTCGGCGCCTCGCTTTTATTGTCCGGATGCTGCTGTTCTAGCGCAGCGAGTTCATGAGCTAACTGCTCTGGAGATGAAGTATTACGAGCTAGCAGTGAATACAACGCTGGAATAATAAATATTGTCAGAAATGCTGACAGCGCTACCCCAGAGAAAATCACGATACCAATAACCATACGGCTTTCAGCGCCAGGCCCGGAGCCTAAAATCAACGGCACTGAACTCATGAGAGTCGTAAATGCAGTCATGACAATAGGACGCAAACGTTGCTGTGAGCCTTTGACAATTGCATCATCAAACTTCATCCCAGCGTCGCGCAATTGGTTGGCAAATTCGACAATAAGAATGCCGTTTTTCGCCGCTAATCCAATAAGCATAACAATACCGATTTGACTATAAATGTTAATCGTCATACCGGTTGTGTATAAGCCAATAATCGCCCCTAGGAACGCGATAGGTACCATAAGCATAATCACCAACGGGTGAATAAAGCTTTCAAACTGCGCAGCTAACACTAAATAAGCAATAAGAAGTGCAAGTACAAAAACAAAGATAACCGAGCTGCCACTCTCTTTGTACATTTGTGACTCACCTTTGTAATCAATAGTGACGTCTTCTGGCAGTTCGCTGCGAACAATATCCTCTAAGTAGCTTAACGCCTCGCCTAACGAGTACCCTTCAGCAAGGTTCGCTTCAATAGTAATACTGCGCATGCGGTTGTAGCGGTTCAACGAGCCAGAGGTAGCTTGCTCTTCAACCGTGACCAAGTTCGATAACGGTATTAACGAGCCAGAGCTGCTTGAGCGCACATAAATGTTGTCAATGGCGGTTGGGCTGCGGTAATCAGAGCGCTCGCCTTCTAAAATAACATCGTATTCTTCACCCCGATCTAAATAGGTTGTTGCACGCCGCTGACCTAGCATGGTTTCTAGCGTGCGGCCGATGTCACCCACAGATACGCCTAAATCTGAAGCGCGCTCTTGGTCAATGCGAATCAACAATTGCGGCAGCGTCGCTTTGTAGTCGCTATCAAGGTCGAGTAAATTCGGATTTTGGCTTGCCTTTTCAATGACGATGTCGCGATACGCGGCTAACTGCTCATAGGTGTTGCCTTGCAGTACAAACTGCACTGGGCGGCCACCACCGCCGCTAATACCACTGCGCATAAATGCAAATGCACGCACGCCCGTCACTTCGTTCAGTTGCTTCGACACATCGTCCATAAGCTCGAACGTTGACCACTCGCGTTCTTCAAAAGGCACGGCACCAACAATCGCGATACCGGCTGAGTTCCCCCATCCTGGGGCGCGAATAATTAATCGGTCCACTTTGCCTTGATCAATATAAGGCATTAATATGCTTTCAATTTCGCGCATATTGGCAGAGTTTGATTCGAAACTGGCGCCTTCTTCGCTGCGAACCATTACATAAAAGGTTCCGCGGTCTTCGGGGGGCACAAATTCTTGCTCAATAAACTGCATCATGCCGTACGAAAGAACACCCGACATAATAACCAGTAAGGCCGCCATCCACGGGTAGGCTAAGGTGCGTTTTAGCACACGAACATAACCTGCTTCTACCCAGTTGAAGCCCTTGTCGATAACCTGCCCCAACTTACTTGAGCGCTCTTTTTTATGCAGAATTTTCGAGCTCAACATCGGCGACAAGGTTAGTGCTGCAATACTTGAGAACGCCACCGCGGCGGCGATAGCCAAAGCAAACTCAGTAAACAACTGGCCAATATTCCCATCTAAAAACGCAAGCGGCACAAACACCGAAATGAGCACTAATGTGGTTGCAACAACCGCGAAGCCAACCTCGCGCGCCCCGCGATAGGCAGCAAGCAATGGTGGCTCACCAGCCTCTACGCGGCGATAGATGTTCTCTAACACCACAATCGAGTCATCGACCACCAATCCAATAGCTAACACTAACGCTAAAAGCGTTAACAGGTTAATTGAAAAGCCCATTGCGAACAGCGCAATGTAAGATGCAATAATCGCCACTGGCACGGTTAACGCCGGTATTAAGGTTGCCCGAATATTTCCCAAAAACATGTAAATAACCACAACCACAAGGGCCATAGCGATGCCTAAGGTGTTGTATACCTCGTCAATTGAACCTTTGATGAAAATCGACGAGTCGTAACTTGGTACCATGAACATGGTTTCCGGCAACGTTGTCGAAATTTGATCAATTTCGCGCTTAACGTTTTCCACTACTTCAAGCGTATTGGCTTTGGACTGCTTAACAATGCCAATACCAATCATATTGATACCATTGCCACGAAAATCCGTTTTGTCGTTCTCGGACCCCATTTCAATGCGTGCAACTTCTGCCAAGCGCACTAGCTGACCATTATCTCCGCGTTTAATGGTCAGTCGTTTGAAGTGTTCTGGGGTAAGATAGGTGCGGGCAACTCGTACGGTAAACTCTCGGTCTATGGACTCCACTTCACCGGCCGGTAGCTCCACGTTTTCTGAACGCAACCGGTTTTCAATGTCTGTTACCGTAATATTGCGTGCCGCCATAGCGTCACGGTCTAACCATACGCGCATGGCGTAACGACGCTCACCACCTAATTGCACTCGAGCCACACCATCGACCACCGACAAACGGTCTGCAATGTAGCGGTCGGCATAGTCTGTTAGCTCAAGTACCGACATGGTTTCACTGCGTAGGTTGTACCAAACAATGGTACTTTCATCGGAGTTCGCTTTGGAAACCTCAGGTGGGTCAACCTGCTCTGGCAGGTTATCAAGCACGCGTGACACTCGGTCGCGAACATCGTTCGCCGCGGCATCAATGTCACGGTTAAGGGTAAATTCAATACTAATTCGCGAGCGACCATTGCGGCTGCTCGAATTAATATTTTTGATACCTTCAATGCCGCTAATACGGTCTTCTATAACTTGCGTAATTTGCGTTTCGACGATGTCGGCCGAAGCGCCTCGGTAACTGGTATCAATGGACACAACCGGCGGGTCAATGTCAGGGTATTCACGCAGCGGCAACATGCTAAACGCGACAATACCAAACACAATCAGCAGTATATTAACGACCGAGGCAAAAACTGGGCGTTTTACCGATACATCTGAGAGCAACATAAATTAGTCCTCCCGAACGGTTACAGCAACACCATCGCGCAGACGCACCATGCCTTCTGTGACTATGCGGTCTCCCGGCTTGACGCCGTTAATCACTTCAACGATACCGGGCTTACGACGCCCCAAAGTGACCGGCGTTTGCTTCGCGATATTATTTTCGTCAATCACGTACACAAAGCTTTGTTCACTAATTGGAACAATCGCTTTTTCTGGCAAGATCATGGTTTTATCGACACTGCGCAGCAAGTTCACCCGAAGCAACATGCCAGGGCGCAGCTTATTGTCGGTATTAGGCAGTACGGCCCGCACTAAAATAGAGCGCGTTAACGGGTCAACCCGCGAGTCAATACTGCGAATTTCGCCGCGAAACTCTTCCCCTGGGTAGGCACCGCTGCGCGCAGCAACACTTTGCCCAACGCTTAAACTAGCAAAGTAAAGTTCAGGCACATTAAAGTCGAGTTTAATTGGGGTGACATCATCTAGCGTAGTAATTTGCTGACCTGGCGACACCAATGAGCCAACACTCACGTGGCGAATACCTAAACGGCCATCAAACGGCGCCACAATACGCTTTTGGGCAAGTAAGGTTTCGGCAACTTCCAGTTCAGCAATAATGTTTTTAACCGCGACATCTTGGGTTTCTAGCTGTTGCTGTGAGGCGGCATTTTGGCGGCGCAAATCGACCAGACGTTGATACTGCCGGTTGGCTTCAGCTAAACGGAATTTTAATTCCTGAACACGGGCTTTTTCTTCGCGTGAGTCAAGCTCAACGAGCAAGTCACCTGCTTTGGCCTTATCGCCGTCGTCAAAGTGTACCGCCATAACCACATCTTGAGCTTGCGCCGTTACCACGATAGATTCATTGGCTTGGGCCGTACCTAAGGCTTCAATGACGTCACGAAACTCGCTCACTTGCGCTGTTTGAATGCGCACAGGCACTGGCTTTTGAGGGCGCTCTTCTTTGCCCGCATTAGGGTCGGCAAAACCGAAAAAGTACACAGCGGCAGCGGCGATAAGCACCACAACAATGAAAATTGGATTGAAAAGATTTCGTGCGGCCATAAATCCCTCAGGTTACAACGTTGGCTTCATGTCAATATGACTCTATTGTAACCTAGGGATAATATCGGACATCCCCGCTTATCGGACATTCAACGGGGTTTACCGCAAATTTGCCGCCCAGCGGCAATGCTTACTTGTGGTAAGCAGGGCTAAGCTTGTGAACAGCCTCAATAAATGCCCCTGCGTGCTCTGGGTCCACCTCTGGGTGAATACCATGCCCTAGGTTAAATACATGCCCATGCCCATGCCCATAGCTAGCTAAAATGGTTGCAACTTCTTCTTCAATGCGAGCTGGCGGCGCATAAAGTACGCTTGGGTCCATGTTGCCTTGCAAGGCAACCTTGTCATTCACGGCTAACCGCGCGGCACCCAGGTCTGTCGTCCAATCCACACCAAGCGCATCGCAACCAGTGGCAGCCATATCGCCTAACCAAGCGCCACCGTTTTTGGTAAACAAAGTTACGGGCACTTCACGGCCGTCTGCATGGCGAGTCAAACCGTCTACAATTTTCTGCATATAGCCCAATGAAAACTCGCGATAGTCGCGCGGGCTAAGCACACCGCCCCAGGTATCAAAAATCATGACAGCTTGAGCACCTGCGGCGATTTGTGCGTTTAAGTAGCTGGTTACTGACTGAGCCAGTTTGTCCAGCAACATGTGCATGGCTTGTGGTTCACTAAACATCAGCTTTTTCACTTCGCTGAAGTTCTTCGTGCTTCCGCCTTCAACCATATAGGTTGCCAACGTCCACGGGCTACCCGAGAAACCAATTAATGGAACTTGGCCATCAAGCTCACGGCGAATGGTGCGCACGGCGTCCATCACATAGCGAAGCTCTTGTTCTGGGTCGGGGACACCGAGCTTGGCAATGCTGGTAAGGTCACGCACTGGGTGCTTAAATTTTGGGCCTTCGCCGGCCTCAAAGTACAAACCTAAGCCCATAGCATCTGGAATGGTTAAAATATCAGAAAACAAAATAGCTGCGTCTAGCGCGAAACGGCGTAACGGCTGCAATGTCACTTCACAAGCAAGTTCAGGATTTTTACACAAAGCCATGAAGTCACCGGCTTGCTTACGCACTTCACGGTATTCCGGCAGATAACGCCCCGCTTGACGCATCATCCAAATTGGCGTGCGCTCAGTAGGCTGGCGTAATAATGCGCGTAAGTACAAGTCGTTTTTCAATTCTGCCATGGTCTTGAGTATCCCGTGTAAATCTGGTGTGAGTCACCTTTATTTAAGTAAGGCTATTTTATCAGGATTCGGTTTTTCTTTCCTGATCAATTTCAGCTTTTACGCGCATAATCAACTTATTGGCAATAGTGCCCTGCCCCGGAATTTTAGGTAACTTATTGATATCAAACCAGCCGCCTTCTTCCAGCTCAAAGGGGTCTATGCGCACATCGCCACCAGCCCAGTCGGCAATAAAACCAACCATCAACGAATTCGGAAACGGCCACGACTGGCTGCTCACATAGCGCGGGTTTTTAATATGCACGCCCGCCTCTTCCATCACTTCGCGTGCTAAGGTTTGCTCCAGCGCTTCGCCAGCTTCAGCAAAGCCGGCAAGTACCGAATAAAGGCCCTCTGGATGGCGCTTTCCGCGCGCTAACAAAATCTGGTTGTCACGCCGAATAGCCACAATAATGCACGGCGAAATACGTGGATAACAGCGATGTTGGCAACTATGACAATGCATAGCTAATTCCCAGTCTACGGCCTGCATGCGCGCGCCACAGCGGCCGCAAAAACGGTGAGTGGCTAAAAAGTCTGCCACTTGTTTCGCTCGCGCAGCCATTGCGAATAACTCATCATCGTCTTCGGTGATCAGTTCGCGAACACTGATAAAGTCGCCAACCGCGCCGAAATTGGTGTCCCCAAAATCAGCGATCACCAAATAACAATGCCTTTCGCGCAACTCGCCAATGAATACCGTTTTATATTCACGCAAATCAGGCATCGGCAATTCGCTTAAATAACCGTGAGGTATTTGCTTATCTTCGGTGACTAAAATGTCGCCAGCAGAAATCACAAACCACCATACGGGTTCGTCTTGTGCAGGTTTTTGGTACGGTTTATTCATGCGGTATTCACCTGATTGTGTGAAAAACAGTTGACGCTAGCTTAGCATCATCAGTAGATTGGAAGCTATTCAGCAAACGGAGACAACCATGTTACGACGTAACGAGCAAGCCAAGCAACGCTGGGGAGGCGCCCACGCCGCTGTGGATACTTGGTTACATGAACGACAAGCCATGCTCATTGAATATTTCAAATTAGCTGGTTTGCCACCGTATGAACGTGATGCCCATGCATTGCCTGCTGCACAGGACGTTAGCAACTTTTGCGGACTGCTCATGGACTATGTGTCGGCTGGTCACTTTGAAATATATGACCAAATAATCAGTAATAGCCGTTCCGCGCCGGAGTCTACCCGTGAGCTGGCCGAAGAGCTATTTCCACTCATCAGCGACACCACAGAAATCGCTCTGGACTTCAATGACAAATACAGCGAAGTAACGCCTGAGTCTGAGCTGAATGGCTTTGATCGTGACCTATCAAATTTGGGTGAAGCGATTGAGCTACGAATGGAATTTGAAGATAAGTTATTAAATACCTTAGAGCAGCATCAGCTACTCTAAGGTCATTGGTAACGTTTTTGGTTACGCTTGAGCCAAGCAATTATTGCTTGGCATCAACCTCAACGTCAGGCTGTTCTGGGTCTTCTGGCTGAACCACTTCAAGCAACTCAACTTCAAAAATCAAGGTTGCGTTTGGTGGAATTTGACCGTTGCCTGCGCCTCGCTCACCGTAAGCAAGATCAGCAGGAATAACGAAACGGTACTTGTCGCCAGCGCTCATTAACTGTACGCCTTCAGTCCAACCAGGAATAACGCGGTTGAGTGGGAATACAATTGGCTCGCCTCGGTCTACCGAGCTGTCAAACACCTCACCATTAACCAGCGTGCCATGATAGTGTACTTTTACCAAGTCAGTTGCAGCTGGTGATGCACCACCTTCAGGGCCCTCAGCCATGACTTCGTATTGCAGACCAGATTCAGTAACCTGTACACCTTCTTTTTTGGCGTTTTCTTCTTGGTACGCCAAACCTTCTTCTAAGGCTTTGCCGCCAATGACTGAGCTGCGTTGCTCAGCAATTTTAGCCTGCATAGCCATAATCAATTCTTCAGCTTCCGCCTGAGGAATTTTGGCTTCGCCTTTAATGGCGTCAACAAAACCAGTGATCACGAGTTCACGGTCCAAAACAAATTCTGCTTCGTCTTGGCGATCAAGGGTTTGCCCTACAAACTCACCTAAGCTTGAACCGAATGCGTAAGCCATTTTCTCTTGTTCAGCTTCTGGTGCAGCTTCACTCACTGGGTATTTCTCTTCTTGCTGCATACATCCAGATACTGCAAGCGCGATAACTGCCAGCGCTAATGGCTTTTTAAATTGCTTCATTTATTGTCTCCAGGATTGAATTCTCTGTCAGAGTAAGTTGTAATTCGTCGCGCTAAATATACTACACACAATTAGGGGTGTTTGCCTATGGCTGCGCACGATCAAGATGACTTAATGCAACGAATAGCTGATCTCGAAAGCCAACTGGCTTTTCAAGAAGACACCATCGAAACGTTGAATCAATTAGTAACGCAACAAGCGCGCGAGTTCCAAACTCTTCAGCGTAAGATGCAAGTTTTAGGCGAAAAGTTCCAACAAATTAATGATCGCCAGGGCGATACGCCGAGCAATCCGGCTGATGAGGTTCCTCCACATTACTAACTTGCACAAAACTTGACCCGCCGCGAGCGACCCCGTATAACATTCTTTCTACTTTTTGCGGAGGTCTCATGTCCATTCAACATCCTATTATTGCCGTAACGGGCTCATCTGGTGCAGGTACCACCACCACCAGCCAAGCTTTACGTCATATATTTCGTTCGTTGGATGTTGAGGCTGCTTGTGTTGAAGGTGATAGCTTTCACCGCTATTCACGGCCGGAAATGGAACTAGCAATTCGTAAGGCCCAAGAACAAGGTCGCCATATTAGTTACTTCGGCCCAGAAGCCAACGACTTTACCCGTTTAGAAGCTTTGTTCCGGCAGTATGGCGCAACCGGTAATGGCGAGATTCGCCGTTATTTACACAGTTTTGATGATGCGGTGCCATATAACCAGGTACCCGGTACTTTTACCCCGTGGGAGCCACTGCCGGCCGATACCGACTTGTTGTTCTATGAAGGCTTGCATGGTGGTGTTGCAGGCGAAGGTTATGACGTCGCACAACATGTTGACCTGCTTATCGGCATGGTGCCCATTGTTAACTTAGAATGGATTCAGAAACTTCTGCGTGATACCTCTGAGCGCGGTCATTCGCGCGAAGCTGTTACGCAAAGTATTGTGCGCAGCATGGAAGACTATATTCACCATATAGTGCCGCAGTTTTCGCGTACCCATATTAACTTTCAACGCGTACCGACCGTCGACACCTCGAACCCGTTTAGCGCCAAAGATATTCCGTCGCTCGATGAAAGCTTTGTGGTGATTCGTTTTCGCGGCATGAAAAACGTCGATTTCCCATATTATCTGCGCATGATAGACGGCGCATTCATGTCACGCATGAACACCTTAGTGGTACCCGGCGGAAAAATGGTATTTGCTATGGAATTAATATTAGCGCCGCTTATTGAAGAAATTCTTGATAAACAGCGCAATGGGGGCCACATCGACTGGCTAAGCCGTTAAAGCCAAATCGCTTGATATTCCGCGCCGCGCTCTTGTGCCAGTATGGGCGTTAAGTACGCCATAATGTCGTCGGCCTGCTGCGTTAAGCCAAACGGTGGATTGATAAATAGCATGCCACAGCCGTTGAGTTTCGAAGTGTCTTGCGCTTGGCGAATCAAAATATCCACCGCGAATAACTTTTCAACGCCCGTTATTGCTTTCACTTTTTGATGAAAATCACCCACCGTTAGCGGATCTTTTATCGGGTACCAAACCGCATATATGCCGTTCGCCCAGCGTTTGACGCCTTCGCGCAAGGCGCGCACCACTTGTTCAAACTCATCCCGCTGCTCAAACGGCGGGTCAATGAGCACCATACCGCGTTTATGAGGCGGGGGCAGCAGCGCTTTAATCGCGCCGTAACCATTGCTCGCTTGCACCTTAATTTGTCGCGCAGTAGGAAATTCTCGAACATTTTCACTGAGCTCTTGGGCGTCTTGAGGGTGCAACTCGCACAAGGTGAGTTGATCATTAGCCCGTAGGTGCGACGCACTAAACCAAGGCGAGCCGGGATACCAGCGCAGCTCGTTATCAGGGTTGTGGCTACGCACCATGTCGACATATCGTTGTACGGCCGCAGGTAGGTCATCGCGCACTAGCAAACGCGCAACACCATGTTCAGCCTCAAGCGTTTTTTGCGCTTGCTCACCGAGCAAGTCATACATGCCCACACCGGCGTGGGTGTCGAGCAGAAAGAACGGTTTATCTTTTTGTTGCAGATAATCTAATGCAACACACTGAAGGACGTGTTTGACAACATCGGCAAAGTTGCCGGCATGGTAACTATGCCGATAGTTCATTGGGGTACCTTCTATTCTTCTTCAATGCTGTAGCTGTGAGTTATTGTGACCGATGCTTCAAGCATTTTCGCAACTGAGCAATATTTATCAGCAGACAATGCAACAGCGCGTTCCACATGCTTTTCAGCAACATTGTGGCCGGTTACCACAAAATGTAAATGCACTTTGGTAAAAACAGCCGGCACCGCATCGGCACGCTCGCCATTTACTTCACAGCGTACGCCAGACACCTGTTGTCGCGCTTTTTCCAAAATGCTGACCACGTCAACCGATGAACAGCCACCAGCAGCCATTAACACAAGCTCCATTGGGCTAGCTGCGTCTGCTTTGTTACCGTCCATGGTGACGCTATGGCCAGAACCCGAGGTTGCGTCAAAAACCAAGCCTTCACGCCAGTTTACGGTTGCTTTCATTGCTGCTGCCATTGCCAATTTCTCCTCGTTTTGCAAAGCCAAAAAGCTGGGCTTAAAACTTAAGCCCTGGTGCTAATTTATCTGGCATTGCAACATGCTCTGCCTCAACCGATGCGACCGGGTAAGCGCAGTAATCAGCCGCATAATAGGCACTTGCACGGTGGTTACCACTGGCACCAATACCGCCAAACGGCGCTGCACTGCTGGCCCCTGTAATAGGTTTATTCCAGTTCACAATACCGGCGCGAATACGCTTGAAGAAATAACGATAAGTTTCTTCACTGTCACACAAAATACCGGCCGACAAGCCATATTTGGTGTTGTTTGCTTCGTTAATCGCCGCGTCAAAATCGCTATAGCGATACACTTTCAATAGCGGCCCAAAATGCTCAATATCAGGCATTTCTTCTACGTTAGTTACGTCAATAATACCTGGCGTGACAAAGCCTAAGTTGTGGTCTTTTTGCAGCATTTTCAATAGAACTTTAGCGCCTGCGTCAATCAAGTCATTTTGCGCTTTCACCATGTCAGATGCAGCTTTTGCAGAAATCATCGCACCCATAAACGGCTGCGGATCGGCTTCATAGTCGCCCACTTGGATATTCTCAGCCACTTCAATCAAACGCTTCAACAAGGCATCGCCTTTTGCACCTTGTTCAATAAACAAACGGCGTGCACAGGTACAACGTTGGCCTGAGGTAATAAATGCCGATTGCACAATGTCGTGTACCGCAGCGTCAATGTCAGCCACGTCTTTCACCACCAGCGGGTTGTTTCCGCCCATTTCTAGCGCCAAAATTTTATCTGGTCGCCCAGCAAATAACTTGTGCAGCACATGGCCGGTGCCCGACGAGCCAGTAAAAAATAAACCATCAATTTGGGGGTGAGCAGATAATGCTTTGCCGGTATCAACCAAGCCTTGTACAAGGTTAATCACACCTTTTGGCAATCCGGCTTGTTGCCATAGTTTTACGGTAAACTCAGCTACTTTCGGGGTCATTTCGCTGGGCTTGAACACCACGGTATTACCGGCCAATAACGACGGCACAATGTGCCCATTCGGTAGGTGCCCAGGGAAGTTATATGGCCCATAAACTGCAACCACGCCATGAGGTTTGTGACGAATAAACGCTTTGCCGCCTGGCATTGGGTTTTCAACGGTTCCGGTACGCTCTTGATAAGCACGCTCAGAAATAGCAACTTTGCCAATCATGGCGCCAACTTCGGTGAGTGTTTCCCAAATTGGCTTGCCGGTTTCTTCAGCAATAACGTGAGCTAGCTTTTGCTTATTTTCTTCGAGTAGCTCGGCAAAGCGCTTACAAATAGCTAAACGCTCTGCAAATTCAAGGTCAGCCCACGGTACGAATGCTTCACGAGCAGCGCTGACTGCTGCATCCACTTGAGCTTCAGTCGCTGCTTTGCCTTCCCACACAACGTCGTTACGAGCAGGGTCGATTGACTTAAATAAGTCGCCTTCGCCGGCAATCCACGTGCCGTTAATAAATAAATTCTGGTCTGCCATTAGTTTGCTCCTGTCAATGTGACAAATCGAACGTAGTCGCCGTCTTGCACCTGCAGTGCTTGCGCGGCTTCGGCATCAATAACTACATGATCTGAATATACGTTTAACGTGCGTTGAATAGCGCGGAAGTTAGCCACTTGGGTGTTGCATACAATGTAACGCGCCTTGGTGTTATCGGTGTGACCAATTTTTACCGGCAGCTTTTGACTGTCGCGAACACTTTTAATGTTAGCCACTTCAACTTCAACCGTTGGCCCGGCATCAAAAATATCCACATAACCGCGGCAGCGGAAACCTTCACTTTCTAACATTTTCAACGCTGGCCGCGTATTCTCGTGCACCTTACCAATCACCGCCTGGGCTTCTGGCGGCAATAATTTGGTGTAAATTGGCAACTGCGGCATGAGTTCGGCCACAAAAGTTTTCTCGCCAATACCTGTTAAATAATCCGCTTGGGTAAAGTCCATTGAGAAAAAGTGTTGCTGCAACCAGCCCCAAAATGGCGACTCGCCGTTCTCGTCTGAAACACCACGCATTTCGGCAATGGCAATGTTGCTAAAACGATGACGAAACTCGGCCATAAAGAGCATACGAAAGCGCGACAGTACGCGGCCGTTCATGTTTTTGCGATAGGGCTCACGTAAGAATAACGTGCACAGTTCGCTGACACCGGTGTAGTCGTTACACAAAGTGAGTGTTTCTAGCGCGTTATAGATATCGAGCTCTTTTGAGTGGTGTATCACTTTACCCAAACGGTAATGATAAAAGGCGTCGGTTAGTCCTACGGCAGCTTCAATGCCGCTGCAGCCAACCACCTCACCGGTGTCCGTATCTTCCATGACAAACAAGTAACCTTCTTCGCCAGGCTCACTCACCTGTTCACGTGCGAAAGCTTCCTGCGCCCGTGCAATACGACGTCGCAATAACGTTTCATCCACCGGCAATGAAGTAAAGCCGTGGCCTGACTCAACCGCACAGGTGTAAAGTGCCGCATAGTCCTGCGGCGTAATCGGACGAACCACTAACATATAAGGTCTCCGCCTTCCTTTTTCTTAGCCCAAATTAGCCAGAATTAGCCAACTAGCTTAGCTACAGCACGCTCAAATCGCGCCAAACCTTCAGCAATGTCTTGCTCAGGAATGATCAACGATGGCGTAAAACGAATCACACTTGGGCCTGCAACAAGAACCATGGTGCCTTCTTCCGCAGCGGCATTGAGGAAGTCGCGCGCTTTACCGTCGAATTTTTCATTTAATTCCGCGCCAATAAGTAACCCTTTGCCGCGAATATCTTTGAAAATGTCATACTTTTCGTTAATTTCGGCTAATTTCGCCTTAAATAGCTGCTCACGTTTTTGCACGCCAGTTAGCACGTCATCAGTATTCACCACATCAAATACCGCTTCGGCAACGGCACAAGCTAGTGGGTTACCGCCATAGGTGCTGCCGTGTGTACCAGGTTTGAGGTGCTGAGCGATTTCTGTCGTGGTTAGCATAGCGCCGATTGGGAAACCACCACCTAAAGCTTTTGCCGTTGACAAGATATCCGGGTTCACACCAAGCTGCTGGTACGCATATAAACTGCCCGTACGACCAAAGCCAGTTTGCACTTCGTCAAAAATTAATAGCGCGTTGTATTTATCACACAATGCACGTACGCCCTTCACGAACTCAGCATCGGGGCTAATCACGCCGCCTTCGCCTTGCAATGGCTCCATCATCACTGCACAAGTTTGCTCAGACATTAACTTCTCAAGTGCGGCTAAGTCGTTGTAGTCAACATGCTGCACGGCGCCAGGCTTCGGACCAAAACCGTCTGAATAAGCAGGCTGGCCACCCACAGTCACGGTAAAGAAAGTACGACCATGGAAGCCTTTGTTAAAGGCGATAATTTGGTTTTTTTCGGCACCAAATTTATCCAGTGCCCAGCGGCGCGCCAATTTCAATGCAGCTTCGTTTGCTTCAGCGCCTGAGTTGGCAAAATACACACGCTCAGCAAAGGTCGCGTCCGTTAACTTTTTCGCTAAACGAATGGCTGGCTCGTTGGTGAATACATTGCTTAAATGCCAAAGCTTATTGCCTTGCTCAGTTAAGGCTTTCACCATAGCTGGGTGACAATGGCCCAAGCAGTTCACGGCAATACCGCCAGCGAAGTCTACATATTCTTTGCCTTCTTGATCCCACACACGCGAGCCTTCGCCTTTCACCGGAATCATTTTTGCAGGGTTATAGTTAGGCACCATAACGTCGTCGAATAAGGCGCGATTCACGTTAATTTCTGTAGTCATAAGATTCCCTCGTTGTATAAACGTGGATGACTCATGGAGTCATCGGTGAACTATTTTGTGGCCATATTATTGCAGAAAAAAGCATCGCTGTCGTGCTCGCGGCGTAGAAAAAACGGGGGATTTCGGTAACTTAACTGGATTTGCACAAGGCGTGCATAAGTATTCAATTCCGGCGGTTTTATGCTGAATAGGTAAGCGTTAAAAAATTTTCAAAAACGTCATGCCCATACTCACTTTCAATCGCTTCTGGGTGGTATTGCACCCCCCAAATAGGCAAGTCGCGATGATGCACCGCCATAATTTCCCGCTCCCCCTCAGCATTAGTCACCCACGCATCAACAATCAATGTTTCCGGAATGGAGTCGGCAGCTAACAGCAGAGAATGATAGCGAGCCACCCGAAAGCTTTGCGGTAGGTTTGCAAATAGCCCCTGACGATTGGTTTCTAACCGAGAGGTTTTACCGTGCATGACCTGCTTGGCCCGCACCACATGGGCGCCGAACACTTGGCCTATGGCCTGGTGCCCCAAGCACACGCCAAGAATTGGCACCTTACCGGCAAAGGTACGAATTGCTTCTAAGGTAATGCCCGCTTCATTCGGCGTGCAAGGCCCGGGCGATATGACAATGCCTGTTAATGGCATGGTGCGCATTTGATCAATACTAATGTGATCGTTGCGCACCACGTCTATTTCCGCACCAAGCTCGCGAAAATAGCGAGCTACATTGTGGGTAAACGAGTCATAGTTGTCGATGAGTAACAACATAAATTATGGGCGAGGTACAAACCCTATCACGTCGTACACCTTGCGCAACGTTTGTGCAGCATGCTCACTGGCAGCGTCCGCACCTTTGGCCATGACTTGATTGAGGTAGTCACGATTGTTTCGCAACTCGTGATAACGCTGCTGCACAGGTTCTAACATGGCGACCACTGCAGCGGCCGTGTCGCCCTTTAAATGACCGTACATTTTGTCTTCATAGTCGGGCACTAAATCGGCAATAGCACGCCCAGTTGCCGCAGACAGAATAGACAATAAATTCGATACGCCTGGTTTTTCTTCGGTATCAAAATAAATTCGCGCCTGCTCGTCTGAGTCGGTCACTGCACGTTTTAGCTTTTTGGTGATCACTTTCGGGTCTTCTAACAAACCAATAAAGTTATTGGCGTTGTCGTCCGACTTTGACATTTTCTTGGTTGGGTCTTGCAGACTCATCACACGTGCACCCACTTCCGGAATAAAGGGGTCCGGAATAGTAAATACATCGCCATAAATATTGTTAAAGCGAGTTGCCACGTCGCGCGCCAGCTCAAGATGCTGTTTCTGGTCGTTGCCAACAGGTACTTCGTTTGCTTGATACAACAAAATATCGGCAGCCATGAGTGCTGGGTAGGTAAACAAACCGGCATTAATGTTGTTGGCATGACGGTCAGACTTGTCTTTGAACTGAGTCATGCGGTTTAACTCACCCATTTGGGTGTAGCAATTCAAAACCCACGCCAGTTGCGCGTGCTCTGGCACATGAGACTGCACAAAAATAACGCTCTTGTCTGGGTCTAAACCACAGGCCATATAAAGTGCTAAACCGTCGAGGGTTGCCTCACGCAATGCGACGGGGTCTTGCCGCACAGTAATCGCGTGCAAATCAACGAGCATAAACCGACAGTCATGGGTGTCTTGCATGTTTACCCACTGGCGCAAGGCGCCAATGTAGTTGCCAATAGAAAGTTGTCCTGATGGCTGACAGCCACTTAATACAATCGGTTTACTCATGGTTGTTGGGTCCGTTTTTTTACGACACAGACGCAAGCTGTTCGCGCATATCGCGAATCACTTTTGCGTAATCAGGTTGGTTAAATATCGCAGATCCTGCGACAAACATATCGGCGCCAGCTGCGGCAATTTCCGCAATATTATCGACTTTGACACCGCCGTCAATTTCTAAACGAATATCACGACCGCTGGCGTCGATAAGCTGTCGTGCTTGGCGCAGTTTATCCAGCGTGGCTGGAATAAATGACTGGCCGCCAAAGCCAGGGTTCACTGACATCAACAAAATGACATCGACTTTATCCAGCACATAATCTAAATAATGCAATGGTGTTGCTGGGTTAAACACCAAGCCGGCTTGGCAGCCAGCGTCTTTGATTTGTTGTAGTGACCGGTCGATATGGGTCGATGCTTCTGGATGAAAGGTAATGATGGACGCGCCAGCTTTGGCGAAGTCGTCAATCATACGGTCCACCGGCTGCACCATTAAATGCACGTCAATTGGCGCGGTAACGCCGTAATCTCGTAAAGCCTTGCACACCATTGGACCGATGGTTAAGTTCGGCACAAAATGGTTGTCCATAACATCAAAGTGAACGACATCGGCGCCCGCTTCTAACACATTTTCGACTTCTTCGCCTAGGCGCGCAAAGTCGGCTGATAGTATCGATGGAGCAATAAGAAAATCGCGCATAATGTCCTCGCCGGTCACAAAGTTGCCATAGTGTACCAAAGGTGGCGCAACCCTTGCCACGCTTATGCTTAATTAAGCCTCAAAAAATAACAGAATAGAGTTGGCAGATTGGTTGATTTCTTGCTATTTTAGTAGCTCAATTATTAAGCGGAGGTTCTCCATGAAACTGTCATTCATGTCAGTAGTGGTTGCAACAGGCTTTGTGCTCATCAGCGCAACGTCCGCTTATGCTTGGCAAAATGACCAAGCAAAAACCGTCAGTGAGTGCGAAGCGCTCATGAAAAACAGTGAACACGTTGACGCGCAATCTATCTGCCAAGCTCCTGAGCAAAGTGTTACATGGGGCGGTTGGTTCAGTGGCAAAAGCCGCTCAACCCAATTTCACTTCCTCGATTTATTTGAACTGCTCTTTGGTAGCGGTGAGTCAAACCAACGCGACTATAACCGCCCAATAAGCGGTTAACCCAATGTCTGAACACATGCCCGAACAACAGCCACAAAAGCCTCGGTTCTGGGATATCGTTGTTAGTGTTCTAGCAGCTCTTTTTGGCGTGCAATCTGACAAAAATCGCCAACGCGACTTCAACCACGGTAACCCCGCGGTTTATGTCGCCATTGGCGCTGTGTTTGTCATTCTTTTCGTACTTACGCTGGTGCTGGTCGTTAGCTGGGTTGCTCCAGGCTAACAATACCACTGTGGCGCAGCAGCGCATCCACACTTGGCTCACGCCCGCGAAACTCCTTAAATAGCTCCATCGCGTCACGCGAACCACCGCGCTCTAAAATAGCCCGAAGAAAGTCCTGCCCGGTATCACGATTGAAAATACCCTCTTCTTCAAAGCGCGAATAGGCGTCTGCAGACAATACTTCGGCCCACTTATAGCTGTAGTAACCTGCCGCATAACCGCCGGCAAAAATATGCCCAAAGCCATGTTGAAAACGGTTGTACGCTGGCGGCTTGCGCACTGCAACCTGTTCACGAACCGCATCAAGCGTTTGCTGAATTGTGTCGCCATCTGCTGGGTTGTAGTCACGGTGTATGCGCAAGTCAAACAGACTAAACTCCAATTGCCGAACCATTTGCATGGCCGACTGAAAATTACGTGCAGCTAGCATGTTATCAAGCAGCTCTTGTGGCAAGGGTTCGCCCGTTTCATAGTGCCCAGAAATCATCGCCAATGCTTCCGGTTCCCAGCACCAGTTTTCTAAAAATTGTGACGGCAGTTCAACCGCATCCCAAGCCACGCCGTTAATACCTGACACGCCAGCCACATCTACTTTGGTGAGCATATGGTGCAACCCATGACCAAATTCATGAAACAAGGTCAGCACTTCATCATGGGTAAACAGCGCCGGCTTACCGCCGACAGGCTTATTAAAATTACAGGTTAAATAGGCTACCGGTAACTGCAATTGGTGTTGTGCGGTAATTCGACGCACCGCGCATTCAGCCATCCATGCACCGCCGCGCTTACCCGTGCGAGCATACAAATCAAGGAAGAAACTACCGCGCACATCGCCATTGTTGTCGGTAATAACGAAGTAACGTACCTGAGGGTGCCAGGTTTCGACGTTTTCTTGCTCTTCAATACGTAACCCAAATAACGTCTGTACCACGTTAAATAAGCCACTCACAACCTGTTGCTCAGGAAAATAAGGGCGTAGTTGCTCATCAGAAATAGCATAACGCTGTTGTTTCAGCTTTTCGCTGTAATAGGCAACGTCCCAAGCTTCTAGGTGTGTAACACCAAAGTTTTGCTGTGCAAAATCAAGCACTTCTTGGTAGTCTTGGCGCGCTTGCGGTAGCGAATGCTGCGCTAAGTCCATTAAAAACTGTTCAACCTGCGCCGATGACTCCGCCATTTTGGTTGCCAAGCTCAGTTCGGCATAATTGGCAAAGCCGAGTAACTGTGCCAGCTCATGGCGCAGTGCCAAGGTTTCGGCCATGATCGCACTGTTGTCATATTGGCCAGCCTGAGGCCCCTGTTCAGACGCTCGGGTGCAAAAGGCGTCATACATAATACGTCGTAATTCTTGATTATCGGCGTAGGTCATTACCGGCAAATAACTCGGAAAATCTAAGCCAAAACGCCAGCCTTGTTGCTCATGTTCTTCGGCAGCAGCTTTGGCTGCGGCAAGCGCACTCTCAGGTAAACCCGCTAACTCGGCTTCATCGGTCACTAAATAGTGCCAGCCGTCAGTTGCATCCAATAAGTGATTACTAAACTGCGAAGACAACTCAGATAGTTTGGTCTGAATTTCAGCGTAACGTTGTTTCTTCTCAGGGGGTAGTGCAATACCCGACAGTTCAAAGTCACGCAAGGTGTCGGTGACCACTTTGCGCTGTGCTTCAGTTAAATTGACGAAGTTGTCACTGCCGTGTAGTGCTTTAAACCCTTGATACAAGCCTTCATGCTGACCAACAAAGGTGCCGTAATCTGACAATAGCGGCAAACACTGGTCATGGGCAGCGCGTAAGTCGGCTGAGCTAACCACCGCGTTTAAATGCGATACTGGCGACCAGCTGCGTTCCAATAGGTCATCAACCTGTTCAAGTGGCTCAACCAACCCTTCCCAGCTAAAATCGCCCGTAGCAACCACCTGCTCGATGGTTTGTTTACAATCGGCAATTCGTTGCGTTATCGCTTCGACTATGTGCTCAGGTTGTATGGCAGAAAATGGCGGTAAATGGTAATCACTGAGCAAAGGGTTTTGACTCATACAACTTCCTCTTGAATAATGCGCATATACGCGAAGTAAGCGCGAACTGAATAATGACTTAATTGACGCTCAATTCGCACTCTCAATTCTGCTTTAATTATGGGTCTTGTTGGCTTTTTTCAAGGCACAACACGACCTAACAACAGGGAACTATTATGACAACACACACCGCAAGTTGGTTGCGTCATACGGCACTAGGCATAGCAACCGCTGTATTGATATCAGGTTGTAGCACACTTCCTGGCGCCAGTGAACCAGCGCCAGTGACATCTGCAGATGAATCGCATATTAATCTCGACGCGCTGTATGCTGAAGGCAAATATAACGCCCGCGGCGTAGGCCCAACCCGTTGGTTAGCTGATGGTAGTGGCTATACAGTATTAGAAAGCGCAGCAACGGGCGGCCATGACTTAGTGCGTTATCATCCAGAAACCCAACAACGCACCGTGTTAGTCAAAGCCGATGAAGTTCGCCCATCAGCCAATGAAGAGCCCCTGCAGATTGCCGATTACAGCTGGTCAGAAGACGGCGATAAGTTACTCATATTCACCAACACCAAGCGCTCGTGGCGTACGCATACCCTGGGCGACTATTGGGTGTTTGATCTCAACAGCAAGCGCCTACAAAAACTGGGCGGCCAAGCTGAACCCTCTACCTTGCAATTTGCCAAGTTTGATCCGCAAGGTCATCGCGTTGCCTACGTAATGAAAAACAACATTTACGTGGAAGAGCTTGCAAATTCACGCATTACTCAGCTTACGCAAGACGGCAACGCCACCATCGTCAATGGCACTTTTGACTGGGTCAACGAAGAAGAGTTTTTCTTACGCGATGGTTTTCGCTGGAGCCCTGACGGTAAGTCTATTGCCTATTGGCAGCTAGACACCGAGGGTACCCCGTTGTTCACCATGATTAACAACACCGATGCGTTGTACCCGACATTAAAACAGTTTCCGTACCCAAAAGTAGGTGAAACCAATGCAGCAATGCGCATTGGCGTCATGCCGGCAAGCGGCGGTAAAACCACTTGGATGAAAGTACCTGGCGACGCCCGCCAACATTATTTGGTGCGCATGCAATGGGCCGGTAATAGCCAGCAGCTACTCATTCAACAATTAACCCGCTCGCAAGCGGTCAATAAGGCGTTTCTGGCCAACGCTAAATCAGGCGCCGTACGTGAACTTTTGCAAGAAACCACCGACAGCTGGGCTGAATATGTTGACGACGTACAGTTTATTGACCAAGGCCAAGCATTTACTTGGTTAAGCGAGCGCAGCGGCTTCCGCCACATTTATGTGGTGCAACGCGACACTGGGCGACTAAGCACCATCACCCGCGGTAACTGGGACGTCATTGAAGTACTACAAATTAATCCAAAAACCGGTTGGGTGTACTTTATTGCCTCACCAGAAACCCCACTTGAGCGCTATTTGTTCCGCGCTAGCTTAGACGGCAGTGGCAAGCTTGAACGCTTAACGCCAGACCAGCCTGGCACGCACAGCTATCAGCTTTCTGCAGACGCGAAATACGCCGTGCATACTTTTACCGACGTGAACACCATGCCGGTGGTGGACATGATTAGCCTGCCCGATCACCAAAGCATTCGCGTTATTAAAGATAACAACCAAGCACAAGATGCATTTGATAAGCTCAAACGCGGCGTGTTTGAATTTTTTCAAGTGGAAGCCCGCGACGGCTTAAAACTTGACGGCTTTTTGATGAAGCCCGCTGATTTTGACCCCAACAAAAAGTACCCTATTGTATTTTATGTCTATGGCGAGCCATGGGGGCAAACCGTCAGCAACAGCTGGGGCGGTGAACGCTTTATGTTTCACAACTACTTAACCCAACAAGGTTATATCGTTGCCTCGGTGGATAACCGTGGCACACGCTCGCCGCGGGGTTTTGAATGGCGCCGTTCTATTTATAAAAACCTCGGTGTTGTTACTGTGCGCGACCAATACGATGCGCTGCAAGCCATGCTCGACCGCTGGGCCTTCATTGATGCCAATCGGGTGGGTATTTGGGGCCACAGTGGTGGTGGTTCGCAAACATTAAATGCGCTGTTCCGCTACCCAGACGCTTATCATGTGGGCATGGCCTTAGCACCAGTGCCTGATCTGACCTTGTACGACACCATTTACCAAGAACGTTATTCAGGTTTGCTACCCGAGTCGGCCGAAAGTTACCGCGAAACATCGGCCATTACCCACGCCCAAAACTTACAAGGCGACTTGTTGCTAGTGCACGGTACCGGCGATGACAATGTGCATTTTCAAGGCTCAGAACGCTTAGTGAATGAGTTGGTAAAACATGGCAAGCAATTTGATTATTTTGCTTACCCTAATCGTACCCATGGTATTGCCGAAGGCGAAGGCACAACGCAACACTTACGAACCATGATGGTTGAATTTTTAAAGCAAAACTTACCGGCCAACTAAGCTCTTTGAGTTACACCTGGTAATCTAAGTAATCCGCGTTAAGCACGGTGATGCCGTGCTTACGCAACCACACTTCCGCATCTTGAAAGTCTGGCGAGTGGCGCTCAACCAACTGCCAAAACGCTCGGCTATGGTTAAACTCACGCAAATGACACAGTTCATGAATAACCACGTTGCGCACCACCCACTCTGGCGCTATCCATAGTTTCCAAGTGAATTTTAATTCGCCCTGACGCGTACAGTGCCCCCATTTACTACGAAAGTCGCCCACCGACCAACCACTTGGGTTCAAGCCATGCTGCTCGGGCCACTGCGCAAAGAATTCATCAAGCCAAACGTGCGCCTGCTGTTTATACCAAGCCACAATCGACAGCCGTGGCTCTCGGTCGCCATGACTACGCGGCGTTATGGTAGCGATAAGCTGAGCGCCTTGGCGCGTTACCTGCTTACGACTAGCATGCTCGACCACTAACTGCAGCGGCTCACTTAACCAACGCAGACGCTCTCCGGTTTGCCACTGCCGACGCTGCAACCGACCTAATTGTTGCTGCTGCCGCGACAAGTGACGCTCCACCCATTCGCGCTTCTGCTCAACAAACTGCTGAATGGTCTGTTCGCTCATATGCCACGGAGCCTGCACGACGAGCTCTCCGTGCTGAACTTTTAAGGCTAAGTTGCGCCGCCGTTTGCTGCGATTAATGCTATAGCTTGATGTCATGGATTCTTACCGCAAATTACTGCCATAAATTAAGGTCGTCGATTGAGGTCATCGTTTTTTTCGGCTCATTTTTGGTCACTTACCGCTCGGGTTGCATTGCACCGCGTGGCAATTTCGGCGATCATAGTCATCTTTATGGACTTAATTCAACACGCTAGCATGTCTTAGGAGTAAAGCACATGACTCGACATTACGATTACCTGGCAATCGGCGCCGGCAGTGGCGGCATTGCATCAGCTAACCGCGCAGCCATTCGTGGCGCTAAAGCCGCTGTTATTGAAGCAAAAGCGGTTGGTGGAACCTGCGTTAATGTTGGTTGCGTACCGAAAAAAGTCATGTGGTATGGCGCTCATATTGCTGAGGCAATTAAATACAGCTCGGCTTACGGCTTTAACATTGAACAAAAAGGCTTCGACTGGGCCACGCTAGTGAAAAACCGCGAAGCCTATATTGAGCGCATTCATGGGGGTTACAAACGCGGCTTTGAAAGTAACGGTGTCGAATACATTGAAGGCTTTGCCCGCTTTGTTGACGCCAACACCGTCGAAGTGAACGGCGAACACATTACCGCTGACCACATTACCATTGCTGTGGGTGGTCGAGCGATGATTCCTGACGTACCTGGTGCCGAATATGGTATTGACTCAGATGGCTTCTTTGCGATGAATGAGCGCCCTAACAAAGCCGTTGTGGTTGGTGCTGGTTATATTGCGGTAGAAATTGCTGGGGTATTACACGCCCTTGGCAGTGATGCGCACTTGCTGGTTCGTGGCGACCGCCCGCTGCGTTATTTCGACCATGATATTACCAACGCCCTGCTTGAGCGCCTAAAACAAGACGGCCCAGAGCTACACACCGGTTGTATTATTGATCGCGTTGAAAAAAATGATGACGGCTTGCTCAGTGTCTATTGTGAAAACGGCCAAGTTATTGAGGGCGTAGACTGTTTAGTTTGGGCCATTGGTCGGGAACCAGCAACGGACAAAATTAACTTAGCGGCAGCTGGTGTGCAGGCCGATGCGCATGGGTTTATTCGCACCGATAAATACCAAAACACCAATGTGAAAGGCATTTATGCGGTTGGCGATATTACCGGTGAGGCACAGTTAACGCCGGTTGCCATCAAAGCTGGCCGTTTGCTTGCTGAGCGTTTGTTTAATAAAGACATGCCAGACGCGCACATGGATTACAGCTTAATACCGACTATTGTATTTAGTCATCCAACCATTGGTACCGTGGGCTTAACGGAAGCCGAAGCGCGTGAAGTGCACGGCGACGCCGTTAAAGTTTATAAGTCTCAATTTGCAGCCATGTATAACGCAGTTACGCCACATCGTGCGCTCAGTACATTTAAGTTAGTGTGCGCGGGCCCAGAAGAGCGCGTCATTGGTTTGCATGGTATTGGCGAAGGCATGGATGAAATTTTACAAGGCTTCGCGGTCGCTATGAAAATGGGCGCAACCAAGGCTGATTTTGATGCCACGGTAGCACTGCACCCAACGAGCGCAGAAGAGTTCGTCACCCTGCGGTAGCCGTGACAGGCGTGCGGCTTAACCCCGCACGTCTATCCCCGTACATCTATCGACATCGACAAAATACGCGACAAATGGCTATATGGCATGCCGGTTTCCGCATGCCATTGATTAAACACGCGTTGAATTTGCTCGGCGCCACGCTTGCTATAGGGTGATGCGTCAAGCAACTTGTGATTACGCAATGCGGTAAGGTTATCGGGCGTTAACAGATAACCATCCCACCCAACACGTCGCAGCACATGCTGGGCTGCGGTTCCACCTAAGCGCGCGCCATGTTTTTTCAAATAAGCCAATAACTGGTGTTGCTCTGAGCGCGGCCAGTTCGCCAAAAACGCACCAAAACTGCCATGTTGCTCTGCAACCTCAACAATCATGCGTGCATTAAGCGGAACCGTGGCGATTTTTTGTGGGTTGCGAACAATACGCGTGTCGCGGGCTAACTCGTCAAGCCGCTCAGGGGGGACCTGTTGCCAGTAAATAGGCAAAAAACCGGCGAACGCATCTTCAAAACCTTGCCATTTATTCTTAATAACTTGCCACGCAAAGCCTGCACGAAATACACAGCGGGTTATTTCCGCCAAAATTCGGTCATCGCTTATTTCGCGAATTTGTTCATTCGCAGCAACACTGGGTAAACGCCCAGCAATTTCCTGTTGGCTACCATGGCGTGCTATCGCTTGGTCGTAAAAGTACGAAAACTTCATGAGTGTGCTGCCAAGCCATTAATGCCACAGCTATAAAGCACAACTTGCACCGGCCCAAGCGGGTCCGGGTGAAGATACTCAGATTGAAAAGTCATACCTAGCTTTTGCATCACCTTTATTGATGCCTTGTTGTCTGGCTTTGCGATGGCGCTAACTCGGCTAATCTCGGCATTAGCTTGGCTTACTTGCAGCGCAATGTGACGAGCCGCTTCGGTAGCAATACCTTGGCCCCATAAACTGCGTTTAAAGCGCCAGCCCAATTCTAAATTAGTGTCGTCTCGTTGCTCATTGAAAAAATGCATTGGCCGCGTAAGCACCCAGCCCAAAAAGTCGTTGGTCGATTTATGGTGAATTGCCCATATTCCCCAACCGCGCTCGGCGTTTCTATAGGACATCATGCGCGGAATATAGACGTCATTGATCTCTTCACGTGTGGTCATTTTACCGTTCGTTAAATACTTCATAACTTCAGTGTCTTGATCAAGCTCGAACAATAGGTCTGCGTCATTCTCGTCCATTAAACGAAAGCTAAATCGGTTAGAGTCTTTAATATTCATGATGCCCTAGAATAATGTGCTGAAAAATAAAAAGGTAGAAAGCCATAGTATTCAGCTTTCTACCTTTAGTTTCAATGTAAAACCCCGTTCAAACTGGGTTAAAAATCACGTCCATTATTTCGGTTAGCGCGCGCCGGTAAAGTGACATTTTGGCTACGCGGTGACGACTTAATGGATGGACTCGAACGTTTCACCGGTTGAGTTAGGTTGGGTTGACGAACCTGAGGCTGACGAACCTGAGGCTGACGAACCTGGGGCTGACGCACAGGAGCCTGACGCACACTCGGCCGAACGACATCAGGTTGGCGCACAACCGGAGTCACACTATCATATCGCGGCTTGACCTGGCGTATACGTTTGTCCGATGGACGTATGCTTGGTGAGCCCACATCTGGTTTACCTCTTTCCGGCTGACGAACCTCCGGCATACGCACACTGCGACGATCAACTCTTGGCTGCTCAATTCGTGGCCGCTCCGCACGTGGCGAAACAATGCGCTTATTATTTGGCGAAATAGCGCGAGTTGGTTGTTTCATACCCACTGAAGGCTCGCGTAACTCACGTTTCACCGACGCAAACTTGGGCCGTGGTTTGGGGTCCTCAATGCGCATGTTTCGTACCGGCGCATCACGATTGACACCTCGCGCACTGAGTACCGGTTGTACAACCTCACCTTGCACCATATGGTACTTCGGCTGCCGTGGCTGCAAATCACGGTGGCGATATTCAACCCCACGACGGTGACGCGGATTGTGATTCCAACGTTTTCCGTCATGCTGGGTCATGTAATAGTCACGACGCTTTTTAGGCGGAGCTGTGTAGTAGTGATGATTAATCACCACATAACGTTGTGGCCAGAAAAAGTGGCTAAAGTAAAAACGCGATGGCACTTGATAACTAATACCCCAGTAAATACCCGAACCAATACTGACGGTTAACGACGGGCGTGACCAATACACGGGTGGGTGATTATGCCACCACCACGAGCCATACACGACGCGCGTGTCATAATAAGGCACATACACCACTTCACGGCGGACGTTCTCAATAACAATGGTTCGTTGCGCACGTTCAACACTCACATGCTTGTTCGACTTCAAGTTGCCGGCATCATAGGCATGCTGACGCAAGGTTTGAACACGATCGAGTACATCTTCTTGCTGCGCTAAAAAAGCTTCGCCAACTGCTTGGGTCCAAGTTAAATCTTCGCTCATCTGTTTTAGCACGTCAGGCGTGCCAACCAGCGCCTTAACACTAGCGTCCCAAGGCTGGTCTTGCGCACGTTCCAACGCTTGCTCTGGCGTTAAATGCGCGTACTTTTGCGCCCAGCGTTCGGCCTGCACCACTTCTAAAGGGTAGGTCGCGGCAATGAGAATATGCGTCAATAGGCTATCTGGATAGAGTGCTACTGGCGCCAATAGACGATCAAGCTCAGCTTCGGAATAGTAAACTGCGTTTGCCTGCGCGCTGTCTTGATAGGTTTCAGCGTAAGCGGGGGTTGTTACGGTGGTCAACGCCACCGCACCCGTTGCCCATGACAAAGCTAAAGCCAAGGCCGACAGGCCGGCGCGTTTCTTAAATTGAGTGTTATGCATGCTTCATGCCTCCAAACGGCAGATAGCTACAACTGCTATCAGTTACTAGTTTAGTCGCTTTTTTGGCCAGTATAGTTGCATGCAGCACCAATATTTTTGTAAAGATTGCGTTAACCGCGCTATACCAAGCCTTGCTCAAGCATGGCGTCGGCTACTTTTCTAAAGCCAGCAATATTAGCTCCAAGTACCAGCTGGCCTGGCTTACCGAACTCTTCGGCGGTTCGCGAAATGTCTTGGTAAATAGTTTTCATCACTTGTTTTAAGCGCTCATCAACTTGTTCAAAGCTCCAACGTTGCATGCTCGCATTTTGTGCCATTTCTAACTGGCTGGTTGCCACACCACCAGCATTTGATGCCTTACCTGGGCCGTAGGCCATTTGGCTTGCCAGCACGGTATCGAACGCTGACTCTGTTAACGGCATGTTTGCCCCTTCGGTCATAGCAATACAGCCGTTTTCAAGTAAGCATTCAACATCGGCACGGGTCACCTCATTCTGCGTGGCACAAGGAAATGCTAAATCAACTTGGTAGCGCCACACTTGATGACCATCAGATGGGTAGTCATCGCGAGGCGTGTACTCAGCTGACGTATGGGTTTCAAGATACTTTTCTAGGCGCTCATGCTGCCGCTCTTTAAGTTGTTTGAGTAAATCTAGGTCGATGCCGGTTTCATGATAGATGGTGCCCGACGAGTCGCTGCACGTGACTGGCTTAGCCCCTAATTCATAGAGTTTTTCCATGGTGTAAATGGCCACATTGCCTGAGCCGGACACCGCGCAACGCTTGCCTTCAAGCTTCTGATCTCTATCAGCCAGCATATAATTGGCAAAGTAGACGCAACCATATCCCGTTGCCTCTTTGCGCACGTACGAGCCGCCCCATGCTAGCCCTTTGCCGGTCAACACACCGTCAAACTGATTTGCTAGCCGTTTGTATTGGCCAAACAAGTACCCAAGCTCGCGCGTACCCACGCCGATATCGCCGGCTGGTACATCGGTTGTGGGCCCAATGTGACGATACAGTTCGCTCATAAAGGACTGACAAAAACGCATAATTTCAGCGTTTGATTTACCTTTCGGATTAAAATTAGCCCCGCCCTTGCCGCCACCAATAGGCAAACCGGTAAGCGCATTTTTAAAGATTTGCTCAAACCCCAAAAATTTAATAATGGAGCCATTAACGCTCGGGTGAAAACGCAAGCCGCCTTTATACGGCCCAAGCGCTGAATTGAATTCAACACGATAACCTTTGTTTACTTGCACTTGGCCTTCGTCATCCATCCACGGCACACGAAACATAATCTGCCGCTCAGGCTCAACAATACGGGCAAGAATGGCTTGCTCACGGTAATGCGGGTTTTGTTCAAGCAACGGCTCAAGACTTTCCAACACATCTTCCACGGCTTGGTAAAACTCGGTCTGCGCTGGGCTTGTGTGTTTTAGCTCTTCAATCGTGTCGTGAATATATGTCATGTTCGTTCCTTATCCATAAAGCCTTGTTGTTTATACTCACGTTAGTCTTATTTGGCACAAAAAAAAAGCGCTTGGCCAAGCCAAGCGCTTTTTCGCTAACCTAGACTAGGTTTATACGCGACGGCGTACCAAACCTAAGAACAAGCCGCTTAATACCAACCACAGTGGGAATGAGCTGCTTGTGCTCGCGTGGTCAATGTTTACATGCTCTTCTTCTTCAGTAGGTGCATCACCATCTGTATCACCGCTACCTTCGTCAGTTGGGTCATTCGCTTCGGTAGTGAATGCCACAATAACTGGGTCGTGGTCTGAGCTACGGTACTGATCTTCTGCATAATAAGTCGCTTGCAGTTCGGTCGACTTATATTCAGTGTTGTAGTCTAGCGCTTCAGGCTCATCAGCGTTGATGTGCCAAGCTTGCGCTGCAACAACTTTCGCAGTTAATTCAGCCGAAGCAAACGCATGGTCTAAGCTACCTGACTCGTTTTGGTACACATAAGTATGCGTTGTTGCGCCGTTCGCGAAGTCTGCTTTTAGGTTGGTGAAACCACCAGCAACCATTTCAGCAATTGGGTCTTCCATGCTGTACGCGTTCATGTCACCCATCACTAGTACATCCGCAACAATACGGCCAGTCGGGTCACCCGCTAACCACGTTTGCAACTGCTGTACAGCAGCAACACGGGTAGCATTCCAGCAGCCTTGGCCATCGTTTGCATCAGCGTCACCGCCGGTTGCTCCGCCACAGCTACCTTTTGAGCGCAAGTGCGTAACCACAAAAGTGAACTCGTCTTCGTTAACTAAGTCTTTGAAGGTTTGTGCAACTGGTGGACGGTTGCCATAGTCAAACGGGTCAGCTGTGGTAAATACGGCTGTACCTGTTTCTGCAACACGGTCGCTACGATAAATAATCGCATTGGTAATTGCATCGGTGCCAACCAAGCCACTTCCGCCAACGTTCGCGAAAGCCCACTCGCCAGAACCTTCAGCATTCAACGCAGCAACAAGTTGCGCCAACATGCCGTTTTCGCCGTTGCCGTCGTTTTCAACTTCAATCAAACCAACCACGTCGGCGTTAAGCGCAACGATTGCTGAAACAACTTTCGGCAACTGACGCTCATATTCCATGATGTTATCTGCGCCACGCTCGGTTGGGAAACCGCCGCCTTGGCCATCACCATTGAACAAGTTCAATACGTTAAATAAAGCGACACGAACATCACCTTGTCCCGCGACATCTGGCTGCGCAGTACGTGGGTTTGCATCAACAAACTGCAGGTCAACTGTTGGTGCTAAACGATATTCGTTAAAGCTGTAATAGATAATACCTTCAGCGTTGGTGATTTCGGTACCAAGACGCAAAGAGTTTTGCGCGCTAAGACCACCCGCCGGGAACGGCACATAAGCTGGGCCCGCACCACCTTGTACATCATCGATTAAGAATTGACGCGCGTCTTTTAATGCCGCATAAGCGTTTGCTTCGTCACCTGGAGCGTGAATTTCAGTTGGGCTCATAATACGTTCATCAGCCACCCAGAACTCACCATATTGGTCGAGGGTATCGGTACCGGTAACCACTAATGGGTTTGCAGAAGCAACCAGCATGCCTTCATAAGCTTCAAATTGGTCACGCGAAGTTAACGGCAATTCAAGTGCTGCTGGGGTTACGGTTTGGCCTTCGGCACAAACAACAACCGCGGTTACGTTAGAAAGCTGCGTACCGTTGTAGTATTCAGCCACTTCACCTTGTATGCGAATTTGCTGACCGACAGTTGGCGGTGTACCTTCAGGGAAGTACACAAACAAACCTTCTGAGCTGTTTGGATCAGCATCTTGATCAGCGTCTTCTTCTTGAATGAAGAAACCAGCCAATGGCTTAGCACCGTCAAAGAATGTACCGGTAACAACCGCTTCTAGGGTGACAACGTTGCCAAGTAGTGGGCTTGCACCGCCGTCTTCGACAACTGTATTACCCTGTACTTCGTGAATCATAGTAGCTGGGTCAGTACACGCACCAATTTCTGGCGTCGGCTCAGGATCTGGATCTGGCGGAGGCGTGCTGCCGAAGCCATTGTGCGAACCTAAGTTGCTAATATCGTCGATTGCAAAAGAGTCCCACTCAACATCAGGGAAGAATTCATTGGTTTCGTCAGTATCACCTGCTGTGATTGTTGATTTACGACGAATGGTTTGGTTTTGCATGGATACGCCATTGCTTTCCCATGCAGTACCTGGGTCAACACCAACTTGACCCATGGCATCAATAACAGCGGTGCCATTTTTAAATACGATGGCGTCATCACCATTGTAGTAAAGGTTGCCGGTTTGATTGGCTAATGCCAAAATTTCCGCGTTGGCCGATGGGTGGGCTACAACGTAAATGCCGTTCGCATCAAGTGAGCCTGACAGTTGGATGGTCTGGCTTGCGGTCGTGCCACCGTTCGAATAAATTTCGATAGTGTAAGTGCTTAAATCAACCGCGGTATCACCCGGGTTAAAGATTTCTAATGCTTTATTATTGCTCGAGCCTTCAATGTGCTCTGAAAGAAACAGTTCAGCACTTGCAGTACCTGACACAAGCAGGGCTGAAAGCGCGATAGCTAGATTGTGGCGTTTCATAATCCATTCTCTTATTGTTGTGTAATCCCAAGACGACGGGTTGATCACTATAACTTATTTCGGTTAACAATTTAATGACTTTTTGTGACAGCTAGGTGACAAAAATGCAGAAAAAATACACAGTACTTTTTAAACGCGCTTATGACAAGGCATGCACAGAAGATGGCCAACGTATACTGGCCGACCGACTCTGGCCGCGCGGCATTAAAAAAGAAGATCTCAAGCTTGATGTCTGGTGCAAAGACTGTTGCCCATCCAACCAGCTACGCAAAGACTATCACGCTGAAAAGCTCGATTTTAAAAGCTTTGCCGAAGCTTACTTCAGTGAGCTTGAAAATAATCCAGATGCTCTAATTCCACTGATGAAAGCGGCGCGAGAAAGCAAGATTACATTAATTAGCGCAGTAAAAGCGTTTGAGTATTCGCACCTTCCAGTGTTAAAACATGCGCTACTTAAAGCATTAGAACAAGAAGACAGCGAAGCTGACGGTGATGCACTGAGTTCACCGGTTTGTTTCGGCAACGACTTTAATTATTGGGGATAAGTGTGAGTAACGATTTTATTGAAGTATACGACAATGCATTACCCGCTGACTTTTGCGACCGTTTTGTCGAATTATTTGAACGCAGCCCGCATAAGCAGCCAGGCCGCACTGGCGGTGGCGTCGATACCGAGAAAAAACTCAGCGAAGATTTATACTTGAACCAGCACCAAGATTACGCAAGTGAATTACAAACCATTTGCGATGCCACCACTAAATACGCGCTAGAGTATTTCAAAAAATATCACTTTGCTCTCATTGCGCCAGTTGCGCTCAAAGTTAAGCATCCTAGAACCGGTGAGCCAGTGAATTTAACCCATGAAAACTTTAGTGAAGTAGCCGCTGGAAATGAGCAGGCCTATATGCAGTTGTTATATCGACTCGGGCCCATTCAGGCACAAAAATATTTAAAAAACCAAGGCAACTATAATTACTGGCACTGCGAGGTTTACCCCGAGAAGAACAGCGTTGAAGCACTTCACCGCAGCTTATTATTTATGTTTTATTTAAATGACGTGGAAGACGGCGGCACCACTGATTTTTACTATCAAAACCGCAGCATTCAACCGAAGCGCGGACGCATGGTTATTGCGCCCGGCTATTTTACCCATACCCACCGAGGCACGGTGCCAAAATCTAACGACAAATATATTCTTACCAGTTGGATATTAATGAATTCCGGTAAGCAACTATTCGGGTGATTTGAGCACCTGTCCGGCGTCGTCCAATACGGTGACATCAACATGAATGCCGTTGCGGACGCTTTGGGTAACCACACAAAAGTTTTCAAACTGTTCTAACACTCGGTCGAGCTTGTCTATGTGCTCAGCCGCTTGGCCCAAATTCAGTTCCACCTGCATGGCTGAAATACGTAAGCGCCCATCAACACGCTCCATATCCCCTTGCACTTTGGCGGTAACTTGGCCTGGGTCACCTTTGTATTTGCGTATTGCGAACATCAAACTAGCCGCTAAGCAGTTAGCCACTGCAGCAGCGAGCAACTGGCTTGGCCCTGGCCCTTCACCGTGCCCTACCGGTTCGTGCTCATCGGTAATAATTTGCCCAAACTCACCAAAATCAACTTCGAATTTATAATGCTCAAGCAATTTTAAATTCACCACAAAAGCCGGATTTTCCATGTCTTCCTCCGTTTAATCTGCAATAATATACGGTTCATTCAGTTAGCTATTGCCCCCATTGAATACGTTACGTGTAGCGCAAGGAGAATGATTCATGAAGAATCCGTTGTATATTCCTTATGCAGGCCCTAATTTGCTAGAAACACCGCTGCTTAACAAAGGTAGCGCGTTTACTCGTGAAGAGCGAACTGCATTTAATTTAACCGGTTTATTGCCACCTCGCTACGAAACCATTGAAGAGCAAGTACAACGCTGCTACATGCAGTATTCAAGCTTTGACACTGCAATTAACAAGCATATTTACTTGCGCGCTATTCAGGACAATAACGAAACCCTATTTTATCGCTTGCTACAGCAGCACCTTGAAGAAATGATGCCCATTATCTACACCCCAACTGTAGGCGATGCATGCGAGCAATTCTCTGATATATATCGCAGTTCTCGCGGGTTATTTATCTCGTACGAAGACCGTGACCAAATGGACGACATCTTGCGCAATGCCACCAAGCGCAAAGTAAAAGTGATTGTGGTAACCGACGGTGAGCGTATTTTAGGGCTAGGTGACCAAGGTATTGGTGGCATGGGCATTCCAATTGGCAAATTAAGCTTATATACCGCCTGTGGTGGTATTAGCCCAGCGTATACCTTGCCGGTTTGCTTAGACGTGGGCACCAACAATGAAAAGCTACTCAACGACCCTATGTACATGGGCGCACGCCACAAACGCATTAATCAAAATGAGTACAACGCATTTGTTGATCGCTTTATGACGGCTGTGCGTCGCCGTTGGCCAGAGGCTATGGTGCAATTTGAAGACTTCGCACAACCGAACGCCATGCCGTTGCTGCGCAAGTACCGTGACGATTACTGCTGTTTTAATGATGATATTCAAGGCACCGCCGCGGTAACTGTGGGAACCCTGCTGGCAGCATGTCGTAGTAAAGGCGTGCAACTCAAAGACCAAACGGTTGCTTTTGTCGGTGCTGGATCAGCGGGCTGCGGCATTGCCGAGCAAATTATTCAGCAAATGGTTGCTGAAGGTCTTACCGACGAGCAAGCGCGTCGGCAAATTTATATGGTAGACCGGTTTGGTTTGCTTACTGAGGGCATGAGCGATTTACGTGACTTTCAGCTGGCATTAGCCCAACCGCTGAGCCACCTTAACGAGTGGCAACACAGCGGTGACTACGCCTCGCTACTTGACGTGATGCACTGTGCCAAACCAGGGATTTTGATTGGCGTGTCAGGCCAACCTGGATTGTTTACCGAGCAAGTCATTCGCGCCATGCACCAACACACCCAACAGCCAATTATATTTCCGCTTTCTAATCCGTCGCGACAAATAGAAGCGCACCCAGCACATGTGGTTGAGTGGACCAATGGCGACGCAATTATCGCCACCGGCAGCCCATACGACCCCGTTAAATATCAGGGTCAGGAATACCCGATAGCGCAGTGCAATAACAGCTATATTTTTCCGGGAATTGGTTTAGGCGTCATTGCCATCAAAGCGCGTATTATTTCTGATGAAATGCTGATGGCTGCCAGTAATACCTTGGCTGACGCGTCACCGCGGGTGTTAGGGACAAGTAAAAGTTTGCTTCCAGCAATCACCAACATTGCCGAATTAAGCAAACAGATTGCCTTCAATGTAGCCAAAGTGGCTCAGCAACAAGGTCTTGCACTTGAAGTGAGCGATGAAACTTTGCGTACGCGCATTGAGGCCAACTTCTGGCAACCTGAATACCGGCGCTACAAACGCGTTAGTATTTAACGTTTCTTAACTAGCCGAATTCGACTTTTCCTTGTATCTTCAGTACATAACAGATGCAAGGAGGTCGAATGCGTTTGGCCATTGCACTGCTGCTATCGGTCGCCATACCAACAGCCGTGGCACAGCCTCAAGAATCACCGCCGCAACAACAGTCAACGTCGGCAGAATCGCAGTCAAAAGATGACCGCGAGGAAAGCGCCATGATTGACGATTTTCGCGCGGGCCTCACCAATTCGGTCAACGCATCTGCCGCCTGGATAGATTCGTTTTTCGCTGACTCGGTGAACCCCGACGACTATGACACAGCGTCTGGCAGCCTTACCCTAACGCCCGAATGGGACGAACATGACGGCTTTGAGCTGGACTCAAGTTTTCGCGCTCGGGTTGTATTTCCTCATGCAGAGCGCCGATTTTCCGCCATTATAGGGCGTGGCGACTTCGACGATTTTATCAACGATACCCAACAAACTCGGCCCACCGTTATACGTCGCGATCAGTCTGACGAAGAATGGATGGTTGGGCTAGGTTTTGACCCCTACGTGCAAACGAATCACAGTGTGTCGTTTGGTGCTGGTTTTCGAGGGGGCATAAACATGGACCCTTATGTGCGCGCTCGCTATCGCTACGAAACCATCATTGATCACAACGCCGAGCTGCATATGCAGTCGGTGGCTTTTTGGCGCGACAGCGACGGTTTTGGCGTAGCACAAACCTTTGAATACGATACCGCGCTGTCTGCCAAATGGTTCGGCAAGTCATGGATACGCGGCACATTTGCTGAGCGTACCGAAGGCGTGCGGTGGCAGGCTTCGCAAAAAATCTATTACCTGTATCATCACGAGCGTGCTATTGGCGCTGATGTTTGGTGGTATGGAGAAACCGAAAACGCCGTGCCAATGCGAGACTATGGCATTCGCGCGCTACACCGCAGTCGGTTTAGCCGCGAATGGTTATTTTTAGAAGGGTGGGTTGGCATGCATTGGCCACGAGACACACTCGACGACCAACGCGAGCCACGTTGGATAGTTGGTATTGAAATAGAAATGCTATTTGGTGGCGACTAAGCTCAGAGCCAGCCAAAAGCAGCTGCAATACTGCGTGCCCCTAGGCCAATTGCAACCGCGCAAACGAACCCACCTAAAATATTTTGTTTGATAGAGTTACGATACTCACCCAGCCTGCGATGATTGCACACCCACACCAAAAACAGCGCCATAACGGGCAGTAACAAACCATTGGCCACCTGCGCAAACAGAATCACCTCAATTGGCTTTAGCCCAAGCGAAGCAATAATAACGCCAATACTGAGTATGCTTAGCCATATTGCACGAAACTTGTTGTCTTTTAAGTTATTTGAATACCCCAACACTCCGCTTAGCGCATAAGCTGAAGCAAGCGGTGCTGTTAGTGACGAAGACAAACCGGCGGCAAATAAACCTATCGCCATAAACGCGGTGGCACTGTCGCCAAACAATGGCGTTAAGGCTTGGCCCAAATCAGCAGCCCCTTCAATGGTCACCGCTTGGCCAAAAAACGCCGAGGCTGCCGTGGCCACAATGGCCATAGAAATAAGCCCACCTAACGGAATAGAAACGTAAATATCTTGGCGTGCTTGTTGCAGGCTGTCCGCCGACTGCCATTTTTGCGCGCAGCTCGATGCATGTAAGAACAAGTTATAAGGCACAACTGTAGTACCAATAAGCGCCACCACCATGAGTAAGCTACCGGAAGGTATAGACGGCACGAACAAGCCTTGAAATAAATCCCCCCAATTCGGCTGGGTAAGAATGAAGGTAGCTAAAAACGCTAAACTCATTAACAGCACTAAGCCGATGAGTACTTTCTCAATGACTTTATAACTCCCCTGCCATAGTACTGCGGCCGCCAATACACCCAAAATCACTGGTATCCACTGCCCATCGATGTGAATCAAGTCGGCTAACCCCATGCGTGCACCGCTAATATTGCCACCTTGATATACGCTATTGCCAACAATGACTGCCGCAAAAATAAGCACGACAACAAATAGCCGTACGCTTGGGTGGGCAATCGCCTCGCGAATATTTTCCCCCAACCCCTTACCAGTGACCACGCCTAGTCGTGCTGCCATTTCTTGTAAGATAATGGTTGCTAGCACCGAAAAAACCAGTGCCCACAACAGCGCGTAACCAAAGTTTGCGCCAGCTAATGACGCCGTGACCACTGTACCTGGCCCAATAAAGGCCGCCGCAACTAGCGCCGCTGGGCCCATGCTAAAACGTGACTTTTGTTTCAAATTTCACCTTTCTTGTTGTTTCATTCGACTTCAAACTCGCGCCTGATCATGTCATTATCAGGGTCCATTCGGTGCATTGTTTCATTAATGCTGCTGACAAAATAATGGGCTACTAGGGGAATAATAACAATGACAAATGTAGTTGCCTGTATTGATGGCTCTCGGGCTACCGGCGCAGTTTGTGACTTTAGTGCATGGGCAAGCTTGCAAATGCGCTCACCGCTAACCTTATTGCATGTGCTTGATGAAGGGCGTTACCCGGTTGCGACCGACATGACCGGTCATATCGGGTTGGGTAGTCGCGAACTATTGCTTGATGAACTGGCCGAACTTGATGCTCAACGTAACAAACTCGCATTGCAGCAGGGGCACCACATGCTCGAGGCCGCCCAAGTTCGTGCGCGCAAAGCAGGTGTCGAGCAGGTGACTATGCGCCAGCGCCATGGCGATTTAAGCGAAACTTTATTGATGCTGGAAAACGACACGCGGTTGTTTGTGCTTGGCATTCACGGTCAGGACACAAGCGAACAGGATAGCGAGTCGCGGCACATTGGTAGTCACCTTGAAACGGTGATTCGTTCTGTGGCCCGCCCGATACTGTTAACGCCCGAAAAATATCAAACGCCAGGCAGTGTTTTGTTTGCTTACGATGGCAGCAAAACTACAGAAAAAGGCATCGACATGGTAGCCAAAAGCCCTTTATTTAAAGGGTTGCCTATTCATGTTGTCATGGTAGACGCCGACACAGCGAGCAATCAGCAGCTACTCGCCAATGCTAAAACAAGCCTAGCAAACGAAGGGCATGAAGTGACCACCGCACTCATTGCCGGCGATGTGGAGCCTGCATTACATCAGTATCAGGCAGAACATCAACTTGATGTGTTGGTGATGGGAGCCTACGGCCATTCACGAATTCGTCAGTTTTTAGTAGGCAGTACGACCACGAACATGATAAATAATAGTGAAACCCCTGTACTGATATTACGTTAATTATGTTTCAAACAAGCTTGCAGTCGCCATTAGGCCCAGTCACCGCGACGAGTGTCGACGGCCAACACATTACAGATGTATCGTTTTGTGCTCCCACAGCGCAACGCGCATGCGCTGTTACCGATATGGCTGCACAGCAACTTACTGAATACTTTAACGGTTCAAGAACGACGTTTGAGCTGCCTCTTGCCCCAGCAGGAACAGCATTTCAACAACAAGTATGGCGGGCCTTGCTAGACATTTCTTACGGTCATACCGCATGCTACGGCGATATTGCGCGGGCGATCAATAACCCCAAAGGCGTTCGTGCGGTTGGTTTGGCCAACAGCCGCAACCCCATCGCTATCATTATTCCTTGCCACCGTATTATTGGTGCCAACGGAACACTCACTGGTTACGCCGGTGGCTTGGATAAAAAAGAGTGGCTATTGCGCCTAGAGAACGCGCTTTAGCTTGCCGGTTGCGTTAACCGCCATGCCCGTTGTAGCTAGCATGCATACGACGAATGTGCCCTTCAATTTCATCACGAAGCTGTTTAGGTTCTAAAACTTCTGCGTGCTCACCACAACTAAGTATCCACGCCACGAGTTCATTACTAATGGCCACGGTTGCTTTGACAATAATGTGTTCGCTATTGGTTTCGATAACTTGCTGCGGATGTAACGGGTTGTTCGTCAGAAAGTTTGATAGGCTGGCTGCACACTTTAGTTTTACTTGCGCAGCGGCACTCGGACGTGCGTGGTCGGCCAAATTTAAAAACGGCAGCTGCGGTGCGCTCTGAGCAATACTCCAGCCATAGGGCTTCGAGCGCTCATCCGTGGTTAACGGGAACACTTCTGACAGCTCAATCAAATTGCGCTGTATAGTGCGAACACTTACATCAATACCTTGTTCATAAAGGCGTTGTTGTAATGTCTTCGCGTCAACTTTATGTGGCTGCCGAGGCACGTGGCGTAACATCATTAGGTATCTTAATACGCTCTGCACTGACTTGCTCCTTGTCATCTGTGTCACGACGATAGCTTACCGCCTACATGCGACAAATCATGTCGCAGCGATCACTTTTTGTAAAACAACCGCAAAATAATACTATGCCACATTGTATAGTGACCACGCTGAAGCTTTACTTAACAGGGCAAACCCCTGAAACTAAAACTATACGACTCACAGGAGTATCTCGCTATGACTCGCAATCTATTTTTATTATCTGCAGTAGTTGCCACTACTTTTGTTATTACTCAGCCTGCACTGGCGCAATCACAGTCGGCACAACAAGGGCAACAGACTGCTGAACAAGCCAAGCAAGAAGCGGCAAAGAAAAAAGCTGAACGCGACGCTCTGCGCGAAAAAATGAAAGCAGAGAAAGAAGCTTTACAAAAACAACGTGCTGAACAAAGTGAAAAATTAAAAGCTAAGTCATCGGATGAGAAGAAATCTGACGATAAAACCAAAAAAAAGGACGATAATGGCGATAATTAACGCCAACTTTATAACAGGTTAACGTGGAACAATTAGCGTCAAATGAGCAGCAATGTTTAAATTGCCAGCAGCCTCTGCAAGGTGAGTATTGTCACCACTGCGGGCAACATCACCGGGTTTACGTTCGCAGCATATTCGCCGTACTCGGCGACTTAATGGGCGAACTGGGCCACTGGGACTCACGATTTTATCGCACCTTGCGAGGGTTGATTTTGCGGCCGGGGTTTCTCTCACGAGAATTTATGGCAGGCAAGCACGTTGCCTATGTACCGCCATTACGGCTTTATTTCTTTATTTCTTTAATCGCTTTCGTAATTTTCTCGGCCGCCATTGATATTGAGGTCGTCTCGAATAATTCTGACCCTATCTCGGTGGAAGAACCAAGTGGCGCGGTAGAAGTTATGACGCCCGAAGACATGCGCATGGACTTGCCTTTTTTACCCGAAGCCGAGCAAACTCGAATTAACGAGCGCCTTCGCTATTTAACGAAGAACCCTGACTTGTTTGTGAAAAGGCTGGCTAGTCACTACCTTTAAGTTCATGGTTTCTGGGTTGATCTACATAATGTTATTGCTATTTGCCTTCGTCGGCATGGTGATTTATAGCGTTGCCAGCGCATAAGATGTATTGTGGTAGGGTTTGTTGAACTTATTGTGCAGTATATACTTAGCATTAATGTGGTTTAACAGCCCGTATATTTAAGGATGAAAACGCAATGCACGTGGATACCCTTGTCACGTTACCAAATCTTCCCGGTATGTTTGTGCGCTCGTTATTTACCGTCGCACGCAATGGCCAAGATGCAGCAGAAGCAGACGTACTGAATGCAGAGTTCAGTGCGCCGCCGTTTTCAGCCGAATTAGTTCAGCGCTACCACGATGCCTTTGGTGGTTTTGTTAGCCCATTACCATTAACGCTTATTTACTGTTTGGCGCAGCGCGTTCACCTAGCCCAAATGCTGGGCGAACACTTTCCGTGGCCTGCTCCGGGCCTTGTGCATGTCAGTAACCGTATTGAACAGCACCAACAGCTTGACGCCGAAGAGGGCTTTCACCTTAAAGCATCTATCAAAGTTCCAGCACGTGGCCCAAAAGTATCGCCGCGCCGTTTGCGCCCTGTTTTCACGGTAGAGTTTTGGCAGTCGGGGCAGCATGTTGCAACCTGCATTAGTGAATATCAAGTCATGCCGAAACAGCCCGAGCGCCCGCGCAAAGCAAAAGAAACGAAAGTGGTTGATGCGCCAGATGGCGATTGGCAATGCATGAATACGTGGCAGCTTGATGCACAAACAAGCCGCAGTTATGCACGCTTATCCGGCGACTTTAACCCCATTCATTTACACCCGTTTTTATCGCGCTGGTTTGGTTTTGATAAGCCAATTATTCATGGCATGTACATGTCAGCACGGGCGCAGGCAGAAATTGAGCGTAGCGTGAAGCAGCCAGTTACGGCCATTGACGTGACATTTAAACGCCCAGTTCCGTTGCCAGCAAAGGTATCACTGTGGCACTGTCAAACCGACCCGAACACTGGGAAATATCAAGTGTGCGGCGCTGAAGACAACCTTCAGCGCCTTGAAGGTACCGTTACTTGGGCGGTTTAAGCCGCTCAATCCCCATAAAGCGCAGCGAAATTTTTTCGTAAATTGGCTCTGAAGTACCGCGCCAAACTTTGTACATAAAGTATTTTTCAAAAGCCACTTTCGCCCAATGAACCCAACGCCCGCTGCCGGTCCAATTACGGTTACGCGGCGGGTTTTGTGGAATTGCCAAAAAAGCCGCGCCAGTATTCCCCATGTCAGCCAAGCATAATGCGCTTAATGTTGGTTCCACCAAGGTATCGCTCTGAGCCATCAAGGCTTTAATATTCTCAACAATGGCCGATGTCATAGACTCTATCATTAACCCAGTTTTTGGGGCTCCAACAGGTACTGGCGTTTCTTCAATGGGAGCGATAGCCACGCACACGCCAGCGGCGAAAATATTTGGATACTTCGGCGAGCGCTGGTGTTTATCGGTGACCACAAAACCTTTCGGGTTACATAAGCCAGGTACCGCCGCAACAGCTGGCGAACCTTTAAATGGCGGCAAAAACATCGCATGCTTATAGGTCAGTTGCTGCGTTTTTAGCACCTGCCCCTGCGCATCGTGCTCTTCAAAATGACAGTGACTATCGGCAAACTCAGTGACTTTGGCGTTACAAATCCACTTAATGCCATGCTCGCGGAACTTGTGTTCCATAAACCCTTTTGAATCGCCAACACCGCCTAATCCCATATGGCCAATATAGGGTTCTGGGGTGACAAAAGTGATAGGCACTTGGTCACGAATTTTTCGTTTTCTAAGTTCGTACTCTAATGACAATACGTACTCGTAAGCTGGGCCAAAGCAACTTGCACCTGGCAACGCGCCAATCAGCACAGAGCCTGGGTTTTGGTACAACGCTTGTACTTCTTCATAGGCCTTCAGCGCATGATCAACGGTGCAAACAGACTGACTACCACCCACGTCAGGGCCGGCGCCAGGTATGCTCTCCCAAGCCAATTTAGGCCCAGTACATAACACCAAATAGTCATAGCTAATTTCTTCACCAGAATTCAGCTGTAACGTGTTTTCGTTGGCGCTTATGGTTTTTACACCGGCAGCCGAGAAATGAATATCACGCTTGTGAAATAACTCGCCAATGGGCATAACGACGTCTTCGCGCTTGCGCGAACCCAAAGCCACCCAAGGGTTCGAAGGCACAAAGTTAAACTCGCTGCCTTCACCAATCACCATAATATCGGTGCCTTTTGCTAGCTTTTCGCGCAACTCGTACGCAACTGACACGCCACCGAGCCCAGCGCCAACCACGACTACTTTAGTCATAAAATCACCTGTGTGATGCTTTTTTGTTCAAGTTAACTATGGTTGGCAGGTTGTATTTCGTCAATAGCTAAAATACGCTTTCGCAATTAATTTGTTCTAACGCAAAAAAAAACCTTCTCGGCGTAGAGAAGGTTTTTCGTTATCAGCAAATATCTAACTTTAGTTCAGTGAATTACCGGTTAAATTCAAGGTAGTCACCGCGTTTGCTTCAATGTCACTGTTGCTAAAGTGCAACGGACGTAACTGCGGCTCAGATGAATACAGTAAAGTCTGATCAATATAATGATCAGAGCCTATATTTGAGCTTTGTGAATAACTTAATAGACCGTTAGCAACTGGGCCATTGTCGGTAAATTCCATGGCAAACATCCAGCTTGAACCATAGGTAATATGATAGCCACCTGCTACGGCGCTCAAATCACTACCAGGTAATAGAGGGTAGCGGTGACGCGGTAACACAGTGCCGTCGTTGCCCATATTGCTGCGGAATACATTGAAGCCGCCTTCCACATTATGCGCGCCGCCCCACGGCAGTTTTTGCCCTGATGCGCTGCCATCTGGCAAGCTACGCTCGACAAATTGCACACTACCGAGGCTTGCTGCTGGATCTAAACCGGCGTTCACAATACGTTGCTGCGCCGCGGCTAACTGTTGTAGCACCGTGTTGTTTGCCGCCAAGGTATTTGGTGTCGTGGTGGGTTGCGCCGGGTCATAAGGCACTTGCCATTGCGGGTTGCGATTGAATTCAAAGGCAAATTCACGGAACATCATTGCACCTTGGCTTGCAAGGTTCATGCGACCGTCCCATAAACCTAGCGCGTTGCAGGCTGCACTAATGTCTACGGTGCTGCTATCGGGCATTGTCACTGGTGTCGAGCCTTGTGCCTGACACTGCGCCAAAAGGTCGGTCAATACGGCTTCGCCCAAGAAGGTACGATTGCCGATAAGACGGTCAATCAAGTCTTCCCGCGTGAAGCGACCTTCTACAGAGCCCCCTTCGGCTAACATTTTTTGCCCCAAACGCGAGCGTAGCGACTGTTGATTGCCAACCGGCCCCCACAACGGTGAAACACCGCTAATTGGTGCCGCAGGGTTGGTTAACCAGAAGCTGTCATTCGAGTTCTGCACAAAGTCGGTGCGCTCAAGCTGCGGAGCCTGTTCAAATGGCACGGTACCTTGTGGCATATAAAGGCTGTCATCACCTGGGAAAATAAATAATCCGGCTTGTTGTGTCAGGGCTTGATAGAGCGGATTCGCACCCCACGCTGCTAGCGCTTCTGGCACGATATTAGGAACTGACGAGCCATCGGTAAAGAACGCTTGGCCATTTTTATCGACTGCCATCGCGTTGTTAAATACCGTGCCGGTATAGTCCACAAAGGTTTGCTTATATTCCTCAATGCTTGAGGCCATATTCATACCTAACCAGTGATCAAATAAATCATAGTTGGGTAAGTTAGCGTCATGCAAAGCATAAGCAACGGCTTGCCCAGTTTGGTCGGTACCCCATGGCAATGCATTTGGAATAACAATGACTGGCCCAAATTCACTGTAGTAACTGGTTTTGCGCAGCGTCATGCTACTTTCAGCCCCTGTTGCCACCTGAATTTCATGGGTTTTGGTGGTCATAGGTACGCTTTCACCGTCTAGCATGTAGCTAGTGCCACTCGCATCATTAGGGTCTAGTGTTAAACGGTGAATGGTAAAGCGCGACGCGGTTGAGAACGTATGTGTCCAGGCCACGTTTTCATTAAAACCTATATTGATAATACCAGGCATACCCGACAACGAGCCGCCAACTACTTTTAAGTGACCAGGCACTTCAATACCAAACTGCCAAAAACGTTGGTTACCAGTATGTGGAAAATGCGGGTTAGCAATAAGCATGCCTTTTTCGGTAGCGCTTAAATCGCTACCAATCGCCCAACCATTTGAGCCCGCTTCGGTTGGATTGGTGTCTGGTATACCAACCGTTTCTGGGTCAAAGGCAAGGGTAACTGGCTCATCATCTACCGATGTCACAAAGCTTTGGTTACTGGGTACAGCCAAGAATAGCGGACCGGTAAAGTTAGCCGCACCGGGTAACAAGGCCACACCTTGTGCATAGGTCATTAGGTCAATTGGGGTGATATCACGCACCCAAGGTTGCCCGGCACAGGTTGGGTCCATATCAGCTAGAGCTGTTTCGTTAATGTACTTGTTGTAACCTGCTGCATAGCCTGTCATCAATGCTTGCGCATGCTCACTAATTTCGCTGAAACCAGCTTCGGCGTTGGCACGAATGCCCAAGGTTAAAAAGCCAAAGTCGGTGAGCAAGTTGGCGGAATCGCCAGAGCCAGGCACCGCATCAGGGCCAAAAAAGCGTGAACGTTGCGAATTAAACTTCACAATTTGGTCAGCCAGAATACACAAGTTATCTTGCGCAAAAGCAAAGCCGACACCAAAGCCTAAGCTTTCCATGTTATCGGCTTTCACATAAGGCACACCGTAATCAGTCCAGGTCACATCAACATCTAAGTTGCCGCTAGGAGCAAACGCAACGAGGCCAGTGGGCTGAGTCGGTGGTGGTGTTCCGGTGGTTGGTGGTGGGGCATCGTCTGAGCCGCCGCAGCCAGTCACGGCAAAGAGACTACCGCTGAGCATAAGCGCCGCCAACGACGTACGCGCAAAGTTGTTCTTTTTCATATGCATACCTACTTGTTGTTCGAATTATGTTAGCAGAGTATGGCTTGGACTGGTCGGAGCTGCAAGCTCAATAATTAATCAATTTTGCCGCGCATGGCTTTTATTGAACTGCGCTTTTTCTTCGCATCAATGCGTTTTTGCTGGGCTGCCTTCGAAGGTTTAGTCGCTATTCTGCGTTTGCGTGTTACGGTGACACTCTTAACTAATGCGACGAATTGCTGCAACGCCAACTCACGATTTTGCAATTGGCTGCGGGTTTCTTGGCTTTTAATGATAATTTTTCCACTTTGCGTAATGCGGTGATCACGCAACGCCAGTAATCGACTTTTGTAGAGTTCAGGCAGCGAGCTTGCGTTGATATCAAAAATTAATTGGGCCGCTGTCGATACTTTGTTGACGTTTTGCCCGCCAGCACCGGACGAGCGTATAAATTGCCATTCAAGTTCCTGCTCGGGAATCGTCACGCGTTGAGAAATCACAATATCAGGCATCGGTTAGCCCTCCGTTACGTTTAACGCGGCGTTGCACAGCTTTAAGCACCAGCTGTGGCTGCGAACAGATTAACGTGAAATGATTTTTCGCGCGGGTAATGCCGGTATAAAGCAGCTCTTTCGTCAAAATAGGTGCATCCGTCTGTGGCATGACCACCACCGTATGATTAAATTCAGAGCCCTGAGACTTATGAATGGTCATCGCATATGCCGTATCTATGTGTGTCAATCGACTCGGGAGAATCCAGCGCACTTCGCCCTGCGGGTTCAAAAAAGCCACGCGTAACGGTTCATTCTCGCCACGTTGCAATACCACGCCAATATCGCCATTGCGCAAGTTCAAACCATAGTCGTTATGCGTCACCATAACCGGTCGACCAATAAACCACCCCTGTTGTTGCGACTGATCGGCGTGCAACCAGTAGGTCACTCGCTGATTAAAGGCATGCATACCCCAGTCACCTTCACGCACTGCCGTCAGAAGTTGAAATTCACCCAGCTGGGTCAGCACAGCTTTGGCCCATTGATTCAGTGCCTCGTCTGTTTGCGCTTCGGGCCCTGCCTTGATCAACTGCTGCAATGGCGCGTAGCCGTCCGTTACTAACTGTTTAATTACCGCGGCATCGGCACGTGTGCATTGCAGCGCATGAATATTATCGAATTCTGGATATTGCTGCGCCATGGTTTGGCTGTTGCGCAACCATTGCTGCAGCCACTCAGTGCGTTGTTGGTTGACCTCAAAAGCGAGCTTACCAATGCCTTTTTCAGCGTCAAAACGGCGACTTTCATGAAACATTGTGGTGTACTGCAAGTAAGGCCACTGGGCGCCGTTGGCATCAACTTTGTCCTCAGGTATTTGGCTGGTCGCTGTAGCGTTCAGCCATTGCACCAATTGCGGCGTGTAGTGACCATGCTCTGCACCTTCACAGAGCTGACCTAAAATAGCGCCTGCTTCTACCGACGCCAACTGGTCTTTATCGCCAAGCAAGATCAACCGCGCTTGAGCCGGCAATGCCGCCACCACGGCGGCGAGCATTTCAATGTCCACCATCGAGGCTTCATCAATAATTAACACATCGGTATACAATGGGTTGTGCGCGTTATGTCGAAACTGTCGCGTATTGGCAACGGTTCCTAGTAGTCGGTGCAAGGTCACCGCTTCAGTGACTAGGCCTTCAGCAAGTACATCAGCAACCGCCGGAATTGCCCGCAAATTCTCCAATTCCGCACTAATCGACTCTGTCATTCGGGCGGCGGCTTTACCGGTCGGTGCTGCTAAGCGAATCCGCAACGGCTGTGACTGCTCTCTTAGCTTCTGTAAGGTCGCCAATAAGCGCACCACCGTGTAGGTTTTCCCCGTACCCGGCCCACCGGTGACTATCGTGAATAAACTGCGCATGGCCATCGCACATGCGGTGCGTTGCCAACTGATACGCTCTGCGGGGCCAAACAGCGCATCGAGCACCTGCTGCAGCTGCGAAGTGTTCACCTGTGGCTGGAATTGCATACGCTGCTGCAAATCTTTTTTTATACGCTGCTCATAGTCATAATAGCGGCGCAAATATAGCCGCGTGCCAACCAAAACCAGCGGGCTATTGGTGGCATTCACCGCCCCACTTTGCTCTAGTTGCTCCAAGCATTGCTGTAAGTTAACTAGCTGCGAGTGCGAGGCAAATACCTCAGCCGGCTCGTCACAAGCCTGCAAGCTCTCTTGTTGCGCGTGCTCAGGGGGTAAATTTAAAACCGTTTTGGGGCTTTGATACAGTTCAGCAAGTTCTAAACACGGGTGCCCTTGACCAAGCTGAAAGCTTGTTAAGGCCGCCATAAAAGCTACTGCTTCGGGCTCACCTAACTGGTGTAATTGCTCAGCCAAGCTCAAGTCTATTGCGCGAATCCAGCCATGCCGATACCACAGTGACAATGTATGCATCATAGCAGGCCCTCCTTGAGCTCAAACTGACTGGCTAACGCTTCGATCAGCTCGCGCGGCGGCCGGTCGTAAAAGGCGCCAGCTTGCTCGCCATGAATACCGCGCAAAAACAAATACACAGCGCCGCCCACATGGGTGTCATAGTCATAGTCACTGCCTAAACGCACGCTAAGTAATTTGTGCAAAGCAACCAAGTAAATAACGTATTGCAAGTCATAACGACTGGCCAAAATTTTATCGCGCATGGCTTCGGTGGTATAAGCTGTTTCGTCATGCCCCAAAAAATTCGACTTATAGTCGGCCACGTAATAACGCCCTTGGTACTCGAACACTAAGTCAATAAAGCCTTTTAACATGCCGTTAAGTGTCATTGGCAATACCTGTGGCCTATCACACCCTTGTAGAACATATTGCTGCAAAGTTTTATCAAGTTGCTCAGCTTGAATATGGGCAGCAGGAAACCAAAACTCTGGTTCTGCTTGATAATGTTGTAAATCAGCCAACGCCACGCGCGCATCGCCAGCAGTAAATGGCACCGTCAGCATGGCATGCAGCCAGCTGTCGAGAACCTCCTGAAAACTTGCCCAAGGCTCCAGTTGTGCTCGCTGTTCAACAAATTGACGCCGATAGTTAGCGTCTTGTGCAAGTCGGGCAAAACCTTCGGTGGCGGCATCTTCAAGCAAATTATGCAAGTAGGTACCAGCCTCGGCCCCCTTTGGAAAGCCATGAATGGTGTTCAATGCCGGCGCTTGATTTAACTCGGGTTGCGCATCATGGCGCTCTTCCAGTGCATTTTGCGCATCCGCGCTGTCGGCAAAAGCTGTCGTACTACCAACCCACTCGCCATATTTTAGCGCGCTATAACTTGCCACCCACCAACTCTCAAAGCTGTGGGGCTGAGGCATTTGGCAAAACTGAAAGGTCTGCGCTGCTTGCTCCGGTGGCTGATAAGTCGTTTTTGACAACAACTCAGGCACATGGGCTTGGCTACAGTGCTCCGGCAGTTGCAAACGCTCAAGATCAAGCTCCGCCCCCCCCCCTAAAAGATAACCTAACGCCGTTTCATGAAGGGTTTTATAGGGGGCCAAGCCAATATAAGTGGCAAATTGTGCACGGGTTACCGCAACGTAAAGTTTGCGAATATCTTCTTCTAAGCGCTCTTGGTCAAGCTTAATCACCACGTCCGCATTGGTGTTATCAAACGCCACACAAATATCGCCGGCGGCACTATGGTAGGTGGCAGGGTAACGTAAGCGGTAATTCGTTGGGCTAACGTAAGCAACAAATGGCAGAAAAACAATGGGATACTGTAAACCTTTGGATTTATGAATGGTCACCACTTGAATGAGCTGGCTGTCACTTTCTAAGCGCACCTGTTGCTCTTTGCTGTCAGTGCGGTTGTTTGCTTCTTGGGCAAGTTCAATATGTTCTTGTAAATAGCGCAGCAAACCAGCCATGCCTTCTGTGGTTGCAGCGTGCTGCTGCAGCAATTCGGCAAGGTGCAGCAAGTCGGTTAATTGGCGCTCACCTTCGGGCGCCTGAAGTAACTCCGCCGGCACATCATAGTCATGCAGCAAACGCTGTATCATCGCCAACACGCCTGAACGCTGCCAGCGTTGATGATAACCAAGCATGCGCTCAGCAAAAGCATCCCACAACAACTCATTGTTAAGCGTTTTATCAATGTCGCTCAAGGTTAAGTTCAGTAGGCGGCTCAATAACGCTGCACGCAGTAAGCTAGGGTCTCGAGGCTGCGCACACGCCTGTAAAACACGCAGCAACTCAAGTGCCATTTGGCTTGCAAAAACTGAGTCACGGTCGGACAAATAAACACTTTGCAAGCCACGTTGGCGCAAGGCGTCACGCACAACTCTGGCCTCACTAGCCTTGTTCACCAAAATGGCGATATCACCTGGTTGTAAGCGTCTAAATTCGCCGTTTTTCTCAAAACCCGTTGTTGGGTTATGCAACATTTGTACAATTCGCTCCGCTTGCCACTGGGCAAGGGTTTCGTGCAAGGTATCTTTATTGGCGTTGGCAGCATCAAGCACCGTATCAAATTGCAACGCACTGTGCTGCTCACCGTTTTCCAACCACTGTGTTTTTAGGCCATTGGCTTGCACGGGGAAAAACGGCAATGGGTCATCGCCGGTGTTTGCGTCCCGAAAGTGAAACGGCCCACGCGGGGTATCTTGCGCCTGTAAAAACAATGCATTACTGGCTGCCACCATGGCGTGTGTTGAGCGGTAGTTGGTGGCCAGTGTGTAATGACGGCCTTGCGTCGCTCGGCGTGCCTTTAAGTAGGTATGAATATCAGCATTACGAAACGAGTAAATGGCTTGCTTCGGGTCTCCAATAAGAAACACGCCAACATTTTGGGGGGTATTTTGCAGCGAATAAACTCGGTCAAAAATAGCGTATTGAACTGGGTCGGTGTCTTGAAACTCATCCACCATAGCTATCGGAAATTGCTCCCGAATAGTTTGCGCTAGCGCGTCGCCAAACTCGCCATGCAGGGCTGCCCGCAAGCGCGTTAGCATGTCATCAAAGCCCATTTCAGCACGCTGCTTTTGCAGTTGTGCAAAACGCTGCTGTAACCATTGGGCGGCATGCTGTAGCAGCCCGGTACGCAGCCGAGGCAATCCATCATAAGCAGTCTTAAGGTCTTGTAACGTTTGCCACAACGGGTGTTGCGGTAACTCTACTTTTAAGCCATTCGCTTGGAGGTCTTCTGGCGCCAGTTTTTGCCACGCCGTGTCCGGCTTGAAGGTGGGCAATAGCGGTGCATTGGGCTGCCCTAGCTGGCCCGCCCATTCACGAATTTGGGTAAACCATTGACTGACCGAGCGTGCTTGTAGTTTTTGTCCATTAAGCTGCTTATTCGCACGTAGCTGATCCAGTATTTGTTCGCATTCATCAGCCCATTGCGCCCAAGTAAAACCATGAAACTTATCACGCACTTGTTGCTGGGCCGCAGCCAATTGAGCAAGCAAATCTGCCGGCACAGTGGCCGTTGTCGCGTGAGAGTGGCTCACAACCCCTTTGGTAGCTTCTAATAACGCCGTAGGGTGAGCAAATTCGTCACTGACCAATTGATACTGTGCAAGTTCATGTTCCGGCAATACACTCACAAAAGTACGCCAATAATCTTGGCTTACCTGCTCCCACATGGCTGCGGTATCGGTGTTCAGCTGTTGTGAAAACAAACTGCCGCTGGCAAACGCATGCTCACGCAGCATGCGGTTACACCAGCCGTGAATGGTATGCACGGCGGCTTCGTCCATAGCTTGCGCTGCGAGGTCGAGTAAGCGCCCATAATGATCATGTTGGTCGGCCGGGAAGTCTGCTTTTAGCTGCTGCAAAAATGCGTCATCAACATCAATATCCCCCCGAAAATAGGCGGCAGCCTCGCTTAAGTTAGCCCGTATTCTGTCGCGCAACTCTTCTGTTGCCGGCTCGGTAAAGGTCACCACTAATAGCTTATCTGGGGTAAAACATTCGGTGGTTCCATGACCAAGTACTAAGCGCAAATACAGCGCGGCAATGGTATAGGTTTTGCCGGTGCCTGCGCTGGCTTCGATCAGGCGACTGTTGTTTAACGGAAACGTTAGCGGGTTCAGTATGTTCATTGCGCTATTCGGCGATGTATCCATGTTATTCGGCCTCCGTGCTAGCAGCCACTAAAGCTTCCAATAGTGGCCGATAAATCGCTTCGGCAAACGGCTGCTGATGGGCAGCGGCGCAAACGTCTTGATAGGTTGGGAAAAACCGAGCCAGATAAACCGCTTTACGACTATGAGGTTGCTCTTGGTAACTGCCAACATCATAAAATTCAGCAACTTTGGCATGTTCCACATGAAAGTCGGCACTACCTAGCGCCTCTTGCCAATTTTTGTAGTGCGCTTTAAGGCCTTTAAATACGGTATCAAACTCAACTGCTAACGGTTGCTGCAATGCGCTGCCCACCCACTGCAATAAAGTATTCAATAGCGACTCGGCTTGTGCGGTTGTCATTGGGGCTAACTGTAACACGCCTTCACGCCCGACCACCTGAGTGTGCGTAGCATTTTTACTGTTCAACAACAGGTGTTCAATCCAGGCCTTTATCGCATACTTCGGCCGAGGCGAAGCCGCTTTTGTGTTATCAACTACCACCGAAGGGGTGACATGTAAACTTAACCACTCACCATTGCTATTCATTCGTAAATGCTGAAACGTCGCTTCAATTTCATAACCTTGCGCACCAGCAAAGGCAACCTGAGTTGTTGGCAGCGCCCTGACATAGCTGCGACTCAATTCTGAAACGCGCTCAAACACCTGCTCGGCGTTTTCGCTTAACTCTTGCTTAATGACGAGCCCCGCAGCCCCATCAGCCACCGCCCCTGAACGTTGCAGTTTGGCTAGCGCAACTTGCAGGGTGTCTTGCGCTTCTTGCTCGCTGCCGCCATGAAGGATTACCGGCAACGCGCTATCGAATAACTGAGTTAATAATTGCCAGCGCTCTAAGTGATCAAGTGCAAAGCTCTCATCGTCTTGCAAACTTAACTGCTGGTGTGCCAAATAAGTTTGCAACCGGACTTGAGTAAACAACCGCGCCGGTTCACGGAAGAAATCTGTTAAGTGTTTTACACTAAACGGACGCTCTGGTTGATAGGGGTCCAATACTTGGTGTGGGGTAAACTCTAACGCGCCACCGCGCGATGGCTGATGCACCACATGCCATTCACGCGCATAGCTGAACAGTTGCTGAACCTGCGGTTGCTGCGCCTCAAAATAGGCTTCATGAAATGGCTGCAAACGGTGCTCAAGCACCCAAGGTTGACCATTTGACCGTGCCCCATAAACACGCTCGATATGCTCCAACAGCTGATTCACCACAACTGCTGGCGGCTTTTCGCTGTTGTCACGTACGCTACGCCCTTGCCAACTTATGTGCAAAAATTGCTGCGCTGACAAAATAGCTTCTAAAAACAAATAACGGTCATCTTCACGGCGTGAACGATCGCCTGGCCTTGGGTTCTTTGCCATCAGATCGAAATCAAACGGCTTCTGGGTACGCGGGTAATCGCCGTCATTCATACCTAGCAAGCATACGCATTTAAAGGGTATTGCACGCATGGGCATTAAGGTCGCGAAGTTTACGCTGCCAGCCATAAAGCGTTGGTTTAAATTCAGTTCATCTACCCCGGACAGCCAGCTCTCAAGCACTACTGTTAAGGTTAGCGGCGTGTCTAATGCTGCACTTTGAATGACGTCTAACCAGCTTTGCAAGCGCTGTTGCAGCCGGTTGAGCAGAACTAGGTCAGCATCATCTTCGGGCGCAAACAAGCGCTCTAACAATTGATTTAAGTAGGCGGCCCACTGTTGAGGCGTGCGCTCAAGCGAAGCTTGCTGAGCATGCTCTGCCAATACGTTTATAAATTGCTGTAACCCACCCACAATGTCCGCTTCTAAGCCGCCAACATCACCATAAGGCTCAATACCCTGCCAGTCACTATGTAAGTGCTCACTACCGCCTAATGCATAGCCTAACAGCATGCGTTGCAAACCAAATAACCAAGAGTTTTTATGGCTAGGGGGCAGATCGAGCTGCTGTCGATGATTAGCGTTCAGGCCCCAGCGTATGCCCGCACCGTTGGCCCATCGTTGTAACTGCGTCAACTGCTCAGTACTAAGGCCAAAGCGTGCTTGCACAGCTTTTACCTGCAACACATCGAACAACTCACTGGCACTCGCCCGTTGCTGACCAATGGTTAACACATATTCCAAGGCAATCAGCATCGGGTGCCGATGCCGAGCACTTTGATCGGCCAAGCTGTATGGAATATACCGTGGGTCAACGCGATCTAAGCGCCCAAACACGGCTTCAATATGGGGCGCATAGCGGTCAATATCCGGTACCATCACCATGACATCGCGCGGTTTAAGCTGTGGGTCTTGCGCAAACCGGGCGAGAAGTTGGTCATGCAAAATTTCCACTTCACGCTGCGGACTATGCGCACTGTGAAACTGAATTGCTGCGTCATTGAGCGCTTTAGTTTGCCAGAGTTGTTGGGCTTCATGAGCTGAATTCAGTTGCAAAATATCGTAGCGCAATGCATCGAGCACCGAAGGCTCAGGCGGCAACTCATGCTCAAACAGATCTAATTTTAGGGTTGGAAATTCACTGCGCAGCGCTTCCGTTTCATCAAATTGGTCCAGCATGCGAATATAATCACGACCTTGCTTACCCCAAGAAGCTAGCAACGGATGCGCCGCCATATGCAGCTGGTCTGCCGCTAAAGTTTCTAACTGAGAATGATCACGGCGCTGTTGGCGAGGCTTCACGTAATGTTTATAAACGTCGCCGCCGTCAATAATATCAGCCCAATAATACTGACACGGATTATGCACACACAGCACCACTTGGGTGAATCGACTCATTGCGCGCAGTACCTCAAGGCTTTGCTTCGGCAAACTAGAAATACCAAACACCACCACCCGCGGCGGCAACTGCGCTGGCCTTGTTGCCGTGGTGAGTTGCTCACAGGCTTGGACAAAGTTTTGATGAAGTAAGGCGCGGTTATTCCACTGTTCATCGCCAACGTCGGCCAACACATAACGCCATAACAACGGCTGCCACTGTTGCTCGTCTGGCACTTGAATAACGTTCCCTTGGGCCCAGTCGCTCAGCCAGTCAGCGCGGTAAACTTGGTATTGGTCATACAAATCAGCAAGGCGCTCGCACAACTGAAAACACTTACGCGAGTCCGTGTCATCGGCCATGTAACGTCGCAACGTAGCAAATTCAGGTTCATGCAGGTGCGCCGGCAAAATTCGCATTAAGCGCCATGTTAACCGATCTTTATCAAACGGCGAGTGACGTGGAAGATCGTCACCGAGTACTGCGCGATAGGCTTGCCATTGAAAACGCGCCGGTAACATCACGTCAATCATTGCGGCCACGCCAAGCCCAGCAGCCAAATGTTGCTTCAACCATTGGGCAATACCATTGGACTGCACTAATACGGCTTCATTGGCTAACGGTGGCAACGGATATTGCTGCTGAAGAGAGACAACAAGATCGGTTAAGTCCTGTAACCGATGACTATGAGCAACAATAAATCCTGGGGTAAGATCTCGCATGACGGGTCCTCTGCATGGTCTGCCTCTCATCCTAACCAAATAATGCGCATGAAACTAGTTCAGTGATGACCGTTTTATTGATTTAGCAACTTGCGAAATAGACTGTTTTCTCTATAGTTAACCCCACTTGTATTTGGAAATTCTATGAGGAGCCTGTTATGCGATTTCTACACCTGTTAAGTGTGACTCTTGTCGCCGTGCTTTTACTCAGTGGTTGTGATGAAAAAGAGCCAACCGTAAATAGTATCCCTGTTGAAGTAGCCGACGTATCTAACATTCATCACCCAAGCGCTCAGCACTTTACCTCGGGGCAGCCAACACAAACCCAACTGCAGGCTTTCAATGAGCTTGGCGTCACCAAAGTCATTAACTTGCGTAGTCACGAAGAAATGGCCAGCATTGACGAGTCAACTTGGGCCGCGAACTTGGGTATGAGCTACCATCACATTCCAGTTGCCGGCGGTGATGACCTTACCCGCGAAAAGGTCGCTGAGTTTCATCGTGTTATGAGTGCCAATGAGGGTGAGAAAACCTTACTGCATTGTGCCAGCAGCAATCGCGTTGGCGCATTAACGGCACTGCGCGCCGCATGGTTTCAAGGGGCCAGCAAAGAAGAGGCGTTAGCTAAAGGCCGTGAGTATGGCTTAAGAAGTCTTGAGCCTATGGTTGAAAAGCTGCTCAGCGAATAATTTTATGCTAGAATGCGCGCGCAAATTTTGACCTCGGATTTGCGATCCGAACCGCCAAAAGAAGGAAGTAACACATGTATATTTGCGCCGCACTCTACAAATTTGTTGAGTTCAATGATTTTGAGGCCTTTCGTGAGCCACTTTATAACTGCATGATCGACAATGAGGTTAAAGGCACCTTATTGCTTGCTCGTGAAGGTATCAACGGTACTATTTGTGGTACTCGCGAAGGCGTCGATAACGTCCTTGCGTTTATTCGTAATCGCACCGAATTTAACGACATTGAACACAAAGAATCACCGAGCGATACGCAAGCGTTTTACCGCACCAAAGTAAAACTGAAAAAAGAAATCGTAACCATGGGCATTGACTGGGTCGACCCGAAAAACGTGGTCGGTACCTATGTCGACGCCAAAGACTGGAACGATTTAATTCGCGACCCTGAAGTACTGCTGATTGATACCCGCAACGATTACGAATATGCGGTTGGAACCTTTGAAGGTGCAATCAATCCTAAAACCGAATCGTTTCGTGAATTCCCACAGTATGTGAAAGACCACCTTGACCCAGAAAAGCACAAAAAAGTTGCGATGTTCTGCACCGGTGGTATTCGCTGCGAAAAATCAACGGCCTACCTGAAATCTATCGGCTTTAACGAGGTTTACCATCTTAAAGGCGGTATTTTGAAATACCTTGAAGAAGTTCCAGAAGAAGAAACCACCTGGAATGGCGATTGTTTTGTGTTTGATCAACGTGTCACTGTGCGTCATGGGTTAGAACAGGGTGAGTATGATCAATGCTACGCCTGCCGTATGCCTATTACCGAGCAAGAAAAGCAGTCTGAGCATTATCAAAAAGGGGTAAGCTGCCCGCATTGCTTTGATAAAACCACGCCTGAGCAAAAAGAGCGTTTTGCCGAACGTGAAAAGCAAATTCAGTTGGCAAAACAACGTGGCGAAGCACACATTCGCGATGGCAAAGCCGATGAGGTCAATCGAGTTTAAGCGTTGTAGCGAGCCCCTTGAATTGGACTATACTGGTACCAAGGTACAAGTTATAAATTAAATTCAAACAAGGAGTTAAACATGCAACAGCTAAACGTAATTGGTCTTGACCAACATCATGCAGAGCAACTTGCAGAGCGCCTTAATCAATTATTGGCGAACTACCAAGTGTTCTACATGAACGTGCGTGGCTTTCATTGGAACATTAAAGGTAAAGAGTTCTTTGAACTGCACGCCAAGTTCGAGGAAACCTACAATGACTTATTGCTCAAAGTTGACGAAATTGCTGAACGCGTTCTCACTTTGGGCCAACGTCCGTTGCATGCCTATTCAACGTACATCAAGGCCAGTGAAATTATTGAAGTGAAAGACGTGCATGACGGCAAAGCCTGTGTGCGCGAAATTCTCGACAGCTACCGTGTTGTTATTCGCTTACAGCGCGAAATTTTGGAAATCGCTGGCGACGCAAATGACGAAGGTACTGCGTCACTCATGAGCGACTACATTAAAGAGCAAGAGAAAACCGCCTGGATGTTAACTTCTTATTTGGGTTAATTCGCTATCTCAGTAATTTTTGCTAAGCTGAGCAAGTAGTACCTTAATCCATGAAAATAAAAAGGAAACATTCGATGAACAAGATCATTGGAATCGTTCTGTTAGTGGTTGGTGTTATTTTGCTGTATTTCGGTTGGGAAGCGTATAACTCAGTAGCCTCTGAAGCCACTCAAGCGCTCACTGGTGAAACCACCGATGAAGCCATGTGGTACTTAATTGGCGGCGCTGTAGCCGTAGTGGTTGGTCTTTACGGCGTTATTCGTGGCAAGTAAGTCGTGGCAAATAAGTCGCAATAAACAACCAGCCTAGCATTTGAAAGCGAGCTCCAAGAGCTCGCTTTTTTATTGCCTAGTCTTGCTGTACATTCGGCAAGCTAAAAGCACGCCCTACAGCAACCAGCCCCAGTATAATAAGCAAGCCAATAACCGCTTCAACGCCGGCAAATTGATCGAGCAAGCCCAGTAAAATACCAAGCAACAACACCACGCCAATCACGGTGTTTGAAACCGCCGTGTACTGGGCTCGATTGTCTTGTGTGGCCATGTCGATGAGGTAGGTTTTACGCCCTACGCGAGCGCCATGATGGGCGACCGCTGCAGTAAATATAATCAAGCCAGATAACCACTGCTGGGCCAGTAAATTAGGTTGCCAAATATACAACACCAAAGCTACGGCCATGACCATAGTGGCCAGTAATGCGGCCGCTGCCATCACATAATTGCTGGCTTTATCAGACCATTTACCCCAGAACCGTCCGGCGAGCATGCCGGCTAAGCCGCTAGCCAACATTAAGCCGCCTAGCCCAGTTAGGCCGCCATCGCCACTGCGCTGAATCATGACGACAATATAGGGTATGGCAAATGCTGAGGCGACAAGCAGTGCGCGAGTCAGAACAAATTGGCCGAAGTTTTTGTCTTGCCACAACAGTGCTATCGATTTTAATGCTTCAACAACGGCGTTACCGCCGCCTTCAGTGGCACCAGGAACTTCTGGCACTTGCGCATAAATAGCCGCAGCGACAACCCAAAGTACCGCTGCAAAACTAAGTAATGCGATAAATATCCACGCATCGCCTGCACGGTGCGTGTCGGTAAGACTTGGCGCAACTAAAATGGCAATGGCCGTTAATAATGACAAGGTTCCCGCTACCGATGCTGCAAGGCCAGACAAACGGCCGCGTCGAGTTTTAGAAATGGTTTTACCTTGCACGTCTTTAATAGCAACCGAGCACACACCACGGGACAAACTAAACAACGCCAGCAAAATAACCACAGCCCAGCCAAAGGTTTCCCCTTCCGTGGTGATAATGGCAGCCACCATGGCCACCAAGCTCAGCGCTTGGCCAATACTGCCCGCCACCCAAAACCATTTGCGCACGGGCGTTTCGCGCATCCGCTGGGCAATAAATAGCTGTGGCAGCAATGCCAATGACTCACGCAATGGCACCAACGCACTAATAAACCCGCTTGGCGCACCAAGTGCAGTCAGCATCCAAGGTAAAACTAGGCGAGCACTGACTAACGAGTCACCTAGCTTGGTTAGCGTAAGCGCCCACAGATGAGCCATAAATGCTTGGGGTTGATCGTTACAGGCACTTTCAGGAATGTCTTTACAAACGCGAGCATCTTCATCCTCTGCTAAATAGCCGTACATGCGGTCAGTTAGCTTTGACATCGTCGCTCCTTGTCCGTGTTTGAATTAAACGTGGTGATGCTGCAAATGGTGGTGTAGTTCATACCAAAGTTGACTAATAATAGTCGATAGCTCTAACCATTGTTCAAGCTTATCTGTGTCAATTTGCTCGCCCGACGCCCCTTCATAAGCATTGATAAAAGCTCGGCGCTCAGCAAATTCCAGTTGGTTCACTTGAATTGCATTGGCTAAGTCAAAATAGCGGTCGCCTAACCCAGCGTATTCCCAGTCAATAACGGTTGGCTGGGGCGCCAAAAACACATGATGAAAAGCCAAATCGTTGTGGCAAAACACTGGGTTTTTACCAAAACTATCAATGAGTTTACGTTGTTGTTGCAAGCGTTTTTGAAACTGCCTCGCCCGCTCAGGTTCATAGTCTGCCAAATTATCACAATAACGCTGCAACCGTGTGCGTAGCGACCACACAGGCACGTCAATTTGCAAACGGTGAATATGTGCGCTCACTTCACCAAGTCGTTGAATTTTGGTACCCATCGATTTGTTATCATGGGCTAAATCTGGGGCTTCAATAAATTCTTGCAGCAGCAAGCCTTGGGCGGGGTCATAATGCAGAACTTGCGGCGCAACACCGTGCTCGGCTAACTGTTGCTGAACACTAACCTCTTGGTCGCGATCAAGCCCATAGGGATGATCAAACCGAAAGTGTTTAAGTACGTAAACACCACTAGTGGCTGTTATTTTGTGTACATCATTGGCGACACCGCGCAGTAGCGGCTCAGTTTTCATCACGCCGTGTATCGGTAAATTCGTTAACCAGTGTTGTTGCATACTTCCTGTTGACTCCGGCGCCAGCTCCACATTGCATATAAAATTAGCACAATATAAATTGCAAATAGACCACTTGTTTTTTCAAAGCCTTTAATAGCATATAAGTAAATATACACACTATCGATCACTAACCAATAAAGCCAATTTGAAAATAACTTGCGGGTAAGCAACCAGGTCGCGAATAAACTAAAAATAGTGGTAAAACTGTCTAGCCACACTTGGTCTGCTGCGGTATAACGCTGCAGTAATAATGCACATAGCGCCGCCACCAGTGACAGTATAACGATAGCAACCACATGCCAACGCCAGCTGTATCCTGTTTGCTCAATGGCTTCGCCGGTGGCAGCACCATAGCGCCACTGCCACCAACCATACCCAGCCAAAACCACATAAAATGCTTGTAGCGCTGCTTCCATATAAAGCTGCGCGCCTAACATTAAGTAGGTATATATTGCGCAACTTATTGCGCCAGCTAACCAGCACCACAGTGACTGGCGCGCCGCTAGCAGCAAATAAACCAACGCTAACACAATCGCGGTTAGCTCCATGCGGCATGCTCACTTGGCTGAATACTGTTCATGTCACTACATAACATAATTAAACGTTACCCCAATGCGAAGCGGCTCACCCCATTGCACATATGTTTTCGGAGCGTATTCAATACGAGGGTCGTTACCAAAATAGAAGCCACGCGTGGCATAGTCTTCATCGGTTAAGTTACGTCCCCAGAACGTTACTGTCCACTGCTTAATTTGCCAAACCAGATTAGCATGTAACAGTGTCATATTATCGCTACGACTGTTGTGTGAGTCTGAAAAATAGAAGCTGTCTTTACTGTCAATTTGTAAACTCGCACTTAGATTATCTTGTAACTGCCAGTTCACCCCAGTATTTAGCTGATAGCTTGGCGCTTGAGCTTGTTCACGCCCACTCATATCAACGCCGTCTTCGGTTACAAAGCCACGAATCTCGCTTTTTAATAAGCCAATATTGGCAAACCAGTTTAATTTTTCGTGCGCCTGCCAGCGTAGCTCCACTTCGGCACCTTGGGTTGTGCCGCCATCGGCGTTATCAATAAAGCCAATAAAGGTTTGCTGACGGTTAATCCAGCTCTTTAACTGCACCTGTTCGCGGCGTTGGTGAAACAACGCAACGTTGACTGCTAGCCCGTTGTCAGCGCTCACATATTTATAGCCAAGCTCAATGCTGCTGAGGTACTCAGGGGCAAAATTCGCACGCGCTCGAAGATAGTCTTCAAGCTCAGGGTTATCGCCGACTTTACCGAGCGCCGCACCGTTTACGCCACCGGCTTTATAGCCACGAGACCAAGTACCATACCACAGCTGATCGGCGTGCGGCTGATAACTCAAACTCACTCGTCCGCCGAGCATAGTGTCATTTGGCTGTTCTTGTACCGCATTGGTATCAGCATAATCATTACGATAGCGTTCAACGCGCAGCCCTGTGGTCAATTGCCATTGTTCACTTAGATAGTGGCTCAGCTCACCATACACCGCGTGATGCGTGCTATCATATTGGCTCTGAAAGAGTGCATCGGTGTAGGCGTCCCAATCAAAAAATGCGCGCTGCAGGGCTTCATCGCGCTGGTGGCTATACCAACCTAGCACCCAGTCTGTGGGTAAACCAAACCAACTAAACGGCTCGGTGCTGACTAGGCGTGCCTCGAAGCTTTGATCGGCCCGATCACGCCAATACGCATCTGTCGATGAATATTCCCAACCCGGTGCAATACCCACGTAGCTCCAGTCTTCATCGTAGCTATACAGCGTATTAGCGTTTAGCCAACCGTAGCTAAACTCAAGTTCATAGCTACTGGCGCCTAAATAGGTAGCGGCTAAACGGCCAGCGTTAATATGAGCGTCGTCTTGCCCAGGCTGGTCAGAATAGGTTTGCCGAGTGTTGTCTAATGAAAACGCATCATAGCCGTTGTCTTGATGATAATGGTGCAAGGTAGTACGTAATTGCCAATGCTGGCCTACGTCTGACCAAAAATTAAAACGCGCCTGTCGTTCCGAGCGCTGCTGCGTATCGTCTCGCTGCAAATAGACGTTATCAGTGAAGCCATCATCACGCTGTTGATGAACGCTCACTCGCGCTCGTCCCAAAGAGCCAAGTTCACCACCAGCGGCAAACCCGCCTTCAACCGCGTTATAGTTGGCCGCGCCAAGCTGCCAGAAACCATCAAATTGCTGACCTGCTTGGGTGCTTTCTAACACCAACATACCGGCCATACCATCAGCGCCAAAGCGACCACTTTGGGGTCCGCGGTATACCTCAACTTGGCTGATATCAAACAGCGCAGCGGCTTGGCCTAAGCCACTGTAGTTAATGCCGTCAATAAGAATACCTACCGACGGGTTTATGGGGTCAACAAATTGACTGCGCTCGCCAATACCGCGAATTTGCATGAAACGCGCGCGCGAACTGCCACTGGAAAAGTTTACATTGGGAATGACGTTAAATACGTCTTCTAAATGGGTTCCGTGGCGGGCGCTGATGCTGTCAGCCTGAAGTACCGACACGCTAGTTGGGGCTTGATGAACTTGCACGGCACGAAACTGCCCTTGCACTTGAATGCGTTCAACGGGGTCGTTGTTATTTATGGGTTCGGCGTTTAACGCCAATAAACTTACTACTGTTAGTAACATGGATTATTTCCTCAACACTTAGTCAGAAACAATCCGGTCGGGCAGGTCTTATAATGGAGTGATAATGCTACCATCCCTACGCCAGTATTAACCGGATCAGGTGCAAAGGGTTCGCGTTTCGCATCTCAGCCAAACCAGCGTCATTGTCGCTAATGTGGCACCCCTTGGTAAAAATTGCGCGGCGAGTATAACAGAACTGTTTAGATAAACGCCAGCGCGTCGCCGTAAAGTTGTGATAGCGGTAAGCCTTGCCCATGAAACGCGTCGCGAATGACGCGTACCATTTCAAAGCGCCCAGCCACGTACACATCGGCTTCGTTTAAGTCGGTTTGCTCAGCCATAACCGCATGGTGAACCAAGCCTGTAGCCCCGTGCCATTGTGCCGGCGCGTTTTCTACCACTGGGCAATAATGCAATGGCTCATGCTGTGCAGCTAATTCACGTAACTGCGCATCGTAGTACAAGTCTTCGGCATTACGGGCGCCCCAATATAAAGTGACTGGGCGCGAAGAGCCGCTGCGTAAATGCGCTTGCAAAATCGACCAGGTATACGAAAACCCAGTACCACCAGCAATTAAGATAATAGGGCGTGCGCTATCTGCACGATAACTCGCCTGCCCTAATGGCACTTCAATGGTTATCTGCTGCTCGTCACGCATTTTGTTCAATACTTCAAGCGCGTATGGATTATTCGCGGCTGCGCCAATGTGCAATTCAAGTTGCTGGGTACTTGAAGGGCACGAAGCTATCGAAAATGGTCGCTTATCACGCTCGCCCATCACCACCTGCAAATACTGGCCGGCTTCAAACTCAAGCGGCTCTGGTAGCTCTAGCACCACGCGGTAAACCACGGGTGTGAGGTTTTCAATGCGACTAATACGGCATAGCCATTGTTTCATAATCAGTTATTTTCCTTTGAATTGGCAAAAATCTCGAGACTATCCCACAAGTCATCGACACGCTGTTTTACCTGATCGTCCATCACAATGGGCACACCCCACTCACGATCGGTTTCACCGGGCCACTTATTGGTGGCATCCATTCCCATTTTTGAACCTAAACCCGATACAGGCGAGGCAAAATCTAAATAATCAATGGGCGTATTCTCAATTAATAGCGTATCGCGGGCTGGGTCCATACGGGTGGTCATGGCCCAAATCACGTCCTTCCAATCACGCGCGTTCACATCGTCGTCACAGACAATCACAAATTTAGTGTACATAAACTGCCGTAAGAAGCTCCATACGCCCATCATGACGCGCTTCGCGTGGCCCGAGTATTGCTTTTTCATGGTCACAACAGCCACACGATACGAGCAGCCTTCGGGGGGCAGATAAAAATCGACGATTTCCGGAAACTGTTTTTGTAGCAAGGGCACGAATACTTCGTTCAAGGCAACGCCGAGTACCGCGGGTTCATCTGGCGGCCGGCCAGTATAGGTGCTGTGATAGATGGGTTGCTTGCGCATGGTGATATGCGTCACCGTAAACACCGGAAACTCATCCACTTCGTTGTAATATCCCGTATGGTCGCCATAAGGCCCTTCGGGGGCAGTTTCGCCTGGGGCAATATACCCTTCTAAAATAATTTCAGCGTGGGCCGGTACCTGTAAGTCATTACTGACACACTTAGCCACTTCGGTTTTTCCGTCGCGTAAGAGGCCGGCAAACGCATATTCCGATAAGCTATCAGGCACTGGCGTAACGGCGCCCAAAATAGTGGCTGGGTCAGCCCCAAGCGCTACAGCTACCGGGAAGTTCTCGCCCGGATGTGCGCGTTGCCACTCTTGAAAATCTAACGCGCCGCCACGGTGTGATAGCCAGCGCATAATGACTTTGTTCTTACCAAGCAGTTGCTGGCGATAAATACCTAAATTCTGGCGCTCTTTATGGGGCCCTTTAGTGACAGTGAGGCCCCACGTGATCAGCGGCGCCACATCGCCTGGCCAGCAATGCTGAATAGGAAGCGTGGTTAAGTCAACGTCGTCGCCACTAACGACAACTTCCTGACATGGCGCTTTTTTCAACTGTTTCGGCGACATGCTTAATACTTTTTTGTACATCGGCAGCAAATTCAGCGCATCGCGAAAACCTTTCGGTGGCTCTGGCTCTTTCAAAAAAGCCAATAACTTACCGACATCTCGTAGCGCAGCTACCGACTCTTGCCCCATACCTAATGCAACCCGCTCTGGCGTACCAAATAGGTTTGCAAGTACCGGAATATCGTGACCCTTCACGTTTTCGAAAAGCAATGCAGGCCCGCCCGCTTTAAGCGTACGATCTGATATTTCAGTGATCTCAAGATAGGGATCAATTTCTTGTTGAATACGTTTTAATTCGCCGCGTTGTTCTAGCAGTTGAATAAAGCCACGTAAGTCTTGATATTTCACACTTGCTCTCGCTATGTTGTGCTGGCCAAGAAGTAGCGCGCAGTATAAATGTTTTTGATATAGTTTTCAGCGTTAGCTGTTCAACCAGCGTTCACTCGTTTCATAGGGATATTGCCATGTTGGCGTTTTGGATCATAAGCGTAATCACAACTTTATTACTCATCACAACCTTGCTACCGCGCTCTAAGCGCACGGTGTGGTGGGTGCGGGTGTGGGACTTTCCACGCTTACAGCAAAGTGCCGTGGCATTGTTTTTACTTATCTTCAGTGCGGTGTTACTACCAGCCTCTGCTTGGTCTACCTGGTTACTGGTGAGTGTGCAACTAGGCTGTGGGGCATGGCATTTTTGGTGGATATTCCCCTATACGCCATTAGCTGCGCGCACCGTAAAGCGCTACCGCCGCAAACGTGACGAAAGTCACATCGCCGAGCACATTCGGTTGCTGACAGTAAACGTACTAGAGCACAATAGGGATGCTGTTGAGTTAACCCAAATCATCAATAACGAGCGCCCAGACATCATTGTTGCCGTGGAAACAGACGAATGGTGGGAACAGCAATTTAGCGATATTGAAGACGACTTACCGCATGTTCTTCGCCGGCCGCAGAACAATCTGTACGGCATGATGGTGTATTCAAAATGGCCGGTGACCAACGTCGAAATTTGTGAACTGGTGCAAGAAGGCATACCGTCAATGCATTTCGATTTACAGCTACCGACGCGTACGGTGCGCATGCATTGTGTGCACCCGGCACCACCTAGCCCAACTGAAAATTACAAATCAAAACAGCGTGATACCGAACTACTACGTATTGCGAAGCGGGCCAAGCAAGAGTCGGGACCCGTTATTGTGACGGGAGATTTGAACGATGTGGCTTGGTCGAAGTCGACCCGGGCGTTTTTGCAAGAAAGTAAGCTACTGGATCCACGCATGGGGCGTGGCATATACAACACCTTTCACGCGAAAATTCCGCTGATGCGCTGGCCGTTAGACCATGTGTTTCATAGTGAGCACTTTATGTTGGTTGAGCTCAAACGGCTACCGCCGTTTGGCTCAGACCACTTCGCATTGCTAACTGAATTAGCGCTGCGCAAACAAACCTAACCGTGTTTAGCTCTTCTGGCGTTAGCTCTTCTGGCGTTTCATGGCCTCGAAGAATTCGTCATTGGTTTTGGTCATTTGTAATTTATCGATGAGGAATTCCATCGCTTCAGTTTCGCCCATTGGGTGAACAATTTTGCGTAGAATCCACATTTTTTGTAGCTCTTCTTGCGAGGTTAATAATTCCTCGCGGCGAGTACCCGAGCGATTGAAATCAATAGCAGGGAATACGCGTTTTTCAGCAATTTTACGGTTTAAGTGCAGTTCCATGTTACCGGTGCCCTTAAACTCTTCGTAAATCACTTCGTCCATTTTTGAACCGGTATCGATTAGCGCTGTTGCGATGATGGTTAAGCTACCGCCTTCCTCAACATTTCGCGCAGCACCAAAGAAGCGCTTCGGTTTGTGCAATGCGTTGGCATCCACACCACCGGTTAACACTTTGCCCGAGCTAGGAATAACCGTGTTGTATGCGCGCGCTAAACGAGTAATAGAGTCGAGCAAAATAACCACGTCTTTCTTGTGTTCAACCAATCGCTTGGCCTTTTCAATCACCATTTCGGCAACTTGCACGTGGCGGTTAGCTGGCTCATCAAACGTAGACGCAACCACTTCGCCTTTCACAAGGCGGTGCATTTCGGTTACTTCTTCTGGCCGTTCGTCAATAAGCAATACCATGAGCACGCATTCAGGGTGGTTTGCCGCAATTGACTGCGCAATGTTTTGCAGCAGCAACGTTTTACCGGCTTTTGGCGGCGCCACAATCAAACCACGCTGACCTTTACCAATCGGTGAAGCAAGGTCTAACACACGTGCCGTAATATCCTCTGTTGAGCCATTGCCACGCTCCATACGCATACGTTCGTCAGCGTGCAGTGGGGTAAGGTTTTCAAAGAGAATTTTATTACGGGAGTTTTCAGGCTTGTCGAAGTTAACTTCGCGGATCTTCAGGAGGGCAAAATAGCGTTCGCCTTCTTTCGGCGGTCGAATTTTCCCAGATACCGTGTCGCCAGTGCGTAAGTTGAAACGGCGAATTTGGCTTGGTGACACATAAATATCGTCGGGCCCGGCTAAGTAGGACGAGTCGGCCGAACGTAAGAAACCGAAGCCATCTTGCAAAATTTCAAGCACGCCATCGCCATAAATGTCTTCGCCGCTTTTTGCGTGCGCTTTCAAAATAGCGAAAATAATGTCTTGTTTGCGCATCCGCGCCATGGACTCGAGGCCCATAGTCTCTGCGAGCTGAACCAGCTCGTTTACAGGTTTATTTTTTAATTCTGTTAGGTTCATAGGGGGGTTATGACTTTTTGGCCAATGGAAATAGTTAAACGTAATTTAGTTAAAAACGACTCGGGGTTTTGACTGCACGGCTGCCGGAAGGCTGGCAACCTGAAGAAAAGTTATGCCAAGAAAAGTAACACTTAAATTGAAAAACGTCCAGTTTTTCAGCGTAATTTGTGCAAAAGCACAGCAAAGGTTGCTGTCGATCAAACCACAACAACCCGCTGAAACTTACCGGCTATTACAGGTTTTGTTCAATGAACTCAGCCAGTTGCGCTTTTGACAAGGCACCTACTTTGGTTCCTGCCACTTCGCCGTTTTTAAACAACAATAAAGTTGGAATACCACGAATACCATACTTTGGTGGAGTTTGGTTATTGTGGTCAACGTTCAGTTTACCAACAGTGATGCGATCGCCAAATTCGTTTGCGATATCGTCCAAGATTGGCGCAATCATTTTACAAGGGCCACACCACTCTGCCCAAAAATCTACTAGAACTGGCTTGTCTGAATTAAGAACATCGCTCTCAAAACTTTCATCACTTAGCTGAACAATTTTGTCACTCATGATAATCTCCGCTGCTGAATTCGCGTGAAATAATAAAACCCTATTATTTCTGTTTTTGAATGTTAGCGCAAACTGATATGCTTACGCCATGAGTAAAACACACTTAACAGAGACACGCTTCGCCGATCTCGACCTGCACCCGCAGGTATTGTCCGCACTGCAAAGTGTTGGATTTGAACATTGTACACCGATTCAAGCATTGAGCTTACCGATTGCACTAATCGGAAAAGACGTTGCTGGACAGGCTCAAACCGGTACAGGTAAAACCTTGGCGTTTTTGATTGCCACGTTCACGACGTTGCTCAACAACCCGCGTAACGGTGACAAACGCTATCCGCGTGCCATTATTATGGCGCCGACGCGTGAGCTTGCAATTCAAATTGCGAACGATGCTGAGCAACTCGCACAACACTGCGACATGCGCCTTGGCATTGTTTATGGGGGCGAGGGTTACGATTCTCAACGCCAACAACTTGAAGAAGGCGTCGATATTCTTATCGGCACCACCGGTCGCTTGATTGACTATTACAAACAGGGCATTTATCAGTTGGATAAAATCCAAACGGTAGTGCTTGATGAAGCCGATCGTATGTTCGATCTAGGCTTTATTAAAGATATTCGCTACATGTTCCACAAGATGCCACCCCCTGGCGAACGCCAGAGCTTGCTGTTTTCAGCCACCTTGTCGCAACGTGTGCAAGAACTTGCCTATGAGCACATGAACTCGCCAACGAAAGTTGAAGTTGAGCCACTGCGTAAAACTGGCGAACGTATTACCGAAGAGCTGTTTTATCCGTCGAAGCAAGACAAAATGAAGTTATTGCTGACGCTGATTGAAGAAGACTGGCCAGACAAAGCCATTATTTTCGCTAACACCAAGCACGTTTGCGAAAAACTGTTTCAATGGCTTGACGCCGACGGCCACCGAGTGGGTTTATTAACCGGCGATGTTCCGCAACGCAAGCGCTTGAAAATTCTTGAGCAGTTTACCGAAGGCGAACTGGACTTCTTAGTCGCTACCGATGTAGCCGCGCGTGGATTACACATTCCTGAAGTAAGCCATGTGTATAACTACGACTTGCCTGACGACTTTGAAGACTACGTGCATCGTATTGGCCGTACAGGCCGTGCCGGCGCAAGCGGCAAGGCGGTAAATTTAGCCTGCGAAGAGTACGTATACAACTTACCAGCCATTGAAGAGTATATTGGTCATAGCATTCCCGTGACCAAATACGACCCAACGGCCCTGTTAAGTGATTTAAAAACGCCACGCTCTAGTCAGCGCCGACCACGTGGTGGTCGTCGTGGTGGCAATCAGCAACGCCGCAGCGGTGGTAACCGCAAACCCACAAGGTAAATAACGACGATGCAGGACGCACGCTTTGCCGCAATCGATTTAGGCTCAAACAGCTTTCATTTGATTATTGCCACGGCAAAGCGTGATGGCCATTACCGCATTTTAGCCAGACACCGACAAAAAGTTCGGCTCGCCGATGGCTTTGACCAGCACATGGTCGTTAGTGAACAGGCCATCCAGCGTGGCCTAGATTGCCTTAGCCACTTCGCCACCTTACTGCAAGGTATTGCACCAGAGCGGGTGCTCTGCGTGGCAACCGCAACACTACGCAAAGCAACCAACAGCCAAGCTATGCTCGCTCGCCTCGAACAAGCACTGGGACATTCCATACAGGTTATCAGCGGTGAAACTGAAGCGGAGCTAATTTACCAAGGCGCCACCGAGCACTTATTACACAGCCACCAACATGTACTAGTACTCGATATTGGCGGTGCTAGTACTGAGGTTATTGTTGGCCATGGTTGTCAGCCAGAACACCTTGTTAGCCTCGACATGGGGTGCGTTACCTGGCAAAACCGTTTTTTTGGTGAGCAACTCATTTCGCAAGCCAACTGTGATGCCGCTATCGCAGCAGCAAGAGCCACCCTTGAGCCGCATAGCAAGCGCTTTTTAGCTGCACATTGGCAGCACGTTTGCGGAGCTTCGGGTACTTTTCGCACCCTTTACGACATGCGCACACGGCCTAAACGCCCCATTACATTCGCTTGGCTGCATGAGTTAATGGCGCAGGTTATAGCCTTAGGGCAAGTGAAAAAACTGGGTGAGTTAGGTATTCGCGGTGACCGCCAACCCGTGTTTGTGGGTGGGCTTTGTATTCTTATCGCGTTGTTTGAGTGTTTAGCTATCGAACAGGTTGATATTGCCAAGGGCGCTTTGCGCGAAGGACTATTGGTGCGCATGTTAACGCAACCGAATAGCCCGCTCACAGACGCATTGACTTAAGACTGCTGGTCGCGCAATTGCTGCGCTGCGTACTTGGCAAAATACGTCAAAACACCGTCAGCACCTGCGCGCTTGAAGCCTAATAACGACTCCATAATCACATCATGGCTTAGCCAACCGTTAGCGATGGCCGCCTGCATCATGGCGTATTCCCCGCTAACCTGATACGCAAAGGTTGGTACTTTAAACTGGTCTTTCACGCGGCGTACAATATCCAAATACGGCATGCCAGGCTTCACCATCACCATGTCCGCGCCCTCTTCAATGTCTAAGGCCACTTCATGCAGCGCCTCGTCACTATTGGCGGGGTCCATTTGGTAGGTTTTTTTATTGCCGCCTTTTAAGTTGCCAGCCGAGCCGACTGCGTCACGGAACGGGCCATAAAAAGCGGATGCATACTTAGCTGAGTAAGCCATAATTTGCACATGAATAAAGCCGTTTTCTTCCAGCGCTTCGCGAATGGCCCCAATGCGTCCGTCCATCATATCTGACGGCGCGACCACATCAGCACCAGCCCGCGCATGCGACAATGCCTGTCGCACCAAAGCTTCGGTGGTAATGTCATTTTGCACATAGCCATCGTCATCAATAATGCCGTCTTGACCATGGGTGGTGAAAGGATCTAACGCCACGTCGGTAATCACGCCAAGCTCTGGTACTGCTGCCTTGATGGCACGCACAGCTCGCTGCGCCAAGCCCTGATCGTCCCAGGCCGCTTCCGCAGTCAATGACTTGTCCTCGGCCGGTGTCACCGGAAATAATGCCACAGCAGGAATACCCAGCGCCGCAATCTCTTGACACTCGTCAACTAGCAAGTCGATGGATAAGCGTTCTACGCCTGGCATGGAAGCGACTTGTTGACGCTGCTGCTCACCGGGAATAACAAACACCGGATAAATAAAATCTGCTGCGCTTAATTGGTGCTCGGCAACCATACGGCGGCTGAAATCATGGCGTCGCAAGCGACGCATACGCCGAAATGGAAAATGACTGACATGCTGCATAAATTGTCCTTCACTAGCTAGTTAAGTTTGATGGCGCCCGCTCGCGGTCGGCAATCACACGAATTTGATCGCGCCCTGCGCCCTTGGCGCGATATAAAGCTTCGTCGGCGGCCGCCAATAATTGTGTTGGCTGATCATAGACCTCAGGCGAAGCCACCGCAACACCAATACTCACCGTGATATGCATAGGACCATGATCGGTATCAAACGCGTGCTCACGTACCGCTGTAGCAAGCTTAACAGCCAAGTCACGCGCGCCTACTTCGTCAGTGTCTGGTAGCAGCAACGTGAACTCTTCACCGCCATAGCGATACAGCGTATCACTGGCGCGGCGTAGGTTACGTTTTAATAAATGCGCAAGGTCCATCAAAACTTGGTCGCCCAATAAATGACCATAACTGTCATTGAGCGCTTTAAAATGGTCAATATCGAGCATCATCAGCGTTAAATGAGTGCCGTTACGGCGGCAACGTCGAAACTCACGTTTAAATTCTTGATTCAAGAAGCGGCGGTTATACAACCCCGTTAAACCGTCTTCGTTACTGCGCTGCTCAAGCTCTTGATTGGCTTCTTGTAACCGCACCATAACCCGCTCAAGCTCAACAGTTCGCTGCGACACCATGTCTTCTAGTTGATGGTTAATCTGCTCTTTTAAGGCTAACTGCTCTTTGCGACCGTCGTTAAAACGAATGGCGAGTGCCCATGACAATAGCAGCACCTCAAAGGCAGAGGCTGCCATAATGGCGTAACGCTGCACAAACACCGACTCAAACAGGCCTAAATAGCCCAAGGCGTTGATACATATCGCGCCAAGTAGTGCACTGAGGGCTAGGGTATAAATGCGCGCGTAGATTAACCCACGGCGCCACAGCACAATGCCGCTACTCAGCAAGAAGCTACTGCAAACAACCGCCAAAATCAGTACAAATGGAATCAGCGTGGCATAAGGCAGAAAAATACTCAGCACAAAGGTGATGCCGTACACCACCATAAAGCGACGCAGCCACTTGTGAATGGTTATGCTATGAATTTTGGTTTGTAAGATGCCCATGGTTACCAAAGTGGCAAACATAATCATAATGCTACCAATCATGGTGACGATGCGATCTTGCAGCCAAATCCAATTAGGCCACAAATATTGATAACCAACGCCGTCTAAGCCCGCCATCAGCAAACCAATTGAAAGCGTATAGGCGGAGTAATTTAAAAAACTGATTTCGCGGGTCACCAAAAAATTAAACAAGTTATAAATAGCCATACACAGCAGCAAGCCAAAATAGAGCCCTGTCGCGGCAACTTGGTATTGGTTGGCTTCCATAAAATCAAGCGGTTCCCACAGCTCTAACGGAAATCGCAACGAACTCTCCGTACGTACGCGAATATAAACGTCGTGCTCGGCGTGGGTGGGAACAGGAACAACAAAGTTTTTATTATGTACAGGGCGCTCAGCAAACGGCAGTTGGTCGCCCATGCTAATAGTGTGAATAACTTGCCCGTTACGCACAAAATAGACATCAATGCTGTCTAACAGTGGGTACCCCAAGTACAACATACGGTCGGCATCGTTGGCTGCAATGTGCATACGAAACCAATACGCTTGTGGGGTATAGCCAAACGACACCGCTTCACCTTCAGGTATTGTTCGCCACTGCTGTACAGGCGAATCAATGAGCTGTGTCAGCGAGGTGTTCTCAGACTCTGCTTGGTAATAAACTGTTGGTTTTATTGGCTCTGCTTGAGCTGCGGGAAGCGCTGACCCGAAGCACCAAACCACCAGAACTAACAGCAACTGGTGGATAACGTTTAATTTCATAGCATCCCTATTTTGCGAAAAAGCTAACGCTGTTTTGCCATGTTTGGGCAGCAATTTGGCTGACTTCCTGTTGTCGTAGCTGCGCCAAAAACTCGCCGATAGCCGGCAAGTAACATGGCTCGTTTTGTTTTATTCGAGGTCGTACGTGGCGTGGTGCTAAAAATGGTGCATCGGTTTCTAATAACAACCGATTAAGCGGTATATCCAACACCGCCTCTTGCAATTCTGTACCACGCCGCTCATCGCACAACCAACCTGTTATGCCTATATAACAACCAAGTTCGAGGTAAGGTGCAAGCTCTTTTTTTCCACCGGTAAAGCAATGCGTCAGCATTTTTGGTATAGCTGATTGATAACGCGCTAATAATTCACATTGCTCACGATGTGCATCGCGTTCATGCAAATAAACCGGTAATTTTAAGTGCGCCGCAAGCTGCAGTTGCGCTTCAAACACATCGCGTTGCTTGGGCTGAGGTGAGTAATTACGGTTAAAGTCTAAGCCGCATTCGCCAATCGCCACCACACTGGGGTGCTGGGCTAAAGTGGCTAATTGTTCAATGAAATCATCTGCAGCTGCGTCGGCATCATGCGGATGAATGCCAACCGAAGCGACGAGTTGGTCTGGGTACTGCTCGCACAAACGGATGGCATCACGACTTTCCGCCAAATTGGTGCCGATAACCAGCATTTTCTCAACCCCGGCTTCGCGGGCGCGGCGCAACACGCCTTCAACATCGCGAAACAATTTGCCATTGGTTAAGTTAACGCCGCTATCGAACCAGCGCATTATTTGGTGCGTCGAACGTTGGTACGCCGATTCATATCGGTGCGCCCTAAGTAATATGAATTCAAGGCGCCGCGCTCAATAAAGTAAGTTGCATTCGCATCAATCGGGTAAGACTCTGCCGATATTTGCTCCCACACTTGACCATCTGTGGTGACAATAACCAAACGCCCTAAACGATTCTTCGAGTAGCTCTCAATTTGAATGGTCACGCTGTCTGCTTCTGAGTTTGTACTGTCTTGAATTAACTCGCTGCCAAAACCAGCTGCGGCCGGTGCAACTTGCCGTTCGTTCGCCATGGCGTTACGGGTTGATGCCGAGTTAGTTGCGGCAACACCTTCGCCAGCCACAACATTGTCAAAACAGACCAAACGCTCAAGTGGGTTGTTAATGCCAGCACAAATAGATAACTGCTCAGTAAGGTCTTGTGCTTGTGCTGCTGACATCGAGATACTGAAAACACTGATGAGCAGGCCCGCACGAGCAAGAGTATTTTTAATCATTCGTTATTCCTGTTGTTCCGGTTCTGTTTTTGGTTGATAGAAGCTGGCTATAAGCAAACCAAATTCAAATAAAAGCCACATTGGAATTGCTAATAACGTTTGCGAAATAACATCCGGTGGCGTAAGTAGCATGCCTACAATAAAGGCTATGACGATAATATATGGGCGCTTACGACGCAATGACTCAACGCTCGTGGTGCCGCTCCAACACAACAAAATAATCGCCACGGGCGTTTCAAAAGCAATACCAAAGGCCATAAAAATAGTCAGCACAAAGTCAAGGTAGCTGGATATATCGGTTGCCACAGTCACCCCTTCAGGGGCGGCCGCTGCCAAGAAATTAAGCGCCAATGGCAACACCACAAAATAGGCAAATGCAACGCCTGAAAAAAATAGCAAGGTACTGCTGACCAGCAAGGGAACCACTAAGCGTTTTTCTTTTTTGTACAATCCGGGCGCGATAAATGCCCATAACTGCCACAGCAAATACGGAATCGCAAAGGCTATTGAAACCACAAAGGCAAGTTTAAACGGGGTAAAAAACGGAGTTGCGACGTCCGTTGCGATCATCGATGTACCCTGCGGCAAGCTGGCGATCATCGGCGCTGCTAACCATTGGTATAGCTGGTCAGCAAAAGTCGCGGCAATAGCGAAAACTAGCCCTACGGCTATCACGGCATGCAGTAATCGACGACGCAGCTCTAACAGGTGATCAATAAGCGGAGACTGGCTAGCCATTGGTATCAGTATCCGTGGTGTTGCTTGCGTCGGGTTTCTTATTGGTATTAGAGTCAGGTTTGGCGTAAGGCCGCTGCACTTGTGCCGCAGCTGAGCGTAACTCAGCTACTGAACGTTGCAAATCAGGCGGTAGCTCATCCATGTTCAACTGCTCGGCTTTTTTTAAGTGTTCATGAAGCTCTTTAATGCGTAGCTCGTGCTTCAACTCGGCCTGCACATTGCTAGAGAATTCACGCACTTTACCAACCCCGCGTTGTAGCGATCGCAAGGCGCCCGGCAAGCGTTCAGGGCCCAGTACAATGAGCCCCAAAATAGCAATGATAACAAGCTCCCAAAAGCCAATATCAAACATAGGGCTTATTTATCTTCTGACTTTTTTTCGACGCTTTCGTTGGTTTTGTTTTGGCTTGCCGAATCTAATTCTTTTGGCTCTTTATCGTCATCACTCACTGACTTTTTAAAACCCTTTACGGCTGAGCCCAAGTCTGAACCAATATTGCGGAAGCGTTTGGTGCCAAAAATAAGCACAATAATCACTAATACAACCAGCAACTGCCATACGCTAGGTCCCATACATTTACCTCATTTAATTAATGGCTTCGTCGCCATGCAAATAATCCACTAAGCACCGTTGCTGCGGCACTGCTTGCCACAACCCAAAGGGGTTGTTCGCTAATAAATAACAGCGTTGTGCTAATTAATAAGCCACTGGTTAATACGCCCCACCACAATGCCTGTGACTGGCGTTGCTGGGTGGCGCGTAATTGCGCCAATAGTTGTTGTTGCGTGCGGGCCAACGGCCGCTGTTGTTGCAGGTAATCATAAAGCAAGGTTGGCATTTCGGGCAATTTTTCCGCCCAATAGGGCGCATTTTCTTTCACCGACCGCACCACCGCGCGCCAACCTAGCTGTTCTTGCATCCAACGTTCTAAAAACGGTTTGGCGGTTTGCCACAAATCAAGTTGGGGGTACAAGGTGCGCCCTAAACCTTCCACGTACAACAAGGTTTTTTGCAGCAACACTAACTGCGGTTGCACTTCCATTTCGAAACGCCGAGCAGTGTTAAACAAGTTCACCAACACATGTCCAAATGAAATATCGGCCAACGGCTTATTAAATATTGGCTCACATACGGTGCGAATAGCAGACTCAAATTCTTCCACATTAATGTGCGACGGCACCCAACCCGAATCAACGTGTAGTTCGGCAACTTTGCGATAGTCACGATTGAAAAACGCCAAAAAGTTCTCGGCAAGGTAACGCTTGTCTTCACGGTTTAAAGTGCCAACAATGCCGAAATCAATACCTAAATATTGCGGGTCATCTGGGTTTTCGCGTGACACAAAGATATTACCTGGGTGCATATCGGCATGGAAAAAACTATCGCGAAATACTTGGGTGAAAAAGACTTCAACGCCGCGTTCCGCGAGTTTCTTCATATTCACGCCAAGGGTCATTAACGTATCGACGTCACTTACCGGAATACCATCAATGCGCTCCATGACCATCACATTGTGGCGGCTGTAATCACTGTAAACCGTAGGAATATACAGTAACGGCGAGTTTTCAAAATTGCGCTTCAGTTGAATCGCGTTACCGGCTTCACGCAGCAGATCAAGCTCATCAAGCAAGGTTTTGCGGTATTCTTTGACAACTTCTTTTGGCTTTAAGCGGCGGCCATCAGGCAAGTGACGCGCCAACACGCTGGCCAGGGTTTCCATTAAGCGCAAGTCGGCATCAATAGAGGTGCGAATATCTGGGCGAATGACTTTAATCACGATGTCTTTGCCAGCATCATCACCCTGCTTCAACCGCGCGGTATGCACTTGGGCAATAGAGGCTGAAGCCAATGGCTGCACCGCAAAGTCGTCAAACGCTTCGTCAATGCTCACCAACTCAAGTGCTTTTTCAATGAGTTGTTGCGCTTGTTCGCCCGGAAAGGCTTTCACCCGGTCTTGCAGCACGGCAAGCTCATTGGCAATGTCTGGTGGCAGCAAGTCGCGCCGAGTTGAGAGCATTTGGCCAAACTTCACCCACACCGGGCCAAGGCTTTCTAGCGCAAGGCGTAAGCGTGCCCCTGCCGGTTTGTCTTTGTGCTTATTGGGCATCCAAAATAGCGCATAGCGGCCTACCCGAAGGCTCCAAGGCAACCAACGCGCAGGAATAATTTCATCGAGCCCATAGCTCAAAAACGTACGAGTAATTTGATAAGCGCGCTGTAACCGAATACTCACGAGGTTTTCCTTTTGTTTACCGCTGCCAGGTTACGCTCAAGCCGATCAACGGCGGCGCGCAATTGCTGCAACGCTTCGCTAAAACCAGTGAACTCAGCTTGGCTAACCAGTAGCTGCTTTTCTTCCACCAGTACATCGCGAACCCAAGCTTTTTGGTCTGCCATCGCTTGTTCTAGCCAACGCCGACTGCGCATAAACGCCTGGCTTAAAAAGTGCGCGGGTACATCACCAATGCGCTGTGCTAATTGCTCTTGCCAGTCAATGTCTAACGCCACAAACAGCTGTGCAAATTGCTGCGCTAGCATGGGGTCGCCTTCAATATCCAGCGCATCGGCCTTAATAAGCCGAGTAATATTGGCGGTGTCGCGTAGCTCAGGTAGCACCGCTAAACGCGTTATAATGTGGCAATCGACAGGCTCGTTATCAACCCAACTAAAAATTAACTGCTGCGAGCAAACCTGCAAGGTAAAGGGTTTCCCCAATTCACTTAAGGTAACGCGCAAACGTTTGTCCGCCAGCTTGTGCAGGCGTGCAGGCGAAGCGTCATCGAGGCTCAGTAGTTGGTTTGCAAGCGCTTCTGCGGCGGCTGTCGGTAACACGGTAAACAACATTAGAATTTGAACCCACGATGCAGCGCCACAATACCACCAGTTAAATTGGTATAGGTAACTTGGTCATAACCCGCTTGTTCCATCATGCCTTTAAGCGTTTCTTGATCTGGGTGCATGCGAATGGACTCGGCCAAATACTGGTAGCTCTCAGCATCGCCAGCAACCATCTGGCCCATTTTGGGCAAGACATTGAACGAGTAAAAATCGTAAGCTTGGTTTAACAACGGCTGTACTGGTTTTGAAAACTCCAATACCAACAGGCGGCCGCCTGGCTTGAGTACACGAAACATCGACTCAAGCGCTTTTTGCTTATCGGTCACATTACGTAAGCCAAACGCAATGGTAATAATGTCAAAGCTATCATCGGCAAACGGCAATTCTTCGGCGTTAGCCTGCACATAGCGCACGTTGCCCACAATGCCACGATTACGCAGTTTGTCGCGGCCAACTTCCAGCATGGCGTCGTTTATATCCGCCAAGACCACTTCGCCAGTTGGGCCCACACGTTTCGAAAACTGCGCAGTTAAGTCACCAGTACCGCCGGCAATGTCGAGAACCTTCATGCCCGTACGTACACCACTGCTATCAATGGTGTAACGCTTCCACAAACGGTGAATGCCAAATGACATTAAGTCGTTCATGACGTCATATTTTTGCGCCACTGAGTTAAAAACATTGGCAACGAGGTTCTGCTTTTCGTTTTTAGCAACCTGCTTGTAGCCAAAATCAATGGTGTCTTGGTTGTTATCTTTCATGGTTAAGCCTTTTTGCGCATGTGCGCGCTAGTGTACTACGAAATCATGCTTGGGCGTAGTGGTCTCGCCGCGGCAGCCAACGTTGTATGAGTGCGTCCGTGGTTTGCGGATAACGCTGCCACAATACCTGTGCCATGTGCTGTACTTGGTCAACAAGGTGGGCGTGTTTCACTAAATCGGCCACTTTCATTTCCGTTAATCCGGTTTGTTTTTGGCCCAGCAATTCACCCGGCCCGCGCAGCTCCAAATCGCGCTGGGCAATGACAAAGCCGTCACTACTGTCGCGCAGTACTGCCAAGCGTTGCGTGGCCGTTTTCGACAGCGGCGAATGGTACAACAACACACAATGGCTTGCTGCAGCACCGCGACCAACCCGACCTCGCAACTGGTGCAATTGCGCTAAGCCTAAGCGCTCGGGGTTTTCAATAATCATCAGGCTAGCATTAGGTACGTCAACACCCACCTCTATAACCGTGGTTGCCACTAACAAATCCAGCTGGTGCGCTTTGAATGCGCTCATCACGGCTTCTTTCTCTTGGCTTTTCAAGCGCCCGTGCACCAGCCCAATACGTAAATTCGGCAAGGCTTCTTGCAACTGAGTGGCGGTGTCTTCTGCCGCTTGGCACTGCAGTGCCTCCGACTCTTCAATGAGCGTACACACCCAATACGCCTGCAAGCCCTGTTTGGTGCACACTTCATGCACCCGCTCAATGACCTGATCACGGCGCGTATCAGGAATCGCCACTGTGGTTACCGGCGTTCGCCCAGGGGGTAATTCGTCAATAATCGACGTAGCTAAGTCGGCATAAGCGGTCATCGCCAAGGTTCGTGGAATTGGCGTTGCAGTCATAATCAACTGATGCGGCTGAAAACCTTGGTCAATGCCCTTCTGGCGCAATTCTAAGCGTTGGTGCACACCAAAACGATGTTGTTCATCAATAATCACTAAAACTAAGTTTTTATAAGTCACTTCGGCCTGAAACAACGCGTGCGTGCCAACCACTAGCTGTACTTGGCCGGCAGCGATTGCCGCTAAATTTTCAGCACGCTCTTTGGTTTTTTGCTTGCCTGCTAACCACCCCACCTGAATACCGAGCGGCTCGAGCCATTGACGAAAGGTTAAGGCGTGCTGTTCAGCCAAAATTTCGGTGGGGGCCATAAGCGCAACTTGGTACCCCTGCCCGATGGCTGTTAGCGCTGACAGGGCTGCTACGAGGGTCTTTCCCGAGCCGACGTCACCTTGCACCAAGCGCATCATCGGCATGGGTTGCGCAAGGTCCTGCTGTATTTCAGCCACCACTCGCTGCTGCGCGCCCGTAGGCTGAAATGGCAACTGCGCTAAAAACTCATGCTGCAATTCATTGTTCACGGTTAGTGCGCGCGCTTGGTGGGCCTGCTTTAGGGCGCGCAACTTTAACAAGCTAAGTTGATGAGCCAGTAGCTCTTCTGCGGCTAAGCGTGTTTGTGCCGGGTGCGTACCTTCCATCAGCTGCTGCAAACTGACATCAAGCGGCGGCCGATGCAAAGTACGAATAGCTTGCGCTAGGCTAATACCTCCGGGCTGTAATTCAGCGGGCAGAAGCTCAGGCAACGCTTGTTCATTCAAGTAGGTAAGTGCTTGCTCACTTAGTTTTCTAAGTAGGGCTTGCTGCACCCCTTCGGTGGCTGGGTAAACGGGGGTGAGCGCCTCTTCGCCTAACACCGGCGCCTCGCCCTCAATAATTTTGTATTCCGGATGAATCATGTCGGGGCCACTTAGCCCGCGACGTGCTTCACCAAATAATTGTAGCCGTGTACCTTGCGCAAATTGCTTTAACTGCGCGGCAGAAAACTGGAAGAACACCAAATTAAGCACGCCACTCGCATCGCGCACGCGCACTTTGAGCATACGCCTGCGCCCATAGGCAACTTCAGCTTTCAGCACTTCGGCAATCACGGTCGCACTGGTGCCCGGTTGCAACGCGGCAATAGGGTAAATACGCGAACGGTCTTCATAACGCAGGGGCAGGTGTAGCAATACATCTTGCACATTCGCCAAACCGAGCTTTTCTTCAAGCTTGATTTGTAGCTTTGGCCCAACACCTTTTAGGGTGCTAAGCGGAATGCGATGAAGACCGTCCGTTGTCATCTTTTGGCGCTCCGAATTTGCTGCCACCAAGTGTCATCGGCAGCAATTTGCCCATCGCTATCTAAGCTTGGGTACGGAATGTTGTTTAAGCGGCATAAGCGCGCAAAAATAGGGTGACCACCTTCAAATAGCACGCGTTCGCGTTCTTGGGCGCTTAACGTCGGTTGTTGATACATTCCCGCCGCATCGCGTTGACGCTGGGCTTCATACAATATGACAGCCGCCGCAACAGAAACATTCAACGACTCGGCCATACCTACCATAGGAATAATAATTTCGTGATCAGCAGCAGCAATGGCTTCAGGGGTAACCCCTCGGCGTTCTTGCCCCATGATGATTGCCGTCGGTTTGGTGTAATCAATAGCGCGAAAATCAACGGCTTGGTCAGATAAATTGGTGACTAAAACCTGCTTACCTTCGCTTCGCAATTGCTCAATGCACGGGGTTAAGCCATCATGATGATGTACTTTCACCCACTTTTCACTGCCTACGGCGGCACCTCGCGTGAGACGAAAATGGCGCTCATACCAAATGGCATGCACATCGTGAATACCCACCGCATCGGCGGTGCGCACCAAAGCAGCAAGGTTATGATTTTTGTGGACACTCTCTAAACACAACGTAAGATCGCTCTGGCGCTGGTCCAGAAGTTTAGAGATACGTGCGAAGCGTTCCGGCGACATGTACTATTCCAATTTAATATCTATCACTTAAGGCAAGTATAACGGCATGCGAGAGTTATCCATAGTGTTTAGCCACCCCGATTTTTATGTGCTGAATAAACCGGCTGGGGCCCCCATGCACGCTAACGATAACGAGCTTGGTGTGGTTCAGCAACTTAGCGAACAATTGCATGAACCGCTTTGGCCAATACATCGGCTAGACACGCCAACCTCGGGCGCTTTGCTTATTGGCCGCAATCAGCACGCCGCAGCCGCCTTAAGTGGCTTGTTTGCACACCGGACTATTCACAAAACCTACCTTGCCATTTGTGCCGGTAAGCCGAAGAAAAAACAAGGCCTTATTAGCGGCGACATGCAAAAAGTACGACGCGGCAATTGGCGCCTACTGCACAGCCAAGAAAACCCCGCACAAACACGCTTTACCAGTTTTTCATTAAAGCCGGGCTACCGTTACTATGTGCTCAAACCGACCACTGGGCGCACCCATCAGCTACGGGTTGCTTTAAAGAGCATTGGCGTACCGATATGCGGCGACACCCGCTACGGAGGCGAAAGCGCTGAACACCTGCACTTGCATGCTTGGAAATTACAGTTTGAATACGCCAATGAGGTGTTCGATATAACCGTACCTTGGCCAACATATGAACACTTCGCCGATTTACCTACTGCTCTCGAAGTAGGAGGTTGATTGTTTTTTAGCCAACCCGCTCCGTTTAAAGCGACTTTACACATTGACATTCATTCTAACTCTCGCTAAACCTAACCGCTCAGAATGTGTGTTTTTTAAAAGCAACGTTAGGGAGTTGTTATGACTCAAAAATTAATGTTCATACTTACTTTGATACTTCTGTTAGCTTCTTCTGTTACAAGCTCACAAGCAGGCGAACTTAACATAGACGAGAAATCACAAGCTTCAACTCAAGCAGCCTCATTGAAACTCGACTTCGGCTATGATGGAGAGTTGTTCACAAATATCATCGCTAATGCCTTTGTTGGGCATCCAATGAGTCTCTATCTAAGCCATCCAAACTCACAAAACGAGTATAAAGTTGAAGTGCTTATTAATCTTTTTGAACACTCGGGAAAAACGGCTGCAAAAGTATACTTATCATTTCATAAAAAATTGTATGATTCATGGGAAAACGAACGGGCGATTGAAGCATCGCTTTATCTGAATGACACCTCCAGCTTCTCTATTTCAGATGCTAGTGACAACCATCTTATTGAAGGGCAGCTCACCGTCTCGGCGTACAGCGGAAAATTACCCGAAGGTGCTTCGACAAATGCAGAATATGATAACTTGACAACTATGACTCAATAGTCCTGCTACAAAAGGTAATCGCCATGAAATATTCTTTAATCAGCTTGGCTCTTCTCACCGCAACGAGTTTAACAGCCGGCGCTGCCAAGGCCGAATCAGCCGTTCGAATTAACGCCGAGCTAGAACAGAAAGTTATTGAATGGCGCCGCGACTTACACCAACACCCCGAGCTAAGTAATCGTGAATTTCGTACCGCAAAAGTTGTTGCCGAGCACCTTGAAGCGCTTGGCTTAGAAGTACAAACCGGCGTTGCACATACCGGTGTGGTGGGCTTACTTAAGGGCGCTAAACCAGGCCCCACTATTGCCTTGCGCGCTGATATGGATGCCCTGCCAGTCACCGAACTTACCGATGTGCCCTTTGCCTCAAAAGCCGTTTCAGAGTACCGCGGCAAAGAAGTTGGCGTCATGCATGCCTGCGGTCATGACTTGCACGTGGCGATGCTGATGGGCGCAGCTGAGCAACTTGCTACCATGCGTGATCAACTGGCCGGTAACGTGGTATTTATCTTTCAACCCGCCGAGGAAGGCGCGCCAGCTGGTGAAGAAGGCGGTGCTGAACTCATGCTCAAAGAAGGCATGTTCAAACAATACCAACCAGAAGCAGTATTCGGTATTCACGTGTGGTCGGCAGGCAACACCGGACAAATTGGTTACCGCGAAGGCCCACTTATGGCCTCGTCTGATCGCTTTGAAATTAATGTCAAAGGCCGCCAAACTCACGGCTCGCGCCCATGGGGCGGGGTTGATCCCATTGTGGCCGCAGGCCAAATTATTAGCAACACGCAAAGCATTGTCTCGCGCCAAGTGGACATTACCAAAGCGCCCGCTGTGGTTAGCTTCGGTATTGTTGAAGGCGGCGTGCGCAACAACATTATTCCCGATGAAGTGTACTTAGAAGGCACCATTCGTAATTTCGACATGGGCAACCGCGCACAAATTTTTGAGAACCTGAAAACCACCGCAGAAATGACCGCCAAAGCCAGCGGCGCTGAAGCTCACGTGCACATTGACGAAGGCTATCCAGTAACTATTAACAACCCCGAACTAACACGCCAAATGCTACCCACTATGCAGCGCGTAGCAGGCGCTGACAACGTGAAAGTAAACGCGCTCGTCACCGGTGCCGAAGACTTCTCGTTTTATGCGCTTGAAGTACCCGGCTTGTTTGTCTTCTTAGGCATTACCCCTGAAGGTCAAAACCCAGCCGAAGCGCCAAGCAACCATTCGCCGTACTTTTATGCCGACGAAGAGGCCTTAAAAACCGGCACTGAGCTTTATGTGAATTGGGTGTTTGATTACGCTAAAGCCCATTAATTGGGCTTTAGCATTTCACGAATCACTTTCTTATCAATTTTGCCAACGCTAGTACGTGGAATTTCATCCACAACTTTTACGGTGTCTGGCAAGTACCACTTTTCGATAAGGCCTTCGTCAATGTATTGCTGCATATGCGCGGCCACGGCATCGCGGTCTACTGACGCGCCAGCACGGGCGGTGACGATGGCATGTGGGCGCTCGCCCCACTCGTCGTCGGGCAGACCAACAACGGCGGCTAGCTCAATGTCAGGGTGTTTGCTGATTAGGTTTTCAATGTCGAGTGACGACACCCACTCGCCGCCAGTTTTAATGACGTCTTTAATACGGTCGCGAATTTGCAGCGTGTAAGTGCTATCAATGGTGCCCACGTCGCCGGTGTGCATCCAACCGTTAGCCCATAGCTCTTCGCTTTTTTCAGGTTCATTTAAGTAACCCTGCGTTAACCATGGTGTGCGTACCACCACTTCGCCCATCGCCTCGCCGTCATGCGGTAAGAAACGACCATTGCTGTCAATAATGCGCATATTCACAAACGGTACCGGGCGACCGGTTTTAATGCGTTCGGCCACTTGTTGGTCGTGCGTGAATTCATCAGCGTTTAACGGCATCCAGGTGGTGCTTAACAGCGGACAGGTTTCCGACATGCCGTAACCCGTATAAATTTGAATACCGCGTTCAAGCGCTGCGCTGGCAAGGCCTGCCGTTAAAGCGCTACCACCAATAAGCACCTGCCAGCCACTAAAATCAATGGCTTTGGCTTTTTCACTGCTGAGCACCATTTGCAAAATAGTCGGTACGCAGTGCGAGAAAGTCACTTTTTCGGTCACAAACAATTTCAGCAGGGTTGCTGGCTCGTAACGACCTGGGTACACCTGTTTTAAGCCCATCATAGTGGCCACAAACGGCACACCCCATGCATGCACGTGGAACATTGGCGTAATGGGCATGTACACACTGGAGGCTTGCATCAGCTGCATGTTGTCATTCATGGACGTGGTGGCGGCAAGTGCCATGGTGTGCAGCACTAATTGGCGGTGCGAGAAATACACGCCTTTCGGGTTGCCGGTGGTGCCCGTGGTGTAGAAGGTGGTGGCAATCGCATTTTCATCAAAATCGGGGAAATCAAACTCTGGCAACGCTCCACTTAGCAACGACTCATACTCACCAATAGTCTTTAACGGCGCTTCTGCTGGCGTATCGCTATCACTTAATTGCATATATTTTTCTACGGTAACCAGCTCATGTTTAACTTGGGCTAATAACGGCAGAAAATCGTCATGGGCCAATACCAATTTGTCTTCGGCATGGTTCATGGTGTAGACAATTTGCTCAGGTGCTAAGCGCACGTTCACGGTGTGTAGCACGGCACCAATCATAGGTATGGCGAAGAAGCACTCGAGATAACGTGGGGTGTCCCAATCGAGCACGGCCACCACGTCGCCTGCTTTCACGCCCGCTTCGGTAAGCACGTTAGCAAGCCGGCAAACTCGCTCATTAAACTCTTGGTAGCTATAACGCTTTCCGTTGTTGCCGCCAACAATTTCGTTGTCGCCTGCGTAGCGCTGGCTAGACAACAGCAATTGTTTGATTAAAAGCGGATATTGGTACGCCTCTTCGGTTGGTTTAAGTAGTTTTACCGGCATAATAAATCCTTGTTGTTCTGTATTTTTATTTGTTGGTTACCACTTACGGGCAACTTCATAAATATCCGTACGACGGTCTTTTAGGTTCGTTACCGAGCCTTCATGATGTAAATAACGTAGCTCGTCCAAGTTTAGATCGGAGAAAATAAGCTGCTCGGTGTTTGGCGTGGTCTCGGCCAAAATTGCATCATAAGGGAAGGCAAAGTCCGACGGGGAAAATACCGCTGACTGCGCATATTGCACATCTAAGCTTTCAACTTGCGGTAAGTTACCCACGCTGCCACAAGTGACGACATAACATTCGTTTTCTACCGCACGGGCTTGAGCACAGTGGCGCACGCGTAAATAGGCGTTGCGCGTGTCGGTCCAAAACGGTACGAACAAGATCTCGAGGCCTTCGTCGGCCATTAGCCGGCCTAGCTCTGGAAATTCAACGTCATAACAAATCAAAATACCCACTTTACCGGCGTCGGTGTCAAACACCTGCACGTGGTCGCCGCCTTCAATAACCCAGTCGCGCTTTTCGTGCGGGGTAACATGAATTTTACGCTGCTCTTCAATGGTACCGTCGCGGCGGCACAAGTACGACACGTTATAAATCACGTCGTCTTCGTTCAGTGGCATAGAGCCGGTGATAATGTTGATGTTGTAGCTGACGGCCATTTGCGACATTTCGCGCTTAAAGCGCTCGGTAAAACCAGCCAAAAAGCGAATCGCGTCTTTTTGTTGGCTTTGGTCGGTGAGGCCCATTAATGGCGCATTGAAAAACTCGGGAAATACCGCAAAATCACTTTGATAGTTCGACATCGCGTCGACAAAGTACTCTACTTGGCGCAGCATTTCTTCGACCGAGTCAATTTCGCGCATTTGCCACTGCACAGCACCAATGCGTACGTTACGAATGCGCGAGCCAAGAATGTTATCTGACGGTTCATACAAAAAGTTATCCCACTCAAGCAAGGTAGCAAAGCCAACCGAACGCTTGTCTTCGGGCAGGTATTTACCAAGCAAGCGCTTCACGGTGAAGTCGTTGGCTAACTGAAAGGTCAGAATGGGGTCGTATATTTCACGGCGGTGTACCGCTTCAATGTATTGGCCGGGAGTCATCTCGTCGGCATATTTGTGAAAGTTCACAATACGTCCGCCGGCTAAAATAGCCTTCAAATTCGACTGGCGGCATAGCTCTTTGCGGGCATCGTACAAACGGCGACCTAAGCGAAAACCGCGGTAGTCTGGGTGAATCAATACATCTAGCCCATAAATGGCATCACCCTTGCGGTCATTTAAAATATTCTCGCGGGCGTCCATTAAGTCGTCATAGGTATGCGGGTTACTAAAGCGGGCGTATTTCACTTTCACCGTCAGCGCCACGCCAACCAACTGGCCATTGTCTTCTAGACAAATTTGGCCCTCTGGAAATTCTTTAATTAATTTTTGAATGGTGTGCTCGCCCCAAGCCCCGCCAATATCGGGGTAAACCTTGTCCATCAAGGCTTTTAGTTGCGGGTAATCGTCGGTGCGAAGATTACGTAACTGTAAATGCAGATCATCCGGGCTCATAGACATCCTTTGTGCTTCTGTGTACAACTTGAGTTAAGGGCTTTATTTAAAGTAAGCGTTCTGCGCGGCGCTTGCAACGTCAACATAAGACATATAAACTTCTGGACGTCTAAATATAACAAGCAAGGAATTTTATGACTCAATCAGCCAGTGCCAAGGCGCTTCTGCCGCTTGGTTTGTTTCTTACGCTGTTTCTAGGAACCGGGATCTACTTTCAGCTATCCGGGGTCGACTATGCGTTTTATCAACTTGCCAGCCCCGTGGCTATTTTACCGGCCATTATTTTGGGCGTACTGCTAAGCAAGCAGGCCTTTGAAGAGCGAATCGATACTTTTGTGGCCGGCGTTGGCGAGCGCAATATTGTCACCATGTGCATGATTTACCTGCTTGCCGGGGCGTTCTCGACAGTTGCCGCGGCAACGGGCGGTGTTGATGCTATGGTGGCGTTGGGTTTGAATGTCATACCCCCGCAGTTTTTACTGCCAGGCTTGTTTATTATCGCCGCCGTGGTTTCCACCGCCATGGGCACGTCAATGGGCACCTTGGCCGCATTAGCGCCGGTGGCACTAGGTTTAGGCCAAGCGGCTGAAATCGACCTCGCCCTGCTGGCGGGTGTACTGGTTAGTGGCGCCATGTTTGGTGACAACTTGTCATTTATTTCAGATACCACCATTGCCGCAACGCGCACGCAGGGTTGCGATATGAGCGACAAGTTTAAAGCCAACTTGAAAATTGCTCTACCAGCCGCAGCGATTACATTAATTTGGCTATTTACTTATGATACCGGCGCGGTACCGCCTAAAATTCCTGAAGCTAACTTATGGTTAAGCCTGCCGTACTTCTTCATTATTGTATTGGCGGTTATGGGCTTGAACGTATTCGCGGTGCTTACGCTGGGTATTATTTTAGCGGCAGCCTTTGGCATGGTCACCGTAGGCTATGAGTGGGTGGCATTTAGCAAAGACATCTACGAAGGCTTTACCAGCATGCAAGAAATTTTCTTGCTGTCATTACTTATTGGTGGCTTGTCGGCGCTTATTCGCCAGCAAGGCGGCTTGGCTTTCTTGGCCAACACAGTCGCTGGGGCAACCAAGCGTTTATTTAAGCACAAACAGCAGCGCGCAGCATTTGGTGTGGCGGCTTTAACCGGCTTAACCAACTTTGCCGTGGCTAACAACACGGTGACAATTTTGCTCTCTGGCGAGGTGAGTAAACAGCTGGCTGAAGACGGTAACTTGGCGCCGCGTCAAAGCGCCAGTCTGCTCGATATTTTTGCCTGTGTAGTACAAGGGGCGCTCCCCTATGGGGCGCAGGCATTACTTATGGGCGCTAGCTTCGGCTTATCGCCGCTAGATGTCAGTATTCACACAGGGTACTGTTTTATTTTGGCAGGGGTGGCCATTGCCATGATCATCTGGCGCAAGCCGCTAGAGGCTCGCACCAGCGAAGCAACAGCTTAGTTGGTGCTTGGCAGCTCCATCACACCATCAATTTCAATTTGCGCGCCCTTTGGCAAGGCTTTTACGCCAATTGCGGCGCGCGCTGGGTATGGCGTACGGAAAAACTCCGCCATGACTTCGTTCACCACAGGGAAGTTACCCAAATCAGTTAAGTAAATTTGCACTTTGATCATGTCTTGCAATTCGCCGCCTGCAGCTTCACATACCGCGCTTAAATTTTTAAATACTTGCACGGCTTGCGCACGAAACTCTTCGCTCACAAATTCCATGGTTTCTGGTACCAAAGGAATTTGACCAGACAAATAAACAGTGGTGCCAATTTTTACCGCTTGTGAATAAGTGCCAATAGCGGCTGGAGCTTTTTCTGTGCTAATGATGACTTTTGACATAATGAATTCCTAGAAATTACTTCCTTAGTCGCCAAACGCGCTGCACATTCGGCATTTTGCGAATGTGACGAATAACATCGGCGAGTTGTTTCCTGTCACGCACACTCAGTGCGATATCAATGTAATAAATACTGGCGTCAATCTCTTCGGTTTTCAGGCCATGAATATTACAGCCGGTTGAAGAAATTGAGGCCGTTAATTTCGCCAAAGCGCCTTGGTGGTTTTCAATTTCCACGCGCACTTCGGTGGTAAATTCTGCGTCGGTATTGGCTTCCCATTGTACAGGGAAATAACGGCCGGGTTCGTCTTCGTAACCACGTACGTTCTTACACTCTTTGCGGTGTACCACTAAACCTTTACCTGGGCTAACGTGGGCAATAATGTCGTCGCCCGGAATTGGCCGACAACACTTAGCAAAACTCACCAATAAACCTTCGGCGCCACGAATGGCTAACGTGCTCTTCGGTGCGTTTGCTGCTTGTTCGTCTTTAATTTGGGCTAGCTCGCCTAATAACCGTTTGGCAATAGCCACCGACATTAAATTACCGAGACCAATTTCACGCAATAGCGTAGGTACGTCTTCTACTTTGACTTCTTTGAGCACACGCTTAAAGTCAGCCGTTGGTATATCGTCGTAATTAATCGGCCCTAAAGCCGCGCGCAATAAACGCTCACCTAAATGTTCCGCTTCGCGCGTTTCTTGGCCCTTTAAGTACTGGCGTATTTTCGCGCGTGCTTTACCGGTTACCGCAAAATTCAGCCAAGCGATATTCGGGCGTGAGCCCGGTGCGGTTTTAATTTCAACGGTTTGCCCCGTTTCTAATGGCTTCGACAACGACGACACGCGGTGATTGACTCGCGCGCCAATACAGGTGTTGCCAATATCCGTATGCACGGCGTAGGCAAAATCAACCGGCGTTGCACCTTGCGGCAATTCAATAATGCGCCCTTCTGGGGTGAACACGTAAATTTCTTCTGGGAACAGTTCTGACTTCACGTTTTCAATGAATTCAAAGGCATTACCGGTGCTTTGCTGCAACTCAAGCAAACTTTGCATCCAGCGACGGGCGCGCACTTGCGCGGTGGTGCCGGAACTGTCATCGGCTTTATACAGCCAATGCGCCGCAACCCCTCGGTCGGCCATCAAGTTCATTTCTTCGGTACGAATTTGCACTTCAACCGGTATGCCATGCGGGCCTTTCAGCGACGTATGCAATGACTGGTAACCGTTTGACTTAGGAATCGCAATATAGTCTTTGAAGCGGGTTTCAATTGGTTTGTACAAATTATGCAAGGCGCCAAGTACGCGGTAACAGGTGTCTAGTTCATCCACGATCACCCGAAATGCGTATATATCCATCACCTGTTCGAAGCGTAATTCTTTGTGCTTCATTTTTTGGTAAATACTGTACAAGTGCTTTTCGCGGCCAATCACGCGGGCTTTAATGCCAACATCGTGCAATCGCTTTTCAATTTCTTGCTGCACTCGCTCAACCAGCTCGCGACGGTTGCCGCGCGCGCGCTTCACTTCAGACTCAAGTAACTTCGCTCGCCACGGGTGCAGGGCATGGAAACCAAGCAGTTCCAACTCGTTCTTTATGTCATGAATACCTAAGCGGTGCGCCAACGGTGCATAAATTTCGAGCGTCTCGCGCGCAATGCGGCGTTTTTTATCGGGCCGCAAATGACTAATGGTGCGCATGTTATGCGTGCGGTCGGCTAATTTAATAAGAATAACACGAATATCCTGTACCATCGCCATAATCATTTTGCGATAGTTTTCGGTTTGCAGTTCTTCTTTGGAATTAAATTGCAGTTTGTCGAGTTTCGACACGCCTTCCACCAACTCGGCTACGGTAGAGCCAAATTGTTCAGCGAGATCTTCTTGGGTGTATTCGGTGTCTTCAATCACATCATGCAGCAAGGCTGCCATGATGGTTTCATGATCAAGGCGCATGTCGGCCAGCAAGCCGGCGACAGCAACAGGGTGGGTAATATAGGGTTCGCCGCTATGGCGCTTTTGATGTTTGTGGCCATCGGCGGCCAATTTGAAGGCCGCAGCAGCTCGCTCCACCTGTTCGGGTGGCAAATACTCAGCTAGCTGTTGCCGAAGGCCTTCAAACAAATACACCCGATTTACTCAAGCCCACGAATTGCGTCAACAGCCGCCATTTCTTCAGCGTCTCTTTGCGCCATTTCAGTACGCTCTTCAGCGTCAAGACGCTTCGCATCAATGTGGCCACCTTCAATTTCGCGTAAAGCGACAACGGTTGCCTTTTCATTGTTTTTCCAAGGCACCAATGAATCTTTACCTTGCGTGGCCAATTGACGAGCACGACGTGCTGCAACAAGCACTAAATCAAAACGGTTGCCGATACGATCAACAGCATCTTCTACGGTTACGCGAGCCATGTTTACTCCAACTATGTGCAAAACGGGTCAGGAATTATACGGATTTACCCGTCATTCGCCAAGAGATCTTTGATTTTTGCGGCGTGCCGCACTTGTTGTAATCCTACCTTAAGGCGCTGGGCAAACACAATATGCTCTAGTTGAGCCAAGGTTTGCTCAAATTTATCGTTCACCAGCAGGTAGTTAAACTCATGATAATGCGACATTTCGGCTTGCGCTTTAGCCATGCGACTGGCGATTACTTCTTCGCTGTCTTGGCCGCGCGCACGCAAACGTTGCTCTAAAGCCTCAAGGCTTGGCGGTACAATAAAAATTGACTGAGTTTGTGGGTTAGCTTCGCGTACTTGGCGCGCGCCTTGCCAATCTATGTCTAAAAATACGTCTATGCCCTGCGCAAGTGTTTGCTCAATGTAAACGCGTGAGGTGCCATAGTAGTTACCAAACACGTGGGCCCACTCATAAAACTCGTTGTTTTCAATTTTTGCTTTAAATTCAGCTTCGCTTAAAAAGTGATAATGCACACCATCAACTTCACCTGGGCGCGGGGCGCGGGTGGTACAAGAAACCGACACTTGCATGCTGTCATTGCTATGGCGCTCAAGCAAAGCTCGGATTAAACTGGACTTACCGGCCCCACTGGGCGCGGCCAAAATAAATAAATTGCCACTGGCGATTGGTGCTGTCATGAATGCTTACATTGATTGGCTTGCTAATAACGGGCAAGCATAGCATGTTGAACAACTAAATAACTAGATCGAATACGCCATACCGGCTTTCAGCACACTAGAAACAGAACACTCATGGAGAAACGCGATGACTACCAGCTGGATTATTATCATTGTTATTGCCGTATTGTTTGTTTATTTAATCAGTATTTACAACAAACTGGTTCGTTTACGGAATCAATTTCAGAATGCTTTTGCGCAAATTGAGGTTCAGCTAAAACGCCGCTATGACCTCATTCCCAACTTGGTAGAAACCGCTAAAGCCTACTTAAAACACGAGCGCGAAACCCTTGAAGCTGTTATTGCGGCACGTAATCAAGCTGCCGCCGCACTACCTGCTGCCGCACAAGACCCAACAAATGCTGGCGCCATGCAACAACTAGGCGGTGCTGAGTCTGCTTTAGGTAGCGCGCTGGGCCGTTTAAATGTGGTTATGGAAGCCTACCCAGACTTAAAAGGTAACCAAAACATGATGCAGGTAAGCGAAGAGCTCACCAGCACCGAGAACCGCGTGGCGTTTTCACGCCAAGCATTCAACGACGCAGTCATGACCTACAACACGTATAAGCAGTCGTTCCCACCGGTAATGTTTGCGAGCTTTTTTGGTCACAGCAAAGACGCTTCATTGCTGGAATTTGCCGACAGCGCTGAAATTCAGGCAGCTCCGAAAGTTAATTTTTAATGCAGGTTAACAACCATGGTTAACTTTTTTGAACACCAACAGCAGGCCAAGCGCAATACCGGCCTGTTGGTGGTGCTATTTAGCATCGCCTTCTTGCTCATTGTCGGGTTAGTTGGCGGCATCGCTGCCGCGGTATTTGGCGGCATTTCGGTGAGTCAAAACGGCAACTATGTCTTTAGCTGGCAACCTATTTTGTGGGTGGCCATTTGTGTTGGCGGCGGTATTCTCATCGCCATGTTCGTTAAATGGCTTAGCCTGAAGCCAGGTGGTCATGTTGTGGCTGAAAGCTTGGGCGGCGTGCGCATTGCGCCCGACTCAACTGACCCACTAGAACGCCGCATTTTGAACGTGGTGGAAGAAATGGCCATTGCCGCCAACATGCCCGTACCTGCGGTGTATTTATTGCCAAACGAGGGCAACATTAATGCCTTCGCCGCCGGCTACGAAAGCAAAGACGCAGTCATTGGGCTAACGCGTGGCGCCGTGGAAGCTTTTTCACGTGAGCAATTACAAGCCGTGGTCGCCCATGAGTTCAGCCATATTCTTAATGGCGACATGCGGTTGAACATTCGGCTTATTGCCGCCTTAGCCGGTATTTTATTGATTGCCCATGTGGGCCGCATGTTCTTGCACTCCGCACGTTTTAGTAGCTCGCGCCGCAAAGGCAATGGCAATGCCCTGCCATTAGTAGGGCTGGGGTTAATCATCGTCGGCTACATTGGCGTGTTTTTCGGCAACATCATTAAAGCTGCGGTAAGCCGCCAACGGGAATATCTTGCTGACGCCGCCGCCGTGCAGTTTACCCGCAACCCGGAAGCTTTGTCTGGCGCCCTGCAACAAATTGGCGCACGCCAACATGGTAGTCGCGTACAACATGCCAACGCTGACGAAACAGCCCATTTGTTTTTTGGCCAGGCGTTGAGTTCTTGGTTTACATTATTGGCAACACACCCGCCGCTAGAACAACGCATTAAACGCATTCAGCCGAGTTGGAATGGCCGCTATCCGCGCCCACAAGAGGCTCGCGTGCAGTCTCAACAAGAACAACAAGCCAACCAGCCGCAGCCTAATGCGTTAAACCGCTTGGCCATGCTAGCGCTGCCAGCCCTGCTGCTAGACAGAGTGCGTTCGCCGCAACAAGCGCCACAGTTTATTCGTGATCTTGTGGTAGGCCAATTAGTCGGTGAAAAACACCCCGAGTTAACAGCCTTATCGCCGGCTCAGCAGCTAGCGTTGGTGGAGCTAGCCATTCCAGCTTTGCGTGTTGCCAAAGACTCTGCCCGCTTAGCATTGATTAACGACCTTGAGCAACTGAGCCAAAGTGATGACTTATTTCATTGGTGTTTGTATCAGTTGCTTGCACGTCAACTAACTGACAGTAAACGCTTTTCGGCCAAACTCGACAATGCCGAAGCATTTGCCGTTACCGTAGTGGCTTTGAAACGCTCTGAAGCCGGCGAAAAGGTAAATTTGTTGCAGTTGGAGAAAGCGCTGAACACCTGCAAAAAATGGTCGCCGCGCGCAAAGGAACCTTTGATCCAAAAGTGGGTTGAAACCGTTACCGAAGATAACCATATATCAGATAACGAACGTAAACTGGTTGCTACTTTGTGCGCTTGCATTGAAGAGCCGCTGCCAGACGACATGCTACAAAATAGTTAAGGAGTCATTTTGTCTACTGATTTAAGCCCATTATTAAAGCCTTTTGAATGTAAGTCGCTGAAACTTCGCAACCGCGTTGTTATGGCACCAATGACCCGCAGCTTCTCGCCAGGCAACGTGCCGAACGAAGCCGTGGTAAAGTACTATCAGCGCCGTGCTGAAGGCGAAATTGGGCTGATTATTACCGAAGGTGTCGAAATTAATCATGCCGGTGCGAGTGGTTTCCCGAATGTTCCGAAAATTTTCGGTGAAACCGCTATGGCTGGCTGGAAACGTGTTGTCGACGCCGTGCATGCAGCCGGTGGACAAATTATTCCACAGTTATGGCACGTTGGTGCCGTTCGTAAGCCAGAAGACGAAAATGCCGCACCAGCCTATAGTCCGTCAGGTTTATTTGCCCCAGGTAAAGCCAGCGGCGTCGCCATGACCAAAGCTGACATTGATGAAGTCATCGCTGCGTTTGCTGAGTCCGCACGCCAGTCGAAAGAAGCGGGCTTTGATGGTGTTGAAATTCACGGTGCGCACGGCTATTTAATTGACCAGTTTTTATGGGAAGGCACCAATATTCGTGATGACGAATATGGCGGATCATTAGAAAATCGTGCGCGCTTTGCCTGCGAAGTTGTTAAAGCGGTACGCGCTGCGGTTGGCGAAGACTTTGCCATTGTGTTCCGTTTTTCACAATGGAAACAGCAAGCTTATGAAGCCAAGTTAGCTGAGTCACCAGAACAGCTAAAACAGCTACTAGACTTATTAGTTGAAGCCGGCGTCGATATTTTCCACGCCTCAACACGCCGTTTTTGGGAGCCAGAGTTTGAAGGTTCTAACTTGAATTTGGCTGGTTGGACCCAGAAACTCAGCGGCAAACCTGCTATTTCTGTGGGTAGTGTCGGCTTAACCGAAGACTTTATTAGCGGCACCTTTGCCTCCGATAAACCAGCGGTAGAAAAGTCAGGCATTGATGAGTTGGTGCAACGAATGGCCAACAACGAGTTTGACCTCATTGCTGTCGGCCGTGCTTTGTTGCAAGACCCACAATGGCTACAAAAAATGCGCGACGGTAACGAAGCGGATATTAAAGCCTTTAGCAAGGCTTCTTTAAAAGAGTTGGTCTAAGCCATGTGTCAGCGAGGCGGTGCATGACTGCCTCGCTACGACATGCATTAACGGCGGCGTTGCAGCCACGGGTACAGGTACTCATGAAGTTTGGGGTCAATGATAGCCATTAAAAAGTGGTGCCGGTCGGGAATTTCTCTAACTTCTACATAGCGCGATGCTAGCGGCTCAAAATAGCTAAACGGCGCGACTTTGTCATGGTCACTCGCCAGCAATAAGGTGGGTACTTTCACCGGCGGTAATACTTGGTGCAGATCAAGCGCCTCGGCTTCGATGTTGTTTTTCATCAAGGTATTGCGGGCGCCTTCGCGAATAGACTCTTCGGAGATAATTTTGGCGGCGGTTTTATGCATCATTTTAGTCACTTCAAACACGGCATCTTCAAATTGACGCATAGGTGCAAGTAATACCAGCCCACTAATGTCATTACGCTGGCGGGTAACATGCACAGCAGCAAGAGCGCCCATTGAATAACCTGTGATAAATAACGGATGCGGACGTTCACGTGCCGGCAGCGAATCAATTAATGTATTCACCATTTCTACGTCATTGACTGCCAACCCGGGTTCATCATGAGACGAACCACCGTGACCTTTTAAGTCTGGAATAACAACGTGAAAGCCAATAAACCGATAGTACTGGGCTAAGAAATACATGGTTTCTTTGCTACCACCGTAGCCATGCAACATCACCATGGTGCCACGGCGAACTTCTGGAATTTGCTCGCGGGTTAAATCAAGTTGGTATGACTTTGTCGCGTCTTCAAATACCGCAGTGAATTCAAAATTATGTTGTTTGGTTTCAGTTGTTGGTGGCGCATAAATATATTCTGTACAGCCGCCTAGGTGGGGCAAACAAAACTCGCGCGTCTCGCCGCCTGACTCGGCAATCATTTCCGGCATATTAGTTGGTATTCCCGTAGGCTCAACACGTCCAGATAGCCTATGCTCTACGTATGTTGCACAGCCTTGCAATAACACCGTGGCAAAAATGACCAACCCTAGCTTGCGATACATCGGACAACTCCATCGAATTCATCTGACAATTGACATAGTTGCCCGATAATATCACTTCTTTACCAAACACCAACAGTCTTTACGTTGCGTGAAGACGTTGTGTGAAGACGTTGCGTGAAGACGTTAGGCTAAAGCTTGATCAAGATCTGCCAAAATATCATCAATATGCTCAATACCTACACACAACCGAATGGCTTCGGGCTTAACCCCAACGCTTGCTTGTTCTTCAGCACTAAGTTGGCGGTGGGTGGTAGACGCCGGATGACACGCTAATGACTTGGTATCGCCAATATTCACCAGGCGCTTAAACAACTGCAATTGATCATAAAATTTCACGCCGGCTTGGTAGCCGCCTTTAATGCCGAATGTAAGTAGCGAGGCAGGTAGCCCACCGTCAATAAGCTGCTGGGCGAGTTCATAATGGGGGTGATTTTCACTGCCGGCATAATTGACCCAGTCCACTTGTGGGTGTTGCTGCAAATAATTCACTACTTTTTCGGTGTTCTCGCAATGGCGTTCAATGCGCAGCGGCAATGTCTCAAGCCCCTGCAAAATCAGAAAAGCATTAAATGGCGATAGCGCCGCTCCGGTATTGCGCAGCGCCACCGTACGCACACGCGCAATAAACGCAGCGGCTTCGAAAGCCTCGGTGTACACCACCCCATGATACGCGGGCTCTGGCTGGCTAAATTGCGGAAACTTAGCGGCGTGTTTGTTCCAGTCGAATTTGCCGCCATCGACAATAATACCGCCAATAGTGGTGCCATGGCCGCCAATATATTTCGTCAGCGAATGCACCACAATATGGGCACCGTGCTCAATGGGTCGGCACAAAACAGGCGTCGCCACGGTATTGTCCACCACCAACGGAATCCCGGCTTGCTCAGCCACGGCTGCAAGCCCCTTAATATCCGCAATATTGCCCGCGGGGTTGCCAATGGTTTCGCAGTACAGCGCTTTGGTATTGGCGTCAATTAATTTGGCGAGATCTTCAGGTTTGTCACTTTGAGCAAAGCGCACATCGATGCCCAAAGCCGGTAATTGATGCGCAAACAAGGTATAAGTACCGCCATAAATTTGCGGTGTGGTGACAATGTTGTCACCGCTTCTGGCCAAGGTAATAAGCGCGTAGTGAATAGCTGCCATGCCCGAGGCCACCGCTAAACTTGCCACCCCGCCCTCAAGTGCTGCAAGACGTTGCTCAAGCACGTCGTTGGTGGGGTTCATAATGCGCGAATAAATATTCCCAGGCACGGCTAAGTCAAACAAGTCTGCGCCATGTTGGGCGTTATCAAAGGCAAACGCTGCGGTTTGATAAATGGGTACGGCCACCGACTTGGTGGTGGGGTCAGCATCATAGCCGTGATGAATGGCTAATGTGGCTGGGTGCTTCGCTACTGTCATGAAAACCTCACTTGCGTCTGAGTGCATTAATTTTAGATTTAAAAACGTATAGATGTTTAGACGTCCATAATAATCAAACCAACCCATGACGCAAGTATTTTTTTACAGTTGCTTTAATAACTCCAAAATATCGCTGTGCACACCCGCTGCGGTTACCTCCGCCCCGGCACCAGGCCCTTGTATAACCAATGGGTTGGTGTGATATTGCTGGCTACGAATAATAAAATTAGCATTGCCCGGAGGTAAGTGTGCATAGGCTGACTGCTGATCGATAGGCTGCAGTCGCGCCTTGGCGATTATTTTCCCTTCAGCTGATTTGTGTACCGAACCGATATAACAAAACTGCGTTGCGTGCGGGTGCTCACGCAAGCGCCATTGCTCAAAGTCTGCGTCAAAAGCTTCTGCTTCACGCCAAAAGTGACTAACTGAACAGTCACGCAAACTAGCGGGAACTAAATTGTGTAGCTGAATATCTGCTAATTGTAACTCCCAACCCGCATCGCGCGCCAAAATAAGTAACTTCCGCGCCACATCCATGCCGCTCAAGTCAAGCCGTGGGTCTGGCTCTGTTAAGTGCTGTTCAGCGGCTTTTCGCAGCCAATCCGAAAGCTTATCACCAGGTCTATACTGCTGAAAAACCCATGACAATGACCCAGAAAAGTTACCCTCCATGACTTCAATCGTGTCATGACAGTCTAGGCGTTCGCGTACCGCCTTTTGTATCGGTAGCCCCGCGCCCACAGTGGTATTGTAAAACCAATAGCGCTGATGTTCGGTTAAGGCGTTGCGCACCTGCCGGTAAAAATTTGGGTGGCTAGAGCCTGCATATTTGTTGGCGCTAATTAAATGGGCGCCAGCCGCTATCCACTGCGGGTAAGCTCGGCTAACGTCTTTTGAGGCCGTCAGGTCAAGCACGACGAGGTTAGAAAACTCCCGCACCCCTGCCTGAGTAGCTGTGGTAACTGCCACAATAACGTCTTGCGTGTCGCGCACATCGCGCCAATTGTTTGGTAACGGCCAGCGCCAAAACTGCTTCGAATTTGCTGCGCCAAAAATTTGTACGCCCGCCGGCAAGCACTTGGCATAATCGCGCAACCAAGTTCCACCAATGTTGCCAAGACCAACCACAATAATTCCTAGTGACATGACTGCTCCAAAAAATAACTTAAAGTGGTGGCATAGTCTGCGGTGTTTTTTATGAAGCCATCATGACCGTACAACGACCTAAAAATATGACAACCGTGACAATCGGGGAGCCTATCAGCAAATTCCTCAAGCACGCTTGGCGGCACTAGTTGATCGCTATCAAAGCCAATCAATAACGTCGGCTGCTCAATATTGCTCGGCTCAATACGGTAGTTATCAAGTGCGGGGCCAAACACTTCAAACAGCTGTCGGGCGCGCGGCAATGAGCGCTGCACAGTGCGTAACCCACGACTTTCAATATAAGCAACCGCGTCTTGTGGGTCGGGGTAGAAGCTGTCCATACCCTCAGCGCTGCGATAGCTCATCATGGCTAAAGCACGTGCCAACTGCACACCACGCTCAGGTTGCTGGGCGGCTTCACCTAGGCGTACAAATTCACGCTGCAGAGCACGCAGCATAACGGCCTGCGCAGTCGGCCGGTGCGCCGCACCAATAATAGCCAAACGCTTAATAGTCAGGGCCTTGTGCTGGGCTAATTCCAGTGCCACTAAGCCACCATAGGAGCCGCCCACCACGGCATGAAATTCAAGCAGGCTATGTTGCTGTAGCGCTGATGAAATAAGCGCGGCTTGCTCGGCAATACTGGTTGGTAATGAGCTAACTTCAGACTCACCGGTGCCGCCAGCGTAGTCCACCTGAACAACCCGGTAGCTGTTTGGATTTACCGCTTCCGCCAAGCCTTGCCACCAACCAGTATCGTGCTGGTTAATGGCATTGCGGTCGCCCGAAATACCGCCTAGCACCAATACCAACGGCGCTGACGGGTTAGCGTCACTGGCTCCCCCTAACACCGACAGAACAAGCTCACCACCAGCAACCTTGCTGCGTAATACTTGGCTCATAAAAAAGCCCTCATGGCTAAACATGAGGGCTAATGTAGCGAGTTTATCCGCAAATATCAATATAGACGTTTAGATGTCTATATAAAAATTAAAACTCATTGAGTAGTAAACGCATTTTCATTAATTTTATGCGGGTGTTTTCATCCCACGGGGCACTAAACGAGTGACGGGTTTCAATCCACTTTTCAAACGACCGGCGCGGTGAAATAAGCATATCTGGGTTATCTGTTTCTAACGGTTTGTCAGGGCGACCACCCCAAGCCACTTGATACAACTCGGCATTGCGACACAAAAATAGTTGGGCGTGGGGTTCTGCTTGGTTACTGCTACGTAACGCGGCAACACCGGCCACTTGGCTAAGTTCAACTGCTGGCAGATCTTCTAAAAAGTTATCAGTTACCCACACCAAGTCGTCTTGCGTTTTCATAAAACGAACCAAAATATCAACGGCGTGATCTTCTAATGCAGCCCCAAAACGGAGTCGAATACGCCGCCTTCGGCCTGAATAGCACGCAGCCCAGCCGTGCCATCGCTACCCGTGCCCGACAGCACAACGCCAATGGCCAAGTCATGCATTTCTTTTGCCAGCGTCGTGAAGAACTTATTAATGGAAGGTTTTGGCGAAACCTCAGGAACAACCGGGGTTAACTCGATGCGGCCGTCTTTAAAAATCGCATTGCTGTTGGCAGGAACCACATAAATAGTTCCTTGGCGAGGTTTGGTCGCACGTTGTAAGCCAATCACGGGCAAGTCGGTTTCGCGCGATAATATTTCAGGCATCATGCTTTTGTGGTTGGGCGACAAATGCTGCAATACCACAAAGCAAGCAGGAATGCGCGTATCCAAATGGCGAATAAGTTCACTCACGGCTTCTAGCCCGCCGGCTGATGCCCCAATACCAACCACTAAGGTATGATTTGCTCGCGCACTCATGCGTTGTCCTTAATTGCTTCGTTATTATATTTACGTGCGTTCCATTCGTTTAGCCTACACTGATTTTAGTATAAGCTATGCATAAAATTAACACGGAGTGACTCGCAACCATGCCAAGTTTTGATATTGTTTCTGAAATCGATAAAGTTGAACTTAAAAATGCGGTGGACAATGCCACCCGCGAACTGACCACTCGCTTCGATTTCCGTGGCGTTGAAGCCACTATAGAGCTCAACGATTTAACCGTTACCTTAACGTCTGAGTCTGACTTTCAAGTGCGCCAGCTGCAAGACATTTTCAATAACCATTGTGCCAAGCGAAATATTAGCCTGGCCGGTATTGATATGCCGGAAGAGCCAACACACAGCGGTAAATTGTATAGTCTTGCTTTAACCTTTAAGCAAGGCATTGATCAGCCGCTAGCCAAAGAAATCACCAAGAAAATAAAAGAAAGCAAAATCAAAGTGCAATCGTCTATTCAAGGCGACAAAGTGCGAGTGACAGGTAAAAAGCGTGACGACCTGCAACAAACCATTGCACTACTGCGTAATTCAGACATAGAGCTACCGTTGCAGTTTGAAAATTTCCGCGACTAGGCTATGTCGGCGTCTACATGCCCGTTGTGCCACAGCACTAACACCTCGCTGCTTAATACCATGCAGCGAGGGCCGTTAGCCGGCCGCGAATATTGGCACTGCTCAAGTTGCCAACTTATTCACGTACCGCAGCGCTTTTTGCTAAATACAGCGGCTGAAAAAGCCATTTATGATTTGCATGAAAATAATCCAGATGACCCGGGTTATAGAGCCTTCTTATCGCGCTTGTTTACGCCATTAAGTGCGCTATTGCCGGCGGGCAGCCAAGGCTTAGATTTTGGTTGCGGCCCAAGTCCGGTGTTAGCTGAAATGTTCCGCGAGATAGGGGTTCGCTGCACAACGTTCGATATTTATTACGACAATGAGCCGACCAGGCTTCAACAGCAATATGACTTTATTGTTTCGACCGAAGTTGTTGAGCACCTTGCAACACCAGCAAAGGTTTTTAACCAATTGCTTGCCTGTTTAAAACCCAACGCCCTCATGGGCATTATGACGCAACGCTGGGACAGTATTGAGCGCTTTAAACAATGGACGTACCGTAACGATCCAACCCATATATGCTTCTTTCATGAACAAACGTTTCAGTGGTTGGCACAAAAGTTTGGCTTACAGCTGACTATTTACCCGCGAGATGTGGTAATTTTTCAACAATCTAGTTCAGGTTAATACAGGAACCAACACATGACGGAACATTGGCACCAACGCCGCTCGGGTGGCCCTTCAAATCGGCCGGGTGATTTACGCACACCATGGCAACGAGATCGCGCGCGGGTGCTGCACTCTGCCGCCTTCCGTCGGTTGCAGTCGAAAACCCAGATCATGAACGTTGGTGAAAATGACTTCTACCGCACGCGTTTAACGCACAGTTTAGAAGCGGCGCAAATTGGTGCGTCGTTAATTAATCAGTTACAACACGTGAGCAGCGCCGAGCACGCCGAATTACTGCCCGACTTAAATCTCATGGAAACGCTCTGCTTAGCCCATGACATTGGTCACCCGCCGTTTGGTCATGGCGGTGAAGCCGCGTTGCATTTCAAAATGCTGGGCTCTGGCGGCTTTGAAGGCAACGGCCAAACCTTTCGCATTGTTGGTAAACTTGAAGCCTACCACCCTGAACACGGCATGGACTTAACCCGTCGCTCGCTGCTGGGGCTACTCAAATACCCAGTACTGATGCCCGAATTAACCACCCCTGATCATCTGACTAAACCCGGAAGCTTGGCAAAGTGGAAGCCAGCCAAAGCGCTATTTGCTTGCGATGCCGACCTCTTAGACTGGGTGTTGCAGCCGTTAAACGACAGCGACCGCGAATTGTTCCAGCAGGTTGACACACTCAGCCAAGCCCCTTGGCAAAAATCAAAGTACAAAGCGCTTGATGCGTCACTGATGGAACTAGCGGACGACATTGCTTACGGCGTGCATGATTTAGAAGACGCGGTCGTTACCGGCACCTTAAGCGAAAGCCAATGGCATGCGCATGTCGACTCTGTCATTGATGCTCTGCCAAGCGGCCTAGCCGAGCTGATGCAAAAGCTGGGGCAACAATTGTTTGGGCGCGAGCACCATCAGCGTAAAAACGCAATTGGTGCGCTCGTGAACATTTTTGTGACCGCGGTACGCCTTGAAGAAGTATTGCCGCAAGCACAAGAGCCGTTAATTCGCTTTAATGCAACCTTGCCAACCGACGAAGCGTTTTTGTTAAAAAGCCTAAAAGATGTGGTGTTTGAGCATGTCATCAATGAGCCGTCTATTCAGCAGTTACGCTACCGCAGCCAAAATATGCTACTCGATTTATTCACCGCGCTGCATACCGAGCCGCTGCGTTTGCTGCCACGCAATACCCGTGAACGCTGGCAAAAAGCTCAGCACGAACAAGGTCAAGCAGCTGCCGACCGTATTCTGTGTGACTACGTGGCTGGCATGACAGATGACTACGCTGAGCGCATGTACCGTAACTTATTTGTGGTTTAACCAATCAATCAGCTCAGCTATAGGCAATGGCTTACAGAACAAGTAACCCTGCATAAAGTCACAGGCATAATTGTTTAGGTAGTCGCGTTCGTCTGAGGTTTCCACCCCTTCGGCAACCACCGTCATGCCAAGCTCAGCAGCCATGGTTAACACGCCGCGGGTTATGGCGGCGTTGCGACTGTTGATGTGAATGTCTTGCACGAAAATACGGTCTATTTTGAGCTTCTGGGCCGGAATCATATTCAAGTAACTCAAACTGGCAAACCCAGTACCAAAGTCATCTAAAGCAATTTCAATACCTAAGTCACGTAACTTATGCATCATTGCCAATGAGGCGGTGGTATCGCGCAGCAATACGTTTTCGGTTATTTCCGCAACCAGTTGGCCGGGTTTAATACCATGCTCACGAACCACCTGCTCAACTGAGGTAAGAAAGTCTTCACGATAAAATTGCATGGGTGAAAAATTAACGCTCACTTGACCAATGCCGTGCTCACGCAACTGCGGTAAATCACGACAAGCTTGCTCTAGCACCCACCGCCCAATGGTCACAATTTGGCCGGTGCGTTCTGCTAGCGGAATAAATTCAGCCGGCGAAATATACCCTTGCTCTGGGTGCTTCCAACGCACCAAGGCTTCTGCTGCCACCACGGCGCCAACATTGTTAACTATCGGCTGATAAAACACCTCAAATTGTTGTTTCGTTATGGCTTCTTGCAACTGTGTGCGCAGGGTTAATTGTTGCTGTGTACCTAAATCAAGCTCTGGCGAGAACCACTGATAAGTACCACTACCCAGGCGTTTCGCTTCATACATGGCCACATCAGCAAACTGAATCAGCTCATTGGGGTGGCTTGTCGGTACATCGCTACTGGCAATACCAATCGCCGCCGACAGCGTCACCTCAGCGTCTTCATACACGAACGGCGTGTCAAACTGCGCCAAAATGGTTTTAACTAGCGCCACCACATCGGCCGGCTCTGTCGCGCTTTGCACCACCGCAACAAATTCATCGCCACCAAAGCGCGCTAACATGTCGTGCTCAGGAATAACCGAGCGCAAGCGTTGCGCGGTTTGTTGTAAAATATGGTCTCCACACTCGTGGCCTAAACTGTCATTAACCGGCTTAAAGCCGTCAAGGTCAATAAACAGTACATAAACCAATTTAGCTTCTTGCTGACTTAGCTCATACAAATAGGTTTCTATCGAGGCGCGGTTGGCAAGCCCAGTTAAAACGTCGTGCGACGCTTGGTAAGCCAGTTTATCTTCGTGCGCAATACGGGCTGATATGTCACTTTGTAAGCCCACATAATGGGTGACTTCGCCCTGATTATCGCGCACTGGCGAAATAATCAATTCGTTCCAGAACGGGGTGCCGTCTTTACGGTAATTACGAATTGTGCAACGCACTTCACGCTTTTCGCGCAGCGCATCGGCAATTTTTTTCGTGGCGTTGAGGCTAGTTCCCGGCCCTTGTAACATGGAGCAACTGCGCCCCAGCATTTCTTCGGCTTGGTACCCTGTAATGGCACTAAATGCAGGGTTTACATAAATAACCGGAAAGCCCTTTTTGCGAGCATCGCTTATCACGACACCGTTCGTACTCGCCTCGACACTACGGTCCAAAATTTGTAACCGTTCCTCGTATGCACGTTGCTGAGTCACGTTTTTGGCAATGCCATGAACACCGGTAATTTCGCCATTAATAATTATCGGCATATTGGTAATTTCAATGCGTTGTAGCTGCCCGCGTTGATTCAGCACGCCAATTTCATAATGTTGAGGTTCCCCACGCTTGGTCGCTTCAAAGTGCTCTCGCGTCCGCTGTTTGTCTTCCTCAAGCACTACCAAATCATAAGGCTGCCCAACCATTTGTTCGGCTTTAAATTCAATTAAGCGTTCGGCGGCCGCATTTAAGCTCATAAAATGCCCTTCAAGATCAAGGGTAAATACGGCCTCTGGGTTGTAATCAAACAACGACAACGTATGTTGCTCACTGCGCTCGCGCTCAACCCGATCGCGATGCTGTGTAATTACCAAAGAAATGAGCTCGCGGCTGCGGTCTATTAACTTCATGTCTGAAATGCTAGGCGTTCTAGCAAGTTTGGAATATAAAGCAAAGGTACCGAGCAATTGGTTCTCTGCAGAAAATATTGGAAATGACCATGCGGCGCGCAGGTTGTATTGCGTTATCAGTGGTACGAATGAGTCAAAGCGTTCATCAGAGTACATGTCAGCGACAATAACCGGTTCACCCAATGCAGCTGCGGTACCACAGGCACCAACGCCATCGGCTATGGATAGGTTTTGTAAAGCCAGCCTAAAAGCCTGAGGTAATCCGCCTACAGCTTCAGCATTTAAAACAGTTAATGAGCTATCGGCAATCATGACCGACGCAAAACTATCTTGAACTTGGTGCTCTACGAGCTCACAAATATCGCTTAATTTTTCTGGCAAGGGTCGGTTTTGTGCCAGCGCACGCAAGGTATCATATTCAGCATCAATAAAGTCGTGCAGAAAATTTCGCTGCGCCCTAACTTTCAACCGTAAACGCCACACCAACGCAAACGCCACAGCAACGCTTAGCGCTAATACAGCAATTATTACTATGTATACCCACACACCGTTTGACATACAGCGTCCTGTTGAGCGCTATCCATAACCTTAATATACCAGCGAAACACAGCTTCGGCGGTCACTTTACAATCACTATATTCGGATTTTTCTAAATTATCGATCAGTTTTAAGGTGAGTGGCCAATAAACCGCGCCGTTTGCCTCAGCGAAGTATCGAATCGGCAAGGTGGGACTTATATGCTGTATGCGGCGGGCGATATGTGCAGAACCTAAACGCGCACCATTTAACACATATAACATACCTGCCACGGTTCCTAACGAAGGCGTTAGAGTTCGTTGAATATCTAGCTGAATATCTGTTGCTAGCTGGTATGGCGAGGTATTGAGCTGCTTTAAGTCATCGTCTAAAGCTGCAACACGAGAGGCTAACTCAATGTGGCTCGCATAGCTTGGTAACAACTTGGCAAGGTGCCCTTCAAGTATAGTTTGCAGTGGGTGCAACCAAGCTAAAGTATTGGCATAGGCTGGTGCGGTTAATTCAGGCTTTAACAGCAGCGCCATCATTGGATGATGATCTAACTCTTGGTGCAATGCGTGAGTGCTCTCGCGCAATGCGCTTAGAAGTTCATGACTCAAATTGCACCCCTTGTGCTAATTCAAAACTACGCAAGCGCGCCTGGTGGTCATAAGCATGGCAGGTCAACATGACCTCGCTAACGCCAGTAGCCGCCACAAAATCACGCAGGTACTGATGCACTTGCTCGGCGGTGCCGCTAGCGGTGTATTTTAACGCATGATTTGCCGCGGTTAAGGCCATCGGATCAACTTGCTGCTCAATATCCTCTAAAGGCGCGGGTAAAGGCCCAGGGTTACCTTGGCGCAACGCAATAAACTGCTGTTGCATCGAGCTTTTTAAGCGTTTTGCAGCTTGCTCGGTGTCTGCTGCGAATACGTTAACCGCAGCCATTACGTATGGCTTATCGAGATATTTCGACGGTTTAAAATCATTGCGGTAAGCTTCAAGTGCTAGTTGCAAATAGTCAGGTGCAAAGTGCGAAGCAAATGCATAAGGCAAGCCCAAACGAGCTGCTAGCTGGGCACCGAACAAACTGGAACCCAGAATCCACACCGGCACCTGCGACCCCATACCTGGCACTGCTTTAATTTTCTGCTCGGGCTTCGGGTCATCTAAGTACATCAGTAATTCTTGCACATCGGCCGGAAAACCATCTGCGCTGTCGTAAGTGCGGCGTAAAGCGCGCAGGGTGGCACCGTCGGTGCCCGGTGCGCGGCCTAGGCCCAAATCAACTCGGTTCGGGTATAAGGCCGCTAAGGTACCAAATTGCTCGGCAGCGATTAACGGCGCATGATTCGGCAACATAATACCGCCAGCCCCAATGCGAATATGTTGTGTTTGGCTACCAATGTAAGCTAAAGCGACCGCGGTTGCAGCGCTGGCGATACCAGTCATGTTGTGATGCTCCGCCATCCAAAACCGGTGGTAACCCCAGCCTTCAACGTGTCGCGCCAAATCGGCCGAGTTTAACAACGACTGCCGCGCATCACTTCCGGCAGTTATGGGTGCCAAATCAAGTACCGATAATTTCACCTGTTGCGTACAACGTGACATGATAACTCCTAAAAATTAGCGGCCAGCAAAACCTCGCTCTCCGCCTATGAATTTCCACTCATACTATCAAATTTAACCCGTGTTTACGCGTTCGTTAATGCGTAGAATACATGACTGTTATGCGCAACCGCTATTGGCCAGAACGAGGAGTGCCGTCATGCAGTATTGGCTTATGAAAACCGAACCCGATGAATGCAGTATTGATGACTTTGCCACCAAGCCCGACCAAGTGATTCGCTGGGACGGTGTGCGCAATTACCAAGCGCGTAATTTTATGCGCGATATGGCCATTGGCGATGAGGTTTTTATATATCATTCAAGCTGCGCAAAAATTGGCATTGCCGGTATTGTTCGAGTCACGCGCACAGCCTACCCCGACCCCACCCAATTCGAGCCTGAGTCGGCCTACTTTGACAAACGCAGCAAGCCAGACAACCCACGATGGGATGCCGTCGACTTACAGTTTGTGCGTAAATTTGCACGAATTCTCACCCTTGATGAGCTTAAGAACGTGGCCGAATTAGCCGACAACCCACTTGTACAAAAAGGCAATCGTTTAAGCGTCATCCCCTTTTCAACCGTTGAACGAGATAGTGTTTTAGCTAAACTTTGATCGAATTTCTTGTAAATGCGAATGGTTTGCATTTATACTCCACCCCTTAAATTTTAGGTTCGACTTTTGGGGGAAATTCGATGCAACGTTCTATCTTGGCAACTGCACTGCTCACGGCACTAGGGTTGCAACTGTCTGTCGCGCATGCTGAAACTGCAGCAACAAATAGCAGCGACGATAACATTGACGAAGTTATGCAAATTATTGGTAGCAAGCAAGATGCGCAAAAGCTACCAGGCTCTAGTGCTGTCGTTGACGCAGAACAAATTACCATTGAAGCCAATACCGATATTAACCAGTTATTGAAAACCGTACCTGGCGTTTATATCCGCGAAGAGGATGGCCAAGGCTTGCGCCCTAACATTGGTATTCGTGCAGCCTCAGGCGGCCGCAGCAGCAAGGTTACACTCATGGAAGACGGCGTATTGATTGCACCACTGCCATACGTTGAACCAGCTGCATATTATTTTCCAGAAGCGTACCGCATGCACACTATAGAAGTACTCAAAGGTGCACCGCTTCTGCGTTACGGCCCGCAAACAACGGGCGGCGTGATTAACATGATCACCACCCCAATTCCGCAACAAAACCGCGGCAAAATCACCACCAAGTTTGGTGAGCACAACACTCAAGATATTCACGCATACTACGGTGGCCGCGCCGGTGATTTCGGGTTCTTAATTGACACTGTGCAGCGCAGCAGTGCCGGCTTTAAAGACATTGACCGCAGCAACCGTGATGCCGGCTTCGATATTGAAGACTATTTAGTAAAACTTAGCTGGACTGGCGAGCGCCAAAGCTTATTGGCCAAAATGCAGTATTCAGAGCAGGTGTCTAACGAAACCTACGCGGGTTTAACTGACAAAGACTTTGCTGAGAACCCAAACCGTCGTTATGGCTTGTCCGAAATTGACCAAATGGACAACCAGCACAAAAGCTTTTCATTAACCTACAGCTTAGACTTAACCGATGCGTCGCGTTTAAGCGCCATTGCCTATCGCAATGAGTACCATCGTGACTGGTTCAAAACCAGCACCAGCTCATTCATTAATGCAGCGAACGCAGGCGACGCCCAGGCCCAAGCTATTTTAGACGGGACTCTTGACGTTCAAGACCTAACTTATACTCACGGCGACCGCACATATGAGTCATATGGCGTTGAATTGAATGTCACCACCTTGTTGGCAGACCATACCCTCAATGTTGGTGTGCGCGATCACAACGACTCATTAGACCGTTATCAGCCAAAAGAAGTGTACGACCAAATTAACGGCAGCTTAGTATTTGATCGCATTATTGCGCCAACTGGCGGTGATAACCGTTTGGAAGGCGGTGATGCGCTGAGTTTGTGGATAACCGACGCTTGGCAAGTCACCGACGCTTTATTAGTGAACTTAGCGTTACGCTATGAAGACGTCGATACCTACCGTCAGCAGTTTGCAACGCCAGAGCGTTCAGACACGCCGAGTTATCGTTCTAACAACACCCAAGAGTGGCTGCCGGGTGCCTCATTTACCTATGATCTAACCAACAACTGGCAGATACTTGCCGGTGTGCATCGCGGCTTCTCACCCATTGGTGGCGGCGCAACAGAAACTGACGAACCAGAAACCAGCACGAACTACGAAGCGGGTGTGCGTTACAGCAACGACTGGTTTGTTGAAGCCCTCGCGTTTCGTAGCGACTTTAACAACCAAGCCGAAGTGTGCTCGTTAGCTAACCCGTGTAGCAATGGCGCAACCTCAGGTTCATTTGTTACCGGTGAAGCCGTTGTGCAAGGGGTTGAGTTCCAAGCTGGCTACGAGTGGCAAGTAGGTGAGTTTAACTTGCCAATTAACTTCAACTATACCTTTAGTGACGCTGAAATTAGCGCCAACAACCCAGTAACTGGCGTGCAAAAAGGCGACCGTTTGGCCGATATTCCAGAGCAAACCATGAGCTTACGTGTCGGTGTTGAACATGACTCGGGCTGGAACCAGTACGTGGTTGCAAAATACATGGACGAAACTTGTGTAAGCGTTGGCTGCAACAATAGCACGAATGCCTTTAGCTACACCGACTCAGTATTTGTGGTGGACTTGATTAGCCGCTACCCACTGGGCAGCCAAGCTACTGTTTTTGTGAAAGTGGACAACCTATTTGACCAACAACGTATTGTTTCACGCACGCCACATGGCGCGCGCCCAAACAAGCCGCAAACCGTGTCATTAGGCTTAGAGTACAGCTTCTAATATAAGCCGTAACAGCCACGCTTAATGTAATTTTAAGCGTGGCTTTAAACGGCGATTCAATTTCTGTACCAAAATAAACAAGATGGTTTTGAAATAGCCATGAACCGCCACTTGATGCATTCGATACAAGCTTTTATACATAACTCGTGCTAACCAACCTTCAACCATCATGGCGCCACGCGTTAAATTTCCCATTAAGCTGCCCACTGCTGAATAACTTGAAAGCGATACTAATGAGCCATGATCACGGTATACAAAATGACGCAATGGTTGTTGTTTCAGCATGGCAACAATATTTAGATAGGCACATTCAGCCATTTGATGCGCAGCCTGCGCACGCGGTGGCACCCGAGAGCCGTCAGCTTGCTCTACCGCCGCACAATCGCCAATGACAAATATTTGGCTATGAGTTGTACTTTGCAACGTTGGCCTAACCACAATTTGATTTGCACGGTTTGTTTCAAAACAACCAAGTTGAGCCAAAAACTCCGGCGCCTTTACACCCGCTGCCCATACTTTAATGGTTGCTTCAATAAGCTCTCCAGACTGCGTCACTAGCCCCTGTTCAGTGGCTTCAACTACGGGAGTTTGCACACGCACTTTCACACCTAAGTTAATTAACTCTTGCTGGGCTGCCGCGGCAATTCGTTCAGGTAACGCAGGTAAAATACGTGGCCCAGCCTCAACTAAGGTAATTTTCAACTGACTTAACTGAAAGTCAGAAAAACCGTAAGAGCGAATCAGTTCTGCCGATTTATATAGCTCAGCAGAAAGCTCAACTCCCGTCGCGCCACCACCTACAATCGCTACATTAAGGGGACGAGGGTATTTTTCTGCCTGCAACGACAAAAATGTGTTCATCAGTTGATGATGAAAGCGGGTCGCTTGCTTAACACTATCAAGAAAAAAACAATGTTGTTGCGCACCCTTGGTGCCAAAGTCGTTGGTCACTGACCCAATTGCCAGTACTAAGTAGGTAAAGGGAATGTTTCGCGCGGCGACAATTTGTCGGCCCTGATCATCGTTTATAGCTGCAAGATTAATCACACGCTTTTCATGATCAATACCACAGAGCACACCAGGAAGAAAATTGAAATGCGCGTGCGCTGCCTGAACACGGTAATCCACACCATCAATATCTGCATCAAGAGCGCCAGCAGCTACTTCGTGTAACAAAGGTTTCCAAACGTGAGTCAAATTTCTGTCGATTAAAGTTACCGAAACATGCGCATCATGCTTATATTTTCGGCCCAGCTTTGTGACTAACTCTAATCCGCCTGCCCCACCACCCACTACGACAATGTGTTGCGTTTCCATAATTTGAACTGTTGACCAACTTGAAACAAAAGGAGGCCAAATTATACGCGCCCATCGGCGAGTACACTAGCATTCCGGCCACATTTCTTCCTGCGGTACAAGGCATCGTCGGCTAATTTCAGCAGTTCACGTTGTGGGTCAAGAAAGTCGGTTAAATTGTGGGCCGTACCCCAAATGTGAGTCACCTCATTTTGTTCATTCAAAATGGGCACAAGAAACGTACGAAACACAAATTCTTTGTTGTCGCGCAGTACACGCTGTTCAAATTCAATGGGTGATTTTGACATTAAACCGTCGTAATAACCACTTAGCAGTTCAATAGAATAGCCCGGCCCACGCACTAAATCAGAAAACCGCGTACCGGCAACCTAGCGCGGGTCAAGAGCCAGTGCCGAGGGGTTCGCAGTAATCATTTCAAAGTCGTTGCCGCAAGGTTTACACACCCAAAACGGATTCAATGACTTACTCCATAACTGACGAAAAAACCAATTAATTCGTCGTTATTAAAAGGCGCGTGTGTCAATGCCATGCTTCCATTTTTGATAATCTATTATGCCTAGCACAATCAAACTAAAAGATAAACTCTGACACTAACGCGGCTGACGCCTCGGGTACCTCAACCATAGGCATATGGCCTATACCCTCAAACACCACCAATTTACTACCGGCAATACCGTCGTGCCACACCGGCGCAGCCGTAGGGCTCAAAATTTGGTCTTTGTCGCCCCAGACAATAAGCGTCGGTACCTTAATTAAACCCAGGCGATTGTCCAACTGATCATGAAAGCGAAAGTCGCTGGCAATATGTTTATACGCTGGTTTGCGCTGCATATAGCGCTCGGCCATACCGCGCAACACAAACTCAGGCGCAAACGGCGGTTGCTCCATAGTTAGCGCATAAAATGCAAGAAAATCGGCGGTATTGTCTATTTCAAACGGCGAATTGCCTTCGGCAAACATGGCTTCGGTAACACTCGGCGTTGGCGGGGTAACTCCGGCTGGGTTAAACAACGCAATGGCTTGGGTTTGCATGGGATACATAATGGCAAAATTGGCGGCAATCATTCCGCCCATTGAGTTGCCAACAATTGTGGCTTGCGGCACCGCTAATTTATTCATTAACTGCTGCACTCGGTCAGCTTGGGCAGCCGCTGTATACGACCACCCGCTAAAATAGCCAGTTTCACCATGGCCAGCTAAGTCTGGAATCACCACATGGGTGTCATCGCCCAAATGCTTAGCAAAGCGCAGCCAAAGCTCTTTTGACGCGGTGTAGCCGTGCAACAAAATAACCGTGTTGTCACCCGTTGGGGTGCCACGTTGATACGTCGCCATGGGCATTTCATCTAGCTCGACCCATACTTTGTCAAAGCCGTATAGCTTGGCTTCAGTGGCAGCGGTAACGTCATACACCGCCAAACCAAAACGCGGGTGCATACTCGCCAACCAAAATGCGCAGCCCAGCGCCAATAAGGTAAATATAAACTTTTTCATGAGTTGTCGTCCTTGCTTTCAATAAACACATGATGCTTTGGCTTAAATCGACTCGCCATTATGCGATACACAAAGCTAAACCCTGGATACATGGCAATAACATGCCCACTTTTGCTCTTATACCAGCTGTTACAGCCACCGCTATGCCATACGGTTTTGCGCATTTCGCGGTGAATCATATCGGTATAGTCAGCCTCGGCTTGCTGAGTCACTTCTATCGCCTGCTGCTGCGAACGTGCATGGTGAATAGCCTGCATGATGTATTTCATTTGCGACTCAATGACAAATATAGCTGACGTATGCCCAATGCCCGTATTGGGCCCCGTGACTAAAAACAGATTGGGAAACTGCGGTAGCGCGGTGCCTAAGTAAGCACGCGGGAACTCATGCCAAGCCTCTTTTAACAACTTGCCATTGCGCCCGATAAGCTCATAATCAACGGCGCCGTCAGTGGCGTCAAAACCGGTAGAATAAACAATCAAATCGAGGTCAACTTGCTCGCCTTGGGTGGTTTGAATACCGCGTTCATTAATTTCAGCGATACCGTCTTCACGGCTATGCAAAGTAACGTGCGGTTGGCTTAGGGCAGGGTAAAGCGTGTTCGAAACAATAATGCGCTTACAGCCAATGGTGTAATCTGGCGTTAATTTGGCCCGCAGTTCTGCATTGGGAACTTGTTCTCGTAGGTGCTTAAGCGCCGGGCGCTCGGCAAAAAAGCGCATTAATCCATGGGCATACTTAAAGGCAAACACCCGCCATTCAAGTGCCCAATAAATGGTTTTGCGCAGCGTTTGATACACCCAACGCTTGCCAAGCCAGCGCCGTACGCGCGGCGAAAATATTCGATCAGGGCGCGGCAGCACCCAATGGGGCGAACGCTGAAACACATGTAGCTGGGCAACATCGGGCGTTATGGTCGGTATAACCTGCGCAGCACTGGCGCCGCTGCCAATCACCGCAACACGCTTGCCACGGTAATCATAGTCATGGTTCCAATGGTTGGTATGAAAGCTCTCGCCTTGAAACCGTTCGCGGCCCGGAAAATCAGGAATCACCGGGTTGCTTAGCGGCCCTTGCGCACTCACTACAAAACGCGCCTGCACCTGCACGCCGCTGTCGCTGGTTATCAGCCAATACCCTGTTTCACCGCACCAACGCACTTGCTGCACGTTAAAATTCAACCGTGCTTTGTCACGCAACCCGTATTTATCAATAACGCCATTAGTATAGGCTTCTAATTCGGGCTGGGTGGCAAACATTTGTGACCAGGGATAAGGCTCTTGCGCTAATGAATACAACGGCGACTGCACATCAACTTGCGCGCCGGGGTAACTATTTTGGCACCAAGTGCCGCCCATAAAGGCGCGGCGCTCAAGCATAACAAAGTCGGATATGCCTTGTTTTAATAGGTTAATGGCCGTACTTTGGCCGCCAAAACCAGTGCCAATAATGGCAACTTCAACCCTATGCTGCGCCATTTACACCTTCGCCGAAGGCCGTTCATTAATACGGTCAAACCAAGCTTGCAAGTGCGGCTGGTCATCGCCAATGCGTAACTTCACTACGCGGGCAAAACTTACGGTGCAAAACGCGTTAATATCCGCAGCCGTGAACTTATCACCTAACAAATAAGGCTTATCTGCTAGTTGCTCATTCAAAAAGGCAAAGAACTTCTCGGCAGCGCCGTAACAGTCTTGGCCATAGTCAGGAAAACAATTCATACGGTCTTTAAAGTAGCCAGAAGTGTGCTGAAAACACATGCCCACCGGAGTCATTAAGTAAAAATCTATCCACCGTAGCCATTGTTCAATCAGGGCTTTTTCTTTGGCGCTGTCGCCTAATAACGCGGGGGTATTCGGGTGAGACTCTTCCACATAACGACAAATGGCCATGGTTTCGGCCAGCGCGGTGCCGTCATCAAGTACCGCCACGGGTACTTTTTTCATGGGGTTCATGGCGACAAATTGAGGCGTTAAGTTTTCGCCCTTGGCAATGTCAATTTGCACAAACTCAACCTGATCAAGCAGGCCTTTTTCCGCTAAAAACATGCGCACCCGACGAGGATTGGGCGCCGTTGCAGTTTCGTAAATTTTCATAGTGTTTCCTGTGTGTTCTATACGTTCTTATTGACCTGTGAAGTTGTATAGAACACACAATGAAACAAGTTGTTAGCGAACGCAAGTACTAACCTTGCGCCCCGCCAACTATCGGCGTCGTGTGCGTTTTTTTCGACGCTGCCACCAAATGTAGGTACCGGTTATAGAAAGCAGCAAGGGCAGCACGCCAACTAGGCTCCAAATTATCTTCACCGGCAAACCGCCAAAGGTACCAAAGTGCAGCCGGCGGAAGCTGTCTAAGGTTTTAGCGCCAGCCCCCTGCTCATTTAGGTTATAAGTGCTTAAATAGGCCCCTGTTTTAGGGTCATAGTTCGACACGCTGCCATAGTTGCTTAACAACGGATTCGCCGTTGGCGCGCGGCCAAATACAGTAAACGGCAACTCAGGTTCATACGGGAACAACAAGTACGTTGGCTTAAAACCGTCTATCTGCTTGGTGCTATCGGCCACCAATGCATCAATATTTAAGTGTGTGGCATACAAGCGCTCGGTCATGACGTGGTGTTCTGCACCTTCGGCATGCTCTACCCATTCTTCGTAGAAGATCAGAATATTGTAATAACCACCGGTAATAGCAAGCACCAACAGCACCGGCGAGGCAAAGGTGCCGGCCATTTTGTGCAAGTCGCTAAACACCGCAAGCATGCGTTGGTTCCAGCGCAGGGTAAATAAGCGCGCCCAAAAGCGGCGGTAAATAATCAGCCCCGAAATACCCATAAACAGTAAAAACACCGACAATATCAGGCCAATAATCAAGCCTAAATGCTCCGGCAAGTACTGTAAGTCGTTCAGCATGAGCGTGTAATGCAACTCAACTAACCAGTCGGTTAAGTAATGGCCCGACTCGGTGGGTTGGCTTAACAGTTCACCGGTATACGGGTTCAAGTGTGCTTTGAACCACTCATCAGTGCCTTTTTTGATCATGAAAATACGATCAGCTTCGTCATGCCCAGCGGGGAAAATTTCCCAACTACCAAACTCATAATCAGGCAATTGCTGCTGCACGTTAGCGGTTAATTCACTCAGTGATTTACGCGGCTGTTCGGTGGGCTCAAGGGCAGCCACCCCAGGTAGCAATAGGCTATCAATTTCCTTTTTGAACACCAAAATACTGCCGGTAAGGCAAATAACAAGAAAGGGGATCATACAAATGATCCCCGCCCAACCATGCCATTTATGGAGAGTCTTTCGCATTGTTGGTTAAACCTTAAAAGTTCCAGCGAACCGTTGCTGAATAGTTACGTGGCGCACCGTAATAACCTTGCGTTGGCCAAAGCAAACTATTGATGTATTTCTTGTCCAACACGTTATTGGCGTTCACCGTTAAACTAACGGCATCGGTAAACTGGTAGCTGGCCATGAGGTTCAAGCGGCCATAAGCTTCTTGGGTGGTCACGATGGTTTCGCCGGCATTGGCGTAGCTATCACCCACAACGCCCTGCACGCGCGAAATAGTGTCTTGCCAGTTAAAGCTGGCACCTACTTTTAGCTGCTCAAGCGCAGCTGGGCGGTAGGTTAAAGACGCGCGGAACAAGTTTTCTGGCGTATAGTCTTCCACAGTACGGTCGCCGTCTACCTCAAACGAGGTTGCCGCAATGCTACCTTGCAAACCTTCGGCTAGCTCGCCCGACAACTCCACCTCAATACCTTGGCTAGAAACACCCTCGGCGGCACGGTATACCGGCTCAGGGGCATTGGTATTAGGGTTAGTAACGGTACCGTCACCCACCGCTAAGTTTTTCTGTTTCACATGAAAATAGGCAGCCGACAGCAGCGCACCACCGTTAGAAAGCTCGGTTTTGAAGCCAATTTCAGCGTTCTCACCGGTTAGCGCCGGCAACCGCTCAAAGTTACGGTCACGCAAGTTTTGTGCCTGGAAGGTTTCGGTGTAAGACGCGTAAACTGTGGTGCTTGGCGTTACATTGTGGGTAACGCCCACATAAGGAATAAACTGGCCTTCGTCGCGCGACTGGTCAACCCCATATTGCAAGCCTTCAGTGGTGAACTCGTTGTAGCGACCACCGACTAATAGCTTGGTGTCTAACGACAAACTCACGCGGGCTTGGGCATAAATCGCTTTTTGCGTGTTTTCAATATCGCTGCCCGCTAAGCCATCGGTAAATTCAGGAAATGGTGTGTTGCCGTCCCAGTCTTCAAGTGCAGGCATGGCCGGAAAACCATTGCCGGTGTGAAAATCGTACAGCGATTTTTCAACAAAGTTTAAGGAGGCGTAGTTGGCACCCACCACGACTTCATGGTCAAGGCCGCCAAGCGTGAATCGACCACTCGCATATAGGTCATAACTGTCTTGCTCATCGGCGTAGTCAAAGTCACTGGCATAACCCAATAAGCCCAAACCTGTGTCAGGGTCTAACCCCGTCGCTGGGTCTGGCAAATAGGTGTAGAACAAATAGCTATCTTCGTCGGTACGCACGCGGTTGTATGCAAAACGTAAATTCCAATTGTCGGTCAGCACGGTTTCAACATCGACAAAACTGCGGCTTTCATTAACGTTCCACTGCGACCAGTTGGCAGCAATGTTAGTTGAACTGTCAAAGTTCGTTGGCGTACCGTCACCATAATGCAAGGTTAAAGCGCCCCACATGTTGCCATCAGAGTCACTGCGGTGCTCACTGTGGCCAAGGGTGATTAAAGTATTCGCGGTAGGCGCATAGTCCACCACACCATAAAAAAGCTGCGAGTTGTTGTGGTAGCGGTCTAAATACGATTCGCGGTCGTCGCCAACTAGCACCACGCGGCCACGAATAGAGTCACTAAGCGCGCCGGTAAAATCACCTTCTAGGCGTTTACCAGACCATGAACTCAGCGACGCTACCACAGAGCCTTGAGTTTCTGATTTCGGACGCTTGCGCACCATGTTTACCGTGGCTGAAGGGCTACCAACACCAGTCATCACGCCATTGGCACCATGCACCACTTCAATGCGCTCGTATAAGGCAGAGTCCATGCGGCCGTGGCTGTTACTATTCACTAGCGGCAAGCCTAAGCCGTCTACTTGAAAGTTGCTTAATTCAAAGCCCCGCGAAGTGTAGTAGGTACGGTCAGTTTCTACCTGCTCAACGTTAATGGTGGCTGAGTTTTCTAGGGCAGTATTTAAATCAGTAAGGCCAAAATCGCGAATGCGTTCTTGGGTAATAACAGTAACCGTTTGCGGGGTTTCTTTAATGGAAATGTCTAATTTAGTCGCTGATTGTTGATCACCCGCCAAATAGCCGCTTTGCTGCTCGCCACGAATTTCTAAACGTTCAATGGCTTCGGTGGTTTGTGGCTCTGGCGCAGCGGCCTGAGTAACTGGAATTCCTGCAGCAATAAGCACACAGGTAATCGCTGAAAATTTGTTCACGTTCGCACCCCTAAATAGAATTGATTTTGCTTAGGGGTGCGATCCTAATGCAAATGCGAATAATTCTCAATACTGATTTTCAATTATTCTGTAAAATAGCGCACATGCCCAATAAAACTGCGGGCAACAGGCCCTAATGTTTGCGCATCACGAAAATTCAAAAACAAACTTAAGGTGCGTGTAGCGCCGCGCGTAAGCTGAATTGGTGTTAACAAACCATACTGCAATGACTCGGCAATAGCCGTTTTTGGCAGCCAAGCGAAACCCAAGTTTTTCTGAATCAATTCAATAGACGTGGCCATATGGCTCACCGTCCAACGCTGCTCTGAGCCAAGCCAACCCACATCAATTTGGCGCTCTTGGCCCGAGTCGCGCAACACAATTTGGCGATACTGTTTGAGATCTTCTGGGGTCACGTTTTGTTTTTGTGCTAACGGGTGCTTGGCACCACACACCGCCATAAACTCCATTTGGCACAAGTCTTCGCTCAGCTCATTAGCGAGGGTAAACGGCGACAAAGCAATTTCTGCCACACCTTTGTTGAGCAGCTCATTGGCGCCGTTTAGAATGGTTTCAATCACTTCTATATGAACCAACGGAAATTCTTTTGACACTTCAGCAAGCGCTTTATACAGCACGTCTTTCGGAAAGGCCTCATCAACCGCAATGGCTAAACGTGACTCCACCCCTTGTTTGAGGTTCTTCGCCACGTTTTCAAAGCGTTCGGTTTCGGCTAGCAAATACGTAATGCGGCGTAATAGCTGCTGCCCCGCTGGCGTAATCGTTGTTTTGCGGCCTTGCACTTCTATCAGCTGCACACCCAACTGCTCTTCAAGCTTATTCACCGCGTGGTGCACGGTCGACTGGCTTTTATGCACATGATCGGCTGCCTGCTGAAAACCGCCAAAATCCGCTACCGCCTTAAACATACGCCATTGTTCTATGGTTGAACGCGCCACCTGTGGTTTCTCCAAAAATAAAGGGAGCCGAAGCTCCCTTTATACTATCGAAGTGATTGTTTACTCAAGGTCAAAGCGATCGAGGCGCATCACTTTCACCCAAGCATCCACAAAGTCTTGTACGAATTTATCGTCGGAATCGCTCTGTGCGTAGAACTCAGCAATAGCGCGAAGCTCTGAGTTTGAACCAAAGATTAAGTCAACCGGAGTGGCGGTGTACTTCACTTCGCCTGAACTACGGTCACGACCTTCATGTATTCAATGAAAGCATGACGCTCATCAGCTTTTGACAATGACTTCGGCACTAAGTAGTTCGAACATACCGACTGAGATGATAAGCACACATATGCACCTCATCATCGCGCAATTGTGACCTTGCTTTACCAATATAATTCGGCAAGACCAATGGGTTTAGTACAGAAATATTGGCCTTTCTTCCTAACTCGGTGGTTTTAACATACCAACCAGGAAACACAATAATTCCGCGCACATTAAATCGCTTACCTGTCGACTCAAACAGTTGCTTATGCAGCCAACCACTTGCCGCTTTCACCTGAGTTAATGCGTCGCTTTGAATGGGTTGTCCGCCACGTAAAATTTGTTTGCCGTTATAAAACAATACTGACTTATGTTTATCACTTTTCGACATGGTTTTTGTTTCAATAACGTATACGCCAGAGCGATGAATAACGACATGATCAAGATTAAAATTTTCACCTTCAATGTCGTGAAATACTTGGGCGCCATCTAAGCGTAGTCGCTCCAAAAATTGACCAACTGCTTTTTCTCCCATAAGCCCAAGTTTTATTTTTTTGGCTTCTCTAAAGCCTTGAAAAATGCGTGCTACGCTAAACCCCATAAAAGGCAGTATTAATAGTGTCCAAAAATATGGATTCACTTGACCTCCCGTAACATAGGGTAACCAAATAAAAAAAGCTGACAGCAGCAGAATCACGATAACCATATAATGGAAAATTATCTTGTCCATGCCTACGTCAACTAAACGGCGATGCAGCGATTCGCCGGGATTCCGAAGCGGACTTGCTTTTAGTGGAGATATCTTGGCCATGCTTTTATTATTCCTAATGTATTCATGAGTAATTAATACCCTGAACCCTGATCAAAGTCTAATTCCCAAATTAGGTTACGCCCTGACAAGTCTCAACTTTCTGATAAACTACGAATACCGAACAGCGTAGCGCACCAACAGCGCAGCGCACGAATCACGAAACACGGAAGCCCCATATGCCATTACACGTTATCAAACACCCACTGGTACAACACAAACTTGGCCTGATGCGCGAAGCAGACATTTCAACCAAAAGCTTCCGTGAACTCACCAACGAGCTAGGTAATTTGCTTACCTATGAGGCCACCAGCGACTTTGAACTTGAGCCAAATACCATTACCAGCTGGAGCGGCGATGCCATTGAAGTGCAAAAGCTTAAGGGTAAAAAAGTGACTGTAGTGCCTATCTTGCGGGCAGGCATTGGCATGCTTGACGGTGTATTAGACCTCATTCCGAGTGCGAAAGTGAGTGTGGTTGGCTTGTACCGTGACGAAGAAACGCTAGAGCCAGTTCCGTATTTTCAGAAGCTGGTGAAAGACATTGACCAACGCATTGCGCTGGTTATTGACCCCATGCTGGCAACCGGCGGCACCATGGTCGCCACCATTGATATGCTGAAGCAAAAAGGCTGTGAGCAAATTCGCGTGCTGGTTCTGGTTGCTGCCCCCGAAGGTGTGGATAAAGTGCTAGAAGCTCACCCAGATGTTCACATTTATGCGGCCGCGCTCGACTCGCACTTGAATGAACACGGCTATATTGTGCCGGGCCTAGGTGACGCTGGGGATAAAATTTTCGGCACCCGCTAATAAGTTAGGAATTCAACTCAACATAGTCTATAACTAATTTGCGACTGCCCACATAGGGTGAGCGGCGCAGCACGAGATGACGACTATGTTGAACGAATTCAAAAAGTTTGCGCTGAAAGGCAACGTCGTAGATATGGCTGTGGGTATTATCATTGGTGGTGCGTTTGGCACTATTGTGAAGAGCTTTGTCGCTGACATTATTATGCCGCCCATTGGCTTAATGTTGGGCGGTGTTGATTTTACCGACATGTTTGTGGTGTTGCGCGCCGGTATTGAAAACCCAGGCCCTTATGTCGCGCTAGCTGATGCTCAAGCTGCCGGCGCCGTAACGCTGAACTACGGCGTGTTTATTACTAACACCATTAGCTTCATTATTGTGGCGTTTGCGGTGTTCTGGTTAGTGAAAGGCATGAATAGCCTACGCGCCAAAGAAGAGCCGGCGCCTGTCACCACCAAAGACTGCCCGCACTGTTGTACGAGCATTCCGATGGCGGCCAAGCGTTGCCCGGCCTGCACCTCAGAACTCAGCTAATCAGCTTTCTTGTCAGCCAGTAGCGGCGCCAGCACCTTGGCGTCGCCATCAATTGGGGTGAGCAGCTCTAACCCCAATAACTGCGCCATAAACGGGTAAATATGAATATTGCTGAAGCGCTGTAGTGGCGCTTTCGCTTTTATGGCTGGCCCAGCGGCTATGAAAATACCATCCATGTCGCGATTCGAGTGGTAGCCGTGCGTGCCGCCATCTTTGCGACGTTCTGGTGGGCGGCTGGTGAAAATAGCCGGCGCTTTGGTGCCTAAAATAATGGCCGGCTTACGGGCGGTTTCGGTGACGCCAAGTTGCGCAAGCTGCGCGTTGGTTTCTAGCCAATACTGGCCGTTGTTGGCAGCCTGTAAACGTTGCTTTAATTCGTTTATTTGTTGTGTGGTGGTGTTCTCATGCGCATAAATCATCAAGCGCGTGGCCCCGTTCACCACTTCAAATAACTGATCGTCAATATTGAATGCTGAATAGTCGATCATAGCGTCTGCTTTTATCTGCGACACGCCGTGATCAGACACCAAGATTAAATTTACCGGCTCATCCACTTCGCTTTGCAAGCGTTGCCATAGCTCGCCAATGACGTTGTCCACATGCTGTACCGCCTTACCTACTTGCGGTGCTTCGGGCCCAAAGCGATGCCCTATGGTGTCCACCACCGAAAAATAGCCAGTGACCAAACGAGGCCGCGCCGCCGTTAATACAAGCCTCTGACTCTGGCCAGAAAAACGTCGCTGCTTTCACCCCCTGAAACTCAGCTAAGTTCCAGATTGGCAGGGTAGTTAACCACGTGCTGTCTTTTACGCCATCGCCCATACGGTAATGTTGTTTTCGCTCAGTATCATAAAAATTATTGTCCACAATACCGTGGCTTGACGGGTACTGGCCGGTCACAATGGATAAATGGTTAGGAAAGGTTTTGGACGGGTAAACTGGAATAAGCCCTTCAGCGCGTATGCCTTGCTGGGCAATTTTCTCAATGTTCGGGGCGCCGTGCAGCTCAATGTAGTCGTGGCGAAAACCGTCAATTGAGATAAGCACAACCGTTTGCTCGCTGTTGGGTTGCGCTGTGTTTGCTGTCGCAACACCCGTTACAAAAAGCGTAAGGAAAATAACCCCAAAATACCGCATGTGAAATACTCTAACTGTGTAAATTTGTCAGCGATATTACCATAACATTGTGACCTGTTGGTTACCTTAAAATGGTCAATCTGCTAGCTCAAAATACGTCTTTTTAAGTTGCATATTGGAATATGGAAATATAGACTAAATACTATATCAACCAAGGAGGGATGATGTGGGAAATAATAACAACGGATTTGTTTGATGATTGGTTTGGTGCGCTAAGCGACAGAGATCGCGCTAATGTTTTAGCATCAATGTTAGTTTTAAGAATTGAAGGCCCAAACTTGGCTCGCCCATACTCTGACACATTGAAACAGTCTGTAGTTTCAAACTTAAAAGAGCTGCGCGTTCAGAGTGGAGGAAAACCCATACGAGTTCTTTACGCATTCAATAAAAAGCCAAAACCCTAAACGGTTTTATAAAGAAATAATTCCGATAGCAGAACACGAGTTTGAAAAGCACATTGCTGTTTTTAAAGAGGACGACTCCAATGGGTAGAACACTCGAAGATATTTTGGCAAACGAAAAGCCAAGTGTTGTTGCAAATGCTGAGAAAAAAGCTGCTGATATTTTATTAGATATTCACTTGGCAAAGCTACGCGAAAAATTACAGATAACTCAATTACAAATGGCCAAAACTTTAGGTGTAAAACAACCTACGGTTTCTGATCTTGAAAAGCCAGGGCGCGACATGAAAATATCTTCACTGAAGCGCTATGTAGAAGCGACTGGCTCAAAATTGAAGCTTGAAGTTGAGTTGCCCGATGGGAGCCACTATGAAATTCAACTTTAAATAATTACTCGGGCAGCCGGCGGAACACTAATGTTTGCCAACTGACATCTTGACGGGCTAGCTTATCGCTGGCGGCGCTATTTAACTGCAACTGCAAGCTGTTCGTTGCCGCTTCGTGAATCAGCCAATCGGCATCTAACTCATAGGCCGTTCGGCCATCGTCAAAGTTGCCAAAACGCAAAGTAATTACGGCGAAACCATTTGGTTTTAACAGCTGTTTAATGCTTTTTAGCGCTTTTTTCTGTTCATTTCGGCCAAGATGCATCCACACCGCACTAATAAGTACCAAATCGTAGCGTTGATTCAGCTTTAAGCGGCGCAACTCCGGCAGCTTGTCATCAAGCCAAATAATTTCCGATGACTTTTGTTGGCCTAACTTGCGCAGATTATCGGCCGGCTCAACCGCCGTCACATGAAAACCTTGATGGTGCATAGCCAATGCGTCGCGCCCCGAACCCGCTCCAATATCGGCAATACTCGCGCCGCGCGGCAGCTGTTGCAGCACCGGCAACCAGTCGGCGTGGACTTGCTCAAAGGTTAAACTGTCATATTGTGACGCAAGTTTGTCGGCATTCGTGTGATAAAACGCGATATTTTTCATTCGTTGCTGTCCGCTTCAGCTAATAATCGGTACAACATATCCACTGCGTCGGCTGTTGCTTCACAAATTCTTGCAATAGTTGCTGCCCCAAGTTTTTGCCCTTCTTCTTCAATCGGCAACGCGTACAAAAACACCACATCGTCACTGTCATCAACGGAAAAGCCACTGAATTTCACTTGGTTATTCACATGGTTGGTGAACTCCAATAGCCTTTCGCGGTTAGGCAAGTTCATAAGTGGGCTTACCGGCGACAGTACATGCTCGAATAAAGGTAGGGCAACGAAAAAATAGGCAATAGAACCCGCTTCTGCCAAGCATAACTGAATAGGAATGCCTTGGTTACCGTCTTGATCAATGTAACCTTCTGTCGCTACACCAATAACCACGCGGTCATCACACTCGTCGGGAACTTGGTAGGAAATTCCATTTTCATCCAAAACCTGTATTAACTCATCTACCGTCATCGCCATAGCTGCCCCCTTCATGATTTACATACGGTAGCGGTGGTGGCCCAACAACTCAACAAAAACTTTACTTAAGCGGCGCAATGCGCGCTACACTCGAATTTCTCTCTCAGCGACTGTAAGCTTAGAGCAAGGAGACGACTATGAAACAAATTCTATATATTGCCCACGGTGGCGGGCCAATGCCGCTGCTTGGGGATAAAAGCCACGAGAGCATGAACCAAGCGCTGCGTAAAGCGGCACAAATCATGCCCAAGCCAAAAGCCATTCTGGTCATTAGCGCCCACTGGGAAACCGACGTGCCGCACGTTACCACCGCGGCCCAGCCGGAGTTACTTTATGACTACTACGGCTTTCCGCCAGAGTCGTACAACATTCAGTACCCAGCCGTGGGTGAACCCGAGCTTGCCGCACAAGTATTGGGCGCCATTACCGCCGCTGGTATTAAAGCCGTGGGCGACCCCAAACGCGGGTTTGATCACGGCTTATTCGTGCCACTAAAACTCATGTACCCAGACGCTGACATTCCGTGTGTGCAACTATCATTAATGAACAACCTTGACGCGGAAGCACACATTAAACTAGGCCAAGCCTTACAGGCACTTGATTACGATAACCTACTGATTATTGGCTCGGGTTTTTCGTTTCATAACATGAAAGCTTTTTTTGCGCCTGGCGACAATCAAGCCGACAGCAAAAACACGGCATTTCAAACTTGGCTTGAACTAATTTGCAGCGACCAAGAGCTGACCGAAGCCGAGCGCCAGCACATGCTCAGCAACTGGGCCGACGCCCCACATGCACGTTTTTGTCACCCGCGCGAAGAACATTTGCTACCATTGCACGTGTGTTACGGTGCCGCCGGCCGCGCTAGCGACACAGCCACCACCGTGTATGCGCTGAACAAAGAGTCGCGCATGTTTTATTGGCAACTTTAGCAAACAGGAACAGCAACATGGCACGCGCACATGCCTTACATATTTTGGTAAAAACCCGCGAAGAAGCAGAAAAATTGAAGCAGCAACTGGCCAACGGCAAAAAGTTTGGCGAACTTGCACGTAAGCACTCACTTTGCCCATCAGGCAAGAAAGGCGGAGACTTAGGTGAATTTGGCCGCGGGCAAATGGTCGCTGAATTCGACAAAGTGGTGTTTGGCAAGCCCACGCTAGAAGTGCATGGGCCGATTAAAACCAAATTTGGTTGGCACTTAATTAAAACGCTTTCGCGCAGCTAAAGAATTACGGATCAGAGGGCTGTTCAGTATTTGGCGGCTCTTCTGGTCGCGGCATGGCCCAGTAATACATGACTAATAATATGCCAAAGGGCACAAGCATCATCAGTTGCCACCATGGACTCTGTCCAGCATCACGAAGTCGGCGCGTAGAAACTGCTAAAAATGGCAACAGCAGAACTATAGCCACCATGCTCATTAAAACCGGATGAATGAACTCCACTAAACCCAGCACCAGCACAAAAAGCACAAAGAACCACCAAAACTCATAACGTGTTGCGCGGCCACTAAAGTCATCAAAATTCTGCAAACTTCCCCAAACGCTTTGCAGCACAGCATTTTTTGCAGGGGCACTATCGCTGCCGGCCAACTCATCAACCGACACTTCAAGCACTGCGGCCAAGGCCTTCACGGTTTCTAGCGAAGCAGTACCACGTGTTTCTATGCGCTGAATAGTGCGCAGATTAACACCGCACATTTCGCTGAGCTGTTCCTGTGACCAATTACGCTCGGCACGTAATTGCTTTAATCGGTTTGAATTAATGTTCATGATGCTAATTCCACGAAATGGTTAGCCACAAGTTACCACATTCAATGAAATTCACTACGGCATCTTTACGGCACACTAGATGCCGGCTGGATTTGTATAAACCAAAAGCAATTATTTTATGTTTATCATAAATTATTTATTGCAAAACATTTATTCGGCGGCTATTTTATAAACACATCAATTTGGAGAAAAATCATGGATAACACCAAATACAAACTTGCCGGCATTGCAGCTATAGCCCTCGCGGTATTGTTTCCCATTTATTGGATAGCCACTTTCGGATTTATTATCGATAACGCTGAAATGGCCTTTCGCGCTGATTTTCTTGAATTGAGTGGTTGGGATATTTTGTTTGTGGCCATCGGCGCACTTGAGATTTACGTGTATTTCAGTCTCAGTAAGTACTTTCGCGATCAAATTGGCGGCGGGTTGATTGCCACTATGCTGTTGGCCATGGCGTTTTTTGTTGCACTATTTCATAGCACGGTTGCCGTTGATATTTTGCTTGGCTTGAGCCTATTTCCCAGCATAGCGGAAACCATCATTGACGTAACCTTAGTTGCCGGCATCGTGTTCTTATTACTCTATTGTTTTGCACTTATTGGCATGTGCTCAGCTATGCTTGCGCGTTTTATTGCGCTACCAACCACGCTCAAACTATTTGCAGTCGGCATGCTTATTGCCGCCGTATTGCAATTAACACTTGTACTTGCCGTGGTTAACATCGTTTTGTTTCCGGCGCTGATGTTACTATTGGCTTATCACTTTTTAACCGACGAACACGCTGTCGAAGTGGTTTAATATGGCCATTCAAATTAACTTAGATATTGAATTAGCCAAAAACAAAATGTCGCTTACCGAACTATCTGAGCGCGTTGGTGTGTCCATGACTAATTTGTCGCTGCTGAAAACAGGCAAGGTAAAAGCTATTCGATTCAGCACATTAGAAGCTATTTGTCGTGAGCTTCACTGCCAGCCTGGTGATATTTTGGTGTATCTTGACCAATAAAAGGACGAAACATGAGCAAATTCAATAAAACCATTACTGCGGCGGTAGCTGCGGGCATGTTAACCACCGCAGCGGCAACTGAGCGCGAAGCCGTGTTAGGTTTTGGTGGGGTATTTTTTAAAGCGGAAAACCCCGCAGCGTTAGCCAAATGGTATGAAGACCACCTAGGCGTTAAACAAACACCTAAAACCTACGAAGAACAGCCATGGGTGCAGGCCGGTGGCAGCACAGTGTTTGGTGTGTTTAATAGTAAAACCAAATACTTTGGCGCTGACGATCAGCAATTTATGCTTAACTTTCGGGTGCGCGACTTAGATACCATGGTGGCGCAATTGCGCAAAGCCGGCATTGAAGTGAAAGTTGACCCAGAAACACATCCAAACGGCAGATTTGCTCGCTTAGCAGACCCTGAGGGCAACCCCATTCAGTTATGGCAGGAAATGACACCCGAAGAAGCCGCAAACCAGTAGGCTTTCCCCGACCTTATTCGTCGCCCCATTCTTCACCCAAAAAGCGGAAGCGTGGCACTTGCACACCGTCCACGCTAACCGACTGCAAAAACATGTCGTAGGGGCGCACCCACAGCCCCTGCTCGTCGCCGTATAGCGGGCGATATAATACCATCCACTCTTCGGTTTCTGAGTGCCGTACGGTGTCGATCACCTCGTACATGGGGCCTTTGTAGTGCTGATATTTACCGGGTTTCATTTTCATAAAAGCTACTTTTCCTACACTTTTCTGCGCATAAAAAGGCGTAATACCACACTTCTATGCGCATAAAAGTGCTAACGAACGCGCGCTAGCAACTTGTCCAGCTCGTTGGCAAAAGCCATGCGATCACGCTGATGCAGCGGTGGTGGGCCGCCGGTGTGCTCGCCGCTGCTGCGCATGGTGTCCATAAAATCACGCATGTTCAGGCGGCTGCCAATGTTGGCAGTGGTGTACAGCTCACCCCTCGGGCTAAGCGCCTGCCCGCCTTTTTTTATCACGTCTGCCGCAAGCGGAATATCGGCGGTAATGACAATGTCGCCGGCCTCGCAGCTTTGCGCTATAAAGTCATCGGCTACGTCAAACCCTGACGCAACTTGCTTGGTTTTTATCCACTTTGACGGCGGCACCCGTAGCATTTGGTTCGCTACAAGTATCAACTCTAGCTGCTTGCGCTCGGCCGCTCGGTACAAAATGTCTTTAATAACCGTCGGACACGCATCGGCGTCCACCCATATTTTCATACTGCTTCCATTTCATGTTCGAACTAAAGCCTAAATACCAACGACAAACTAGCAAAATATGGCGAATTAGCAATTAACTCGCCATATTTTGCGAAATAAAGAGCTGCCGCCGCATTAAATCCTAATAAAGTAGGAATAAACTTGATTTATCGACAAACTCTACTATATTCCTATTATTCTAGGATTTATCATTTACCAAGACTAAAACCAATTAATATCCTAACAGGGCAGGATTATATGGCGCGCAATATCACCATAACACCGAAACCCGACCTATCCGAAACCAATGACATGACCACCATTGGCAACCTTGTGCGCCATAAACGCACGGCGCTTGGCATAACCTTGGAAGATGCGGCCAGCTTATGTCAGCTGTCAAAACAAGCGTATAACAATGTTGAAAAAGGCTTAGAAAGCGTGCGCGTTGAAACCTTATTAAAGGTGCTTGATGCACTTGGTATTCAACTCACCGTCAGCGACACGTCCGAGGTTGCCGAGGTAAATAATGACTGGTTCTAATGTGCCAACTATAAACGTATACGCCAAAACGCATCACGTGGCCGAGCTAAAATTTCATGGCCCTCAACAATGCAGTTGGGTATACACCCCAACGTGGCAGCAGCAAGGTTTCGCAGTATCGCCGCACCTACCCTTAAACGGCGAGCAAATTGCTACTGCCAACGTCATTAACTTTTTGCGAAACTTATTCCCTGAAGGCCCGGCCTTTGAAAGCCTGATAGCCTCTCAACATTTATCTCGACGCAACGTTTACGGCATATTATCCGCCATTGGCCACGACACCGTGGGTGTTTTAACATTTGGTGAGCAACCACCTGAGACCGACACGAACCCGCTACGAATTGTCACAGAAAACGAACTCACTGAGCGACTAGCCCATAACGCTGACATGACGTTATGGGACGGAAAATACCGATTATCGGTTGCGGGCGTACAGCGTAAACTCAACGTGTACGTGAATGACACTCAAGAACTATTCCTGGCCAGTGGCCATTTTGCCAGCACACATATTCTGAAGTTTGCGTCGGCCAAGCACCCAACCTTGGTGCTCAATGAGTTTTTCTGCATGCGTTTAGCGCACCAAGTTGGCCTAACGGTTGCGCCAGTAAAGCTACTTAAACTGGGTTCTTATCATGCGCTTGAGGTGCAACGTTTTGACCGCCGTCACGTTCTGGAGCAACAAGTAGAGGGGCAAGTAGACAAACGCCATATTATTGATGCCTGCCAAGCGTTGAACCTACCGCCAGAGTTCAAGTATGAACAAAACTTTGGTAGCGGACGTGATGTTAAGCACATTCGTGACGGCGTTAGCCTAACCAAATTATTTCAGCTTGCTAAGCAAACCAGTGTGCCCGCGCATACGGTAGAGCAGTTGCTTGACTGGGTACTATTTAATTTAGTTATTGGTAACAGCGATGCGCATGGCAAAAACGTCAGTTTCTTTGTTAGCCGCAGTGGCGCGCTTACGCTTAGCCCGTTTTATGATCTGGTTTCTGTGGTGTATGAGGCTATGTCGCAAAGTAAGCAGCAGCAACAACTTGATACACACCTAGCCATGGCCATTGGAGATAATTTCGATATTGACCAGGTTACCGCGTTTGACTTGCTGAGTTTTGCTGATGAAGCAGGCTTTAAATTTGATTTGCTACAGCGTCGACTTGAACAATTAGTCGATGACGTTGAACGCCAAGCCATGCAACTAGACCTAACCGACACCAAGATCACCGTGGTGCAATATGAGCAGCTACGCGCCTTAGCGCAGCTTGTTCAGCAGCGTTGCCGTTACTTCCGCGAACAAGCTAACTTGTTCACGGAAGTACGGCGTAGTGCTTTTTAATTGGCGTTAACCCTGTTTGTCGGCAATATAGTCGTCAACAAACTGCTCAAGCACGTTCAAAGGCACCGGCCCGTTGGCAAGAATCACGTCGTGAAATTCACGAATATCGAACTTGTCGCCAAGTGCGGTTTGCGCTTTTTCGCGTAGCTCAAGAATTTTCAGCATACCAATTTTGTAAGCCGTGGCTTGGCCTGGCATGACAATATGGCGCTCAACCATTTTGCGTGCATCGGCTTCGGCGTTTGGCGTGTTGCTCACGTAAAAATCGATACCCTCTTCGCGGGTCCACTTCTTAGCGTGAATACCGGTATCCACCACCAAACGTACCGCGCGCCATAGCTCCATGGCTAAACGACCAAAGTCTGAGTACGGGTCTTTATAAAAGCCGTATTCTTTGGGCAGCATTTCGGTGTACAAGCCCCAGCCTTCGCTGTAAGCCGTGTAGCGACCAAACTTACGGAACGACGGAATACCTTCAAGCTCTTGCTGAATAGCAATTTGCATGTGGTGGCCAGGAATACCTTCGTGGTACGCCAGCGCTTCCATTTGGTAAGTTGGCATCGAGGCCATGTCGTACAAGTTAGCGTAGTAAACGCCCGGGCGGGTGCCGTCCATAGAAGGCTGCTGATAAAACGCTTTACCGGCTGACTTTTCACGGAAGGGTTCTACCGCTTTCACAATCATGTCGGCTTTTGGCTTGGTAATGAACAGCTCGTCTAAAAACTCGCGCATGGTGTCAATCAGCGCGGTGGCTTCGTCCAAATACTGCTGACGGCCTTCAGCGGTGTCAGGATAAATAAAGTCTTGGTTGTTACGCATGTGCACAAAGAACTCTTGCAGCGTGCCTTCAAACCCGACTTTTTCCATAATCACGCGCATTTCGTCGTGAATACGTGCCACTTCGCTTAAGCCAATTTCATGAATTTCATCGGCAGTTAAGTCAGTGGTGGTGGTGCGTTGTAGCGCGTTGTTATAAAACGCTTCGCCTTCAGGGAACTTCCACGCGCCGTCTTTGGTGTCAGCTTGCTGCGCAAGGTCTTCTACCGCGCTAATCAAACCTTCGTAAGCTGGCTTAACCGACTGTGTTAGCGCTTGCTCAGCGGCGCTAACTAGCTGGTCATACTGCGCTTGCTCAATGTCTAGGTTGCCAATTTTCTTGGTGAAGTCTTCTAGCAATACACTTGGCTCGCCGTCTTCAAACGGTGCGCCTTTGATAATATTTTGGCTGTCGCTAATAACGTACGGGTACACAAACTTCGGCGCAATAATGCCTTTTTCAGCGCGAATTTTGAGGTTTTCTTCTAGCTGGGCGAATAGCTCTGGCAGACCGTTTAAGCGCGAAATATAGGCTTCTGCGTCTGTGGTGTCGCTAATACGGTGCTGGTTAATCAGCAGCGAAACCACGCTAGAGTGCAAACCAAACATTTGGTTAACCGGGTAGTTGTAATGGCGCCATTTATGGTCAGCAATTTGCTGCTCAAGCTCTTGCTTCATAAGCTGCCAGCTTAAGAGCGTTTGTTCGTTAAGCTTGTGCTCTTCAAGCGCCTCAACTTTCGCAAGGTTCTCTTTCGCAATGGCTAATTCTTCTTCGGCTTTTGCGTCAGAAATGTCGTCCCACTTATCTTGGTCTTGCTTAATACCTAAGTACGACTGATACATAGGGCTGCGCATAACCGCTTCCATGAACATGTCTTCAAACAGCTTGTTGGCTTTTTCAGACTCGGCTTGGCGCTCTTCAGCAGTTACCTGCTGCGTGGCGGCTTGCTGTTGTGGTTGCTCGCTTGGGGCTGGGGCTTCTGAGCACGCTGCGGTGCCAAGCGCCAGCGCAACGGCTAGGGCTAAATGGGTTTTGGTGATGTTCGCCATGGGTGTTCTCCTTATTGTTGTATGGCGTTAGATTAGCACTGTATGCGCTTGGTGGTCTATTTGCTGCTGCGCGGTTGGGGTGAATGGCGCATTTCTAGGGATGTATGTGCGTGGGGGGTGTGAAAAATTTTTGTGTTCAGTTGCAGCAGAAAAGTTACAAATGAACGACAAACTCTTTAAGCTAAAGGCAACATGTCACATGAGGACGAGCTATGCCGGTAAAACAAACCACCATAACCATTGCGCCGAAGCCACGCGGATTTCATTTAATAACCGACGACATTGAGCGCGCGTTATTTGAGCTAGGCACGGTGGATGCCGGCATTTTGCATGTGTTTATTCAGCACACCTCGGCCTCACTAACCATTAACGAAAACGCCGACCCCACGGTGCGCCAAGACTTTGAAAGCCACTTCAACCACATGGTGCCCGAAAACGCGCCCTACTATCGGCACACCTTCGAGGGCCCTGACGACATGCCCGCGCACTTGAAGGCCAGCTTGCTAGGCAGCTCGGTGACCATTCCCGTAACTAACGGCCGCCTGAACATGGGCGTTTGGCAAGGGGTGTACCTGTGCGAACACCGCGACCATGGTGGGGCGCGGCGGTTGGTGGTTAGTTTGAGTTTTTAGCATCTACGTTTATAGTGGTTGTATTCGCACAACAGGGTAAGTTATTGCGTACTTATGGACGATACAATTCACTACTACACCCGCAACGCTGAACAGCTTGCTGACCAATATGACAGCCTTGATTTTGAGCAGGTTCACCGTGACTGGCTTGATTTAATTCCATCTGAGGGATTAGTGCTAGATGTTGGTGCCGGTTCAGGCCGTGATGCGCGTTATCTCGCTGACCGTGGTCTCACTGTTTATGCAGTCGAGCCAGCAGAGGGTATTCGTGAACGCGCTCAGCAATATAATTCAAACCCGTCTATTCACTGGATAAACGATAGCTTACCTGAACTTACCCATGTGCAGCGCCATGCAACGAAATTTGACCTCATTTTACTCAGTGCCGTATGGATGCATGTGGCACCGTCTTCGCGCCAGCGCGCCTTTCGTAAATTAAGCTCGCTACTGAAGCCCAACGGTAAAATGGTAGTTTCGCTGCGGCACGGTGCCAGTCCAGATTCCCGGACCATGCACTCTGTTTCGGCTGATGAGTTGAAACAGTATGCACAGCAGCAAGGCTTAAGTTACAAACTGTTGAACGCCCGCAGCGATCAACTTGGTCGGCAAGATGTTTCATGGGAAACGGTATTACTAACATTACCTGACGACGGTACTGGGGCGTTTCCTTTAATTAGAAATATCGTTATTAACGACAGCAAATCTTCAACCTACAAAGTTGCCCTATTACGCACTCTGCTTCGCATTGCCGAAGGTCATCCTGGCGCAGTCATCGAACGCACACAAAACTACATTGCTCTGCCTATGGGACTGGTGTCTCTGTATTGGTTAAAACTCTACAAACCATTAGTCGACACATTTGGTATGCACCAAGGCAGCAGCGGAAAATTAGGATTCGTTAAAGCCAATGGTTGGGAAGCACTCACAAGCTACAGCCCCAATGACTTTTATATCGGCCGTTGCATTTTCGATAATGATGAAGCGACAAGCGTGTATCGCACTTTAAAAGATATCGCATCGACAATTAAAAACATGCCGGCTAAATACATCACATTGCCTGGCACCAAAGACGAAATATTTCAGGTTGAACTGAACCGAAGTCATGCTCCGAAAGATAGCTTGGTTCTTGATTTTGAATTTTTGAAGTCACTCGGCACCTTTTATGTGCCGCGCACCATTTGGGATGTACTAACGAACTACAGCGTATGGATAGAGCCGGCATTAGTTAACGAGTGGGTTAGTTTGATGGAAGGTTATAACCGAGAGCACCCTAGCGCATACACTAAGTTAGACTATTTTAATGCACTGCAATGGGAGAACCCAGAGCGTTCAACCCGCAGGGTTCGTGAACGTGTTGATGCATTGGCTGATGTCGATTGCTGCTGGAGCGGCCGTTCGTTAAACAAAAACGCCTACGCGGTTGATCACGCTTTTCCGTTTGCTCGTTGGCCCAATAACGACTTGTGGAACTTGTTACCGACCCAGAAAAAAATCAACGAAAATAAGTCGGACAAATTACCTACACGACAGAGGCTGACGCAATCACGCGCTTATATTCTGGAATGGTGGCAGCAAGCATGGGACAGCAATCAGCGTGAGTTCTTTACTCAGGCGAATTTTGCGCTGCCCGATTTAACGCCCACCAACACTAACTACGACGATGTGTTTGAAGCGCTGACCGTGCAGCGCGACCGGATTAAGCAGATACAGCAGTTGCGGGATTGGTGACCGTGTAGTTGTCAACGCACCACCGAATAAGCCTGAAAGAGCTGCGCTGTTAGCGGATTTTTCAACTTCCAAGTTATGCTCATTGGTTTGGAGCCCTCGCTTTTCACCAATTCCACCGGTCCACACGCTCGATAGGGCTTATCTTTGTTTTCGCGAACAAACAACTGGAAGCGCCAGCCATTAAGATCGCTTTCTAAATAGCGACGGCCCGCTGTGGTATGTGGGGCTGCTGTATTTTGAGACTGCCAATGGAATAGTTCACGACTAATGGCATAGTCATCATAAGCAACACCTTCGTGAATGGCATTTTGATTATCAAGCGTAACGAACATGAGCTCAAGTTGCTTATCTTGATCGCGCCAAACCCCTTCTCGAACAGCGGCATAACGCGATTCTGTATGCTCTCCAACGGCTGTCATTATTTCACGAATTTTATAAGCGCTATGCAATTTCAAGCCTGAATACTCAAGCTCGGGTAACTCTTTAAATTGCTCATTTGTCGCTGCATCAAGCGCATCCGCAAGCTCAACCAGTTCCGATAGCAACTCCGGTGTCTGTGCCAAGTCTTGCACAAAGCCGTTAACGGTATGAATGCCTTGGCCACCGCATATCTGATAAGCCAACATTAATGCGTACTTTCGAGACTGTCCGTCGTCACCTAGTGAGCCCTTTCCAATAGCTCGCATTACATTTAAATAATCTGGGTCATCTATGTGCAGCACGTCTTTGAAACGTCTATTGAGCTTAGTTTCAAGCTCTGTCGGTGCGCCGGCAATGAGCTGTGTATCTCGCTTTAACCGAGTCCAACCAGACGCGCCATTTTTACGGTAAATATCTTCAAACTCGAGTGCCTGTTCTCGGACAAATTCAGCTAAGTGAATTGCTTCAGAACCATGGAGGGCTTGGTAACCAATAAGTTCGGTTTTTAGCCGCTGCCAATTGGTTATTACCGTTTGCTGTAGGTTAAAAAGTATGTGTTCACGTGCCTGCTGCTGCATTTGCAAGTAGCAACCTGGTGGAAGGCTAGCAAAGCCATGTTTCACACCTTCAATAATTTCTCGCTTGGAAAGACCGGTAATGGCGCTATACAAAATATCAAAACGGAAGTTTGTTTCGTATTGACCGACAAAATCAAGAATTAAGCAGCTATCTTTCTCGTCATGTAAGCGTAAACCACGACCAATTTGCTGCTGGAATAAGGTTACGCTTTGGGTTGGTCGCAATAACAACAGTGTATCTACAAACGGTAAATCAACGCCTTCGTTGTAAAGGTCTACGGTCACGATGACATTGATTTCGCAACGCTCAAGCATTGCAGGGAGTTTTGCCCGCTCTTGTGCTGGCGTCTGACCTGTAACCAGCGCAGCTTTAACACCGTGCTGATTAAAAAACTGCGTCATAAATTCCGCATGCGCAACCGAAACACAAAAGGCCAGAGCACGACATTCTGCAATTGCACTTACATGCTCCTCCCACGCTCTCAGCACCGCTATCGCGCGGCCTGTTTCTCCGGTGAGAAGCTGTTCAAGCTGTGCGATTTCATTTGCGCTACGCCAATTCACACCGGAATAATCAATACCGTCCGCGCAGGCATAGTATTCAAAAGGCGCAAGCAATTGTTGCTCTAATGCATGCCATAAACGCATCTGGGCAGAAGGCGTTCCATCTGGCCGCAAATCAAAATGTTGAAGTATGTTCAAGCCGTCTGAGCGCTCAGGCGTAGCTGTCAAACCGAGCAAATATTTGGGTTTCAGTCGCTCTATTAAGCGCCTAAATGAATTGGCTTCAATATGATGACATTCATCAATAATCACCATATTCCAGTAGTCATCGCCTAATTGATCAGCAAGTTGCCGGCTGTTGACGCTCTGTATTGTCGCAAACAAATGTGTATTCGATTCGGGTATATGTCCATCGGCGAGGTAATCGCCGAAGTTACCATTGCGCAAAACATGCCGAAACGTTTGTAACGACTGTTGCAAAATTTCCTTACGGTGCGCGACAAAAAGAAGTCGTGGTTGTCCCCCCTCTTGCTGACAAATACGTTTGTAATCCAGCGCGGCCATAACGGTTTTGCCGGTGCCCGTAGCAGCTACCAATAAATTACGATAGCGCCCGTGCGCACGTTCGTTCGCTAATTGGTCGAGAATAATTTGCTGAAACGGTTTGGCTTGAATATCAAAAAACGTGGTGATGACATTCTCACCGTGATCTTGAACGCCTCGCTCACGAGCTAACGCACCGCGCAGCTCTTTTTCATGCATTTTGTTGTTAGGGTCAAACGTTTGAAATTCTTCATCCTGCCAAAGCGTTTCAAAATGAGCGCGCGCCCGTTGATACAGGAAGTTCTGGCCCCTTTCGGTGAATTTAACCGTCCATTCAAGACCGCCCATAAGTGCCGCACCTGAAAGGTTCGCGCTTCCGACATACGCAGAACCAAAACCGGTATCGCGCTCAAAAATCCACGCTTTTGCATGAAGTCGATTGCGCCGGCCATCAAGAGAAATTTTCACCTCGCAGTTGGGTAATTCGGCGAGCATTTTTACCGCTTTTAAATCGGTAGCGCCAATGTAAGTCGTGGTGATGATGCGAAGGCTCGTCCGCGACTGATGTTGCGCATCAACAGCGGTGATTTCACGAAGTAGGTTTATGATTTTGCGCACGCCTGACATCGTGATAAAGCTCATCAAAATATCAACGTGCTGGCAGCTAGATAATTCAGCTTTTAGTTCGTGGAATAGCGCTGGCGAGTCTTTCCCGGAGGTAAATAGCCAAGGTTGTGCCATGCCCACTTGAGGCAAATTCACTTTTTGTTCAGGGCGATGAAGAGCGCGCAGAACGGACGGCGGACTTTGATAGGGGGATGCAGGCTCTAAATTCGCAATATTTCGAGCATAAACCAAAAGCTCATTTAAAATTTCGAGCTGACGCAGAATTTTTTCATTTTCTGTGCCACCGTTGTTTTGTAATTCAGCTAAGGCATTGGAAATTTCTTCGGTGATTACTTCAGCTAAATGTCGGCTGCTAGTTTTTAAATCCAACTTTTCACTGATTTCACTCAAACCAGATTCAGCAATTGCTTGCTCGAGTTCTTCGCTTTTTAAAAGTTCATAAAATCCTTCTTTCATTACCGATTTCCCTAGCTGTAAATCTATGTCGTTAAAGTGCCAGGTTTCACTTAAACGAGCAACACAAAAGCTTACAACGCCTTCAATACTCCCTTCCACCACCCACGCCAATGCTCAACCTGCGCGTCGCTTTCAAGCTTCGAGTGCTCTACCGAAAGTGCCGATTTGCCCGGGGCTTTTTCGTAAATGTTCACAGAAACGGCGGAGCCGTCGGCGAGGCCGCAGCGCCAGTAGCGCCATTTGTCGGTTTGTAAGGTATCGGGCCCGCGGGTTATGGCCACGTCGCTGAACTCGTTGCGGCCCTTCATGGCGGTGGCCCATAGGTTTAGGGCGTCATCCATGCTGCTGTTAACGGTTTTGCTGGCCGACACTCTGAACTTGCCGGTGCAGTCTTGGCCAACCACGCGGCGGCCTATGTGCTGTTCATAGTTTACCGTCAGCATTTGCGCCCACCAGTGCGAGGTACCATGTTCGGTAGCTAGCCATTGGGCAATGTGTTTGTGACTCATGGCTTGTGCGTTTGCGGCATCAAGTGCATCACACCAATGTTGCCAAGGTTTTCCCGTGCCTTTTAATACCGCTTCGTTAGAAATTGCTTGTGCCATGTCGCGTTTAGACCTCGTATATTCGGCTCATAGAATGAGCCGAATAACAGCAGTAATCGGCTCATTGTGCAACTTTTGCGCAAGTTGCTCGCTATATGAGTGCTTCAATGCCCTTTTTATGGTGTTACATTAAGGCTGACCTAATCGACTGGAATATTAAAGATGCACCAACCCTCTATTTTCATCACTGGCGCGGCCGCCGGTATTGGCAAAGCTACGGCGCTACGGTTTCTAGCTGGCGGCTGGCAGGTGGGTGCTTTTGATATAGATGCCCAAGGTTTAGAGAGCTTGGCTAACGCGGCCGCGGCTATGGGCTGTGGCGAGTTATTGATCACTGGCCAGCTAGATGTAACCAACAACCAAAGCTGGCAAGCGGCTCTAGCTGAATTTACCGAGCACACGGGCGGCAGCCTGACGGTGTTGTTTAACAATGCTGGCATTTTGGTTTCAGGCCCGCTGGCGGAGCAAAGCTTGGACGCCCAGCAGCGGCTCATTCAGATAAATGTACAGGGCGTGCTTGCCGGCTGTTATTTGGCGCGGCCGTATTTGGCTAAAGGTTCGCGGGTAATCAACATGAGTTCGGCCAGTGCAATTTATGGCCAGCCTTCGTTGGCGGTTTATTCTGCTAGCAAATTTGCGGTGCGCGGACTGACTGAAGCTTTAAGTCTAGAGTGGGAAAACGCCGGTATTCAAGTGATGGATGTGATGCCCCTGTTTGTGCAAACCAACATGGTCACCGACATGAACGCCAGCAGCATTCGCCGCTTGGGCGTGCGCTTAACCCCTGCCGATATTGCGCTGACCGTGTGGCGCATGGCGCACTATCGCGGCAACCGCGTGCATTGGGCGGTTGGCCTACAAACTAAGCTCATGGTGTTTGCGAGCAAGCTAACGCCAGCTTGGCTGCTACGCCTGAGTAACAAGTGGATTGCGAGTTAAGTAGAAACAACGAGCTCGATATCCGCCGGGGCCTGCAGTAGCGGCGCCAGCGCTTCGGCCTCGCTATTTAGCCAAAATTCTACTTCGCTCGGGCGAATAAGCAGCGGCATGCGGTGATGGTATTGGGCGCATTGCTTGGTGGGGGCGGTGGTTAGGGTAACCAGCTGTGCGTGATGCACGAGGTGCGGAAAATAAATGCCGGCCATGTAAAGTGGCTGATTATGCGCTTCAGCAAATAGGTATTTGGTTTTTCGGGGTTGCCCCTCTTCTTGCTGCCACTCATACCAACCGCTGCACGGCACCACACACCGAAACTCTTTGAATGCGCGCTTAAACGTCGGCTTGGTTGCCACGCTTTCGGCTTGGGCATTAATGATAATGCGCTTAGACCATTCCGGCTGAATTCCCCATAGCGTGTTTAGTTGGTGCAAGCCATTGTGGTTTATCGGCGTGGTAATTGTAGCCACCATTTGCGTTGGCCGCAGATCGTGATTGGTTGGCGTGGCAAACTTAAAGCCCAGCTGCTCGGTTACCAGCTGGCATAACGGGTCACTGACGACGTTAAGTCTTCCGCACATGGCTCACCTCAAAAAACAGGATTATATTCCCACTTTAATTGTTAAATTAGGAATAATATCCAAACAAATGACGAACTTTCAACTTGAATAGATACAAGTATAGGACTATATTCCAGTTAATGCACAGAAAACAGGATAATAGTCCAAGGTATTTATGGCAAAGCGCGACTTACATAAAGTTTTATTTCCAAAACAACGTCGAATATTAGCAACATTTGGCGAAGATTTGTTGTTGGCGACGAAACGCCGCGGATTCACCAAAAAACTTATTTGCGACAGAACCGGGTTTGATTATAAAACCGTGAATAAAATTTTTGCCGGAAACCCCGGTGTGGCTATAGGCTCATACCTAAAAGTTATGGCCGTACTTGGCATGGAAGACAACTTTGCCAAATTGGCCGCGCACGATGAAGTAGGCATTAAGTTACAAAACATTAAGCTACTTGAGGGTTCACAATGAGCCGTCGCAATGTAGACGTGTATGCCTCGTGGTTACCCATTAAATCACCGCTTCGCGTTGGCGAGTTACGATTTTCTGAATCCAGTCGGGGCGGTATATTTAGCTTTGCTTATGATCGTGAGTTTCTAACGTCACCATACTGCTTACAAATTGATCCGCAGTTGAGCCTGCATAGTGGCGAATTCTTTAATGATGACGCGAATCACAATTTCCGTGCATTTCTTGACTCTTCGCCCGACAGATGGGGCCGTATTTTGATGCAGCGTCGCGCGGCTATTGAATTTAAGAAAGGCCTGCGTGCTACCGACCGAATGACTGACCTTGATTATTTACTTGGTGTTCACGACTCATACCGTATGGGTGGTTTACGATTTAAAACATCAGAATCTGATGCATTTTTAGATAATCACGCGGATTTTGATGCGCCACCAGTAACCTCGCTGCGTGAGCTTGAATACGCAGCTTTGCAGCTTGAGCATGACGAAAATATTGATAGCGATGACTATTACCGATGGCTGAAAATGCTTATAGCGCCGGGGTCATCGTTAGGCGGTGCACGGCCCAAAGCATGTGTTCGTGATGAACATGACCATTTATGGATTGCCAAATTTCCCAACTCAAATGACGACCATGATGTAGCTGCTTGGGAGCTACTTTGTTACGAATTAGCCCTGAGCGCCGGCGTAGACATGTTCCCGTGCAAAATTGAGAAATACTCATCGCATCATCATACGTTTTTAACCAAACGCTTTGATCGCGAGGGCTCAGATAGGCTTCATTTCACGTCTGCCATGACGCAATTGCAATATTACGATGGTGAGCAATCTGAAGGGGCGAGCTATTTAGAATTAGCTGAGTTCTTAACTAACAACGGCTCACAAACTGAAGCAGATCTTGCACAACTATGGCGTCGAATTGTATTTAATATCGCCATTTCAAACACCGATGATCATTTACGCAATCATGGCTTTTTACTGACCGAAAAAGGCTGGAAATTATCACCAGCATACGACTTGAACCCTATCGTCGGTAAAACGGGGTTGCATTTAAACATTACTGACACCTCAAATGCTCTCGATTACAACTTGGCATTTGAAGTGATTGATTTTTTCCGACTTGAGCGTACCCAAGCTCAAGCCATTTACGATGATGTTTTAACCGCTGTTAGCGCGTGGCAACAGGTGGCCAAGCGCCTAGGTATAAGCCGCGCAGAACAACTATTAAAAATGCCGGCGTTCAATGTTGGCTAAAGTTAAGTTCAAAGCGGCGCCGGCCGGTGTATGCCATAGCCCTGGCCATAATGAATGCCGAGTTCATGCAAATACGGAATCAGCTCGGAGTCTTCAATGCATTCAGCAATGGTGTCGACGCCGGTAATTTGCGCAATGGCATGAATCGATTTCACAATGGTTTCGCCAATAGGCCGGCTGCGAATATTGGTAATAAACTCGCCGTCAATTTTTATAAATTTAATCGGCAACTTGTCTAAATAATTAAACGTGGCCACGCCGCTACCAAAGTCATCAAGTGCAAACTGAATGCCGAGCTGCGATATGTTGCGCATCATTTCGGCGGTGCGGGTTAGGTTAGCCACCGCTGCGGTTTCAGTTATTTCTAAGCAGATTTTGGTGGTGTCTACGCTTGGGAACTCTTCAGTAAGCTCTTTTATAAATTCCACAAAGTTGTCGTTACTTAAGGTAATGCCCGAGGCGTTAATAAATAGTCGCGGCACGGTTTGATTTTGCTGTTGCATAGACGCAATGCTTGAAAACACTTTGCGAATAATATGGCGATCAAGCTGCTCAATAAGCCCGTAGCGCTCTGCCGCGGTAATAAAAGCGCCCGGCGGAACCACCGTGCCGTCGGTATCAATTAACCGACTAAGTATTTCTTTGTAGCTAATTTCATTGGGGTTATTTAGCGCGACAATGTTTTGCGCCCATAGCTGAATGCGGTCTTCACGCATGGCTTCTTTTAAGCGGCTAAACCAGTCCATGTCACGCAGCTGCTGCACCACGTCGTTGTCGTCTACATGGTGAATTTGAATGCGGTTACGGCCTTTTTCTTTGGCCAAGAAGCACGCTGAGTCGGCGCGGCTTAAACCTTCGGCAAAGCGCTTGTTTTCGGCAGAACCAAAACTAGCAATACCCACGCTAGCGGTAATGCTGTAGCGGTTGCTGCACCAATAAAACGCGATATCGGCAATGGCTTGGCTAAGCTGTTTGGCGAACGCTTCGGCTTGCTCGCGTTCGGTGTTTTCGAGAATAATCAAAAACTCATCGCCACCAATGCGCGCCAGCAACTGGTTTTTTGTGTGCTGTTCTAAAACCTGCGCCACTTGCGTTAACAGCTCGTCGCCAGCGTTATGCCCGCAGTGGTCGTTAATAATTTTAAAATGGTCTAAGTCTAGGTACAGCAAGGTATGTGGGCCGGGCTGCAGCTCGAGCACTTTACTTTGCTGCTCAACTTTGCGGCGGTTAAACAACCCGGTTAATGGGTCATGCGTGGCTTGATAGCTCATGGCCTGCGACAGGTTATAGGCTTCGGTTACTTCATAACCTTGCACAAACACACCGGTAACATTGTCTTGGCCGTCACGAATAGGCTGGTACACAAAGTTGATAAAAATTTGACGCGGCTGGAGCTCGTTGTCGCGATAAACAAGAAATTCCATGGCGTTGGCGAAAAATGGTTCGCCGGTGCGACACACTTCGTCCAGCAGCGCGATAACCCCTTGTTCTTCGACTTTCGGAATGGCTTCTATAAGCGGCTTACCAATCACATCGGCTTGCGCAAATACTTCTATGTAGGCTTGGTTTGCCATTTCGAAAATATAATTTTTGCCGCTTAAAATGCAGACAAACCCCGGCGCCTGATGAAATATTTCGTGAATGCGCGCACGCTCTTTGTAGAGCAAATCAAAAAAGCCAATTTGCTGATCAAACTGCTCTGGGGAAAATTCAACGCCAAGCAATGGCGAAATGTTTTTATCGCGCAACTGCACCATCTGGGTAATATCCGACGGCTGGTTCAGAATGTATTTAACCGAACCGTCTTCAGCTAAAACAGGCGTATTAACCCCAGCCCAATAGCGCACCGAGCTTTTATAAGACTGTATGCCCAAACTTCCCGTTACTGCGCGAGGCACGTCAAAACGCATAAATGGAATACGGTCTGGCTGACCCGACTTAATCACGTTATTAAATGAATGCCGTAAAGCTTCGTCTTGTTCTGGGTTACCACTTGAAAGCACATCGAATAGTGGCTGGTTTACTATTTCTTCGCGCTTGGTATTTATGAGCGCTTCGTAGGCTTTATTGCAGGCCAGAACAGTCAGCTGTGTATCTAAAATAACCGTGGGCGATGTACTGGCATCAAAGATATTCAAAAAATCGATGCTGGGGTGTTTTTCATCCATATATTTTCCGATTTTCTCGCTCAAATTTTGAGCGCTCGCAATAATAATTGCGACAATGTTACCTTGAACACTAACCATAGACCAAATTTGTGCGACATGATTGAGGTGTTGTTGAACGCTGGTTATGTATAAAAAAATAGATTTTATATACATAACGAACTTTTCATGTATAGTATTTATTATTATTTATACATTTCTTAGTTTAACCACATAGAAAAGGCCAACACTTATATGTCAGCTGCGCTAGCTTTTCTACCCTTACCAAACATTGAGCTATGGGAAACGAGAGCCGTGCTCAAAAAAGCTGCGGAAGCACATCGTTTTCTGGCTGAACTGAAAGGTATCGCGGCCAGCATTCCCAATGAGGCCATCCTGATTAATACGCTTTCGCTACAAGAAGCAAAGGACAGCTCTGAGGTTGAGAATATTGTCACCACGCACGACGAGTTATATAAGGCGAACCTGTTTGAGAGTGCGCTGGTCAACCCAGCAACTAAGGAAGTTCAAGACTATGCCATTGCCTTAAAGCAGGCTTTTGGAACCGTGAGAAAAACCAAAACTATTCGTTTGCATGACATTTTGGTCGTTCATCAGCATCTTGAGCACAACAACGCAGGTTTACGTCGCTTACCCGGAACCAACCTCAAAAACACGCATACGGGCGAAGTGGTTTACACACCTCCACAAAAAGCAGACGACATCGCTGCACTCATGGATAATCTTGTTCAGTATATTAACAACGACGAGCTTTGCACTGCAGATCCATTGGTGAAAATGGCGATTATTCACCATCAATTTGAGAGTATTCATCCATTCTACGATGGCAACGGCCGTACGGGCCGAATCGTCAATATTTTGTATTTAGTAGCGAAAGATTTGCTTAACCTTCCAGTGCTTTATCTAAGTCGTTTCATTACGCAGCATAAAGCGGGTTACTACCAGCTACTGCAAGATGTGCGAGATACTGGAAACTGGGAGCCTTGGCTTATTTATATGCTAGACGGCGTCATTGATACCGCAAAGAATACCATCACGCTCATATCCAAAATGAAAATATTGATGGCCGATGTTAAACATCGAATGCGAGATCAATTGCCTAAAATCTACCGCCAAGAATTACTTAATAATATGTTTCATCACCCCTACACTAAAATTGAATTTGTGGTGGATGAGCTTAACGTGACGCGCATTACTGCAACAAAATATCTAGAACAGCTCGTTGAATACGGATTTCTCAAAAAGCAGCGTATTGGTCGGGCGAATTATTACATTAACGAGCCATTATGCGATTTGCTTATGGCTAACGAAGCAACTTGAGCTATCAAAATGTTGACTCTTAACTGCCCTATCTGCGCACAACCACTGCGGTGTGATAGCTCTCACCGTTCATGGCGCTGCGACAACGGCCACACTTTTGATGTGGCGAAACAAGGCTACGTTAATTTGCTGCCGGTACAGAACAAACGTTCCAAAGACCCCGGTGACAGCAAAACCATGGTGCAAGCTCGCGCTGAATTTTTACGTGCCAAGTATTATCAGCCATTGGCCGACAAAATCGCTCAGGTGGTGCTAAACGGTGAACCGCAAACGCTGCTTGATGCGGGTTGTGGTGAGGGCTATTACCTGCGCGAACTCTTGGCTGAAGCCGATCAGCGCCAGCAGTCACTGAACTGCGTTGGTTTAGATATTTCTAAATGGGCAGTACAGTCAGCGGCCAAACAAGATCCGCGAGTCACTTGGCTAGTTGCCTCAAACAGCCAAATTCCGTTACCAACAGACAGTGTGGACACGCTGTTGTGTTTGTTTGGATTCCCAGTATCTGCTGAATTTAAGCGCGTGCTGAAGCCCGATGGCCGTTTAATTATGGTCGACCCAGCCAGTGAGCACCTGCTAGAACTCAAGCAAATTATTTATCCGCAAGTGAACAGTAAGCCCGAGCAACTGCCGGTGCCAGCCGACATTTGGCAATTGGCCGACGAACAGCGACTAACCTTTACCTTAAAGCTCACCGAACGCGAGCATATTCAACATTTGCTCACCATGACGCCGCACCTATACCGCGCCAGCAGCGAGGGCCGCGAGCGGGCAGCTGCTCTTGAGCACATAACCGTGACCGCCGATATGTGGGTGCGAACTTTTGTGTCGGTGGAATAGCGTTGCTGACGACTAAAGATTTACTAGAATGGAATTATCTTTGTTGGAGGCGGCCATGCTACTTATTCACGAAACCTTGTTAAATCTACACGTAGTGCTTGGCGCATTGGCGCAATTATCGGCTCTGGCATAGCCGCCTACACCGCATTTTTAGCCTTCGGCGCCCGCCATTGGCTTAGCCTTTTAGGCGACTGGCAGTTAGCCGCCTGGATACTCCCCAGCGTTATCGGCACCGCAGGCATTGTTTGGGCAACGCGCCGCTGGGGGTGACGGGTTATTCGATGTTCTGGATCTGCTCCCGCATTTGCTCAATCAACACTTTCAGCTCCACTGCAGCAGCAGTAATATCAGCGTTAATAGACTTCGAGCCCAGTGTATTCGCTTCGCGGTTAAACTCTTGCATCATGAAGTCTAAACGGCGGCCGCAAGCGCCACCTTTGCGTAGAATTTTCCGGGTTTCAACAACGTGAGCGTTTAAGCGGTCAAGCTCTTCGGCAACATCGACTTTTTGCGCCAGCATGACCATTTCGGCTTCAAGGCGGGTTGGGTCTAGTTCAACCTTGGCTTCTTCAAAGCGCCCTAACAACTTGTCGCGTTGCCACTGCAATACTTCTGGCATGCGGCCGCGCACAAAAGTTACTTGGGTCGAAATACCTTCAAGGCGTTCTTCAATCATGCGCTCGAGGGCTTTGCCTTCGCTGCCGCGGTTTTCAATGAACTCGTTCAAACAGGCTTCAAAAGCGCTTAACACGTCGGCTTGAATGGTGTCCATGTCTTCTTCTTGCTGGGCAACCACACCTGGCCAACGTAGCACGTCTAATGGGTTTAGCTGGGCGCTTGAGCTTTGGTTGGCGACCCAATTGGCCGAAGAAATAACGCTGCGCGCTAGCTCTTCATTCAAACTCAAACCGCCTTCAGCTTTTTGCTCAATATGCAGGCGCAAATTGCACTCCACTTTGCCGCGCTGCAGCTGCTTGCGTAAGCGATCACGCAGGCTGTTTTCTAATGAGCGAATTTGCTCTGGCAACCGAAAATAGGTTTCTAGGAAACGTTGGTTTACCGAGCGCATTTCCCACGTGGCGGTGCCCCACTCAGCTTTGAGTTCGTGGCGTGCATAGCCGGTCATTGATTGAATCATTGGTATTCCTTGTAAGCTTTATCTGGTCATAGTTTAACACTGTTCGCTACGTCGTACAGTACGACTATTTCGCACATTGGCGTAAAACCACAATCTGAAATCCGCGCGCGCCTTATTGCGATTGCTAAAGGCGAGGTGAAGACAACCGAAAATGAGCCGAAAGTTTGGTTCCCCTCTATTCGATCATTGGCAGAAGTGCTATCTGATCAGAATCGAGAACTATTAAAACTCATAGCTGAAAAAGAACCGCAATCGCTGAAAGAGTTAGCAGAGATTTCTGGACGAGCCCCTAGTAATTTATCGCGCTCATTGAAAACGATGTCACATTACGGACTCATCAAACTAGAACGACACAACCGAGGTGTTAAACCTGTGGCGGTAGCCACAGAATTTCATGTGCATTTCTGATATACTTCTGCGCTATTAATTTTTCAGATAAACCAGCTTCGAAGGAGCCAACCATGCGTCCAAGTGGTCGTACAGCCCAACAAATTCGCCCGGTGACTATTACCCGGAATTTTACGCGTCATGCCGAAGGTTCGGTGCTCATTGAGTTTGGTGATACCAAGGTGTTGTGTACAGCCAGTGTGGATAAAAGCGTGCCGCGCTTTTTGAAAGGCAAAGGCCAAGGCTGGGTGACGGCGGAATACGGTATGTTGCCGCGTTCAACTCATTCGCGCATGGACCGCGAAGCGGCACGTGGTAAGCAAGGTGGCCGCACGGTAGAAATTCAGCGTTTAATTGGTCGTTCGTTGCGCGCTTGCGTCGACATGGCGGCGCTTGGCGAGAACACCATTACCATTGACTGCGACGTGTTGCAAGCTGACGGCGGCACGCGTACGGCGTCAATTACTGGTGCTTGTGTGGCGTTGGTGGATGCGCTGAACTGGATGCGTAAAGAAGGCATTGTCAAAACTAACCCTTTGAAGGGCTTAGTGGCTGCGGTTTCTGTAGGCATGTACAAGGGGCACCCTGTGGCTGACTTAGACTACCCGGAAGACTCAAAGGCCGAAACCGATATGAACGTGGTGATGACTGAGGCTGGCAAGTTTATCGAGATTCAGGGCACCGCAGAGGGCGAACCGTTCTCTAGCGAAGACATGAACGCCATGCTTGACCTAGCCAAGCACGCCATTCGCGAGCTAATGGACTTACAAAAGCAAGCCTTGGCGTAAATCACCCGAACAGCGAAGCGCACGAACAGCGCAGCGCACGAACAACGAATAACGGCTCTCATATGAAACAGTATCAAAAAGAATTTATTGAATTTGCCATTGAACGTGGCGTGTTGAAATTTGGTGAGTTTACCTTGAAGTCGGGCCGCACTAGCCCGTACTTTTTTAATGCTGGATTGTTTAATCAGGGTTCTGACTTGGCGCGCCTTGGCCGCTTTTATGCGGCGGCGTTGCAAGACAGCGGCGTGAATTACGACGTGCTGTTTGGCCCGGCCTATAAAGGGATTCCTATTGCTACGGCAGCCGCCATTGCGTTGTACGACACCTACCAAAAAGATGTGCCGTATTGCTTTAACCGTAAAGAGAAAAAAGACCACGGTGAAGGCGGTAACTTGGTGGGTTCGCCACTGAAGGGCCGCGTCATGTTGGTGGACGACGTGATTACGGCGGGCACGGCAATTCGCGAGTCGATGGAGATTGTGCAGGCGAACGGTGCTGAGCTTGCTGGCGTGCTGATTGCGTTAGACCGTCAAGAAAAAGGCAAGGGCGAGTTGAGCGCTATTCAAGAGGTTGAGCGTGACTACGGCGCAACTGTTATTAGCATTGTGAAACTTAACGATGTGATTGAATATTTAAAGAACTCGCCCGATTTTGCGCAGTACTTAGATAAAGTGACTGCGTATCGGGCGGAGTATGGGGTGGCCTAACAGGCTTACCAGGTGTCGGGTTGCCATGAGATGCCGATGCGGGCATCGGTGACCTGACATTCGCCGCCGGCTTTTACTCGCTTGGTGGCTTCGTCACCGACGACCATTAAGCGGAAGTCTTTTTGCAGCAGGTTAAAGCTGTTGCGTTCTTGGCACAGCAAACGCAATGAGTCGACCATGCCGCGGTTATTCAAGAACTGCGTGGTGGGCTCCTCAAGCACCACTTCGTCGCTGCTTGCTAGCTTCATGTCTACCACGTTGTTGTCACTAAAACGCCCACTGGCGCCAGCCACTAAGTAATGGAAGGTTGCAGCCACGGCGTTGTCGGTTTGTTGCGCCTGAAGGCCAAAGAATACGCCCCGCTCGCCAACCACTTTAAACGCTCCGGTTAATACGTTCACGGCGAGTGCTGTGCGTGTGTCGACACCCACGGCTAATGGCGTGTTGGTGGTTGCGGCAACGCGCAGTAGGCGGCCATGGCGGCCAAGCTCTGAAAATTGACCGTCTAAGTTCGCCGAAGTAAACAATCCGACGCCGCCCAACGGATGGTAGGTGGCGCTTTCTGAATTCATATTACGCGGGCAGGTATCGTCTTTTTCGCAGCCAAACGGTGGCGCTTCGCCAGCCATCACGCCAGCGCGCAGCGCTTCAGCACTGGTGCCACTGGCGACCATTGAGCGCGCGGTCATGGCATTCATGGCGTCGCTAGTGGCGCCGACAACTAACTTATTGGCGCGCATTTTTAAGTAAATACTGGTCATGAGGTCCGTTGGCTGGCTCATTGGGTCTAGCATGGCCTTACGCACTAAGTTGGCGTCATTGCCCACCATAAATACCGCGTCAGCCCAGTCGACAATGCGCGGGCCTTCTAGTTTGTCTTGGCAAAATGCCAATTGCTGTTTATGTAATTCAGGAAATACCCGCGCCCGCTTCCAAGTACCCAGTTCTTGCTCGCGCAGGGCGTCTAATTCTTCACACTTGCCGGTACGTTGGGCGGCATTCACAGCGGCGTCAATAGGTAGCCAACGCACCTGCGCCCCAAGGCTTTCAAAGGCACTGATAAAGGGTTGCGCGGCGGTTAATGGGTCACGAGCGCCAACCGCAGCAATGGCAATACGTGGCATTTCCTCGCCACTGCGCACCAAGTCGGCTTGCTGCAAAAAGGCCTGTAAAATATCGCGTTTGGCTTCTATTTTCGTCAATTTAATGCGTGCTTGATCGGTTTTGCCTTGCGGCGCTGGCATTTCTAAGTGGTCAACAATTAAGTTCCACTCGCGCTCAGACAAGCTGTCGTATAAATGGCGCGTGGCACGACGGGTAAATTCTTCTTGAAAGCTGCGCTCTGGCACCACATCTGAGCGCATGCGCTCGTATAAAATCTCAATCGCCATTTTCACATCGTCGCGGGCTTTGCGGCGGTGAACCGGCCATAAATCATCGTCTAACAATGGCGTGACGTAGCTATCCGTTAAATTGATATAGCGGTCGGTCCGCATTTTGCTGCCGTCTAGCCAGTCGGTATCGCTACAGTGCGTCCACGCCATGCTTGAGCACAGCGCCATTTCATCACCAATTAAAAATAACTGGTAATCGGGCTTGCTGGCGGCTTCGGCGTTTTGCGCAATGGCGGTATTCGCGACCGCCCACAAGGCAACACTGGCAATAATTTTAGACAACGATTTGTTCATGCTTTGCTCCTACAACTTAAGCGCTCAACCTAACGGCAATAAGGGTTTGAGTCAATTTAAGTTTCACTTCAATTAGTGCTTTGACCTGATATACTGCAAAAGGTTTTATGTATTGAGGTTGCAATGTTACGTCATAAAATACGCGCTACCCGTTTTAGATGGATGTTCATTGGGCTGTTGCTTTTGGCAGTGCAACCGAGCGTGAGCGCCAAACAAAGCACCTTAACCTTCCGCGCACCAGACCCCGGCCCCGTAGGCGACGCGGTTACCGAGATTCTAGAAGAAGCGTACCAACAGCTTGGCATTTCGCTGCAGTATGTTGATATGCCGCGTAACCGTAGCCTGGTTGAAGCCAACAACGGGCGTATATCGGGTGAACTGGGCCGCCTTCCCGATTTAGAAGCAAGCTACACCAACCTCAAGCGCGTACCATTTGAGCTGTTTGCCTTTGAAACCGTGTTAGTTGCCGACCGGCGCGTTTGCGGCCTGTGCACACTAGACGATATCGAGAACGCCGCATTTGTTGGCGGTATGCAAACGGTATTGGCGGCGCTTGAAGAAGCCAACTTTAACAAGCCCACCGTACAAACCGTAGATATTAACCAGCTGCACCTGATGTTTAGCAACAAACGTGTGCAAGCTGTGCTGCTAAATGACTTTGAAGCACGCCAGCTGGGCTATTACCAGCAACCGCACCTGATTGTGACGCCCATTCGGCAACAGCTTGGCTACCATTATTTGCACCAGCAGCATGCCCACTTAATTGAGCCGTTGAATGACATTTTAGAGGCCATGCATGAGCGCGGGCGCGTCACCGAAATTTACCAAAACCACGGCGTACGCTTTCAGCGCACCAACACTTTTGAAAAACCACCGTATTTTAGTCAGATATCTGCCACCGCTGGGCTTTGGCGCACCCTCACCCATGTTGACGGTAGCGGCCGCTATTGGCAGTTAGTGAAGCGTATTTTTGAGCCGGTAACTGACAGCCTTACGTTGAATACCAATAGTTATCAGCGCGCGGTGCTTGGCTTAAATGAACAACGTTTTGATTTTCTGGTGGGTGGTGTTAAAAACCAAGTGACCTTGCAGGGTGTTGAGTCGCTTACGCATTTTGACTACGACCGCGACTTGTACGCGTTCACTATGGATCAAAACGCCATGGATGCGTTATTAAACGGTGAGCTAAAACAGCCGGTTTGCTATGTGGCTGGCTATGGTTACCACGCGCTGTTTAAAGAGGGTTTGATATTTTATCAAGCGGACAGCAGCCTTGACTGCTTTGCCATGTTGGATATGGGCCGCATGGGCGCTGTGGTAAATTATCGAGAGAATATGCCTGACTGGATAACCACCCCCTATGTGCAATACAAGCTACGCGACGCGGTGCCGGTGCACCTTATTTTTCACGACAACCCGCGTGGCCGCGAGCTGCGTGACTGGTTCGACTACCGCCTGCGCCAACTGGTGAAAAATGGCGAAATTAAAGAAATTTTCTCTGACACCATGTTAGAACGCTCGCACTTAATTAAAAACGTGCCGCCTAAGCCTTAGTTGCCACCGGCAAAGTCGTGTTGCCGCCAAGCTTCATAACTAACCAGCGCCACGGTGTTCGATAAGTTCAATGACCGGTTATTGGGCATCATGGGTACGCGAAGACGCTCGCTGGGCTTAATTTGCTCCATTACGTCAGGCGCTAGGCCGCTAGTTTCTGAGCCAAACAACAACACGTCGTCAGCGTTAAAGCTAGCTTCGGTATAGCCGCGAGTTCCTTTAGTGGTAATGGCATAAATAGTGCGCTGCCCCATGGCTTCTTTAAACGCTGCGAAGTTTGGGTAGCGCTCAACGCGGCTCAAGTCATGATAGTCGAGCCCAGCACGGCGCAGTTTCTTTTCTTCTAAGTCAAAACCTAACGGCTCAATTAAATGCAGGGTGCAGCCGTTGTTGGCGCACAACCTGATAATATTACCGGTATTAGCGGCCATAACGGGGTTAAACAAGGCAATATGAAACATTGCTTTAAATTCCTTAACCAATAAACTAGTGCTTGAACGTTAGGCGCTATTATCAACTATTCCGGCAGGCAACACCAACCATGACGCAACCAAAACAACGTGATTATGCTTTTTGGGTAAAACTGGCGACTCGGGCCTCTGTGTCGGTAGCGTTTATTCTTATTGCGGTGAAAACGGCGGCCTGGTTGCTCACCGACTCGGCCAGTATGTTGGCGTCGTTAACAGACTCTATGCTGGACAGCTTGGCCAGCTTGTTTACCTTTTTTGCGGTGCGTTACGCCATTCAACCTGCCGACAACGAGCACCGGTTTGGGCATGGCAAGGCCGAGGCCATGGCCGCCATGGTGCAATCGGCGTTAATAACCGGTTCTGCTTTACTGTTAGCCGTGCATAGTGTGCAGCAATGGATTCAGGGCACACCGGTGCAGCAAGCTGAAATTGGTGTGTATGTGTCTCTGTTTGCAATTGCCTTAACGCTGGCACTGGTGGTGCTGCAGCGTATTGCGGTGAAAAAAACGGGGTCGCAGGCCATTGCGGCCGACGCGCTGCATTTTTCGTCCGACTTATTGCTCAATAGCGCGGTTATTGTCGCCCTTATTTTGAGTGCTTATGGCTGGTTATGGGCCGACAGTGTGTTTGCCATTCTCATTGCGGTGTTCTTGGCGCAAGGTGCTATTCGCATTGGCTGGGAAGCGTTTCAGTCGCTGATGGACCGTGAGTTGCCCGACGCTGAAAAACAGCAAATAGTGGACACCATAAAAGCCGTGTCTGGTGTGCGTGGCTTACACGGTTTAAAAACCCGTTCGGCTGGGCCTATGCGTTTTGTGCAATGCCATATTGAGCTAGATGACTTTCTGAATTTACGCCAAGCCCATGACATTGCTGATATAGCTGAAAAGCGGGTTGAAGCCTTGTTTGACCAAACCGAAGTCATTATCCATATGGACCCCCTTTCGGTGGTGCCCGATGAAATACACCTAGAAGTTACTCAGGCTGAAACCAGTGTAATAGAGCCTCAAGCGCCGGCTGACGATAAGGGTCCGACTCAATAAATAGTTCGTGGCGCGCCCCGTCTATTTGCTGAATGTGGCTGTGTGAGTTTCCGAGCTTTTGGAAAAACGCAAGTTGACCTTGGTTGTCGACCACTGCGTCGGCCCCTGACTGCAAAATTAATACTGGCACTTCTATTCTATCGGCCTGCTGATGTGCAGCGTGTATGGCTGAAAACGCCTGCGCTAGCCAGTTAAACGTGGGCCCGCCAAGCTGAATATCTGGGTTAGTTTCATAGGCGTCGCGAAACATCTGATAACGCGCTTCACTGTGGGTTAGCTCGTTCTCGTCAAATGGCACGTAGCGGTAGTCTTCCATACCAAGGAAATACCAAGGCTTGCGCGGGCTGAACACACGATTTAGCAAAGCACCGCCGACGGCAATGCTGCGCGCTAGCCATTTTGGCGTGTTGCCTGTTTGAATGCCAAGCATGGGCGATGACAACAAGGCTTTCTGAATGTTGTGTGGGTGCTGTGCGAGGTACAGCGCAGCAATGGCGCCGCCCATGGAGTGAGCAAACAGATACTGCGGAAGCCCTGCGACATATTGTGTCGCATGTTGTACGACGGCTTCAAGGTCGTCAACAAAGTCTTGAAACTGGTCAATATGGCCATGATGCGGATTATTGCTCAAACGGTCTGAAAACCCTTGACCCCGATGATCAACCACCACCACGGCGTAATTTTCTTGGGCCAGTTGCCACACTAACTCTTGGTATTTTAGTGCGGCTTCAATGCGGCCCGGGCAGATAAATACCACGGCTTTTGGCTGTTTGGGTTGGTGCAAATACCAATGCAGTAGCACGCCGTCGGGGCGTCGTAAGTGATGAATGGTAACTTGCTGTTGCCAAAACGGCTGTACTTGGCGAGTAAAAAACGTGATCCATTGCGGATGATCGTCGGCGTACATCTACGCGGGCTCCTGCTGCTCCTGCTCGGTTTCTTGAAGGTGCTGGATGGGTAGATTAATCGACACCTCAAGACCACCATCGGGGTGGTTGCGGGCCGTTACTGAGCCACCTAACACATTCGCTGCCCTTAAGCTTAAAGCCATACCTAAACCAACGCCAGCTTTATGATTGCGCGAGGGGTCGCCACGATAAAAAGGTTCAAATAATTGCTCCAGCTGCGCTTCGGGTACGCCGTCACCGTGGTCGCGCACCAAAATGGTGCAGTTGTCGTTGTCGTGTCGCACGCAGCTTAGCTCAATAATGCCGTCGGTGTACTGCAGGGCATTGCGCACTAAGTTTTCGATAACCAAACGCAGCAGCTCGTCGTCGGTTGCGGTAACTGGCCAGTCGCCCTTTAACACCAACACCCGTTTGCCTTGTTGCTCGTCTACGTAGGTCAGGTCGGCCGCTAGCGTTTGCGCCAGCTCGTATGTATTCACCGGTTCTGGGTGCAGCTTCACGAGGCCGTTTTCAAGCCGCGACAACGACAAGATGCGTTCAATAATAGTGCCTAAACGGTCAACATCGCGGCTCATTTGCACTAGGTGCGGGTTGGCATCAGCGTCGTCTTGGCTAAGCATCAATGCCACTTGCATGCGTGCCAGCGGTGAGCGCAATTCATGAGACACGTCGCTTAATAATCGGCGTTGGGCGTCACGCGATACTTTTAAGTCATGGGCTGCGGTTTCGAGGGCCCGTGCCAACTCACCGAGTTCATCGTTACGCTTGGGCAAACGTTTCAAATGCAGTTTGTCGGCGCCAGCGGCAATTTCACGGGTGGCACCAATGAGTTTTTTCAATGGCCGCACTAGCCAAAAACCAAGCAGTACCGCAATAAGCAGCGAGCCAAACAACAGCACCAATGTTTGGGCGTCTTCGGCTTGTTTGGCGGACACTTGCTGCTGCTCACGTTCGCTGTCGGTTAGCGGGCGAATGAGCAAAATGCGTTGCGTTTCAAAACCAAATGGGCCAAGCAACATACCGTTCGGAAGCCGCAGCTGCTGGGGTTCTTGTGCGTCTAATAAGCTTAACAGTTCACGCCGGTGGGTGTTGGCCAAGTTTGGCTCTAACTGCAGCCGGGTGGGCCCTTCTTCTGGGGTTACCGCGGCGGCCACCCGGTAGTTGCCGGCTAGAATACGCCCAGGCGTTAACGAGCTAAAAATAGAGGGGTCGCTGAGTATGGGCGACAGGCTATTGGAAATTTCTGCCGATAATGGCTCGGGCGTTTCAGGTTGTGAGTACCATATTGCTAACAAGAAACCGCTGCTGGCCACTGCAAATAACAGTGCCCAGAACAGCAGTAGTAACCTAAGGGTTAGCGAATGGTACCAACGCATACGCTCAGCGCCTTAGGCAAGCTGAAGTAAACGATAACCTCGACCACGAACGGTTTGAATACGTTCAGGGTTATGTTCAATTTTCTTACGGATATTACTAATGTGTACATCTAGGCTGCGATCGAACGGCGCTAATTGGCGACCTAGTGCGGCAACCGATAGCTGGTCTTTGCTGACCACTTGGCCTTTGCCTTGCACTAAGGCACGCAAGATGTCGAATTCTGTTGGAGTGAGTTCTAATGTTTGTTCGTCGCAACGTACTTCGTTTTGCAGTGGGTTGACATGAAAGCCTGCAAATTCCAGTGGCTCTGGGCGCACCGAAGTATTTGGCGTGCGGCGCAATAGAGCCTTCACACGGGCCACAAGTTCGCGCGGGTTAAACGGTTTCGGTAGGTAGTCATCGGCGCCAAGCTCTAAACCTTGTACGCGATCATCGTCGTCGCCACGCGCAGTTAACATCAGCACCGGTGTACTGCGCAATTGCTGGCGCAAGCGTTGCAATAACTGAAAGCCGTCGATACCAGGTAGCATAACGTCAAGCAAAATAAGATCATAAGAACCGCTCAGCGCGCGCTGTAGGCCCGTTTCACCGTCTGGGGCTAGGGTTAATTGGTAGCCCTCTTTGGTGAGAATTTGCTCTAACATACTGCTTAATTCTGCATCATCATCTACAAGTAGAAGCTTTGTCATGTTGTTGTCCTGCGTTTTGTGGAACAGCGATGAATTCATTTTCCTAATTCATGTTATTAGGTAATCTTCTTAATTATGTAAAGATTCGAGGCCGTAATGAACCCCGTTTACTGAACTTTTACCTCAAGTATTACCTCAAATATTACCTAAAGTATTACCTGCCTACTTTTCGCTGTACTTGTTGTTGCTATTGTTCTGGTTGCCACGAAACTCGGTAAGTTTGCGGGCTAACGTATTGCGCCCCCAACCGAGTAACTCTGCAGCATTTTGCTTATGACCGTCGGTGTGTGCCAACGCTGTCTCAAGCGCAAGTTGCTCAATGCTTGGCAAAAGGTCATCTAAGATGTGGGTATGCCCTGCTTCGCAACGTTGTTTTAGTTCGTTACTTAACAGTGTATACCATTGGGCGGAATTTTCCTGTGCTAAATTTCGGTAATTTGGGGATAAATCTTTCGGTAAATCAGCAACATCGATAACTTGACCCGGAGCCATGACAGTTAGCCAACGGCAGGTATTTTCAAGTTGCCGTACATTACCGGGCCATGCCGCATCCACTAATCGCTGCTCTGCCGCAGGGGTTAACCGCTTGGGTCCCCCCCCAAGTTCGGTCGCTGCCGTCTGTAAAAAATGCTGCGCCAGTTGCGGTATATCTTCACGGCGTTCGGCTAAACTTGGTAGCTGCAAGCGAATAACATTTAAGCGGTGAAATAAGTCTTCACGAAAGTCGCCTTGTTTAACGCGGTTCTCAAGATTTTGGTGAGTGGCAGCGATAATACGTACATCCACGGTAACCGGCTGATAGCTACCTACAGGGTAGAACTGCCCTTCGGCCAGTACCCTCAGTAAGCGTGTTTGCACGGCCAGTGGCATATCGCCAATTTCGTCTAGAAATAGAGTGCCACCGTGGGCTTGTTCAAAACGGCCTTGGCGTTTTTGGGTGGCGCCGGTAAAGGCGCCTTTTTCATGGCCGAACAACTCAGACTCGACAAGATCAGCAGGAATGGCCGCCATGTTCAACGCAATAAATGGTTTATCGGCACGTGGGCTATGTTGGTGCAGCGCGCGCGCCACTAACTCTTTACCGCTACCCGAGGCGCCAGTAATCAATACCGTAACACTAGAGTGCGATAACCTGCCAATGGCTCGGAACACGTCCTGCATAGCCGGTGCGTTGCCAATAATTTCGCGCACATTGGTTGCTGAGTTGGTTGCTGAGTTGGTTGCTGAGTCGCTCGCTTCGTTGCTAGCCGTGTGCGTGTCGCGGGCAAGTGCTCGGCTGACCGTATGCACCACTTCGTCAATATCAAATGGCTTGGCTAAGTACTCAAAGGCCCCGCCTTGAAACGCGTTGACCGCCGAGTCGAGATCAGAATGCGCCGTCATCACTATCACGGCAATATGCGGGAATTCTTTGTTGAGCTTGCGTAGCACCGCCAAACCGTCTTCGCCAGGCATGCGAATGTCTGTCATGAGCACTTTGGGTTGCTGCTTGCTTAGCTCGGCATACAAGGTTTGTGCATCGGCAAAGCTGCGGCTATTTAAATTAGCGCGCGCGAGTGCACGCTCAAGTACCCAACGAATCGAGCTGTCGTCGTCTAATACCCAGATATCGCGAGCCTGGTGTCCGCGCTCAATGATGTCCTTGTCGTTCATGACAAACTCCGTTCGGTAACTTGGCCTGGGGTGTGACATATGGTGTCGCTATACGGCAAGTAAACATTAAATTCCGTGTGGCCTGGCTCGGAGCGCACTTCAATTTTGCCACCATGTTGGTGCACTAAATTCTGCGCAATGGAAAGGCCTAAACCGCTGCCACCAGCGCGCCCACTTACCATGGGGTAGAACAAGGTGTCGCGCAAATTGTCGGGAATACCGGGGCCGTTATCTTGCACTGTGACGATGGCGCAGTGGCGATAACGCTTGCCATGAATGGTTTGCTGCAGCGCAATGCGCGTGCGCACTGTTATTTGTGGTTGCTGGGTATGGCTTTCTAACAAGGCGTCGCAAGCGTTCATGACTAAATTAAGCAGTACCTGCTCCATTTGTTCAGCGGCCATGTTTAGCTCAGGCAGGCTGGGGTCATAGTCGCGCAACCAATCAATGCTGGGCCCAACCCCAAGGCGGGCCACGTCAATCACATGCTCTAGCAAGGCGTGAATGTTACCTAACTGGCGCTTCGGTAGTTCGTGCGAGCCTAACAAGCGGTCAACTAACAGGCTCAGCCGGTCGGCTTGGCGAATAATTAAGTCGGTGTATTCTTTTAAAGACGGGTCTGGCAGTTTTAAGGACGGGTCTGCCAATTCAGATGCCAGTAGCTGCGCTGCACCGCGCAAACCACCCAAAGGGTTTTTTATTTCATGTGCTAAACCACGCACCATACTTTGCGCCGCATGCAGCTGCTGTTGCTGGTTGTTCTCTTGGTTAATGCGACGAATTTGGTCAATTTGCCGTAGCTCTAGCAAAATACTCAGGCTGCCGTCAGCTTGGCGTAGCGGCTGCGCAATAAACTCAATGGTAATGCGTTGGCCGTCGTGCAAAATTAAGGTGACGTCGCTGTCAGACACTGACTGTTCGTCGTGCAGCGCATGCTGAATAACCAGTGGGTCAAGGCTGCTGAAATGAAATAAGCTGAAAAATGGCTGTAACTGAAAACGCCGCAGACTGCCATCCAAAATGGCCTCTGCGGCGGCGTTCATAGACCGAATACGAAGCTGATCGTCTAACAGCACGACGGCTGTTAGTAATTGATCAAGATTGGGTTGCATTTGGCTGCAACACACTAGCGCGCAGCACAAATACCGCCACAGTATCTGAGCGCGCCACTTGCTGATTATTGGCGTCGACAATGCGCACAAACAGGCGCCGTTCGCCGCGGTCAATTTCAGCTAAGGTAACTTGCTGGCTGTTGAAACCACGCCATGCAGTCACACCATCAACCACCAACTCATAGTTGTAGCCTTCGGGTAGCTTCGATGGCTGCGACTGCCAGCTAACTTGCAGCTGGCCGTCGTTAGCACGAATAGCTTGGTTGTGTTCAGGCGCGGTAATGCTCACCCCCAACTCAACCGCTTCGGCGCTAGCCTCGGCGACTGGCGTTTCGGCTTGCTCAGGCACATTGGTTGCAGGGCCTGTTGGCTTGGCAAATTCAGTCACCGGCGCCGGCTCAACATCTACCTGCTCAGCGCCACGAATGGGTTTATCTGAGTAAGTTACCGAGCCGTCTGCATTGCGCTTTTTATAAACCTGCGCCTTGCTTGGGTCAACGTGCAAGCCGACGCCCACAAGGAACGTCAGCAGCACAGCAAGAATAACTAATGGTTTCATCTTCGTTCACTTTACCCGCGCTATTAAACGCTGTAGTACAAGTCAAACTCAATTGGGTGCGTGGTCATTTTTAGCTTCATTACTTCTTGGTGTTTCAGCTTAATGTACGCATCAATCATGTCGTTGGTGAATACGCCACCGGCAGTTAAGAAATCACGGTCGTTGTCCAACGCTTCCAACGCCATTTCTAATGAATGGCATACAGTTGGAATTTCTTTCGCTTCTTCAGCTGGCAAGTCGTATAAGTCTTTGTCCATAGCGTCGCCTGGGTGGATCTTGTTTTTAATACCGTCAAGGCCAGCCATTAACAATGCCGCAAAGCACAAATATGGGTTTGCTGCAGGGTCAGGGAAACGCACCTCAATACGACGTGCTTTGGCGCTAGCCACAACAGGAATACGAATTGACGCTGAGCGGTTACGCGCAGAGTAGGCCAACATAACTGGCGCTTCGTAGCCAGGTACCAAACGCTTGTACGAGTTGGTGGTTGGGTTACAGAACGCATTCAGTGCACGTGCGTGCTTGATAATACCGCCAATGTAATACAACGCCATTTCGCTTAAGCCGCCGTACTGGTCACCAGCAAACAGGTTTTTACCGTCTTTGCTGATAGACATATGCACGTGCATACCTGAGCCGTTGTCACCCACAATTGGTTTTGGCATAAAGGTTGCGGTCATGCCGTATGAGTGCGCCACGTTGTGCACAACATATTTGTATACCTGAATTTCATCGGCTTTTTTCACCAACGTATTGAAACGTGTCGCCACTTCGTTTTGGCCCGCAGTTGCTACTTCGTGGTGATGCGCTTCAACCACTAAGCCCATGTCTTCCATTACGGTGCTCATGGTGCTACGAATGTCGTGCGCTGAGTCAACCGGAGGCACTGGGAAGTAGCCGCCTTTCACACCTGGGCGGTGCGCTAAGTTACCGTCTTTAAATTCTTTACCTGAGTTCCACTTCGCTTCGTCGGCTTCAATTTTGTAAAACGAACCGCTCATGTCGGTGTGGAAACGTACGTCGTTAAACAAGAAGAACTCTGGCTCTGGGCCAAACAAAGCTGTGTCACCAATGTTCATGCTTTGTAAGTACTCTTCTGCGCGACGTGCAATTGAGCGGGGGTCACGGTCGTAACCTTGCATGGTATCTGGCTCAAGAATATCGCACACCACGTTCATGGTGATTTCGTCAGTGAATGGGTCAAGCACCACAGAGCCACAGTCTGGCATCAGTACCATGTCTGACTCGTTAATACCTTTCCAGCCGCCAATTGACGAACCATCGAACATTTTGCCTTCTTCGAAGAACTCTTCGTTGATTTGCGAAACCGGAATGGTCACATGTTGCTCTTTACCTTTGGTGTCGGTAAAGCGTAAGTCCACGAATTTGACTTCGTTTTCTTCAATAAAAGCCATAACGTCTTGTGGTGTTGCCATGTGATCCTCCGCGATCGTACTGGTGCTTGAATGCAACCGTGTAAAAACAATTGGGTTAGTATAGCAGCAAATGTAGTTGCTGATAGTGCCTTTGCCTAAATTTGCAATTGTTTGCCGTTATCTGCACCAGAATAAAGCAAAAACAATGCCAATAATTTATTTTATATATATTTCAGTCAGTTAAAAAACTAACAAATCGAAAGCACAAGGCCAAGCCCCACACAAATGCACCAATATAGCGCAATATCGCGCACCACAATAGTGCAAGTCTAATTCAACTGCCGGTTCGGAGTTGGAGTTCGAGGTTGGAGTTCGAGGTCGGAGTTCGGAGGTCAACAGTTCAGGCTGAGGCGCCAACAACCATCTACACCATCCGAGCAGGTCGTTCAACAGTTGCTGAAGCAGCGGCAGCCGCTACAATCTCTGCAGCTGCTGCAAACATGGACTCCAACTAAAGTGGCGATTCATTTGGCTGACGAAGGTGCAGAAGATCTGACAAGTTTGAGTTTGGGATTGATGCCCAAGTGAGTATAGGGTACCTCTGTTTTTTTAGACCGTTCAGTTGCAGCAGAAAAGTTACAAATTAGCATGCTCAAATGTAACTTTTCTGCTGCAACTGAACACTTAATTTTTTTACCCCCTCCCCCATTGGGCTCGGGGTTGGCTCTGGGGTTGGCTCTGGGGTTGGCTCTGGGCTTTGGCCCTGGCGCTTGCGGGCACCGGCGGACGTCCATTTGGCGCGTCCGCACGGGCCTGTGTCCGCGCGGGCCTGTGCCGCGCACGCAGGGGCTGCGTGCGCTATTGTGTTAGCCGCGGCGTCGCAGTTGCGACGCGTAGAGCAGCGGGATGACCACGAGGGTGAGGGCGGTGGAGACGGCGATGCCGAAGATTAGGCTAACCGCTAGGCCGTTGAAGATGGGGTCGTCTAAGATAAAAAACGCGCCCATCATGGCGGCGATGGCGGTGAGTGTGATTGGTTTTGCGCGCACGGCGGCGGCTTCAATAACGGCGTTATTGAGATCTTTGCCGGCGGCTACTTCTTCGCGAATAAAGTCCACCAACAATATCGAGTTCCGCACAATAATACCGGCCAGTGCAATCATGCCGATCATTGAGGTTGCAGTGAACTGCGCACCTAACAACGCATGGCCCGGCATAATACCAATAAGCGTCAGCGGTATTGGCGCCATAATCACCAACGGTGTCATGTAGCTACCAAAATGGCCAACCACCAATAGGTAAATCAGCAACAAGCCGACGGCATAAGCCAAGCCCATGTCGCGGAAGGTTTCATAGGTGATTTGCCATTCGCCGTCCCATTTCATGGCGGTTTGGTTCCAAATGTCGGGCTGGCTGACAAAGGTTTGGGTTATCTCTATGTTACCTGCCGCGTCGAACAGGCCATACAGTGGGCTGTCGAGTTCACCAGCCATATCGGCAGTAACATAGACCACTGGGCGCAGATCTTTGTGATAAATCGGCTGGGCAAATGGCACTTGCTCGCGCTCAATCAGCTCGGCAATTGGAATAGCTTGGCCGCTGGTTTGGCTCGTGACGGTTAAGCTTTCAAGTTGCTCGAGCTGCCCTTGCCAATTGGCTGGCAAACGCAAGGTTACCGGCACTGGCTGAACTTCGTTCGGCAAGGCCAAATAAGTCACGTTCATGCCGCCTAGTGCGGTTTGCAGTACATGCACAACCTGCCCGGCGCTTACGCCTAACTGGGCTGCGCGTTCGCGGTTCACTTGCCAGGTTTCTTGGCTTGCTTGGGCGACCAAGGTGCTGTCGATATCAACCACGCCTTCGGTTTGTGTTAGCTGAGCAAGCACGTCACGCGCACCCTGCTCGCGCTGTTCAGCCGACGGGCCATATACCTCAGCGACTATAGGTGCAAGTACCGGCGGGCCAGGCGGTACTTCGACAATTTTAAGCGACGCGCCAACGGCTTCGGCTATAGGTGTCAGCATTGGGCGTATGGCCAAGGCGATGTCGTGGCTTGCGCGATCTCGCTCGCCAAGTGCTGCTAGGGTTACTTGAATGTCGCCCATGTTGGGCCCTTCGCGCAGGTAATACTGGCGCACCAAACCGTTGAAGCCAATGGGTGAGGCAGTACCGGCATAAATTTGGGTGGCCTCTACTTCGTCCACTTCATCGAGCTTCTGCGCTAATTGCATTAGCACGGCGTTGGTTTGTTCAAGGGTGCTGCCCTCCGGCATGTCTAACACCAGCTTAATTTCGCTTTTGTTGTCAAACGGCAGCATTTTCATCACTACGGCTTGCACCACGGCTAAACCAAGCATAGCGACAATAAGAATAATTAAGCCGAAGCCCATGAAGTAACGACGCTTGCGGTGCGTCAGTAGTGGCCGCATAAGCTTTTCAAAAAAGTTATGCAGTTTGCTGGCTTTGGCGCTACTACCGTGTTCGTCGTCATGATGCTCGTCTTTCAGCAAATGCCGTGCTAACCATGGGGTTACGGTTAAGGCAATAATTAACGAGAGCAACATGCCCAACGACGCATTAATTGGGATAGGGCTCATGTACGGGCCCATAAGGCCACTGACAAATGCCATGGGTAGCAAGGCGGCAATAACGGTAAAGGTGGCCAAGATGGTTGGCCCGCCAACCTCGTCGACGGCCGCAGGAATACCGTTTTTAAGCGACTTACCAAGGCCTAAATGGCGGTGTATGTTTTCCACCACAACAATGGCGTCGTCCACCAAAATACCGATGGAGAAGATCAATGCAAACAGCGACACGCGGTTCAGGGTAAAGCCCCATGCCCACGAAGCAAACAGCGTCATGGCAAGGGTGAGCACCACGGCGCTTCCCACCACTACGGCTTCGCGCTTACCTAGCGTTAAGAGCACTAAGGCAACCACGGAAATTGTCGCGAAAATAAGTTTCTGAATAAGCTTAGAGGCTTTGTCGTCTGCTGTTTGGCCGTAGTTTCGTGTTACTTCTATGCTGATTTCTTCCGGCAGCCATTGTTGCTTCAGTGTATTAAGGCGCTGCAGCACTTGTTCGGCCACAACCACGGCATTCTCGCCCGCCTTTTTGGTAATGGCCATCGTGATAGCTGGTTGCGCTTCGCCGCCGGCAGGGCGTGACCACACGTAACGTGACGGCACCACCGCGCTGTCATGAATAGTGGCGACTTGCTCTAACCGAACCGGCTTGCCTTCAACGTGCGCAACAATAAGTCTGCGAAGGGTGTCGGCACTGTCAATAAAACTGCCTGCTTGCACAGGAATGAGTTGACCATTGGCAAACCGATAGCCGGCTTGGCCACTTTGGTTTTGCCCAGAGAGTGCTTGCGCTACCGCGTTGAAGTCTAAACCAATACGGCTTAGTGCGGTGTTGTCTAAAGCAACGTTAATTTGTTCTGGCTCGGCGCCAATAACCTGAATGCCGCGCACGCCACTGACGTTTTGCAGCGGCTCAACCAGGGTGTCGGCAACGGCTTTTAGGTTTTGCGATTGGGCTTGCGTTTCCAAAGTAATGGTTAGCCCCAAAATGGGCACGTCGTCTATGCCGCGCGCTTTCACCAACGGCTGTGAAAAACTGGGGTGCTGGCCTTGCCAGCTTGCTAGCGTGTCAAACAACTCAACCAAGGCTTTTTCGCGCGGCACGCCCACTTCAAACTGCACCGTCACTAACGCTTGGCCTGGCTGTGACACCGAGTAAATGTGCTCAATGCCGCTCATGCGGGCGAAGTGTTGCTCTAACGGGGTGGCTAATTGGGCTTCAACTTGCGCCACTTCAGCACCCGGAAAGGCCACCATCACGTCGGCCATGGTGACATCTATTTGCGGCTCTTCTTCGCGCGGCGTAATTAACGCGGCCATAATGCCAAGAATAAGCCCGAACACGGCCAACAGTGGGGTTAACTGCGAACGCTCACCCCAGGCCGCAAACTTACCTGCGATACCTAAGGGTTTGTTACTCATGAATGATCACCTCACCTGCTTGTAAGCCACTGACCACTTCAATCATGCCGTTCGAGCTAGCACCTAATCGTACTGCGCGCCAGCTATTGTCTTGCATACGTACTAAAGTTAATTCGCCTTGGCGATACACTGCATTGGCGGGAATTTGCACGCCAGGGTGCTCACCCACTTTGATTTGTACCGGCTGCCATTGGCCCGGAATAAAGTTGCTTTGTTGCGGCAACACTAAACGCATGCGCACTGTGCCTGACTGGCTATGTACGGTCGGGAATACTTGCAATGACGTGGGCTCAACGCCATTAACACGGGCCCAGTTGAATTGTTTTACCGCACGGGCATAGCTGGCTGGAATGTCAACATGAAGGCGTAATTGGCTGGGGTCGAAACCTGACATCAGCGGCGTGCCTGGCTGTACTAGTTCACCGGGTTCCACCATGCGAGCGCTAACGACGCCACCATAAGGGGCCTTCACTTCGGTGTACGATAATTGCTCTTCAGCACGCTCAACGGCGGCTTGCGCTGAGCGCAGTTGCGCTTTGGCATTATCCAGACGGGCTTTGGCACGGTCGCGCTCCGCCACAGACACTAACTGGCGTTCAACCAAACTGCTTATACGGTCAAACTCTTGTTGCTCAGCCACTAAGCTAGCATTCGCTGCCGCTAGCTGCGCTTGAGCTTGAGTTAGCATTTGGTATTGCTCAACCGAGGTTATGGTCACTATGGTTGCACCCGCGGCAACGGTGTCACCCACGTCAACCAGCACTTTTTCAACACGCCCAGACACTTGCGCCGAAACCGTTGCACTATTGGTGGATTCCACCACGCCTTGCAACTGCACATAATTTGCAATGGTGGTTTCATTCACTGTGTAGTCAGCGGCATTTGCTGTCATGATGACTGTGTTTGCACCGACTGCAATAGCGAGTGCGGCAAACCAAAAACGTAAGGACATAATCACTCCTTGCCAATTCATACCCATGCCGAAACGGCTATTTTCTAAAATTATAGGGCACAAACTGGCAAGTGTGTATTATTTATTTCGTATTTCTCTAAATTAATGCTCTAGGCCACGTTTTATATGCCAAAGTCATCAAACTTAATGTGCTTTGAAGGCACCTTTAGTTGGTCCAACATGGCTAGCGTGGCACGCAACATGGCTGGCGGCCCACACACGTACACATCGACATGGTTAGGGTGCTGATGCGCTAGCCACTGTTCTGCCAGCTCATGCACCATCATGGGCTTATCGTACCCTGTTGCGGTTGATTCTGCGTCCTCAGGCACCTCTGAAACACAACTGTGATAGTCAACGACACCCTGCGCGTGCAGCGCACGAAACTCTTGTTCGTAGCACAGCTCTTCTGGCGTTCTCGCACCGTAGAAAAAGTGTATGGGCCGTGCCGACGACTGCTTTAGCTCACTTTGAATAAGCGCTCGCAACGGCGCCACGCCGACCCCGCCGCCAATGAATACCTGCATGCGTTGGCTGGTATTTCTGTCGGTTAGTAAAAACTCACCCATGGGCCCTTCGGCTGTCATTGTGGCGCCAGGCTGTAAACCAAGCAGATAGCTTGAACCAACCCCGGGGTTTAGCCCAGGCTTTGGCGCTGGCATGCTGCGCACCGCCACCATAAAGGTGTTGTTTGGCATGCGGCTTGGCGCCGCAGCAAACGAGTAATTACGCCGCAGCGGTTCATGTTCATTGGCGGTTGGAATAATAAACTGCAAAAACTGGCCGGCTTGGTAAGCAAATGGTTCGGCACGGTCAGCACAGCTAAATGTCAGTTCGCTCACACTTGGCGACAGCTGACGCTTGTGCTGCAGTACCAAGTTTAGTTGCTCGGCACCTTGATTCACCACACTAACCTTGGCTTTCGCATCAAACCGGTGCTGACAACCTAAGCGAATGCCTTGCGCAAGCTGACTATCCGTTAGCAACTGCTTATCGGCTGCATTGGGGGCTGGCACATTCGCGCTAAAACGAACCGTGCATAGGCCACAGGTACCGCCGCCACCGCAGGCACTGGCAATGGGTTGCTCACGCTTCTGAAAATACGCCAAATAGCTTGGCCGTTGGCGCGGGTTCAAGTCGCCACGAACTAGGTTGCGGCCCAATAAAATGAGCCCCGACAAAGCAAACCACAGCATGAACAGCGCCGCGCTTACCATCAATAAATGGTTAAAGTTACGAGCGCCACTGTAGTCCATAAAATGCAGGCGGAAGGCCCAGTCGCCAAACACCCAAAGTTTATTGCGATGATCAACAATAGTGCCTGAGGCGCTGTCGACATAAATGCGAGTAGCCAAGTCGTCGGCAAAATTCACCCGATAACCTGGCCCTTGCCAACCATAAAGCTCGTCGCTATTTTCCACCGCAGAAACGTGGCTAACACGACCAGGCCCACGGTAGCCAGCCTGAGCGATTTGGGTAGCCAGTTCGGCAGACGTATGCCAGAGCGCCCCTGTGCTGGCATTGAAATATTCAGTGCCGCGCTCGGTGCTAATGACATATTGCGGCACGCCATGCACAAGACGCACCGACACACTTTGTATGGTGTTCGCCGTTAACGGCAGCTGCTTAAGCGGCACCATAGCAGTGCCCGTTGATGCACTCTGTAAGGCATCATGAACATGAGTTTGCTGACGATACTGGTGTGCTTCAAGCGTACGATGCCCAGCAATCGAGAAATACATGCCGGTGATCAACCAAATCATCACCTGCACACCAATAATTAAGCTTGTCCAGCGGTGTAGCCATTGTAAGAAACGCATCATGAGCGCCCCCTAACGGCTTGGCGCCGAAAAATGGTGACTATGATCAGCAGTACGCCGGTAAACATAAACAGCGCGTTGCCAATAATGACCGCTCGCAACAGGTTGTTCTGAATGTCTGAGCGCGTGTCATAGTCCATAATGTGCAGCATCCACATAAGGTCAAAACCACGCCAATAGGTGTGTCGCTTGCTAACCAGCTCGCCAGTTATGGCCGAGAAATACAAACTGGTGCTGCCGCTGTCGCCAAAGTTAGCCTGCCAAACCGGTAGCAAGCTCGGGCTTATTTCACTCGGAGCATTTTCAGTAAGCAAGGTTAGTTGTGCCAATGGCGCCTCGCCAAGTGCATAAGTGCGTTTAGCAATCGCGCTTATCGCGTCAGCGCTAAGCGTAATAGGTTGCAGTGTTTGTGCATCAAGCAACTGCGTTTTACCGCGCCGCGTTATGTGGTACACCGGGCGTGGTTGCTCATTCAGCCACAAGCTGGTGAGGGTAATCTGCGTTGCTCGTGGAAAGCGCTCAACCACCGCAGAAAATTGTTCTACCGTTGGCTGGGCTATGCTGCTTTGGTGGCTTGGCTTCACTAAGTGGTTACCGTGAATAAACGGCAATTCAAACAGCACCATGTAGGCACCGCTAATGCTCCACAGCACCATTTGCAAGCCAACCAAAAGGGCTAACCAACGGTGCCAATGGCGCCAACGGTTGGCGTTGATTTGTTGTGTCATCTCGTTACGCTATTTGTTGTTGTAAATAGCGCTTAAAGTACCTCAAATTGGCTTAGGCCACCACCCCGACAAGTTAGCATGCAGAATTTTCATCGCGTTTTTAATTGTCACCGCCGCACAACAATGCCAAAATTCAGCACCGTTTTAACATTTTGTGAGTGACATGTTTTTACTTATCGTTTTTGCTTTTATTGCTGTTGGCATTTCGTTTTTGTGCTCTATTTTGGAAGCTGCGTTGCTGTCTATTACGCCAAGCTATGTGGCCCAGCTAAAGGAACAACAGCCCAAGCTACATGCCAAATTGCAGAAGTTAAAAACCAATATTGATCAGCCGTTAGCGGCTATTTTGACCTTAAACACCGTCGCTCACACAGCCGGCGCTGCCGGTGTGGGCGCACAGGTAGGCGTGGTGTTTGGTGATGGTTACTTAGCGGTGGCCTCAGCAGTGATGACCGTGCTTATTTTGGTGCTCTCAGAAATTTTGCCAAAAACCATTGGTGCCAAGTTCTGGCGTCAGTTGGCACCCATGCTACCGGGCGTTTTGAATTTCTTGATTATGATATTGCGCCCATTCATTTGGATGTCTGATCAAATTACTAAGCGTATTGGCGGCGAAGAACATGTGGATGTGCGCTCAGAAATTAAAGCACTTTCAACGCTTGGCCATGAACAAAAACTGATTGATAGCGATGAGCGTCGGGTGATTAATAACATGCTCGACTTACACACGATTCGGGTACGGGATGTGATGACACCGCGCACAGTTTGTGAGTCGGTGCGCCCTGATGAAACCATTAGTGAGTTTTTGTACCAAGTGAAAGCCATGCCCTACTCGCGCTTTCCAATTATTGATGCCGACGAAGTACCACACGGTATTATTTTGCGTAGCGAAGCGCTTGAGTCTGAAACCGACAAAACCGTGAATGAACTCGCGCGCGACGTGGAAGTGGTTTCTGAAACCGTTGACGTTGAACAAGTCATGCGCCTGTTTTTAGACAAACGCCAGCACATGGCTTTGGTATTTGACGAACACGGTACTTGGATGGGTTTGATTACCCTTGAAGATATTATCGAGACCATTTTGGGCCAGCCCATTATGGACGAAACCGATACGGTTCCAAGCCTGCGCCGCTATGCTCAGCAACGCTGGGACAAGCGTCTTAAACAAAGCCAACCGCTAGACAATTCACCCGCCAACGAAAAAAACTAGCTTGTGTAGTGGGGGACGCGTATAATACGCCGCTATTTTAACCAATGGCGGTTCACACCGTCCCCTCGTGTTTTTACAGGCTTTATTAATGACTATTCAAGCGACTGAACTTTCCAAGCTGCGCAATATTGCAATTATCGCGCACGTTGACCATGGCAAAACAACCCTGGTTGATAAACTTCTGCAACAATCGGGCACTTTAGAAAGCCGCGGTGGCGCAGAAGAACGTGTCATGGACTCCAACGATCTTGAAAAAGAACGTGGCATTACCATTTTGGCCAAAAACACGGCGGTTAATTACAAAGACTACCGTATTAACATTCTTGATACGCCAGGGCACGCCGACTTCGGTGGTGAAGTGGAGCGCGTACTGTCCATGGCCGACTCGGTACTGTTGGTGGTTGACGCCGTTGACGGCCCAATGCCACAAACCCGTTTCGTAACGCAAAAAGCGTTCGCCCATGGCTTGAAGCCTATTGTGGTTATTAACAAAATTGACCGCCCAGGCGCGCGCCCAGATTGGGTTATGGACCAAGTGTTCGACTTGTTCGACAACTTAGGCGGCACTGACGAGCAGTTAGATTTTCCAGTGGTTTATGCTTCGGCATTGAACGGCTGGGCGACGTTAGATTACAACAACGTGACTGACAACATGGAAGCGTTGTTTGAAACCATTCTTGAAAAAGTATCGCCACCAGACGCTGACCGTGACGGTGCACTGCAAATGCAAATTTCACAGCTTGATTACTCAAGCTACGTGGGCATTATCGGTATCGGCCGTATTAAGCGCGGTACCTTGAAGCTGAACCAGCAGGTAACCATTGTTGGTGCCGACGGTACCAAGCGTAACGGCAAAGTTGGCCAAATTTTTGGTTACTTGGGCCTTGACCGTATTGAAACTGACCAAGCCAGTGCCGGTGACATTGTTGCTGTAACTGGTTTGGGTGAGCTTAAAATTTCTGACACCGTGTGTGCGGCAAGTACCGTTGAAGCGTTACCAGCACTGAGCGTGGATGAACCAACAGTAACCATGACTTTCCAGGTAAACACCTCACCGTTTGCCGGTAAAGAAGGTAAATTCGTGACCTCACGTCAAATTCTTGAGCGCTTGCAGCAAGAATTGAAGCACAACGTTGCATTGCGCGTTGAAGAAACCGACAACCCTGACCGCTTCCGCGTGTCTGGTCGTGGCGAATTGCACTTAGGCGTATTGATTGAAAACATGCGTCGTCAAGGTTTCGAATTAGCGGTATCTCGCCCAGAAGTAATTTTGAAAGAAGAAAACGGTGTAACCCTTGAACCGTTTGAAAACTTGACTGTTGATATTGAAGAGCAGCATCAAGGCCCTGTCATGGAAAAACTCGGCATCCGTAAAGCGGAAATGACCGACATGACCCCAGATGGTAAAGGCCGTGTGCGTATCGACTTTAGCGTTCCAAGTCGTGGTTTGATTGGTTTCCAAACTGAATTTATGACGCTTACTTCAGGTTCTGGCTTAATGTACAAAACCTTTGACCATTACGGCCCGCATAAAGGCGGCAAAATTGGTCAACGCGTTAATGGTGTGTTGATTTCAAATGCTACTGGTAAAGCTTTAACCTATGCGCTTTTCAACTTGCAAGAACGTGGCAAGCTAATGGCTTCTCACGGTGATGAAGTTTACGAAGGACAAATCATTGGTGTTCATAACCGTGGTAATGACTTAACCGTGAACTGTCTGAAAGGCAAGCAGCTAACCAACGTACGTGCATCAGGAACGGATGACGCCTTGACCTTGTCACCGCCGATTCGCTTAACGCTTGAGCAAGCACTTGAGTTTATTGATGACGACGAGCTAGTAGAAATTACACCGAAATCGATTCGTATTCGTAAGCGTTTACTAACTGAGAACGATCGCAAGCGTGCGAGCCGTAGCAAAGAAGACTAAGCTTTCGGTTTAGTTTGAGAAAAAAAGCGCCGAATAGGCGCTTTTTTCTTATTAGTCATGGCTTTTGTTTTTTTTCTCACGACGTTTTTCTTTTAGCGTTTTTTGTGGTTTCTTTTTCTCTTTCTCTTTACTCATTACTCGCTCCTTTACGGTTGAGTGCTATTAAACGCCAACGACTTTCGCTGGCCCCTAAAACGACCGAAAATTCTGCGCCTAGCGGCAATGCAAGCAGTGCCAACCCAATCGGCGACAGGTAGGACACTTGCCCCCGATCGGGGTTGGCACGGCTTGGCTCGACAAGCTGAAACGTTAAGGCCTGACCTGCGCGGCCATGGGATAAAATTTGCCGAACGGTCACTTCAGACCCGACTTCTGCTAATGGGTGAATACGTGATGAGCGCTGCTGCAGTTGCTCAAAACGATGCATGAGATCAGACAGCAGCAAAGGGTGCTGCAACACCCGGTGTTGCTGGCACTGAAACAAACGATGATTAAAACACGAGGCTGAGTTGCAATAACTCAATACACGCGCAAGCACGGCATTTACTCCTACCGAACTGAAACACGAACAATTATTAGAATTTGAGAATTAACGAATCGGCCGACTGCGAATGCGCAATCGGCTTAAACTGGAAAGGTAAGTGCGGTACTTTGAATTGAAAAATCAGCTTTAAACATGGCTTCCTCACTATGCGGAGCAGACCATAGCCCTTTCAGATCAGAAAGGCAAGCCCTTAAACTATGTCGGGTTGCGGCAGCACAAAATAGAACACGGAAAAGAAGTGCAACACACTGCCAGCCAATACAAATAGGTGCCAAATAGCGTGGTGGAAACGCAGCGATTTCCACACGTAAAATATCACGCCGAAGGTGTAGGCAAGGCCACCGGCTAGTAATAGCCACAAACCACCTGGCTCAACGCTGTCTATCATGGGTTTGATCATGATTAAGGCCATCCAACCCATACCGAGGTACAGACTTAAAGAGAGCCATTTTTTACGCTCTTTCATGGCCACTTCCATAATCACGCCAACCACAGCGATGCCCCACACCACACCTAATAAACTCCAACCCCATGGCCCTCGTAAGTTCACCAAGGCAAAAGGTGTGTAAGTACCCGCTATCAACACATATATTGCCGCATGGTCCATTTGTTGAAAAAATGCTTTTACGCGTGGCCACGGAAATGCGTGGTACAGCGTTGAAGCAAGGTACAGCAATATAAGGCTAGCACCATAAATGCTGGCGCTGACAACATGAAAGGTGTCGCCGTATGAAACCGCCCATACCAGCATAAATATAAGCCCAACAATGGCGGCAATAGCGCCTACACCGTGGGTTAATGCGTGGGCAATTTCTTCAGCAATGGTGTAGGCTTTTGTTTTACTCACTTCACGGTTTCTCTATTTGGTTTCACGCTCGGGCGTATAATGGCCCTTGCTAATATTTTCGAGTGCTTTCATAAAGTTCTCGAATTGGCGTTCATTGTCATAATCAAGGTGGTACTTGTTATGAAACTCAAGTCGCATTTTAACACCATGCCCTTCAAGAAAAACCGTATACCCGTCAAAGTCTGTGTAACCGGTTATGCCTTCCAGTGTGCGTCGACCTTCATCGTCGGCTTTGCCGTATTCATGAATGGTTTCAAATGCGTCTAGCACAAGTCGTTGGTCAATATCATTTTTCATGGCCGACCTCCATTATATAACTGCAAAACAAGTTAAATTGAGCATAGCACTTTAGCTGTGACTATATGATGAAATTTTCGTTCACTTACATACATGCATGCATGTTTGTTTAAATTCGATTATAATGTCACCACTTATACGGTACGAGGTGATTTGTGGTTCGTCGAACGAAAGAAGATGCGTTGACAACACGCCAAGAACTGCTTGATGCAGCCGAGCGCTTATTTAGCGAAAAAGGGGTGTCGAATACGTCTATGAACCAGGTTGCAGAAGCAGCCGGGGTAACGCGTGGCGCTATTTATCACCACTTTGAAAACAAGCTTGATCTTATTGATGCGTTGATGGAGCGAGTACGCCTGCCTGTTGACGACATGCGTGACGAACTTGCGCAAACTTACCACGGTGACCCAGTTTCATTATTGCGCGCCCGTTGCTTGCATATTATTGGCCAAGTGCAAGATGACCCGCACACGCAAGCTTTGGTGAATATTCTGCTGCACAAATGTGAGTATGTAGACGACGCTTTGCCGATTCATTTACGCCACTTAAGTGGCCGCAATGCCTGTATTTCCGAGTGCGTTGCGCTTGCTGATAAAGCCAAACAGCAAGGCTTAATTGACGAGAAGTACGACTCAAAGTCGTGCGTGGTTGCACTATTTAGCTTGGTTGATGGCTTAATGTATAACTGGCTGTTAGACCGTGACTATTTTGATTTATCCACCACTGCCCTACAGGCCATAGACACCTTCCTTGCCGGTTTAAAACCGCGCGGTGCTTAAGCGAGCACCTAAGCCGAGACTGAAGGCGACAATTAGTCGCCTTGCTTCAAGAAATTCTTAATTTGTTCGCTATCAAACTGCGCAATAGTGTCGTCACTAGCTTGTGGGCAGCTTAAAAACAACGGAGCCACCCAACTTTGTACCGCTCCCATAACCACCATTAAGTGCGTCATGGCACGCATCGCACCTAGCCGCCCTGGCGAGGCGCCGGCTAACAGTACGGTTTTGCCAACCCACGGATTTTGTTCAAGGCGCGTGGTCCAGTCAATGGCGTTCTTTAGCAATGGTGGTATAGAGCTGTTGTATTCAGGGGTGACAATAACCACTTTAGTGGCGTCGTTAATGGCACTGGCTAACTTTTGAATATTTGACGGTACACCGTTCTCTTGTTCGTCGTCGCCATTGTATATTGGCGCATCAAGCTCGGCGGCTGGGTAGGCGTAACACGCCCGACCATCAGCTTCAGCGACCTCACAAATACGCTGTTGTAACTTACGATTTACGGACGCACTGCGGCTACTACCGGCAATAATCAATACACTCATGCTTAACCCTCTTTCATTGCAGCAATAAACTGGTTGGACTCGTTTATAGCTGTTTCCATTTCGCGAATTAACGCCTGAATATCTGTTTGTAAGCTGCTGTATTCACCGCGTATGGCGTCAACCGCCGACGCGTTTAGGTTGTGCTTCAAAAACAATACGTTGTCTTGCAGCTTAGCGAGTACGGGATCCATAGTTGCGGCGGCACGCTCCATGCTGCGCAGCAAGCTATTGTAGCGTCGCTCGGTGTCTCGCAGTGAACGCTCGCTCTCGCGGCGCATGCTGTCATTGCTGTAGAGCTCAAGTTCGTCTTGCCATTCGTCAAACAATGCTTGTGCCACGTCGTCAATCGCTTCGATACGATCACGCACACGTTCAGCGGCACTTTTGCTGCTTTCATAATCATCATTGAGGGCGTTGTAGCGCTCTTCAAGTTCACCGCCGTCAAACTTCAACAGCTCATCTAAACGCTGCAACGCAGACTTGAACTCTTGCTGCGCGTCGGTTTGGGCATCGCGCGCGTCATCCACACGGTCAACCAAAATATCACGCTTGTGCACACCGACCTTTTCCATGGCGCCGTAATAGGCACTTTGGCAACCTGCTAGCAGTAACGTGGCTGCTGCTAGCCACAGTAGGGTAACGACTTGACGCATAATTGCTCCTTGCTGATTGGAGTACTCACCCTAAACTTGGGCAAAACCATGGTTCGAGTATAGCTTAATAAGTTAGTGGCGAGCCATCCCAATGCCAAAAACCACCTGAATTTTCAGCATGTAACTGCTCAATGACGGCTGCAATTCGTTGCGCGGATTGTGCCGGTGTATAGAGTTTGTCTGCCGCCAAACGTTGTTGAAATGGCTCAGACAGCGTCGTGTCTGTGGTACCTGGGTGAATAGCCGCTATACAGAGCTGCTTATGCGTACGTTTTAGTTCAACGGCAGCGGTTTTTAGCAGCATATTCAAGGCCGCTTTGCTGGCCCGGTAGCTGTACCAACCACCACGGTAGTTGTCACTAATACTGCCCACTTTGGCACTCAACTGCGCCCACACACACTTTGATTTTTTCGGTAGCAAGCCCAATAGCTGTTGTAGCAGCAGAATAGGCATCACGGCGTTCACCCGAAAACTCTCATGCAGTTGCTCTAAGTTCACGTCGGCTAATCGTTTTTCGGGCATAAAATGATCATTGTGCAGCACCCCGAGCGTACTAATGACCACATCGGGCTGCTGCAGCTGCGGCAACACTGCCTGTAATTGTGCCGCGCTGTAGTCTTCAACTTGCAGCCAACTTACCTCTGGCAAAGAGCTAACCTGGCGGCTTAGCGCCTGCACATGGTGTCCAGCTTTGTGGTAATGTGCAACCAGCGCTTTACCAAGGCCACCCCCAGCACCAATAATAAGAACCTTCATATCAACCCGCTTGTATGCATTGCGAAACATTTACTTATTTACGCAATTGCTTGGGTTTGGGATTATAGTGGTAACAAAATCAACGCTTGGCAGTAGAAAAGACCATGCAACAGGGATCAATACATGAGTGATAACAACAGCGAAGCAACAGCAATGACCGCGTGGAAGGAACGTGGGCGCAAAGCATGGCGATTCACCAAATACTTTGGTAAACGCTGTTTAGATGATCGTGTCACTATTGTTGCTGGGCATTTAACGTTCGTGAGTATGCTGGCGTTGGTGCCGTTGCTGGTGGTGATGTTTAGCGTATTTTCAGCGTTTCCTATGTTCGAGCAGCTGAAAGAAGAGCTCGAGAAATTATTGTTCGCGAATTTATTACCGACCTCTGGCGAAGAAATCAGCGAATACCTGAATCAGTTTGTCAGTAACGTTTCCAAAATGACCACCATTGGTGTGGTGTTTGTGATTGTGGTTGCGGTGAATCTCATTAGTACCATTGACGCTACCATGAACCGCATTTGGCGCAACCACAAACGCCGCCGCATGGTTGTCGCACTGGCCGTTTACTGGATGATTTTAACCCTGGGCCCTATTTTGATGGGCTCTGGAATGGCGGTCACCTCGTATTTAATTTCGTTAACTGCCGCTGCCGAAGAATATGTGTCGGGGGTACGCACAACGCTATTAAGCATAGTGCCATTAGTGACTTCTTTAGTGGCCTTTATGCTGCTGTATATTATGATGCCAAACCGCATTGTGCGGGCCAAACACGCCGTATGGGGCGCGTTGCTGGCGGCGGTTTTATTTGAGCTGAGCAAAAGTGGTTTTGCCGCCTACATTACTGCGTTTCCTAGTTACCAAGCCATTTATGGCGCTTTGGCAGCGATACCTATTTTGCTACTGTGGATTTTTGTGTCGTGGAACATTGTGCTACTAGGTGCCGAGCTTACCGCCAGTATTGAAGAGTTTTTCGACCCGCCGGCAAGCCCTGAAGCAACGGAGGCCAATGATCAGTCATGAAAGCTCTTATTCAACGGGTTAGCCAAGCTTCGGTCACCATTGATGGCCAACAAGTTGGGGCCATTGGCCAGGGTTTATTGGTGTTGTTGGGTATAGAGCGTGACGATACCGCACAAGACGTGACCAAGTTGGCGCACAAAGTGGCCGGTTATCGGGTGTTTTCAGACAGCGATGACAAAATGAATTTAAGTGTGCAAGATATTCAAGGTGGGGTTTTGGTGGTATCGCAATTTACTCTTGCGGCTGATACCAACTCGGGCCGACGCCCTAGCTTTTCCAGCGCGGCAATGCCCGACCAAGCCGAACCTCTCTACCGCAGCTTTGTTGCGGCACTGCAGCAATTGGGGTTAACCACCGCCACCGGCGAATTTGGTGCTGATATGGCGGTGTCATTGGTCAATGACGGGCCGGTGACCTTTATGCTGCAAACCAACAATAAAGGATAACCATGTACCGTGTGATAGCACCGGAAACTCCGGATCAATTTGAAACCTACTATGACCTACGCTGGCGTGTGTTACGTGAGCCGTTTCAGCGTCCGCGTGGCTCTGAGCAGGATGAATATGACCAAGTTGGCTATCATCGTATGGTGGTAAACAGTGCCGGCAAGGCTGTTGCAGTAGGTCGTTTACATTTTAATAGCCCAGACGAAGGGCAAATTCGCTTTATGGCTTCCGCACCTGAGCATCGCGGTGAAGGCCACGGCGTGGCCATTGTCTACGCACTCGAACAATTGGCGCGTGCTGAAGGTGCGAAACATATTGTGATTAATTCGCGTGATAATACCCTTGGCTTCTACATTAAGTGTGGCTACGACGTGGTGGAAGAAGCCGACACGGTTAAAAACCCACAAGCAGAGCATCAGTTGCGGAAAACTTTAACCGAATTTAACCGTATTATTTATCGCCCCGATTGGTGCACCGAGTTGCAAAAAACTTGGCACGAAGAAATACCTATTTCTGACACCATGGGCATTCGTATTACCCAGTACACTGGGCGCGAATTTGAAACCTCGGCCACCTTGTCACGTAATATTAATGTGCATGGCACTATGTTTGCCGGCAGTATTTATTCACTGGCAACCTTGACGTGTTGGGGGTTGTTGCATTTACAATTGCGCGAGCGACAGCTGCAGGGTGCGGTGGTATTGGCTGATGGTCAAATTCATTACCACAAACCAATTAGCCGTGAGCCGCGTGCGTTAGCTCGTTTGTCCGCTATGACGGGTGACTTATCCAGTTTAGAAGTTGGCAAAAACGCACGCATGACACTAAAGTCGCAAGTATTTGATGGTGATAAACCGGTTGCAGAATTTACCGGCCAGTTTGTTGTTATTGCCGATAAAAAAGACGAAAAATCCAAATAAGAAGGACGTTAACATGAGTGATTCGTTATCCGCCCAGCAGTTGTTACGTATTCGCAGTAAATTAGAAACCGTGGTTAATGACCAAGCCGGTTCGCGCCAAGCCGACAGCGCGGCTGCGGCTTTACAACGTATGCGCAGCGGTGAATATGGCTACTGTGTTGAGTGTGGTGAAGAAATTTCCGCAGCTCGCTTAGCAGCCAAACCAGATGTGGCTCTGTGTGTTGACTGCCAAGCATTAAAAGACGAAGAAGAGGACGCTTAAGCGTCCTCAAGTACGGCCCCTTCTTGCACTAAAGCGTGCAACTGTCCCTGCTCAATTAATGTCGCAACAGCGGCGATATCCGGCGAAAAATACCGATCTTGGTCATAAAAACTGACTTTTTCACGAACAATCGCATGTGCTTGTTCAACCGCTTGCGACGCTTTTAACGGACGACGGAAATCTAAACCTTGCGCCGCTTCAAGCAACTCAATGGCGACAATGTCGCGCACATTGCGGGCAATATCGGTTAACCGGCGTGCCGCAAATGTAGCCATCGACACATGGTCTTCTTGGTTGGCCGAAGTTGGCAAGCTATCCACCGAGGCTGGATGGGCCAAGGTTTTGTTCTCTGAAGCAAGCGCTGCAGCGGTAACTTGCGCCAGCATAAAGCCCGAATTCACACCGCCGTCATTAACCAAAAACGGGGGCAAATTACTTAAATGATGGTCAATGAGCAAGGCGCTACGACGCTCTGACAACGCGCCAATTTCACTGGCGGCAATGGCCAGAATATCGGCCGCCATAGCCACGGGTTCCGCGTGGAAGTTACCGCCAGAAATAATATCGCCATTGTCGCTAAACACGAGCGGGTTGTCGGTAACGCCATTGGCTTCACGCACCAAAATTTGGCTGGCGTGCTGCAACTGATCATATACCGCACCCATCACTTGAGGCTGACAGCGCAGCGAGTATGGGTCTTGTACTTTTTCGCAATCAGCGTGGTTTTCGGCAATTTCCGAGCTGTCGGCTAATAACTGTCGGAAGCTTTGTGCCACTTTAATTTGGCCCGGTTGACCACGCACGGCATGAATACGTGCGTCAAAAGGTGACCGAGAACCCATGGCTGCTTCAACCGCCATAGCACCGGTAACCAAGGCGGCGTTAAATACCCGCTCAATTTGGAACAAGCCATGTAAGGCGAGCGCGGTTGATGCTTGAGTACCGTTTAGCAAAGCCAAGCCTTCTTTGGGAGCTAAATTACTCAGTGGCTTTAAGCCAGCTTTAGCCATGCCTTCAACCGCTGGGTAAATGTCGCCATTCACACGCACTTGGCCTTCGCCAAGTAGCGGCAATACCAAGTGGGCTAACGGCGCTAAGTCGCCAGACGCGCCTACTGAGCCTTTGCTGGGCACGCATGGATACACTTGGTGGTTAACTAGCTCAATTAACGCGTCAATAACCTCACGGCGTACCCCAGAGAAACCACGGCTAAGCGAATTAATCTTCAGCAATAGCATCAGGCGCACCACGGTGTCGTCCATCAGGTCTTGTGTGCCCGCGGCATGTGACAACACAATGCGGCGTTGCAAGTCTTCTAATTTTTCCGGTGGAATACGGGTGTTCGCCAGTAGGCCAAAACCGGTATTTATGCCGTACACCACTTTGCCCGCGGCGAGCACGTCGGCGACAGTTTGATGCGAACGTGCAATCAGTGCATCCGCGTCGCTATGCAAGCTAAGCTGCTGGGGCTGCGCCCACCATTGACGCAGCTGATTCAAACTTAAAGTACCGGGTTGTAGTTCAAATTGTGTTTGCATTAGTTGTTCTCCAACATCGGTAAGTCTAAGCCTTGATCGGTCGCGCAGTCGCGCGCAATGTCATAACCAGCGTCTGCGTGGCGCATAACCCCAGTACCAGGGTCATTCCAAAGCACACGGCTTAAGCGTTGGTCTGCTTGTTCGGTGCCGTCGGCAACAATAACCACCCCAGAGTGTTGCGAGTAGCCCATGCCAACGCCGCCACCATGATGCAGGCTAACCCAAGTAGCGCCGCCAGCGGTATTCAATAACGCGTTGAGCAATGGCCAGTCAGACACAGCGTCTGAGCCGTCCATCATGCTTTCGGTTTCGCGGTTCGGGCTTGCCACTGAACCTGAGTCAAGATGATCACGGCCAATGACGATAGGCGCCTTTAGCTCACCGCTTTTCACCATGTCATTAAAGGCACGGGCAATGCGCGCGCGGTCTTTCAAACCTATCCAGCAAATGCGTGCTGGTAAGCCTTGAAAGCTAATGCGCTCACGGGCCATGTCTAACCAGTTGTGCAGGTGCGGGTCATCTGGAATCAGCTCTTTCACTTTGGCGTCGGTTTTGTAGATATCTTCTGGGTCACCTGACAGCGCCACCCAGCGGAACGGCCCGATACCTTGGCAAAATAATGGGCGAATATAAGCCGGCACAAAACCAGGAAAATCAAAGGCGTTGGTTACGCCAACGTCTTTCGCCATTTGCCGAATGTTATTGCCATAATCAAGCGTTGCCGCGCCGCGTTCTTGCAAGGTCAGCATAGCGCGCACTTGCACCGCCATCGACTGCTTGGCTGCAGCAACCGTACCGTTGGCGTCGCTTTGCTGACGCTGTTTATATTCTTCCAGTGTCCAACCTTGCGGCAAATAGCCGTGCAAAGGGTCGTGCGCTGAAGTTTGGTCGGTCACCACATCGGGGGTGATATTGCGCGCAACTAAGTCGGCATAAACATCCGCAGCGTTGCCTAGCAACCCAACTGACACGGCTTGGCCTTGCGCGCAGGCTTCGTTAATAATCGCCAATGCTTCGTCGAGTGAGGTCGCTTTATGATCTAAATAGCGTGTGCGTAGGCGGAAATCGATACGGGTTTCATCACATTCTACCGCCAACATGCTATAGCCTGCCATGGTTGCCGCTAACGGCTGCGCGCCGCCCATACCACCAAGGCCACCGGTTAATACCCAACGGCCTTTGGTGTCGCCATTAAAATGCTGACGAGCAACCGACACAAAGGTTTCGTAAGTGCCTTGCACAATGCCTTGCGAGCCAATGTAAATCCATGAGCCAGCAGTCATTTGGCCGTACATCATCAGGCCCTTTTTATCGAGCTCGTTAAAGTGTTCCCAGGTTGCCCATTGCGGCACTAAGTTTGAGTTGGCAATGAGCACGCGCGGTGCGTCTTCGTGGGTTGGGAATACACCGACAGGTTTGCCAGACTGTACCAACAAGGTTTCCGTTGGCTTTAAACGTTCAAGTACTTCAACAATTTTATCAAAGGCTTCCCAACTGCGAGCTGCACGGCCAATACCGCCATAAACCACTAGTGCTTGTGGGTGCTCAGCCACCTCGTCATCAAGGTTGTTCATGAGCATGCGTTTGGCCGCTTCAATCTGCCAGTTCGCGGTGGTGAGCTTGGTGCCATGATCGGCACGAATTTTTCGGGTTTCGTCTAGTCGTGTAAAAGACATTACTGCGTCCTTTTTAGTCAAATATATGATTCAAATATATGCGTCAAATTTATGCATCAAACAATCGGTCAAATTTAGGGTTTAAACGTGAGGTGACCACCCAATACAAAGCGCGAGCCTGGGTGCGTCAACACCGCATAAGTCACCACGCCGGCGTCACTCCACGTGCGGCGGATAATGCGCAAACATGGTTCTGGCTTGGTCAATTCAAGCCACTCACACACTTGGGTTGACGGTGTTACCGCCTCTATTTGATGGCTCGCTTCGGTGAGTGGCGCTACTGCACTGAGATATTCGTGGGGCGTGATATAGGTGAAGTCTTGGCGCAAGTAATCGGCGACCACAGCGGGATTCACGAAACGCTCTTCAACTTGTACCGGCAAGCCATTTTCGCTGTGCGTGATCACCGAATAGAACACTGGGGCACCGGGCTCTAATCCAAGTTGCTCGGCAACTTGCAAACTTGCAGGCACTTGCTTGAGCGTATGCACATGCGCTTCGTAATCATGGTTGCGCGCACGAATTTCATCGGCAATATTACGAATAGCCATGAATGACGTTTGCGACTTAAGTGGCGCAACATAAGTGCCTGAGCCCTTGCTACGAATCACGAGGCCTTCATCGGCGAGCTCTTGCAGGGCACGGCGCGCCGTCATGCGGCTAACACTAAACTGGTTCGCCAGTGCGTTTTCCGAGCTCACGGGGTGGTTTTCCGGCCACTCGCCCGAAGCAATTTTGCTATAAATGTGTTGCTTAATTTTGGAAAATTTCACGAATGCCCTCGCTGCAGCACTTCAAAGAGTGTGCTAAAGTGTAGGCAGATTTAATTGTATATACAAGTTATGGCGGAGGCTTTTTTATGGCATTAGTACCACAACGCATTCATTCGGTTCGTTTGGCGACTATGGTTGGTGAGGGTTACGGCCTTGTTGACGACGGCGTGGTGGTATTTGATGCTGAACAAATTATTTATGCCGGCCCTGCAGCTGATGAGCCAATTCATTTGCGCTCCATAGCAAGTATGGATGGCAAAGGCGGCTTAGTTACCCCTGGGTTGATTGACTGCCACACGCATTTAGTTTGGGCGGGTTCGCGCGCCGATGAATTCGCCAAGCGCCTACATGGCGTTAGTTATGCCGATATTGCGGCCCAAGGCGGTGGTATTGCCGCAACTGTGCGCGCGACACGTGCGGCCAACGAAGCACAACTTATTGCCGCCACCATGCCACGCTTGCAAGCCTTGCTGCGCGAAGGCGTGACCACGGTTGAGATAAAGTCGGGCTACGGCTTAAGCCTTGAACACGAGCGCAAACAGCTGCGTGCAGCGCGGACTCTTGCGGCCCAATTTCCCGTTTCGGTGCGCACTACACTGTTGGCGGCCCATGCCGTACCGCCTGAGTTCAAAGACAATGCAGATGGCTACATTGATACCGTAGTTGAGCAGATTATTCCGCAACTGGCCAACGAAGGCTTGGCCGATGCTGTCGATGCCTTTTGCGAGTCTGTGGGCTTTAGCACGGCACAAACCGAACGGGTATTTCAGGCCGCTCAGCAGGCTGGCTTGCCGGTTAAACTGCATGCCGAACAACTGAGTAACCAACACGGCAGTGCCTTAGCGGCGCGCTACCAAGCATTAAGTTGTGATCACTTAGAGTACTTAGACGAGGCCGGTGTACAGGCTATGGCGGCCGCTGGCACGGTTGCCGTATTGTTGCCTGGTGCGTTTTATTTTCTGCGCGAAACCAAGCAACCACCGGTTGAGTTGTTGCGTGAGCACGGCGTACCTATTGCAGTTTCAACGGACGCTAACCCAGGTACGTCACCCATTTTAAGCCTACAGTTAATGCTGCAAATGGCAGCGACAATGTTTCGTTTAACGCCAGAAGAATGCCTGCAAGGGGTTACGGTTAACGCCGCAAAAGCACTTGGCTTAAGCGACCGTGGCCAGTTAAAACCAGGTTTACGTGCGGATATTTGCTTGTGGAATATTGACGACCCGGCTAGCTTAACTTACCAATTTGGCACCAACCCGTTAGCGGCATGTTGGTATCAAGGTGAGCGGCGTTGAAAGCCATGCAGGTAAGCAAGCACTAACTCACTTAGTAATTGCGCGCAGGCCATGTCACCGGCTTCGCGCCCAGCTGGGTGCAAACTTGGCGCCGCTTCCGCTAAATGCACATAGCGCGTTCGCGGTAGGCTGGCTAAGCATTCGACAAAGCTATAGCCCTGAGCGATAGACAGGCCGTTAAAGTTAATCGCACTGGCCGGCACCCCTTGTAAGGCATCCACATCAACTTCAATACCCAAGGGTACATGCCACGCTTCAGCTTGCGCTGCCGTTGCCTGTAATTCGGCGCGCCAATCGCTTACATATAACTCGTGCACACTACGATAGGTAAACTCAGCGTCGCTAAACTGCTTCAAGCTATCGGCGTTGTTTTTGCCTTCATGCAGGCCAACCACGTGATAATGTTTTAACGCATCTTCCATGTACGCATAACTAAAACCGTTGCCGCTATGACGGCCTTCGCGCGCCCGAAAATCGGCGTGGGGGTCTAAATTAACGGCGCCCACCGCGGTGCCGCTAGCTTGTTTTAGCGCACGAATTAGCGGGTAGGCATTATTGTGACCACCGCCAATAAGAATCACGTCAAAGCCACACTCAAACAGCGGCTGCACCACTTGCTGCACGCGCTGATCAAGGCGTTCAACGAGTTCACGCAAATGCGCTAACTCACCGATATCGGTGTTACGTAAGGCATCGCCTTGTTGCTGTAAGTCAGTGACGTCAACTTGGCCAACAAGTAATAGCTCGTGATCAGCAATCATGGGGTTAGACTGCAACGACAACAGCCCTTTGAGTGCTGCACCAAATGCGTGCTCAGCGCCACCACGCCCTAAGTTTGCGCGCGGCCCAATCGACTCGGGCACACCCACAATGGCGATGCGCTGGCCCTGCTGCCACGACTCTTCAATGGCCTGGTGATAGGCTGATATATCTTGAATTTGCGCTAAGCAAGCAAGCGTTTGCCCTAGGCGGATTTCACCAGCGCGCGGAGTAAACCACGCACTGGGATCAATAGCCGTTAAAAACATGATTGGTTATTCAATGTCTAGCGGTTCTGGAGAAATGATAATACCGGTGCTGTCGGCGTATAAATGGTCTTCCGGCAAGAAGGTTACTCCGCCAAAGTTCACCGCAGCATCCACTTCCCCAACGCTTTCGTTGCCAGCGCCAACAGGAATAGACGCCAGCGCCATAATGCCCATATCAAGTTCATCAAGGGCATCGACATCACGCACGGCACCGAAGCAGACGATACCTTCCCAGTCGTTCTCAAACGCCAAGTCAGCAATCGCAATATCAATTAACGCGCGGCGCGTTGAGCCACCACCGTCAATGAGCAACACTTTACCGGTACCCGGCTGTTGCACCACTTCTTCAATAATGCCTTTGTCTTCGAAGCACTTCACGGTGACCAACTGGCCGCCAAACGAAACCCGACCGCCGTAGTGAATGAACATGGGTTCAACCACATCGACCATATCTGGGTATAAATCGCAAAGCTCTGACGTGTTGTATTCCATTGCCGTACTCCAGTTGCTGTGACAAAACTGTGGCTTAACAGGTTGAATGTTAAGCCACTTGCGTGTTTAGCCTGTAGTGTAAAGCAAAAGTATAGCTGATTACAGAATAAAGCGAGAGAGGTCTTCGTCTTGCGCCAACTCGCCTAAGTACTTATCAACGTACGCCGCATCAATTTCGATGGTTTCGCCCTGTAAGTCGCTTGCTTTAAACGAGATTTCTTCCATTAACCGCTCAAGCACGGTATGCAAACGGCGGGCACCGATATTCTCTGTGGTTTCGTTTACCTGAAACGCGGTTTCAGCAATACGGCGAATACCGTCTTGAGTAAACTCAACGTTAACGCCCTCGGTGGCCATAAGCGCTATGTACTGCGTGGTTAGCGAGGCATTTGGCTCGGTCAAAATGCGAATAAAGTCGGCACTGGTTAACGCCTGTAGCTCGACGCGAATTGGCAAGCGGCCTTGCAACTCAGGGATCAAATCAGACGGCTTGGACATTTGGAATGCGCCTGAAGCAATAAACAAAATATGGTCAGTTTTCACCATACCGTGTTTGGTCGACACTGTGGTGCCTTCAACTAACGGCAACAAATCGCGCTGCACGCCTTCGCGCGAAACATCTGGGCCAGATACGTCACCACGTTTACAAATCTTGTCCACTTCGTCTAAGAACACAATGCCGTTTTGCTCAACCGCGGTAAGCGCTTGCTCTTTAATTTCTTCCGGGTTCAGCATTTTTGCCGCTTCTTCTTCAATCAATTGCTTTAACGCATCTTTGATTTTCATTTTCTTCGGCTTTGACTTCCCGCTGCCAAGGTTCTGAAACATACTTTGCAACTGCGAAGTCATTTCTTCCATGCCCGGCGGTGCCATAATCTCAACGCCCATTTGTGGCGCGCTAATTTCAATTTCTATTTCTTTGTCGTCTAATTGCCCTTCGCGCAATTTCTTGCGGAACACTTGGCGAGTATTTGACTGCTCACGCGGCTCTTCGTGCTCGTCAGCCCAGCCAGTAGATTTCTTGGCCGGCGGCAACAGTGCGTCAAGCACGCGCTCTTCCGCAGCGTCTTCCGCGCGGTGACGCACTTTTTGCATCATTTGTTCACGCGTTTGTTTCACTGCGGTGTCGGTAAGATCGCGTATAATCGACTCAATTTCCTTACCAACATAGCCAACTTCGGTGAACTTCGTGGCTTCTACTTTAATAAACGGTGCGTTAGCAAGCTTTGCTAAACGCCGAGCTATTTCAGTTTTACCAACGCCGGTTGGCCCTATCATCAGGATATTTTTCGGGGTCACTTCTTGGCGCAGTTCTTCGTTTAACTGCATGCGACGCCAGCGGTTACGCAAAGCCACCGCGACTGCCTTTTTGGCATTATCTTGACCAACAATGTGTCGGTTTAATTCATCAACAATTTCGCGTGGGGTCATATCAGACATTGCTTACCGACTCCTGTTCTTCAATGGTTTGGAAACTGTTGGTATAGACACAAATGTCGCCTGCAATGGTCAGGGCTTTCTCAACAATCTCACGTGCGCTTAATTCAGTGTTTTCTAGCATAGCGGTGGCGGCAGCTTGAGCATACGGCCCACCTGAGCCGATGGCTATCAGGTCATTTTCAGGCTGTACCACGTCACCGTTGCCGGTAATAATTAATGAAGTATGTTTGTCGGCAACCGCCAACAAGGCTTCTAGGCGGCGCAGCGCGCGGTCTGTACGCCAGTCTTTGGCGAGTTCCACAGCCGCACGCATCAGGTTACCTTGATGGGCTTCTAGCTTCTTTTCAAAGCGTTCGAATAGGGTGAAGGCGTCGGCAGTACCGCCGGCGAAACCCGCCAGCACTTGGTTATTGTATAAACGGCGCACTTTGCGTGCGTTGCCCTTCATCACGGTGTTGCCAAGTGAAACCTGGCCATCGCCACCGATGACAACTTTGTCACCGCGACGGACTGATACGATAGTAGTCACAAATACGTCCTCTTGGTTGCTATGCTCCAGTTATGAGGTCGTATTTGTGATTTTCAATAGGCGAGTGATTAATTCCAGTTCCAGATTTGGCAACCGTGTAAGTTTCCACGCTCTAATTTGTGGCGATCGCGCTCGGCATCACGTTTCGATTCGTATGGCCCCAGAATAACTCGGTGCCAAACGCCGTTACCACCGTCGGTGGTACGAATTTGTGACTCAAGCCCCATCATGGCAATCATGGCGCGCATTTCTTCCGCGTCACTCTTGTTACGAAACGAGCCGCACTGCATGAGCTTCGGTGGCCCCAACTCACGTTCAGGTACGTCCACCACAACTTCCTGGTTTTCCAGTACTTCAATGTAGTCCCAAGGTTCTTCGGGTTGCTCTGGAAGTGGGTCTTTTTGCGGCTGCGCAGTCGGTTGCTGCTGCGCCGGCGGCACGTCAACCGGCTGCGGCGTAGGCTCTTGCGAACGCCCAGAAATAGCGCTTAATAACCACGCAAACCCGCCCACCAAAATAATGGCCAACAACACCACTAACCAAGGTACAGCTGGCTTGACTGGCTTCTGGTTTTTGCCGCGTGTCGACTTCTTCGGCGGCGTACGCTTTGGCGGCCGCTTACGGTTTGCGTAGTCCATGCTTACATCTTCTCAAGCGTTGGAATACCAAGCAGCTCTAAGCCTTGGCGTAAGGTTTTTGCCGTTAAAGCGGCAAGTTTCAAGCGACTTTGACGGACGTCTTGATCGTCGCCCTGCAAAATTGGGCAGGCTTCGTAGAAGCTGGAAAATGCACCGGCGACGTCATACAAGTAACCGCATAAGAAATGCGGCATGGCTTTGTCGGCAACCGTATGGACTACTTCATTGAAGCGCACCAGAATATTGGCTAATGCAATTTCGCGCTCGTCATTCAAAATAAATGGTGCGGTAATACTGCTTGGGTCAACGCCAGCTTTGCCAAACACACTGTTCACCCGAGTGTAAGCGTACAGCAGGTACGGCGCGGTATTGCCTTCAAAACTAAGCATAGTGTCCCAGTCAAAAATATAATCACTGGTGCGGTTTTTCGACAAGTCCGCATATTTTACTGAGCTAATACCAACAACTTTGGCCACGTGAGCTTGCTCATCAGTGCTCAGTTGGGTGTTTTTTTGCTGTACCAGTTCAAGTGCGCGTTTCTCGGCTTCATCTAACAAGTCAGCTAATTTGGTGACGCCACCGTCGCGGCTCTTGTACGGACGACCGTCTTTGCCCATGACCGTACCAAAGCCGTAATGGTCCATTTGTAGGTCTTCGCGCGCAAAACCCGCTTTGCGTGCCAGGGTGAAAATTTGCTGAAAGTGCAAACCCTGACGCTGATCGACAAAATACATTAAATGGTCGCCTTTGAGCACATTCTGGCGATAACGCACCGCAGCCAAATCGGTGGTTGCATACAAATAGCCACCGCCTGATTTTTGTACGATAACCGGCAATGACTCACCGTCTTTGTTCTTAAACTCATCTAAGAACACGCACTGCGCGCCTTGGTCTTCCACCAGTAAGCCTTGTGCTTTTAAGTCGGCCACAACCTGCGCAAGGTCATCGTTATAAGCGCTCTCAGCCATCACGTCTGCGCGGGTTAGTTTCACCCCTAAACGGTCATACACTTCTTGGCAGTGGCTTAGTGACACATCAATAAACTGTTGCCATAGCGCCCGGCATTTCGGCTCGCCAGACTGCAGCGCGACCACTAACTCGCGTGCGCGCGCAGCAAACGCTTCGCTTTCGTCAAAACGTTTCTTCGCGGCCTTATAAAAGGTTTCTAGGTTGCTTAGCTCCATGTCTAAATCGTCGTTATCAAGCTCTTCCATGTGCGCCAGCAACATACCAAATTGTGTACCCCAGTCGCCCACGTGGTTTTGCCGCACCACCTTGTGGCCGAGCAACTCTTCAACGCGTGCTACCGCATCACCAATAATAGCCGAACGTAAATGACCAACGTGCATTTCTTTGGCTAAGTTAGGCGAGGAATAATCAATGACTACAGTTTTCGTCTGCGCCGCAGCCTGAATACCTGCCTGCGCGTCTTGGTAGGCGTGCTCAAGCTGATCAATCAGCTGCTGCTGGCTAATGGTGAAGTTAATAAAACCAGGCCCGGCGATTTCAGTTTTCGCCACTAAATTATTTTCTGGCAAGGCCGCAATAATTGCTTCAGCCAACGCACGTGGGTTCATTTTCGCAGGCTTAGCCAACATCAGCGCTAAGTTGGTGGCGAAATCCCCATGACTTTTGTCGCGCGGGCGGTCAAGCTGAATGCGTGGTTGTACGTCAGCTGCGAGGGTACCTTGTTGTTGCAGGGTAGCAACGGCCGCGGCAAGAAGGGATTCCAACTGTTCTTTCATTTATTTCAAACCTTAGAGCGATATTAGCTATTGGATAATAGATACTAGCGTTTTTGCTGTTCAGCATTTTATATGTTTTTGCGGGTTAACAGAAGTCTTGTGGGTCGATGTCGAGTGACCACCGCACTTTTCTTAAAATTGGCAACGACTCAAGCTGCGGCAATACATAGCGCAACAGCTGCGCCCGCAGCCCACGCTGCTGGGTTTGTACTAATAATTGGTATCGATAGCGGCCGGCGCGACGTTCCATAACTGCGGGCAAAGGCCCAAGCACAAAGGCGTCGTCGCGTTGCGGAAATAAGTTAGCAATGCTTTGCAGCGCTTCAATAACAGCCGCTGCGTTGTTGGCCTCGGCTCGGAATAGTGCTTGCTGGCTAAACGGTGGTAATTGGGTAAGGTGGCGTTCTTGCAGCGCACTTTTGGCAAAGTGGCTGTAGCCATTGTTCACTAGGTCTTGCACCAGCTCGTGTTCGGGGTGGTGAGTTTGCAACACCACGGTACCCGGCTTACTGGCTCGGCCTGCGCGTCCAGCAACTTGGGTAAATAACTGCCCGAGGCGCTCGGCGGCGCGAAAATCTGCGCTATACAATGCCCCATCAACATCAAGCAACGCGGCTAGCGTTACTTCGGGGAAATGATGGCCTTTGGCGAGCATTTGGGTGCCAACGAGAATTGGATATTTGTTATCACGGGCATCGTCTAAATGCTGACTTAAAGCCCCTTTTCGACGCGTACTGTCGCGATCAATTCGCAACACCGGATACTCAGGAAATTGCTGCTGTAACACCTGCTCAAGTTGTTCGGTTCCCACACCGCGGCCTATCAGCTGCGTCGAGCCGCAGTCGTGGCACTGGCGCGGCAAGCTTTGCTGGCTACCACAATGATGGCACTGCAATTGTCGCTGACCTTGATGCACGGTGTAATAAGCATCACAACGGCGGCACTGGGCAAGCCAACCACATTCATGACACATCAGCGCCGGCGCGTAACCTCGACGATTCAAAAACAACAGTACTTGTTGGCCAGCTTTTAGATGCTCGCCCATGAGGTCAAGCAAGGGCTTGGACAAGCCGGCTTTTAGTTGGGTATTTTTTATATCAAGCAAGACATGGCGAGCCGGTTTAGCAGCGCCTGCACGCATGGTTAAGGTTAAATGTGCATAGCGTTTTTGCAGTGCATTATTAAGTGTTTCCAACGAGGGTGTTGCAGAGCCCAAAATAACCGGCACGTTCTCTTCATGGCCACGCATTACCGCTAGGTCGCGGGCATGGTAACGAAAGCCTTCTTGCTGCTTCAGTGAGCTGTCATGCTCTTCGTCCACAATAATCATGCCCAACGCTTTGCACGGCGTAAAAATAGCCGAGCGCGTACCAATAATAATTGCCGCACTACCGGCGCGGGCATCAAGCCAGGCATCGAGCCGCTCGCGGTCAGTCAAGGCTGAGTGCAACATCACCACAGGCACATCAAAGCGCTGTTTAAAGCGGCGTAACGTTTGTGGCGTTAAGCCTATTTCCGGCACCAGCACCAGCACCTGCTGGCCACGCCGCAACACGTCGGCCATGGCCTGCAAATAAACTTCCGTTTTGCCACTGCCGGTAATACCTTCGAGCAAGTAAGTCTGGGCTTTTTTGGCGGCCCCAATAGCCGCCACGGCCAGTGCCTGCTCAGGGTTCAGTTGCAATGGCTCGGCCGCAATTTTTAATTGCCAACTTTGCACTGCCGCAGGGATATGCTCTACCGCTTCAACCCAGCCTTTGTCTTGCAACGCTTTGAGCGCCGATGGCGAAAACTCTTGCGTACGAATATCACGACTTAGCAACGCTTCTTTTTGCAATGCTGCCAATAAACGCTGTTGCTGGGGTGCACGTTTTAATGGCTCGAGCGCTTCGGCTTTACCCTCAGCTGTTACCTGATACCGCGTGGTGGCTTGGTAGCTCGCCCGCTCACCTTGGCGCAATAACACCGGTAGCGCATTTTGAATCACATCGCCCAAAGCATGGTGATAATACCCAGCCGCCCAATTCAATAACCGCCACACCGGCGGTGACCACAACGATTCTTGATCAAGTACTTCAATGATCGGTTTACGCACATAGCTGTCATCGGGTTGTGTACTTTCACCCAAACAAACACCGACGAGTTGGCGATTCCCAAATGGCACACGCACGCGCGCGCCCACAACTGGAAGTGTGGGGCTGTCATAATCGAATAGGCGCGGCAGGGGAACGGGCAGCGCAATTTGAATTACATGCGTCATACCCGAAAGTGTACCGCGAAAAGCGAAGAGCGTTAATCGTTATTCGTTATTCGATCGCTGCGCTTTTCGTCCGTGCTACGCACTGTTCGGAGACTTCACGAATAGCATAGCGTGCCAACAGTGAGCGTAGCGAACGCACGAATAACGAATAACGTTTTTATTCAGTCATGTAGTTTTTGGGGAGATCGATGCGGGCGGCGCCTGAGGCAACTGCCGCTTCTGCTACCGCACGTGACACCCGCGTGCGCAGGCGTGCATCAAGAGGTTTCGGAATAATGTAGTCAGGGCCAAATTCCAGCTTGTCGACACCTGACGCCTTTAAAACCGCCTCTGGTACCGGTTCTTTGGCGAGTTGGCGAATGGCTTCAACGGCGGCGAGCTTCATGTCATCGTTAATGGCCTTGGCGCGTACGTCGAGCGCGCCGCGGAAAATAAACGGGAAGCACAATACGTTATTAACCTGGTTAGGATAATCTGAGCGGCCGGTCGCCATAATCAAATCGTCACGAACTGCTAGTGCCAGTTCAGGCTTAATTTCAGGGTCTGGGTTCGAGCAAGCAAACACGATTGGCTTTGCGGCCATCAGTTTTAGTGCTTCTGGCGCCAAAAGATTCGGCCCAGATACGCCCACGAACACGTCGGCTTCCGTGATCACTTCTTCCAGCGTGCGCTTGTCGGTGTTGTTGGCAAATAGCGCCTTGTATTCATTTAAGTCGTCGCGACGGGTGTGAATAACGCCTTTTGAGTCGAGCATATAAATGTGCTCACGTTGGGCGCCACACTTAATCAATAGCTCCATACAAGCGATGGCTGCAGCGCCAGCACCTAAACAGACAATTTGTGCTTTGCGTAAGTCTTTGCCTTGAATTTCTAGTGCGTTCAACAACCCAGCGGCTGTCACAATAGCGGTGCCGTGTTGGTCATCATGGAAAATCGGCACTTCGCAGCGCTCAATCAGTGCTTGTTCAATTTCAAAGCACTCTGGCGCTTTAATATCTTCTAGGTTCACGCCGCCGAAACTGTCGGCAATATTCGCTACGGTGTTAATGAAATCTTGCGTGGTGCGGTGTGTCACTTCAATGTCGATGGAATCTAGCCCTGCAAAGCGCTTAAACAACAACGCCTTACCTTCCATGACTGGCTTTGAGGCCATCGGCCCCAAGTTGCCCAAGCCCAAAATGGCGGTGCCGTTAGAAATAACCGCCACCATATTGCCTTTCGCGGTGTATTTGTAAACGTCTTCCGGATTTTCAGCAATGGCTCTTACCGGCTCCGCCACACCCGGGCTATAAGCTAACGCGAGATCTTTACTGGTCTCTGCAGGTTTTGTTAGCTCAATACTAATTTTGCCAGGGGTTGGATACGCATGGTAATCCAAGGCTTGTTTACGGAAGTCGGTCATATTGTGGCGCACCTATTTTTTCAAGTTATTCCGAGTATTGTAGTTTGAATCTTGCGAATAAGACATCTTACCTGATAAGGCACGCCATATTAGCTCAAAATAGGTAGGTAAGATTTTAAATTGTTTAAATTGACACCATCGAAATTTTCAATGAAACCGCAGCATTCCTTGTTTTGTGGACACAAAAAAGGCGCCTTCTGGCGCCTTTCTCGTTAATCTGCTTAAAAGGGTCTGAATTAAGACTCTTTCTTGCCACCCAACACGCTGAAACGCTTGTTGAATTTCTCGATACGACCGCCAGTGTCCATAATACGCTGTTTACCAGTGTAGAACGGGTGACACTCTGCACATACGTCCAAGTGCAATTCGCCGCCTTTAGTTGAGTTAGTCACAAAAGAGTGACCACAAGAGCATGATACGTTCAGCTCTTTATATTCTGGGTGGATACCTTGTTTCATGGGGTTACCTCGTTAGGCTGCATCGCCATCCGATCTATTGCCGGACACCATACAAATTACTGTTAAAAAATGTGCTGCTTTTATAAGCAACACGTCAAATTAGGGCGCGAATTATAAGCGAACTCGCTGCGCGAGTAAAGAGCGTTAATCGTTATTCGTTGTTCGTACGTTCGCTACGCTCACTGTTGGTCCGCTTCGCTATTCGTGAGATCTACGAACAGTGCGTAGCACGGACGAACAGCACAGCGCACGAATAACGATTAACGAATAACGAATAACGCTTTCTGGTTTTTTATGCTTGTTTTGTGCATTTTTATTCACTATAATTCGATCAAGTTTTGGCCATAAAGCAATGAGTGATTCGTACCAGTGGAACTTGATAAAAGCATACCATGCGCTGTATTTGGCGCCAGCGGCTATAGCGGCGTTGAATTAGCGTGGCTACTGCATAATCACCCATTCTTTTTGCTTAAACATGCTTATTCTTCTAGCGCACGTGAAGAAGCAGAGCCCCTTGCTGGTTTGTACCCACAAATAGCGGGTCAGCTTGATATTATTCTGCAACCTTGGCACCCGGATTTGTTGCCGCAGCTTGCGCAGCAAGTTCGGGTGGTTTTTTTAGCGCTACCCCATGAAGCGAGTGCTGAACTTGCCCCTGTATTGATCAAAGCTGGGTTGGTTGTATTTGATCTCTCAGGTGCATTTCGGCTTCGCGACCCACAGCAACATCTTCAGGCCTATGCCTTTGAGCAACCCAACATTGGGGTTGATGATATTCCTTATGGCTTAGCCGAATGGACGGTGCTACAGGGCCACGAGCCTTTGGTGGCGGTGCCTGGCTGTTATCCAACGGCAGCGGCACTGGCTTTAAAGCCGTTAATGCACTTGGTGCAAGGCACTCCCCTAATTAATGCGGTAAGCGGTGTGTCGGGTGCGGGCCGTAAAGCAGCTGCGCACACCAGTTTCTGTGAGGTCAGCTTGGCTGCATATGGTGTTGCTACGCACCGGCACCAGCCAGAAATCTGCCAAAGTGTCGGCCGTCCAGTCATTTTCGTTCCGCATTTAGGGAATTTTAAACGGGGCATACTAGCCACGATTTATGCGCCACTAGAAGCCGGTACCACCCAGCAAGATGTCGATTTAGCACTGCAACGCGCATACCACGCGCAGCCATTAGTGCGCTTGTGCCAACAGCCGCCGGCGGTTAACGACGTTGTCGGTACGGCGTTTTGTGATATTCACGCGGTGGTACATAACGGGCATGTCATTTTATGTGTAGCTATCGATAATTTACTGAAAGGCGCAGCGGCCCAAGCTGTGCAACTGGCCAATATGTATTTCGATATGCCAGCCAGCACTGGCCTAACTGGGCGTGGTGGTGTGATATGAGTACGCCATTAGTGATTAAACTTGGTGGCCGCGTGCTACAAAGTCACAGTAACTTAAATGCATTACTAACCATTATTGCGCAATTGGCTAAGCTGCGCCCGTTAGTGCTGGTGCATGGCGGTGGTGATCAAGTTGAAGCCTTACTAGAGCAGTTGGGCCACACTAGCCTGAAGGTCGATGGCCAACGCATTACCCCAGTGGCACAAATGCCGATTGTGGCGGGTGTGCTTGCGGGCGATGTGAATTCGCAACTGGTTGCCGTTGCTCAGCAGCATCAACTTAACGCCGTGGGCTTAACTCTGGCTGCTGGCCACTCCGTACGCTGCGAAGTAGACACCACGCGTGGCGCAGTGGGTATTCCACAACCCAATCAACCAGCACTGCTGCAGTTGTTGCTCGACAAAAATTTCTTACCCATTTTAAGTTCAATTGGCGCTGACGACGCCGGTAATCGCTTAAACGTCAACGCGGACTTAGCCGCGGCTGCTATTGCTCAGCTATTACATGCCGATTTAATTCTACTCACCGACGTGCCCGGCATTTTGGACCAAGACGGTGAGCTTATCGAATCCATTTCTGTTGACCAAGCGCCCGCGCTTATTGCCGACGGCACCGTGCGTGACGGCATGCTGGTCAAGCTAAACGCCGCTGTGCAAGCAGCAACCGCCTCGCGACGAAGTATCGCGGTGGCCGGCTGGCAAGACGCCAAAGCGCTCACCCGCTTAGCAAAGGGTGAAGCAGCCGGAACCCGCATCCGCTTTTAATGGCTAACACAATTTAACACCTCAGTTTTATATGAAAGGTTACCAACACATGAATGATTTATTGGCTATGGGCGACTTGTCCCCGCAGCAAACCAACGACTTATTACAGTTAGCGCACACCATTAAACAGCGCCCAACCGCGTGGGCGAACTATTTGCAAGGCAAAAGCATTGCTCTGTTATTTGAAAAGCCCTCGCTGCGCACCCGTGCTAGCTTTGCGGCAGGTATTAATCGCTTGGGTGGGCACAGCATTTATTTAGATGCGCAAAACCTGATGGGTGAGCGCGAGCCGGCCAGCGATGTCGGTGCCAACTTGGCGCTTTGGCACGACGCTATTGTTGCGCGTGTCTATTCACAAGCAACGTTGAGTGAGCTTGCAGCCGCTTCGGGCAAGCCGGTGGTGAATGCCTTAAGTGACATTTGTCACCCTTGCCAAGCGTTAGCCGATTTACTGACCTTACAAGAGCAGCTCGGCGATTTGTCGCAGGTACACCTTACTTACATAGGCGATGGCAACAATGTATGCCATGCGCTAATGGCCGGCGCCGCGCAAGTCGGTATGCAGTTACAAATAGTCACGCCTGAAGGGTACGCCCCCAATGCAGAGTTGCTAACTGCTGCTCAGAAAGTGGCGGCGCAAACGGGCGGAGCCATTCATGTTGTGCACAACTTAAACGAACTGCAACAAACCGATGCTATTTATACCGACACTTGGTTTTCCATGGGGCAAACGCGCGATAGCAATGACGTGATGCATGACTTTGCTCCGTTTCAAGTGAATAGCGACTTAATGAAGCGCCTTGGTGCCAAGCATTTTATGCATTGTTTACCCGCCTACCGTGGGCGTGAAGTGACAGCAGAAGTTATTGATGGTGCGGGCAGCCTGGTGTTGCAACAAGCCGAGAACCGTTTACACGCACAAAACGCTATTTTAGTGAAATTAATTGAAGGAGCTGCCGCATGAGCGCCGTTAAAAACACCTCTGTGAAAAAAGTTGTACTGGCTTACTCGGGCGGCTTAGACACCTCGGCGATTGTGCCGTGGTTAAAAGAAAACTACGACTGCGAAGTGGTGGCTTTTGTGGCTGATGTTGGCCAAGGTGACGACGAATTAGCTGGGGTTGAAGAAAAAGCGATCGCCTCGGGCGCAAGCAGCTGTTATGTGGTTGACCTAAAAGATAAATTCGCCAGCGAAGTGATCTATCCGACACTTAAAACCGGTGCCATTTATGAGGGCCAATACTTGCTAGGCACGGCGCTTGCGCGGCCAATTATTGCCGAAGCGCAAGTTGCCGTTGCACGCCAAGTGGGTGCCGACGCGGTCGCTCATGGCTGTACCGGTAAAGGCAACGACCAAGTACGCTTTGAGTCGGCGTTTGCTGCGCTAGCCCCTGACTTAAAAGTGATTGCGCCGTGGCGGGAATGGACCATGCGCTCGCGCCCGCAATTATTAGCCTATTTAGCCGAACGCAATGTGCCATGCAGTGCGTCGGCCACCAAAATTTACAGCCGCGATGCCAACCTGTGGCACATTTCAACCGAAGGCGGCGAGCTAGAAGACCCATGGAACGAGCCAACCGAGCAGGTGTGGACATGGACCGTGGCGCCAGAGCACGCGCCAAATACCCCAGAATATTTAAAGTTAACCTTTGCCAACGGTGAGTTAATTCAAATTAATGATACGGACTATCAGCCGGTCGACGCTATTTTACACCTCAATAAAGTAGCGGGTGCCCATGGAGTGGGCCGTCTCGACATGGTTGAGAACCGTCTGGTTGGCATGAAATCGCGCGGTTGTTATGAAACTCCGGCGGGTGCTGTGCTGTATGCCGCGCTGCAAGGGCTCGAAAGTTTGGTGCTCGATCGCACCACACAAGATTACCGTATTCGGTTAGGCAATGAGTTTGCCCAGCTGATGTATGACGGCCGTTGGTTCACGCCGTTGAAAGACGTGATGTTAGCGGCGGCAACCAAAATAGCTGAGCCGTTAACTGGCGACATTATGGTGAAACTTTACAAAGGCCAAGCCACCGTCACTCAGAAGCGCTCGCCTAATAGCTTGTACTCCAATGCCTTTGCGACCTTTGACGAAGACGAAGTCTATAATCAACAGCATGCGGAAGGGTTTATTCGTTTATATAGCTTGGCAAGTCGTATTCGGGCCTTGCATCAACAAGCAGACGACGCGGAGTAACACATGAGCTTATGGGGTGGACGGTTCAGCGAGCCAAGCGCCGCTGAATTTAAACAATTTAACGACTCACTGCGCTTTGACTACGTGTTGGCGCCATTTGATATTCAGGCGTCACAAGCGTGGGCGGGTTCTTTACAGCACGCCGGGCTAATTAATGCCGACGAAAACCAGCAATTACAGCAGGCTTTAAAAGAGCTAGCGAAACGTGTGGCGCAGCAACCTGAGCTGCCGCTACAAACTGACGCCGAAGACATTCACAGCTGGGTAGAAGCCCAGCTGATTGAAGCCATAGGCGCGACCGCGAAAAAGCTTCACACGGGGCGTAGTCGCAACGACTTGGTTGCCACCGACTTGCGTTTGTTTTGTAAGCAGTTTGCACAGCACTTAATTACCGCCAACTTGGCTGCAATCGAGAATTTACTCGCCTTTGCTAGCCAATACAGTGACGCTATGCTGCCTGGCTATACCCACCTACAACGGGCCCAACCCATAGTGGCTGGGCACTGGGCCATGGCCTATGTGAGCATGCTGCAGCGTGATGTGAGCAGACTACGTGAAACCGTGCGTCGCATGGATGTCAGCCCACTGGGTAGCGGTGCCTTGGCCGGTACCACAGCAGCCATTGATCGGGAAGCTTTAGCGCACGAATTAGGCTTTCGTAATGCCTGCGAAAATAGTCTTGATGGGGTCTCCGATCGCGACTTTGTATTGGACTTATTAAATACCGCAAGCACCGGCATGATTCATTTGTCGCGTATTGCCGAAGACGTCATTTTTTACTGCTCGGGCGAGTCTGGCTGCTTTAGCATGAGTGATCGTATTAGCAGTGGTTCGTCGCTCATGCCGCAAAAGAAAAACCCAGATTTATTTGAGTTGCTGCGCGGTAAAACTGGCCGCGTTATTGGCCATCAGCACGCCATGCAATTGACCCTCAAAGGGCTACCGTTGGCTTACAACAAAGACATGCAAGAAGACAAAGAAGGCTTATTTGATGCCTTACACACCTACTTGCAATGCCTACAGATGTTAGCGTTTGCAGTACCTGAACTGCATGTAAATAGTGCGCATGCGGCGCAGCAAGCTGCCCTTGGCTACAGCAATGCCACTGAATTGGCTGATTATTTAGTCAGCAAAGGCGTACCATTTCGTGATGCCCACCATATTACTGGTGAGTTGGTGGTTGTAGCTCAACAGCAAGGCCTTGCACTTGAGCAACTGAGCCTGAGTGCCTACCAACAGGTATGCGCGCTGGTTGCAGACGACGTGTATGCCACCCTTGATTTGCAGTACGGTTTGCAAAAGCGCTCAGCTTTGGGCGGCACCTCGCCAAGCGCAGTAAAAGTTGCTATTAAGCATGCTCAAGACTGGCTGCACGCCGCCGAAGCCGCCAGCAAGCACGTGCGCCAAGCACGCTTAAGCGATGTAGACAAAATATGCGAATTGATTGCCTACTGGGCTGATCAAGGTGAAAACTTGCCACGCGACAAAGCCGATATACTGCAAGCGATTCAAAGCTTCGCGGTAGCTGAAATCAACGATGAGGTAGTAGGCTGTGCCGCGCTTTATGTGTATAGCACCGGCTTAGCCGAAATTCGTAGCTTGGGCTTATTCCCAATTGCGCAAGGCAAAGGTTTAGGCGCAGAACTCGTGGCATTCTTGCTTTGGAAAGCGCGTGAACTGGGTATTAGTCGCACCATTGTCTTAACCCGTGTGCCGGAGTTTTTCGGCAAGCTTAATTTCCGTATTACCTTGAAAGAAAAGCTGCCCGAAAAAGTCATGAAAGACTGTGACTTGTGCCCACGCAAAGATAACTGCGACGAAACCGCGTTAGAATACCTGCTTTAATAACGCGCTAGTCTTCAATGTCTTCCGGAATAGGTAGGCCGCGGCGGGTTAGCTCGTCGCGTACTGCTTGTGGAATACGATTTGGGTTGTCTTTGCGTAAATCGTCGTCGGTTGGCAAGGGTTGGCCGGTGAACGCGTGTAAAAACGCTTCGCACAATAGTTCGCTGTTGGTGGCGTGGCGTAAGTTTTTGATTTGACGACGAGTGCGCTCGTCCGTGAGAACTTTTAGCACGCGGGTAGGAATAGACACCGTGATTTTTTTCACGTGCTCGCTTTTTTTACCGTGTTCCACATACGGATAAATATAATCGCCGTTCCATTCCATACTTCACCTCGTTGTATTCGACTGTTTTCTGTCAAAAACCATGCACAATGTAGTGAATTGTACTGCGCAAATTCGTGCAGTCAACTTTATACGCATAGCTGTCTATACGTCTTTTTGTGCTAACCTTGCGTAATCGTGCTTTATTGGTGGAAAAACGCGCCGTATAATCGATACTTTAGTTATAGCATGGTTAAACACATTCAACCCTTGCCCCACAGGAGAAAGCACACGCATCATGACGGTTGAGGTTCAAGTTACCCCAGAGCAAATTCAGGCTGTTGCCGACACAGTACAAGTTCACAAATTTGGTGGCAGCAGTTTAGCTGATGCGTATTGTTACCGTCGCGTAGCACGTATTGTGACCGAGTATGCTGGCGCGAGCGACTTAGTTGTCGTATCAGCCGCTGGCGATACCACCAACCGTATTTTGGCGATTATTGACGCCAAAAGCGACGACTTAGGTGTGGCTGAAGTACTGCTCAAACAGTTGGAAAAATACCAGCAGGGTTTAATTCTTGAACTACTCAATGGCGACGTGCAGCAGCGTGTTTTGGCGCAATCTCAGCATGACTTTAAACGTTGGTACGCTTGGTTAGCTGGCGAGGAAGAAATTACCCGTCGCCCTGAGCTTTTATCGTACGGCGAATTATGGAGCGCTCGATTGCTGGCAGCATTGCTTGAGCAGCAGGGCGTTACCGCAGACTATATTGATGCCCGCACTTTCTTGGTCGCAGACGACGCGCCAGAGCCGCATATTCGTGTTGCAGTGTCACGTGCTGGTTTACTGAACCGCATTGCACCGCACCCGGGCACCCGCTTTATTGTCACCGGCTTTATTTGTGCGGACCCGCAAGGCAACTCGCTTATTTTAGGCCGTAACGGCAGTGACTACTCGGCAACCCTAGTCGGTAGCCTTATTGATGCCAAGCAAGTCACCATATGGAAAGACGTTGCTGGGGTGTATTCGGCCGATCCGCGTAAAGTTGAGCGCGTGGTTAGCTTACCGACCATTGATTGGCAAGAAGCCGAAGAACTAGCGCGTTTAGGTAGCCCTATTCTTCACCCACGCACCTTTCAACCGGTAAACCGTGAACGCATGGTGATTGCTGTGCGTTCCAGCTTAAAAGTAGAAAACCAACAGACTCGCATTGGCCAATACCAAGATTCCGCACCACAGGGCAAGGTATTAACCTCGCTAACTGACGTGGTGCTATTTCGGGTTGATTTAAGCGACGCCAAGCTGGTTCAACAGTTTGAAGAGCTTGAGCTGGTGCCGTTAATTAGCTGGAACGAAGTAGCCCAGCACCATGCGTACTATGCGTATCACCAAAACCATTTGGACTACTTAGAGCGCTGGTTAGAAGACGTTGATAAAGCTGACCATGTGGTGCAAATGCAAGGCTATTCGATGATTGCCTTGGTGGGGCATCGCATTCAAGAAACCGATCAGTACAGCACCTTTAAAGCAGAACTGAGTGCGCAAAACCTGCGCCGCTTGGCATTTTCGCCTGACAGCACCTCAGTAATTGCCATTTTAGAGCAGAAACTTGATAACCGCTTGCTGAACCGCTTGCACAGCCAGTTATTTAATTACCGCCGCAGCTTGGGCGTATTGGTGGTCGGCCGCGGTAACATTGGCAGTGCGTGGTTGTCGCTATACCGCCGCTTGCGTGAGCGCATCAACGAGCAAATGGATGTGCGTATTATCGGTATTTTGAACTCAACCCGCATGTGGCTTGATTACAATGGGTTAGAACTTGATCACTGGGAAGCCAGTTTCGATAAGTTCGCGCGTCCTTATGAACTCAGCCAGTTGATTCCTGAGCTGCCAAATGCGCCATACGACGAATTGGTCATGCTCGATTTAACCGATGCAGTGCCCGTTGCACAGCTATACCCAAGCTTTTTCGCCAACGGCTTGCATATTATTAGCGCCAACAAGCGCGCTGGTGCTTCGGGTGAGTCACAGTACAACGAAATTCGCACTATTCAACGCGAATATGAGCGTGAGTGGTATTACAACACCACGGTGGGCGCCGGTTTGCCGTTAAATTATGCGCTGAATGACTTACGCAACTCTGGCGACACCATTCGCAGTATTTCAGGTATTTTCTCAGGGACCATGAGCTGGCTGTTCGAGAACTTTAACGCCGAGGTTAAATTCAGCGACTTAGTACGCGAAGCTAAAGCCCGTGGCTTAAGTGAACCAGACCCTCGCGAAGACTTAACCTGCCAAGATATTGTTCGTAAGTTGCTTATTTTGGCCCGTGAAATTGGCTTGAATTTAGACTGGAAAGATATCGATGTTGAAAGCCTGCTGCCTGAGCAACTCGAAGATATTCCACTTGATGAGTTTATGCGTCGCTTGCCAGAGTTAGACGACAGCATGCACGATCTTTATCTAGACGCGCAAAAAACGGGCAAAGTGCCGCGCCTACTAGCTAGTTTTGCCGTACAAGAAGACGACAGTGTGCGTGCGCGGGTCGGTATTGAGTACATACCCGAAGGCGACATGTTGGCGAATTTGATTCCTGGCGAGAATATTTTCGTGATTTACACCGACTGGTATCACGAAATGCCGTTAGTCATCAGCGGCCCAGGCGCGGGTAAAGAAGTTACCGCCGGCGGTGTGCAGTCAGACTTAAACCAGTTGCTTAGTCGCCTAAGCAACCGGCATAGTCGCTAATGATTAGAAAATCGAGTCGTCGTCAGCAAAGATATCTTTGTTTGACGACTTCTGCTCGGCATATTCAGTAGGCGCGGTGCCCGGTAAGAAATACTCAAACCGCGTCGAATAATCATTTTTGCGGCTTAACTTACCCGTAGCCAGGTCAATACGCGCCATCACCAGCCCTGGTGGTACCTGAAACGGCTGAATGTCGGCGTCTTCAAGCGCAGTTTCCATATAGTCGATCCACATTGGCAGTGCGGTTTTAGCCCCGCCTTCAGCGCCGCTGATAGGCTGCTCTTGTTGATCAAGGTTTTCGTTCATGGTGGTGCTACCGAGCGCCCGCTCCAAGTTGTCAAAACCAACCCAAGCGGTGGTCACCAAGCCACTCACGTAACCAGAGAACCAAGTGTCTTTGCTGTCGTTGGTGGTCCCTGTTTTACCGACAATGTTGCGGCCCGCTAGGTCGACAATTTTGTCTGAGCGTTGAATACGCCAAGCAGTACCATTCCAACCCGTGCGGTGCTGCCAACTACCCCCACCCCACACGGCAGACTGCATAGCTTCCGTTATTAAATATGCGTTTTGTTCGGTAATCACCCGCGGCGCTTGAATCACCTCACGGTCACTTTCTTCTTCACACAATTCGCAAGCAACCGCTGGGCGCGCTGTATAAACCACCTCGTCATTGTCATTCACAATTCGGTCAATGAAATATGGGTTGACCAAGTAACCGCCGTTGGCGAATACCGCGTAACCACGCGCAACTTCAAGCGGGGTTTGTGACGATGAACCCAGCGACAACGATTCATTACGCGGTAACTCATCAATTGGAAAACCAAAGCGCGTTAAATACTCAACAGTCGTATCGATACCTAGTGAGCGCATCAGGCGCACTGACACCACGTTTTTAGATTTTGCCAGCGCTTGGCGCACGCGAATCGGTCCTTCATAAACATCCGGCGAGTTTCGTGGCCGCCAGGCGATACCGCTACCAGGGCTCCACTGATTAATTGGCGCGTCGTTCACTAAGGTTGCTAAGGTGAATCCATTTTCTAACGCCGCCGAATAAATAAACGGCTTCACGTTTGAGCCAATTTGCCGCTCGGCTTGAATGGCTCGGTTAAATTGGCTCATAGCGAAACTATAACCGCCCACCGCCGCGGCAATACTGCCATCTTGTGGGCGCAACGAAATAATCGCTCCGCTAGGCTCTGGTATTTGGGCTAAGCGCAAGCCTTGTTCTGTTGCACGCACGCGAATCAGCTCACCTGGCGCCAATATGTCTCCGGCAGTTTTCGGTGCAGGGCCTTGACGGTCCGCATGCATATACGGGCGAGCCCACGCTAAACCTGACCAAGAGATTTCTCGTGGGCTACCGCTTGCTGTGAGCACCAACGCGGCTTGTTCGGTTACCCCTAACACCACGGCCGGAACCGTTAAGCCAATGGCTTCTTGTTTGTTTAGGTAGTCGCGAATGTCATCGTGTTGCCAGGTCTCTTCATTCGGTTGCCACAACACCGCTTCGGCACCACGATACCCGTGGCGTTCGTCGTAAGCATGCAAGTTTAGCTGCACCGCACGCTGCGCAGCCCGCTGTTGCTTGGCGTTAACCGTGGTGTATACCTTGTAACCGGCATTATAGGCAGCTTCTTCGCCGTAGCGAGAAACCATATCGGCGCGTACCATTTCGGCTAAATACGGTGCACTCATGGTCACTTCAGCACCATGTAAACGCGTTTCTATGGGTTCATTAAGGGCCGCTTGATATTGCGCTTGAGTGATAACGTTTTCTGCCAGCATACGCCCTAAGACGACAGCTCGGCGCTCACGTGCACGCTCAGGGTTAGAAATAGGGTTCATGGTGGACGGTGCTTTGGGCAAACCTGCGATCATGGCCATTTGCGCCAAGGTAAGGTCTTTCACGTCTTTGCCGTAATAAACTTGTGCAGCAGCACCGACACCGTGCGCCCGGTGGCCAAAAGTAATTTTGTTGAGATACAACTCGAGTATTTCGTCTTTACTAAGCTCGCGCTCCATGTGCAACGAGATAAACGCTTCTTTTATTTTTCGTGTCCAAGTTTGCTCGAAGCTCAAATAAACATTTCGCGCCAGCTGTTGAGTAATGGTACTACCGCCACCTTGAATTTCACCGGTGGTTAATAGCAATGCAAAGGCGCGCGCCACGCCAATAGGGTCAATGCCGAAGTGATCATAAAAACGCTGGTCTTCGGTGGCTAAGAAAGCGTTGATTAATGGCTGCGGAATCTCCTCTAATTTCAGAGGAATACGACGAATTTCGCCAAACTGCGCAATCAGTTCACCGTCTGATGAGTACACCTGCATTGGCGTTTGTAACCGTACGTCTTTCAATTCAGCTACGGTGGGCAGCTCATCTTGCCAATAGAAGTACAAGCCAACAACTGTGATTGTCCCTAGAATTGTTAGCGCTGCAAAAACTGCCAGCATCCACTTTATAATTTTCAAGAAACCGCCCCTTTTTTCCCTTTCAGCTATACTGTTTTACAGGTTGCGCAAATTACGTTCATATTATAGAAGGATAACAGTAGAAACGTAATGTTTATTTAGATTGTGCAAAGAACTTTGCACAATGCTTACCTTTCTGCTTAATATGAGGTTCGGCATAGAACAATTTTAATAATATAATGCCGGAACACCGGTCCACTTTAGGGGAGCATTATGGGGCTATTTGGTCTGGGAAAAAAGCCAGGTCTAGGAATTGATATCGCTTCGGATGCCGTAAAAGCAATTGAACTTGTTCCAAGCGGCGACACATATGACATTACGCACGTTGCTGAAGTTGCTTTACCGAAGAACTTAATTACCGACGACGAAATTGCTGATATCGAAAAGCTTGCGAAAATGATTACGCAGGTACGTAAGCGTATGGGCAGCACCCGTGTTGCCGTGGCTGCCGTGTCTGGTAACCAAGCTATTTCCAAGCAAGTACCCATGAGTCTTGATCTTGATGATGAAGCCATCGCCGAAAAAATTGAAAGCGAAGCCGAAGCGTTAATCCCGTTCCCTATTAACGAAGTTCGCTACGATTTTGAAAGCTTAGGTGAGCATCAAACGCTACCAGGGCAGCAACGCGTTTTAGTTACCGCAACGCGCACCATCAGTGTCGACAGCCGCGTGCAAGGCCTTGAAGCCGCTGGCTACAAAGTGGCCATCATGGATGTCGACAACCAAGCTATTGCGCGAGCGTGCAGCCATTTGCTACCACACATGCACCCAGAAATTCTTGACAGCAAACTGCCTTATTTAATTTTAGATATTAGTACCAGCGCCATACAGATTATTGTGATTCACCAAGGCGAAGTAGCATTCCATCGCTTTCAGTCGGGCGGGCTGACACAGTTACTTACGGCATTAGACGAAGACGGCAGCATTGACCATGGTGAAATCATGGCAAAACTTCGTTCGGGTGATATTGATGAATTTCCATCGTTAATTATTCAAGACTTCTTGAGTAACCTTTGGAACCAAGTGAGTCGCGGTGTACAAATGTACCAAAGCAACGCCGCGGACAAAGGCTTTTCTTCAATACTCTTGATAAACACTGGCGCAATGTTGCCAATGATTACTGAGGCATTGAGTGAACAGGTTGATTACCCAGTGCATGCACTGAACCCGTTCGAGCATTTTATTCTGCCCAGTAAGTTTTCCCATTTACAAAATCACGGGCCGCGCTTTGTTGAAGCTATTGGCCTGGCGTTACGGAGTTTTGCGACATGGCACATGTAAACCTACTGCCTTGGCGCGAAACGGCGCGCCAAAGGGCTAAAACAAGATTTGGTATTCATGCGGGAATAGCCGTGGCCATTGCAGCGGTCATCTTTGGTGCTGCTTATATGGTCATTGGCGATTACAAGAGCTATCAGCAGCGCCGCAATAACTACCTGCAGTCACAAATTCGTATTCTCGACAGTCAAATTGCGGAAATTAGCTCAATTAACAAGAAAAAAAGCGAGATTTTGAATCGTATCAAGCTTATTCAGGCGCTGCATGAAGACCGCAACACTGCCATTACGATTTTTAACGAGCTAACCGAAAGAACGCCGGACGGTGTTTATTTGCACGCACTAGAAAAGCGCGACATGCAACTCATTATTAGCGGCCGCAGTATTTCTAACAACCGTGTTTCAGAGTTTTTACGCAACTTAAGAGAATCAGCTGTGTTTGAGCAACCTGACCTGCGCAGCGTTGTTTCTGCTGATGCCAAAACACGTGGTCGTAACACTCAAGATGACGGCGACTACGATGCTTTTTCACTGGTGGTCAATATTGTGCCACCGGCTAGCGCGGAGGCACCGAAACAATGAGCATGAACAGCCTACGTGAATTAGACATTAACGAATTGCCATTTTGGCCACGACCGTTTCGTATGGCAGTGTTGGTGATTATTGGTATTGCCGTGTTAGCGGCTGCCTATCACTTTATTTTAGCCGACGAATGGGCGGCCTATAAACGTGAAGTTGCTAACGAAACCACGCTGAAGCAAGACTATGAAACCAAATACGCAACGGCCGTTAATTTGCCGCTATATCGCAAACAGTTAGAGCAACTCAACAGCGACTTAGAAACCTTATTGAGCATGTTGCCTAACGACGACGAAACGCCAAAACTACTGGACGATATTAGTTTGATCGGTACCCGTAGCGGCCTGCGTTTTGACCGCATTGAGTGGCTAAACCCGCAACCCCGCGAGTTTTATACCGCCCTACCCATGCGCATCGAGTTACGTGGCGAATATCATCAAATTGGTGATTTTGTCGGACAAATGTCGAGTCTTGACCGCATTATTAGCGTGAAGAACTTCAAAATGCAGCTGCAAGATAACAGCGGCACCTTAAGCTTATCGGTCAACGCCGAAACCTATCGTCAACAAACCTTGAGGGCAAAACCATGATGCGATTCGTCATTAGTCTTGCCGCTGTAGGTGTGTTAGCGGGCTGTGCGCCAACCGGCCACCAAGATCTCGAACAGTTTACTGCGCAAGTTCAGCAACGCGCCAAGCCGGGTATTAGCCCGCCGCCGCAGCTGCCAGTTCTTGAGCGTATTCAATATACTGGGTCGAATATTCGTAACCCGTTTCAACCAACGCCGTTGCGTGCTGGCCCTGAGCCGGGGGTAGGACAAAACTGTCCACAACCGATGCTGGGTAAACCTGCGGGCAACCTTGAAGGGGTTGCGCTTGACCAACTGTCATTAAGCGGCACCATGCGCTCAAGCGGCCAGCTTGTTGCACTACTGGTGTCTAACGATGGCAAATTATTCCGCGTAGAGCGAGGTGACTTTATTGGCCTAGATAACGGCCGTATCACCTCGATTACCAACCAACAAATTTCGATTCGTGAATGGTTAGCAACTGGCGACGGTTGCTGGCAACAACGTGACGTGTCGTTAACCTTGCTGAACTCGCAAAGGAGCTCGAACTAATGAAGCACTTAATCCGTACCTTTTATTTTCTGTTGTTGATGCCGTTGGCGGTATCCGCAAATGAGCTTCTACGGGTTGAGCAGATTGCGCTGAACAAAGATCGCTTTAATTTAGAAGCGCACTTTTCCAAGCGTGTCGAGTCACCTGTTGTGCAACGTAGCAGCAACCCAAACTTACATGAGTTTTTGCTACTGGGTACCAAGGCAAATATGCCTGATGGGCGGTTAAATCTGAATGACCACCCATTGTTGGACTACGTAGAAATAGAGCACCAACGCGAAGACTTAATGCTTCGCGTGCATACCAAGCAGCCGTTAGAGCACTTAATGAGCCGCTTTGGTGAAGTGATGGTATTGGTGTTTGTTGCCAGTAAAGACGACAAACCTAAAGCCACAGCAGCTACCAATACGGCTAAGCCAGTAGCTGAGAAGCCTGCAACCAAACAACCGGCCAAAGCCAAACAAGAACCGGCAACCAAAACCGTAACGGCAGAAAAACTAGCTGCGCAACAACCTGCTGCTGAGCAACCGCAGCGCGCTGAAGTTCGTACCAAAACACAAACCAAGCCAGTTACTCATGCAACGAAGAGTGCGGTGACCAACATCAACTTCTTCCGTTTATCAAACGATGTCGGCCAGGTAAGCATTGCGCTTAACAAAGACAACGTTGAACACGAAGCTCGCATGAACGGCAACGACCTAGAAGTTATTCTGTATGACACAGAGCTACCTGAAGACTTGCTTTACGTGTTAGATGTGAGCCAGTTTGCGACCCCAGTTGCGTTTGTCGAAACCTTCCGTGATGGGCGTCATAGCCGTATTAAAATTGCCGGCAAAACCAAGTTTAAACATCAGCTTGAGCAAATTGACGGTTACTTGCGCTTGAATTTAATGCCAGCTCCTCAAGCCTCGGCGCAAGAAGCACAAGCAAAATCAAGCCAGAAACCGATTTCACTGAACTTCCAAGATGTTCCCGTGCGTCAACTGCTACAAATTTTGGCCGAAGAGAACAACTTAAACTTGGTCGCCAGTGAGTCAGTCACTGGGAACATTACCTTACGCTTAGAAAACGTTCCTTGGGAGCGAGCTCTGGAAACTATTCTGCGCGTCAAAGGGCTAGATAAGCGCTATGACCAGAATATTCTGATAGTTGCGCCAGCTTCTGAGTTGGCTCAACGTGAAGCAGAACAACTTGAAAGTCAGCAGCGCATGCAAGACCTCGCGCCGCTTGAAAGCTCATACATTCAGATCAATTACGCTAAAGCCGATGAAATTGCGCAAATTCTACGCACTGACAGCTCGGATTTACTATCGTCTCGCGGCGCAGTAACCGTTGATGAGCGTACCAATACCTTGTTAGTGCGTGATACTTCAGAGCAAATTGCCACCGTTAAAGCCATGGTTAATGTGCTTGATGTACCGGTTAAGCAGGTCATTATTGAAGCGCGTATGGTGACTGTACGTGACAACATTAGTGACGAACTTGGTATTCGTTGGGGTGTCACAGAGCCTTCAGTAGATACCTCACAGCCGCTACCTTGGGGGACTGGCACTAGCGTCACTGGCGACTTTAACGTGAATTTACCTATTGCCTCGCCAGCCGCGACCATTGGTTTCCAAGTCGCTAAGTTAGCCGATGGCCGCTTGTTAGACCTTGAGCTGTCAGCACTTGAGCGTGAAAACAAAGGTGAGATTATTGCTAGCCCGCGTATTACCACCGCGAACCAAAAAGAAGCCTATATTGAACAAGGTACCGAAATTCCATATGTTGAAAGTGCCTCATCGGGCGCTACGTCAGTACAGTTCAAAAAGGCTGTTTTAGGCTTAACGGTTACGCCGCAAATTACCCCAGACAACCGAGTTATTTTGGACTTAGTGATCACCCAAAATACCCGTGGTGAAACTGTCAGCACGCCAACCGGCCCTGCGGTTTCAATTGATACGCAAGAAATCAGCACACAGGTGTTGGTGGAAAACGGCGAGACTATTGTTTTGGGTGGTATTTATCAGCAACAAATTTTGAATGACATTTCAAAAGTACCGTTGCTAGGCGATATTCCATACGTAGGCGTACTGTTCCGCACCGACAGTCAGGTGAATGAAAAACGTGAACTATTAATCTTCGTAACGCCACGAATTGTAACGAATACGCCGTAAACCTTGCTTATATAGCTGTGACTTGCGATAATCGCGCATCTTTTTGGTTGGGTAAAGGAAGGTCTTGAGACACTCCGGATTCCGTGAGTCACAGCTAGTTAAATAAGTGAAGTAACACATCAATATGGCTGAAAAACGTAACATTTTCTTAGTTGGCCCTATGGGCGCTGGTAAAAGCACAATTGGGCGGCAACTTGCTCGCCAACTCCACCTCGAATTTTACGACTCTGATACCGAAATCGAACGCCGCACGGGCGCCGATATCGCGTGGGTATTTGAGTTAGAAGGCGAGGAAGGCTTTCGTGCGCGCGAAGAAAAAGTTATTGAAGAACTCACCGAAAACACAGGCATTGTGTTGGCAACAGGCGGCGGCTCAATTCTTAGCAAAGAAAGCCGCAATCGTTTGTCTGCACGTGGCGTGGTGGTTTATTTGCAAACCACTATTGAAAAGCAGCTTGCTCGCACTCAACGTGACAAGCGTCGCCCACTCATTGCAGAAGCGGATAACCCACGCGAAGTACTTGAAAACTTAGCCGAAGCGCGTAATGCTCTGTACGAAGAAATTGCCGACATTGTGGTGCGCACTGACGAGCAAAGCACCAAAGTTGTCATTGACCAAATTATTGAAAAGGTTGGCTTATAACAGCCCGCTATTCACAACGCGGAGGCGTTCATGCAGAAAACCACACAGCAGATTATCGTGGGCCTGGGTGAGCGCAGCTATCCAATTGATATTGGCGCGGGGCTACTTTCCCGCCCCCCTCTGTTTGAGCACTTACCCCAGCAAATTTTGCTACTCACCAATACCATGGTTGGCCCGCTTTACGCGGCACGCGTGCGTGAGCAGTTAAGTCAGCACAAGGTTATCGTACACACCATAGATGACGGCGAGCAGGCCAAAAGCCTTGCCAATTATGGTGCCGTCATGGACACCCTTATTCAGCACAATTTTAATCGTGATTGCGCGATCATTGCGCTTGGCGGCGGCGTGGTTGGTGATTTGGCTGGTTTTGTAGCCGCGACATATCAGCGTGGTGTGCGCTTTTATCAAATTCCGACCACCTTACTGGCCCAAGTAGACTCGTCAGTCGGTGGTAAAACAGCGATCAACCACCCTGGTGGCAAAAATATGGTTGGTGCATTCTACCAGCCGCAAGCGGTTCTCATTGACACCAACTGCTTGGCTAGCTTGAACGATCGCGACTACGCCTGTGGATTAGCCGAAGTTGTCAAATACGGCATTATTGCTGATGCCGAGTTTTTCACTTGGCTTGAAGCTCACGTCAACGAACTCAATGCACGCGACAGCGCCGCCTTAACCTATGCCATACAGCGCAGCTGCGAAATAAAAGCTGACATTGTGGCGGCCGACGAGCGGGAACAGTCGGTGCGTGCACTATTAAATTTAGGCCACACGTTTGGGCACGCCATTGAAGCCGCTCATTATGACACCTGGAAACACGGTGAAGCCGTGGCTGCCGGCACCGTGATTGCAGCCGAGCTTATGCATCAACTCGGTGAGTTAAGCGCCGCCGATGTGGTGCGTATTGAAGCCCTATTACAGGCGCTTCAGCTACCGGTACGCGCACCACAAATGCCGTTAGCGCAGTGGCAAGCATTTATGCAACGTGATAAAAAAGTACAAGACGGTACCGTTCGCTTGGTGTTACCAACAGCCATTGGTGCGGCTTGTTTGCGCCCTATGGCCGACTGGCAAGTTATTGGCCAAGCCATTACAGCAATGAGCACAACAAATGATTAAGCAGCGCGCCTTTTTAAAGTGGGCAGGCGGAAAATACAATCTTATTGAGCCAATTACCGCAGTACTGCCGGCAGGCAATAAGCTGATTGAACCATTTGTTGGCGCCGGCTCGGTGTTTTTAAACACCGACTACCCCAAATATTTGCTGAACGACGTAAACCCCGATCTGATTACCTTATTCAAAACCGTGAAACGTCGCCCAAAACGTTTCATTGAAGACGCGCGCAAACTATTTACTCAGGCCAATAATACCGCCGATGCCTATTATGCACTGCGCCAGCAGTTTAACCAAAGCACCGACCCTTACGAGCGTTCGCTGCTGTTTTTGTACCTAAACCGCCATGGCTACAACGGCCTATGCCGCTACAACTTATCAGGGCAGTTCAATGTGCCTTTTGGGCAGTATTTACGGCCTTATTTTCCACAAGCGGAAATTGAGTTTTTTGCGGAAAAAGCCAAACGGGCTACCTTTACCTGTATGAGCTTTGAAAACGTATTTCGGCGCGCCCGCCAAGGCGACGTGGTTTATTGCGATCCGCCCTACGCACCACTGAGCTTAACCGCTAACTTTACCAGTTACGCGTGTGGTGGTTTTGGTATGGATGACCAAACTGAATTGGCACGCCGCGCAGAGAACACGGCGCGAAAACGTGGCATTCCAGTGGTTATTAGCAATCACGACACAGAATTTACACGTTTGTTGTATAAAAAAGCGCAATTAGAAACCCTGCAGGTGTCGCGCTTTATTAGCCCTAAAGGTGACGGTCGCGGCAAAGTTGCCGAACTACTGGCCGTATACGCTCAACGCACTGGCAACGTCGTTACTTTAAATCCTCAGTTACGGAAGCATGTACGATGAACTGGTATTTAAAAAGCTTTGCAGAACTCACAACAACCGAGTTGTACGCAATTTTGCAGCGCCGCGAAGAAGTTTTTGTGGTGGAGCAAACCTGCCCGTATTTAGACGCGGACGGCGCCGATGACAAGGCATTGCACTTGTGGGCAGATAGCGACAAAGAAAGCGTGGTGGCTTACGCACGAATCTTTTTGGGCGAAAGCAGCAACGGATATAGCCGAATTGGTCGAGTACTCACTTCTGAGTCAGTACGTCGCCACGGTTATGGCCGTGAGCTCATGCTGCGGGCCATTGACGTGTGCGAACGCTATACCCCGCAATTACCCATTCGTTTAGGCGCGCAAGTGTATTTGCGAGCCTTTTATGAAAGCTTCGGGTTTACCGCCATTAGCGACGAGTACCTTGAAGACGATATTCCCCATATTGATATGGAACGCCGTTAATGAGCGACACTGGCTTTGTGCTCGAGCAAGGCGACGACGGCTTGCAATTGCGCTGGCTAGAACAGCCCAAAATGTTGCCGCTTCGCATTGATTTTTTAGCCGGTAAAAGTGCTTTTCGGGCGGCGCAAGCGCGCATTAAAGACGAAGCCATTGCCCGCGCCTGTGCGCTACACAAATTAAAAGCCCCTAGTTTATTAGATGCCACGGCCGGCCTTGGGCGCGATGCGTTGGTACTTGCTCAGCTAGGTGCCCATGTTGGGCTGAACGAACGCCACCCCATAGTGCGCCAGCTGTTACAAGACGCATTGCAACGTTTGCACGCCGCCATGCCAGATTGGCAGCAGCGACTATACTTTGTTGATATTTCAGAATTAGCGGCGCTGACCGACGACAGTTTTGATGTGGTTTATTTAGACCCGATGTACCCTAAAGGTGATCGCAAAGCCAAAGCCGCCGTAAAGAAAGACATGCAAATGTTTCAGCAACTTGTTGGCAGCGACGAAGACGCCGACGCCCTGCTAGCACCTGCATTACGTATTGCGCGTCAGCGCGTGGTGGTAAAACGCCCACAACATGCTGACTTTTTAGCCGGTGTAAAACCTCACGCACAAGTGATCAGTAAAAAACACCGCTTTGACCTTTATTTTCCGGAGCAACAACATGATTAAAACGAATGATCGTATTCCTGCTGGCACGTTAACAGCACTTGGTGAAGTGGGCATGCAGCAATTTGACCCAGCCGAGCTATTTGCCAAAGGCACGCATATTTTGTTTGCCGTACCTGGCGCCTTCACGCCTACTTGCTCAGAGAAGCATTTACCTGGCTTTGTTGAGCACGCTGACAAACTGCGCGCCAAAGGCGTACAAACCATTGCATGCGTTGCAGTAAACGATGCGTTTGTGATGAAAGCATGGGGCAAAGCATTAAACGTTGGTGACGCCGTGATGTTATTGGCTGACGGCGATGCGTCATATCACCAAGAGCTTGGCCTGATTAAAGAAACAGGCAGCTTTGGCGGTACCCGTGCCGAGCGTTACGCCATGGTGATTACTGATGGTGTGATTAAACATTTATTTGTTGAAGACGAAAAAACATACGGCGTCAGTAGCGCTGAGCACGTACTTGAAGCGTTGTAAATGTCGCAACACGCTGCACATGATGTGATTGTGATTGGGGCCGGCGCTGCCGGCCTTCATTGCGCTGCCACCGCAGCCAAACGTGGCCGACGTGTGGTGGTGCTTGATCATGCCAAGCAAGCAGGTAAAAAAATTCTTATCTCTGGTGGTGGCCGCTGTAACTTTACCAACATGTATGCCAGCCCAGAAAATTACTTGTCAGAAAACCCACATTTTTGTAAGTCAGCCTTAAGCCGTTACACCCAATGGGACTTTATAGGCTTAGTTAACGACTACGGTATTGCGTACCACGAAAAAACCTTAGGCCAGCTATTTTGCGACAACAGCGCCAAAGATATCGTTAATATGCTGATGAAAGAGTGCAGCAAATACGGTGCTCACGTGCAGTTACGCACCGAGGTGCTTGGTGTCGACCATAGCGCCGATGGCTACGTGGTGAAGACGTCACAAGGGTTGTTGCAGGCCGAGAAAGTGGTGGTGGCTTGTGGCGGGTTATCCATGCCGAAACTCGGCGCAACGCCTTTGGGCTACCAGCTTGCTGAGCAGTTTGGCCACCGCATTGTGCCCGTGCGTGCCGGCTTAGTTCCTTTTACCCTGCACGATGCCGACAAACAGCGTTACGCTGAACTTTCCGGCTTGTCGGTGGATGTTGTGGCGAGCAACGACCGCGCCAGCTTCAAAGAGGCGATGTTGTTTACCCACCGTGGTGTTTCTGGGCCGTCTATGCTGCAAATATCGTCGTATTGGTACCCTGGTGAAACCGTTGCCGTGAATTTATTGCCGCAAGAAAATGTCTTTGAAAGCTTAACCTCCTTACGCCAAAGCCGCCCCCGCATGAGCCTACGCACCGCCGTACAAGAGTGGTTTCCAAAACGGCTAGCCCTAACCTTATGCGAGCAATACAATTGGCCCGACAAAAACCTAGCAGACTGCAGTAATGCCCAATTACAGCACGTTGCAGACACCCTGCACCAGTGGCCGCTAAAACCAAATGGCACCGAAGGTTACCGTACCGCAGAAGTAACCCTAGGCGGCGTCGACACCAATCAAATCAGCTCGAAAACCATGGAAAGTCGCCTACAGCCCGGCTTGTATTTCATTGGTGAAGTACTTGACGTAACCGGCTGGCTAGGTGGCTATAACTTTCAATGGGCCTGGAGCAGCGGCTGGGTTTGCGGCGAAAGCGTTTAGTACGTTTTAGTTAAGTATGTTCACAATTGGTTACTTTTCCCCTATAGGTCACAAATGAATTATAGTATATCTTGAAGTGACCTTAACATTCTTAATATAGGTGTTATTCATGAGGCTGACCACTGGCCGACTGCTCGTGTTAGATGATGATCATCAAGTTAGCTCAACCATTCGCGAAATGGCACAAGCAGCTGGCTTTACCGCGCGGTCATGCACAGCGGCCGATGAATTTTTTAAACAAGTTCAGCAGTTCGACCCAACCCATATTATTCTCGATTTGGCCATGCCCGGCGCTGACGGTGTCGAGGTCATGCGTCGCTTAGCGCAAGAGCAATGCCACGCGACGCGATGCCAAGCGGCGGTAAATTAACTATTGAAAGCGCCAACGTGCTGTTAGACGAAGACTATGCGCATGCCCATACCGAAGAAACGCCTGGCGAATATATTGTTATTTCCGTGTCCGACACCGGTACGGGGATGGCGTCCGATGTGATTCGCCACGCCTTCGAGCCATTTTTCACCACCAAAGAGCGCGGCAAAGGTAGCGGCCTCGGCTTAAGTATGGTGTATGGCTACGTCAAACAGTCCAATGGGCATATTAAAATTTATTCAGAGTTAGAGCACGGCACGACCATTAAAATTTATTTACCGCGCGTACACGGCACTGCCGAGGCTTTGTTGCAACGTTCACAGCCACAAATTATCGGCGGCCACGAGCATATTCTCATTGTCGAAGACGACGAATTAGTTCGCCACCATGTAATTCGGCAGTTGCAAGATTTCGGCTACGATATTGTTGCGGTCAGATCGGCGCATGGCGCATTAGAAATACTGAAAAATAAGCAGTTTGACTTGCTGTTTACCGACGTAGTGATGCCCGGAATGAACGGCCCGCAACTGGCCGTTGAGGCGCATAAGCTTTATCCAGACATGAAATTACTGTTCACCTCGGGCTATACCGAAAACGCCATTGTTCATCACGGCCGCTTAGACCCCGGCGTGAAGCTATTGAGTAAGCCTTATCGCCGCCAAGACCTAGCGAATAAAATTCGCGAAGCCTTAGACGACTAGTCGGTGGTTTAGTTTGACGGCGCTTGCTCTAGTGCCTCAACCACCACTTTTTCTAAATCGGCGTACTCTACATAGCCCGGAATAATACGGCCACCTATAATCATAGCCGGCGTTCCGTTGAGACCAAAATCACGGAACACTTCATAATTACGCTGAATAATTGTCGGTGTTGCATTCACACTGCGCAACTGCGAGCGAGTTCCCGTGCGACGAGCAATTTGCTCGAGCGATTTTTGGGTATGTAAGCCGCTTTTGGCGTACAGTAACTCATGAACATCCGCGAATTGCTGTGGTTGGTTTTGCCATACGTTCAGCGCATAAGCTGCTGGGTTTAGCTTGCCACCTTCCACTTCAGCTTGGCGTAATGGAATCATAATGTTAATCACTTTGAGTTGATCATATTCGCTAACAAGCTTTTGTAAGTGCGGCTCTAAACGTTTGCAGTAAGGGCAGTCGTAGTCAGTGAATACCACGACTTCAAGAGTGGACTCTTTAGCTCCGAACCAAGGGTGTGTTTCATCATTCTCAAACAACCATGGCCCGTGTTCTGCGCTGCGCTTCTGCGCGGCAGCTTTATTTTCGATATAGCTTTTTAAGCTGTCTAACACACTGGGAATAATTTCAGGGTTTTGTTGCAACAGAGCTTCGATTTCTTGAAGCTGTGAGGCTTGTTCGGGGCTTTTTTGCTGTGCTTGTACCGACGTGGCTACCGCAAAACTTAGACTAATACTCAAAAATACTGACACTAAAAACTTCATAACATCTCCAAAATTAGTGCATTAGGCGCGCCCACTGCAGGCGCAACCATAACCCCACTGGCGTTGATGCACCAGTGGTATATGAAACAATTTCTCCGTTGGCAATAATGGCAACCGTTGGGGTTGCCGCTATTTGCCAACGTTGGGCTAGCATTCCCGTGCTGTCATTCACGGTTTCAAACTGGTAGTCATTCGTGGTTAGATACTGGGTTAACTGTGTATCATCACCGGAACGAATGGCAATGCTAAACACTGGGTAGTCTTCAGCTAGCCAATCTATGGTTGGCGAGACTAGCTCACAAATGGGGCACCAAGTTCCCCAAAAATAAAGCACCACAGGCTGCTCATGGCTACGCTGCAAAATATCCACAGAGGCTTCGGACAATGTAATAACGCTCAGTGGACCGATAGGCCCACTGGGCAAGTTACGCCCGCGCCAAGCGTCTACAGCAAAGCTAATTGCCAGAAACAACACCACGTAAAGTAGTATTTGCTTAATTCGCTTCATGAGTGCCTCGCTGCGGGCCAGCGGCTTGATTAAGTGCCTCTAACACCGCTTGGTCGGTCAAAATAACTGGCAAGATGATGCCTTCCGGCGCGCCAGGCCCATACACCTGGTTGAACGGCACTCCAAAACGCCCGTTTGCCTTCAAAAAATCAGTAATGCGCTGGTTCGGGCGCGTCCAATCACCACGAATGGCCACCACATGCTCTTGTTGCAGCGCACCGGCTACTGGTTGCTGGGTCAACACATTGTATTTGTTGGCTTGGCAAGTCACACACCAGTCGGCGGTCACATCGACAAACACAACTTTGTTCGCCGCTAACGCTTGTGCTATCGCTTGCCCACTTAGTGGTTGCCATTGGGTTTGCTCGGTGTCCACCTCGGTGGCTGCGGCGTTATTTGGCATGATTTGGCTAACTAAAATACTCACCAGCCACAGCGAGGTCAGCATAAGTAGCACTGCGAATACACGATTCACCCATTGCAGCCATGCACCTGGCTTAGGTAGCTTGGTGGCCAGCTTGGGCCATGCTGCCACCAATAACCACGGCAACGCCATGCCCACACCAAGCACCATAAACACCAAAATAAGCGTGAGGTTAGATGCCGCTAACGCAAAGGCGACTGCGGTACCCAGAAACGGGGCGGTACAAGGCGTTGCTAATAAGGTGGCAAACATGCCCTGAACAAAATGCCCAAGCGTTGAGTTATCTCCTCGGCTGGCTACCCATTGTTGCAGCCCATGGGGAAGCTGAATGCGCCATAAGCCGCTCACCGATATTGCAAAAATTGCCGTGACCAACGCCATAAAGCCCACAAAATAAGGATTTTGGAATTGAATTCCCCAGCCAATGGCATGGCCAGTTGCCTTTAACACCATGACCATGGCAGCCAGCAGCACAAACGAGAACACAATGCCCAGCGCTGAGGCGATAAAGTGTTGACGTATGGCGGTTTGCTGCGCTGGGGCGACAATAATAGAACGCAGCTTTAATCCCAAAACAGGCAGCACACAGGGCATAATGTTAAGAATTAAGCCGCCAAGCAAAGCAAACCCAAGAATTACTCCCAAACTAGGCATATTAGGTTTGGCAGTTTGTGGAGTGCTGTGCGCCTGCAGCGAGCCCGCGCTGACCTGACTCGACAGCTCAGCTTGCAGCGTTTGATCGGCTATTGTCACCTGCATTTGGTGGCCAACAAGGTCTGGTTGCTCTAACCAATGAGAAACCGCAAAACGCGCCGTTAAGGTGTTGCCATCAATCTGTTGCGCTAGTTGTTCAATAGCTAAATCAGTGAGCTCTGGATGCAAGCTATCTACAAATAATCGCGGTTGCTGCCACGCTTTTTGCTGCGTAACACTCACTTCAAGCTGCTGCTGTTCGGCTGACCAAACCATGCGCGATACTTGAACAAGCGGGTGATTAACGTGCGGCAGGCGACTCTGGGCCTGTTCAAACACAAACATGTCATCCATGTCGGCGGTTAATTCACTTGGCGTAAAACGTAGCTCTAACGGAAAATCAGAAATCACACAAATATCGGTACAGCTGGCTAGTGTCAGTGTGCCTTTTATGGTGGTTTCTTGCTGCCAGTCGGCTACGTCAATTAGCCAAGGAAAGCTAACATCGCCTTGGTAACCAACGGTTTCAATGCCTTGCACACTAAAACGCTGCGGCACTGCGAACTGCCAACGAATATCTTTCACATTAGTCGACGCGTCTTGCCAAGAGAATTCCGGCGGAACACCACCTTCTCCGGGCGTGCGCCAGTAGGTTTTCCAAGGCTCGGTAAGTTTCACCTGCAGCAAACCATGCACGGTGTTTTCTTTGCTGTCGGTTTTACCTGGCAACAATAAACGAACTTGCACGGCATCGTGCTGTTTTAGCTGCACCCACGAGGTGCTCACCTGTGCTTGAACAGGTAAAAGCATCATCGCAAAAGCGAAAGCCAGTACACGTATTACATTTTGAATGTTCATTAAAAATATCTCATGTGTTTACAACATAACGTATGGACGAAAACTGAAGTTCAGCTCGTCTATTCGTTAAACACACAAAATACGAGGTGGGGTCGGTATCGCCTAAGTGGCGGTGGCGATTGTGCAACTGGTGCGGGAGCCTTCCGCGCGAGCACCAACAATACCAGCACAATAAACAAAGATAAGGCAGCACCGCCATCTAAAATATTCGCATGCGCTTGTTGCAACAAGTGACCAGACGCATCGCAGTCAGCCGCCAAGTGTGTCGCAGCACTTGCATCGGCTTGGTGATGCTGAGCTTGCTGGGTTTTCTGAACCTTCAAAGGACAGCCAGCTAAGCCTAAGTTACTTTGCTGGCTCCAACACAAAAACAGCACGCAAGCTATCGCCATCAGGGCAATATAAGCTCGAAACTGTTGTTGTGTCTGACCTCTAAACATCGTCACCCGCTAGCTCTCGCTAATATCTAATATCGCTTTTGCTTTTCTCTATCCAGCTCCCATACCGCCGTCAACGCGATACTGGCAACCCGTAATAAACTGACTCTCATCAGACGCCAAAAACAACATTAAGTTCGCAACATCTAATGGCTCGCCATAATGCCCCATTGGAATCATTTGTTCAAACTGCGCTTGCGCTTCAGCCGCGCGCCCAGGGCTTAATGCCTCTTCAATGGCTCGCATCATGCGGGTATGAATTGGCGACGGATGTACCGAGTTAACACGTACACCATAAGGTCCAGCTTCTAAAGCTGCTGATTTAGTGAGTCCAACTATCGCATGCTTTGATGCCACATAAGGGCTTAAATTCGCGAAACCATCAAGGCCGGCCACTGATGACATGTTCACAATGCTGCCCGATTTTTGTTTCAGCATGTGTGGTAGCACATACTTCAAACCTAAAAATACGCCACGTAAATTTACCGCAATGACATGATCAAAGTGCTCTGTGGAATGCTCGTGCAACGGTGCGGTCGCTGATTCAATACCGGCATTATTGATAAAAATATCCAGACCATGGAAGTGAGCAAGTGTGGCTTGCACATAGTTCTGCGTCGCAGTTTCGCTAGATACATCGGCTGCAACACTAAACACGCGATCAGGGTGGCCTAGCTCCTGTTCCGCTTGGGCTAAGTCATTTTCGTGCAGGTCAACCAATACAACATTCGCACCTTCACGTAAAAATAGTGCCGCAGTGGCTAAACCTATACCGGCTGCACCACCTGTAATAATGGCTGTTTTATTGTCTAATCGGCTCATTTCGCACCTCCAAAATAGCCAGTGGGGTGCGATTAACTATAGGTTGTTTTATAAACAATGCCGTGATCTGGAATAACTTTCTTCGTTGCGCTGCATTTACCAAAACAACGCAACAATACCAAGCGCAATAAACAACGCTGAGGCCATGTAACGAGCCAAATCAAGTGGCAGTTTTTGCATCAGCTTATTACCCAGTAAAACCACCGGTACATTAGCTAACATCATGCCAATTGTGGTGCCTAACGTGACCAACCAAACGTTAGTGTATTGGGCTCCAAGCACAACCGTTGCAATTTGCGTTTTGTCACCTATTTCAGCTAGGAAAAACAGCACAGTCGTCGCCACAAATGCGCCATATTTGCGCACCGCACCCATGTCATCGTCGTCAGCTTTGTCGGGAATAAGCACCCACAGCCCCACCGCGATAAAACTTGCGGCCACTACGTATGTTGCCGTGTCTTGCGGCAATACGCTGATGATCCAACTACCAAACCAAGCTGACACGAAATGATTTAATACGGTCGCAACAAATATACCAGCAATAATTGACCATTTATGCCGATATCGCGCCGCCAAAAACAGGCTAAGCAATTGTGTTTTATCGCCTATTTCAGCAATTGCGACAGTTAACGTTGAGGTTAAAAATGCGTCCAAAATACAGCTCCCAAATGGTAGGCGCGCATTTTATCGACTCTGGACTAGCCCTGCAAACAATCTGACCAAAACATATGAATGTAGCCTTTACCGTGCCTTTACAAATAAGTATGGAATAACATGCGCCGGCAGCTCGTTATCCAGGTGTCATTACGACAAAACGGAGGAATGTATTATGAATACTGTACTTAAACCGAGTGTTGTTGCTTTATTATTTGCTTTTTCTTCTGCCGGCGCCTATGCCGACACCGTGTCTGCTTCAGTATCTGCTGAAGCACAAGTTTCTGCGTCAATGCAGAGCCAGCAGTCTGCACAGGCCAATTCGCAAAATGGCGAAGCTCAAGCGCAAAGCAATCAAAGCCTTGAGGCCGATGCCAGTGCCAATGCACAAGCGAATGCTAAGGCAGACACTGAGCAAACGGAGCAGCAAGCCGAAGAAGGTATGAATGAAGGTGCTGAGCAGGTATCGACTACTGTCGACTCAGCAACCGAATTAACTTTAGACACGGCGGCCACTGCGCAAAACTCTGCAAATTCAGCAATTGATAGTGCAACTGGCACAGTTGAAGGCGCAGTAGAAGGAACAGTAAGCTCTGCGGTAAATTCTGCAGTGAATGCAACGTCAGAAGCTGCCGTCATCGACAGTGTGAATGACAACGTAGCAGCAACCGTTGAGTCAGCTGTCGAATCAAGTGTTGAGTCAACTGTTCGCAATAGTATCACCGGTGGCATCGGTATCTAATTGTCACCAGGCACACTCAGACAGCCGGCCTTATGGGCGGCTGTCTGCTCACCCGTCTATTTGGAGAAAGGATGATGATTTCACGAAACTTTTCTGCAAAACCATATTCTGCATTTTTGGCGCTGGCATTATTGCCTAGCCTAGCGACACAGGCTACGGAGTCAGCGGAAACATTATCATGGCAAGGTGACCTAGAAGCGGGTTATTTGTACGACAGCAATGTGAATATTCGCGAACTAGACACCACCACAAATAACGCAGACCGTGCTTGGTTGGTTAAAGCATCGTTGGCGGCGAAGTGGAACCCCATACAACCGTTAACGGTGAAAGCTGGAGTTAACCATTCCGATCAGCGGTATGACACCTATGACGATTTTGACCTCGCCATTACCACCATTCATGCTGACCTAAGTTACGATTTTAACTTACTCACGGTTGGCTTAAGCAGCCACCGCGCTGATGCAAAACTGGCCGGTGATAGCTTTATGGACTACACCCAAAACACGCTATACGCATCGCGTTTATGGACAAATCAGTGGTTTACCCGCATTGAATGGCGAGATATTGATAAAGCTTTTGCCACCAACAGCGAACGCAATGCGCAAGCGACAGCCTATAGCGCTGATGTGTATTGGTTTACACCAAGTGCAAACAGCTTTATCAATATTGGTTACGGTGTGCAGGAAGAAACCGCCACAAACAACCTGTATAGCTATGACGGCGACGAGTTGCGGGTAAAATGGCAAACCAAGGAAATTATTGGCGAGCAGCAGCATACTTGGCAAGTTGCTTGGCAACGCAGTACCCGAGATTATCAGCAGTCGCAGCCAGACTTAACGGCGCCGCGCTACGAGCAACGACAGTCGGTTAGGGCCCAGTGGCAATTGCCACTCATGGACGCATTGGCGCTTACACCACACGTTGAGTATGTGGATAACCAGTCAAATGTTGACGCTGTTGACTATCACGAAACCGTGGCAGGGGTGAATTTAACCTTTAGTTTTTAGTCGCGACAAGGCCGTAGCCAAACTGCGGGTCACGGCCTTTTTCACCTAAGTCTTGTGCCATGCGTTGCAGTTGTTGCCGCAGCTGCTGGGCCGATAGCTGCGGCGACTGCGCCCATAAACATGCCGCAGCAGCGGTTACCACCGGTGCTGCCATTGACGTTCCCGTTTCATGCCCCACAGCACCGTTATGGCGCGTGGTCATAACCCGCACCCCCAACGCAGACAGCTCAATATGGGCACCTTGATTTGCCCATCGATACAACTGGCGCTGCTGGTTCACGGCCGTAACCGCTAACACTTGCTCATATCCTGCTGGGTAAAGCACACCGGCCATCGGCCCGTCATTACCTGCGGCAGCTACCAGCACAATGTCGCGCTCAGATAATTTCTCCACCGCAGTTTGTAACAGCGAATTAGGTGGGCCCGTTAGCGACAAATTAATGACTTTCACCTGCTTCTCGGCTAACCAATTCAAAGCCTGCAACAACGGCATCAATGCCGCCCCCTGATGCAAGTCGCCTTGTCGGTAAAATATTGCCCCGTTGTACAGCTGAGCGTTTGGCGCCAAGCTTTCGAAGTTCTGCTGCTGGGCCACCAATAAACCTGCAACAGCCGTACCATGCGCAACCGGTTGTGTGAGTGCATCGGTCACAAACTCACGTTGCACTAGCTGGCTTTTTGCAAAGCCAGGGTGACTTGTCTCAATGAGGGTGTCGACCATGCCAATTTTAACTGGCGCTTGGCACCAAGTTTTTTGCTGTAAGGCGCTACCTGACGTAGCGGCCGAATTCGCAGCAGCGGCTTGCGCAGCATAAATATAGTGTGGTGTAAGTGTTTGCTGTACCGCGCTTTGTAAGCGGCTGCGACGTGGCTCAGACAGGTCTGCGGCAGCGATTGCCTGCTGCATATGGCGTTGCAAAGTTTCGGCAGAAAAGTCCTGCTCAGCGCGAAAGTGAATCACCGTTAAGCCTAGCGCTGGTAGAGTTTCCGCGGTCTTTAATTGCGCCCTTAACTGTCGTAATACTGCGCGCATATCATCCATTACGTTTGCATCAATATGCAGCAACCATTCGTGTTCAATAGCGCGCGAGCCGTCAGGTAGGCGTACTTCATTGAATGCCAAGCCGCCGTTCTGATTGGTTATTGCCAACAAACCATTCACGTCGGGCTGCACTTGCTGCACCACGCTATGAAGATCCACCGTACTCACGTCCACAATATTTTCGGTGACTGTTGCCGAAACCCGTTGCTCAACACGACGTGATATTTGCCCGTGCACCTGATCAGTCACACGCTGTTGAATAACCTCGTCAACTTGTCGGGTCACCGGTGCAATTTGCCCGTGGGCGCTTGCAATAGCAGTAAAGGCAGCTGCCACTGCCACGAGCTGTGCAATATATGCTAGTTTTAAACGAGACATTATTAACCTCTACTTAGCCTTAACAGTGGCCAGTTACGTGTCGGATACATGTCAGGTAAACGTTTATGCCCCCAGAAAATTCCATATTTTGTTATTTTTTTAAAATATCAGGGAATAAGTTCGACGCTCATTCGTTATCACAATAACACAACCGAATTGACTGCAAGCGAGTTGACCAAATTATGACGAGTAAAGAGTTAAAACAACAGCTTCATGACATATTGCCGCCTTTGCGCCGCTTTGCTATTTCGTTGTGCGGCTCGGTAAGCGACGCCGATGACCTTGTGCAAAGCACCGTAGAACGCTTGCTGACACGCACTATGCCAGATGACGTGGAACTTATTGCTTGGGCATTTAAAGTATGCCGCAATATTTGGATTGATGATTATCGTGCTCGTAAAGTTCGTGAAAAAGCCACTCAGCACGTTGAGTTGCAGCGCACACAAAGCGCCGATAACGAGGAGCGTGTTACCCACGCCATGCAACTTGACGAGGTGAATCAAGCGTTAGCACAACTGCCCGATGACCAACGTTCAATGATTGCGTTAGTGGCGGTTCAAGGGCTGAGTTATCGCGAAGTGGCCGGCATTCTTGGCGTGCCAACAGGTACTGTTATGAGCCGTTTGGCCCGCGCGCGCAGCAAACTTGCTGAGTATTTTGAAGGGGTATCGGTATGCTCATAAATGACCAAATTTTATCTGCATTTTTAGACGATGAACTTAGTGCCGACGAAGCTGAACAGGTACGCGACTACATTGCAGAACATGACGAGGCGGCGGCACGGCTTGCACAACTAGCCATGACCGATCAGCGTGTCCGCGCTTATGTTAATGACCTAAGCGCAACCCCGATGCCAAGAAAAGCACTTGCGCTACTTGATGACGATGCCGCGCACAACGTTATTCCGCTGCACTCAAGCCGCGGTTTTAAAGGAATTGTACAGCAACATTTTGCGGCAGCAGCGAGTGTGGCATTAATGGTCGGTTTTGGGTTCGGTTATGCCTGGCAAAGCCAGCCGAATAGCTCGCTACAAACAGCAATAGCCGAGGTGCTAGAACAGCAATCAAGCGGTACCCCCTATACCATAGCTGATGGCAAACGATTGCTACCGCAGCTAACCTTTACCAATAGTGACGGCGAATTTTGTCGCCAGTACCAGCTACAAGACGAGCAACAGCAAACTGCCGAGGTCGCCATTCAATGTCGCCGAGGCGAGCAATGGCAACTGGTTGCCATGGCTGAAGTTGCCTATACGCAGTCAACCGAATACCGTACAGCCAGCGCTTCACATGCGCTGGACTCGGTGCTTGATCAAATGATGTCAGCGGCGCCGCTTAGTGCAGAGCAAGAACGCGCTCAACTGCGCTCAGCTTGGCAGCTGACACCTAATCGCACTCAAACTGAGGAGCATTAACCATGAAAACGATGAACTTTTTAGCGGTTCTTTTCGCTAGCTTATTTGTCATTGGCTGTAGTTCGCAACCGGACTACCGAGAAGCCGAAGGCAACGGCTATGGATATCAAGCAACCAAGATCACTGACAAACAATACCGTATCAGCTTCAAAGCGCGGGGTTCTGATCAAAACAAAGCCATGGACTATGCTCTGCTGCGTGCAGCCGAGGTGACCAAAGAGAATGGCTACGATTGGTTTGTGGTGACCCACAGAGAAACCTTTGTCGATCGCGAACGTATTAGCCCGCAAAGCAGCATTGGCTACACAAATTCGTCCAATATGGTCACCCGTTGTGGTTTAGTTAGTTGTACCACCACGCATTACCCACGCTCGACCATGAGTGCAGGTATTCATATTGGTGGTAACGAGTCGAGCAATATTCAAACCGTGCTTGAAATACAACTAGGCGCCGGGGTTCAACCAGACTCAGAGCACAGTTTTGAGGCACAAGCTGTGATTGATAATTTAAGCCCGAAAACTGAATAATCTATCGCGATCTACCCCTTGAGAGGGATCTCAAGGGTACTCCATCAGCACAAGGTTAATTTCTAGCCGTAGCGCGTATACTGCATGCATCACTTACTGAATTTGATCTGCATCAGGAAATAGTTATGGCAAATATGACTTCACACATTCATTGTCAAAATTGCAGCATGGCCGCACTGTGTTTGCCTTACCAGCTTGACCAAGAAGGCATGGCTCGCTTAGACACCATTATTCAGCGCCACAAGCCAATTCACAAGCGCGATGTGTTAGTAAACGCCGGTGAGCCTTTAAAATGCTTGTATGCGGTACGCAGCGGCTCATTGAAGTCGTACACTATTGATGACAACGGCGTTGAGCAAATTATCGATTTTCACCTACCTGGTGATGTGATTGGTTTCGACGCCTTAGCCAATAGCCAACATCGTAGCTATACCCAGGCATTAGAAACCGCCATGTTGTGTGAAATTCCAATGAGTTCACTCGACGAGTTAGCTGAACAAATGCCTGGCCTACGTCGGCAAATGTGGCGCTTAATGAGTGGCGAAATTTACAGCAGCAAACAATTGCTCGGCACCTTAAACAACCGTTCCGCTCAGCAACGCTTAGCAAACTTTTTAACCACCCTTGCCGATCGTTTTAAAGAACGCGGGCTGTCCAACCGTTCGTTTCGGTTAACCATGACACGTGCTGATATTGGTAATTATCTTGGCTTGTCGGTAGAAACCATCAGCCGTATTTTGTCTGCGCTGCAAGCCGAGGGCGTTATTGACGTACAAAACAAGCTGGTGAACGTACTTGAGCCAGAACGCTTACGCGAACTGGCTCAGTAACGAGATTACTGGCATCCACCACAGCAGTGGCCGTTACCATGGCCGCTGCTTTTTTGTTCTGGTTGCTTAAACAACACGGCATTTTCAATGGCAATGTGTTGGTGCAAGTCATTCACAAACTCATTAATTCCCTCGTACAACATAATCCAGCTACCACAGGCGTCACGTGGCGCATTACATTGGTTGGTTAACTCTAACAGTTGGGCAACCATTTGCTCATGTTGGTCATGCTCTTCTTCCATCACCGCAATTGGGCCTTTCGGGTAAATATCACCGGCTAACATGGGGAACAGAATTTGCTCTTCTTTCATCATGTGGCTTTCAAGCTCTTGGTACATCGCTTGTAGGTGATCAGACAAGCCTGCTGGGCAGTCGCTATGGTCGTTATGCACGTCTTCAATTTTGCGCGCTAAGTTAATGAGATCAGGTAACTGGGCACGGTGTTTCTCATGAAAATGCTCAACCATAAACTCGGTTAAGGCTTTTTTCGGCATCGCTTGATAAACCGCTAACGCTTCGGCATGAACTGTTTGTGTGGTCATGGGTAGTCTCCTTCAATAGACTCACATTAAGAGTGAAATTGGTTGCTATACACCCACTAGCTACTGCAATTTAGATGCCAAAACTACCCACTTTGATTTATATCGAGTTTTTCTTAGCAATGGTAAATTACACCCATGTTTTTCGGGTCATTCAGGCCCAAATAGGGTTGTTTATACCATGCATGATGTGACGTTATTAGAAACCTTAATCGCCGATTTAGTGACCGATTTACCAGCGGTTATTCGCTTAGAAAAAGTGGTGAAAACCCTGCGCACGCACTTTCATTGCGGTGCTGTGGTTATTCTTAAACATGATCAAGACATGTTGCGCCCAATTGCCAGTGTCGGCCTTGCCCGAGAAGCTTTAGGCCGACGTTTTTTGGTGTCGCAACACCCTCGCTTGGCGTGCATTATAGGTAGCCGTGAAACGGTGCGCTTTGAACCTGACAGCCCTTTAGCGGACCCCTACGATGGGCTGATTGAAGACAGTCCTGACGGTCACTTGGCGGTACATGACTGCATGGGTATAAGCTTGCACATTGAAGGCAAAATTTGGGGCGTACTCACGCTTGATGCGCTGACACCAGGAACCTTTGATGAGCAAACCATGCAAGCTTTGCAACGTGCAAGCCTACTAGTTGAAGCGGCCATTCGCATGGGCTTGATTGAACAAAACATTCGCGCACTGCGCAACAACCGCCGCGACGGTGAGTACTCACTGACTAGCAATGGTGCCGATGCGCAAGACATCATTGGCCATAGCTCTGCATTAATGACGGTATTGCAAGAGCTTGAAGTGGTTGCCGGCTCAGACTTACCGGTGCTGTTACTTGGCGAAACGGGCGTTGGTAAAGAGTTGTTCGCGCGCCACTTGCACCGCTTGTCGCCGCGCAATAAGCAGCCTCTGGTTTATGTAAACTGTGCGGCGCTGCCTGAAACATTGGCGGAAAGTGAGCTTTTTGGTCACACGCGCGGCGCTTATTCAGGTGCAACCCATGAACGGGCTGGCCGTTTTGATAGCGCCGATGGCGGCACCATTTTCTTGGACGAAGTGGGCGAATTGCCGTTATCTATTCAGGCCAAACTGTTACGGGTGCTGCAGAATGGCGAAATTCAACGCTTAGGTAGCGATAAGTCGCATCAAGTGAATGTACGCATTGTTGCGGCCACCAACCGCGACTTGAAACAGCAAATTAAAAACGGTGATTTTCGCGCAGATTTATATCATCGGTTATCGGTGTACCCATTGCCGATACCTCCACTGCGCGACCGAGACGACGATATTGCAGTACTAGCCGGACACTTTCTTGAGCTGAACCGAGCTAGGCTTGGGGTACGGGCATTACGGCTTTCGCCAGCGGCTGAACAAGCACTACGCAGTTATGACTGGCCGGGCAACGTACGCGAACTTGAGCACACCATTAGCCGAGCAGCCATTAAAGCGCTAAGTTTAGGCGCGCGCCGCGATGATATTGTTAGCATTGACGCAAACTTACTTGATTTACCGGGTGTCGCGGCTGACTCGCAAGCCATGCAGCAAGTAGCGGGTAACGTAGTGAATTCTAGCCTTAGCGACAGTGGCTCATTGAACCTAAAACATGCGGTGCAAACCGTGCAGCGCGAGCTTATACAAAAAGCACTGCAACAGTCAGACTATAAATGGACACAAGCAGCCCGTATACTTGACCTTGATCCAAGCAACTTACACAAATTAGCCAGCCGACTTGGCTTAAAATAGGCACAGGGGTTTCAGTTACGTATGACCGTGATTTTGCGCATTGTGGTGTGGCGAACTGTTGCCATTTTGGCGCTTGTGTTGGGCGTCATTGGCCTGATGCTACCCATTATGCCAACGGTTCCGTTTTTACTGGTTGCAGCTTGGGCTGGTGGTAAAGGCTGGCCGGCACTGGAAGCCAAACTATTGTCGCACCCGAAATATGGCCCGCAAATTATTGCTTGGCGCAAATACGGCGTGGTGAAGCGTCAGCCAAAACTCATTGCCAGCATTATGATGGGTGGCAGCTCAATCATGTTAGCGTTTAGCCCCGTGCATTTGGCGCTAAAACTCAGCGTTATCGGCATTATGGCCACCGTTGCCGTTTGGCTTTGGTTGCGCCCCGAGCAAGCTCCTAAGCATGCCAATGAGGCGGCAACCAAGCCAAGTGACTCGCCCAATTAGCCTGGGCGGCCGTCTGGGCGAGGGGTGGTTAAAATGGGCAAGTAAACCACCACGTATATGGCGTAAGCTAAAATCCATGCTGCCGCACCTATGGCGTACCATGGCAAGCTGAACTCAGGCAGTAACCAAACAAATACCACACGTGTTAGCGCCGCAGTAAACACCAACAAAAATGCCACGGACATAATCGCTTTTGGCTGCAGTGGCCGGCCACTGTGGCCTAACGATACTCGCGCAATCATGGCTAAAATCATATTCCCCATAGCGCCAGCAGTGAGTGCATGAATGGCCACCGAGTTACTCACATCAAAACCTAACTCGCGCAATGCAAATAACGCCAAGCCAACGGGAATAAACAGATAAGCAATGTGCAGCGACCACAACAATGGCACGCTTAAGGTAATCCAGATACGCCAGCGCAAGCAGCGAATTGCCAATGACACGGCACAAATACCATAAATGGCCGCCATCACTTCGTTCGGCAGCTGGGCACTAAATAAGGTAATATTCAGTACAAAAATCAACCACAAGCTACCTAGTGCAATGCGGTCTAGCCACTCAATAGGCTCGGCCTTCTTGGTCATAGTGCCGTTGGCGGTAAACATGGGTAGCACGCGGCCACCAACAATGGCCATGAGTAAGGTAACTAGCCAAACTGCATTTTGACTACCGAGTTGCTGCAAGTCGAAACGGTTTTCTACTAAACCGTAGTGCATCAGCGCGTTACAGAACGTGAGCAAAAATAGTACCGGCACAAAGAACAAGTTACGCTGTTGCTTCACTTTAATAAGCGGCACAGCCAATAAAATCGCAGCGAGCGGCAAAAACAATAAGTCCACAGCGGCAACTAACCAAACCGGTAAGTGCGCACCAAACAAAAATGCTAAGCGGCCCAAAATCCACACCGTGGTTAAAATACCTAAAGCACGGCCATGGGTCGCTCTTAGGCCGGTCCAGTTTTGCACGGCGGTCAGCAAAAAGCCCACCACAATAGCGGCCACAAAACCAAAAATCATTTCATGGCTGTGCCACACCAACACGTTGCCATACACGGGTAAAGTAATGGTACCGGCAAGCGCTAGAATCCATAGCAACATGGCTAGTGCGCTAAAGCTTGCACCCAGCAAAAACATAGGGCGAAACGCTTGGCGTAACAACGGCCACATTTTTTGTTCTACTTGTAAGTCAGTAATTTGTAGCATGGGTATTCCTCTTTTGTTTTCGCGCCATTAGTCGAGTTGCTGCACAAGGCCCGCGAGGGCTAGCCAATAACCATTGCTGTCATTTTTGGCAAGCTGCTGCGGGTGATCACCCTGGCTGTTAGCACGAAACTTTTCTAACCAGTCAAAGGTTCCAGTTAACTGTGGGCTTAAGCGTACCACATCGACCAAGCCTTGCATGTTAGGTAATTGATTGACCAAGTTATAACGGGTGCCAGATTGAGTTTGAATACCATTGAGCACAAACACTTGGGTGCCGTCTTGGCTGGTTACTTCGCGCCCCTCGGGGTACTTAATGCAACAAAGTTCGCATTGATCTTTGGCGCGGTTTTCTGAGCGCGCGGTAAAGCATCGCCCTGACCACGCTAGCGGCATATGGCCTAACGCAAAGACTTCAACTTCAAAACAATCGCGTACGTCTTTCACCATGGGCTGGGCCAATAGTTTGGCTAACCATTCACGAGAAAGCTCTACCGGCATAACCCAGCGGCTCATGCCCATACTCATTAATTTGCGCAACGTGTGTTGGTTGTAGCAATTAATGGCCGCACCTGCGACAAAAGGCACCTGATGCTCCTGCAAATAAGGAATTGCGCCAACGTCGTTTGCCTCGACAATAAAGTCGCCGTTGTCACAGTACTTGCGCAGTTCGCGTAGCTCTGAAGGCGCCTCAAGTAAGGTCATGGTCGACAAACACACCTGTTTGCCGGCTTCACGTAACATGTGCGCAATACGCATGTAGTCATCAAATTTCAGCTCGCGCCGCTTACTACAAACGGTTTCGCCCAAATAAACGATATCCACAGATGAGTCTGCAGCCTGTTGATAAAAGTTTTCGACCACTTGCTTCGGCCAAAAATACTGAATGGCTCCTAGAGAAAATTTCATATCAGTTCCCAATTATTTCCATTTCCGGTGGTAGGCACCTAGCGTGGTTTGGCTGCCCTCAGATAAGCCAGCAAGTACATGGTCCCATTGCTGCTGTACTTCAAAGTTGTCCGGCTTGCTCATAACCGAATCAATGGCCTGGCGCCAAACCTGAGTAATTTGTGCGACATAAGCTGGGCTGCGTTGGCGACCTTCAATTTTGAGCGACGCAATGCCCTCTTTGTAAAGCTCGGGCAGCAAGCTTAAGGTGTTTAAGCTGGTCGGCTCTTCGAGCGCGTGGTAGGTGTCTTCACCAACCGTAAAGCGCCCCTTGCATAAGGTTGGGTAGCCGGCGGTTTCATTCGGTGCAAAACGGTCTATCAATATGTTGTTCAAGCGCGACTCGAGGGTGCCGTCATCGGCTTCGTCCCAGCGCACAAACTTGGCCGGCGAGCATGCACCTGCGGTGTTCGGTGACTCGCCTGTCATGTATGAACTTAAGTAGCAGCGCCCCTCGGCCATAATGCACAAGCTACCGAAAGCAAATACTTCAAGGTCCATATCCGTGGTGCGTGCAATTGAGCGTACTTGGTTCATAGACAGCACGCGCGGCAACACCACGCGCTTCACGCCAAACTGCTTATAAAACTCAATGGCAGCGGCGTTAGTTGCTGAGGCTTGTACCGACAAATGTACTTCCACTTTCGGATAACGCTCAGCCGCGTAGGCCAGTACCGCCATGTCGGCTAAAATAAGCACATCGGCACCGGCTTTCACGGCCATATCAACCGCGCGTCGCCAATGTTCAAACGTATCGGCATGGGCAAAGGTATTAATTGCCACGTGCAATTTCTTACCGTGCTGGTGCACATAGCGCGCAGCCTCGGTTAAACCGGCTTGATCTAAATTTAGGCCAGCAAAGTGACGCGCATTGGTTTCATCTTTCAATCCGACATAAACGGCATCGGCACCATGTTCAATGGCGGCTTTTAGGGCGGGCATACTGCCTGCTGGGCACAGAAGTTCCATAATTATTGATCCCGTCGATAAACATGCATTCGTAATGAGCATTATAATCTTCTGAGAATTTTACGGGACATTAATGGACGGCAACTTATGGTTATCCCCAAAGTGGTAGACAACTGGTCACGGGTTATTAGCGGCCTTGGCGTTATGGCGCGAGTAACACCAAAACCCATTTTAGAACAATTACTTACCCTGTCTTTGAATCAGCTTTTGCAGGCCGAAATTAAGCAGCAGCGCTTTGCTTTTTTGCCAAAACAATGGGTACGTATTGAGGTGCCCGACCTAGCCTTTAATTTTTCAGTAACCCTCACTGAACAAGGGCGTTTGCGGGCTTCGTTAGCACCACAACCCGCCGCAGTAACCATGCGTGGTAACAGTGCATCGTTAGTGTTAATGATTAGTGGCAAGGTAGACCCAGACACCTTGTTTTTCCGGCGTAAGCTGATGATCACAGGCAATACAGAGCTTGGCTTAGAGGTCAAAAATTTGCTCGACACCATTGAGCTTGAGGGGCGTTTACCAAAGTCATTATTTCGCTTTACCCAAGCCACTGCCGACGCCATTGTTGCAAGGCCAGAACTGAGGTAATTGCTACATAAAAACGTACCTAAAAGTCGTGCCAAAAACGCAGGGTTATACCCCTTCAGATGTATCAATTTTCTGATCTGCATCATATAAACTGCACTCAGAAATTCACAGGTAAGGGGTACACCCCCACGAGGTACGACAATGACTAGCAGCGCAAATCAAATTGTTTGGAGCCAAGAGCTCATCGACAAGTACAACATTAACGGGCCGCGTTATACGTCGTACCCAACCGCCTTGGCGTTGCACAATAAGTTTCCGCTAAGCACCATGGAGCAAACCCTAGCCAGCGCACCAGATGAACTCAGCCTGTACATTCACTTACCGTTTTGTATCAAGCTTTGTTATTACTGTGGTTGTAACAAGGTCATTACGCGCCACCAACACAAAGCCGATATTTACTTAGATTACTTAGCCAAAGAAATGGCAATGTACAAAGCTCTGCTAGGCAAGCGCAAGTTTGAGTCAGTGCACATGGGCGGTGGTACGCCGACGTTTTTAAGTGAGACCCAATTGTCGCGCCTCATGGACTTGTTGCACGAACATTTTGAATTCACTCACGATGCCGAATGGTCAATTGAAATTGACCCACGCAGCTGCAGTGATGACAAGCTACGCCACTTGCGCCAGCTTGGTTTTGATCGTGTAAGTTATGGCGTACAAGATTTTGACACCAAGGTGCAAATTGCCATTAATCGCGTGCAAGACACCGACATGATCAAGCACCAAATTGCGTTAAGCAAAGAGCTCGGCTTTCGCTCAATCAACCTCGATCTTATTTACGGATTACCGTATCAGCGGCCTGAAACCTTTGCCGCTTCAATTGACCAAGTGATTGAGCTAAACCCCGACCGTGTGTCACTGTTTAGCTATGCGCACTTGCCGTCACGCTTTGCGGGGCAGCGTAAAATTGACGAATCAAGTTTGCCAACGGCGCCAATTAAACTGGAATTATTGCAGCTAGGTATTACTAAATTTACTGCTGCTGGTTATCAGTTTATTGGCATGGACCACTTCGCCAAAACCGACGACACCTTGGCGCAAGCACAGCAGCGTGGCGAGCTTCAACGCAATTTCCAAGGCTATACCACCTCGGGCCAAGACGCCTTGCTCGGTATTGGTGCGTCATCGATTAGCCAAATAGACGGCGTACTTTGGCAGAACGTGAAAGAATTACCTTCGTATTACAAAGCCATTGATAGCGGCACCTTGCCGATTGTGAAGGGTTTTGAATTAAACGGCGACGACAAATTGCGGGCGGCCTTAATTTCGCAAGTGATCTGTCACTTCGACCTCGATATTCAGGCCTTTGCAAACGACTGGAACATGGAAGACTTCTGGACATACTTTGCCGATGCCAAGCGCAAACTGGCGCCATTTGTTGAAGATGGCTTGGTAGAACTTAATGACAACAGCTTAAAAGTGACCACCTTGGGCCGTTTGTGGGTGCGCAGTATTTGTGCCTGCTTTGATGCCTACTTAGATGACGCGGCAACAGCGCCGCGCTACTCCAAAGTGGTGTAGCGCAGCGCTTATTTTCGCTGAAAACCTCTGCTGAAGCAGGCCTTACTTGCCTGCTTTAGCTGCCTGCTTTAGCTGCCTGCTTTAACTGCTTGCTTTAGCTGGCCTGTTTCAGTGCGTTCGCTTGGGCGCGAGCACCGGCAATACTGGTGTCTTGCTGTTTACGGTGATAATGGCGTACTTGATGCTCTTTACGGCGGCCTTGGCTAAACGAGCTCACCCGCTTTAAGTAACCAATCACACGCGTGCCATAGTCCACATCCGCTGAACCACACGATGAACACGCGCACAGCGTACGCTTGTCGATATGCTCGCAGTCGTTACAGATGGTAATTTTCACATTGATGCAGAAGTAGTTACAGCCGGTAGTGGCAGCAATGTTGAGCATGGATAAATAACCGTCTTCGGTGAGCTTCTCATCAAGGTTCAAATGCAGTGCTGAACCACCATCTAAGAACTCAATCAACTCGTTGCCGTGCATCACGAATTTATCTAGCGAGTTGGTGTTTTCGTCTTCTACCACGTAAAAATAAGAGTTGTAGCAGTCGCGTGGTACAAAATAGCCGTCTTCGCGGTCCCACTTGGCGTTTTTAACACCTAAATTCTCAGCCGGCACGAATTCGGTATTAAACATGTAGCCGTATTCTTGTTTGGCGCGTTTGTTTGCGTCGTAAATCACTTTCAAATGGCGTTGTACAAATTCAATGTAATCGCGATTATTGCTCGCTGTTAGCCCTTGTGACTCGGCCGCTTCAACCATGCCGTTAATACCGATGGTTAAAAACTGCTTGTCGAGCGAAATAAAACCAGCGTCGTACACTGTTAGCAAACCAGCTTCTTTGTATTCTTCCATAATGCGGCGGTAAGCCACCTGGTACTTATGAATTTTCTCAATTTCGGTGTTCAAGTCGCGGCCGTCTTGCACCAAACGGTTCATGTTAATGGTGATGACGTTGATAGATCCGGTCGCCACGCCGCCCGCACCAAGCGTATACGAGAAAGTGTTGTCGGCAATTTCACTACGCAGGCGGCAGCATGAGGCTAGCGAGTCAGCATTCGGCGACAAATACACAAAGAACGAATTGCCGTCTGCTAATTCATGGGCAATATGGCGCGCAAATTGTTGGTCTTTGCACTGGCCGTTGTCAGTTAACATAGCCACGGTGACCACCGGGAACGTTAAGATAGTTTTCTTGCGCTCTTCGTTAAACCAGTGCAAGAAGAAGTCTTGCAATTTGCTAACCGAGTCCCAGCTGCTTTTTGAAAAGTCTGGGAACACAAAGTCGCCAAACATGCTGTCAAAATAATGCTGGTCATACACAGAAATATTCCAGAATACGCTCTGGTAGCCACGTGCAGCAGCAGGTTGGTTTAATGCATACACCACATGTTGCAAATGGTTTTCAATTTCGTGGCGATGGGTTTCTAGGTAGTTATCACCATAGTCGCGACGCGCAAAATGGTCGAAGTACGCTAAAAACTCCACCGTCGCTACTGCGCCAGCGAACTGCGAGCTCACGGCAAAGACAAAGTTCACAAAGGTACCGCAGAAGCTTTCAAGGTGCTTCGGTGCTTTTGACTCGCCACCAAGTTTAGTTAAACCGTCACGCAAAAACGGATACATGGTTACCGACACGCAGTAGGGCTTCAAGCTAGTTTCGTCATGGACGTAAATTTCGTGATCTTCAATTTGGCGAATATATTCTTGGCCTAAATCGGCACCAAACAGCTCACTAATTTTGGTACTCACTTGTTTGCGGTTTACCTGCACAAAAAAGTCTTTCATGAGTTCTGCTTCAAGTGTCGCAATATTCTTCTGCGTCACATTGGCGTTAGCGTCCATTTTCGAACCATCGGCCGCGTTTTGGGCCGACACATACTGGTTAATGAATTCCATTTTCGCGTTAACTTGATCTGGGTGTAAGCGCAACATAAGTGTTCTCCTTGATTATTATTTATAGTTCCGGTTTCGCGCACGGCATTAGCCTCTTGCATTAAGAAACAAACCGGCAATTCAATAGCTGCTGATTGCGTAAGTCATAAAACTTCTGGTTGGTGGTGGGGCTATCAAGGCCACCAAGATCCGCAATCCAAGGCCCCGTTTTGAGGTACGTCAATTGTTCTTTAATTGCCAAAGACACATCGTCGTAGCCAGTGTATAAACAGGTATTAAGCCCAGCTTCTCGGGCTTGTTTCAGGTGGGCGATGAGCGCTTCTGGTTGCCATTCGCCGCCTAGAAACAATACGCAGGTAATCAGGTTGCGATACTGTGCCAAACGCGTTGTGAAGTAGTCGGAAGTAAGCGCCTCACCACTTCCAACTGGCCAACTATCAACGCTGTGGCAGCCCTTGCATCCCACTGGACAGCCGGTGATGGTGTAGGCAAGGGACACTTCACCCGGAACCTCTTGAAACACCACTTGTTCAGCACTGTATCGCAACATGAAATACCTATATATTGTGTGCGGTTATTAATTTAACACCATATCTTGTGTTTCAGCATAGTCTCCACACACGAACATGCATTGATCGAGATCAATAAAAACTACCTACAATGGGTATACCCCCAATGCACCTCTGCATTACCCCTTCAGCGCAATTTTCTATAGACGCCCTACATGCGATTCTTGTACCCGGGTAATTTCTACCGACGTGGTGTATTTCACCGCAGAAGAACTGGGTTGAATTAACCCACAAAAATGAATTTTCCGTGGGTTTTCAGTCAGGTAAAAACTGGCACGGAGCTTGCTAAAGAGACGGGGTGAGCGTTTTGCTTGCGCACCAATTAGCGAAAGAAAACGCAATCTTGATTAAAGGGAGAATCAACTCATGCAACAACATCAACAGCCGGAGGTGCCAAATGGCCGGTTATAAAAAGTTATGGTGGATACTAATTGCCATTTTGGCGATCACCTTTGGTGTCCTAGGTTATTTCGGTAAAGAAGTTTACCGTGTCGCTCCGCCGATTCCTGATCAAGTGGTGACCGAGTCTGGTCAAGTACTGATGACGGAAGAGACAATTTTAGATGGTCAAACCGCTTGGCAATCTGTCGGTGGTATGCAATTAGGTTCAATTTGGGGCCACGGTGCATATCAAGCACCAGACTGGACTGCTGACTGGTTACACCGCGAGCTTTTAGCGTGGTTGGAAATTAGTGCACAAAACCAGTATGGCCAAAGCTATGAAAGCTTATCGCCTGCTGAGCAAAACGGCCTGCAATTTGCGCTAAAAGAAGAATATCGCACCTCATCACAATACGATGCCGAAACCGATACCTTGACTGTAAGCGCTGTTCGTGCAGAAGCCATGGCGCAAACCGCTGAGTACTACAGCCGTTTGTTTAGTGATGATATTTCACTACGCAGCACTCGCGAAAACTACGCCATGAAAGAGAATACATTACCCAGCGCAGAACGCCGCGAAGTCATGACTCAGTTCTTCTTCTGGACCGCGTGGGCCGCAGCTACTGAACGCCCTGATAGCGACGTAACTTATACGAACAACTGGCCGCATGAGCCATTAATTGATAACAAACCAAGTACAGAAAACCTGATTTGGTCATTGGTGTCTATTATTCTGTTAATTGCCGGTGTTGGTGGCTTGATCTGGGCTTGGGCATTCTTGCGTGATCACGACGAAGAAGAACCTGCAGCGCCAGCAAAAGACCCTATCAGCTTGGTTAACTTAACGCCTTCACAAAAAGCATTGGGCAAATACCTATTCTTGGTCATGGCCCTGTTTATTGTGCAAATTTTCTTGGGTGGTTTCACTGCTCACTATACCGTTGAAGGCCAAACTTTCTATGGCATCAACGTGTCTGAGTGGTTCCCGTACTCTCTCGTACGTACCTGGCACATACAGGCCGCACTATTCTGGATTGCCACCGGCTTCTTAGCTGCGGGCTTATTCTTAGCGCCAATCATTAATGGCGGTAAAGATCCGAAATTCCAGAAACTTGGTGTTGATATCTTGTTCTGGGCCTTGGTGGTTGTTGTTGCCGGCTCGTTTATTGGTAACTACTTAGCTATTGCGCAAATCATGCCTGAAAACCTAAGCTTCTGGTTAGGTCACCAAGGTTATGAGTACGTCGACCTTGGTCGCTTGTGGCAAATTGGTAAGTTCTTAGGCATCGTGTTCTGGTTAGGCTTAATGTTGCGCGGCGTTGTGGGCGCGTTCAAACAGCCTGGCGACAAGAACTTGTTAGCCTTGTTAACCGCTTCAGTGGTTGCTATTGGCCTATTTTATGGCGCTGGCTTCTTCTATGGCGAACGCACTCACATTTCTATCATGGAATACTGGCGCTGGTGGATTGTTCACCTGTGGGTAGAAGGCTTCTTTGAAGTATTCGCAACCGCAGCATTGGCCTTTATCTTCCACAGCATGGGCTTAGTGTCTCGCCGTATGGCTACTGCTGCTTCATTAGCATCAGCGTCACTATTCATGTTGGGTGGCGTACCAGGTACTTTCCACCACTTGTACTTCTCAGGCACTACAACACCAATTATGGCGGTAGGTGCGACTTTCTCTGCGCTTGAAGTTGTACCTTTAGTTGTACTTGGCTACGAAGCTTGGGAAAACTGGAGCCTGCAACGCAAAGCAGAGTGGATGCAACGCATTAAGTGGCCATTATTGTGCTTCGTTGCGGTAGCGTTCTGGAACTTCTTGGGTGCCGGCGTATTGGGCTTCATGATTAACCCGCCCATCGCGCTTTACTACATTCAAGGTTTGAACACCACACCGACTCACGCTCACGCAGCACTGTTTGGGGTGTACGGTTTCCTAGCTATCGGTTTCGTATTATTAATCTTGCGCTACATTCGTCCGAACTTCGCGTTCAACGACAAGATTATGAAAACTGGTTTCTGGTGGTTAAACATCGGCCTATGCCTCATGTTGTTCACTAGCTTGTTACCTGTTGGCTTTATCCAGTTCTTTGCTTCAGCCTCTGAAGGCTTGTGGTATGCACGTAGCGAAGAGTTCATGCAACAGCCGTTGCTACAGAGCTTACGCTGGATTCGTACCGTAGGTGACGTGGTATTCATTATCGGTGGTTTAGCCGTTGCTTATCAGGTTGTTATTGGCCTGTGGGGCAAACAGCAAAACGCTGAATTAGATGCCAAACCGGTAACAGTTAAATAACTGCACGTGACATAACACACGTTAAAAAATGTTGTTGACCGTGGAAACCCCACGGTGGTGTTAGCCCGAGGCCTCCCAACCGCCTCGGGCTTTTTTTATGAACGTTTAAGCCTATAACAATATTCACTAACCTGCGAATCGCCATTCAGCGTAAAGCCCGAATTGGGGCACAGTGCATCTACGGTAAACATCGGGCTGTACGCGCTCATAACCTCTTGCTCAGAAATAGAAAATGGTGGGCCTTTCCAATAGTTCTCGGGGTACTCCACAGTAACGAGCAGGCCATGACTATGTTGCGGTAAAATTTTCAAAAGATGTTCGACATAAGCCGTGCGCATGGTTGGGGGTAACGCCACCATTGCGGCACGGTCGTACCAAACGTTTACGCCTTGCAAAGGCTTGGCTGTTAGTTCAAAAAAGTCACCTTGATATAAGGTAATGCCCGGCGCTCGGTAAGCTTGGAAAGGGCCTTCTTGATGCACACTAGGCGTGAGGTTTTGCTCAGCAAAAAATTCTTCAATAGCCGACTGGTTCAGTTCGATTCCGAGTACTTGATAACCCTGTTCAAGCAGCCATTTCATATCCAACGACTTACCACACAGCGGCACAAAAACCGTTGAGCCCGGCTCGGCTGCGGCCTTGAAATGCTGAGTTAACAACGGGTGCACATCGTTACGATGAAAGCCAATTTCTCGATTCTTCCACCGCTCGTGCCAAAATTCATGCTCCATGGCGTACTCCTTAATTCGCACATCGAATGATTTGGCTGTAAACTATACAGCTATCGACTAAAAACCACCAAGCCCGTAGCCTTGGTGCTCTTGAAAAAGGCTTTATGAATAAATTTTCTATTGTCACACGTATCGGTATTGCACTAAGTGCGATGGTTGCACTAACCATTTTGACACTTTTAGCGTCTTATTGGCTTTCGGAAAAAGCTGACCACGATGCGCTGGCCATTAACGTGGCCGGCTCGTTGCGTTATCAGGCGTACCAATACAGTTGGCACGTTATGCATTCGCCTGAGCAGGCGCCTGCGGTGGCACAAGCCCTACAAGACAGCTGGAACCACAGTGTTTTTAATCGCTTTGAACACGAGCAAAGCGAACTCACGGCGTTATACCAAAATACTCAAGCCGACTGGTTAGCGTTCCAACAGCGCGTTGAGCAAGGCGTTATACCAGCAAACAACCTGATGGTCGAAATTCAGCCACAAATTGACCAAATCAACACCTTCGTGAGTGCGATTCAACAAGATGCCGAACAGCGCATTCGCTCTATTCGCTCTATTCAAGTATTGAGCTTATTTACCAGTATTGGTTTGGCGTTTGTTATTTTTTACTGGCTGCGTACCCGCGTTCGCTATCCGCTCGAAGTGCTCACGCAAGCAGCGCGCCGCATTGGGCAAGGTGACTTTACCGCGCGAGTTAAGCACCCGATGAAAGATGAGTTGGGTGTGTTGGCAAGCACCTTGAACAAAATGAACGAAGCCATTGGCTTTATGTACGGCAACTTAGAAAAGCGCGTTGATGAGCAAACGCGTGCTATTCAACAGTCGAACGTGCGCTTGCAGTTTTTGTACGACACCGCGCGCATGATCATTGAGCACTCGCCGGGTTATCACGACTTTACGGAAATAGTAAACGGCTTGAAGGTTGCCTCTGAAGTTGACGATATTGAGCTGTGCTTAATTACCGAAGCTGGCAATAAGCCTTATTTACAAGTACAGCCTGTGGGCGCACCAGAAGACCCTTGCGAAGGGGTTGATTGCAGCCAATGTGTGAATGCCGGCGGCGGGGTTTCGGTACAAGACGGCCAACGTATTTATCGCTTCACCATTGAGCGCGAAGACCACAACTATGGTGTAGTGGTCGCGCGCTGCCCAGTGTCTGAGCAGATCAGCGATTGGCAACAGCAGGTAATACAGTCGGTGGCTGACCAGTTAGCTGTGGCGCTAAGTTTGAAGCAAGAGGAAGAACAAGTACGCCGCTTAGCACTTATTCAAGAGCGTACGGTTATCGCCCGTGAACTCCATGACTCGTTGGCGCAGGCACTGTCTTACTTGAAGATTCAGGTGACGCGGCTGAATAAAGCCATTGAAAAAGATAATCGCGAAGTGATTGAAGACGTTGCCGAAGAGCTGAAAGAAGGCCTTAACGCAGCCTACCGTCAGCTACGCGAATTATTAACCACGTTCCGTTTGAAAGTTGACGGCGCCGGCTTGCTGCATGCTTTGCAAACCACGATTCGCCAATTTAGCGAGCAGTCTAACATTGCGTTTCGCTTGGACTATCAGTTAGAAAGCACACCGTTAGTGCCGCATGAAGAAATTCATTTGCTGCAAATAATTCGTGAAGCTTGCCAGAACGCCATTCACCACAGCCAAGGCTCTGACGTGGTGGTGCAGCTGTCGCAAGACGCGGAAAACGGCATTCATTTGAGTATTGAAGATAACGGCGTCGGTATTCCAGAAAATGCTGAGAAGCTAAACCACTACGGCCTTGCGATTATGCAAGAACGCAGCCGCCACTTGGGTGGCAATATTCGTATTGAGCGTCGTGCCAAGGGTGGTACCGGCGTGTATTTCGAATTTACCCCGCAATATATACTTGAACGACAAAGCGAGCCACACCCCGCCTAGTCACGATTATGGGTTATAAAATTCGGCGCGGTTACGCAAGTACATGTAGCTGACCAGCACCGCGCAAACCACATAAAAAACGGCGAACACAAACAGCGCATAGGCCGGTGTTTGGGTGGTGCTGTTCACATACCAAAGGGTTGGAATATAAGCCGCGCCAGCGGTTGCAATGGTGGTTAGCCAACGCAGTGCCAACGGCAGCTGATCAAGCGGAAGTACCACACTGACGCTACGGAAAATTGCGCTACTTGCTGCGCCGGTGGCAATAAAAATAACCAAGAAAACCAATAAATACCCCAAAAACCACTGCTCTGGCAACGGGCTATTCATGGCATTGTAGGTAATGACGCCAGCCGCTACACAGCTCAGCGCTAACACAATGGCACACCACAGCGTTACTTTTGCACCGCCAAATAAGTCAGCTAACCAACCGCCAAAAGGTCTTGCTAAAACACCTAACAACGGCCCTATCCAGGCGTAGGTTAGCGCGCTTGGCGAATAAGTGGTGCTAAAAGTTTGCAGGCTTAGCGGAAAGGTAATGGTAAAACCAATAAACGAACCAAATGCCATGACGTATAGTAACGTCATAAGCCAGGTGTGTTTATTGCGCAAAATAGCGGCGTAATGAGCGCGGTTAGTTGCGCTACCTAGTGGCGCTTGTGGTGCTTTGCTTGGACGTGCAAGCTGCCAAGTAACGGTGGCTAGAATAATGGCAGCAATGGTTAACCATCCACTGTTGCCAAGCCACAGCTTAGCACCTGGCGCAATAACACCGACAATATCGCCACTACCGTGCACAGTGGTCCACGACGCGCCACTTGCCATACCAAATAAGTCAATCGTGGTTAAATACGGCAAGGCCGCTTGGGCAATGACAATGCCAATACCTGCCACACCAGCGTTAACAGCTAAGGTCCAGCCAATGCCGCTGGTATCGACTTTTTCACTTCGAGTAAACGCAATGAATTGAGCGCCACCTAAACCATACGCGGCAGCTAGCCACTGCAATTCGGCGTACGAGAGTGGTGGATTGGTGAATACCCAAATGGTCATGCCGGCCGGTATAACTAATGCGGCGGTTGTTAAGTAAATAAAACGCGCCTGCATAGCGCGTTCGCCTAGCCAAAAGAACACGAAGTGCCATATGGTGGCGCTTAATCCTGAAATAGCGAGAAGTCGGTACAATTGCGCAAACGTGAACCCAGCATCAACGGTAAATAGTTGCACCACCAGCACACTTAAGCTCATCCACAGCGCCATGCCAACAATCAAATTGATTGCTGTTGGTTTATCGACCGTTGATGATACCCGTACCGTGTTCACACGCCACTCCTTCAGATTTCTCAGTGAGTAAACTATGCGTGATCTGGCGCAAGACAACAATTCAGCGAGAGTGATAATCGGCAACGCAGAATGAGCAGCCAAAACTACCCCAAATGAGGTAGTTTGCGCTAAGCTGTACCCTAAACAACGACATTGTGTAAGAATACAGCGCAATAGATACTGAGATACCTCAAAGAATACGTAAGAAAACAAGAATAAGGAGCACGACATGTCGGACAGCCCAGCTAGCATTATGCTTGTGGACGACCACCCGCTTTTGCGCAAAGGCCTTAAACAACTGATTTCGCTGGAAGACGGTCTTGAAGTTGTTGCCGAATGCAGCAACGGTGCCGATGCATTGGTCAAAGCTGAAGAGCTTGACCCCGATTTAATTATTCTAGACCTGAACATGCAAGGCATGGATGGCTTAGAAACCTTAAAGCGTATGCGCGATAACGGTGTGACCTCGCGTATTGTCATGCTCACAGTGTCTGATGCCGACGAAGACGTGGTTACTGCCATTACCAACGGCGCCGATGGTTACCTGTTAAAAGACATGGACCCAGAAATGCTGCTGGAGCAAATTTCGCGTGCTATTGAAGGTAAAATGGTACTCAGCGAGGCCATTACAGAAGTTCTGGCAACCGCATTGCGCCGCCCTTCTGCGCCAACTAAGAGCAAGTTAGACGGCTTAACCAACCGCGAACGTGAAATTTTGGAATTAATTGCCAAAGGCATGAGCAACAAGGTTATTGCCCGTGAACTGGATATTTCCGACGGCACCGTGAAAGTGCACGTTAAGCACTTATTGAAAAAGCTAGGCTTGCGCTCTCGCGTTGAAGCTGCGGTTTGGATGGTCAACCAAGACCAATAGAGTTATTGATTCGCATCAAGGCTTTCCATGAAGAAACGGCCCACACTGTTGGGTCGTTTTTTTATGTTCATTGGGGGCCATCATGCAATTAGGCGCACTTCTCACTCAAGCCTTGCGCAATCAAGGCGTACAGGAATTGTTTGGAATTCCGGGTGACTTTATATTGCCATTGCTGCAACAGCTGCAAGAGCAACCCGATGCCCTGCCATTTTACTATATGACCCATGAACCTGCGGTTGTCTACGCCGCCGACGCGGCCGCACGAGCGGCCAATCGCCCCACGGCGGTAGCACTTACTTATGGCGCGGGCGCTCTGAATGGTGTGAACGCCGTTGCGCAAGCCTATGAAGAATACGTGCCATTGATTATTCTGGCTGGGTATCCGAGCCAAAAAGAAATCAACAGTGGTCTGCAGATTCACCATCAAGCAAAAACTGTCGACTCGCAACGCGCAATCTTTAGTGAAATTACCTGTGCACAGGTACGTTTAGACACCCCAGACACGGCTATAGAAAATATCAATTTTGCACTACAAATGTGTCGGCAAAAATCTCGCCCGGTGATTATCGAAATACCTCGCGATGCGAGCACCTTTAACTTGCCGACGATGCCCAAAGCAAGCGTGGAATTTGCCAATCCACCCATTCAAGAATACGCCTATCAGCGCTTAGCAAGCGCATTAACCACCGCGCGCCGACCGGCTATTTTAAGCGGCATTAATGTGCGCCGAAGTGGCGCTCAAAGAGCGCTAGAGCGCTTTGCAGAGCAGTTTAATATTCCGGTAGTAACTACCTTGCTTGGGCGTGCGACAGTCAGCCCATCGCACAGTTGTTATGCCGGCGTATTTTGCGGCGACACGCAAACTCGAGCTAGCCAGTTACTGTATGAAGCTGATCTGATTATTGCATTTGGTGTGGTTTATACCGACAGTAACTTTAGTGCGCACCGCGAGCTCATAAACGCCGCACATTTTTACCGAATTGATTTCCCGACTCAGTCGCTCAAAGCATGGTGCGCGCGTTTAGCTAGCGAGCCTTTACCGTTATTTGAAACACGCGATATATCGCCAATGGCGGTTTTACCATCAAACGAATTTAATGCCGATAGTGTTGTGCAAGTCATGCACCAACAGCTGTCTCAACAGCGCGCACTCGTGCCGCTGATTAGCGATGTGGGTGATTGCCTGTTCGCCTCGCTGCAAGCTAGCCCAACCGACTTTCTGGCGCCAGCCTATTACGCCTCTATGGGTTATTCCGTACCCGCTGCGTTAGGGGTGTTTGTCGCCACGCGCCGGCGCCCCATTATTTTAGTTGGCGACGGTGCATTTTTGATGACCGGCCTCGAACTCGGTCATTGTTTACGCTATGGCTGCAAACCCATTGTGGTGCTTTTGAACAATCACAAATGGGACATGATTGCGGCTTTTGCCCCAACGTTGAAATGCACAGCATTGCAGCAGTGGCATTACCCTGAGCTTGCCAAAGCAATGGGTATTGAAAGCCTGCGCGCACATAACGCAGAAGGCTTTTCAGAAAGCTTCGCCAAAGCTTGGGCCGACCATGATACCGCCTACTTAATTGATGTTTGGTTACCGGAAAACAGTCGCACCCGACGTTTGAGTGACTTCGCAGAAACCTTGACCACGATCAATAAAAGCGGTGTCAGCAAGGTATAAAATACCCACCATTTTTCGCTTACCCGCTTGTAGGTTTTATGCAGTTTCCAGCACCTGAATTATTGAGTCCCGCCGGCAGTTTAAAAGCCATGCGCCTTGCCTTTGCTTATGGCGCCGACGCCGTTTATGCCGGCCAACCACGCTATAGCTTGCGCGTTCGTAACAACGAATTTGATATACCACGCTTGAAGCAAGGTATCGACGAGGCTCATGCGCTGGGCAAAAAGCTTTACGTGGTGGTGAACATTGCGCCGCATAACGCCAAACTAGTGCGTTTTGTTGAAGACATGGCGCCGGTTGTGGCGCTCAAGCCCGATGCGCTGATTGTGTCTGACCCCGGCATTGTTATGCTGCTGCGTGAGCACTACCCTGAGCAGACTTTGCATTTAAGCGTGCAGGCCAACACCGTGAATTGGGCTGCCGTGAAGTTTTGGCAGCAGCAGGGCATTGAGCGGGTTATTTTATCGCGCGAATTAGAAGTGCGTGAAATTGCAGAAATTCGTCAGCACTGCCCAGACATGGAGCTTGAAGTGTTTGTGCATGGTGCTCTGTGCATGGCTTATTCAGGCCGCTGCTTGCTGTCTGGCTATTTCAATAAGCGAGACCCCAACCAAGGCGCCTGCACCAATTCGTGCCGCTGGCCTTATCAAGTTCACGACGCTGAAGAAGACGCCGTAGGCCAGTTCAACCCCATTGACACACCGGTACTGCTAACCGAGCCGCAACGCCCAGGCGAATACATGTTCATGGACGAAGACCTGCACGGTACCTACATTATGAATTCCAAAGACTTACGCGGTATTGAGCACGTTGACGCCTTAGCGAAAATGGGCGTACATTCGTTAAAAATTGAAGGCCGTACCAAGTCTCCTTATTACGTGGCCCGCACGGCTCAAATTTATCGCCAAGCCATTGATGACGCCGTGGCCGGAAAACCATTCAACCGCAAGCTGTTGACCGAACTTGAAGGTATGGCTAATCGCGGTTTTACCGAAGGCTTTTTGCGCCGCCATGTACCGAGCGACACGCAAAACTACGAAACGAGCCACAGCCTCGGCGAACAACTACTCGTTGGTGAAGTACTCAGTGTTGACGGCGCAAACGCAATCGTCGACGTGAAGAACGCCTTCGCGGTGGGCGACACTCTTATTCTGATGAAGCCTTCTGGCAATATCACTTTCACCCTACAAGCCATGGCCGACGACAAAGGTGAGCGCTTAGCACGTGCTGCCGGTGCCGGCCGTCAGGTTGGCGTTCGTTTGCCCGAAGCTTTACATGACCATGACGCCAGCTTTGCCATGCTCATCAAGCTGTCTATTGTAGCGCCACAACAAGTTATTCCGGTGATCGATAAAAATGTGGAGGTAAAAAATGCCTGTGCTGATTGAAAGTGATTGCATTAACTGCGACATGTGCGTACCCGAATGCCCAAACGACGCCATTTCGATGGGCAAAGAGCACTACGTGGTGGATGTGAACAAATGCACCGAGTGCGAAGGCTTCTACGACGAACCCGCCTGTATCCCCGTGTGCCCCATTGAATGCATGGTACTCGTACCGAGTTAGAGAATTTGTATTGCAGCACTTGTGGCCGGCTGACTTTGTGCTAACATCTGTTAGCACAAAGTGCATTATTTTACACAAGGACAGCTCTCAATGGATACTCGCATTCAGTTTCGCGTTGATGAAGAAACCAAACGACTTGCCCAGTTGCGCGCCGAAAGTCAGGGGCGTACCTTAAGTGATGCCTGCCGCGAGTTGGCCGAAAAGCTTGCGCTTGAACAGCGCCTCGCAAACGAACAAGATGCATGGCTAACCGAGCAGGTAAACTCAGCATTCGCCAAAGTAGCGAATGGCAAAACTCACTTCATAGCTCACGCCGACGCTGCAGCGCACATGCAGGCGTTTAAAAAACAGCTAAAACAAAAGGATTAACCATGATCTTCTGGGAAGCGGATGCCCTTAATGATCGTGAGAACTTATATAAATTTCTCTACGACTTTAACCCCTTGGTGGCTGATAAAGCTGACGACCTACTGGTTAGCCGTATTGAGCTACTTGCCCAACATCCAGAATTAGGCCTGAGTCGCAGCGGAATGCCCGGCCGGCTTTTGATTATTCCCGATATTTCCCTAGTCGTGTCTTACTATATAAACGGCGATGACATTTATTTATTGCGCGTTTTACACCACAAACAAAACCGACCCTGATGTTGATATAAGCTAAGGTAATTCGTGGCTGCGCTGCTGACATAGGTTGCGCAGCCATTCGAGCGCTGGTTGGCCAGATTTTGAGCGAGGATAAGCTAGCCCGATTGTTCGTTGCAAGGTGATGTTGTCCAGTGGCCGCAGCACCACATCTTGGCGTTCACGCAGTACCTCAAAGTCGGGCACCAAGGCTGCGCCCACGCCAGCTGAGACAAGGCCAAGAGCATATTCAATAGTGTGAATATCGGCGCGAATGTCTGGCTGAATACCGTTTCGAATTAACTCAGGATAAAACTGGGACCATGCGTCACACGGGGTTCGCTTAATGAGCGCCAGCCCATCAAAATCTTCCAATTGCAGATATTGTTTGAGGGCCAACGGGTGACCAGCCGGCAGCGCAATCAAAAAATGATCAGTCCATATCGGCAGAAACTGTTCACCTGCTTTTAGCATTTTCGGGGTAATAATACGCGCGTCAGAGTCATCCTCCGGTTCCACCAAGTGCAGCTCTAAACCTTCCACTCCAGCGCTAAACTCGCGCAACAATTGGCTCATACGTTCCACCCCTAGCGCGCGAATTAACCCCAAACGAAACTGTACCCGCTTGACGCTTTGCCGAAACGACGACCGCAACGACTGCATTTGGCTGAGCATACGTCCAGCATGACCGTACAGTCGCTCGCCATCTTCGGTAGCAGTCACCCCGCGTGACTGCCGCGAAAACAACGCTACACCAAGCTCGTCCTCCAGTTGCTGCAAGGCTTTCGACAAGCTTGGCTGTGCCACATTACAAGCCCGCGCAGCGGCACTAATACTGCCGTTTTCATACACGGCGACGAAATAATTGAGTTGGCGCAAGTCCATAGTTAAAAGCTATACCTGATGTAGTTTTTATATGATTTAACTTTACAACAAACAGGAGTAAAGTGAAGAAAAACAAGTGCGATATTAGCTATTGGATATTGGATATTAGCGGGGAGTCTGTTTGGCTTTTATCTAATATCTAATATCCAATAGCTAATATCGATGTCGAATTTAACAGAGGATTTACCATGGCTCGTTTTCCGTTTGACTGGCAAGACCCATTCCAATTTTCCAACATGCTCACCGAAGAAGAGCGCATGATTCGCGATACCGCCCATCAGTATTGCCAAGAAAAGCTGATGCCGCGCGTGTTAACCGCAAACCGCGAAGAGCGTTTTGATCGTGAGATTATGAACGAGTTAGGTGAGCTGGGTTTATTGGGTGCCACGTTGCCGGAAAAATATGGCTGTGCAGAAGTGAATTACGTGTGTTACGGCCTTATTGCCCGTGAAGTTGAGCGTGTTGATAGCGGTTATCGCAGCGCCATGAGTGTGCAGTCGAGTTTGGTGATGCACCCGATTTATGCCTACGGCACTGAAGAGCAACGCATGAAGTACCTGCCGAAGTTAGCAAGCGGCGAGTGGGTTGGTTGTTTTGGCTTAACCGAACCGGATGCGGGTTCTGACCCCGCAAGCATGCGCACCACGGCGAAAAAAGTTGACGGCGGCTATGTGCTCAAAGGCACCAAGATGTGGATCACAAACTCGCCTATCGCTGATGTATTCGTGGTTTGGGCCAAACTAGACGGTGAAATTCGTGGCTTTGTATTGGAAAAAGGCATGAAAGGTTTATCTGCGCCGAAAATTGAGGGTAAATTCTCACTTCGCGCGTCGATTACCGGCGAAATTGTGATGGACAACGTGGAAGTACCGGAAGATGCGTTGTTGCCAAATGTGAGCGGCCTGAAAGGCCCATTTGGTTGCCTTAACAAAGCGCGTTACGGCATTGCATGGGGCGCCTTGGGTGCCGCAGAGTTTTGTTGGCATGCGGCGCGTCAGTACACCTTAGATCGCCATCAGTTCAACCGCCCGTTAGCGGCAACCCAGCTCATTCAAAAGAAACTGGCTGATATGCAAACCGACATTAGCATAGGCTTACTGAGCTGCTTGCAAGCGGGCCGTTTAATGGACTTAGACCAACTGCCACCAGAAACTATCTCGCTCATTAAACGCAACTCATGCGGTAAAGCGCTCGATATCGCTCGTGTGGCACGTGACATGCACGGCGGCAACGGTATTGCTGATGAGTATCATGTCATTCGCCATGTGATGAACCTAGAAGCCGTGAATACCTACGAAGGGACTCACGACGTTCACGCGCTGATTTTGGGCCGTGCACAAACTGGTTTGCAAGCGTTCGGCTAAACTCATTCGGTCGCAGGAGGTTTCCCTATGGCTGCAGCAATGCACCCGTGGCTGGGCGAGTTTATCCAGCGTATTGACGACCGTCGCTTACCGCCGGCACATGCTGCCGGTGGTGTATTAAGCGACGCTGATTTATTCGATTTATTTGAGTCGCAGTTACACAGCCGCCTACTTGATTTGCAGTCACGTTTGATGCAGGCCGCTGGCCAAAGTTTTTACACCATTGGTAGTGCAGGCCATGAAGGCAACGCGGCAGTAGCAAAGGCTTTACGCGTTACTGACCCAGCGTTCTTGCATTATCGAAGCGGGGCGTTTTTTATTCAGCGCGCGAAACAGGCGCCAGGCTCAACCCCGCTGTATGACATGATGCTTAGCTTTGCCGCCTCGGCCGATGAACCCATTGCCGGCGGGCGCCACAAAGTACTCGGCAGCTTGCATTTAAATGTACCGCCGCAAACCAGCACCATTGCTTCGCATGTTCCCAAAGCCATGGGCACCGCGTTTGCTATTGGCTTATCGAAACGCTTGAACCACCAGGGTACTTGGCCGCACGACGCTATTACTGTGTGCAGCTTTGGTGACGCTTCAGCCAACCACTCTACGGCACTGGGCGCGATAAATTCGGCCAGTTGGGCGGCATATCAGCAAATTCCAATGCCTCTGCTGTTAGTCTGCGAAGACAACGGCTTGGGTATTTCCACCCATACGCCAAAAGGCTGGATTCAACAGCAGTTAAGCCAACGCCCTGCGTTAAAGTATTTCTTTGCCGATGGCAGTAATTTAGCGGAAACCTACTTAGTCGCGCGCGAGGCGGCCGACTACGTGCGTCAAAAACGTAAGCCCGCGGTACTTCATTTACGTACTGTGCGCTTGTTTGGTCATGCCGGTGCTGACGCCGAAGTGGCGTATCGTAGCAAGCAGGAAATTGCCCTTGATAGCGAGCGTGATCCGCTACTACATAGCTGTGCTGCGTTAATAAGCCGGGGGTTATTCGACCACCAGCAATTAATTGATTACGTACAACAGCAGCAACAGCGTATAGCACGCATTGCCACACAGGCATCGCAGCAGCCGAAATTAGAAAGCGCTGAACAGGTTACGGCATCTATTGTGCCGCCGGCTCGCCAAGGCCAACTGCCGAAGCCTGTTGACGGTGAACAACGCACCAACTTATTTAAATGGGACAAGCATAACGCCGGCAAGCCTCAGCATTTGGCCAAGCTGATTAACTTGGCGCTGCACGACCTGATGGCGCAACATCAAAACATTGTTATGTGTGGCGAAGATATTGCCAAAAAAGGCGGTGTGTACCACGTTACGCAGCACCTCATGGAAGCTTTTGGCCCGAACCGCGTGTTAAATACCGTGCTAGATGAGCAAAGTATTCTGGGGCTAGCTATTGGCATGGCTCAGCAAGGTTTTATTGCCATGCCAGAAATTCAATTTTTGGCCTACGTGCATAACGCCGAAGATCAAATACGCGGCGAAGCGGCAACCCTGTCATTTTTCTCCAATGGCCAATACACCAACCCGATGGTCATTCGTATAGCTGGGCTTGCCTATCAGCGTGGGTTTGGCGGTCACTTTCACAATGACAACTCATTTGCAGTGTTTCGTGATATTCCAGGCATTGTATTATTGTGCCCATCGAATGGTCGCGATGGCGCGCTATTAATGCGTCAAGCGGTTGAATTAGCCGCTCGCGAGCAGCGCGTGGTGGTTATGCTTGAGCCCATTGCACTGTATATGACCCGCGACTTGCACCAAGAAGGTGACGGCGGTTGGTTAAGCGAATATCCAGATCCACAAGAACCGACGCCGACACTTGGCGAACCTTCCATACATGGTGACGGTGAAGATTTGTCCATTATTTCATACGGTAACGGCTATTATTTAAGCCGCCAGGCAGAAGCGAAGCTGGCGAAGCAAGGCCACAACGTGCGCGTTCTTGATTTACGCTGCCTAGTGCCGCTGCATGTGGATAAAATTATTGATGCACTGGGTGGCTGCAAAAAAGTACTCATTGTGGACGAATGCCGCCGTCGTGGCTCACTCAGCGAAGAGTTATTCACAGCTCTGCATGAATCCAAACCGGGAATGTTTACGGTTGCTCGCCTAAACGCCGAAGATAGCTTTATTCCACTTGGCAAGGCAGCGTATAGCGTGTTGCCCTCTACCGAGCAGATTCTTGCGCAAGCACAATGCTTACTGGAGGCAAACTAATGGCCGTAGAACGTAAAACCGCCCTGGTTGTTTGCCCTGGGCGCGGCACTTATAACAAACCAGAACTGGGATCAATTGGGGGCTCAATTGAGGGCTCAACTTCGGCCTCAAAATCAGCGAAAACCGGCGATAATAGCCGCATTTTGACCGATGTTCTGCATCAAATTGACGATGTTCGTAACCAGCTAGGGCAACCAACGGTATCGGAGCTCGATCAGGCGCCGTTGTTTAAAACATCGCTGCATCAAAAGCCTGAGAACGCTGCCGCATTAATATATGCCGGTGGGTACCTTGATTATTTGGCCATTGACGCATCGCGCTTTGATGTTGTCGGCATCACCGGCAACTCGATGGGTTGGTATACGGCCATGGCTAGCGCTGCTTGTTGGGACATTGAAACCAGCACCAAATTGGTGACCAATATGGCTCAATTGACCGCTGGCGGCGAGGGTGCGCAATTTATTTACCCAATTGTGAACGCTGATTGGCGCCCGCACCAAGGCAATATCGATGCCGTTAACGCTCAACTTACGCGCTTTCCTGGTGAACTGAAAATGTCCATTCGCTACGGTGGCTATGCGGTGCTTGCCGGCTCTGAAGAAGCCTGTACTGAAGCAGTAAAAGCCTTACCGCGTGTCGACGACCGGTTCCCCATGATATTACCCGGTCATGCGGCATTTCACACACACTTTATGAACCAAGCCTCTGAACAAGCCCTTGAGTTATGGCCTTCGGCTGCATTTCGAGCGCCGCAGGTGCCGCTTATTGATGGCCGAGGTCACATTTGGTCACCACACGTGGTTAACCAGACTGCCTTGCAGCAATACACGCTGGGCCACCAAGTAACCCAAACCTATGACTTCAGCAAAGCCATACAAACCGCGGTCAAAGAGTTTGTACCCGACCATATTATTTTATTAGGCCCGGGCGCCGGGCTTGGTGGCGCGGTAGCACAGGCACTTATAGAAATGAACTGGCAGGGTTTAAACAGCAAGGCTGAGTTTACGGCGCGCCAGCAAACGCAGGCGCCCTATGTGTTAGCTATGGGTTTACCTGAACAGCGTGCTCTGGTGACAGGTTCGCAAACTTAACATCGATGGCGCGCAGGCACGCTTTGCCGCGCGCGGTTAAGTCTGTCATAAATTGAAATTGCTGGCGTGGGTCTATGGGGTAAGCTTTTAACCGATAATGCGTGCCCCACGGCTCTTCTTTTATAATGACCACAATAGGCTGCTTCAGCTGCACATATGGGCTGGTTAGTGCCACGTCTTCAAGCAATTGCTTTACTTTATGAGCATCATGGTCGGCACTCAGGTAAAAGTCAGTGACCACCATTAAGCTGGGCCCGCCGTTGTTGGCATTATGAATAAGGTTACTCCACAGCTTTAAATGGGGCACAAACACCACGGTATCGTCAGGTGTTACCATTTCTACCGCACGCATTCCTATGTGCTTTACTTCACCATATGTACCATCCACTTCTATCCAGTCTCCTGGGCGATAGGGTAGCTCGTAAACCGCCACAATGCCGGCAATTAAGCTACTGACATAATCTTTCATGGCAAAGCCAATGGCCAAGCCGGCAGCACCTAATATGGCAATCATGTTTTGTACCGTGGTTTCAATAACCATGGGCACAATCCAAATAGTTGCGAGGATAAATACAATGACACGAGTGGTCGGAATAAGCGCTAATACAAACAACCGTTGTTTGCCATGCAGATGCTCGGCAAGCCAGGGTAATACCCGCTGACTTAACCAAATAATTGCGACTGAAAACGCAATAACAAGGGCTATTTCAATCACGGCATCGCTGGTGACCGTTTTAAATAAGCCGATGATTTTTTCTGTTTCCATTGCTGATGCCTCCGTTAAAACGCGTCAACGAAATAGCCGCGACTTTTCAAAAAGTCACGCACCGCTAGGTAGCCGTAGACAGTAATTCGCCAATGCTCGCTCTTGCATTCAATGAGTCGAGCTTGCTGCAGTTGTAGCAATTGCACATCGAGTTGATCCGCCGCTAAAGTCGGCAATACTTGCTGCAACTTTTGGCCCGCTAAACCGTTATGCAACAGCAATGCATACAGCACAAAAGCTGTCTCGTCACCGCAATCACTGGGAATACTTGGCAAGCTATGCTCCGCATTACGCTCTACCGCCCACAGCGCAAGTGCAAGACCAACATTGCCGAACGCTCGTGCCGCTAGCGCTTTTAGTTTTTTTGAGTTGGTCTGTATGCCAACTTGCTTAAGCAGTTTTTCGTCAGCAGCGGCAAAACAATACAGATTCGGCAGGCTTGCTGGCCACGCACGCTGTAAAAAAGCAAAACTCCAGCTATCGCACACCACCACCCCGTGGCCTAATTCGCCACGTATTAACTTCGGCAACAAAGTTCTGACAAAGGCCAAGCCGTTGGTATGGCGCTGCCAATAATCAGACAAACTATCTATCAGCCAGCGCTCAGAAGCTTGGGGCTGCCACCAGTCGTCCACTTGCACGCCGCTTAGCAGCTCAGTTTGCGGCGCTTGTAACTGCCGCCAACCATGCTGTTTGGCCCAAGCCCGAGCAATATTGGCCGTGCCGCTAAACGGTGGGCTAATCAAAAACCTCACACCGGGCTCGCTCTCGTCTAGCCACTCTTGCCAAGCGTCATCTAACGCCGCCACTGCGGGTGCTAGGTCAAACTCACGGTAACCGGGAAAATCGTCTTTTTGCTCGTCTTCATCTACTTCTTCACTTTTCGGAAATAAGCTACGAATATGCTGCAAAAGCTGCTGCAAGCGAGTACTGGCCGGGGCATCAGGCCGTTCAAATTCAGCAAGCCGAATGACTCGCCAATGATTTTCCGTGCTCATATAATTGCCGTGTCCTTGTGTTTATGCACTAAAGCGCCTGCCGCTTGCATTAATAATAGCGAATGGTTGCGCGCCCAATCGTATTCGCGTCGGTACCAAACCATAATGCTTGCGACTGTGGGTCAAACACCATGTGCCGAATGGTACCGCCGCCGCTTTCAACCTCAAATGCCTTGGTAAAGGTTTCGCTGACCGAGTCAAAGCCAACAATGCGATTGGGCTGAACGCCGGTTTCGGCGGCCCAAACATACCCGCGATGATCAATAGCCATTGCATAAGGCATTGAACGCACCCCAGCTGGCATCGGCCACTCGTTTATCTCGTCGGTAGCTGGGTTCCATCGCCCCAAATAACCACCTGCATAATCAACGTACCAGAAATGCCCATGCGCATCGACACCAATTCGCCGCGGCCGGTTCGCATTTTTTCTCGGCAATTCAATTTCTTGAATTTTCTTGTCGTCGGTTAAGGTGACTAATTTATTACTACCGAACAAGGTTGCCCAGGGCTTTCCTTGAAACACCACAAGGCCATAGGGCCGCGCGTTTTTAGTTGGAACGTCCCAGAGGGTAATGTCATAAGTTTTGGCATCCATATGACCAATTTGATTGGCCCCTTGGGCACTGAAAAAAATATCACCGTTGAAATCAAACTCCATGGTGTGCACGTCACGGCGCCCATCGCCTGGTAACGGATATTGGGTTATTTCGTAGGTTTCACGGTCAATTTTGCCAATATGAGCGCCTTTATTGCCGGCATACCAAGCGCCCCGCTCATCAACAATAATATTGTGCGGCCCCGCACCTTTGGGCAAATCAATGCGCTCGAACTCGCCCGTTTTTGGGTTCAACACTGCCGCGTAGTCAGCTCGCTGCCCAACAAACCACACTTCATCAGGCGCTGCCACGTAGGGGTCGCGCGGCCGCGAATTCTCCCACGGCACTTGCCATTCGGTTATCTCGAGTGTTGCGTCGGCCGGAGCATCACCAGCCATCATCAAAGCCAAAGTCATTGCCAACATAAAAAACCTCTAATACGCTATTAGCTAGTAGATATCGGATATTAGTTTAGTACATAACCTATTCATATCTACGCAGGATTTTTCGGCCCGGTTTTTGCTAATATCTAATATCCAACAGCTAATAGCGATTTTGTACTTATGCTTGAGATTTTTATTGCGGTTCTATTTTTTGCCTTCTCGACCACCATCACCCCTGGGCCCAACAACGTCATGATCATGTCATCGGGCATGAACTACGGCATTAAGAACAGCTTGCCTCATTTTTTCGGTATCTGTTTTGGGTTTCCTGTCATGGTGCTCTTGGTGGGGCTTGGTTTTGGCGTGATTTTTGATCGTTACCCCAACTTGCACCAGCTGATTAAAGTGCTGGGTGTATTGTATTTGCTGTGGCTAGCTTGGCACATTGGCACTGCTGAACCGCAAGCCATAAAGCGGGGCGAGAAAAAGCCCTTTAGCTTTTGGCAAGCGGCGTTATTTCAATGGGTGAATGCGAAAGCGTGGGTTATGGCGACAGGGGCTGTTGCGGCATTCACCACGGTGCAAGGGTCGCCATTTTTTGAAGTGTTGGCTATTAGCTTAGCGTTTTTCTTAATGGCATTTCCGTGCGTTGGGGTTTGGTTGGTATTTGGCTCGTTATTGCGCAAGTTGCTAACCAATCCCATTATGCAGCGCGTGTTTAATATCACCATGGCGCTTATTTTAGTGCTATCTATTGTGCCGGTGGTGCTTGAGCTTTGGCATTTTTATTTCGCGCCAGCGGCTTAGCACGTCAGGTGTCATTAAAAGCGGCTAACCGGTTCATTATCGGCATCTAAATAGGCACTAATGGCTGCGATAAACTCGTGGCCATAGCGTTCTAGTTTCTTTTGCCCAACCCCGGTAATGGCGAGCATTGCGGTTTCGTCTATCGGGTAGTTAATCGACATTTCAACCAGCGAGGTGTCGTTAAATACCACAAATGGTGGCACTTCTTCGGCATCGGCAATTGTTTTTCGTAAGGCCCGCAAACGACGGAATAACACCTTGTCGTAGTCTCCACGGTCTGCTACGCGGGGTTTACTAACCACCAAGTTAATGCGCGGCTCTGCCAGTTGTAGGGCTATGTCACCGCGCAGCACCGGGCGCGCGGCTTCGGTTAGCTGCAAAATGCCATATTGCTGCACATTTTGAATTAACAAACCGCGGTGAATGAGCTGACGCACCACACCAAGCCAATATTCGTGACTATGCTCAGCACCCAGTGCATAGGTCGATAGTTTATCGTGACCGAGCTCCATAAGGCGCTGTGATTTACTGCCTCGCAGCACATCAATCACGTGGTTAACACCAAACCTTTGCCCAACGCGATAAACACAGGACAGTACTTTTTGTGCGTCTACCGTGCCGTCATATTGACGCGGCGGGTCTAAACAGATATCGCAGTTACCACAGGGTTTGTCGCGGTATTCGCTAAAATAATTGAGCAGTACCAAACGGCGACAGGTTTGTGCTTCGCACATTGACTGCATGGCTGCAAATTTATGCTGCTCAATACGCCGGCGTTCGTCGTCTGGGTTTTGTAAAATAATGCTTTGAATCCAACCAGCATCTGAAGGGTCATACAGCAACACAGCTTCAGCGGGCAGGCCATCGCGCCCTGCGCGGCCGGTTTCTTGGTAATACCCCTCAACACTGCGCGGTACGTCAAAATGCACCACAAACCGCACGTTCGGCTTGTTAATACCCATGCCAAAAGCGACCGTTGCCACCACCACGTCAATGTCATCGCGCACAAAGCCGCGCAACACAAATTCGCGCTGTTCATGCTCCATTCCGGCATGATAACCCGCGGCCCTTAGCCCCTCGCGCTGTAGTTTTTCGGCAAGCTCTTCAACTTTTTTGCGACTACCACAGTAGACAATACCCGAGGCTCCGCGTTGTTTTTTGATGTAATCGGTCACCTGTTTATAAGGCTTGTACTTTTCTTCCACCACGTAACGAATATTGGGGCGATCAAACGAGCCTTTATAAACAACCGGTTGATGCAAATGCAGGCGCGAAATGATATCCGACTCTGTCGCTGCATCTGCGGTTGCGGTTAGCGCCATAAAAGGGACGTTAGGCAGACTTTCTCGCAATTGCCCAAGCTGCCCATACTCTGGACGGAAATCATGACCCCATTGCGATATACAATGCGCTTCGTCAATGGCCACTAGATTAACTTGCCATTGTTGCAGTTGGCGCATAAAGAAGCCTTGCATGGCGCGTTCAGGGCTAACATACAACAACCGTATCTCGTTATTGTGTAGCTGTTGCATCACCGTGGTATTTTGCTCTGGCGTTAAACTGTTATTCAACGCCGCAGCGGCCACCCCCATAGTCTGCAGGGCTTCTACTTGATCTTGCATTAGGCTGATCAGCGGGGAAATAACCACCGTTAAGCCATTTCCAGCTAGCGCCGGTAATTGGTAACACAGTGATTTGCCACCCCCTGTGGGCATTAACACTAACGCGTCATGCCCTTGCTGCACGGCTTCAATGACCTGTAATTGGCCTTCGCGAAACGCGGTATAGCCAAATACATCGGCAAGAAGTTGTGACAGCGTAGAGTCAGACAAAATAGCGTCTCCAATTGACGGCAAGCTATGGAAAACCCTATTGTATGCATCCCGCTTGCGAAGCTCCACCTACATGATGGTAAATCCGTGATATTCTGCCGGTGGCTGCTGTTTTTTCGTACAATTCAACTGTGAGATGTAATATTCATGACCGATGACGCTGCTCGTAGTCGCCAAGGAGTGTTTTTTGCGATCGCTGCATACACCATGTGGGGCATTGCGCCTGTTTATTTTAAATGGCTTGAATCTGTCCCGGCACTAGAAATACTCAGCCACCGAATTATTTGGTCATTTATTCTGGTGCTGGCACTTATTCTGGTGCTGCGTCGCGGTGGCCGCTTAAAGCCCGTGCTGCAGAACAGAAAACAAATGCTACGCCTAGCTTTAGCGACCTGCCTACTTGGCGGCAACTGGTTTTTGTTTATTTGGGCCATTAACAACGATCATATTCTTGATGCCAGCCTTGGTTACTATATTAATCCGCTGTTGAATGTCGCTATTGGCATGGCATTCTTTGGGGAACGGATGCGCAACATGCAGTTAGTCGCTATTGCGCTTGCTGTTACAGGAGTGCTTATTCAGGTGATATCGTTTGGCTCGGTACCTTGGGTGGCGTTGGCGCTGGCCTGCAGCTTCGCTATTTATGGTGCGATTCGTAAACGCTTGCCTATCGACTCAATGACTGGTTTGTGGCTAGAAACCTTGATTTTATTACCGGCGGTGCTGATTTATATGGTGTTTTTTGCGAGCTCAAGTGCCGCAGATATGACCCAGAACACTTGGCAAATTAATACTCTGCTCATTGCCGCTGGCGTCGTCACCACCGCGCCGTTGTTGTGCTTCACCGCCGCCGCCCAACGCATTCGTTATTCAACGCTTGGGTTTTTCCAATACATTGGCCCGTCCATGATGTTTATTCTGGCGGTGTGGGTTTATGGCGAACCGCTGGCCGCTGACAAGTTAGTGACCTTCGGTATTATCTGGCTTGCGTTAGCTATTTACAGCGTCGACACGCTGCTATTTCAGCAGCGTTCTAAGCGCGCGTAAGCAACCACCAACCATTTACTGCCCGCATCGTCGAAATTAATTTGTATACGACTTTGTGGGCCAGTGCCTTCGTAGTTCAACACCGTGCCTTCGCCAAATTTAGTGTGGCGCACACGTTGCCCCAAGCTGTAACCGGTTTCTTCAAAGGCTTGATGGCTAGCGCCACTATGAAAACGCCCTAATGCCGGCGAATGGTGTTTGGTTGTGGCTTGCAAACGCACATGGTTGAGCATTTCGGGCGGCATTTCCCCCACAAAACGGCTGATGCGGTTAATGCGTTCCTGGCCATAAATACGGCGCTGCTCGGCATAGGTAATCACTAACTTTTGCATGGCGCGCGTCATACCGACATAACACAAGCGGCGTTCTTCTTCTAAGCGGCCACTTTCCCCCAACGACATTTGTGATGGGAATAAACCTTCTTCTACGCCCACCATAAACACCAATGGAAACTCGAGGCCCTTGGCACTGTGCAAGGTCATCAGTTGCACCGCATCTTGGTGCGCATCGGCTTGCTCTTCGCCAGACTCAAGCGCAGCATGAGCCAAGAAGGCATTTAGCGGTGTCATGTCATCTTCAATCACATCATCTAAGGTATTGAAGTTGTCACAGGCGTTTACCAGCTCTTTTAAGTTTTCCACCCGTGTTTCAGCTTTCTCGCCTTTTTCTGATTCATACATGGCCATTAAACCAGAGCTTTTTATCACGGTGTCAGCTTGGCGGCCAAGTGGGTAGTCGGCGGTTTCATCTTCAAGCTGATCAATTAAATCTAAAAAGGCTTTGACCGCGTTGCCGGCCCGACCTGACAACACTTTTTCATGCACCAACTGCTTCGCGGCTTCCCACATGGGTAAGCCGCGTTCGCGCGCGCCACTGCGAATAATATCTAGGGTGCGGTCACCGATGCCGCGTGTGGGGGTGTTGATCACGCGCTCAAGTGCGGCGTCGTCATTGCGACTAGCTAGCAAGCGCAAATAGCCCAGCGCGTCTTTCACTTCTTGGCGATCAAAGAAACGCAAACCGCCATATATGCGATAAGGAATTCGCGCATGCAGTAATGCTTCTTCTAGCACTCGTGACTGGGCGTTACTACGATATAGAATGGCGACATCTTGTAGCGCATTACCATGTTCGTTCCATTGTTCAATGCGCCCGGCAATGTACCGCGCTTCGTCCATTTCGTTGAATGCTGCGTAAAGATCAATAGGCTCGCCTGACGCCCCTTCTGTCCAGAGTTCTTTGCCTAAGCGCCCGTCATTGTTGGCAATAACTTCATTGGCTGCGGTTAAAATATTATTGGTAGAACGGTAATTCTGCTCTAAGCGAATGGTCAGCACATTCGGGAAGTCGCGTAAAAATTGGTGAATATTCTCAACTTTTGCTCCGCGCCAGCCATAAATAGATTGGTCGTCGTCGCCCACAATGGTCACATAATTATTGTGTTCGGTTTCTTGCCCCACACCGGAGAGCAGTTTAATCCAGGCATATTGAATGGTGTTGGTGTCTTGAAACTCGTCCACCAAAATATGCCGAAAACGGCGCTGATAATGCTCACCTACGTGGCGATTCTCGCGCAGCAATTCTTGTGCTCGCAATAGCAATTCAGCAAAATCAACCAGCCCAGCGCGATCACAGGCAACTTGGTAGGCGTCATATATTTCTTTGAATGTGCGCTCATTAATGTCGTAGCCATCTAAGTGATGCGGCCGCAGGCCTTCATCTTTTTTGGCATTAATAAACCACTGTGCTTGCTTAGGCGGCCAACGCTTTTCATCTAGGTTTAGGCTTTTAATGGTGCGCTTGATCAAGCGCTGTTGGTCGTCACTGTCAAGAATTTGAAAGTTCTGCGGCAATCCAACATCCATATAATGCGCGCGTAATAAACGGTGGGCCAAACCGTGAAAGGTGCCCATCCACATGGCCCGCACCGAACTGCCTAACAGCTGCTCAACGCGCCCACGCATTTCAGCCGCAGCTTTATTGGTAAAGGTGACCGCCATAATGCTATGCGGTGACAAGCCGCGCTCTTGAATAAGCCATGCAATACGATGCACCAGCACCCGTGTTTTGCCACTGCCAGCGCCAGCAAGCACCAACATATGGCGCTCATCAGCACCAACGGCTTCGCGCTGTTTGTCATTCAATGGGGCGAGTAAAGGATGCTCATGCATGGAAAGTCACCAAAAATTCAAAATTGCAGTGTAGTGGCTGAGTACTGTATATGCAACCAGTTATCATGCCGTTTTTAAGAGAAACTGTGTGAGTTTCGCTAAGTCGTTATAGGCCAATGTCGGCAATATGTGTAAGTGCTCAGCACGCCCCAAACCGCCAGTAAACCAAGCGCTTTGCCAGCCAACTCGGTGTGCACCTAAAACATCAGCGCTTGGGCTATCACCGACATGTAACCAATTGTATGGGGCTAGCTGTGGTTGCATGGCTGCCGCAGCTTGAAACATATCCGCAAAAGGTTTGCCGCGAAGGCCATCGGAGGGCTGCAGCACACCTTGAAAATAAGCACCCAGGCCAATAGCGTCGACATTCACATTGCCGTTACTCAGTGCGTACAACGGGTAGCGCTCAGCAAGCGCTGCAAGGTGCTCATGTACCGCAGGCGCTATATCAACTGCATTACGATGCGCCATAAAGTGGGCAAAGGCCGCCTCGGCGCCAGCGCGAGCCTCGTCGTCACTAATACCGAAAGATTGCAAACCAGCGGTCAGCGCTCGTAACCGTAATTGCGTCATGTTACTTGCTAAATCGGGTTCACGGCGCATGAGTGCCATGCGGTGTGCCGACCAGTCAGCAGCCTGCCAGGTTGCGGTTTGGGGAAATTCTCGCACGACAAAATCGCGCACCGCCTGCTCGGCTCGCAGCATAACAGGCACGTTGTCATAAAGGGTGTCGTCAAGATCAAAGCTTAGCGCTTGAACCGGCATGAGGCGTCGATAAAACTGCATGTTAAGCCTTTATTTTTTCTTTCTGGCGCGCGGATGGGCGCCATCATAAACCTTGGCAAGATGCTGAAAGTCTAAGTGGGTATATACCTGTGTGGTACTCAAATTAGCATGCCCTAGTAGCTCTTGCACTGCGCGTAAATCACCGCTCGATTCTAACATATGTGAAGCAAACGAGTGACGCAGTTTATGAGGGTGTAAGTTGCCTTTGAGCCCTTGTTGCTGCCCCCAAAAGTTCAAGCGTACTTGCACGGTACGTGGGTTAATACGCTGTTGGCGTTGGGATATGAATAATGCCACTTCGTCCAGTTTGCTGCCCAACCACTGCGCACGCACGGGCAACCAGCGCTCCAGTGCTTCAGCAGCGCAACGGCCATAAGGCACAATGCGCGTTTTATTGCCTTTACCCAGCACACGTAGCTCGCGGTGACGGCTATGAATGGCATCTATGTCTAAAGCGACTAATTCTGCCAAACGCAAACCACTACCATAAAGCAATTCCATCATTGCTGCATCACGTATGGCGAGCGGATCATCTTGGGGCAACTGCAACAGTTGACTAATGCTATCCACATCAAGGTTTTTCGGAAGTCGTTTGGCGGCGCGTGGAGCTTTAAGTTGTGCGGCTGGGTTGTCGAGCAACCACTGGTCGCGCATTAAATAGTTGCAAAAGGTACGCCATGCGGCTAAGCGCAATGCCAGCGACGCATCGCCCAAACCACGACGCCGCCAACTAATAAATAGCCGCTCTAGCACCGGTAACGTAAGCTGTTTCGGTTCTGACACTTGGCTACTGGATAGCTCGATTAGGTCGTCCGCTAAAATAGCGCCATAACTGCGCAAAGTGTGCTCGGCAAGCCCACGCTCGCCGGCTAGGTGATCAAGAAAGCGTTGCCTTAGCGCATCAAGCGTCATCGCTCTGCGCCTGGTAACTTGCCTGATGAGCAAGCAATGGCGGCAAAATCTTGGTCAGTAGGGCTTGTAGCTGACGCACTAAGAGGGTGTCCATTGCCGGTTCAAAATGCCCAGCGTCATGGTTACCTATCGCCAACATACCCAGCTCACCCTTGTCGCCCAATAAAATCAGTGCCACTGAAGCAATAGGTTCATTCGGGAAGAGCAATTTCTTTTCGTCTTCGGTTAACCGGCCCAAGTACACATTGGCCGACTGAAAACGCTTGCTCAATAGCTTCTTGTGCGTGTCGGCCGCAAAGGTAAACTGCTCGTCCAACTCAATTGGGCTATCAAAAAACTTCAATGACAACGCTGGCATATTAAGTTGCGTTGAAAACGTTTCTTGCAGTGCATCCATCACTTCAGCCAAATGGGTGCAAGCAAGCAATGCCACATACAAATCACTGTACGCACGAAATAGTTCTTCGTTGCGCCGAGCGGTGACCATCAAGTCGGTAATTTCTTCTTCTAGCTGCATAATGCGTTGGCGCAATACTTGCTGCTGACGCTCAACAAGCGATACCGCTCCGCGCTCTTGATGGCGCAAGCTAAGTTGCTTAAGTAGCTGCGGATGATGCTCAAAAAAGTCTGGGTTCTCGGCCAAATACTGCGCTATCAGCGTGTCATCAACCACAGGATTCGGTATTGGTTTAACGTCCGTCGTCATAATTTTAGGTATCCATCATATACATGCTCAGCAGGCCCTGTCATACGCACTTGCTGGCCTGGTTGCCAGCGAATACTCAGTTGCCCACCCGGTAATTCAACCGTGACCTGTTCATCAAGCTTGCCTTGGCGCATGCCAATAACTGCAGCAGCACAGGCACCGCTTCCACAAGCTTGGGTTTCACCCACGCCGCGCTCATAAACTCGTAGTTTCACATGCTGGCGATCAACCACTTGCATAAAGCCGACATTAACGCCATCAGGGAAACGCTCATGCGTTGCAATAGCTTGCCCTAGTGAAGCAACCGGCGCGGTGTCGATATTGTCCACTTCAATCACACAATGCGGGTTGCCAATGCCCATTACCCCACACAAAATAGTTTGGTCTTGCTCGCGCAGAATATAGGTCAACTCTTCTTTGTTGGCCTTAAAAGGCACGTCGCTGGGGTTAAACTGCGGCTGCCCCATTTCAACCGTAATACGCCCATCGCGCTCATGGTGCAAGACCATTTTGCCAGCTTTGGTGCTCACCCGCAGATGATTGCGATTGCTAAGGCCTTTTAGTTTCACAAACAAAGCGAAGCAGCGCGCACCGTTACCGCATTGCGACACTTCGCTGCCATCGGCATTAAAAATTCGATAATGAAAGTCTAAGTCGGGGTCATAGGGCGGCTCAACTAACAATAGTTGGTCGAAGCCAATGCCACGGTGCCGATCAGCCCAGTGCCTAATTTGCTCAGGGTTCACATAAATATTCTGAGTTACCCCGTCAATCACCATGAAGTCATTGCCGAGCCCATGCATTTTGGCAAAATTCATTCAGGCGTCTCCAACAGGTGTTCACCTTTCCATAAGTCTTCTAGCCGTTCACGCTCACGTATGAGTTGAACTTGCCCCCCATTCACCATTACTTCAGCAGCACGAGGACGTGTGTTGTAATTTGAGCTCATGGTAAAACCATAGGCGCCAGCGTTCATCACTGCCAATCGGTCGCCTTCTTGCGCCGATAAATGTCGCGCATGCCCCAAAAAGTCACCGGTTTCGCATACCGGTCCCACCACATCAACAATAGCCTTGTCGGCATCATGCTGACGCACTGGAATAATGTCATGATACGCTTGGTACAGAGCAGGGCGCATAAGGTCATTCATGGCGGCATCAACCAACACAAAGTTTTTGTCTTCGCCCGACTTTAAGTACTCTACCGTGGTGATTAGCGCGCCCGCGTTACCAACAATGGCACGGCCTGGCTCCAGTAGCATGGTTAAATTACCCATGCTTCCCGCCCGCTCTAAAAGCGCTTGTAAGTAAACACTTACATCTGGCGCACGCTCTTGCTGGTATGGAATGCCCATGCCTCCACCCATATCCAGGTGGGTAATTTCAATACCTTCTTCGCGTAGCTCGCCAATCAGGTTGAGCATAATATCAGCGGCATCTAGAAAGGGTTCTAGCGTTAAAATTTGCGAGCCAATATGGCAATCTAGCCCTTGTAATTTAATGTTTGGCAGTGCCATTGCTCGCCGCGCAACCGCTCGCGCATCTTGCATCGCAATGCCAAATTTATTGGCTTTTAGCCCGGTTGAAATGTACGGGTGGGTTTGCGCATCAACATCTGGGTTTACCCGCAGCGATACCGGTGCCATAACGCCATGCGCGTTGGCAACCTGGTTCAAACGCTCAAGTTCAGCGGCCGATTCGACATTAAAACAATAAATACCTTGCTCGAGGGCATAAGCCATTTCTTCTTGGCTTTTGGCTACCCCAGAGAACACCACGTCTTTGGCTTTACCACCCGCCGCAAGCACCCGCGCCAGCTCACCGCCGGAGACAATATCAAACCCGGCGCCTAAACGGGCCAATAAATTCAAAACCGCCAAGTTACTGTTGGCTTTTACGGCGTAGCACAGCTTGTGCGGTGCAGGCCAATGCGCCGCGAAACGTTGCCAGTTCGCGGTGATCAGAGTTTGCGAATACACGTACAAAGGCGTGCCGTAGGTCTCGCTAAGCTCATTCAGGTTGCATTGATCGGCATGCAAAATGCCATTTACATAATCAAAACTCATGCCTGTTCAGCCTGCTCAGCGGGTTGATTCTGCTCGGGTGGAGGAGGTAATTCTAACGGCCCTTTTTGTCCACACGCGGCGATAAAACCGAGCGTTCCTGCTACAATGATCAGACGCATTACTTTCAAGTTAAACATCGGTAAACTGTACCTAATTATTACGGTTAAAATTGTTGTTGTGTCTATCATCGCATTGAGACGCGCAAATGTCATTATCAGGAGTTGACATGCAAGAGCACGAATACCACGAATTAGCTGAATCAACCATATTAGCCATTGAAGAAGCAGTTGAAGCCTGCGGCGTTGACATTGATTGTGAGTCAGGTGGCGACATTTTGGAATTAACCTTTCCCAACAACACCAAAATGGTGATCAACAAGCAGCCGCCGTTACACCAACTATGGGTAGCTACCAAGTTTAATGGGCATCATTTTGAGTGGCGCAATGGCCAATGGATTGATAACCGCACCGGCAGTGAGCTGTGGAGTTTGCTAAGCGAAGCCGCAAGCAAGCAAGCCGAAACCCCTATTTCTTTATCACCTGCGGATTCATAGGCCCTGTACATGAGTAAAACACTGACGATTGCCACCCGTAAAAGCCTACTCGCCATGTGGCAAGCAGAACATATTAAAGCCCGCTTAGAACAGCTGCACAGCGACCTTTCGGTTGAGTTGCTGCCTATGAGCACCAAAGGCGATGTGATTTTGGACACGCCTCTGGCCAAAATTGGCGGTAAAGGTTTGTTCGTTAAGGAACTCGAAGTTGCCATGTTAGAAGGCAAAGCTGATTTAGCCGTACACTCAATGAAAGACCTGCCGGTTGAGTTTCCAGAAGGCTTAGAGCTGTTCGGTATTTGCGAACGCGAAGACCCACGTGACGCATTTGTGTCCAATAACTACGCACAATTATCAGAGTTGCCGGAAGGGGCTATTGTCGGTACCTGCAGCCTACGCCGCAAATGCCAAATTCTGGCTAACTTCCCGCACTTAGTGGTGCATGATTTGCGCGGTAACGTGCAAACCCGTTTGCGCAAGCTCGACGAAGGTCAGTTTGATGCCATTATTTTGGCTGCTTCTGGGCTGATTCGCCTCGAGCTAACTGATCGCATTAAACAACGGATTCCAGCAGACCTGTGTCTGCCGGCAAATGGTCAAGGCGTACTTGGCATTGAATGCCGCAGTGACGACGAAGCCACAAAGGCACTTCTAGCGCCGTTAACCTGCGCCGATACACGCAGTTGTGTACTTGCCGAGCGCGCTATGAATCGACGTTTGCAAGGCGGCTGCCAAGTTCCCATTGGTGCCTACGCTGAGTTGCACGGCGACCAAATTCATTTGCGCGGCTTAGTTGGGCGCCCTGACGGCAGCGAAATTGTTGAAGGCGAGATTAAAGGGCACCGTGACCACGCGGAAGCTTTAGGTACTGAGCTCGCTGAGTACTTACTCGCCCGCGGCGCCGGTAAAATTTTAAAAGACGTGTACGCGGAGAATGATTTGCAGTCATGATGCATAAATTGCTGCTGTTGCGCCCAGAAGACCAAGCTGGCTCATTAGTTGCCATGCTGCAGCAACGCGCTGCCACGGCGGGCGTTCAAGCTGACTGCTTGGTGCACAGTATGGTCAGCATTGGTGGCTATGACGACCCCAACCACAGTTTGCGGAATATTTTGTCGCAAACTTGGCACGGCGGTTTAATGGTGAGTGTGAATGCTGCTAATTACTTTGCGCAACAAGCTCAGGCTTGGGCGCCAGAGTACGCAATGCCTATTGCACGTTGGTTTGCAGTGGGGCCAACCAGCGCCGAGGCCATAGCGCGCGTTGTACAGCGGCCCGTGACCTGCCCATGGCGCATGCACAACAGCGACGCCTTATTGCAGTTGCCTGAGCTACAAAATGTTGCGGGCCAACAGTGGTTGCTGGTTCGCGGTCGCGGTGGCCGTGAGCTGGTCGCCGACACCCTACGTGCACGCGGCGCACAAGTAACTTATTTAGAGGTTTACGAGCGCGTGCCAAGCAAGGTTGATCTGTCGACTATTGAACAGTGGCAGCAGCAGGTTCACGGCATTGTGGTTAGCAGTGCTGAACAGTTGGGTTATTTTCTTGCGGCGTTACCACAGCACGCGCTACATTGGCTATCACAGTGTTATTGGGTGCTTGCTAGCGAGCGACTTGCGAAGTTGTTACCGGTTGCCATGCGGCAACGAGTTGTTATTGCCGATAGTGCCACGCCATTTGCGCTTGCCGATGCTTGGCAAAGGTTAATAAAAAAGGAAGATTTATGAGTGAGTCCACGTCTAACGAATTAGAACAACAAGAATCATCAACGCCGGTTGCTGATCACGAAGACACGGCGACCAAGTCACCAGCATCTGCTACCGCAACTAAGTCGCGCTCTAGCAGCCTAGTGCCCTGGTTGGTGGTACTCATTCTTCTGCTTGTCATTGCTGCCGCCGGTTGGTTTGGCTACCGTCATTTAGTACCTATGCATACGCAGCATCAACAAGCACTCGAAAACTTGCGTAGCGAGCAAACCGCAACTCAAGCAGAATTGGAACAATTACAACAAACGCTTGAAAGTACGTCGGGCCAAGTTAATGAGCAGCTTGAACAGGCGCTAAGCGCACAAGAGCAGCAGCTGCGTCAACAGTTGCAGGCGCAACAATCGCAACTTGCCGACTATCGGTTGGCGGTAGAGTCAGTGCAAGCTGAGCTGGCCAACCTAGATATGTCGCAAGAGTCAAATTGGCGCATTTTTGAAGCCTACGAACTGACTGGCCGAGCCGCAACCAAACTGTGGATAGAACAAGACCCACAAGCAAGTTTAGCATTCTTGCGGTTGGCCCAATCACACTTGGTCGCCTTGAATAACCCAGCACATATGGCGGCGCGCCAAGCGTTAGCCAATGATATAGCTGCCCTTGAGCAACTGCCAGAAGCACAAGTGACTGAAGTGAGTATTGCTTTAGGTGCACTGCGCGACCGCATTAGCCGCAGTATGTGGTATCAACAACTGGCCATGACGGATACGGAACAGGCTCCAACCGCAGACGACACTTGGTTAGCCAACTTAAAGCGCAGCGCCAATACCTTGCTGCAACAGTTTGTTCGAGTACAGCGTCGTGACACGCCCGTTGAGCCCTTGATTGCTGACGCTTACTTTGACGTGGTGCAACAACGCCTTTTGCTGCAACTACAGTTGGCCCAACAAGCCGCTATGCAAGGTGAGCAAACGCTTTTCGAGACCACGCTCGAAGAAGCAATCAACCAATTGCACGTGCTTGAAGGGCAAATTACAGATACCGGCATTACTGATGTTGTAAAGCAACTTACCGAGCTATCGCAAGTAACGCTGCGCCCAGATTACCCAACCCAGTTAGAAGCAACAAACCAGCTGAAACGTCTTGTTCGCCAACAAAACGTAGGGGGTTAATGGTATGAAAACCGCACTCGTTATTGTTGTACTGCTGGTTGTTGGCTTATTGGTGGGGCCATTGTGGTCAGGCAATACTGGCTACGTTCTGCTATCGATAGGCCAATGGACCGTTGAAACCAGCGTTGTCGCAGCGCTAATTCTGCTTGTTATTGCCATACTTGTTCTGCGTGTGGTTTTTGCCTTTATCGCGCGCCTTGTGCGCGGTACCAAATGGGGCATGCGCTGGTTTGGTGAGCGCCGCCAACAAAAAGCTGAAACGGCCTTTCACGAGGCTCTAGTCGCATTGAATGACGGTGATTATGCAGGCAGTTCGCGTGCTGCAAATCGCGCCTGGCAGCTACGCAAGCAGCCAAACGATGCCCTACTCGCGGCGTATTCGGCGCAGCACATTGGCGACCTTAAACAAGCTCGAGAATGGCTAACTCATAGCGGAAAAACCGCGGACTTAGCCGTCTCTGAAATGCTCTATGCGTTACGCGACAATTCAAACAGCATCTCGTCACGTTTAACCGACTTAAAAGCCCTTCTGCGCGATTACCCACGACATCCTGAACTGGTTCGCGCTGCAATCATGGGGTATCAGCGGTTACATCGTTATGATGATTTAGTCGGTTTATTACCAGTTGCTCGCGAGTTGAAGCTATTTAGCGACACTCAGTATGCAGCGATTGAGGAAGAAACTTATTACGCCTTGATGTTAGCGGCAGGGCGCCAAGGCGCCACAAAACTGCAAGACTACTGGCAAAGTCTGCGCCGCGATGAACGTCGTGATGCGATTATTCGCCGGGCATACTTACGTGCTTTGGTCACCTTTGATCAAACCAAAGCCGCTGACAAAGTTGCAGCACGCGCACTGAAGCGAGGCGAGCTCGATATTGCTGATTTACTGCAGAATAATTTGTTAGTTGCCGGCCCTGAATTGCGCGACATTGTGCAAGACGGCTTGAAGAAAAAGCCCGACGATGCATTTTTGCTGCAAGCCATTGGCCAAATGGCATTGACCACGAAAGACTACGCATTAGCTCAACGTGCTTTGCGCCGCGCTGCTGAACTAGCACCTTCACAACGGGTGTGGTTAGATTTAGCGGTGACTTACGATGCACTTGGCGATACCGCCAACGCATTGCAGTGTTACCGTGAAGCAATGCGGGCTTAGCTAGCCCGCATTGTTTATTCAGGTAACCGATGGCTTACTGACGAATACCTTCGATAGATAGGAAAATTTCTACCGTTTCAGCAGCGGGTCCTAAGTCGTACTCCATACCAAACTCGGCCGGCGTTAACGTCACTGCGCCTTCAAAGCCGCGACGGAATCCACCCCAAGGGTCTTGTCCTGCGCCAATTTCCTTCACATCAATGGCGATTTCTTTAGTGGTACCGTGCAAGGTAAAGTTACCTTTGAGTACGCCGGTGCCGTCGCCATTTGGGGCATAGCTGGTTGAAACGAACTTGGCTTGCGGGTATTTTTCGACATCAAAAAAATCGCCACTACGCAAATGCTTGTCACGCTCGGCGTGGTTACTATCAAGGCTGGCAACATCAATAGTGACATTGACTTTCGCTGCACTTGGGTTGGCTTCGTCATAGCTAAATGTGCCTTCGAAGTCATTAAACTGACCAAGTAACCAGCTATAACCTAAGTGGCTAATTTTGAATTGTACGAATGCGTGCGCACCATCTGTATCAATAACATAATCAGCAGCTTGTGCCTGGCTTGCGCCAAATAGTGACGCGGTGATCAATGTTGCTAAAGCTAATTTTTTCATGGTAAATCTCCTTAGATAAATTTTTGGCGTTAGTCGTGATCAGTCTTACTGACTAACATACGTTTCAAAGTGGCGTCGCGGTTTATAAAATGATGTTTAAGCGCTGCTAACGCGTGCCCAGCAGCAGCGATAACTAAAGCTAAAGCGCTGTACCAGTGAACCTCACCGGCAATGTCTTCTTGATTGGGTATCCCAGTAATGAGCGCTGGTACTTCAAACCAATCAAATACCGAGATACCCCGGCCGTCCGCCGTTGAAATTAAGTAACCACTAATCATGGTCACAAATAACAATGCGTAAATAATTCCATGTCCCCACCGAGCACCTTTTTGCTCCCAACTCGCGCCTAAAGGCTTAGGAGAAACGGTGTAGAACTTCCACGCTGAGCGCACAAGGGTAAGCAATAATAAGCTAATGCCGATGGACTTATGCCACCATGGCCCTAATCGATACCACGGGTCATAATAGCTTAGCGTTAGCATCCAATAGCCAAGTGCAAACAACCCGATAACGAGTAGTGCACTAAGCCAGTGAATTGCTATGGCTAGCCAACCGTAGCTTGCTGTTGTGTTTTTGATCATGTTCGCTGCTCGTTAGTTGTAACTTTGATCATTTTAGCGGAGTTTTGAATTAGTAATATCGAGTAGTTTAGATGATTAAGCTCGAAAAAATAGAATGAATTAAAAGCAAAGGCGATATTAGCTATTAGATATTGGATATTAGCGAAGGGCGAAGAGCAAAGGCGATATTAGCTATTAGATATTGGATA